>CAVWFF010000036.1:0-71280 GCA_963754145.1 uncultured Actinomycetota bacterium
GCAAAGATGACGGCCCCCGGGACATCCTCGTCGGGCCCGATGACCAGTTCGGCCTCGATCGTGAACCCCGCGTCACGAAGCCAACCCATCATCGTGCTCGGCCGACGATGGTGACTATCAACGTTGATTGGACGACCCGTGTAGCCCTCGGACGTGTGTCGTGTCTCGTCACCGACGTGAAAGCCGACCAGTAACAGACCCTGTGGTCGCAACACTCGACGGAACTGCTCGAACACGCCGGGGATGGCGTGGTCGGGCACGTGGATCACGGACCAGAACGCGATGATGCCGACGACCGAGTCGTCCGCCAGGTCGAGGTCAGTCATCGTCCCAACCTCGAAGCGTAGGTCTGGATAGTCGCGCCGCGCGATGGCGATCATCTCGGGCGAAAGATCGATGCCGAACACGTCCACTCCGGCGTCGTGGAGGTAGCCGGTGACGTACCCCGGCCCGCAGCCCACATCGGCGACTGGCCCGCCTCCGGCACCATGCACCAACTCGGCGAACAACGTCAGGCTCGCGCGGAGGTAGGGCATCTCGCCGAGCAGTCCACGTACCTTCTCGGCGTATCCGGCGGCGTCGATGTCGTACGACGAGCGGGTATCGGATAGCCAGGCGTCAGCCATGGGTGAAACGGTAGCCCGATCTGGCGACGCGCCGCCCGCCGATCATCGCTCCGACCTCACGTGTTCGGACGCACGCTCACCGGCAGCTTGGGAGCCGCGCCCCGCACCTGGAGCAGACGTGGGGATCAAGTTCGCCGACATGCGGGCCGGCCGGAGCTGGCTAAGCGTGATGAGGGCTGCTGGCCGCGCGGGCCGCGTGGCGCCGCACCCGGTCGCGGTTGCCGCAGTCCTCCGAGCTGCACCAGCGTCGCCGGTGTCCGCGGCTGGTGTCGACGTAGGCCCAACCGCAGGCGGGGTCGCTGCAGAGTCGGACCGGGCCGGGAGGGTCGGTGAGCTGGTCGAGCAGGTCCAGAGCGATCCGGCGGGCCGGTGTACGCCCGTTGAGGGCCCTGACCTGCCATGCCACCCGGCCATCGAACGGGACCAGGGTGCTGTGCTGCAGGGCGTCGCTGATCGCGGCTGCAACGGCCGCAGCCGGGGTAGGTCGACGTCGGCGAGGTGCGCGGTCAGCGTCTCTCGCAGCGCGAGGAGCGGCGCGCGTACGTCGATCCCCTCGAGGTCGTGGGCCTCCGTCGCCGAGATCACGCCCGCGCGCTGGCACCAGACCAGGCAGTCAGACCTGTCGGTGAGGTGGTCCTCGAGTCGGGTGGCGTCGCCTCGCCAGCTCACCGTGTTCACCAGGTCCAGGCAGGGACGCCCACCGATCAGTCGGAGCGTCGCGACGCGGGAACCCAGGGTGGACACCGATCCAGTGTAATGGTTTTGCATGCCTAAGACCATTAGTTATTGTCGGGCGTGGAGGTGGTCCCTTGTCATCGACCAAGACCCGGGCGGTGCGCGCGTCGGCCACGCTTGCGCTCCCGACGGCCGCGCTGGGCGTCACCTTCGGGGTGCTGGCCGCCCCGGTCCTCGGTACGCTGCCGGCCATCGTGATGTCCGCCGTGGTGTGGTCGGGCGGCGCCCAGTTCGGCGCGCTGACGGTGCTCACGGGAGGCGGAGGGGTCGGCCTCGCAGCAGGAACCGGGCTGTTGGCCAACGCTCGCTTTGTGCCGATGGGGATCGGCTTCGCCCCGTCGCTGTCCGGTTCGCCTCTTCGTCGGGCACTGGCCGGGATACTGGTCGTCGATGCGTCCTTCGCCCTCGCCCACCAAGGTGAGGGCAGGTTCGACCCCGAGGTCGTGGTGTGGTCGGCACCGCTGCAGTACCTCGGTTGGGTGCTCGGGACCATCGCCGGAGCCCTGGGCGCCTCGACGTTGGCAAGCCCGAACTCGTTGGGACTCGACGTGCTCTTCCCGGTCTTCTACCTCGGACTGCTGGTCCCCGAGCTGCGTGCCGCAGGGCGTCCCCTCGCGGTGGCGGTGGCGGCCGCCGTCGTGGCCTTGGTGCTGGTGCCGATCACGCCCGAAGGGGTGCCGGTCCTCGCCGCCGCAGCGACGGCACTGCTGGGGCTGAAGGGTTAGCCATGACGTGGGTTCTGGTCCTCGTCTTGGCGGCTGGGACCGTCGCACTGAAGGTGGTCGGCCCGCTCCTCGCCGGAGGGGCAGCCCCTCCGGCGGCGCTGACCCGGGTCATCGCCCTGCTGACACCGGCACTGCTCACCGGGCTCGTGGTCACCAGCACGTTCGCATCCAGCCACGGCCTGGTCATCGATGCGCGTGTCGCCGGCGTAGGGCTGGGCCTCGGCCTGCTCCTGCTCCGGGCGCCGCTGGTGGTGGCACTGGTCGCCGCGCCGCCACCGTCGCCGTGATCCGGGTGCTGATCTGACCGTGGTTGACCGGACCCGCGGCCCGTTGTCCCCGACTCACCCGCGCGACCTGGCGCACTGTCCGGCATTCCGGTCACTGCCGCGCGCCGACAGCTGGAGGCTCGGATTGCGACGTGTTCGACCGTGGCGACGACTCGCTCGAGCTCCGCGATGCGCCGGAGAGCGTCCTGTCGGAGCGCCTGCCTACTCCTCGGTCTCGAAGATTGCCTTGCGCTGGCGTGCCGTCGCCATGGCGGTCATGAAGAGTACGTCGTACTCCGGATCGTTCACCGGGATCTCGGCGATGACGTGCTCGTCCAGGACTGGGCGCCGCCGGGCGTGACCTTGTGCACCACCACTCTTGTGCGGCCGTTGACGTCGTAGTGGGCGGTGCGCCACTGACCGGCGGCCACTGCCGGGGGTCCCGGTCTGCTCTGCAGTGCCCGGATCACTGCATACAGCAGCAGGCCCATCGCCCCCACGATCAGCAGACCCTCCAACATCGCCATGGCGCCATTGTCCCAGCCCGCCGAAACGGCTCATCCCTGTCGATCGCGCCGAGTGCCGCTCGCCGCGCACGCTGGGCACGGATCGAAGCCAGTCCCGACGCACGGGTGCCGGCGGCGGCGTGGTGGCCTATCGTCGGCACATGATCAACGTCTGTTTCGCCGGTATCACCGGCTGGACTGCTCCGCCCATTGTTCGGGCGATCGGTGCGGCGGACGATCTCGTGCTGACGGCGGGCGTTTCGCGTTCGGCGGCCGGGCGGAGCCTGGAAGGAATGGGTGCATCGAGCACAGGGGTCGTCCACGCGAGCGTTACCGAGGCGTTGGAGGCTGCCGCGGTCGACGTGCTGGTGGACTACACCAGCGCCACCGCGGTGAGGGACAACGTCCTTGCCGCCGTCGACGCAGGCGTACACGTGGTGGTTGGGTCCAGCGGCTTGACCGCCGAGGACTACGTCGAGCTCGATCGGCGTGCTCGACGGCAAGGCGTGGGCGTCTTCGCGGCCGGCAACTTCTCGATCATGGCCGCGGTCCTGCAGCGCGCCGCCCAGATGGCCGCGCAGCACCTCGACTCCTGGGAGATCCTCGACTACGCCAGCGACACCAAGGCCGACGTTCCCAGCGGGACCGCCCGCGAGCTGGCCGAGACGCTCGGTCAGATCCGTGATCCGCGGACCGCGGTGCCACTCGGGGATGCTCCACGGGCCGGTCGAGGCCCGGGGCGCCGAGGTGGCTGGCTCGCGTGTCCACTCCGTGCGGCTGCCCAGTTTCGTGGTCAGCACCGAGATTGTCTTCGGGGGCCAAGGTGAGCGGCTCGTGATGCGCCACGACCCGGGGCTGACCCCCGACCCCTACGTCGAGGGGACGCTTCTGGCGATTCGCAAGGTCGCGGATGCGCTCGGGGTGCGGCGAGGTCTGAGCACGCTCCTGTTCGACCCTCCGACCTTGCCCTGACCGACGGCAGCCCGGTGGCTTCGTCGTATCCGCCTTTCAGAGGGCGAAGAATCGCGGTGCGTGCGGGCAAGACGGATTGTGATACGCGGTCGATGACTCTTGATGCGCCAGGTCAGTCGGGTGGACCATCCAGTACCCGGGGCACGAACTCCATCATCTGCAGTCGGCCGTCGAAGGTGCGGTGGTCGACCGTCTCGAGGGAGACGTCCGGCCACCCGGCGTAGAAATGCTCGCGGCCGGACGCTCCGTTGACCACCGGGAAGACAACCACCCGGAACCGGTCCACCAGTCCGGCGGTCAGCAACGACCGGCACAGACTGAGGCTGCCGATCGTGCGCAGGGAGGTGTCGCCGTCCTGTTTCATTCCGCGGACCACCTCCACCGCGTCACCGGAGACGAGACGGGTGTTCGCCCAGGCGAGCGGCTCTTCCAATGTGGAGGAAAACACGATCTTGTCCATGTCGGTCAGCGCGCCCATGTCCTCCTGGCCGGAGTCGACGAACCCGGCGAACAGGCGGTAGGTAGTGGCGCCCATCAGCGAGGTGTACGTGCCGGCGCCGTCCTCGTCGAGCCAAGCGAAGTACTCGGGGCCGCCCATCCCCCACAAGCCCGGCCAGCCCTCCGCCGACGAGAAGCCGTCCAGCGAGGTGATGACGTCGACCATGAGCTCCGGCATGGTTCTGCTCCTCCCTAGTGGTCCTGCGACCTTGCCCGAGCAAGGGCGGCGGGCTCGAACGTACTCGACGGGTGGCCGTCCCCGTGAGCACAGGACGCCACCACCGGCTGAGCAAGCCCAGGTCAGGGTGCTGACATGCGCCTTCCTCATTCTGCGTGGTCGAAGAGGCGAAGCAGCAGGCGGCGGTTCCGCGCAGGCCAGAGGAGGTCGCGGAACTGGTCGACCGGACCGACGGGCCATCTTTCGGCAATGCTCACTACGGCCGGATCCTGGATCTCGGCCCGCAGTAGACCCGGGATGTCTGCCCAGGCGACCTTGAACGGCCGGTTCCACATTCGCTCGACGTGGGTGGAGACAGGCTCGGTGAGCCGCAACCCGTTGTGCATCGCCGCCAGCTTCTCGTAGGCCGCCATCAGCGCAACCTCGCGTTGCTGCCAGGTCTCGACCTGAAGGACCTTCCTCAGGATTGGTGACAACTCGGGCCCGCACTCCAGCCGGGAGAACGCCGTACCGAACCACTTCGAGTACGGCGCGTACTGACGTTCCATCAGAAAGCAGAGCCGCATCAGGTCCGACACGAGCCGCGATCCGATCAGCGCCGATCCCAGCTCATCTCCTACCGAGCCGGCCCTGCCCACGAGGTTGGCTTCGGGGTGGACGCGCCACCAGCCGGCCACCAGCAGATAGAGCCAAACGTCGCGCGGGTAGTAGGCGAGGCGGTCGCGGACGGCCTGCAGGCCGACCTCGTCGTGATAGACCGCGCCCGCGGTGAACGTCCGGAGTGCCTGCTCCGGGAAAGTGAGCCAGTCGCGCGCCTCGAGCTCCCCGTAGACGTCGACGGCCAGCCGCTCCCTAAAGTAGCCACGCACCGTATGGATCTCATGATCGACCGGACGACCCCGAAACCGCGGTGGCAGCTCTCTCCGCAAACTGTCGCCGACGGCCCCGCCGTGACGAGCCTGGTCCGCCTCGCCCAGGAAGAGCAGAACCCGCGGCTTCCAGTCGTGATCGGTCGACATCTCGTCGTCGAAGCCGAGCACCTCGGACCCGCGACCGAGTAGTGCCGCACTGTGGGGGAGACCAGGAAACCTGGCATCGAGGATCGGCTGGACGAGCTCAGCGTAGAACTGCCGGCTCAGTTCGAGCCCGGGAACAAACGCAGACACGAGCAGCAACCTCCTCGACACCAGTCTGGAATGAAAGCCCGGGTCGCCGTACGGCAGAAATGCGAAAGCGTGATCCGCTGTGCCGGCGAGCAGCATCCAGCTTGGTGAACCTGGAGGTCGCGGCCATGCGCGAGGCCTCCTGAGGTGACTGGGCTGACCGCGTGTGTAGGACAGACGACTGTGCGATGAGTCCTCACTCCTCGAGGAGACCAGAGCGCAGGGCGACCCTCGTTGCCTCAGTGCGGTTGGCGACCCCGAGCTTGGCGATGATCCGTGACACGTGGACACTCACCGTCTTGGGCGACATGAACAGCGCGGACCCTATCTGAGCGTTGGTCTGGCCTTGCGCGACAAGGCGGAGCACCTCGGTTTCACGAGCCGTGAGCGGCGACAGGCCTTTCGCGTGCGCCTCCGGGCGCGCGACATCGAGGCGGAGCCGACCCGCAAGCGCCAGGCTCCTTGCCTGGTCAGCCAGCGGCGCGGCACCGAGGTGCTCCGCGGTCTTCAGGACGAGGCGCAGCTGCCCCGCGGCATCCTCGGGGCGTCGGTCCTGCAGGTGCCGGCGTGCGAGATCTAGCCGGCACTTCGCGGTGTGCGGCACGTGCTCGATGTCGTCCCATGCGTTCACCGCGCGCTCCCAGCTAGCCGCGTTGTCGAGTCCGCCGACCCTGGCGGACAGTGCGTCAAGCTCGGCGCCCCAGGCTTCCCCGAGCCGGCCCTGGCTCGGCACCCGTTCGGCCGCGGCGCGCACGGCCTCTAGCCAACCCTCCGGAACCGACCCTGGGTGATCACCCGCAAGTCTGGCCGCGAGGAGCACCGCCTGGTAGGTGATCCACGAAGCCTGCTCAAGCGTCGGCATCTGGAGAAGCTCAAGCAGTTGCTGCCACGCGCGGCCCACGCGCCCTTGTGCGAGCGTCAGGCCGACCGCGGCGATTCGGGGGGCGGCGTAGAGGGCGGGGAGGGCGCTCGTGGTCGGGCTGACGCAGCCGAAGGCGATCTCTGCATGGCGTTCCGCCTCGGCCAGGTCACCGCGGGCCACGTCGATGTCCATCAGCAGAGCGGCGGCCTCGGAGATCGATCCGTCGGTAGTCGGCGGGTCGAGCTGCGGGATTGCCAGCTCGCGGCAGCGGTCCCATTCGCCGAGCGCGAACCAGATCGGAGCAACCTGGGCGACGGCGAACATCCAGCCAAGTCCGCCGGCCGCCTTGCCCTGCAACATCCGCAGGGCCTCGTCCGCGGCGACGGCGGCCGCCCGGTACTCGCCCGTGGCTTGCAGGAACCAGCCCAACTCGGCCGTCGCGCGCGCGAACTGGATGGAGCCTCGCAGGGAGCGGCGAGAGAGCCGGGAGAGTCGGGTGCGCGCGAGCTCGATGGCCCTGTTGGGGTCGCCGTCGCGCTGTGCTCGCTCGGCCTGCAGGCTCAGCGACCATTCCGGTTCAGCCTCTGGCCCCTCGCGCTGCAGCTGCGCCTTGTCGATCCTGTCCACGATCTGCGCGAAGGTGCGCGAGGACGTCTGGTAGGTGGTGTGGGCGAGAAAGCTCAGGCTGCTGACGACCAGGTCGTCCTCCAACGGTGCTTCACACAGCATCTCGACCGTTTCGTCGATCTCCTCGGGAGCCACGGCGAGCTGATAGGCGACACCCGCATCCCGGAGCACGCGGGCTCGGACGAGCCGACCCCACATGGTGATGACAGGGTCGGCGGGGACGGTGCGGGACACCTCGCGCTCGGCCAGCGCGGCGACGCGCTGCCCAGTCCGCGGTCAGCGCCACCGCGTTGGAGCCGCGGGTCAGAGCGAAGCGCCGGCTGACTCCAGCCAGCTGCTCGGGGTCGTCGACGACCCACCACAGATCGAGCACGCGGCGGTAGTGCAACGCCGCCTCGAACGGAGCGGACAGCGCGAGAGCCTTCTCGCCGGCCCGGACTGCGCCGGGCAGGGCCCGCTCGGCCTCACCAGCCTCGTACCAGTGGTGGGCGGCCGCCACGAGGTCGTCGTGGAGCTCCTCGGCCCACGCTCGGTGCCAGGCCTGCCGGTCGTCTGGGAACAGGGCCTGAACCACCGCCTCGCGGAGCAGCGCGTGATGGAACCGCACAGACTGGGCGCCGTCGCTCGGTTCCATGACACCGGCGCGGACCGCGTCGCCGAGCGCGTCGGCCACGGCCCGACGGTCTAGCCGGGTCACCGCAGTGAGTCGTGCTGTGGTTAGGCGGCCGTCACCGACCGCGGCGGCGTCGAGCACCCGCCGGGTGGTCGCATCCATGCCCTCCAGGCGGAGGGCCAGGTTGAGCCGGTCCAGCGCGGTGTCGCCCGTCGTGGCCGGGCCGTTCACCAGCTCCTCGACGTAGAGCGGGACTCCATCGCCGAGCCGATGCACCCGGGCCAGTGTCTCGGTGTCCGGCGGTCGGCCGAGCAGGGCAGCGGTCTGCTGTTCGACGGCCGCACGGTCAAGCGGGCCGAGCCACAGGTGCTGCCCGACCGGCCGGCGGGTGAGCTCGGCAACCTGGCGGGCGACGAGGCGGCCTTCGCGGCGCACGCGGCCGGGTCGTGACGACCAGTAGCACCGCAACGTCTGCGACGGTCTTGGCCAGGTAGGTGAGCAAGTCAACCGACGCGACGTCGGCCCAGTGCAGGTCCTCGACGATCAGGCACAGCGCATGTTGACGTGCCGCTCCTTCAACCAGCGCCCGGCACGCCGGGTAGACGGCGAGACGGTCCAAGGACCCGTCGGTGCCGTGGAGGGCGGGTGGGACGAGCGGTCCCAGACCCGCTGCGTGGGGGCCCAGGAGCTGGCCGATGTGTTCGTCGCCGAGTAGACGCACGAGGGCTTGGACGAGCTCCGCGGCGACTCCGTAGGGGACAGCGCCCTCGGCCAGGTCGATCCCGTGCCCAGTCACCGTCACCCAGCCCGGGCCAAGGTCGGCGGCCAGCTCGAGCACCAGGCGGCTCTTGCCGATGCCTGGCTCTCCCTCGACCACGACCGTGACTGGCTCCCCGGCTCGTGCACGCTGTGCCGCGGCCCTCAGCGCAGCGAGCTCGCCGGCTCGACCGACGAGGACGCTCCTGAACCCAGCCGCCATGGAGCCATGGTCGCCGACCCGGGCGCCGTTGTCCCCTTTGGAGACTGTGAGTAAGGCGATCTCCCGATGTGCGCGCCGCCGTCTTAGCAGCAACGTGTCGCCCATGACCAGCACTCCCCGCCGCCGCGCCGCCATCGTTGCCTCGGTCACCGCACTCGCCCTCATGCTCGCGGGCGCCCTGGTCGCTACCCAGGGCGCCGCCGCCGGTGCCCCCAGCGGCGTAGCCGTGGCGAAGCCGCGGCCTCCCCGCCCGAGCGGATCGGCCACTCAAACCTCGACCCCGACCCCGACCCCCAGCCCGGCCCCGACCTCAAGCCCTGCCGCACCCAACCCCGCGCCGACCGGCAGCACGGCGTCACCAAGCATCGAGACGGCCTGCACCGCCGCCCCGGTTCAGTTCGCCGGAGAGGGGTACTGCCCGGCGCATCTTTCCTACGTGCGCGCCACCGCGTACGGGCTCGGTCATCGCGTCGTTCTGCAGGGAGTTCAAGTCACCGCGGTCAACGGCGCCACGATCACCGTCGAAGGTGGCTCGCCGTGCTACCCGGCCGACACCTTCTGCGGTGCCACCCTGGCGGCGGTCCCGGTGACGTTCCCCGCGGGTGTCCGAATGCCGTCGTACGGCGACTTCGTGAACGTCTACGGAGTCACCGCCGCCGGGAGCCTGAACGCGGTCGGTCACGAGTTCCTGTTCTGGTGCGACCCGAGTTGGGCTTGCTAGCCCACGACAGGTATGCACTGCCGGGGGAGGCACCATCAGGGCGTGGGCGGCAGGGACACCCACGCCCTGATGGCCGGCATGGAGTGACTCGCCAGGCACCTCGACGCGCTGATGCGGAATCCCGACCCGCGGGCACCGTCCCACCATGCGGCTGATCGCCACCCGAACCCGCCGCACCCGCCCCGAGGCCGCGCTCCCACGTCCCTTCTGGGTCGTGTGGGCAGCGGCCACCGTCTCGTTCCTCGGCGACGTGAGCTGGTCGACGGGTTGCGCTACCTGGTCGGGCACAGGCTACTGCGGACCCTGGCCCTGCCGCTGGCCGCGATCAATGCAGCATCCAGCTGCGTGTACGCAGCCGCTGCATCCTTGCTGCGTCTAACGCTGAATGCGACGGGCCTGACCGCACCCGCCAGGAGGCCAGTCAGGCCTCATCCGTCTCTCGCTCCTCAGGTGGAGACCGCGAGCTCGCCCAGCTCGGACCAGTCGGTGCCTGGCACGCTCGCGTTGACGATCCGCGGCGTCTCGGCCAGGTAGGACGGCAGCTCCTGCTGCGCCGTCGCGAAGTGCTCGGACCGGACGTGTGCGCCGCCAGCGTCCTCGTCGGCAAAGGCCTCCACGAGCACGTACTCGTTCGGGTCGTCGAGGCTGCGAGACCAGTCGAACCATAGGCAGCCCGGCTCGGCGCGCGTGGCCTCGGTGAACGACCGAGAGATCTCGGGCCACGCCTCGGCGTGCTCGGGCTTGGTGCGGAACTTTGCGGTGATGAAGATCAACCGGGTCTCCTCGCGTGGGTGGGTGCGTTGGAACGGGTCGGTGGGCCAGCCGCCAGAGCGTCAAGGATGCCACGGCCGCGCAGCCACGGGTCTGAACGCTCAGGAGTTCTCGGCGGGTGGCGAGGTCCTTCTGGGCGCACCTTCGCGGCTGGATTGACGCGCCTCGACCGGCGCTGGATTCGCGGCACAGCGTGGAGTCCGAGCCCCCACCGCTGACCTGAAGACTCCTGACTGACAGGCTGTACCGGTGCGCGCCGTCGTCCTGGATGCCGTTCGAGCCCAGCCCGAGGTTCGGGAGGTAGCCGAGCCCGCGGCCCCGGTCCGCGGGGTTGTGGTCCGGGTGATGGCCACCGGAGTGTGCCGCAGCGATTGGCACGCGTGGGCGGGCCATGAGGAGATCGTCTTCCCGCACGTGCCGGGTCATGAACTTGCCGGGGTGGTGGTCGAGGTCGGTGAGCAGGTCAGCCGATGGCGGGTCGGCGATCGGGTGACGGTCCCGTTCGTCTGCGGCTGCGGTCGGTGCGAGTGGTGTCGGGCCGGGGACGCTCAGGTCTGTCCGGCTCAACAGCAGCCAGGCTTCACCCACTGGGGATCGTTCGCCGAGTACGCCGCCCTGCACGATGCAGACACGAATCTGGTGGGCCTCCCGGAGCAGGTCGACTTCGCCGCCGCGGCGAGTCTCGGATGCCGGTTCGCCACGGCGTACCGCGCCCTGGTCGGCCGTGCACGGGTCACCGAGGGAGAGTGGGTGACCGTGGTCGGTGCCGGCGGCGTGGGACTGAGCGTGGTCATGATCGCCCGTGCGCTCGGTGCCCGGGTGGTCGCGGTGGACCGGAATCCCGAGGCGCTCGCTGTCGCCTCCGAGCTCGGCGCGGAGCACACTGTGCGGGCCGACGGCAGCGACATCCCGGGGGCGGTCGCCGACCTCACGCGCGGCGGCAGTCACGTCAGCGTCGATGCGGTAGGCGGCGAGCAAGCCTGTGCTGATGCGATCCTCAGCCTTCGCCGTCGGGGTCGCCATGTCCAGGTCGGGCTACTGCCGCCGGTCGACGGTCACCCCCGGCAGTACCGATGGCTCGGGTGATCGGCTGGGAACTCGATCTCCTGGGAAGTCACGGGATGGCCGCGGCCGACTACCCGGCCATGCTCGCGCTCATCGAGCAAGGCATCCTTCAGCCGCAACGGTTGATCGAACGCACAATCGGACTCGACGATGCGGCCGCGCTGCTGCCCCGCTTCGATCGGGCGACTGTCGCAGGCATGACCATGGTCGACCCCACGCGTTGACCGAGTGCTCACAGGGCCTCTGAAGAGGCGGGGATCGCGGGCTGCTCACCCACGGACCTGACCCAGTCAGTACTTTGCCGCTGCGCTCATGCACCTTGGTCGCCGTACACAGAAATACTCCGAACTCGCGGTCATTCTTGAGAATGGTCGTGGCGTCGACGAAGCTGACGTCGCCGAATCCGGCGCGGGCCAGCTGCTCGGTAAGGCGTTGCCTGTCAAATCCGTGATGTCCGTCGAAGTCGACCTTGTCGGCGTGGAAGGCGCCGTCGGGATCTTCGTCGAGGTCCGCGATCAACAGCCGACCACCGTGCACCAGGAGCCCCGCCACGGACCGCAACAGTCCATCCAGGTTCTGCACGTGGTGCAACGCCATGGAGCTCCACACCACGTCGTAGGCCCCATCGAGCCGGTCTGTCGTCAGGTCTGCCTGAACAGCGCGCAGGCGGTCACTGAGCCCGGCCGCCTTGATCCGCTCCCGTGCGACCTGCACCATTCCGGCGGAGGGGTCGGTCACGACAACGGAGCCGACCAGGTCGGCAAGCAAGATGCTCAGGCGACCGGTGCCACCGCCAATGTCAACGGCGCTCATCCGAGGGCTGAGGTCCACGGCCTCCTTGATGGCCTGGGCCACCGCCAACTGCCGCTTCTCGTGGCCGGGGTCGTCGTCCCACGTGGCTGCCTCGTCGTCGAATCGCTTGTGTTCGTGCACGTGCTCGACCCTAGTCCCGTCGTTGCCAGGCGAGGGGGTCGAACCGAGACGGTGCCGGGACACAGTCTCCGGGCTCTTCCACCCGAGGGGGATCCAGGCTGGGGAAGGTCTTTACTGCGCGGTTGGCTGGGGCGCACTCGTCGGATGGCGACTATGACCGCCTCGTCGCATTCGGCCCACAGGGACCATGGTGCGCGGCCTGCGACCGCGAGCATGAGTACCGGGGCTCAGGCCGATGTGCGTCATAAGACCGATGCCCGGCCCTGGCGAACCCCGGCACGGTGAGCAGTGCGAATCCTCGCCAACCGTCTCAATCTTGGAGGAACCAATGCACACATCGCGATCCATTCTCTCGAGGCGGCTGCTGGGCGCCGGAGCAGCCGCGGTCGTCCTGGCCGCCGCGTCGACAACGCCGGCGACCGCCGCCGGTGGCGACGACCCGCCAGAACAAGCCACCGGCTGGTACCTCGCGCTGGGCGATTCGCTGGCGACCGGATATCAGCCGGACCGCGGCGAGGATCGCTCGGGAGGCTACGTCGGCCCTGTCCTGGACGGGATCCGCGCCGAACAGCCCAAGACGAAGCTGGTCAACCTGTCCTGCTACGGAGAGTCAACCGTGACCATGCGGGACGGGACCCACTGCTCCGGGGCCTACGAGGAGGGCAGCCAGCTCGCGGAGGCTGTGGAGTTCCTACATGCCCACCGGAGGACGACCCGCCTGGTCACGGTCACGCTCGGGTCGAACGACGTGACACCATGCTTGTCGACGGCGGACATCAGGGCCTGCGCCGAGCGGCAGCTCCTCGTCGTCGACCACAACATGCGCTCCATCCTGGGTGCCCTGCATGACACCGCGCCGGATGTCCCGATCGTGGTCACCAACTACTACAACCCCTACCTCGCGCTGTTCTTCGACCCCTCCCGGCGAGCGCTGGTCCCTCTCACCAGCGCCCTGCAAGCCCAGCTGAACACCACCCTGTTCAACGCGACCGTCGCCGCGACCGGGGGAGAAGGGCGGGTCGCGGACGTGGCCACCGCCTTCAATTCCTACGACGGCAGCACCTCCACCGGCGGAGTGCCCCGGAACGTCGCCACGGTCTGCGCCTACACGTGGATGTGCAGCTGGAGTCCCCCGAACATTCACGCGACCAACCTGGGCTACCACGCCATGGCAGCTGCCGTCCTCGACCGCCTCTAAGGACAGCCGACCATGAACAGTGACTGGGACCTCGATAGGCGCCGGCAGCTGCGCAACCTGACCGCGTCGGCGTTTGCTTCCACCGGCGCCGAGCGGACCGGTGCCTCGCCGGAGGACCAGTACCGCACGTCGCGCCCCCGTCGTACAGACTGACTTCTCGCAGCAGGTCTGCTCCACGTCCGGGCAGTCGGAAGTCGATACCGCTGGTTCTGGCGGCAACGGTCCTGCTCGTGAGCGGGTGCGGGCAGGAAGGCGACGCCGGCTCTTCCCCTTCGCCGAGAACCTCGCTCCCAGCCACCTCCGCGACACCACACAAGGCCACCGATTCTCAGCCCTCGAACGCCACACCCACCCGCGGCGCTGCCCGGGCAATGGGAGTCGACACGGCGCAGTGGCCAGGCACTCTTGCAGCGGCCAAACCACTGTTCGCACGTATGCCACGCGAGATCGCCGGCATGGCCGCGCATCACCCGGACTACGCCGGCAACTCGGCGGGAGTGGTATATGGCCCCAGCGCCAACGGTGCTGAGGCGTACGTGATGGGCACCGACAACGAAGTCAAGGACCCCACCGCGGTCTTGTCCTTCATGTTCGGGATGGGCTTCGCATGCAAGAAGGGCAGCTACGCCGGGACAGCTCCGCCCTCACGCTACGGCGGAGGACCCGACATCGATTTTGGCGGAGTCTATGACCCGAAGAAACAGGCCTGGTGGTTCACCTGCACCATCGACGGCACCGAGGGAGATCCGACGTTCACCGGGCACGCTCTCGGGTGGGTCAGCGGCGACCTCGCCTGGCTGGTGACCACTCCCGACGAGACCACCACCCAGACCCTCGTCACCGCAATGCTCGCCGCGGGGTAGCCGCATGAACCGCCTCGGCGTCAGCCACGGACATACGGTGGCTTCATGAGTGCGCGCGGCTGGGTCGTCAGCCTGGAGCGAGCCTGGGACGTGGCTCGGCTTCGACGGGCCAGCTCGCGCCCGCCTGCCCACTTTCGGGTCGAGCCGTACATCGGGCACGGCGGCCCCGAGGGGGTGGTGGTACGTGGCCGAGTGCTGGACGACCCGCTGCCTTCTGCGGCGGTCGAGAGTGAGGGGGTCGGTGCCGCGATACGTCGCACGCTGCGGAACTTCGTGACCGACGAGCTGCCCGGCGTGCCGCTGCGAGTGGCCGTCGCGGACGCGGAGGTCGTGATCGCCACCGATGCGGAGGGCTACTTCCTCGCCAGCCTCCGCCCGGACCCCGACAAGCTCTCAAGGCCGTGGACCAGCGGCACAGTCGAGCTTGATGGTGAGTACCGGGGGTTGCCCGGCCCGTACACCACGCCGGTGGAGGTGCGGGTGCCAGAACTGAACGCGAGGTTCGGGATCCTCTCTGACATCGACGACACGATCCTCGAGACCGGTGTTCAGCGGGTCGGTCATATGATTCGCCAGACGTTCACTGGGTCCGCTCTCACGCGGACCGCATTCCCGGGAGCACCGGAGCTGTACCGCGACCTCGCGGCCGGAGTGAACCCGATCTTCTACGTCTCCTCGAGCCCGTGGAACCTGCATGCCTTCCTGGTGGCGTTTCTGCGGCACCGCGGATTCCCGACGGGGCCGGTGTTGCTGCGCGACCTACTCGGCACTGCCGCGGGCCGCGAGCAGAAGACCGGCCGCATCGGCGAGATCCTCGACCTCCACCCTGGACTGCCCTTCGTCCTCATCGGCGACTCCGGGGAGAAGGACCCCGAGATCTACGCGGACATTGTCCGGGCATACCCAGGGCGAATACTGGCGGTCTACATCCGCGAAGTGCGGCTCGACCCGGGGGACGGTCGCGTCGAGAAAGTCTCCGGAGCGTGGGACCAGGACGTACCGTTCGTGCTCGCGGCCGACAGCGACGCCATACGCAGGCACGCCACCGAGCTCGGCCTGCTTTGAGCCCGCCCCAAATTTGGTCGGTCGCCCAACGAAGTCAGCGTGCAGCACTCGCCTATGGTGCTCCCAGGCCCCCGGCGTCGCAGGCGTCGTCGGCGCCTGCATCGTCGTGTTCTGGGTGCGCGCGGCGTCCGGTCCATCAGATGACCTAGACAGCTCAGAAACCCATGCAGGGAACGGTGTGTGCTCTCTCAGGCTCGCTCGGCCACCCACGGATCAGCCAGGAAAGTCCGAAAATTCCGGAAAAGGGCTAGTTTGGACGGCAATCAGGCAGGAGTAGAGACATGGCCCCCCCGATTGTCCCCACCCGACGACAGATATTCGCGATGGCAGGTGGGGGTGCGCTGGTCGCAGCCCTTCCCTCTGTGGCAGAGGCAGTCGACCACCGGTCCAGTCACCCTGGACGAGTTCATGGAACTGAGCGAGGCACTCACCGACAACGAGTTCAGCCTCCGCGACGAGGTCGGCGCGCAGTACCTGGCCGCACTCGACCCGGCCGACATCCAGAAGCTGGTCCAGGCCACCGTCCGGGCAGGCGACCCGAAGACGTTCAACGCGATTCTCGCCTCCGGTGCTCTCAACGATCCGCGGAACGCGGCCACCGCCCAGCAGGTCCTCGTGTACTGGTACTCCGGGCTGGTCGGTGACCGGACCGCTGACTACCTCGAAGCGCTGGCCTGGGAGTCCCACGGACGGAGACCTTGCCGTGGTGTCCTCCACCCCGCTCGGGTTCCCCGACTGGGAGAGGAAGCCGTCATGATCCGCACCGATGTGGTCGTGGTCGGCTCCGGTGTCGCCGGGGCGCTGGTGGCCTTCCAGCTCGCCAAGGCCGGAGTGAAGGTGACCATCCTGGAGGCCGGTCCGCCGGTCGACCGGGACGAGGCGGTGGAGGTGTTCCGGGCAGCGACCGCGAAGGTCCCAGAGTCGCCCTACCCGAACACGGCCTGGGCTCCGCACCCCACCGTGCTGGAGATCGGAGTTACCCGGAACCGGCTACTTCATCCAGGACGGCCCGGACCCGTTCGGCTCCACCTACGAGCGGATCGTCGGCGGCACCACCTGGCACTGGCTCGGCACCACCCCGCGGCTGCTGCCCAGCGACTTCCGGATGAAGACCCTGTTCGGGGTCGGCGTGAACTGGCCGATCAGCTATGCCGACCTGGAGCCGTGGTACGTCAAGGCCGAGTACGCGATCGGCGTGGCCGGGGACAGCGCCAACGACCAGGGCTCGCCCCGGTCGAAGGGCTTCCCGATGCCGAGGGTGCCCACCTCGTACCTGGACTCGGTGATCGACAAGGCGGCCCGCACCATCGGACTGAAGGTCGAGTCGACCCCGCAGGCCCGGAACACCGAGACCTTCAACGACCGGCACCACTGCGTCGGCAACTCCAACTGCATCCCGATCTGCCCGATCGGGGCGAAGTACGACGCGCTGATCCACCTGGACCAGGCCGCCGAGCACGGAGCCAAGCTGATCCCGGACGCGGTCGTGCACGACATCCTGCTCAACACCGACGGCACCGCGCGTGGTGTGGTCTACCGGCGTCCCAACGGCACCGACGAGACGGTGCTGGCCCGTGCCGTGGTGATGGCGGCGAACGCCATCGAGACCCCGAAGATCATGCTCAACGCCAACGGCGGTCACGGTGTTGGCAACTCCTCGGACCAGGTGGGCCGGAACCTGATGGACCACCCGATCCAGCTGTCGTACGCACTGTCCGGGCAGCCGGTGTTCGGCCAGCGGGGGCCACTTTCCACCGCCGGGATCGAGTCCACCCGGCAGTCCGGTCGGCGCGACCTGCGCTCGGCGTTCCGGGTCGAGGTCGGCAACGACGGCTGGAAGTTCCCGATCGGCGACCCCACCTTCGAGTTCACCGCCCAGCCGGACGGCGAAGCCGTTCGTGGGTCTCCGTCAGGGCGGTGCCGAGCTGGCGCGGCGTTGGCGCGACCATGTGTCCAGGGAGTTCCGGTTCGGCTCGCTGATGGAGCAGCTGCCGAACCCGGAGAACCGGATCGTCCCGGCGTTCGACCGCCGGGACGCTATCGGCATCCCCAGGCCGCGGATCGCGTTCACCATCGGCTCGTACGTACGAGAAGGGATGAAGGTGGCCACCGCGCTGCACGAGCGGCTGTTCACGGCGCTGAACGCCACCGACCGGACCCACGTCGGGTTCCCGTTCGGTGCCGGTCACATGATGGGCACCACGGCGATGGGCAACGACCCGCACACCTCGGTCACCGACGCCTTCGGGCGGTCCCACGACATTCGGAACCTGTACGTGGCCGGGTCGTCGCTGTTCCCCACGGTCGGCACCGCCAACCCGACCCTGACCCTGGCGGCGCTCGCGCTGCGCACGGCCGACCGGCTGCGGAAGGATCTGCCGTCCCTGCCGGTCGTCTGAGGCTGGTCGGCAGGCGGTGAGCTTGAGACAAGCACACCGGCCCCCGTGCCCGAGTGAGCACAGCTGGGATGGTCGGAAAAGTGCAGGAACGACGCATGTCCAAGGTGACAGGGCTCGGAGAAGCGCATGACCACCAACTACCCGCGATCGAGGACCTCGACCTCGACCTCAGAGTGACAACCAGAAGCAACCGAGAACCATCGCCCGCCGACGTCGTCCTCACGAACCGCCAGCCGCTTGTCGGCCATGAGGGGGCGATCCTGGGTGCCAGAATCGGAGCGTGCCCCTGGATGGACTGCATGACGAACGGGATCGGGCCGCGTCGTTCGGCTCAGCAGCCGAGCTGTACGACCGGTATCGGCCGGGATATCCCTCAGCTCTGATCGATGCGTTGATGTCGGGACGACCGTCGAGTGCCCTTGACGTGGGATGCGGGACCGGAAAGGTCGCCAGTGCCCTCATGGGGCGCGGACTGCCTGTGCTGGGCGTGGAGCCCGACGGGCGCATGGCGGAAGTGGCCCGGCGTCACCAGGTGCCCGTCGAGGTCGCCTCCTTCGAGTCCTGGGAGCCAGCTGGACGAACATACGACTTGTTGACCGCAGGGCACTCCTGGCACTGGGTCGATCCGGCGATCGGGCTGGCCAAGGCAGCCTCGGTAGTCGTCCCCGGCGGGACGGTCGCACTCTTCTGGAACTACCACGTCGTAGAGCAGGCCCAGCTTGCGGACTTTGAAGCTGTGTATCGCGTCCACGCGCCGGAGCTGACCGCCGTGGGGCGGGATCCGACCGGTTCACAGGACACCGATCCGTTCGAGGGCAGTGCCGATTTCCGCTCTCTCGGTAACGCCACCTACCGCTGGCCGCGCGTGCTGGACGCAGACGGATGGACATCGATGCTCGCGACCTTCAGCGACCACGCACGACTGGAGGAGCCGCGACTCAGCGCGCTACAGAGGGCGCTGCGCAAGGCCATCGACCGTGCCGGTGGACTGGTCCGAAGCGAGTGCGGCACCTACGTGTGGACGGCGCGGAGGGCTGGCAAGCCTGCGGATCCGACCGATGACTTCTGCCCGACTACGAAGTCGTAGTGATAGCCGCCCACCGGCGCACCAACATCGAGGGAGACGAGCAAGCATGGCGAGGTTCATGACCATCGTGTACGGCGACTGCGCCGGCTACGAGGCAACCGCACAAGCTGGCGGAAATGGGTGACCCACGATCTCCAAAGGCTGAGGGAGCCCGAACCGGGGTCTCGCCGCCGACCGTCACCCCGGTGCTGGTGGCGGAGCTGCTAGCTGAGGGCGAGCGGATGCCGGTCTACGTGCATGTGATCGACCATCCGGACGCGCGCGTGCTCGTCGACACCGGCATGACGCAGCTTCACCCGGCGGTGGCCGACATGGATCCACGCGTGATCCCACTGAGCGCGCAGGCCGACTTCGACCTGGCCAGCATCGACATCGTTGTCAACACACACCTGCACTTCGACCACTGTGGCGGCAACCACCTGTTCACCGGCAGGCCGATCTACGTTCAGCGCCGGGAGCTCGACGACGCGCGTAGCGAGGACGACTACACGATCCGCGAGTGGGTCGATGCGCCCGGCGTGCACTACGTACCCGTCGACGGCGCGCTCGAGTTGCTGCCGGGGCTCCGGCTCGTCCCGGCGCCAGGCCACACACGAGGCTCCCAGGTGGTCGTCGTCGAGCAGGGCGGGCGTGCAGTCGTCGTCGGCGGCGACATGGCTGTCTTCTTCGCCGAGCTCGACGAGCCGCGCACCGAGGGCCAGCGACTGGTCCGCGCCCTTCACCCTCAGGAGGTCTGGCTCTCGCACGAGCACGAGCCGTGGCGGCCGCAGGTTGACCAGGACGGCTGACGCAGCACGACGCGAGCGCCTGGCGGTGGACCGACTCGCGCTCAGCCCTTCTTCAACTCCTCGGCGAGCATCACGATGATGTCACTGGGGCCGCGGACGTAGGTGAGCTTGTAGACGTCTCGTAGGTGGCCACACCGCGCAGCGGGTGACAGCCGTGTCTCGCGGCGATGCTCAGGGCCTCGTCGATGTCGTCAACCGAGAAGGCGACGCGGTGCATGCCGATCTCGTTGGGCCGGGTGGGCTGCGTCTCGATCGCGTCGGGGTGGATGTACTCGAAGAGCTCGAGGCGACCGTTGCCGTCCGGCGTCTGGAGCATTGCGATGTTGGCATGGTTGCCGTCGAGGCCGACGGCGGTGTCGGTCCACTCGCCACTGACCGTGTCGCGGCCGAGGATGGTCAGGCCGAGGTCGGTGAAGAAGGCGATTGCGGCTTCGAGGTCGCGTACGGCGATACCGACGTTCTCGAGTTTGATCGGCATGCGCAGCACGCTACCGACTACCTGAAGCAGTAGGAGTCGGAAGAGGCGTCTCCGCCCTGCAGGCGGACCTGGTGCACACGGCGACCGCGGAACTCGTCCCCATGCGGGAAGAACCGATGGTCCACGCTCATGCCCCCTCTGGGGTCGATGTCGAGCTTGGCCATCCAGGCGCCGACGCCGTCGGGATGGAACTGGTCGTCCCAGGAGCCGTACAGCGAGTTGGTGAAGTAGACCCGGCTTCCGTCGCGACTTACCTCGACCATCTGCGGGCCGCCGGCCAGTGCCTGGTCCGGTGCCGACGGGTGCGGTGTCCGACGGACGATCCCGCCGAGGTGCACCGAGCCGACTTCGCGTGGCCGAGCCGGATCCGAGACGTCGTACTGCTTCAGCTCACCGGTACCCCAGCATGAGACGTAGAGGAAGCGGTCGTCGACCGACAGGTCGATGTCGGTGATCAGCGGCGGAACGGCTCCGAACGGCTTGAGGGCGGGAGGCAGGAGGTCGGCGTCGGCCGGTTCGGCGGGGATCGAGATCACCTTGTCCGCGCGCCACTGGTCGCCGTCGCGGTGCCACCGAAAGACCGACGCGGAGAGGTCCTCGGTGGAAACCACCACACCGACGAAGCCCCAGGTGGCCTCAGGGTCGTGGGAGGGCCGCAGCTCCAGCGGCATCTGGTGCTCGGCACCGAGGTCCACGTGCTGTACATGCGTGCCGGCCGCCAAGTCCCAGAAGTGGAGCGAGTGGCCGTACTTCTTCCCGAGCAGTAGATCGGGAACCAGGCCGTCCTCGATCATCGCCGGTGTGCCCCACTCACTGCTGATCAGCGTGTTCTGCCTCAGGTGCCACCAGGCGTCATAGGCGAGGTACTGCGGCCCGCGCTCCTTCTCCCAGGCGCCGATGACGTCGAAGGTGCTGTGGTCCAGCAGCGCGATGCCGCCCGGGCCGGCGTCGCCCTCCGACGCACCCAGGCAGGTCATGAACACTCCCTCGGGCCCGCAGTGCAAGGTGTGCGGGCGGGAGTATCCGGCCTTCTCTGCAAGGTCGGCAGCCAAGATCGTCTTGTGCAGCGTGGGCTGTCTCGGATCGGCCGCGGTATCGAAGACGTAGACGTTCGACGAACGGATTCCCGGGACCAGCAGGAATCGACGCGCGAGGCCGGACATGTCGTGGCCTTCGTGCATCAACGCACTGCTGCAGGCGTTCCAACCGAAATGGTGGAACTCGTCGCCGAGAGCCGGCGAGTCCACCCAACCAACGACCCGGCCGTAGTCCTCGGAGCTCGGGTCCACGTCGAGCACCGTCAGCGCGTCGGGCTGGTTGCCAGCGCGGTCAAAGGCCACCACGTAGGCCAGTCGCTCGGCTGGGGCGGAAGCGGCCTCACTCGCGCTGCGGTAGAAGGTCGGATCCAGCACGTCGCTCATACGATCACCTCGATCCGACCGTAGGACCACGCCTCACACCCTGGCAACGTGTCGCCCATGCGACATCACGTGCGACGCGAGAGAGATCGATGCAACGACGTCAGTACCGAAGGTGGTTCGCGGCCCTCGCGGTCGACCTCGCCTTCGCCGACCTCGGTCAGCCGATGACGGTCTTGCCGCGCTCGTAGCGGAAGGTCACCTTCTGGCCGGTGGCGGCGTTGCTGAACCGCAGCTCGACGCGGCTGTTCGTTCCCGCGCCGTTGGACTTCACGACGTAGGTCCAACCCTTGGCGACGACCACCCAGGCCAGCCTCAGCCCGGGGCCCGAGACGCGGATGCCGACGCAGCCGGCGTCACCGGCGTAGTTGACGGCCACGTTGGGGTCGGCCGGGGCGACCTGGGTGCAGTCCAGGGCGTCCGTTGTTGGGACAGGGTCCGGCGAACCTCCCTGCGCCGTGGCAGGTCCGGCCAGCCCGATGAGGGACGCGACGGTGACAGCGGAGACGAGCGCCGATGCTCGAACAGATGTGCGGGACATGATGACTCCAAGTGGCTGTGGGGGTGCCCGGTTGTGGGCCTGCATGAAGCATCAGCGAGGTGTGGTCTGTTGCGCACTCGAACCATGGTCGTAGTACCCGCCGCCGGCGGTACGTCGCCGGAGACGGGCTGGGACGTCACGGCGCAATGGGCCACTCCGCATCGAGCACAACGAAACTGGATACTCGTACGTGGTCGTCGCCTTGTTGACGGAGTGCTAAATTTCCGTATGGTGGCCCCGATGAGCACAGAGCGGAAGTACCACCGCCTCGACCCCGCGACGCGGCGCGACCAGATCCTCGACGCCGCCAACGAGCTGCTCGCCGAGCGCGGGTACGAGGAGGTCACGGTCGACCAGATCGCCAAGGCCGCCGGTGTCGCGCGCGGACTCGTGCACCACTACTTCGGCGGTCGCAAGGAGGTCTACCTCGCGTTGCTGGAGCGGGTCGCTGCCGGCCGCGAAGAGCAGCTGAGGCCGCCCCTGGGACGCAGCGCCCGTGCGCGCGTGGCGGACTCGGTGTCGCGCTGGCTGGACTGGACCGAGGCGAACCGGACGATCTACCTCGGCACGATCGCGCCCGGTGAGGACATCGCCGACCCCGACGTGCGGCGCGTGGTCGCCGACCTGGTGCGCCGCGCGGTCGTGCAGCTCGCGGCCTTCCACGCCGACATCGCCGAGGACTCCCCGCGTCTGCGCTACGCGCTGGAGTGCTGGACCGGTCTGAACCGGGCCGCGACCCGACGCTGGCTACGCGGAGAGGCCACCCGAGAGGCGACGCACGAGCTGCTCGCCTCGACCCTCGAACACGTCCTCCGCACCTTCGGATCACCGGCCAGCCGGCGCACCTCTCCGACCAACCGTGCGCCCTGACGGGTGGTCACCCGCTGGGGAGGATGGCGTCGCGTCCGAGGAGAAATACTTTGCGGCACGGGCGACGCTCGCGGCACAACCCCAGAACGCACGGCGAATGTCGGCAGTTGGACGTTCGTGAGGAGACCGAGGGTGCTACGCATGGCACGGCGGCGGAGGGTCCAAGGTGACCGTGGGCGGCCAAGCCTCGTCGGCGCCCTGGCACTGGTCATGCTGGCCTGCGCAGGATGTGGCGGCGACACGGAAGGCAACGCCGCGCTCAAGGTGGCCGAGGCCCGGGTCTCGGCGAAGGAGAAGGACCTCGCGGACGCCAAGGCCGACCTCGCGAGCAAGTCGGCAGAGTTCTGTGACGCGAGCCAGACCTACATCACCGCACTGGACCGGTACGGCGACGTGCTGAGCCAGACCTCCCCCACCGTCGGCGACGTCAAGGATGCGGGCACCGACCTGGAGCGACCTCGTGAGGATGCCCTGGCGGACGCCGAAGCGGCCGTCGCGGCGCAGCAGGAAGTCGTCGAGGCGACGCAGGAGCTGGCGGAGGCCAAGGCGGCCCTGGCCGCGGCGAAGGGCCCCGGTTCGGCGGCCCCGAGCACGCCGTCCGGCACGACCAGCCCGAAGCCGTTGGCGCCCGAGGCCACGGTCAACCGCGTCCACCAGGCCGAGTCCGAGTTCAGCGCCGCCCAGCAGGGCATCACCGATGAGACCCCGTTGTCGCAGGCCACGCCCCAGTTCAACGCTGCCGCGGTGGCCCTGGAGATGTCCTGGCTGCGACTGTTCTCCGACGCCGGATGTCTCACCGACGAAGAACAAGTGCAGGCCGAGGCGGCGGTTCGCGACTACACGACGGCCTTGCAGACCGTCGTTGCGGGACGCCGGCTACTACGACGGCGCCGTCGACGGGGTGTACGGTCCGGCGACGGTCGACGCGGTCGAGGCCCTGCAGAAAGCGCACGGCCTGCCCAGCACGGGTACCGTCGACAAGGCCACCGCCGACGCCCTCGAGGCCGATGTGGCGGCCCAAGGCGGCGCCGCCGCCCAGGAGGCCTTGGTGTCCACAGCCGCGGTGCAGCAGACTCTCAAGCTCGCCGGGTTCTGGGACGGCCCGGTCGACGGAGCCTGGACACCTGCGCTGAGCGCGGCGCTGAGGGAGTTCCAGACCGAGCTCGGTGTCGAGCCGACGGGCGCAGTCGACGCGGCGACCATCTCTGCCCTGGAGAAGGCGATCGCCGAGGCCCCGGCTGAGGCGCCGCCGTCCGCGGCGAGCGCAACCCCGACGACAAGCCCAGCCAGCCCTGAATGAAACACCGCTGGTCAGGCACACCGTCGCCCGGTGCCAGTGTCTCCGCCGTGCTTCCGGCTGGAGGTGCACCTGCGACCTGACCGTTCTGTCCCGATCGCCGCGTCCCGGTTTCACCCGCTGTGAGATGTTGGGTGCGTGGGAAGCGACGTAGGAGTCTCCGCGACGGAGTGGTCCAAGAGGCTGTACCGCGATCACCGCGCCGCGATGCCACCCGAGGTGCGGCAGGCGCGCGACGTGTTCGTCGCCCGCAACCAGTGGGACGTCGTCGCCGCGGGCGTCCTCGACTGGGCGATGGCGAACCGCATCCTGACCGCCGATGACAAGGTCAAGGCGCTCGCGTTCGCGCAAGCCGGGATGTTCGGCCGGAGCAGCGCCTACTACGAGCAGCGACTCAGCACCTACCGACCACCACTCGGGCCCCTGACCAACCGCGGCTGACTCACCTGGGACACGACGCGACGTCTGGGTCGAGCGCGGTCACGAGGCGAACGCCGCGGGGTCCAGCTCGCGATTGACCACGAGTGCGGCCAGGTCGGTGAGGAGCAGTGGTGGCGCCGGGCGTAGCCCCGCATGTTCTCGAACGCCTGTCGGAGGGTCACGTCGTTGCTCGCGGCGACGACCCCCTTCGCCTGCTCGATCAGGATCCTGCTGTCGAGGGCCCCTTGGAGCTGGTCGGTCAGGGTCTCGGCCGCCCACAGCGCGCGCTGCTGCAGCAGGGCGATGGTCGCGACGTCGGCCAGGGCCTGGATCACCCGCGCGTCGGTCTCGTCGAGCGGCTCCAGGCCCTCACCGAAGACGTTCATGGCGCCGACCACGCGGTCGCGCAGGCGCATCGGGAACGCGTGCACCGACCGGAACCCCTCCACGACGGCCTTCGGCGCGAACGACGGCCACCGGTCCGTCGCCTGCCTGAGGTCGGTCATGATCACCGGCTGCCGCGTGCGAACACAGTCCAGGCAGGGGCCTTCCTGGGTCTGGAGCTGGTACAGCTCGAGGTGCTCCGCGCCCGTGGACGTCGCCGCCATGTGGTTGAGCCGGCCGTGCTCGTCGCCGAGCAGCAGACCGACCGAGCTGGCACCGCTGATCGCCGCCGTGTGGTCGGTCATGCGCTGCAGGAAGTCGATCAGGTCGAAGTCGTCGACCAGGGTGTCGGCCATGTCGACGAAGGCGTCCATCAGTCGTGCGGGAGCGATCATCGTCACCTGTTCCTTCCGTTCCACGAAGCTCCTGCCGACCAGTCGCTCTCGTGCGCCAGCACGATCAGGGTGCGTCCCTGCCCGGCGTCATCCCGGCCGTTCGCGCCGAACCCTCCACCCGAGCTCACGACATCCGCGCCGACGGACCAGCGGTCCGCCACCTTTCGACGGTAGCGCGTCCGGGCGTGGCTGAACACCGGATGAACCAGCCGGGCGAGGTACACCTGAGCGACGGCGGTCCGTTCGCGGGTACGTCTGGCGGCCGACTCGGTCAGCCCCAGAACACCCGGTCCACGACGGCCCTGGCTCGGCGGGCGGTGCGCTGGTAGTCGTTGAGCATCCGGTCGGCCTCACCGACGCCGTACCCGAGGATCGCGGCGACGGCGGCGCGTTCCCGGGCGTCACGCGGCAGCTGGTCGGTCGGTCTTCCCCGCACCTGCACGGTGGCGTTGCGCGCCCGGCTCGCCGCCTGCCACGCGCGGGAGAGGGCGTCGGCGTCGCCGACGCCGAGCAGGTCGTGCTGGACGCACGCGTGGAGCGCGTCGAGCGTCTTGGTGGTCCGCAGGTCCGGTACGGCGTGGGCGTGCTTGAGCTGCAGCGCCTGCACCGTCCACTCGACGTCGGCGAGGCCGCCGCGGCCCAGCTTGAAGTGGGTCGCGGGGTCGGCACCGCGCGGGAGCCGCTCGTCGTCCACCCGTGCCTTGATCCGGCGGATCTCGACCACGTCCCGGTCCGACAGCCCGGCCTCGGGGAAGCGCAGCGGGTCGATCATCGCGGTGAACCGGCGGCGCACGTCGTCGTCACCGACGACGGCCTCGGCGCGCAGCAGCGCCTGCGCCTCCCAGACCGCGGACCACTTGGCGTAGTAGGCCTCGTAGGACTCGAGGGTGCGCACCAGGGGCCCCTGCTTGCCCTCGGGCCGGAGCGCCGCGTCGACCTCGAGGACCGGGTCGGTGCCCGGCAGCGCGAGCAGCCGGCGCAGCTCGTTGGCGACGGCGTTGGCCATGCTCGAGGCCTGCTGCGGGTCGGCACCCGGCAGCGGGTCGTGCACGAACATCACGTCGGCGTCGCTGCCGTAGCCCAGCTCGTGACCGCCGTACCGCCCCATCGCCACGATCGCGATCCGGGTCGGGAGCTCGGCGCCGCGGTCGAACTCGACCGCGAGCGTGGCCACCTCCAGCGCGGCCTCCAGCGTGGCGCTCGTGATGGCGGTGAGGGCGTAGCCGACCTCGGCCACCCCGAACGGCTCGCACAGGTCGGCGACGCTGACCCGCAGGAGCTCGCGACGCCGGATCGCCCGGATGCTGGCGATCGCGGCCAGCCGGTCGTCACGGCGTCGCCGAGTTGGCCGTCATCTCCGCCTGGATCGCCTCCCGGTCCAGCGGGACCAGGCTCTCCTCGCCACCGAGGATCTTCACGCCCTCGGGCTCGCGCTCGAGGAGGTCGGTCGCATAGCGGCTGGTGGCGAGCACCTGCGCCATCCGCTGCGCCGTGCTGCCCTCGTCGCGGAGCATCGAGAGGTACCAGTGGGTGCCGCCGAGCGCGTCGGAGATCCGCCGGAAGCCGAACAGGCCGGCGTCGGGGTCGGGGGCGTCGGCGAACCACTCGAGCATGACCGGGAGCAGCGTGCGCTGGATCGCGGCCGTGCGGGAGACACCGCTGGTGAGCGCCTCGATGTGCCGCAGCGCCGCCTTGGGGTCGAGGTACCCGAGCGCCGCGAGCCGCTCCAGGGCCGCCTCCGTGGAGAGCCGGGCGTCGTCGCCGGGGATCCGCGCCACCGCCGAGAGCAGCGGTCGGTAGAAGAGCTTCTCGTGCAGCCGACGGACCTCCCGACGGTGGTGGCCCCACTCCTTCTCCAGCTCCTCGCACCGGCTTCTTGAGGTGGCCCAGCGAGCGGCCGAGGCGGTGCAGCGAGCGCTCGTCGTCCGGTACGACGTGGGTGCGGCGCAGCTGGAACAGCTGGATCCGGTGCTCCAGCTTGCGCAGGAACGCGTAGGCGTCGTGCAGCGCCTGCCCGTCCGCGCGGCCGACGTACCCGCCGCGGGTCAGCTCGGCCAGCGCGCTGAGGGTGGTCGGCGAGCGCACCTCCTCGTCGGTGCGGCCGTGCACCATCTGCAGCAGCTGGACCGCGAACTCCACGTCGCGCAGCCCACCGGACCCGAGCTTGAGCTGGCGTCCGGCCTCGCGGGCGGGGATGTGCTCGATCACCCGTCGCCGCATCGCCTGGACGTCCTCGACGAAGCCGGGTCGCTCCGCCGCCTTCCAGACCAGCGGCCCGATCGTGGCGGCGTACTCCTCGCCGAGCGCGCGGTCGCCGGCGACGGGACGCGCCTTGAGCAGCGCCTGGAACTCCCAGGTCTTGGCCCAGCGCCCGTAGTAGCCGGCGTGGCTGGCGATCGTGCGCACCAGCGGCCCGGACTTGCCCTCGGGCCGGAGCGCGGCGTCCACCGGCCAGATCGTGCCCTCGCCGGTCTGCTCGGAGCAGACCTGCATCAGCGTCGACGCGAGCTGGGTGGCGCCGCGCAGGGCAGCCTGCTCGTCGGCGCCGTCCACCGGCTCGGCCACGAAGATCACGTCCACGTCGCTCACGTAGTTGAGCTCGTGGCCGCCGCACTTGCCCATCGCGACCACGGCCAGCCGGCAGCCGGCCGCGGCGTCCCCGACCTTGGTCCGGGCCACGGCGAGCGCGGCGTCGAGGGTGCCGGCGGCGAGGTCCGAGAGCTCGGCGGCGATGTCGTCCACGTCGACGTGGTGGGCGAGGTCGCGGCTGGCGAGGCGGAGCAGGACCCGGCGGTACTCGACCCTGAGCGCGTCACACGCCGCACGGTGCTCGAGCGTCGCGAGCGGCTCGGTGGCCCACGGGTCGGCGCCGACGGCCTCCATCAGCCCGGCGCGGACGGCGAAGGCCGCCGGGCGTGCCGACCCCAGCGTGGGGTCGGTCAGCTCACGCCAGTGCTCCGGGTGCCGGCGCAGGTGGTCGCCGAGCGCGAGGCTCATGCCGAGCACGCTGAACAGCCGCATCGACGTGCCCTCGTCGTCGACGAGGGCGGCCAGCAGGTCCGTCGGGTCGGCGACGGCGTCGACGAGCGACAGCAGGCCGGCGAGCGCCTGGTCGGGGTCGGCCGACCTGCGCGAGCAGCGGCGCGAGCGGTTCGGCGCCCTCCCCCAGCCCGCGGAGCCCGGCGACGGCGCGGTCTCCGTCGCGGAAGCCGATGCGCACGAGGTTGCCGGCGGTGACCACCGACCCCTGTCTGCTCACCGGGTCAATCTAGTGCTGCCACGGTCCCGGGTCCGGCGACGAGCCATCGGTCGAGCCGGGCCAGCTCGGCTGAGCAGGGCTCAGAGAACCGGCAGCATCCGGTCGCGCTCGAAGGCGCTCACCTGGCCGCTGTACTCCTCCCACTCCGTCCGCTTGTTGCGCAGGAAGAAGTCGTAGACGTGCTCGCCCAGCGTGTCGGCGAGCAGCTCGGAGCTCTCCGCGACGGCGATCGCGTCGTGCAGGCTCTTCGGAAGCGGCTGCAGCCCCAGCGCCTTGCGCTCGGAGTCGGTGAGCGACCAGACGTCGTCCTCCGCCTCGCGGGGGAGGTCGTACTCCTCCTCCAGCCCCTTCATGCCCGCGGCCAGCACCACCGCGAACGCGAGGTAGGGGTTGCAGGCGGCGTCGATCGTGCGCAGCTCGATCCGGGTCGAGGGGCCCTTGTGGGGCTTGTACATCGGGACGCGCACCATCGCCGAGCGGTTGTTGTGGCCCCAGCAGATGTACGACGGGGCCTCGTCGCCGCCGATCAGCCGCTTGTAGGAGTTGACCCACTGGTTCGTCACACAGGTGATCTCGGCCGCGTGGTGCAGGATGCCGGCGATGAAGTGCCGTGCGGTCTTCGAGAGCTGGTACTCCGCACCCGCCTCGAAGAACGCGTTGCGGTCGCCCTCGAACAGGGACACGTGCGTGTGCATGCCCGAGCCCGGGTGCGTCGTGAACGGCTTGGGCATGAACGTGGCCCAGATGCCCTGGCTCAGCGCCACCTCACGCACGACGGTGCGGAAGGTCATGATGTTGTCGGCCGTCGACAGCGCGTCGGCGTAGCGCAGGTCGATCTCCTGCTGGCCGGGGCCGCCCTCGTGGTGGCTGAACTCGACCGAGATGCCCATCGACTCCAGCATCGTGATCGCCTCGCGCCGGAAGTCGGAGCCGGCGCTCTGCGCCGTGTGGTCGAAGAAGCCGCTGCGGTCGACCGGCAGCGGGTCTGCACCCGCGTCGGGCTTGCCCTGGAACAGGTAGAACTCGATCTCCGGGTGCGTGTAGAAGGTGAACCCCTTCTCCGCCGCGCGCGACAGCGTGCGCTTGAGCACGAACCTCGGGTCGGCGTACGACGGGGAGCCGTCGGGCATCGCGATGTCGCAGAACATCCGCGCCGTCGACGGGCCCTCACCGCGCCAGGGCAGGATCTGGAAGGTCCCGGGGTCGGGCTTCAGCAGCATGTCGGCCTCGGTCACCCGGGCGAGGCCCTCGATCGCCGAGCCGTCGAAGCCGATGCCCTCGCTGAACGCGCCCTCCAGCTCGGCGGGCGCCACCGCCACCGACTTCAGGTAGCCGAGCACGTCGGTGAACCACAGCCGCACGAACCGCACGTCGCGCTCCTCGAGCGCCCGGAGCACGAAGTCCTCCTGCTTTCCCATGGGGAGAGCGTAGGGCCACACCGCGTGGGCACGAGAACTGGTCGCGCCGACGAAGGCGCGCATCACCGCATGCGACCCTCAGGACAGCGCCTTCTCGCGCGCCTGCAGTGGGCCCCTGCTGGCCCATGGCGCTAGCGAGGAGTGCGGGCCAGCCGGACAGCGATCCGCCAGCGGGCGCCAGGCCCGCTCCAGCTCGGCGTGCGCCGCGGCCACCTCGGCCAGGCCACGCTCGATCCGGTCGTCGTCGTAGCGGCGAGTGTCCTCGGCGGCCCACGGCGCCAGCACCCGTTCGTCGGCCTCGGGGTGCAGCTGGACGCCCCAGACGCTCGGCGCGAAGCGCACCACCTGCGCCTCGCCTGCGGCGGTCTCGGCGAGGAGCTCGGCGTCCTCGGGCAGCCGGTCGACGATGTCGTCGTTCCACTGCACACCGCGGTGCACGTCGACCAGGCTGCCGACCAGCGGGTCGGCGGCCGCCGCGTCGGGCCAGCCGGTCGGGACCAGGCCGATCTGCTGGCCGCGCGGGTTGCGTACGACGTGCCCGCCCAGGGCGACGGCGCACAGCTGGTGGCCCAGGCAGATGCCGAGCGCCGGGACACCGGTGCCGGCCGCTTCCCGGAACAGCTCCTTGGTGTCACGCAGCCACGGGTGCTGCGCGTCGTCGTACGCCCCCATCGGGCCGCCGAGCACCACCAGCGCGTCGTGCGCGGTGAGGTCGTCGGGCAGCGTGTCACCGGCGTACGGGCGGCGTACGTCGACCGCGCAGCCGGCCGCGAGCAGCCAGTCTCCGAACCAGGCGGGCGGGCAGTCGTCCGCGTGCTGGACGACGAGCACACGTGGTGCTCACGGCTCAGTCCTGCGGGACGTGGGCGTCGAGCTCGGCCAGCCAGGCGCCGGGCGTTGCCGTCGGACGGCGCCCGCCAGTCACCTCGCGGCGACAGCGCACCGCCCGCGGCGACCTTCGGGCCGTTGGGCATCGCGGAGCGCTTGAACTGGCTGAAGCCGAAGAACCGGTTGATGAAGACCACGAGCCAGCGCCGGATCGTCGGCAGGTCGTAGGCGACATGGCGCTCGTCGGGGTAGCCGGGCGGCCACTCCCCCGCCGTCGCGTCGGCCCAGGCGTGCATCGCGAGGAACGCGATCTTGCTCGGCCGGAAGCCGAACCGGAGCACGTGGAAGAGCGTGAAGTCCTGCAGCGCGTAGGGACCGATCGTGTCCTCGGTCGCCTGCGGCTTCTTGCCCGCCTCGGTCGGGATCAGCTCGGGGGTGATCTCCTGGTCGAGGATCTCCTGGAGCAGTCCGGTTGGCCTCGCCGTGCGAGTCGTCCTCCACCTGGCCGCTGCCGATCACCCAGCGGATCAGGTGCTGGATCAGCGTCTTCGGGACGCCGGAGTTGACGGTGTAGTGGGACATCTGGTCGCCGACGCCGTAGGTGCACCAGCCGAGCGCGAACTCGGACAGGTCGCCGGTGCCGAGCACGATGCCGCCGCTGTGGTTGGCGATCCGGAACAGGTAGTCGGTGCGCAGGCCGGCCTGCACGTTCTCGAACGTCACGTCGTACACCGGCTCGCCGTCGGCGAACGGGTGACCCAGGTCGGAGAGCATCTGACGCGCGGCGGGGCGGATGTCGAGCTCCTCGAAGCTCACCCCGAGCGCCTTGGCCAGCCGGGTGGCGCGGCCCTTGGTCTCCTCGCCGGTCGCGAAGCCCGGCATCGTGAACGCGAGGATGTCGCTGCGCGGGCGGCCCAGCCGGTCCATCGCCTTGGCCGCGACGATCAGCGCGTGCGTCGAGTCCAGCCCGCCGGAGACCCCGATCACGACCTTCGGCTGGCCGATGGCGGAGAGCCGCTGCTCCAGCCCGGAGACCTGGATGTTGTAGGCCTCGTAGCAGTCCTGGGCGAGCCGCTCGACGTCGTCGGGCACGAACGGGAACCGGTCGACCTTGCGGCGCAGCCCGATGTCGCCCGTGGGCGGGTCGAGGGTGAAGTCGACGACGTGGAAGTCGGCCGGGTCGACGTCCGCCCCCCGCCGGTTGTCGTCGAACGTGCCCTGCCGCAGCCGGTCCTGCCGGATCCGGTCGAGGTCGACGTCGACCACCGTGCGGCGCGGCCCGTCGGGGAACCGCTCGGTCTCGCCGAGCAGCTCACCGAGCTCGTAGACCATGGTCTGGCCGTCCCAGGACAGGTCGGTCGAGGACTCGCCCTGTCCTGCCGCGGCGAAGACGTACGCCGCGTTGCAGCGCGCGCTCGCGGAGCGGACCAGCAGCCGGCGGTCCTCCGCCCGGGCGACCGTGATCGGGCTGCCGGAGAGGTTGGCGAGCACGGTCGCTCCGGCCAGCGACGCCTCGGCGCTCGGCGGCACCGGGACCCACATGTCCTCGCAGATCTCCACGAACAGGTGCAGGCCCGGCACGTCGGTCGCCCGGAAGATCAGGTTGCTGCCGAACGGCACCTCCTGCCCGGCGACCTCGACCAGGGCGCCGCGCCGGTCGTCGCCCGGGGCGTACCACCGGCGCTCGTAGAACTCGCGGTAGGTCGGCAGGTAGGACTTGGTGGCCACGCCCAGGATCTCGCCCCGGTGGACCACGACCGCGCAGTTGTAGAGCCGGTTGTCCGACCCGCAGCGGCGCGCCGACCACGAGCACCGGGCGCAGGTCGCGCGACCCCTCGACCACGGTGTCGAGGGCCGCCAGCACGGCGTCGAGCAGCGCGTCCTGCATCACCAGGTCGTCGATCGCGTAGCCGGACAGGGTCAGCTCGGGGAAGACCGCCACGGCGACGCCGTCGTCGTGGCAGGCTCGCGCCTGCTCGAGGACGCGCGCGGCGTTGGTGGCCGGGTCGGCGACGGCGACCGGCAGCGTGCAGGCTGCCACGCGCGCGAACCCGTGGGCGTAGGCGGATCGGAAGTCCACGGGACGAGTGTGTCACCCGTCGTACCGGGGCCGCCTCCGACCGGGCCCGCGGCCGGTGCGGGCGGTTCGTTGGAATTTGTCGGAGCCCTTGTGTCGTTTTCCTGCTGAATGCGCGTTGTGTCCCATGATGGGTCGCGGGGGGAAGGGGCTCCATGGGGATCTTCAAGGGCACGGCGCCGAAGCGGAGGACTGACGTCGTCAGCCATCCGGCCGACGCGATCATGCTGCAGGCGATGGCCGGGCGTGGGGAGCTCGGCCACGAGGCCCGCTTCGTGCACCACCTGTTCTTCCGCGACCAGGAGACGGCGATGGATGCCGCCGAGCGCGCGGAGGCCCAGGGCTGGAGCATCGACTGGCTGGACGCCCAGCCCGAGCCGTTCGTCGGCTGGGTGATGCGTCCCGCGCGCAACACCGTGATCGACGCCGAGCAGGTCGCGGACGCCCGCGCCTTCTTCGAGCAGGTCGCCTCCGCCACCCATGGCAAGTACGACGGCTGGGACGTGCGTCCGTCGCCGAAGCACTCGCGCCGCCGGGCGGTCGACACCGTCACGGCGTGACGAGCGACACACCCGCCACCGCCGCCTGACCGAACTACCGTGTGAGGGGTACGGGGACTCCATCCGGGAGCCTCGATCACCCCCAGGGAGCTCGGCATGGCCGAAGAGACGGCGCCGTACGGCACCGGGTCCGACGCGACCCGCCCGCCGGTACGGCGCATTCGCACGCACCACCTGCGCGAGATGAAGGAGCGCGGCGAGCGCTTCGCGATGCTCACCGCCTACGACATGTACACCGCGCAGACCTTCGACGAGGCCGGGGTCGAGGTGCTGCTGGTCGGTGACTCGGCCTCCAACAACGTCTACGGCAACGAGACCTCGCTCCCGGTGACCGTCGACGAGCTGCTCCCCCTCACCCGAGCCGTCAGCCGCTCGGTCCGCCGCTCGCTCGTGGTCGGCGACCTGCCGTTCGGCTCCTACCAGGCCTCGCCCGAGCAGGCGTACCACACGGCCGTCCGGTTCATGAAGGAGGGCGAACGCGCACGCGGTGAAGCTCGAGGGCGGCCGCGAGATGACGCCGCAGATCGAGCTGATGACCCGGGGTGGCGTGCCGGTGATGGCGCACATCGGCTTCACCCCGCAGAGCGAGCACGCGCTCGGCGGCTACCGGGTGCAGGGCCGCGGCGACACCGCGCAGCGGCTGCTCGACGACGCGCAGGCGGTCGAGGCGGCCGGCGCGTTCGCGGTGGTGATGGAGATGGTGCCCGGCGACGTCGCGGCCCGGATCACCAAGGAGCTGACGATCCCGACGATCGGCATCGGCGCCGGCGCCGAGTGCGACGGCCAGGTGCTGGTCTGGCAGGACGCGTTCGGCCTGCGCACCGGCAAGATGGCCCGCTTCGTCAAGCAGTACGCCGACGTGCACGGCGTGCTCCTCGACGGCGCGAAGGCGTTTGCCGACGACGTCCGCACCGGCACCTTCCCGGGGCCGGAGCACACCTTCTGACCCGGACGCACCGAGATCGATCAATACATATTGATCGATCCGGGTGCCACCGGCGTACGGTCGACGCGGTGAGCTCGCGCTCGACACGTGAGCACACCGGCCGTCGTGCCCGGCTTCCTGCGCCTGACCGGGCACCCCGTCCGGTGGCAGGTGCTGAGTGAGCTTGCCCGCAGCGACCGCCAGGTCCGTGAGCTGACGGCCCTGGTCGGGCCAGCGACAGAGCCTGACGTCGTACCACCTCCGCCGGCTCACGGGAGGGCGGACTCGTGACCATGCGCCGAGAGCTCCGCCGACAAGCGCGACGCGTACTACAGCCTCGACCTGGCCGCGTGGCGCGCGTGATGACGGATGCCGGCGGCCGCGCTCCACCCGGGCCTCCGGCTCGTGCCCGCACGTGATCGGGCGCCCGGCGCGACCGGCCCGGGTCGACGGCCCCCGGCTCGGTGTGCTGTTCCTGTGCACGGGCAACAGCCGCGTTCCCAGATGGCGGAGGCGTTGCTGGCACAGCGGGGCTGGGAACGCCGTCGACGTCGTCAGCGCCGGCAGCCACCCCAAGCCCGTGCACCCCAACGCGCGTGCGCGTGCTGCGCGAGCGCGGCATCGACATCCGGGACCACCGCTCGAAGCATGTGCGACGAGTTCGCCGGCGTCGGTTCGACCACGTGATCAGCCTGTGCGACCGGGTCCGGGAGGTGTGCCCTGAGTCTCCCGGCGCTCCGGCGGTGGCGCACTGGAGCATCGCCGATCCGGCTGTGAGACCGGCACCGACGAACAGCACCTACCCGGCGTTCGTGCGCACGGCCGACGAGCTGTCGAGACGCGTCGACGTTCCTGCTGTCGGCGATCGAGCACGACCTCACCAGCAAGGAGGGAACCAGACATGACCGACTGACCCGGCTCGACCTGGTCACGTCCGCTACATGGTCGACGACGTCGACGCGTCGATCGACTTCTACACCCGTCACCTCGGCTTCAGTGTGAGGACGAGCTTCGCGCCGGCCTTCGCGGAGGTCACCCGCGGCAACCTGCGGCTCCTGCTGAGCGGGCCGCAGCAGCTCGGCCGGCAGACCGATGCCGGACGGCGCGGCAGCCCGCACCCGGCGGATGGAACCGCATCCACCTGCTCGTGGAGGACATCGCCGCTGAGGTCGAGGCGCCTGCGCACCGCGGGCCTGACATTCCGGAACGACGTCGTCACCGGCCCGGGGGTCGCCAGATCCTGCTCGAGGACCCCTCCGGCAACGTGGTCGAGCTGTTCCAGCCCGCAGGGCGCGAGGACGCTCAGCGCTGCACGAGGACGGCGACCACCCAGGCGGCGAGCCCGACCACGCGGCAGCAGCAGGACCACCCGCGGCTGCGGTCATGAAGCTGCGGACGCCGATCAGCAGCAGCACCAGCCAGAGCACGCAGAGGCCGATCGTCCAGCCGGCGCCGAGCAGTCGTGGCCGAGCCGAGGTCGAGGAACAGCACGCAGGCGAGGCCGGTCATGCCCACGAACGACGGCCGGAGCCGGCGTACGTCGGGCGGCGGCGCGGGCACCGGCGCTCAGTCCTCGAGGTCCTCGTCGCCCCAGGCGTCGTCCTTGTCCCACTCCTCGTTGCGCTCCTGGACCTTCTCCAGCGCCCGCGACGCCTCCTCCTGGGAGGGATAGGGGCCGAGCCGGTCGGCGAGCTGGCGCAGCCGTCGGCGGGCTCGACGCGTGGTGGTTCAGGCAGTACCAGAACTCGCTCATGCCGGTCAGGACGGAAACTACACTCGCCGTCCGACGTGACCCCCGTAGCCCCCGGAACCATCTCGCCGCGCCGTCCCGTGCCGACGCACATCCCGCGGCCCGGAGTACGTCGACCGGCCGGCGCCCGCGCCGTTCACCGGGCCGGAGGTGAAGGACGCCGAGACGATCGCGAAGATGCGCGTCGCCGGCCGGATCGCCGCCCGGGCGCTGCAGGAGGTCGGCGGGCCGTCGCCCCGGGCGTGACGCACGACGAGCTGGACCGGATCGGCCACGAGTACCTGGTCGCCCACGACGCCTACCCCTCGACGCTCGGCTACAAGGGCTTCCCGAAGTCGCTGTGCACGAGCGCCAACGAGGTGATCTGCCACGGCATCCCGGACAGCCGGGTGGTCGAGGACGGCGACATCGTCAACATCGACATCACCGCCTTCATCGACGGCGTGCACGGCGACACCAACGCCACCTTCCTCACCCCCGGCGTCGACCAGGAGGTGCGCGACCTCGTCGAGCGCACCCAGGAGGCGCTGCGCCGGGCGATCAACGCGGTCAAGCCGGGTCGCCGGATCAACGTGATCGGCCGGGTGATCGAGGCCTACGCGCGCCGGTTCGGCTACGGCGTGGTCCGCGAGTTCACCGGCCACGGCATCGGCTCGTCGTTCCACTCGGGGCTGGTGATCCCGCACTTCGACGACCCGCGCTACGACAACGTGATCGAGCCCGGCATGACGTTCACGATCGAGCCGATGCTCAACCTCGGCACCCACAGCTGGGACATGTGGGACGACGACTGGACCGTGGTCACCAAGGACCGCCGGCGGGCGCCCAGTTCGAGCACACCCTGCTGGTCACCGACTCCGGCGCCGAGATCCTGACGCTCCCCTGACCTCCCTCCGTTGAGTAGTGCGGGGATCTTCTCCGGCGCCGGCACCAGCCACATGTTCGTTGACGTCCAGATCACCCGCCTGCAGTAGCCGCTCGTTCCCTTCCGCCGACCCCGTCGCGATGGCGGCTGCAGGACCGCTGACCCGTCGCAGATGGGCTCCACGAGCTGACCATCTGCGACGACTGCGCCACCTCCAGCACGACCCATCCGCGACGGTACTCGCCGGGATCGTCAGGGAGGTCGAAGGGGAGGTCGAGGCCGTCGATCGAGGTGGCGCAGGTGCAGGCGGCGGGGTCGGGTAGCCCGGCGATGACGCGCGTCAGGAGGGCCTTGAGCCGGTCGATGTTCTGCGCGCAACATCGCGAACACCTCGGCCTGGCAACAGCACCTTCGCCGACCTCGATGCCGGCGTCGAGGTCGGTCACCAGCGCCAGCGTGGCGTAGCAGAGCCCGAGCTCGCGGGCGAACACCGCCTCCGGGTGCCCCGTCATGTTCCACCAGCGACCAGCCCTGGGCGGCGAAGCGCTGCGACTCCGCGCGTGTGGAGAACCGCGGACCCTCGATCACCACCATCGCTCCGCCGGCGACCACCTCCGGCTCGGTGGCGCGCACGTGCTCGCTGATCCGGCACAGTACGGGTCGGCGAACGGCACGTGCAGCGCACCCTCGCTCGACGTACGTCTGGATCCGGCTGCTGGTGCGGTCGACGAGCTGGTCCGGCAGCACCATATCGCCCGGGCGGCAGGTCCTGCCGGAGGCTGCCGACGGCGCACGGCGCGAGCACCGGCGCACGCCGAGCGGTGCGCAGCGCCCAGATGTTCGCGCGGTAGTTGATCCGGTGCGGCGGGTGCTCGGGCGGCGCGCCGTGCCGCGGCAGGAACGCGACCGACCGGCCGGCGCCCGCCCGATCGCCACGTCCAACTCGCCGTACGGCGTCGCCATGCGCACGTCACGCGGGTCGTCGAGGAACGTGTAGAAGCCGGAGCCCCCGATCACCCCGATCTCGGCGCTCGGACCTGCGTGCGGCATCGCCGAGTCGGCAGGCCCTATCCTTGTGCTGCGGATGGGCTGGCCGGGCGACCGCGGCCCTCGTCCCTCGGGACGGGAGTCGAGGAAGGTCCGGGCTCCACAGGGCAAGGTGGTGGGCAACACCCACCCGGGGCAACCCGCGGGACAGTGCCACAGAAAACAGACCGCCGCTCCTCCGGAGCGGCAAGGGTGAAACGGTGGTGCAAGAGACCACCAGCACGGCGGGCGACCGTCGTGGCTCGGTAAACCCCACCTGGAGCAAGGTCAAGAAGGGTCTGACGGTTACGGCGGAAGACCTGCGCGGAGGGCGGCCCGCCCGATATCCGCGGGTGGACTGCACGAGGCGGTCGGCAACGGTCGTCCCAGATGGATGGTCGCCAACCGCACGCTCGCGAGGGCGGTACGGCGAACAGAACCCGGCCTATGAGCCAGCCCATCCGCACCGGGGGCTCCGACCAAAGAGCGCTCGACTCCCCCGGTGCCGCGCTGGATGGGGTTGCCAGCACCGGGGGTCAGCTTGGTCAGGACCTGGTCTCCGCCACGCAGACCCTGGCCAGTGGTTTGTCATCCCGAACCGACGTGGACAACGGTAGGGCCACCGAGGTCTCCGCCGGCATTGGCCGTTGGTCTTACGACCATGCCAGCTCGGCCGACTGGCAGGTCAGGTGGACGCGGTCCAGGATCAGGACGGTCGGATTGGGTGCCAGAGCGGTGGTGAAACGAACCGGCGCCGTAGAGGATGCACCCGATCGAGAGGCCCGGAACGCCACGATGCGCGTGGCCCCCAGGTCCACGCGCATCGAACGGGCCCCCCGGCCGTTGGAACGACCTTATGGACGAACGCTCTCCACCATGGGGAGTTGCACAAAAATGCAGTCGCATAAACCTGAATGTCTCGATTGCACAATTTTGCCGCGGCGACTCCCGACGCCTTCTAACGTTCTTCTTGGGCCCCCCGCCCCCCTCGCACCAAGCGACACGAACCCGCCGTTCCACGAGGCCATCCCCCCGGCCCGTAGGCCATCCCCCCGGCCACCGGAACCGGCGGGTTCGTCGTTTCCGGGGCCTCCCGGGCCGCCGGGCCTCAGCGCCGGAACTCGACCTTCCGCTGCCCGGGATCCGCGACGGCGAGCACGACCTCGATCTCGGCGCCGACCGGCAGCGCGTCCGCGCCGACCACTCTGGCCTCCGTCGCGGGCTCCGCGAGCTGCAGCAGGCCGTGGGTCGGGTCGTCACCGTCCACCTCCAGCACCACCCCGGTGAACTTCTCACCGACCGATCCCTTGAGCAGCTCGGCCTCGACCAGGTCTGTGACTGCGTTCTCGTAGGCGTTGGCCCGGCGCCCGGCCTCCTGCATCGTCGACGGCAGGTCGGGCAGCGCCTCGAGCACCCAGTCCGGCACGTCGCTCACCCGCGCAGAGCGCGACGCAGATCTCCTGCGCGTAGCGGTCGACCAGGCGGCGCAGCGGCGCGGTGACGTGGGCGTACGGCGAGGCGAGCGCGGCGTGCTCGCGGCTGCTCGGGCAGCTCGCCGTCGAAGGCGGCGTAGCCGGCGCCGCGGAGCAGCGAGGTGCAGGCGACCACCATCGCCGCGTGGCGGGCTTCGACGGGTCGAGCGACCGGATGAAGTCGGGGTAGGCCTGCTCGGCGGGCCAGTCGATGCCGCAGCGCCCGCGCCGTACGGCGCAGCCGCTCGACCGCGTCGGGTCGGCGGGCGGCAGCGTGCGCAGGATGCCGACCTTGCCGTCGAGCATGATCGAGGCCGCGGCGATGCCGGTGAGCAGCGAGATCTGCGCGTTCCACTCCTCGACCGGCAGCAGCTCGCGGAACTCCAGCCGCCAGCGGTCGTCGCTCGATCGACGATCTCCTGCTCGGGCAGCGGCAGCGAGACGCCGCCGCGCTCGGCCTCCTGCTGCGATGCGCAGCGTCGCCGACCTCCTCGAGCAGCGCCGAGCATCGCGTCGGCGGTGCCGGCGTCGATCGTCGCGCCTGCACGCCGTCGTAGTCGCAGCTTGGCGCGCGACCGCACCCGCGCCCGCTCGACGTCGCCGTCGGTGACCGTCGCCGCGCGCGTCGAGCCCGATCGTCCACAGCAGCGCCGGACGCACCTGCGTCGGGCAGCAGCGACGCGGCGCCCTCGGAGAGCACGGTCGGGTGCAGCGGGATCTTGGTGTCGGCGCCGTAGAGCGACTCGCCGCGGCGGTGGGCCTCCGCGTCGACCGCGCCGCCGGGCTCGACGAACGCCGCGACGTCGGCGATCGCGTAGTGCACGACGTAGCCGTCGCCGTCGCGCTCGAGGTGCATCGCCTGGTCGAGGTCCATCGACGACCCGGGTCGATGGTGACGAAGCGCGAGGTCGGTCAGGTCCAGGTCCGGCAGGCGCGGCGCGCGCGGCCGCCGCGGCGGCCTCCCGCTCGACGTCCTCCGGGAACTCCGCGCTGACCTTCTGCTCCTCCTGGATCGCCGCGATCCCCTTGCGCAGGTCGTCGTCGGCGCTGTCGCGCACCCGCAGCACTCGCGCCGCCATCAGCGCGGATCCCGTGCTGCGTCATGCCCGCCACGCTAGCGGGCCGCCCTCGCATGGCGTGTCCTCGCCCTAGGCTGGCGCGGTGCTGATCCTGCTGCCGCCCTCCGAGGGCAAGACGGCGCCGCGGCGCGGCAGCCCGGCTGGACCTCGACCGGCTGTCGCTTCCCGCGCTGACCGACGCCCGCCGGCAGGTGCTCGACGCGCTCGTGCGCACCAGCGCCGAGCACCCGGACGCGCTCCGCGTGCTCGGGCTCGGCGTCGGGCAGGCCGCCGAGCTGCGCGCGCAACGCAGCGCCTGCACACGGCCCGGACGGCGCGGGCGGACAGGGTCTACACCGGCGTGCTCTACGAGGCTCTCGACCTCTCCTCGCTGGACGGCGCCGCACGCCGCCGGGCGACGCGGTGGCTGGCGGTGACCTCGTCGGTGTTCGGGCTGGTGCGCCCCGGTGACCCGATCCCCGCCTACCGGCTCGCCGGTGACGTCACCCTGCCCGGGCTCGGCGGGGTCGCCGCGCACTGGCGCACGCACCTCGACCCGGTGGTGCGCGAGCGCGCTCGGCGGCGGCCTGCTGGTCGACCTGCGCTCGTCGACGTACGCCGCGTTCTGGCGGCCGACGCCCGACCTGGCCCGTCGGGTCGCCACCGTGCGCGTGCTGCACGAGGTCGACGGACGCCGGCAGGTGGTCAGCCACTTCAACAAGGCGACCAAGGGCCGGCTGGTGCGCGCCCTGCTCGAGGACGGTACGGCGCCACGCACGCCGGCGTCGCTCGCCGACCACCTCGGCGTCGCTCGGCTGGAAGGTCGAGGTGGGTCGACCGACCGCGAAGGGCACGGCGCTCGACGTCGTGGTGACCGAGGTCTAGGGCGCGAGGAACGGCACGTCGGTCGGCCGCGCGTTGAACAGCCGCAGCGACGGCCATCGCGGGCCGGCCCTCCGGGTCGCCGGGTAGTAGGTGACCACGGTGACCGAGGCCGGGGCGAGCTCCATCCGGTACACCGCCTCCAGCGGCGCGCCGAGGGCGTCGGCGACGAGGGTCTTGATCGGGGTCACGTGGCTGACCACGAGCACGCGTCTGCCGGCGTACGCCGCGAGCATCCGGTCGCGCCCGGCCAGCACCCGCTTCTCGACCGCCCGGAACGACTCGCCGCCGTCCGGCGCTGGCTCGAGGTCGCCCAGCCAGGCGCGCAGCTCGTCGGGGAACTGCTCGCGCACCTCGGTGAAGCTCAGGCCGTCCCAGGTGCCGAACTCCATCTCGGCGATGCCGGCTCCTCGACTCGACCTCGAGGCCGAGGACCTCGCCGAGGATCTCGGCCGACTCGCGGGTGCGGCGGACCGGGGAGCTGACCATCGCGTCGAAGCTCGCCGCGACAGCGGCGCCAGCCACTCCGCCGTGGCCCGCGCCTGGGCCCGGCCCTCGTCGTTGAGCGGCGGGTTGGAGCTGGCCAGGCCGCCGGAGAAGCGCTTGTCCGTGGTGTGGTCGGTGACGCCGTGGCGCACCAGCACGAACGTGGTGGGCGGTGCCGCCGCGCGGACCAGCCGCGGTACTCGGCGTCGGAGCGCGGCGCGCTTCCTGCTCGGCGCTCGCCCAGCGGTCGAGCCTGTCGCGACCGGACCGTCCGCGTCGCGCAGCCCGTCGAGCGCCTCGTTGGCCAGCCGGTCGGCGTGCGTGTTCGCGCTCGCGGGGCACCCAGGTGAACGTCGTGCCGGCCGGCGCCAGCCGGCTGGCCTCCAGCGCCAGCGGCTTCATCGACGGGTGCTTGATCTTCCAGTTGCCGGACATCTGCTCGACGACCAGCTTGGAGTCCATCCGCACCTCGAGCGCGGCGTCGGGCGCGTGCTCGGCGGCGAGCTCCAGCCCGGCGATCAGGCCGCGGTACTCCGCGACGTTGTTGGTGGCGACGCCGATCGTCTCGCCCCGCTCGGCGATCGTCTCGCCGGTGTCGGCGTCCTTGAGCACGGCGCCGTACGCCGACGGGCCGGGGTTGCCGCGCGAGCCACCGTCGGCCTCGATCACAGACCGAGGCCGCGCGGTCGGCTCACAGCCCGGACTCCGCGGTGCGCACCAGGATCCGGTTGCACTCCTCGCAGCGGATCACCTCGTCGGACGGGGCCGCGGCCATCGCCCGCAGGTCGGCCGCGTTCAGGGTGAGCCGGCAGCCGCCGCACTCGCCGCGGGCAGGGCGGCCGCACCGACGCCGTTCTTCTGCTCCCGCAGCTTCTCGTAGAGCGCCATCAGGTCGTCCGGCAGGCCCGCGGCCGCGGCGGCGCGCTCGCGCTCGCAGCGCGGTGATCTCGTCGCGGATGCCGCCCGACTTCTGGTCGCGGGCGGTGCGTGAGGGTCAGCGTGCGCTCCTCGAACCCCGCGAGCTCGCTGGTCACGCTTCTCCAGCTCGGTCTGGGTCTCCTCGAGCCGCTCCATCACCTCGAGCTCGGTGTCCTCGAGCGAGGTGATCCGGCGTCGAGCGACTCCAGCTCGTCGAGCATCCGCTCCAGGTCCTTGGGGTTGGTGATCAGGCCCTGCGTCCATCCGGCTGCGGTCGCGCTCGCGCCGGGTCTTCACCTGCTCGACGTCGGCGTCGGCCTTGCTTCTGCTCGGCGGTCAGGTCGTCGACGGCCACGCGCAGGTCGCGCGCCCGGTCGTCGAGCTGCTTGCGTCGGGTCTCGTTGCTCGCTGCAGCTGCGCGATCTCCGGCATCGTCCGCAGCTGGTGGGCGAGAGCGTCGAGACGGGAGTCGAGCTCCTGGACGTCGAGCAGCTTGAGCTGGGCGAACGGGTCGGCTTTCAGGGTGTCTCCTCAGTCGGTGTCCACGCGGAAGGTCCACGGATCGGTCGTGCGTCGTGCTGACGTGGACCTCCACCGTATCGCCCAGCGCCGCGGCCAGCTTGCGGCGGAGCACCGGGAGCCAGGTCCACTCGGCGGCCCAGTGCGCCACGTCGACCAGCGCCGGCCGCCGCGCTGCGCCGCGTGCTCCCGGAACTCGCTCGCCGGGTGGTGGCGCAGGTCGGAGGTCAGGTAGACGTCCGCGTCGGTGCGTCGCACCTGGTCGAGCAGGAAGTCGCCCGCGCCCCCGCACAGCGCGACGGTGCGCACCTGCTGGTCGGGGTCGCCCGCGACCCGCACGCCGTGTGCGGTGGCCGGGAGCACGTCGGCGACGTGCTCGGCGAACTCGCGCGAGCGTCATCGGCGCGGCCAGGGTGCCGATCCGGCCCTGCCCGCGCGCCGGCTCGTCGGTGGGGGCGAGCTCGACGACGTCGTACGCCGGCTCCTCGTACGGGTGCGCCGCCAGCATCGCGGCGACGACCGCGCTCCCGGTCGTCCCGGGCCGAGCACGACCTCGACCCGCACCTCGTCGACCACCTCGAGCTCCCCGACCGAGCCGATCGCGGGCGTGGCCCCGTCGAGCGGGCGGAACCGGCCCTCGCCCGGCGACGGTGAAGGAGGCCGAGTCGTAGCGGCCGATCCGGCCGGCGCCCGGCCTCGGCCAGCGCGCGTCGTACGGCGTCGGCGTCGGCCACCGGGACGAACACGACGAGCTTGTCGAGCGGCTCGGCCGGCGCGGGCTCCAGCGGCGTGACGTCGCGCAGACCGAGCGCCAGCGCCAGCGACTCGGAGACGCCGTCGGTCGGGGCGTCGGCGTTGGTGTGCGCGGTGTAGAGCGCGCAGCCGCCGCTCACCAGGCCGTGCACGATCCGGCCCTTGGGCGTGGTCGCGGCGACCCCGTGCACGCCGCGGAGCAGCAGCGGGTGGTGCGTGACCAGCAGCTGCGCCTGCCGCCTCGATCGCCTCGGCGACCGTCGCGGTGACCGGGTCGACCGCGAGCAGGATCGCGCGGACCTCGTCGTCCGGGTCTCCGCAGACCAGGCCGACCGCGTCCCAGTCCTCGGCCCAGCGGGGCGGGTACCACTCCTCGAGCAGGGCGATCACGTCACGCAGGGCGGCCATGGGCGCGAACTCCGTAGCGTCGCCACGCTCAGTTGACCTGGCGCTCCCGGCCCTCCCAGTACGGCTTGCGCAGCTTGAACTTCTGCAGCTTGCCGGTGGCGGTGCGGGCGAGCTCCTCGCGGAACTCGACCGACGAGGGCGCCTTGAAGCGCGCCACCTTCGACTTGCACGTAGTCGATCAGCTCCTGCTCGGTGAGCGTCGGAGCCCTCGGCCTTCACCACCAGCGCCTTGATCGTCTCGCCCCACTTCTCGTCGGGCACGCCGATCACGGCGACCTCGGCGACGTCGGGGTGGGAGAAGATCGCGTCCTCGACCTCGATCGAGGAGACGTTCTCGCCGCCGGTGATGATCACGTCCTTCTTGCGGTCCTGGATGGTCAGGTAGCCGTCGTCGCCGATGACGCCGCCGTCGCCGGTGTGGAACCAGCCGTCCTCCAGCGCCTCGCTCGGTCTCCTCGGGCTGGTCCCAGTAGCCCTCGAGGACCACGTTGCGAGCGGGCCAGCACCTCGCCCTCGTCGTCGACCTTGCAGCGTCACGCCGATCGCGGGCTGGCCGGCGCGCACCAGCTGGTGCGCGCGCTCCTCGGCGGTCGAGGTCGTCCCACTCGGCGCGGCGTGCGGTTGACGGTGAGCAGCGGCGAGGTCTCGGTGAGGCCGTAGATCTGGATGAACTCCCAGCCCAGCTCGGCCTCGACGCGCGCGACCGTCTTGGTCGGCGGCGGCGCGCCGGCCACGATGATCCGGACCCGGTCGCGGCCGGGGATCTCGCCGTCCCAGCTCGGCGGCCGCGTCGAGCACGGCGGCGACGACCGCGGGCGCGGCGCACATCACCGTGACGCCGTACTTCTCGACCCGGCGCAGGATCTCGGCGCCGTCGACCTTGCGCAGCACCACCTGCGGCACGCCCATGCCGGTCATCGCGAACGGCATGCCCCAGCCGTTGGCGTGGAACATCGGCAGCGTGTGCAGGTAGACGTCGCGGTCGGTGACGCCGGCGTGCAGCGCGAAGGTGACGGCGTTGGTCCAGATGTTGCGGTGGGTGATCTGCACGCCCTTGGGCCGCGCGGTCGTGCCCGAGGTGTAGTTGATCGTGGCGGTGGCGTTCTCGTCGGGCTCCCACGGCTGCGGGCTCGACGCCCTCGGCGTACAGGTCGTCGTCCTCGCCGAGCACGAACATGTGCTCGGCACTTCACCCCGGCCAGCGCGTCCTCGAGCTCGGGGTCGACGTAGAGCACCGTGGCGCCGGAGTGCTCGACGATGTACGCGACCTCGTCGGCCGAGAGCCGGAAGTTGATCGGCACCAGCACCCGGCCGAAGCCGCAGACGCCGAAGAACGCCGTGAAGCAGCCGGGCGCTGTTGTGGGAGACGAACGCGACCCGGTCGCCGACCCCGATGCCGAGCTGCGTCGAGCTTGGCCGCCTGCGCCCGCGCCAGCTCGCCGACCCGGGCGTAGGTCAGGTCGCCGAGCGACTCGGCCGGCTGGTCGGGCTCGTCGACGATGCCGATGCGGTCGCCGTACACGGCGCAGCGCGCGGTCGAGGAAGTCGTTGACGCTGAACGGGACGATCATCCGGGGCCTCCCAGGGTCAGACGCGTGTGACGCGAGCCACTCTAGTGAGGCGACGTTGGTCGGAGGTTGCCCGAGAAGGGCACGGAAAGGGGTGGGCGTAGCAGGGATCGAACCTGCGACATCTGCCTTGTAAGGGCAGCGCTCTACCGCTGAGCTATACGCCCGCAGCCCGGGCACCGGAGCCGGCCGCCGCACAGACTACGGGAGCACCGCCGGGGCATGAAAAAAGTTACGACCGCTGGCGTCTCGGGTCACCAGCGGTCGTAACAACGCCAACTATGACCGACTCGCGCCCGTGGTTCCAGCGGATCGGGCCAAGAGACTCGAAAATGGCCCGAAATGACTAGACGGCTGCGAGCGGAAACCACGGCCCAGAGCCCTTAGGACGTGAGGGTTTTGACAGCAGCCGCGTGAGCGTCAAGGTCGCGGGCCTCGCCCGTGTCGTTGTGCACCGCCCAGCGGACCACGCCGTCCTTGTCGACGAGGAACGACGACCGGCTCGCGTGACCCGCGGTCTCGTCGAAGACGCCGTACGCCGAGGCGACCTCGCCGTGCGGCCAGTAGTCGGAGAGCAGGGGGAAGAAGAGTCCGTCGCGGTCGGCGAACGCGCGCTGGGTGAAGACCGGGTCGCAGGAGATGGTCACCAGGGTCGCGTCGTCGGTCTCGAAGTCGCCGAGCCGGTCACGCAGGCCGCTGAGCTCGCCCGTGCACACGCCGCTGAACGCGAACGGGTAGAACACCACCAGCACCGCCTTGTCGCCGCGGAAGGACGACAGCCGGATCTCCTGCCGGTGCTGGTCGACGAGCTCGAAGTCGGGGGCGAGGTCGCCCACCTGGATCGCCAACGCCCTGCTCCCGTCGTCTTGTCGAAGGTCTGTCGAGGGTCTGCATTGTGACAGGCCCGGATGACATCCCCGCAACACCCCAAAGCACGAGGGGCTCAGTCCCGTCCTGCTGCCGTCCTGTCCCCGTCCTGCTCCTGGTCGCGCTCGGCGAGCTCGCGCTTGACGATCTTGCCGGTCGCGTTGCGGGGCAGCTCGTCGAGGAAGACGAAGTCGCGCGGCACCTTGTACCGGGCCAGGTTGTCCTTGACGTGGGCCTTGAGGGCGTCGGTCATCTTCTCCGGGTCGTCCGGCTCGCCTCCGTCGAGGACGACGAACGCGCGGAGCCGCTTGCCGAACTCGTCGTCGTCGACGCCGATCGCGGCCACGTCGGTGACCTGGTCGTGCCGCGGAGAGCACGTCCTCGACCTCCTTGGGGAAGACGTTCTCGCCACCGGAGACGATCATCTCGTCGTCGCGGCCCTCCACGAAGAGGCGACCCTCGTCGTCGAAGCGGCCGATGTCGCCCGAGCTCATCAGGCCGTCGATGCTCTTCTTGTGCCCGCCGCCGGTGTAGCCCTCGAACAGCATCGAGTTGCCGACGAAGATCCGGCCCGGCTCCCCCTTCGGCACCTCCTTGTCGTCGTCGCCGTACAGCTTGACGATCGGTGTTCAGCGGCGGCTTGCCCGCGGTGTCGGGTGCGGCGCGCATGTCCGCGGGCTGCGCGATCGACACCCAGGCGACCTCGGTCGAGCCGTAGATGTTGTAGAGGTTGTCGCCGTACTGGTCCATCCAGTCGATGGCCAGGCTGCCGGCCAGCGCCGAGCCCGGACGCGGCCACCACCCGGAGCGACGACAGGTCGTAGGAGTCGAGGGTCTCCTGCGGGCAGCTTGAGCATCCGCTGCAGCATCACCGGGATCACCACGAGCGACTCGCAGTGGTTGTCCTGAACGGTCTTGAGGCTTGTCTCGGGGTCGAACGTGCGGGTGAGCACGCTGGTGCTGCCCAGCAGCATCGCCATGCTCAGGTGCGCCCAGCCCCAGGTGTGGAAGAGCGGAGCGGCGATGTGGGTCTTCCAGCCGGACTTCAGCGGCATCCGGGAGAGCAGCGCGACCGCGGCGCTCAGGTTGCCGCCGCCACGGGGAGCGCCCTTTGGCGTGCCGGTCGTGCCCGAGGTGAGGATCACCGCCCGCGCCTCCCTGGCCGGGGCGTTGCGGGGCTTGCGGTGTCCCCCTTCTCGATCAGGCCCTCGAGCGTGTCGAGGTCGCCGGCGTCGTCGTCGACCCAGGCCAGGATCCGCTGCTGCTCGACCCCGGCCTTGTCGATCAGCTCGGTGAACTCCTGGTCGTGGATCACCACGCTGGGCTTCTCGCGCTCGCAGACCTCGCCCAGCTGGGGCGCCGCGAACGCGGTGTTGAGGTAGAGCATGTCGGCGCCCAGCTTGGCGACGGCGAGCGAGGCGTCGAGGAAGCCGCGGTGGTTGCGGACCAGGATCGCGACCCCGTCGCCCTCCCCCACCCCGAGCTGGGCCAGCGAGTCGGCCAAGCGCGTTGCTGCGGCGCTCGATCTCGGCGAACGTCAGCTCGCCCAGCTCGTCGATCACGCCGACCCGGTCCGGGAAGCGGAGCGCGACCGCCTTGAACCCGCCGGCGACGCCCATCCCCCACTGCTGCAGCGCCAGCAGCGACGCCGCCGAGCGTGACCGGAGAGTGCGGCCGGATGACGCCCGACTCGGTCAGCACCTTCAGTGTGACCACCGGGGTCTTGGCCAGGTCCAGCACCCGTCCGATCATGTGCAGCCTCTCGTCGTGGTTACCTGGAACGTTAACGAGCGAGGGCGGCTCCGGTCAGGCTCGGCTCGCCTCGCGGTCCAGGACCACCCGAAAGGGCGTACGACGAACGTGCGGCGCAGGACCTCAGCGCGACTTGGGCGCGACCAGCTTGGTGGCCGACCAGTCCTTGCTCACGGCGATCGTGGTCGTGGTGGAGAGCCCGGCGATCGGGGCCGCCTCGGCCACGTCGGCGGCGTCGACCGCGTTGGGCCGGCCGACCTTCGGCGTGAGCAGCCAGATCGCGCCGCCACCCACCAGGTCGGTCAGGGAGTCGACGAGCGCGTCCACGAGGTCGCCGTCGTCCTTGCGCCACCAGAGCACCACCGCGTCGACGACGTCACCGTGGTCCCCGTCGACCATGTCGGCGTCGATGGCGTCCTCGATCTTGACCCGGACGTCGTCGTCGACGTCCTCGTCCCAGCCGAGCTCCTGCACCACCATCTTGGGCTTGAAACCCAGCCGTTCACCGGCATGCAGGTCCGCACCACCCGCGGTCGCGCTCACGTGACTGCCTCCACTTCAAGTTCGATCGGTCCGCCGCTGGTCGCCGCGGATCGTGGGGGTAGTCCACCGGAGTCCTGCCTCGTGCGCAACCCTGCCGCGTCACGGTGCGCGGATGGTCGGTCTGGCCACCTCGCAGTGATTTCGAGACGCGCGGCGCCCCGTCACTGCGCTTCGACTCGCGTCGCTCCTCAGCTCCTCGCTCTCCGGGCGCACGCAGCTCGCGCGCAGCGCTAGCATTTCGTGGCCGCGGCGGAAGTGCAACGATGAGCGGGTGAGCGACACCTCAGACACCACGCCCGAGGACCAGGCACGACCGGTGACCCCGGTCATCCACGAGGGTCTTCCGACACAGCTGCCCGACATCGACCCCGAGGAGACCGGCGAGTGGGTCGAGTCCTTCGACGAGCTGATCGAGCAGCGCGGCCGCGAGCGCGCGCGCTACGTGATGCTGCGGCTGCTCGAGCGCGCCCGCGAGAAGCAGGTGGGCGTCCCGGCGCTGCGCAGCACCGACTACATCAACACGATCCCGCCCGAGCGCGAGCCCTGGTTCCCCGGTGACGAGGAGATCGAGCGCCGGATCCGCGCGTTCATCCGCTGGAACGCCGCGGTCACGGTCTCCGACGCCAACCGCAAGGGACTCGAGGTCGGCGGCCACATCGCGACGTACCAGTCGAGCGCGTCGCTGTACGAGGTCGGCTTCAACCACTTCTTCCGCGGCAAGGACCACGAGGGCGGTGGCGACCAGATCTACATCCAGGGCCACGGCTCCCCCGGCGTCTACGCCCGCGCGTTCCTCGAGGGCCGGCTGACCGAGGAGCAGCTCCGGCACTTCCGGCAGGAGGTGCAGCACGGGGTCGGCAAGGGCCTCCCGTCGTACCCGCACCCCCGGCTGATGCCGGACTTCTGGGAGTTCCCGACGGTCTCGATGGGGCTCACCGCGCTCAACGCGATCTACCAGGCGCGTTTCAACCGCTACCTCGCCAACCGCGGCATCAAGGACACCAGCCAGCAGCACGTCTGGGCGTTCCTGGGCGACGGCGAGATGGGTGAGCCCGAGTCGCTGGGCGCGATCGGCCTGGCGGCGCGCGAGGAGCTCGACAACCTCACCTTCGTCGTGAACTGCAACCTCCAGCAGCTCGACGGTCCGGTGCGCGGCAACGGCAAGATCATCCAGGAGCTGGAGTCGTTCTTCCGCGGCGCCGGCTGGAACGTGATCAAGGTGGTCTGGGGCCGCGAGTGGGACACCCTGCTGGCCCGTGACGTCGACGGCGTCCTGGTCAACCGGATGAACTCCACGCCCGACGGCCAGTTCCAGACGTACTCCAACGAGGACGGCGGCTACATCCGCGAGCACTTCTTCGGCACCGACCCGCGCCTGCGCCGGATGGTCCAGCACATGACCGACGACCAGATCGTGAAGCTGCCGCGCGGCGGCCACGACTACCGCAAGGTGTACGCCGCGTTCAAGGCCGCCTCCGAGCACGTCGGGCAGCCGACCGTGATCCTGGCCAAGACGATCAAGGGCTGGACCATCGAGGGCCTCGAGGGCAAGAACGCCGCCCACCAGATGAAGAAGCTGACCCCCAAGGACCTCAAGACCTTCCGCGACCGGCTCTACCTGCCGATCAGCGACAAGGAGCTCGACGACTACTACGAGCGCACCGGCATGGCGCCGTTCTTCCACCCCGGCAAGGACGCGCCGGAGATCGAGTACATGCTCGAGCGCCGACGCGAGCTCGGTGGCTCGCATCCCGCACCGCATGGTGCGGGCCAAGCCGCTCAAGCTCCCCGGCGACGAGGTCTACGCCGAGCTCAAGAAGGGCGGCGGCAAGAACAAGATCGCCACCACGATGGCGGCGGTCCGGTTGCTGCGCGACTGGATGAAGGACCCGGAGATCGGCGACCGCATCGTGCCGATCGCGCCCGACGAGTACCGCACGTTCGGCATGGACTCGATGTTCCCCAACGCCAAGGTCTACAACCCGGGTGGCCAGCAGTACGAGTCGGTCGACCGCAAGCTCCTGCTGGCCTACAAGGAGTCGGAGAAGGGCCAGATGCTCCACGAGGGCATCTCCGAGGCCGGCGCGATGGCGTCGGCGACCGCCGCGGGGTCGACGTACTCGACCCACGGCGAGCACATGATCCCGTTCTACATCTTCTACTCGATGTTCGGCTTCCAGCGCACCGGCGACTCGATCTGGGCGATGGCCGACCAGCTCGCGCGCGGCTTCCTGATCGGAGCCACCGCGGGGCGTACGACGCTCACCGGCGAGGGACTCCAGCACGCCGACGGGCACTCCCCGCTGCTGGCGGCGACCAACCCCGCGGTCGTGCACTACGACCCGGCGTTCGCCTACGAGGTCAGCCACGTCATGCAGGACGGCCTGCGCCGGATGTACGGCTCGACCGACGAGCACCCGCACGGCGAGGACGTCATCTTCTACATGACCGTCTACAACGAGCCGGTCGACCAGCCGGCCGAGCCGGACGACGTCGACGTCGAGGGCATCCTGCGCGGGATGCACCACGTCGCGGTGCCGCCGGGCGTCGACGGCGCGGACAACCCGCCCCGCGTGCAGCTGCTCGCGTCGGGTGTCGGCTTCCCGTGGATCGCCAAGGCCCAGCGCCTGCTCGCCGAGGAATGGGGCGTCGCCGCCGACACCTGGTCGGTCACGTCGTGGAACGAGCTGGCCCGCGACGCGATCGAGACCGAGGAGTGGGCGTTGCTGCACCCGTCCGAGGAAGCCGCGGATCCCGTTCGTGACCGACAAGCTCAAGGACGTCGCCGGCCCGGTCGTTGCGGTGAGCGACTACATGCGCGCCGTACCGCTGCAGATCAACCGGTGGGTGCCGACGGACTACCACGTGCTCGGCGCCGACGGGTTCGGCTTCGCCGACACCCGGCCGGCCGCCCGCCGGTTCTTCCACGTCGACGCCGAGTCGGTCGTGGTGCAGGCGCTGCAGGCACTGGCCCAGCGCGGCGAGGTCAAGGCGGAGACGGTGCAGGAGGCGTTCGACCGCTACCGGATCGACGACCCGACGGCGGTGTCCGACGTGAAGCAGGAGGGCGGCGACGCCTGACGACATCCCGGCGGCGGCGCGTGCGGCGTACCGGCGCGCCGTCGTGTTCCTGGTGTCCGGCGTGCTGCTCATCGGTGCGTCGTACTTCGTCGGCGAGGCCACGATGAACCTGTTCCGCCCGCTCGGCTACATCAGCTGGGCGATGAGCGTGATCTTCGGGCTGATCGGAGTCTGGCTGCACCACCAGCCGGGGGCGCCGGCCGACGACGACCGGTAGGCTACGCCGAGCTTCGTACGACGCCGCGACAGCCGCGCGACCGGGCGCAACGGACGCTGCCCGGCGCGCTCGCGCACGGCCGGCGAGTCCGGGCCGTGGGTGAGCATCTCGCGCCAGTCGGCCCGGTCGTGCGAGGCCGGCTCGGTGGTGCGCACGAAGTCGTTGAGCAGCTTGACGAACCGCTCCGGGTGGTCCTTGTGCACGAAGTGGCCGGCGTTCTCGACGACCTCGATGTCGGCGCCGGGCGCGATGCTCCGTGCGATCTCCGCGTGCGACACCGGGATCACGGCGTCGTCCTTGCCCCAGATCACGCACATCGGCATCGCGGCGGTCAGGTAGGCGCGGTCGGCCATGGTGATGATCTGGCCCTTCCAGTCCACGCAGGCGCGCACCACGTGGGCGATCGCGGCACGGGAGGCGGGGTCGCGGAACGACTCGAAGATGTCGGCCACCTCGTCGAGGTCGCGCACCCGGGAGATGCCGGTGCGGGAGAGCCCGCGCAGCGCCGCGACGCCGACGTGCCGGATCCCCGGGAGCGTTGCCAGGCCCATGAACTGCTGGAACATCGGCAGCGTCACCGCCCGGACCGCCCTCGTCACGTCGGGGCCGATGCCGCCCGGGGCCACCAGCACCATCCGCTCGGTGCGCTCCGGGAACTGGTAGGCGAACTGCATCGCCACCCCGCCGCCGAGGCTGTGGCCGACCACGGTCACGGTCTCGATGCCGAGCACGGTGAGCAGGTCGCGCATCGCGTTGGCGTAGCCGCCGATGGAGTAGTCCGCCCGCGGCTTGGCCGACTGACCGTGGCCGAGGAGGTCGGGCGCGATCACCGTGTACCGGCGCGCCAGCGAGTCGATCACCGGGTCCCAGCTCGTGTGGTCGCAGCCCAGACCGTGGAGGAGCAGCAGGACCGGGCCCGTGCCGATCTTCACGAACGCACGTTCGTGTCCGTGGATGACGACCTTCTGCACCCGATGCGCCATGTGTCACCCGTCTGCCTGGAAGAAGGGACTCGCGAAGTTAACCAGAACTTGTTCCAGTGTTGCGCGCGAACCCCTTGCGCGCACGGATTGTGTCGATCCCGGGGGGATGTTGGTCGTGGGAGGCGAGGGTTCACCACGGTATGCCGGAACAACAACGGCAAATCGGACGCTCGGCGATGCTTCCCACGACGAACCCGCGCTCCCCATGAGCTGCTCATCGTGGGAGGCGCGGGTTCGGCTGCATACCGTGGTGAAACCGCACGCCCGGCCGCCCGCGCCCACACCCACCCCCACCACCCGCAATAGAGTCGTCGGGTGACCACGACGCAGCCGCGCAGCCGCGCGCAGATCGCGCTGCGGCTCGAGCAGTCGGTGGGCCGGCTGAGCACCACGGCCCTCCAGCGCATGGAGCGCGAGATGCCGTGGTTCCGTGAGCTGTCCGCCCAGGAGCGCTCCTGGATCGGGCTGATCGTGCAGGCCGGCATCGCGGCGTTCGTGGACTGGTACCGCGACCCGCACCCCACCGCCGAGCTGCGCGCCGAGGTGTTCGGCGCCGCACCGCGGGCCTTCGCCGGCCGGATCAGCCTCCAACGCACGGTCGCCATGGTGCGGCTCTCGATCGAGGTGGTCGAGGAGAACGTCGTCGACGTGCTCGGCGAGACCGACGCCCAGTCCGTGATCGCGGCGATCACCCGCTACGGCCGCGAGGTCGCGTTCGCCACCGCGGAGATCTACGCGCGCGCGGCCGAGATGCGCGGCGCCTGGGACGCCCGGCTGGAGGCCCTGGTCGTCGACTCGGTGCTCCGCGGCGACAGCGACGGCACCGTGGAGTCCCGCGCCAGCGCCCTCGGCTGGACCGACGGTGGCCGGGTGCTGACCGTGGTCGGGCCGATGCCCGATGCGCCCCGCCACGACGCCACCGACGACGTACGACGGATCGCGCACGACGCCGGCCTCCGCGCGCTCTGCGCCGTCCAGGGCGACCGGCTGGTGGTGATCGTCGGCGGCCCCGGCGCGGGCGACGCGTCGCTCGCGGAGCTGGCCGATGTCTTCGGCGAGGGACCGGTGGTGGTCGGCCCGCTGGTCGACGACCTGGTCGACGTGCCCCGCAGCGCCGCGGCCGCGTTCGCCGGCTACTGGGCCGCGCGCGGCTGGGTCGAGGCGCCCCGGCCGGTCAACGCCGACGACCTGCTGCCCGAGCGCGCCCTCAACGGCGACGAGCAGGCACTGACCCATCTCGTCGAGGAGATCCACGGACCGCTCGTCGACGCCGGCGCCGTCGTGATCGACACCCTGCAGGAGTACTTCGACCGGGGCAGCTCGCTGGAGGCGACGGCCCGCGCGCTGTTCGTGCACGCCAACACCGTGCGCTACCGGTTGCGCCGCGCCCACGAGGTCACCGGGCTCAACCCGTCCGACCCCCGCGACGCCTACACGCTGCGGGTGGCGCTGACCGCTGGCCGACTCCGGGACGCAGGGTCTAACTTGTAGGAAACCTACAAATCTGGGTCGGGCGTTTCGTACGTGCCGGATGCGCGTCGGGCGGTCCGACTTCGCAAGGATGGATCTCGTGCTGATCATCGTCGCCCCCGGACAGGGTTCCCAGACGCCCGGATTCCTCTCCCCGTGGCTGGAGGACCCGGCCTTCGCCGAGCGCCTCGACTGGCTCGGCGCGGTGGCCGGTCTGGACCTCGCCCACTACGGCACCGAGGCCGACGCCGACACGATCCGCGACACCGCGATCGCGCAGCCGTTGCTGGTCGGCGCGGGTCTGGTCGCCGCGCTCTCCCTCTTCCCGCACCCGGGCGACGCGTTCGGCCGGATCGGTGCGGTCGCCGGCCACAGCGTCGGCGAGCTGACCGCAGCCGCCGGTGCCCGGGCGATCACCGCCGAGCAGGCCATGGTGCTGGTGCGCGAGCGCGGCCGGGCGATGGCCGACGCGGCGAAGGCCACCCCCACCGGCATGACCGCGGTCCTCGGCGGCGACGCCGAGGAGGTGCTGGCGGTCCTCGACAAGCACGGCCTGACCCCGGCCAACGTCAACGGGCCCGGCCAGGTGGTCGCCGCCGGCACCACCGAGCAGCTGCAGGCGCTGGCCGACAACCCGCCCGAGAAGGCCCGGCTGATGCCGCTGTCGGTCGCGGGCGCCTTCCACACCGAGCACATGGCCCCGGCCGTCGAGGTGATGGACAAGCTGGCCCGCGGCGTCTCCACGCACGACCCGCGCACCGCGCTGATCTCCAACGCCGACGGCAAGGTGATCCACGACGGCCGCGACGTCGTACGCCGGATCGTGAAGCAGGTCGCCAACCCGGTGCGCTGGGACCTCTGCCTGGAGACCATGAGCGAACTCGGCGTGACCGGCATCCTCGAGCTCCCGCCGGCCGGCACCCTGACCGGCATCGCCAAGCGGGCGCTCAAGGGGGTCGAGACGTTCGCCCTCAAGACCCCCGACCAGCTCGACGACGCCCGCGCGTTCTGCGACCAGCACGGTGAGCCGTCCTCGACGGACGCCTCCCCCAGCGGGGTCGAGCAGTGATCTCGCCGGACAGCGGCACGTCCGTCCGCAGACTGCGGGACGAGACGCGCGTCGCCACGCGCGTCGGCGGCACTATCGTGGAGTGCCTGGTGCAGGACGGCGACCTGGTCTCCCCCGGCCAGCCGCTGCTCCGCCCGCACCCCGAGGGAGACGCCCAGTGACCAACCCCAGCACCGCGATCAAGGCGCCCGACACGCTGCGCCACACGGCCGTGCTCGGGATCGGCTCCTACCGGCCCAGCCGGGTGATCCCCAACGCCGAGCTCGTCGCGGCGATCGACTCCAGCGACGAGTGGATCCAGCAGCGCTCCGGCATCATCGAGCGTCGCTGGTGCGCCGAGGACGAGACCGTGCAGTCGATGTCGGTGTCCTCGGCCCGCGACGCCCTGACCTACGCGGGCATCGATGCCGCGCAGGTCGACTGCGTGGTCGTGGCGACCGTGTCCCACATGCTGCAGACCCCGGCCATCGCCACCGCGATCGCCCACGAGCTGGGCACGGACAAGGCGGCCGCGTTCGACATCTCCGCCGCCTGCGCCGGCTTCTGCCACGGCGTGGCGATGGCCTCCGACTTCGTCCGCTCCGGCACCGCCAAGTACGCCCTCGTGATCGGCGTCGAGCGGCTCTCCGACATCACCGACCCCGACGACCGCGGATCGGCGTTCATCTTCGCCGACGGCGCGGGTGCGGTCGTGATCGGCCCGTCCGACGTGCCCGGCATCGGACCCGTGGTGTGGGGCAGCGACGGCGAGCACTACGACCACATCCGGCAGCGCGAGGACTGGCGCGACGTGGTCGCCTCCCACTCCCCGCGGATGCCGCACCTGACGATGAAGGGCAACGAGGTCTTCCGCTGGGCGACGTACGAGATGGCGAAGGTGGCCCGCGAGACCCTCGACCGCAGCGGCGTCACGGTCGACGACCTCGATGTCTTCGTGCCCCACCAGGCCAACATGCGCATCGTCGACGCGATGGCGCGTGCCCTCAAGCTCCCGCCCCACGTCGCGATCGCCCGCGACATCGCCTACCAGGGCAACACGTCCGCGGCTTCCATCCCCCTGGCGCTCAATGCCATGGTGGAGAGCGGCGAGGCCAAGCCCGGCGACACGGCGCTGCTGATCGCGTTCGGCGCCGGCCTGGCGTACGCCGCCCAGGTGATCACGGTCCCCTGAAGCACCACCGAGTTCTGCACGACGCACCACCCGATGGAAGCTCAAACCCACCAAACGAAAGAGGAAGCCACCATGGCAACCACCGAGGAGATCCGCGCCGGCCTGGCCGAGCTCGTCAACGAGGTCACCGGCATCGACGCCGACGACGTCCAGCTCGACAAGTCCTTCACGGAGGACCTCGACGTCGACTCGTTGTCGATGGTCGAGGTCGTGGTCGCCGCCGAGGAGAAGTTCGGCGTGACCATCCCCGATGACGAGGTGAAGAACCTCAAGACCGTCGGCGACGCCGTCGGGTACATCGAGAAGCAGCAGTCCTGACCCCCTGTCGTCAGTGAGCCGCCGGCGGCCCGGTCCCCTCGTGGGACGGCCGGGCCGCCGTCGGCCCGAAATGAGGAACCGATGAGTCGAACCAGAGTCGTAGTGACCGGTATGGGCACCACCAGCCCCGTCGGCGGTGACGTCGCCAGCACCTGGGACGCCCTCCTCGCCGGCACCTCCGGCGTCCGCCACCTCACCGACGAGTGGGCCGAGCAGATGCCGGTCAAGATCGCCGGGCGGGTCAAGGTCGAGCCGACCGAGGTGCTCGAGCGGGTCAAGGCACGTCGCCTCGACCGCTCCGCGCAGCTCGCGATGGTCGCCGCGATCGAGGCCTGGGCCGACTCCGGGCTGGCCGACGCCGACATCGACAAGGAACGGCTCGGCGTCGCGTGCGCCTCCGGCATCGGCGGCGTGACCACGCTGCTCGACAACTACGACGCGCTGAAGGAGAAGGGGCCGCGCCGGGTCTCGCCGCTCGCCGTACCGATGCTGATGCCCAACGCGCCCGCCGCGCAGATCAGCCTGTACGTCGGCGCCCGCGCCGCCGTGAACACCCCCGTCTCCGCCTGCGCCTCCGGCAACGAGGGCGTGTCCCTCGCGCTGGACCAGATCCGGCTCGGCCGGGCCGACATCGTGCTCGCCGGCGGCACCGAGGCGGCGATCCACCCGCTCCCGATGGCGGCCTTCGCGAACATGATGGCGCTGTCGAAGAACTCCGGTGACCCGACCACCGTCTCCCGCCCCTGGGACACCGGCCGCGACGGGTTCGTGCTCGGTGAGGGCGCCGGCATCCTGGTGCTCGAGTCGCTCGAGCACGCGCAGGCCCGCGGCGCCAAGATCTACGCCGAGGTGCTCGGCGCCGGCATCACCGCCGACTCCCACGACATCGCGCAGCCCGACCCCGAGGGCCGCGGCGGCACGCCGCGCGATCAAGCGCGCGCTCGAGGAGTCGGAATCAGCGCCGGCGACGTGGTCCACGTCAACGCGCACGCGACCTCGACCCCGCAGGGCGACATCGCCGAGGGGCTGATGATCCACGCGACGCTCGGCAAGCACGCCGACGAGGTCGTGGTCACCTCCACCAAGTCGATGACCGGCCACCTGCTCGGAGGCGCCGGGGCGCTGGAGTCGATCGCCACGGTGCTTGCGATCCACCACCGGATGGCGCCACCGACGATCAACCTCGACAACCTCGACCCGGCCGTGGAGCTGGACATCCCGACGTCGGCGCGCAAGCTGCCCGACGGCGACATCGCGGCGCTCAACAACTCCTTCGGGTTCGGCGGCGCCAACGTCGCGGTCGCCTTCGGCAGCTTCTGAAAGCCGTTGAGCAGGGCCTCGCGCCCCGTTGAGTTGCGCCTCGCGCCCCGTTGAGCTGGGCCTCGCGCCCGTGCGCCGGAGGGCCGACTCAACGGTGCCGGAGGCGCCGACTCGACGGTGCCGGAGGGCCGACTCAACGGTGCGGAGGTGCGAACTCAACGGAGAGGAAGCGGGAGGCGCGGGCCATGAACACGGGCCACTGGCGCTCGAAGCGGTGCGGCTCGCCGGCGTAGGTCCGGAGCCGCACGTCGGCGCCCGCCGAACGGAGAAGTCCGGTCGTGTTGACGCTCCACTGCTCGGGGCAGATCGGGTCGGCGGTGCCGTGGTGGATCCGCACCGGCGCCGTGATCCGGGACAGGTAGTTCGCGACGCTGGCGCGTCGCCACAGGTCCGGGCGGGTCGCGGGCGTGCCGTACGCGCGCCGCACCCGGTCCCGGAGGGCCGGGTTGCCGGCCACCCAGCGGTCGTAGTCGGCGGTGGCGTCGGCCGCGACCGGGGAGTACAGGACCACCGCGTCGAACCACGAGGGACGCGCCACCGCCACCTGCATCGCCACCCCGCCGCCCATCGAGCGGCCGAGCAGCGCGACCCGCGAGGTGTCCACGCCGGGCACGCGCGCACGGCGCAGGGCGACGACGGCGTTCAGGACGTCCGCCGGGTAGCCGACCGGGTGCGCAACGGCCCGCCCGGTCTCGCGATCGGAGCCGGCGAAGTTGCGGTAGTCCGGGTGCAGCACGGCGAACCCCTGCGCGAGCAGGCGCGCCTCCTCGCGGCGGAGGCCCGCACCGCGCACGTAGCGGTCGGTGCGGATCCAGCCGTGCAGGGCGACGACGACCGGGTGCCTCCCCGGAGTGCGTGGCCGGGCCAGGGTGCCGGTCAGGCGCAAACCGTCGCCGCGGTAGGTGATCGCCCAGCGCTCAGTGGTGGCCGACCGCTCGAGGACGCGGGTACGACGCAGCGCGTGGCCGTCGTACCGGTGCCGGATCAGGGCGGGGACGTCGACCAGGTTGAACGGGCGTGGTCGTGTCGTCGTGAGCCCCGGCCAGCGGACGGCCGGGACCGGCCAGCGGGTCGCTCGAGGAGGCATCCGCGCTGATCAGCGCGAAGCCGAGGACGAAGGCGAGGGCAGCCGCCAGCAGGGGCGCCATCCGTGAACGCACGAGCACATCGTCGGCCGCCGGGTGCCGATGTGTTCACGCGTTGTCCGAACCGTGACCAAGCGTCTGGACCGGTTCGTCCCGGGAACGCTCAGACGACCTGGTGGAGCCAGCGGACCGCCGCGCCGTCACCGGCGTGCCGGAACGTCTCCAGCTCGTCGTCCCACGGCTTGCCGAGGAGCTTGTCGATCTCCAGCAGCAGCGTGGTGTCGCCGAGCGCGGCCTTCACGACGGCGGCCTTCAGCCGGTCCTCGGGGATCATGATGTCGCCGTGGATGCCGGTCACGGCGTGGAAGATGCCGAGGGTCGGGCGTGTAGGAGAAGCGCGCACCTTCGGTGCCGGTGGTCGGCTCCTCGGTGATCTCGAACCTCAGGTGGTTCCAGCCGCGCAGCGCGGAGGCGATCGCGGACGCGGTGCCGCCCTCGCCCACCCAGGAGTACTCCGTGCGATGGGAGGACGCCTGCGCCGGCTGCACCGTCCAGTCGAAGCTGACGGACATGCCGAGCACGCCGCCGACCGCCCACTCCACGTGCGGGCACAGCGCAGACGGCGCCGAGTGGACGTACATGACTCCACGGGTCGCAGAACGCGTCACGGTGACCTCCTGTTTGTCTCCGGCGTCGAGGAACGCCTTCCCCAGCGGTCTCGAACGGAGATGCCACGCGGTCACGTGTGACGGATGTGCACTTGTGAGGTCCATTGTGGGGTACGACGGGCGCTCACGCCAGCCCGATGCCTCCAACCCGTCCCCGTTCCGGTCTGGACCGGGCATGGGAGCACAGCCTGTCGACCAGGGGCCGGCGACCCGCTCACCCCCTGCGGGGGAGGCTGAGACGCTCCGCGCACAGGCAGGCTGGGGGCGTGGAGGTGCCCATGAGCGACGCCGCGAGTGCTGGCGCTCGTCGGAGAGTTCTCACAGCCCCCGATTGGCCCTGCTGTTGGCAGCGGCGATGTTCGTGCTGGTCGTCGACACGTCGCTGATGAACGTCTCGATCTCGGCGGTGGTCAAGGATCTCGACACGACGGTGAGCGGCGTCCAGTCGGCGATCGCGCTGGAGGCTCTGGTCTCTGCCGCGTTCATCCTGATCAGCAGCAAGGTTGGTGACCTGATCGGGCGCAAGCGGGCGTACGTCCTGGGCCTCCTCGCATACGCGATCGGCGCTCTGGCGATGACGCTGGCTCAGAGCCTGAGCACCATCATCATCTTCTGGGCGATCCTCGGCGGGTTGGGGGCATCGTTGCTGTTGCCGGCCATGCAGTCGCTCATCCACGGGAACTTCGATGGCGCGGCCCGCAAGAAGACCTATGCGCTGGTCGGGGCCGCAGCGGCGATTGCCGCCGCGGTCGGACCGCTCCTGGGTGGTTTCGTCACGACGTTCCTGTCGTGGCGGGTCGGCTTCCTGCTCGAGGTCGTGGTGATCGCGGTGGTGCTCGCCAACATCCGGCTCGTTCGCGAGGTCCCCTACACGGGACCTCGGCAGGTCGACGTGGTGGGTGCGCTTCTCTCGGTTGCGGGTATGGGGGGTGTCGTCCTGGGCATCCTGGTCTGGCAGGAGGGGGGCGAGGCGGTGGGGGCGCTGATCGCGATCGGCGTCCTCGGGCTGGTCGCCCTGGCGTACTGGCTGTTGCGCCGCAAGCGTCAGGGCAAGCCCACGCTGCTCGACCCGGACCTGTTCCGCTTCCCGCACTTCAGGATCGGCATCGTCCAGCAGATGATGCAGCAGATCACCCTCGGCGGCGCGATGATCGTGCTCCCGATCTTCTTGCAGATGACGCTCGAGTACAACGCGATGGAAGCCGGGCTCTCCCTGGCTCCGTTGTCGCTGAGCATGTTCGCAGTGGCCCTGCTGGCCGGGCGAAGGTCCGGGAAGCGTCGATCGAGCAGCATCGTTGGTGCGGGGTTCGCGCTGACGTCCACCGGCATGGCCGTGATCATCCCGCTGGTTCCTCGCGCCGACTTCGGTTGGTGGCTCATCGGCCCGCTGCTGATTGCGGGTTCGGGGTTGGGCCTGCTGGTGTCCCAGCTCAACAACTACACCTTGGCACCGATCGAGGAGGAGCGGGTCAGCGAGGCTGCAGGCGTGAACTCGGCCGCAGGGTCGTTCGGACTGTCCTTCGGGCTGGCGGTCGCAGGCGGCCTGATGCTGGCTGCCCTCTCCCTGAGCTTCAACCAGATGACCGAGGCCAGCACGGTGATCCCCGCCGACCAGCAGGAGCAGATCGCCCAGACGCTCGAGGACGATGCCCAGGTGATGAGCGATACCCAGCTCAACGCGTTGCTGACCGAGGAACCTCAGGCTGTGCAGGACGAGATCCTCCGGATCAACACCCACGCGAGAGACGTCTCGCTCCAGGTGGCGCTGCTCGTGTCCGTCCTCGCCAGTCTGATCGGGCTGCTGAACTCGTTCCGCATGAGGCGCCTTCCAGATCTGGCTCCCTCGGGCTCCGTCGAAGAGACGACCTTGGGCTGACTGCGAAACCGCCCGACCTGCTGCGCCAGGTTCTGCGCGAACTGCTGGATGGGCGGAGATGCGCGGTGGAGCCGGACCCGCGACGCCCGAGGAATCGAGACCGGCCCGGTCACGCCGAGGCGATGTGGTGCACCGCGGCCGGGTCGACGATGTTGGCCGGGTCGCGTACGGCGCCGAGCAGCAGGCCGTCGGCCACGACGGCCGGGCCGTCGACGACGGTGCCGAGGACACAGGTGATGTTGTCGCGCCCGCCGGCGGCGAGCGCCGCGTCGAGCAGCAGGTCGACCGCCGTGTCGTCGGGGTGGGTGAGCAGGATCTGCTCGATCCAGCCCTCGCTGACCAGGTCGGTGAGGCCGTCGCTGCACAGCAGCACCCGGTCGCCGAGGCGGAGCGCCACCGGCATCACGTCGGCGTCGGAGGGGTCGTCGGCGTTGATCGTGCGCAGCACGACGTTGCGCCACGGGTGGACCATCGCCTCGGCCTCGGTCATCCGGCCCTCGTCGCGCATCATGCTGCACCCAGGTGTGGTCGCTGCTCAGCCGGGTGAGCCCGCCGTCGCGGAACAGGTAGGCCCGCGAGTCGCCGACGTGCGCGAGCGCGAACCGCTGGCCGTCGGTGAGCAGCGCGGTCAGCGTGGTCGCCATGCCGCGGAGCGCCGGGTCGCGCCGCACGCCGTGGCGCACCTGGCGCTGGCTCTCGGCGACGGCGCTGCCGAGCACGCTGGCCGGGCGCAGGCCGACGCGCGCCAGGGCCGAGGCGGAGACGACGTAGGCCGTGGTGGCCGAGGCGACCTCGCCCGCGGCGTTGCCGCCGACACCGTCGGCGACGAGCATCAGGGTCGGCCCGGCGAAGCCGGAGTCCTCGTTGCCCGTGCGCACGAGTCCGACGTGCGTGCGGCCGGTGGCGGAGAAGCGCATCACTCGAACCACCTCCGTCGTCGTACCGGTGCCCCGAGCGTGTGTCCTGTCAACGCAGGGGCCGGGTCGGATGGTTCCCGGATCCCGAGGTGCACAACTCTCCCACAGGACACCGACGGTCCGGCGAGTCGCGCACGTCGGCAACAATGGCGGGCATGGAGTGGGTGCTGCTGGGCGTGTCGGTCGCCCTGATGCTCACGTGCGGGGTCTTCGGTGCCGCCGAGTACTCGCTCGTGGCCGTCGACCGGGCGGCAGTCGAGCGGGCCGTGGCCGAGGGCGACCGCTCCGCCGAGGGCGTGCGGATCGGCGCTGCAAGTCCCTGTCCACCCAGCTCTCCGGCGCCCAGGTCGGCGTCACCCTGACCAACCTGATCATCGGGTTCCTCGCCGAGCCCGCGATCGCGCAGCTGATCGACGGGCCCGCTCGAGAGCACTCGGCGTCCCCGAGGCGTGCGGTGCCCGGCATCGCGGTCGCGCTCGGCCTGACGCTCGCGACGATCGCGACGATGCTCTTCGGCGAGCTGGTGCCGAAGAAGATCGCGCATCGCCAGCCCGCTTCGCGACCGCGCGCGCCACCCAGCGCTTCCAGCGCGGGTTCACGACCGCGATGAAGCTGCCGATCAAGGCTGCTCAACGGCTCCGCCAACGCGGTCGTGCGGGCGCTGGGCGTCGAGCCGCAGGAGGAGCTCCGCTCGGCCCGGTCGTCCGACGAGCTGGCCTCGCTGGCCGGGCGCTCGGCGTCGCGAGGGCACGCTCGACACCGAGACCGCCCACCTGGTCCAGCGGTCGGTCGCCTTCGGCCCGCGCACGGCCGGCGAGATCATGACCCCGCGCGTGCAGATGGCCTGCGTCGACGCCAGCGACCCGGTCAGCGAGGTCATCGAGCTGAGCTCCGGCCGACCGGCTTCTCGAAGTTCCCGGTCATCAAGGGCATCCACCGACAACATCGTCGGCTCGGTGCACGTCAAGCAGGCGGTGGCGGTCCCCCGCTCCGAGCGCGCGTCACACGCAGGTGCGCGAGGTCATGGTCGACGCCACCGTCGTGCCCGAGTCGCTGCGTCTCGACCCGCTGCTGCGCTGCTGCGCGGCGAGGGGTTCCAGATGGCGATCGTCTCCGACGAGTACGGCGGCACGGCCGGCGTGGTCACCCTCGAGGACGTGGTCGAGGAGATCGTGGGCGACATCGCCGACGAGCACGACCGCTACGGCTCCCGGCTGCGGCAGCGACCCGACGGCTCGCTGGATCGTCTCCGGGCTGCTCCGGCCCGACGAGGTGCGCCGACGCGACCGGGCTGGCGCTGCCCGAGCACGAGGACTACGACACCGTGGCCGGCCTGCTGGTCCGGGAGCTCGGCCGGATCCCCGAGCGGGGCGACCAGGTCGACGTGCCGCTGCCGGTCGTGATCCCCGAGGACGACGACGAGGACCCGGTGCAGGAGTACGCCCAGCTGCGCGTCGTGCGCATGGACGGCCTGCGCGTCGACCGGCTCATCGATCCGCCGGGTCGACAGCCCGTCGGTCCGGCCGAAGCCGGTGAGCAGCGCATGAGCACCCAGGCCGCGATGCTGGTCGGGCGTCCTGCTGCTGCTGACCAACGCGTTCTTCGTCGGCGCGCGAGTTCGCGCTCGTGTCGGCCCGTCGTACCAAGATCGAGCCGAAGGCCGCCGGCCGGCTCCCGGATCGCGCGCACCACGCTGCGCGCGATGGAGAACGTCTCCCAGGTGATGGCGGCCGCCCAGCTCGGGATCACGGTCGCGTCGCTGGCGCTCGGCGCGATCGCCGAGCCGGCGCTGGCGCACCTGCTCGAGCCCGTGTTCGACGCGGTCAACGTGCCCGAGAGCCTGCTCCACCCGGTGTCGTTCGCGATCGCGCTGGCGATCGTGGTCTACCTGCACGTCGTGCTCGGCGAGATGGTGCCGAAGAACATCGCGCTCGCCGGTCCCGAGCGAGCGGCCCTCGTGCTCGGCCCGCCGATGATGGCGTTCGTGACGATCCTCAAGCCGGCGGTGATCGCGCTCAACGGCACCGCCGACGGCGTCGTACGACTGCTGAGGCTGGAGCCCGCCAGCGCCGTGGCGTCGACGTTCACCCGCGAGGAGGTCGAGGCGCTGGTCGACGAGTCCCGCGAGGAGGGGATGCTGGAGGAGGGCGAGTACGAACGCCTCTCCGGTGCCCTCGGCTTCACCTCGCGCACCGGTCGTCGTCGGTGCTGCTGCCGATCGACGACCTCCAGACCGTGCGCCGCGGCGCCCGCGTCGGCGAGGTCGAGAAGGTGTGCGCCGAGACCGGCTACTCGCGCTTCCCGGTGGTCTCCGACGACGAGCGAGCTGGTCGGCTACCTGCACATCAAGGACGTCCTCGAGACCGACCCCCACGGCCGCGCGCGGGTGGTCGAGGACAAGTGGATCCGCTCGTTCGCCAACGTGCGGCCGACCGACACGCTGTCAGACGCGCTCGCAGATGCTCCAGGCCAAGGGCGCGCACATGGCCCGCGTCGTCGACGAGGAGGGCACGGTGCTCGGGGTCGTGACCCTCGAGGACGTGATCGAGGAGCTGGTCGGCGAGATCCGCGACGCCGCCCACGCCGACGGGCACTGACCTGCGGCGGCACCGAAGTCGGCACTCGTCGGACGCGCCAGCTACGCCCCGTGGCCGCGGTTGCCGAGGATCGCGGCTGTCGGCGGGATCAGGGCAGCCACCGCGCTCATCACGACCGCCGCGGGCACGGACCAGAACCGGACCACGTTCCAGGCCAGCAGGATCAGGACCACGCAGACGCCCATCAACCAGAAGTAGACGCGCTTGCGGCTGCGCTGGTCGGGCTCGCGCCGGGGCGGCCGATCCGGTCGGAGGTCGGGCGGGAGCTCGTGCCGGTGCTCAGGCACGACGGTCGACCAGCCCCCTGAGGTACTGCGCCTGTCCGACGTGCCGGGCGGCGTCGTCGAGCACGCTGACCAGCCGGACGCCGAGCGTCACCGGCGGGTCCCATCGCTCGTCGACGACCCGGTCGAGGTCGGTGACCGTCGCGAGGTACGCCGCCGCCCGCTCCTGCACGGCGCGGTGGTAGGCGGCGAGCACGTCGAGGTCGGCGAACCGGACCTTCGCCACGTCGTCGGCGTCGTGGCCGTAGCCGGTGTCACCGACGGGCAGGTCGAGGCCGAGCCGCTCGTCGTACCCCTCGGAGGTGAGGACCTGCTCGTCCCCCGTCAGGCCCGCGAGATGGTCGTCCATGACCCGGGTCAGGTGCCACACCAGCCAGCCGACGGAGTTGGACTCGTCGTCGGGTCTCCAGGCGGCGCCGTCCGTGCCCAGTCCGTCGAGGACGTCGGGCACGGACTGGGCGATCCGGTCGTAGCCGTCGAGAAGGAGGTCGTTCGCAGCACCCATGTCCCGACGCTAGCGCGGCGTCGTGCTCCCGCCTACGAGCTCGGCTGTGGCACGTTGCAGTCGTGCACCTTCGGGTTCAGGCCCACGTAGTTGAGCGGCCCGGCAATGATCGTCACGATGATCGTGCCGATCTTGGCGCAGCTGTCGTTGTTGTTGCTGAAGTAGTCGCGTTGGAACGCTGCCACTGCGCCGATGATCAACCAGATCACCAGGAGCAGACCGATCAGACGGCCGAGTCCGCTTCCGCGGCGGCGGCGCCGTACTTCGACGTCGGACATGACCTCACACCCTTTCCCTCCGGGACCGGAGGTGATCGGCAACAGGATGCCCCACCCCGCGGTCCTGGCCTAGGTCCGAAGGGGTAGGTCGTGGGTCGCTCGACCGGCGACTGCACCAGGGCGAGCACTCCTCGGCAGACCGAGGCATCGGGCTGGTGATCGACACGTGAGCACGGCTCCGCCGTCGAGCTGGATCTTGACCACCGCCCTCGCCTCGCCGGTGGTGACGGAGGTGACGGTGCACGGGGAGCTGGTTGCGTGTGGAGAGCTTCATGGGCGCGACCTTAGGCAACGGTCGGTCGGTTCGCACCTTTCGCCGCAGGTGATCCGTTGCCGTGCGGTGGCGTGGTCCGCAGGTGCGCGGGCCAGCAACGCTCGAACCGCAACACGCCAGTCCGAGAAATCGGGGCGTGTGACGTGTTCACTGGTCAGAGATGGGGTGTCAGCGGCAGTAACGCGCGCTTTCTTGCACCCACTTACCCAAGCGCATCGCGGGGCGCTCGACCAGCCACCACGATGCCACCGCGAACGGCACGGTCAGAGCGGCAGCCCGCTGGGTTGGCCAAACCTTCGTTCCAAGGTTCGTGCAAGGCCCGAGCGTGCATCCTCCTCCCGAGCTGTTTCGAGACCACATTGCTTCGGGGGGACGGGCGATGACAGGTGCCCTGCGCTGGATTCGGGCGCTGACGCTCGCCTCCGTGCTGGTGGGCACCGGCGTCGCGGGGCACGTCGGGGCCGGCGGCCCCATGCCTGCGCCCACGGCCCTGGTGGTCTTGATCGTCGGCGGCACCCTCGTTCTGGCGCCCGGTCTCGGCTCCCCGGCGTCCTCACGGCGTGTGGCCCTGCTCGTTGTCGGTGGTCAGGCCTTCCTGCATCTGAGCCTGCGGGTGCTTGCGACGAGCCCGGCGGGCCATGCCGGGATGGTGATGCCGGGAAGCTCGGCGGACTCCGCGTCGATGTCCGGTGGCGCCATGTTCCACCACGGCTCCTCAGCCATGGGGGAGATCTCCTTGGCCTGGATCGGCAGTGCCCACGTGGGCATGCTGCTGGCTCATCTGGTGGCCAGTCTGGTCCTGGGTCTGTGGCTCGCGGCGGGTGAGCGCGCGGCATGGTTGCTGATCCAGCTGGCCGCGCGCCCCGTCGCCAAGGCGTTCCACATCCTGGTGAACGCGATCAGCGCACTCGTCGCGTCAGGTGTCGGCTGGGCGCGAGTCTGCGCAGCACCCGGCTGGGTGTTGGAACTGGTCCTGAAGTCAGATGCGTGCACCGTTGACTGCCTGTCCCGGCGAGGGCCACCGCGGATCAGCGTCGCTTGACCGCTTCACCTCGACGACACCGCGGACTCGCGGACCGAGGGCCGGTCGAGCGCGACCGCTGACACACCATCCGACTTTCTTTTCACACGAAACGAGACTTCACCATGTTCAAGAACACCAAGGTGCTGCGCCGTCGCGCAGCACGCACCGGCCTGGGCGTCACCGCCGGACTCGCCCTCGCCCTCGCCCTCCCCGGCGTGGCACAGGCCCACGTCACCGTCCAGGGCGAAGCCAAGGGCGGCGGGTTCGCCGTCGTGGCGTTCCGCGTCCCGAACGAGCGCGACAACGCCAGTACCACTCAGCTGCGCGTGATCCTTCCCGCGGACCACCCGATCGGCTCGGTGCAGACCACTCCCGTGCCCGGGTGGAAGGTCACCACCGCCACCCGCAAGCTCGACAAGCCGATCGAGATGTTCGGCGAGAAGCTGGACAGCGTCGTCTCCCGGGTCACCTGGACCGCCACCAGCGGCGGCATCAAGCCCGGCCAGTTCCAGGACTTCGACCTCAGCCTCGGGCAGCTGCCGGAGTCGGGCGAACTGGTGTTCAACGCGCTGCAGACCTACTCCAGCGGGGAGAAGGTGAACTGGAACGAGGTCTCGGCCGACCCGTCGGTAGAGCCGGAGCACCCGGCACCGGTCCTCGAGATCACCCCCGCGGCGGCCGCGAAGCCCGCCGGCACCACGGACACGGGCAACGCTTCAGGTGCGGGCCAACAGGGGGCAGCGGATGCCCAGACCTCCACCACGGCTGACGACGCGTCCATGGCGCTGCCGATCGCTCTGTCGGGTGCCGCCTTGGTGCTGTCCCTGTTCGCGGCCGTGCTGGCCTGGCGCCGTGGGCGACCCGCCGAGGCGGCCGCGTCTGAGCACGCCCCCGACCGAGAGCGCGTCGAGGTCTGAGGGCTCACCCCGGGAGTCGCGACCACCCCTCCGGTCGCGGCCCCCGGGGAGTTCGTCGGCATCAGCCAGGAGCAGTGTCATGGCATCGATCAGCACATCAGCGCGACGCGGGATCCTCGCCGCGATACTGGCGGCCGTCTTCGGCATTCTGCTCGCCTCGCCCGCGTCGGCCCACGCCGAGCTCGTGGCGAGCACACCGGCGAACGGTGCCCAGCTCGACCAGGCACCGGCGACGGTCAAGATGCGGTTCACCGAAGCGGTCAACCTGATCCCGGGCGGGATCCGGCTGGTGGACGACAAGGGGGCGACCGTGCGCACGCCCGAACCGGCGGTGGCCGGACACACGGTCACCTGGCGCATGCCGGCGCACCTGTCGCAGGGGTCGTACGTCGTCAGCTGGCGCGTCGTCTCCCCCGATGGGCACCCGGTCGCCGGCGCGTTCTCCTTCGGGATCGGCACCCCCGCACTCGCCGTGGCCGGCAACTCACCCACGGCGCCGTTGCCGGTGGTGGCGGTGCGGCTGGCCGGATACCTGGCGTTCGCGTTGTTCGCCGGCGTGGTCACCTTCGTGCTGTGGTGTTCTCCAGAGAGCAGAAACCACCCGACCCTGCAGCGACTGGTCCGTGCCGGCCTCCTCGGTGGCGCCCTCGCGACCGTCATCGGACTGCTGGTCCAGGGGCCCTACATCGCCGGAGTGGGTATGTCGCGCCTGCTCGACCCGGCCCTGCTGAGGGAGGCGCTGGCCACCCCGTTCGGGTCGGCCATGGGGGCGCGGCTCGCGCTCTACGCAGGACTGGCTGCGCTGGCCTGGCGGCTCCCGACGATCACCGGCGGATACCGCCGCTGGCTCACGCCCGTCGGGATCGTCGGACTCGCGGTCGCGATAGCCGGAGCCGGCCACGGTGCCGCGTCGGGGCGCCCGCTCGACCTGGGCGTCGACGCCCTCCATGCGCTCACGGCGGGGATCTGGGTGGGAGGCCTGGTCGCGTTGACCGTGCTCGGTCGGGACGCGCACCCACTCGCGTTGCGTCGCTTCTCCACCCTCGCGATGGGCTCGGTTATGGCCCTGGTGGCCACGGGAACGCTGAACTCTCTCGCCCAGATCAAGGACCCTCTCGACCTGCTCCTGACCCGCTACGGCCTCTTCCTCCTCCTCAAGCTCGGACTCGTCGCGCTCGCTCTTGCCGGTGCGGCCGTCTCTCGGCGACGGCTGCGCGAGGGCGGAGTGCCTCTGATCTCAGTGCGCTACGAAGCCGGCGTGACCGCAGGAGTGCTCGCGGTCACCGCCGTGCTCAGCATGACGGCCCCACCGTCCCAGCTCGTCGTACCGACAAGCGAGGCCACCGCCGTCGGATCGACATCGTCCACCGGATCCGCCACCCGCACCGTGGTCAACATGAGCCTCGGCGACCGAGGACGGGCCACGCTCAAGGTCTTCCGGTCGGGCACCAGCGGCAGCCAGCTGCAGGTGTTCCTCACCGACCGCGAAGGCCGACCGCTCGACTCCGGTGGCGTGGACCTGAAGGTCAGCAACCCCGACCGGGACCTGGCCCCGATCCCGGTCCCGATGACACAACGGAACGGCGCCTGGTCCGCCGACTACCGCTTCCCGCTCCCGGGAGTCTGGCAGGCCACCCTCACCGTCCAGGCCCCCGACCACACCGGGGTCGTCACCGCCGGCAACCTCACAATCACGGGCTGAGAGGCCTTTCGGGCCGGTCCCCAGATCCGATGGGCGCTGGCGAGGGTTCCGGGAAACGGGCCCGGGATGCCCATCGGCCTGTTGGCCGGCCACGCAGGCATCGACACCGCGGCCGCTCGCACGGAGGACTATGCGCGTCCGGTGCGG
>CAVWFF010000037.1:0-22978 GCA_963754145.1 uncultured Actinomycetota bacterium
AGCTGGCGGGAATCGAACCCGCGTCCTAAAGCGCCGTACCAGGTCTTCTCCGGGTGCAGTTCGTGATCACGTGTTCTCAACCCCGGCACTCCCACGAACAGGTCGCCGACGGGCTCAGTCAGGAAAAAGTCCCGATCAACCCTCCTGACAGGAGTCGATCAGCAAGCCTCCTAGATGAGGCCAGGGTCCGGGACGGAGGCAGATGCCCGGTCTGACCCTTCGGTCACTGCTCAGGCAGCGAGAGCGAAGTCAGTGCGCTTAGAGTTGGCACTTGTGGTTTCCAGCGAACGTTTACGAGATGACGCTGGCTTCTCGACCCGCTTCTCCTGGGACTAGCGTCCCCAGTCGAAACCAATCAGCCCCTCTTGAGTTGTGATTCCACTGTACAGAGGAACGCCGACAGGGGCGTCGTCGATTCCCTCGCGAGCCCGGTTCAGCGTCGTACCCACGCTTCCAGCAGGGGTACGCCGGGGCCGCTGAGCTCGCCGAGCCGGGCGTCGCGTCCCGGCGAGGGTCAGGCCCAGGGCACGCACCGGTCCGTCGACCTCCGGTCCGGAGCCGTGGGTCCACTCGGAGTCGGCTGCCACCAGCCGTACGGCGGGGAGCCGGCCGTGCACGAACCCGCGGCGCGCCGCCGCACTCGGTGAGGAACCCGAGCACGACCTCCCAGCGCTCGACCGGACGGCGGAAGTCGATCCCGAGCGGCACCAGGATGTCCTGCCCGTGCACCAGCACCTCGGTGAGCGGCGCCGCCGGCGGCATCGTCGGCGGCCGGAACCGGTTGCCCGCCTGCGCCCGGAGACCGGCGACCACCTGGGCGGTCGTCATCCGCTCCATCGCGCGTGCCACGCCGAGCTCGCTGGCGTCGTGCAGGCTGCCGCGGGCGCGCACCAGGTCGGGCAGGAACCCGCGCACGCCGCGCACCAGGGGCAGCAGGAGATGCGTCGCGACGGCGCGCGCGGTCCACGCGCCGCACAGGCTCGGCGTCTCCCACTGCTGCGGGGTCAGGCCGGCCAGCACCTCGGCGAGCACGAGCCGCTCCTCGGCGACCGCCGGCCAGGTGTCCATGCCTCAGTCTGTCAGCGCGGTGGTGGCGCCGAAGAGGGCCTCGCCGTTGCGCCAGCACACGGCGCGCAGCCAGTCGTCGTCGAGCCGTGGCTCCCGGTCGCGCAGCCGCTGCAGCGCGTCGAGCGCGTGCCGGTAGGAGTACGGGATGGTCGGGAAGTCGCTGCCGAACAAGACCTTGCCGTCGAGGTCCGCGAGCCGCGTCAGCAGCGGGTCGGGGTACGGCGCGGCGGAGTCGAAGAAGTCGGTGAACATCATCGTGGTGTCGAGGTATGTCCGCTCGTACCGCTCCGCGAGGTCGAGGAACTCGGCGTACTCCGGGGCACCCATGTGCGCGACCACGGCGGTCAGCAGCGGGTGCCGCTCGAGCACGCGGCGCAGCGGGTCGGGCCCGGTGAACGCGTTGCCGACCGGCCCGGAACCGGCATGGATGACCACCGGCGTGCCGGCCTCGGCGATCGTGCCCCAGACGTCGTCGAGCGTCGGGTCGTCGAGGTGGAACTCCCCCACCTGCACGTGCACCTTGAACACCTCGACCCCGCCCGCGACCAGGTCCGCGACGTACGACGCCGCCTCCGGCTCCGGGTAGAACGTCGCCGACCACAGGCACTCCGGCACCCGCTCGGTGAAGCCGCGCGCCCAGTCGTTCAGGTAGCCCGCGATCCCGGGCCGGTGCGCGTAGGGCAGCGAGCTGAACCGGCGTACGCCGAGGCTCCGCAGCGTGGCGACCCGCTCCTGCTCGGAGCCCCGGTAGCGGATCGGCCACTCCCGGCCGATCTTCGGGCCGGCCAGGTCGAACTGCGCCCACACCCGGGTCTCGATGTTGGGCGGCAGGAAGTGCGTGTGCACGTCGTAGACGCCGGGCAGGCCGAGGCCCCGCCAGAAGTCGACGACCTCCGCGGCGTCGGCAGGTTCGAGCACCAGCGGGCTACTCCATGCCCTTGGAGCGGCGACCGAGCGCCTGCTGCTTCTCGCGGTTGGCCTGCCGTTCGGCGAGCGCGTGGCGCTTGTCGTAGGTCTTCTTGCCGCGCGCGAGCGCGATCTCGACCTTGGCCCGGCCGTCCTTGAAGTACATCGACAGCGGCACCAGCGTGAACCCGCGCTCGTTGACCTTGCTCTCGATCTTGTCGATCTCGTGCCGGTTGAGCAGCATCTTGCGGACGCGCCGAGGCTGCGTGGTTGGTCCAGGTGCCCTCGGTGTACTCCGGGATGTGCACGCCGTGCAGGAACGCCTCGCCGTTGGTGATCTCGCCGAACCCGTCGACCGAGCGTCGCGCGACCGGCCCGCAGCGACTTCACCTCGGTGCCGACGAGCACCAGGCCCGCCTCGAACACGTCGTCGATGTGGTAGTCGTACCGGGCCTTGCGGTTCTGCGCGATCAGCTTGCGCCCGACTTCCTTGGCCATGGGGTCATCCTCTCAGCCGGGGCAACGGCGATACCACGGTCCCGTGGTAACCAGCCGCTTCCCTAGCGTGTATTCGTAGGGAAGTGGCATCACCACGGACCGTGGTAACCGGCGGCGACCTCAGAACCAGTCCATCGGGTTCACCGCGGCTGCCGTCGACCATCACCGTGAAGTGCAGGTGGCAGCCGGTGGACCAGCCGGTGGTGCCGGCGTACGCCGACGTCTCGCCGCGGCGCACGTGCTGGCCGGTGTGGGCGCGGTAGCCGCTGATGTGGTTGTAGATCACCGCGACGCCTGGCCGACGACCCGACCGAGGTCGAGGATGAGCCGGTTGCCCCAGGCGGACTGGTAGTACTCCGAGATCACGCGGCCGTTGCCGGCGGCCTGCAGCGGGGTGCCGCAGGGGGCGTGGAAGTCGGTGCCGTCGTGGAGACCCCAGTAGCCGTAGATCGGGTGCCGGCGCCAGCCGAACGGCGAGGTGACGTAGCCGGGCACCGGGCGCATCAGCGGCCCGTGGTTGCCCTCGTTGACGCTGTGGTGCGCGCGGGCGGCCAGCATCCGTGAGATCCGCCGCGCCTCGCGCTTGGTCTTCCGCAGGGTGCGCTCGTCGGCGTGCTTGGCCCGCAACGCCGCGTCCTGGGCGGTACGACGGGCGTGCACCAGGGCGGTCACGGCGTCCTCCGCCTCGGCCGCCTTCGTCTCCAGCCGCCGGCGGAGCACGAGGTTCTCGGCGGCGGCCTTGCGCTTCTGCTCGACCTGCACCTTCGCGTCCTCGACCTTGCGCCTCCTTGACAGTGAGCAGCGGTGCGCGCAGTCTTGAGCTGGTCGAGGGCGGTGGTCTCGCGGTCCACCAGGTTGCCGACCGTCTTCAGCTGCGTGGTGAGGTCGGAGGGGTTCTGCGCCTTGAGCATCGCCCACAGCCCGATCAGCTGCGGGTCGGCCTGCTGCATGCTCTCGGAGGCCATCTCGGCGAGCAGCCGCTGCTGGACCTTGACCTTCTCGCGGCCCGCACGCAGGTCGTCGCGGGCCTGGCTCAGCGCCACCTCGGCCTGCACCAGCTCGTGCTGCATCTGCTCGTCCAGCGCCTGGGCGGCGGCCAGCTTGCCCCTGGTGACGGCCAGCGTCGCGCGGGCCTGGTGCAGCTGGGCCCGGGCGGTCTGCAGTGCGCGGTGAGCCTTGGTCGCGGCCTGCGAGGAGTCCTCCAGGTCGGCCCTGGCGGCCTTCACGCGTTGCTCGACCTTGTGCTTCTTGTGCTTGAGGTCGTCGGCGTGGGCGATGGGCGTGGCGGCCGGAGCCGAGGCCACGGCGAACGCGATCGCGGCCGCCAGGACGCGCTGCCGCGTGGTGGCGGGGAAGTTGCGAACCACGAGGGTCTGCCTTCGTTCAGAGGGGGAAGTTGAACGAGGCGACCGTAACCCGGCAGGGTCAGACTTTGAGGTATTTGCGGGTCAGTACGAGTGTCGGGATCAGCGTCAGCACCACGCCCAGCAAGGCGATCCAGCCGACCGCCTGCACGGCGTCCCACCAGTCGATCCAGTCCACGATCGTGGAGTTGGGCCGCAGCTTGCTCGTAGATCACGACGTACATGAACGCGAACAGGGTGACCGCGGACAGCGCGATCCCGATCATGGTGGCGACCAGGGTCTCCATCAGGAACGGCAGCTGGATGTAGAGGCTGCGACGCGCCCACCAGGCGCATGATCCCGATCTCGCGTCGGCGCGCGAACGCCGCCAGCCGGATCGTGTTCGCCACCTGCAGGACGGCCGCCAGGAGGAGCACGGCGGCGATCCCGATCGCCCCCTTCTGCATCCAGCCCATCCAGAAGTAGATCGGTTCGAGCAGCTTGTGCAGGTCCTGCACCGTGTTGACCCCGTCGAGTCCCGCCGACGGCAGACTCTCACCCCGTCGAACTGTCTGGGGATCCTTCAGCGTCACCCAGATAGGACTCGTGCATGTCCTTGACCTGGACGGTGGAGTAGATCTCGCGGTCGGTCGCGTTCTGCGACTGGTAGACGCTTCTTCAGCGTCGTCGAACGCCTCCTGCTTGCTCGCGGTACTCGTAGCCGCTTCACCTGCGGGCTGGTCGTCGAGCACCTGCTCGATCGCCTGCTTCTGCGGGTCGGTGACGTCACCGCCCGCGCAGTGCGGCGTGCGCGAGTTCGGCGTTGCACAGGAAGACCGTGATCTGGAGCTTGCTGCCCCAGTAGCTCCTCGGCCGCTGCGCCTGGGCGTTGAGCAGCAGCCCGACGCCGACCAGGGTCAGCGAGACGAAGATCGTCACGATCAGCGCGACGGTCATGGACACGTTGCGGCGCAGGCCGGTGGCCGGTCTCGGAGAAGACGTACCTCAGCTGCATGGGTGGAGGCTCCCTTGTCAGGTGGCTCGTCGGGTTGCGGTCTGGCGGTCAGTGCTGGTAGCCGTAGACGCCCGGGCCTGGTCGCGGACGACGCGCCCGTCGACGAGCTCGATGACGCGCTTGCGCATCTGGTCGACGACGCCGGCGTCGTGGGTGGCCATCACCACCGTGGTGCCGGTGCGGTTGATCCGGTCGAGCAGCTTCATGATGCCGACCGAGGTGTTCGGGTCGAGGTTGCCGGTCGGCTCGTCGGCGATCAGGATCATCGGCCGGTTGACGAACGCCCGGGCGATCGCGACCCGCTGCTGCTCGCCGCCGGACAGCTCGTCGGGCATCCGCTCGCCCTTGCCGTCGAGGCCGACCAGCTCGAGGGTCTCGGGGACGACCTTGTTGATCTGCGCTCGCGGCTTGCCGATCACCTGCAGCGCGAAGGCGACGTTCTCGGAGACGGTCTTGTTCGGCAGCAGCCGGAAGTCCTGGAAGACGGTGCCGATCTGGCGGCGCAGCGCGCGGCACCTTCCAGCTGGCCAGCCGGTTGATCTCCTTGCCGGCGACGTAGACCCGCCCGCTGGTGGGCCGCGTCTCGCGCAGCACCAGCCGCAGGAAGGTCGACTTGCCGGAGCCGGAGGCGCCGACGAGGAAGACGAACTCGCCCTTCTCGATGTCGACGGTGACGTCCCTCGAGCGCCGCCTTCTGCTGCCCGGCGTAGGTCGAGGTGACGTTCTCGAATCGGATCACAGTCTCTTGGGCCGGCTCTCGGGGGCAGGGATCAGGCGGTCGTGCGGGTCATGCCCGTCAGGGCACGTCCGGCCGATGGTCGAGTCTAGGTGACCTGCCAAGAGGGGCGCCGCAGGGCGTCCCCGCTCGGTGTTTCGCCTATCTTGTGCCCATGCCCCCGCTCCCCCGACGTCCGCGTACCCGCCTGCCCCGGGCCGTCGCCCCGGCCGTGCTGACGCTGGTCGCCGTGCTCGCGCTCACCGGATGCGGCAACAGCGAGACCCCGAAGTCGACGCCGACCGCCGGCGCCCACGCCGATCGGCCAGCTCAACACCGACGCGATGACCCTGGCCCGGGTCGACTTCTGCGCGCTGCTGCCCGACCCGGCCGTGCGCAAGGCGCTCGGCGGCGGGCTCGGCGACCAGGTGTCGTGGCGCAACGGCGAACGTGCCCAGATCGACACCGACACCCGCGACGTCGCGCACGAGTACGGCTGCGCCTGGACGCGCGCACAGTACGCCGCCAGCGCGTGGATCTTCGCGCGCCCGATCACCTCCGAGTTCGCCAAGGCGGTGCTCGACGAAGACCTCGCACCGGAACGGCTGCACGGCCGAGCCGGGCCCGACTTCGGCAGCCCGCACCGGCAGCAGAACTGCCGGCTCCCCGACGGCACCAAGCGGGTCCGGCTGGCCGGGCTGTTCAAGGACACCTGCCTCACCTGCCAGGTGCAGGCCCCGGCGAAGGAGGACGACAAGACGCTCGCCGAGCGCGCCGACGAATGGTGCGTGCAGGTCGCCAACGCGACCAACATCGCCCGGTAGCCCGCTGGTCGAGCCCTCCGGTGGTCGAGCGTCCTCCGGTGGTCGAGCGCCTCCGGTGGTCGAGCCTGTCGAGCTCCGGTGGTCGAGCCTGTCGAGACCTACGCGGTCTGCTCGGCGCCCCGGCGCCAGCGGATGCCGGCCTCCAGGAAGCCGTCGATGTCGCCGTCGAGCACCGACTGCGGGTTGCCGGACTCGTACTCGGTGCGCAGGTCCTTGACCATCTGGTACGGGTTCAGCACGTAGCTGCGCATCTGGTCGCCCCACGAGGCCTGCACGTCGCCGCGCAGCTCGTCGAGGTGGGCCTTCTCCTCGGCCTTCTTCAGCGCGAGCAGCTTGGCCTTGAGGATCACCATCGCGCGAGGCCTTGTTCTGCAGCTGCGACTTCTCGTTCTGGCAGGACACCACGATGCCGGTCGGGATGTGGGTCAGCCGCACGGCGGAGTCGGTCGTGTTCACCGACTGGCCGCCCGGGCCGCTGCGAGCGGTAGACGTCGACCCGGACGTCCTCCTCCGGGATGTCGATCTCGTCGGTCTGCTCGAGCACCGGCACCACCTCGACCGCGGCGAACGAGGTCTGCCGGCGCCCCTGGTTGTCGAACGGGCTGATCCGCACCAGCCGGTGGGTGCCGGCCTCGACGCTGAGCGTGCCGTAGGCGTACGGCGCGTGGATCGCGAAGGTGGCCGACTTCAGGCCGGCCTCCTCGGCGTAGGAGGTGTCGAAGACCTCGACGGGGTACTTGTTGCGCTCGGCCCAGCGGGTGTACATCCGCATCAGCATCTCGGCGAAGTCGGCCGCGTCGACGCCGCCGGCGCCCGAGCGGATGCGTGACGATCGCCTCGCGGGCGTCGTACTCGCCGGAGAGGAGGGTGCGGACCTCGAGCGTGCTCCACCGACTTGTGCAGCCGGGCCAGCTCGCGCTCCGCGTCGGCGAGCGCGTCGGCGTCGTCCTCCTCGCGCGCCATCTCGACCATCAGCTCGAGGTCGTCGATGCGGCTCTGCAGCGAGGTGAAGCGGTCGAGCTCGCCCTGGAGCGCGGAGAGGCGGCCGGTCACCCGGGTGGCGTTGGACTGGTCGTCCCACAGGTCGGGGGCGGCCACCTGCTCGCCGAGGTCGGCGATCTCGCTCGCGCATCGCCGGCGAGGTCGAGCACCTTGCCGATGGTGCTTCATCGTCGCCTGGAGCTGCTTGATCTCGGAGTCGAAGTCGGGGCCTGCCACAACGGGCAAGCCTACCGGTGCGTGCCGAGTGCCTACGCCGCCACGAAGCGGATCTTGATCACCCGGTCGGTGTCGCCGCCGTTGGCGGTGGTGATCCACAGCGAGTCGTCCGGGGCCAGCATCACGGTGCGGATCCGGCCGAACGTGTTGTGGAAGAAGCGCACCTTCGAGCGGAGCCCCGCCCCGCTGATGTCGACCCGCCACAGCGACTGCCCGCGCAGGGCCCCGATGTAGGCGTAGCCACCGCGGATCGCCATGCCGCTCGGCGAGCAGTCGGCGGGGTGCCACTTCACCAGCGGGTCGACGAAGCCACCGGGACCGTCCGGGCCCTCCACGGTCGCCCAGCCGTAGTTGCGGCCCGGGGCGATCTGGTTGAGCTCGTCCCAGGTGTTCTGCCCGAGCTCGCACGCCCACATCCGGCCGTCGGCGGCCTGGTCGATGCCCTGGGGGTTGCGGTGGCCCCAGGAGTAGATCCGGTCGTCGCCCGCCGTGCCGATGAACGGGTTGGTCGGCCACGGGTTGCCGTCGCGGTCGATCCGGAGGACCTTCCCGCCCAGCGACGCCTTGTTCTGGGCCAGCGGCTTGTTGCCCGACTCGCCGCAGGTGACGAAGAGGCTGCCGTTGGCAGCGAAGAAGAGACGGCCGCCGTTGTGGATGCTGCCGTGCGGGATGCCGCTGAGGATCACGTGGGGGCTGCCCAGTACGCCGCCCTGGTAGGTGAACCAGGCGACCCGGTTGTCGCTCGGAGTGCTGTAGTACGCGTAGACGCGGCGGTCGGTGGCGAACTGCGGCGAGACCGCAAGGCCGAGTGCGCCGTCCTCGCTGCCGCTGTGGGTCGAGGGCAGGGTGGCCACCTCGCTGAACCCACCTGACCTGCCGATCCGGATCAGCCGGCCGTCGTTGCGCATGCAGCACAGGGCGCTGCCGTCGGGCAGGAAGTCGAGGCCCCACGGGATGTTGAGCCCGGCCGCGAGCGTCCTGCCGAACCGTGGGACCGCGGAGGCCGGGGCGGCGGCCGCGAGCCCGGCGGCCGCGGCGAGCGGAGTGACTGCGGCCGTCCTGAGCAGGGTGCGCCGGTGCATGTCATCCACGGTCACACCGCCGCGGGCGGTTGGCAACGGTCCACGCGAGGGTGACGGGTGCCTCGGAAACGTGGCACGTATCAGCCGAGACCCACGTCCGTGCTGGCAGCCGACTGCGCGGGATCGGGCAGGCGCATCATGCGGAATGCGATGGCGACGCCGACGAGCGCCGCGAGCAGCGAGACGAGCAAAGCAACCTGGAGCGCGAGGTTCCGAGCGTCGGTGTTGATGCTGAGGATCTCGTCTTGGACGGCTTCGGGCTGGCCGGCGAGGAGCTCGCCGAGCTGCGCGTCGCTCATCACCTGCGCGTCGTCTTCGAGGACGTCGGCGACGCGCTGCTGGTCGGCCGGCGGCAGGACGCTGCTCGACTCCGCCATGTTCGTGAAGGCGATGGACAGCGTGGCGAGCATGACTGCTCCGGAGAAGGCCAGACCGAACGACAGACCGAACGACCCGGTGGCCGACGTGACGCCGGCCGCCTCGCCAACCCGTTCCTCCGAGATGGGGGACAGCGCGTAGTTGTTGAGCTGGGATGCGAGAAGGCCGAGCCCGGCGCCCGCGAGCATGAGCGGGACCACCAGGTACCAGCCGGAGTCCGCTCTGGGCACCAGCGGGATCAGGAGGACGATCGACGCAGCGAGCAGCACGAAGCCCGCCCGGATGATGCTGCTCGCCCTCCGACGGCCCGCTCTGCGTCCCGCGAGCAGTGCGACGCCGAACATCGTGAGCGACAGGGGCGCGAGCGTGATGCCCGCCTCGAGCGCGTTGTAGCCCCAGACCAGCTGCAGGTAGATCGGCAAGGCGATCAGGAGCCCGCCCAGCGCGACTTGCTGGAGCATGATCTGGGCGACGCCGTTGCTGAACAGCTTGGACGCGAACAGGGTGGGATCGAGCAACGTGGGCTTGCCCTGGCGCTTGCGTCGGACGAGCCAGTACACCAGGCCGCCCATCGCAGCCGCCCCGATCGCGAGGAGCAGCGCGACGGACTCGCCGCCCTCCTGCCACACGAGGACCCCGATGACGAGGCCGCCCATGCCGATCACTGAGAGGAACGCGCCCGGAATGTCGATCGACCGATCTCCGGTGTAGGGCACGTCGCGGATGCCGCGGCTCCCCAGAAGGACGACTGCGATGATGAGCGCCTCGATCAGGAACCCGACGCGCCACGACAGGAGGGTCGTGACGAAGCCTCCGATCAGGGGACCGATCGCAGCGGCGATCGCCCCCGACGCACCGACCAGCGCAAAGACCTTCGCGCGGGTCTTCCCTTCGAAGTTGCCGTGGATCAACGACTGCATCGCAGGGAGATAGAGCGAGGCGCCCAGCCCGCCGAGGATCGCCCAGAAGACGATGATCGCCGTCAGGCCCTGCGCGAACACCATCGCGAGCGCCCCGACGGCGTAGAACACCATGCCGACGACGAACGCGCGCTTGCGCCCGAACAGATCACCGACCTTGCTGCTGATGAGGATGAACGCAGCGGACACCAGCGCCTCGATAGCCACGGCCGACTGGACCCCGCTCACCGTCGTGTCGAGGTCGTGGACGACCGCCGAGATCGACACGTTCATGAACGACGTGTCGATCACGAACACGAACATCGCGGCCGCCAGAAGGATGCCCTGCCGGGGAACACCGCTCGAGCTCTCAGCCGGATCCACGCTTTCCACAGCCGCGAACGTACCGCTTCTGGCTGCGTTCAGGCCCGGGCCACGCGGTACCACGGCCGCCACGGAGTGGGCGTCCATCTGGATGCGGGATGCACTAGCGCGTCGGCCGACCGGGATCTGGGCATGTGCGGACGCGTTGGTCGCCCATCATGTCCGGCTGAAGATGACGCGTCCGTTGGGGATGGTCTTCATCTGGTACTTCGGGTTGTGGGCGTAGGTGTGGTGGCGGGGGCAGAGCAGCCTGCCGTCGGCGATGTTGGTGTTGCCGCCGCGGCTCCAGGGGGTGTTGTGGTGGACGTGGCACATCGCGGCGGGCCATTCGCAGCCGTGGCTGGTGCAGTGCTGGTCGCGGTGCCGGATCGCGATCCGCTGGTGACCGGTCGTAGAGCCGCCTGCGGCGGCCGAGGTCGAGGATCTCGGACTTCCCGCCGAGGACCATCGGGATGATCCCGGCCTCGCAGGCCAGCTTGCGGGCCTGGTCGGCGGTGATCGGGTCCCCGGTGTCCAAGAGGGCCGGGGTGTGGCTGTCGCCGAGCAGGTTGTCCAGGGTCATGGTGACCACCACGGTGGCGTCCACGCCGCCGGCTTGGGGGAGCCGGTCGACCGGGTAGCGGGTGACGTACTCGCAGAACGCGTGCCCGAGCCCCTTGGGGGTGCCGGAGTGGTGCCGGTGCCGGGGTGAGTTGATCGCGAGCACCGCCTGCTTGAGCATCGCCCCCACGTGGCTGGGCAGGGTGAACCGGCCGTGGCACAGCCCGTGGCCGTCGTCGGCGATGGTGAACCGGCAGGCCTCCTCGGCCAGGGCTTCCTGGCGTTGCAGGGCCTTGAGCTCGTGTTCTTCGGCGATCTCGGGGGCGACCACCTCGAGGACCCGGTGCGCGAGCCGGCGCAGCGCGACCGGGTCGTGCTCGCCGGCGCACCCGATCAGGTGGGCCTCGGCGTCGCGGCGGTGCTCGACCGGCAACGCGTCGACACCCTTGACGATCACCACGGCCTGCTCCTCGGACACCTGCCCGGCGGCCATCGCGTCCCGGACCGGCTCGTGGTCGTGGTCCAGGGCGTGCGCGAGCTCCAGGCGGCGTTTGGCGTCCCGTTTGGTCTGCCGGGTCTGGTTGGCCCAGTGGCTGCCGGTGTCGGCGGCACCGGCCGCCGCGCCGAGGTCGAGCCGGTCGGCGTGGCGGGCGTGGCGGAGCTCGAGCTCGGTGATCTGGTGCCGCAGCTGCGCCAGGGCGGTCAGGTTGGTCTCGGTCTCGGCGGCCGGGAGGGTCCACAGCCCGAGGTCGGCGACCTCGTGCAGCAGCTGGGAGACGGCGGCGATCGTGGACGTCACCGGGTGCTGTCCGGTGTCGTCGAATGCCGTTGTCATACAGGGAATTCTGGCATCCGGCCACCGACAGTCCTGGTCCTGGAATGGGGTATTCCGGGCAGCTGTGGAGAAGTGTTTCGAAAGCTTGGCTGGAGCCTTCGGTGTCGTGGTCTCGACACCCGCTCGCTGGCGCTCGCTGCTCGACCACCAGAAGGCTAGGCGCGCGGAGCGCGCTCGGAGACCAGCTCGACCAGGTCGGCGATCGAGTCGACGACACGGGTCGGCCGGTAGGGGAAGCGCTCGACGTGCTCGGGACGGGTCGACCCCGTGGTGACCAGGATCGTGCGGATGCCGGCTTCCAGCCCGGAGATGATGTCGGTGTCCATCCGGTCGCCGATCATCACCGTCGACTCCGAGTGCGCCTCCAGCCGGTTCAGCGCGCTGCGCATCATCAGCGGGTTGGGCTTGCCGATGAAGTAGGGCTTCTGGCCGGTCGCTGCGCTGATCAGTGCGGCCACCGAGCCGGTCGCGGGCAGCAGGCCTGCGGCGCTCGGTCCGCTCACGTCGGGGTTGGTGGCGATGAACCGCGCGCCCCCTTCGATCAGCCGGATCGCCCGGGTGATCGCCTCGAACGAGTAGGTGCGGGTCTCCCCCAGCACGACGTAGTCCGGTCTGCGGTCGGTCATCACGTAGCCGATGTCGTGCAGCGCCGTGGTCAGTCCCGCCTCGCCCACGACGTACGCCGAGCCGCCGGGGCGCTGGTCGAGCAGGAACTGGGCGGTGGCCAGCGCCGAGGTCCAGATCGCGTCCTCGGGCACGTCGATGCCGCTCAGCAGCAGCCGGGCGCGGAGGTCTCGCGGGGTGAAGATCGAGTTGTTCGTGAGCACCAGGAACGGCAGCCCGCTGCCCTTGAGCGCCTCCATGAACTCCTTGGCACCCGGGATCGGGTCCTCCTCGTGGACCAGGACGCCGTCCATGTCCGTCAGCCAGGTCGCGATCGGGCGCGGTTCGCTCATGCGGCCCATTGTGTCGAGGGGCGCCGGACCTGGCCGGTCCGGGTCTGTCTTCCCGCCACGGATCCCGGCTGTTCACCCGGGGCGGCACCGTGCCGGTCCTTCCTAGCCTCGGGCCACTTGATGACAGTGACACGAGCAGAAAGCGGTGGCGAGATGAGCGTTCAGGTTCTCGACCTGGTGATGGGCGAACGGGCCGGAGCGGGCGCCGCGGTCGCGGTCGCGACGGCCTCCGCCATGGGGTTCGCCACCTCGAACGCGCTGCAGCACCGGGTCGCGGGCCGCGTGCCCGGGTCGGTCAGCGGGGCCTTCGAGGTGCTCGGGCACCTGGTGACGCAACGGCTGTGGCTGGTCGCGACCACCGTGTCGTGCGTCGCCCTGCTGCTGCACGCGACCGCGCTGAGGCTCGGCTCTCTGGCCCTGGTGCAGCCGATGATGCTTGCCGGCGTGGTGCTGGCGGTGCCGCTGCGCGCAGCCGTGGAGCACAAGGTCCCCTCCGCGCCCGAGCTCCGCGCGGTCGTCGTGACCGTCGTCGGACTGGCTGCGTTCGTCGTCTGCGTGAACCCGCGCCCCTCCGAGGCACCGGCCCACGTCGGAGCCGGAGCCGCCTTCGTGGCCGCCGGCTTCGCGTGCGGAGTCTGGGCACTTCGCCGCGCCGCCCATTCGGGAGCGAACGCTCGCCAGCGCGCGGGCCTGCTGGGTGCCGGGGCGGGGGTCATGTTCGGCCTCACCGCCGGACTGCTCAAGGTCGTCACCAACGCGGTCGCCTCGGGACAGGTCGCGACCTTCGGCTTCCTGATCTCGTTCGGCTGCCTGGTCGGCGCCGGCCTCCTGGGCACGGCGATGAACCAGCGCGCCTACCAGATCGCGCCGCTGTCGTTCTCGATGCCGGTGGTCAACGTCGTCGACATCGTGGTCGCCATTCTGTTCGGCGTCCTCGTCTTCGGGGAGGCCCCGGCGCACAGCCCGGGCCGACTGCTCCTCCAGGCAGGAGGTCTCGCCCTCGCGGTGCTCGGGCTGCGCATGATCGCGTCCCTGAAGGAACACGGGGCGGCCAGTGCCTGCCAGCTGTTCGAGGCCCGGCGATGAGCGCCCTCCTGTGGCCGGTGGTGGGCGCCCTCACCGGACTGCACGCCGCGACCTGGGGCGCGTTCAAGGACTCCCGGTTCGAGGGCTTCCGCGCCTCGAGCTTCGCGCGCAGCGTCTGTCTCGGCCTGCTGGTGTCCATCCCGGTGGGTCTGCTCACCGGTGCGGACGCACGCGGACAGGTGTTGGTCCTGGTCGGGCTCTGCTACGCATCGGAACGACTGGTGACCGAGTGGTGGAAGACATTTCTCCGCGAGGACCCGCAGGACGGGTACGCCATCCCGATGCGCCTGGCGGTCGGCGGACGCACGGTCGATAACCGTGCCGCCCGGTACGGCCTCGGGCTGACCATCGCGGCGGGCCTGGGGCTGGTGTGCGTCACCGGACCAGGTCTGCAGGAGCACCTGCCGGGAATGCCCACCGGACTGCTCGTTGTCGTCGGGAGCATGGGCGGTTGGCTGACGGCCGTCGGCGGCGCCTGGAAGGACGCGCCCATCGAGGGCTTCCAGCGCTGGAAGTTCCTGCGCAGTCCCGTCGTCGCGACCGCATGGGCGGTCGTGCTCGTCCCGTTCACGGAGAACCTGGTGCTTCTCGCCGTCGCCGCGGGAGGTGCCTCGGTGGCCACGATCGAGACCTACAAGACGTTCCTGGCCGGAGGTCCACCCGGCAAGTTCGCGGCGAAGCCGGTGCGCCACACGTACGCCGGCGTACGCCGGGCATGTCGCAGCCTGCACGCCGGTCTGTACGCGGTGCTGGCCTGCGTCCTCGCCGCCGACCTCCTGTCAAGCAGGTCACCTGCGCCAGGACTGTCGCGGCCCACCGGATCGGCCTCTCTCCTCGTCGTCGTGATGATGTCGACCGCGCTCGGTTCGCTCGTCGTGGCAGGTGCGAGGTCCGCTAGCGTCGAGGCTGAACAAGGCGACCGGTCGGATGACCGGTCCAAGGGACGGGTGAGCCATGCCGACCTTCGTCGGACGGTCAGCTGAGCTGGGCCTGCTGCGCGCCCGGCTCGACGAGGCCGCCGCCGGCCGGCCACGAACCGTCGTGCTGGAGGGCACCGCCGGCGTGGGCAAGAGCGCCCTCGTCCACGCCTTCTCCTCCTCCCTGGACCCGGCCAGCGTGCTCAGCGCGTCGGGCGACGAGGCGGAGACCTTCCTCCCGTTCGGTGCACTCATGCAGCTGCTCGGATCGCGATCGGCGACCTGGCCGGACCCGTTCGCGGCCGGCCGGCACGTCCTCGAGATCCTGGACCAGCGGCATCGCGACCAGCCCACGGTCTTCGTCGTCGACGACGCGCACCTCGCCGACACGCAGTCGCTCACGGCGCTCACGTTCGCGCTGCGCCGCCTGCAGGCCGACCGCGTGCTGGCCCTGGTCACGGTGCGGGACACCGAGATCGGCCGGATCCCGTCGGGTCTGCTGCGGCTGGCCGAGGCGCAGGACGGCAGGATCCCCCTGTCCGGGATGGGTGTGGACGAGGTACGGGCGCTGGCGACGTCGCGGGGTCATCCACGGCTGTCGCGACGCAACGCGGAACGGCTGCGCGAGCACACCGGTGGCAATGCCCTGTACCTCCGCGCCCTGATGGACGAGCTCTCGCCCAGTGCCCTCCGGCAGAGCGGGCCGCTTCCGGCACCACAGTCCTACGCGCTCCTCGCCCTGGGCACCCTCGGCGCGCTGTCCGACCAGGCGCGGCGCCTGGCCCGGGCCGCCGCGATCATGCCCGACGGCACCCGGCTGGCGGTGACGGCAGGGGTTGCGGACGTCGCCGAGGCCGAGGGGGCCGTCGAGGAGCTGGTCCGCGCGAACCTGATCACCTGCCGGTACGCCGACGACGGCCTGCGGATCGGCTTCGCACACGCGCTGGCGCGCGCGGCCGTGCACCAGGACGTGGGCCCGCGGGAACGCAAGGACCTCCACACCCGCGCCGCCGGGCTGACGACAGGCGAGGCCGCGCTCCTGCACCGGGCGGCGGCCGCCCACGGTCCGGACCCGGGCCTGTCCGCCGAGCTCGCCGCCCGGGCGCGCGAGCTCGAGAGCGACGGGAACGCCCACCGTGCCGCGAGCATGTTCCTGAAGGCGCGCGCGCTCGGTCCGCCCGGGCCCGATGGCGACGCCCACCTGATGGACGCCGCGAACCTCTTCCTGATCGCCGGTGACGTCACGGCGGCGAAGGACGTGGCGGCGAGGCTCGAGGAGCTCCCCGCAGGGGCACGACGCTTCTACCTGCAGGCCAAGATCGCCTGGCTCGGTGGCGAGCCGGGGGCCGCCGAGGAGCTCGCGACCCTGGCCTGGTCCCGCGCAGCGGAGCTTGACCGGACCGGGCGCGGCACCCTGGCCGCGATCCTGGCCCAGCTGCACAACGTGCGCGGGGACGGACAGGCCGCCGCGGACTGGGCCGCCCGTGCCCTGGCCGAGGAGCTCCCCGCTGACCTGGTCGACTCGACCGCGGCGGCCCGGGCGATGGGACTCGCGCTGATCGGGCGCAGCAGGGAGGCGCTGGCTGCGCTCGGGTCGCTCGTGGCCGACCCGACGAAGGTCGGCAGTGACGGCCAGCACCGGTTGACCGCTCGCGGGGCACTGCGAGCAGCCCTGGACGACCTGCCCGGCGCGCGCCGGGACCTCGAGGCGTTCGTGGGCACGACGCGGGGCGAGGTCGCGCCCCAGCGACTGGTGGCGATGGGAGTGCTGGCCGAGGTGGACTTCCGTCTGGGTGACTGGGACGCCTCCGTCACGCTCGCCGAGCATGCGATCTCGCTCGCCGAGGACAGCGAGCAGCTGTGGGTGCTCGGATTCCTGCACGCCGTCGCCATGCAGGTCTACGGCGGCCGAGGGGCATGGAGCCGCGCCGCGCAGCATCTCGACGATGCCCGCCGGATCGCCGGGGTGCTCGGTGACCCGGCGACCTTCGCCGTGTGCGAGAACGCCGGCGTGCTCCTCGCGTCGTACCAAAGCGAGCCCGGCGAGGTCGTGGAGCGGGCGCAGCTGCTGGTGCTGCTGGACGACGGCCCGACCGTCGAGCCCGGCTGGTTGACCTGGCCGGCGCCGTACGTGTCCGCCCTGATCCAGCTCGGCCGCCTGGACGAGGCCGACTCCGCGATCCGGACCTTCGAGGGAACGGCCCGGGCGCGTGGATCCCGGTCCCGGCTGGCGGCCCTGGCGCGGCTCCGTGGCGAGCTCGCCACGGCACGCCGTGACCACCCGGTGGCCCGTGAGGCCTTCGAGGAGGCGCTGCGCTTGGGCGACGGCGTCGCCGACGCCCTCGAGCAGGCTCTCGCGCTGGCGTCGTACGGCCGCTTCCTGCGGCGCCGAGGGGAACGCCGCGCCGCCCAGGAACGGCTCCAGGCCTCCCGCGAGCGCTTCGTCTCCATGGGAGCGACGCCGTTCGTCGAGCGCTGCGACGAGGAGCTGGCCGCCGCCGGGCTGACCCCCGAGCCCTCCGAGCGTTCGCCGACGGAGGGGCTGACCCCGCAGGAGCAGATCGTGGCCCGGCTCGCGTGCCGGGGTCTGACCAACAACGAGATGGCACACCAGCTGGTGCTGAGCGTCAAGACCGTCGGCTACCACCTCACGAACGTCTACACCAAGCTGGACGTGCACTCGCGCACCCAGCTGGTGGCCAAGATGTCCCGGGGCTGACCGTCCACGAGGCAGGATGACCGCATGCACCTGGGCTCCGCGGTCTCCCCCACCCACGACGAGCGGCGCGCTGTCCTGCCCGGTGACCGGCTGGTCGCCGCCGACGTGGTGATGGACCGGGCGTTCACCCTCGACGCGACACCGACACAGGTGTGGCCGTGGCTGGTGCAGATCGGCAAGGACCGCGCCGGCTGGTACTTCCCGCGCTCCGTCGAGCGCTTCTTCCCCGCCGGTCGTCGCGGCGCACGCCGGATCCGGCCTGAGTACCAGGACCACGAGGTGGGCCAGGTGATCTCCGACTGGGGCGGGCGCGACGCGACCCTGACCGTGGCCGAGATCGACCCGGAGCGGGCGCTGGTCTACCGCTCGCAGCGTGGGCGGGTCTCGTTCTCCTGGGCGCTGCTGCTGACCCCGGTCGGGGCACACACACGCGTGCACTCGCGGGTGCGCCTCGGGCCGGTCCGGCGCGAGTGGCTGGCGGAGCACGGCGGCGGCATGTTCGACCTGCTCACGATCTGGGGACTGGCGACCGGGCTTCAGGAGCGGCTGCGGGAGCAGCGGTGACGGCGGCCTACGACGTCGGCTTCCTGGGCCCGGAGGTCGTGGTGCCGGAGCCGCAGGCGGCGATCGCCGACGACCTGGTCGTGGTCGACGGCAGCACCCGGGTCGACTACGCCCACTACTCGCTGGCGATGAGCCGGGCGCGGCGGCTCGCGCGCTGGGTCGCCTGGAACATCGACGGTCTCGCGCTCTTCCCGGGGGACTCGATCCCGCGCGACGACCAGGAGTTCAAGCTCGACCCGCGGTTGCGGCCGGAGGACCAGACCGGCGAGGCGGTGTACACGGGAAACGACCTCGACCGCGGCCATCTCGCCCGCCGCGCCGACCTGCTCTGGGGCACGTTGGCGGACGCCCAGAAGGCCAACTCCGACTCGTTCTACTTCACCAACATCACCCCGCAGATGAACGACTTCAACCAGTCGTTCCGGCACGGCCTGTGGGGCCTGCTGGAGAACGCGATCCTCGAGCAGACCGGGCTGGAGAAGCGCCGCGTCAGCGTGTTCGCCGGACCGATCCTCACCGATGACGACGTGCCCTATCGCGGCACGCTGGTGCCGAAGGCGTTCTGGAAGGTGCTCGTCTACGTGCTCGACGCCGAGCTCCGCGCGAGTGCGTTCGTGCTGCAGCAGAAGGTGGATCCCGGCCCGACTATCGACCTGGGCGAGTTCGCCCCCTACCAGGTGGACCTGCTCGACCTCGAGGAGCGCACCCAGCTCACGCACCCGGCGCTCGAGGTGCTGCCCACGGCCTCGCGCCGGATGCCCGGCGGCCGGCTCCTGGAGTCGCTCGCCGGTGTCGAATGGTGACCCATCCTGTCGAACGAGAGACCACCGAGGAGGCATCCGTGTCCGTGTCCACGACCCGCTCCGCCGCGCCGTACGACGTGGCCGCCGTGCGGGCCCACTTCCCGTCGCTGCGTGACGGCGCCGCCCACTTCGACGGACCCGGTGGCACCCAGACTCCCGACGTGGTCGCCAAGGCGGTCCACGACACCTTGCTCTCCCCGCTCGCGAACCGTGGGTCGGCGACGCTGGCGGAGCGCAACGCCGACGCCGCCGTCGTGGGGGCCCGGTTCGCCCTCGCTGACCTGCTCGGCGCCGACCCCGGCGGCATCGTGTTCGGGCGCAGCATGACCCAGCTGACCCTCGACCTGGCGCGCACGCTGGCCAAGAACTGGGGTCCGGGCGACGAGGTCGTGGTGACCCGGCTCGACCACGACGCCAACGTGCGCACCTGGGTGCTGGCCGCCGAGGCCGTGGGCGCCACCGTCCGTTTCGCCGACTTCGACCCGGAGACCGGCGAGCTGGCACCCGGCCAGATCGAGCGGGTGATCACCCCGGCCACCAGGCTGGTGGCGGTGACCGGCGCCTCCAACCTGATCGGCACCATGCCCGACCTGTCCGCCATCGCCGAGGTGGTGCATGCCGCGGGCGCCCTGTTCTTCGTCGACGCCGTGCACCTCGCCGCGCACGTCGCGATCGACATGACGGCGTCGGGCGCGGACTTCGTCGTCTGCTCGCCGTACAAGTTCCTCGGGCCGCACTGCGGCGCCCTCGCCGGGCGACCGGAGATCCTGGAGCGGCTCGCCCCCGACAAGCTGCTGCCCTCGGCCGACGTGGTGCCGGAGAAGTTCGAGCTCGGGACGCTTCCCTACGAGCTGATGGCCGGGACCACTGCCGCCGTCGACTTCCTGGCCGGCCTGTCGCCCGCCGCCGGTGGCTCGCGCCGCGAACGGATCCTGGCCTCGATGGCCGCACTCGAGCAGCACGAGAAGGGACTGCTGGCACGCCTCGAGGACGAGTTCGCCGCGCTCCCGGGCGTCACGCTGCACTCCCGCGCGGCACGTCGGACGCCGACGCTGCTCGCCACGTTCGAGGGCCACGACCTGCAGCCGATCCGGCACTTCCTTGCCGAGCGCGGAGTCAACGCACCCGCCGGTTCGTTCTACGCCTACGAGGCGTCCCGACGGCTCGGCCTCGGCGCGACCGGTGGCCTCCGCGTCGGGTTGGCGCCGTACTCCGACGACGCTGACGTCGACCGGCTGCTCGCCGGGCTCGCGGCGTACTTCCGTCAGTGACCAGCACCCGCATCTTCTCCTCGGACGTCGTACCCGCGAGCGCAGCTACCGGTCGGGTCGCACCCAGGCGGACTCCCACGGGCCGAGCACGAGCGGGTCGACGACCGCACCAGTGAGCACGTCGGTCCCCCGTGACGGTCAGCGGCACCTCGTCCCCCGTCACGTTCGTCACGCAGAGCAGCTCGTCGGGCGTCGCCTCCCCCCGGCGCACGGCGAAGACACGGTCGTCGAGGCGACTCGATCCGTTGGGTGCCGAACGGCGAGAACGCCTCGTGCCGGCGGCGTACGTCGAGCAGGTGGCTGAGCCCCGTCAGCACGCCGCGGCGGCGCGGGTCGTCCCACAGCTCGGCATCGAGTCGGTCGGCGTCGAGGACAGCGCGGTTGATCCGCCGGTTGATGCGGCTGGTCACCATGCCCTCGAGGTCGGGCGGTGAGCCCACCAGGGAGTGCAGGTAGACCGCGGGCACGCCGAGGACCGTGAACAGGATGCTGTGCGCGGCCAGGCTCTTGGCCACGAGGACGTCCGGGTTGCGGGCCTCCTCGGGGGTGCACAGCGCGTCGAGGTAGCTGAGGTTGAGCTCGTAGACCGACCGCGGCCCGTCGGGTCGGGACGCCCACGAGACGCGCCGCCGTGCGAGTGGGTGCGCCGCACGAGCGCGTCACGTTCGGTGTCGTCGAGGATGCCCTCGGTCGCCCGCAGCCCGATGCCGTCGTGGCTGGCCAGGAAGTTGAACCAGGTCGCCGTGTCGCTGACCGGCCCGACGGTGGCCGCCCAGGCGCTGAGCCGGGTGGTCGAGGCGGCGACGAAGGAGTGCAGCACGAGGGGCGGGAGCGCGAACTGGTAGACGAGGTGGGCCTCGTCGTCCCCGTCGCCGAAGTAGGAGATGTTCTCGGCGTGCGGCACGTTGGTCTCGGTCAGCAACCGCGTGCCCGGCACCACGTGCTCGACCAGCGCCCGCCACGTCTTGATCACCGCGTGGGTCTGGGGAAGGTGCAGGCAGGTGGTGCCCGACTCCTTCCACAGGAAGCCGATCGCGTCGAGCCGGACCGCGGACGCGCCCTTCTCGACGTACCCGAGCAGCACGTCGGTGAGCTCCTCGAGGGTCCTCGGGTCGCGGACGTCGACGTCGACCTGGTCGGGGCCGAACGTCGTCCAGGCCTCGGTCTCGCCGCCGTCGGGTCGCGGGAAGGGGTGGAACAGCGGGGTGGTCCGAGGCCGCACCACCCGCGAGACGTCGAAGTCGGGGTCCCGCTCGAGGTAGAAGCCGGCGCGGGACGGGTCTCCGGCGAGCCAGTCCTGGAACCACGGGCTGTGGCTGGAGGTGTGGTTGGCGACGAAGTCGAGCATCACGCCACGCTCCGCGGCGAGGTCGCCGACGTCGTCCCACGTGCCGAGGGCCGGGTTGACCACCCGGTGGTCGACGACCGCGAACCCGTCGTCGGAGGTCCACGGGAAGATCGGCAGCAGGTGGACGTCGCTGAGCAGGTCCCCACGTGGTCGTGCAGGAAGCCGGCCAGCGTGTGCAGGGGCGTCTCGCCGCGCCGCCGGATGCCGTCGCCGTAGGTGATCAGGTAGCCGGTCCGGTGGGTCGGCGGCTCCACCCTCCGCGGCCGGGCAACGGTCCGCGTAGGCCTCGGCCAGCGCCACCAGGCGCCGCGTCACCTCGGCGTGGTCGTAGCGGGTAGCAGAGCCGGAGGTACGGCGCGATGCGCGCGGCAAGCCGGTCGGTGCCATCGCTCATCGGGCCCCCTCCGCCTGGGCGAGCGCGGCGGCCTCGGCGAGGACGTCGGCCTCGAACGGCTCGGTCCGGCCGCCGCCGGCCACGAGGTCGCGGACCGTGGCCAGCCCCCAGGCGTCGAGGTCGGCCAGCCGGTCCGAGAACGAACGGAGCCCGCCGAGGCGACGGGCGGCCCGCGCCCACCGCTCCCGCTGCGAGTACGACGGCCGGGCCACGACGCAGTCGGGGTCGTTGACCCACAGCCGGCCCTGCTGCCACGCCCGGGCGGCCAGCGGCATCAGCCCCCGCAGCCCGGTCGAGCCGTCCTCGCCGCCCTCGTGGAAGGTGTCCGGCGAGACCCGCATGGCGTCGACGAGGCCGACGCTGGGCAGGATCGGCGCGCCGCAGCCCACCAGGTAGACGTCGGGTCCGACGACGTCGCGCACCAGCCGAGCCCCGCTCGGTAGGCGGCCACCGCGTCGACGTCCTTCCGGCGACGACCGGGCACCGCGCCGGCGTACAGGAAGTCGAGCTTGAGGTAGTCGACGCCCAGGCCGAGGAGGCGGCGCAGCGCGTCGTCCAGCAGCTCCTGGACACCCGGGTGGGTCAGGTCGAGGCCGACGAGGAGCTGTCCCCAGTTCCTGCCGGCCGGTCCGACCAGCCAGTCGGGGTGCTCGTGGGCCAGGGTGGTGCTCCGCTCCGACGACGAACGGTGCCAGCCAGATGCCGGCCCGCCGGCCAGAGGCCCGCACCTCGTCCACCACGCGCGACAGCGATCCGAACCGCTCCGCGGGCCGCAGCCCCTCGCCGAGCCCGGGGCTCCACCCGTCGTCCACCTGCACCACGTCGACGCCGAGGCCGTGCGCATCGAGGTCGCGCACGGCCTCGAGGACGTCGTCAGCCGTGACCTCCTCGAAGTAGCGGTACCAGGAGCACCACACGGTGGGAGGCGAGATCTGCCGCGGCACCGAGCCGGCGAGGATGTCGCCGTAGGCGACGAGCGCGCTCTCGCCGTCCGGGTGCTGCGTGACGTCGACGGGGCCGCTGCTGCGCACCAGCACCCGGTCGGCCACCACCGTCGTCCGGAGGGTCGGCACCGCGACCGGATGGTCGCGCCGTAGCAGCGCGCAGGCGCCCCGGTACCGGGGTCGACGACGACCAGGCCCTCGCCCTGCAGGCCCTCGGCCGTGAACGGGCTCCCCGGCCGGAACCGCATCAGGCGCTCCCAGGTCTCCGCC
>CAVWFF010000038.1:0-13621 GCA_963754145.1 uncultured Actinomycetota bacterium
AGGGCGAGGCCCAGCCCCCTCGCGAGGTAGCCGATGCCACCGCCGAGGGTCAGGCCGCCCACGCCTGTGGTCAGATGATGCCGCCCGTCGTGGCAAGCCCGAACGGGTACGCCGCCGAGTTCAGGTCGCCCCAGGTCGCGCCTCCCGAAACCCGTGCAGTATGAGCCAACGGGTCGATCCGAACGCCTCGCATGGCCGACATGTCGATGACCACGCCCCCGTCGCACGTGCCGAAGCCTGGGACGCTGTGGCCCCCTCCCCGCACGGCGACGGTCATCGCGTTGTCGGCAGCGAAGCGTACGGCGGTCATCACGTCGCCCGCGTTCACTGGCGCGATGATCACAGCCGGGCGCTTGTCGATCATGCCGTTGCGAACCGCGCGAGCGTAGGGCCGACGCTAGACCCAGACACGCCCGGCACCATGACCCAGACGACCCATACTTGACTGGAACGAGACAGAAGTCGAGGACTCGCTCACGGCGACACCTTCTGGCTCGGTCGGAGCTGTCAGGGCAAATCACTCCGCGGCGGATCCGGGCGCTGCTGCGTACGCCAGAGTGCACCGGAGCGCGCAGTGTCACACGATCACAAATTCGGGTGCGGCCGACCTGCGTGTGAGATGAACTGGCGCCATGGGTGAAGTCGACGAACCGGGGTTGCCAACGTTGTACGAGTGGGCAGGCGGTCTGGTTCCGCTGCGCCGGATGATCGACTGCTTCTACGACCGAGTCGAAGCCGATGATGCCTTGTCAGGCTTCTTCCCAGGCGGAGTCTCGGAGCGTCACCGAGCTCACGTCGCAGACTGGTGGGCCGAGGTGCTCGGCGGACCGGAGACGTACACGGAGCAGCACGGAGGGTACGAGTCAATGCTCCGCCACCACCTCAGGTTGGCCATCACACCCGCGCAACGGCATCGGTTCGCCGCCACGATGAGCCTGGCCGCCGACGATGCAGAACTGCCCGCCGACCCGGAGTTCCGTGCGGCGATCATCGGGTACCTCGAGTGGGGCACCCGGCTGGCCATGGAGAACTCCCAGCCCGACGCCAACCCGGTCGAGCACGCACCCACTCCACGATGGGGCTGGGGCGTCGCGCCGCCGTACCAAGGTTGATTGATTCGTCGCGATCCGCGTCGTTGACGACGGGTAAGAATGGCCCGCTCAGCGGCATAGACCGGATGGCCGCAGCGCACGCTATCTGCGGCAGAAGAGGACGTTCCTGTCGGATCCGAGGCCGTCCGACCGCCGGTATGGCCGGATGTCGGGTAGTGCCTCTCAGAGGCCAGTTTGCGGCTGTGGCGTACTGGAGGTGACCGGCTGACCGACCCAGCATGAGCCGCTCGGCCGCGGTCGGTTCCTCGAATTGTCGGGGGCCGAGGGTTGCTCAGGTCGTCGTTGCGCAGTGTGTGATGAACCGGCACAGGCTCTCGGCGAATCGAGCGGGGTCGACCAGGTGCACGAAGTGGCCGTCGCCGGGATGTTCTTCGACGCGAACGTCAGGCCACTGCTGGAACCGCCGTCGGTCGCCCTCGGAGGCGGGGTTGCCGTAGACGGCCAGCACGGGCACGGTGATCTTCGCGCCGACGGAGTCGATGTACGCCTGGAGATCGGCCGGTGGGGTGTTGAGCATCGGGTCCCAGTAGCCGAGGACCACATCTTGGTCGACGCGGTGTCCGGCCCGCACCAGCGCTCTGAACGGGTTCGGGGATCTGGTCGAGGCCGAGCGAGTTCTCGATCATCGCCCAGGCCTCGGCAAAGCCCGGCCCCCGTAGCATCGGCGCCACTCGTTGCACGAGCTCGGCGAAGGGTTGTAGTTCCGGCCCATTGTCGACCGTGACCAGGCCGAGGGAGGGGTACGACGCCGCGTACATCGAGGCGACGGCGGCGCCGTAGGAGTGGCCCACGAGCAGGGGACGGGCAATGTCGAGCGTGCCGAGCTGGCCGTGCAGTCGCGCGGTGAGCTGCTTCGATCGAGGTCGGTGGGCCGGGGCTGTCGCCGTGTGCCGGCAGGTCGATCGCGATGGTGTGCACCGCTGCGTCGAGCTCGTCGACGATGGGCCGCCACGAGGTCCGGTCGAAGGTCAGCCCATGCAGGAGAACGACCGGCGTTCCGGTTCCCGCGGTCTCGTAGGCCAGCGTTGTGAGGTTTCCGGTGGTTGTGGTCATGATGGCTCCTCAGTCTCCCGACACCTATCGGTAACACTGTTACGGTAACGATGTTACGCTAGTCTGTCAACCATGAGTCGCCCCCGAGAGCACAACGACCAGATGGCCGAGGCCCTGCTCGACGCCGCCGAACGCCGGATCGCCGCGGACGGGGTCGACGCGCTTTCGCTGCGTACGGTGGCCGAGGATGCCGGAACCACGACGCGCGCGATCTACACCCTCTTCGGCTCCAAGAACGCCCTGGTGGGCGCCCTTGGTGTGCGGGCCATGCAGCTGCTGGGACGGGAGGTCCCAGCGCGGAGCGCCACCGCTGATCCGGTCGCCGATGTGGTCGCGGCGGGTCTGGTGTTCCGACGGTTCGCCCTGGAGCATCCGGCGCTGTTCTCGGTGGCATTCCACCGCGCGTCGGCCGCGGCGTGGCCCCTGTTCCGCGTCGCCGCCGCGGAGGCGTTCGGCACCCTCCAGCAGTGGTTCGAACCGCTCGCGGCGCAGGGGCTGCTGGGCGATCGGACCGTGTACCAGGCGGCCCAGCAGTTCGACGCACTCTGCGAGGGCATCGCGTGGATGGAGCTGCGCGGAAACCCGCTTCGCCCCGACCCGGAAACCTTCTGGCGCAGCGCCGTCACTGCCCTGGTCAGTGGCTTCGCCGCCCCACCCGCGCACGGTCGACACGCACCGCCGCTCGAGCGCGCGCACGCAGCCGCGGACCCGGCGTTGACGGGGTTTGATGGAGGCGGTTCATCCCATGCGCACGACCGGTACGTCTAGAGACGCTATCGCGACATTCGTCGTCCTCCGGCAGCACCGTCAAGAGGCGGATCACCACACCACAGGTGTCCCTGCGGGTACGCAGCCTCGGAGAATGCCTGCCGGGTTGCTCGGGGCGATCCAACCGGCACGTGTCGCTGGACGGCTCTGCCCGGCTCGTCGACGTTGATACGTCGATTCGACCTTGGTCATCGGGGCCATCTCCGGCTGAACCGCATGGCCGTAGCGCACGCTATCAGCTGATGTCCGGATGCCGCAGCGCACGCGATCTGCGGTAGTTGGTGCGGTTCAGATGCCCCTAACGCGGAGCACGATGAGTACTCGTCTGGACCCACTCTGACGTCGGTGAGGTTCCATATGCTTGAGCGCGTGGCTGAGGGCGAGCAGTTTGTCGAGCGGGACTTGCGTGGCGCGCGGTTCATCGAGTGCGACCTGTCGGACGTGGTGATGCGCGGCGTCGAGATCGCTGGGATGGAAATCGATGCCCCCTGGTTGAGCGAAGGCCCGGGATTGCGGGTGAACGGGGTCGACGTGACGCCGTTGGTCGAGCAGGAGCTTGATCGCCGCTTTCCTGGCCGCAGCGCGCGGCGGGCGGAGAGCCCGGCTGGGCTGCGAGAGGCATGGACCTCCGTGGACCAGGCGTGGGGCGCGGCGATCGAGCGGGCAGCCGAGCTGCCCGCCGGGTCCGTCGACGTCAGGATCGATGACGAGTGGTCATTCGCGGAGACACTGCGCCACCTGGTGCACGGCATCGACATCTGGCTGGGCAAAGGCGTGCTGGGGCGTGAGGAGGCTGACTTCCATCCCCTCGGTCTCGGGTACGGCAGCAGGGTCTCGGAGGCCCGGTCCTATGACGACGTCCTGGCCGCACGCGCGGACCGGGCCGCGATGGTGCGCGACTTCCTGGCCACCGTCACCGACGAGGTGCTCGACGAGGAACGCCGCAACCCGCACAACCCCGCGAAGTCCGAGACAGTGCGCCATTGCCTGCACGTGATCCTCGACGAGGGTTGGGAACACCTGCGATTCGCGCTGCGTGACCTCGACGTGATCGCACACGCATAAGGGCCCGACAGCCGTCGGCATGACCGGTCAGCGGCGTTCTGCGGACGTTTCGCGGCCGTCGACGATCGCCGCATGCGAGGCTACGTCCGTGACTTCCATGACCCGGCCATGACCCCGTGGATGGAGCCGCTTCATCAGCAGAGTTTCGGTGTTGTACCTCGTCGTCGGACTCTGCTATCTGGCGACGAGTCTTTGGGCACGTGACTGGCCGTTGTGGATACCTATTGTTTGGCTGGGTGGTGCGGTCGTCTGGTTCGTGCGCGAGCAGCATGGAGAGCGACGGACGCGTGAAGGCTCAATCAACTAGCCGGACACATGAGCCGCATCCCGCGAAGAATGCGGCTTGCTAAGACTCGCCCTACCACCCTTGGTGCTGGCAGCAGGAAGGAGTGGGTAGCCGCCAGCTGGAACGGCGAACCGTGCGAGTGCCTGACGGGCAACGTCGACGAACCCCTGAGGTTTGCGGCCGATGAGGTACACACACATCTCTTCACGCTCTTCTTCGATGTCGTCGACGCCACCTAGGTGGGCCGCATCCAGGGCTGTGTCAAGGGCGTCGACCAGGTCCCCGGCGTTCGGCCGCCACCAGCTGGCCTCCTCCAGGCGAAAACGAAACCGCAACGCCACCACCTGTTCGGTGGCGGCACGAGATGAACTTTCTGAGCCTCGCTCTGCTCTGAGCGCCTCCACCTCGCGGGTCAGCCGATCAGCCCGACGGCTCGCGCGAGGACGGCGAGCACGCCGACAACCATCAGCGCTGTGGTGGTCCGGCTGCGAAGGCGGGCAGGCACGAGCCCGAGGAGGGCGCCGATCAGCACGAGCTCGGCGCCGAGACAGATCAGGTCCGGCATTGCCACCGGCTCGATCCGCGCGCCCGGGTAGGCGGGGATGCCGTTGCCGTGCCCGCCCGCGACCGGGAGGTGCTGGACGCTGCTCGCGCCGTGGTGGGCCGGCAGGAACGGGAGGTCTACGGTGCGGCTGGCGACGTAGAGCGCGATCAGGCCGACATGTGCCCAGATCGCGCCCACGACCAGGAGGAGGGGTGGGCGCCGTCGGAGTACGGCTGCCAGGCCGAACTGACCGATCGCCACGACCACGAAGAAGCCGCCGATCAGGAGCGACTCCTGAAGGTGCTCGGGGACCACCGCCGCGTGGATGCCTGCGGCGAGCACCGCCGCCAGCTGCCCCACGGTCAGATAGGTCCGGAGGCTCCGGGCCTCGCTGGGGGTGTCCGTCGGCTGCATGCCGCGCTCGAGGAGGCTCATCGCCGGCCTAGCTTCTCACCGAACGCGTATGAACCACCGAAACGTTCAGGCCCTCGAAGCCCACACCCGCAAATGCGTCGCCGCTTGGAACGAGAACCGCGAACCATTTGGATGGACCAAAGCCGCCGAACAGATCCGCACCAAGCTCGGACGACTTATCCATCGAAACTTCCAATTCGGGGCACTAGAGCGGCGTTCTTTCCGGCAGATCGGTGGCGGGTGTGCCGAGCGGGTCGGGTGCTCCAACGGGGCCGACGACCTCGAACTGGGTCATCATGTCGTGGTCCTCGTGGGTCAGGTTGTGGCAGTGGATCATGTACCTGCCGGTCCCATCGTGGAACTTGATCACCAGCCGCACGGTCTCGTTCTCGCCCAGGTAGACCACGTCCTTGGGTCCCCGCTCGTGCGGCATCGCCGGCTGCCCGTTGCGCGAGGAGATCTTGAAGTCGATGAGGTGGATGTGCGCCGGGTGGTGCCACCCACCCGAGGTGTTGCGGAGCTCCCAGACCTCGATGTCGTTCAGCCTCGTAGAGGCGACCACCTGCCTGAAGTTGCTGCGCACGATGTCGTCCCAGGTCGTGCCGTTGATCGTCCACAGCCCGTTCTTACGGACGAAGTCCAACCGCCGCGTGACCTTCGCGTCGGACTCCTTCAACAGCATCGTGGGCTCGTCGGGGTTGAGCGGGTCGGGGATCTCGTTGTCGGCCCCGTCGAATGGCTCGTCGGTCACCAGGAACTGCAGGGCCTTGTCCGTGTTGGTGAAGCTGATCGTGTTCGTCGGCGCCGCGTTGCGCAGCGTGATCCGGTCACCCTTCTTGTACTTGGCGAAGTCGATCACCACCTCGTAGCGCTCGGCCACCCCGTGCCGGAAGCTCTTCACCGGGATCGGCCTGGGCACCAGGCCGGCGTCGGTGCCGATGATCGTCATCGTGTCGCCCGAGTCCAGCGACCACTTGAACGACCGTGCGGGGCAGGCGTTGAGGAACCGGAACCGGTACTTGCGCCGCTTCACCGGCATCACCGGCCAAGGCTGGCCGTTGACCATGATCACGTCGCCGTACAGGCCCTTGTTGTCGTTGTTGTCGAAGAGGACCGAGCCGTCGGCGTTGAACGAGATGTCGGCGAACATGAGCGGCACGTCGAAGTCGCCGTGCGGAATCGGCAGCCGCCTGCTCGAGTTCGTCGTGGACCAGGTAGAACGCGGCCAGGCCCATCTGCACGGTCTCCGCGGTGTGGTGGACGCCATGGTCGTGATACCACTGCGTCCGGGCCTCCTGCACGTTCTGGTACTCGTAGTCCTTGTACTGCCCCGGGTTGGAGATGTCGCTGGCGTAGCCGTCGTACTGCGGCAGGGACGCGTGGCCGTGCAGGTGAACCGAGGTCCACGGCGTGAAACCGAGGGTGGGGTGCACCCGCGGAAGGTTGTTTATCTGGCGCACCCTGGTGGGCGTGTTCCTGTCGACAACGATCGTCGGCCCGGGGTACACGCCGTTGTAGCCCCACAGGTCGGTCACCAGGCCGGGCACGATCTCGGCCCGGAACGGCCGCATCTCGATCCGGTAGATCTGTGTCCCGGTCAACGGGTCGGTACGGACCGGGACGGCCACCTCAGGTCGCGTGAACAGGCCTGGTGAACGGCTTGGGCAGCCGACTCTCCGCGATCCGGTTGCCCGACACCGAGTCGCCCAAGGCATGGGACACCGGCAGTCCCACGGCGGCGCCCGATAGCACCGAGATCTTCATCACGTCACGCCGGGTCATACCCATGGTTTTCGGCCCCTAGGTGACCCCCCTCGGCTTGATTTGCAGGCTAGGTCGGAAAACCTTGGGAAAACCTTGGGAATCGTGACTCAGGGCGTGGGGACGGCGAGGTGGGCGCGGGCCCGGGCTGACCACGACCCTCGTGTACGTGGAGGCTCCAGGCCCGGTGCAGGCGTCCTGAGCCTCGAGAGCTCAACCGGGCGGTCCAACTGGTTGAGGGCATCCGATGGGGCGCCTGAAGGAGAGGCGAAGCACACATCGAGTGGACGCGCCAGCCAGAGCGGGTCCGGTGGACAGGATCAGGGCCGCACCGCGGTTGAAGGTTGGCGCGGCGGTAACCATCACCTGCGAACTGGGCGGCTGACCCCGGCTGTCGGGCGGGTAGCCACCTGGGTCGCGCGGTGCGGTGTCCCTAGCGTCGGAGCATGACCACGACTACCCTGCCGCCCGCCCCGGCGCCGACCGTCGCCACCCGCACGCCGGTGGCTGCCGCGTGACGAGCGCTCGCTGTTCCTGCTCGGCACGGCGCTGGTCGCGCTCCACGTGCTCGACGACACCCTGCTGCAGCCGCCGGCGGGTACCACCGCGGCCGACCATCTGGTCAGCGCCCTGGTCCCGACCGTGCTGCTCGCCGCGGCCGCGTGGGGCTTCGGGCGGGTACGCGCCGGATGGCGCGCGGTGCTGGCGCTGTCGGTCGGCGTGTTCGGGATCGGCATCGGCGTGATCGAGGCCGGCTACTACACCACCGCCGTCGGGCCCTCCGGCGACGACTTCACCGGGCTGCTCGCGATCCCCGCGGGCGTGCTGCTCGTCGGCCTCGGCCTGTGGAGGCTGTGGCAGTCGCGACGCCGCACCGGGCGGCTCTGGCGACGCCTCGTCCGGCGCTCGATGCTACGTCGTGGTGGCGGCCCTTGCGGCGTATTTCGTCGCGCAGCCGGTGCTGTTCGCCTATGCCGTCACTCATGTCCAGCGTGCCGTGGTGCCGGAGGACGAGCTCGGCGTCGCACACGAGGACGTGACCTTCACGACCTCGGACGGGCTGACGCTGCACGGCTGGTACATCCCATCCCGCAACGGCGCGGCGATCGTCGACTTCCCCGGGCGGCTCGGCACCCAGGCGCACGCGCGGATGCTGGCCCGGCACGGCTACGGCGTACTGCTGTTCGACCGACGCGGTGAGGGTCGCAGCGAGGGTGGCGGCAACATGCTCGGCTGGGGCGGCGACAAGGACATCATCGCCGCGGTCGACTGGCTCAAGCGCCGCCCGGACGTCGACCCCGACCGCATCGGCGGGATCGGCTTGTCGGTCGGCGGCGAGCTGATGCTCGAGGCCGCCGCGAAGGACCCCGACCTCGCCGCCGTGGTGTCCGACGGTGCGGGGGCGCGGCACGTTCCGGGAGGAGAAGAAGGCCCTCCCCGGTGCCGGAGTTCTGGGCGATGAGCCCGGCCTTCGCACTGCTGAACGTGTCGGTGGCGGTGTTTGCTGACACGGCGCCGCCCGAGTCGCTGTTCGATCTGGTCCCGCGCATCGCGCCGCGCCCGCTGCTGTTCATCTACGCGCCCGACGGCGGCAACGCGACCGAGGTCCTGACGCCGGACTTCGCCCGGATCGCCGGGCCGAACGCGTCGCTGTGGACCGTCCCGGACGCCCCGCACATCAAGGCGATCGAGACCGCACCGGCGGAGTACGAGCGGCGTGTCATCGGCTTCTTCGACGAGGCGCTGCTCAGGCACTGACCGACGTCAAGGCCACCCCGTCGTCATGGATCGGGGCCGCCACCTGTCGAACAACGCGCGGGCACGTTCCGTGAGTGCGGACGGGGTGGCGAGGACCATCGGTCGCGTCCGACGCCAAGACGGTGCTCGTCAGTCAGGGTCGCTGGAGTACGACGGACCGAGCACAGTTCGCCCGACCGCCGTCGGCAATATCCACCAAAATGAGACTCGACCAGTCGAGGATGCTGAAAGTTGGTGAGGTTTCAACCGCAGTTGCCTTGCGCGAGATCGGTCCCTACCTTGTTTGCCTTGGCACCCCTCCTTTTGCTCAAAGCGCACCGCTGGTCACGCACCACGGAGAGCGCGACCTCGGTTGGGCAAACGGAGGGGTGCCAGGCTTTCGGGGGGGACGACAGAGCGACAGCTCATCCACGTTCCGACGCGGCGCCCACATCCGGCAGATGCGGTCGACCTGGCCCTTGCACGGATCCTGACCGGATGTCGCCAGTCAGTCCGTCGACGCCGTGGCGTCTTTGATCGTTTGCACGTCCCTGTCGAGGAGCCCCGCGCAGCGCATGCCTGAGCGTCGCAAGGCCCGTGCCATCTCACGACGCACCGACCAACGTGAGCGCTGGTGACTCCATCGAGGTCTTCGAGGCTCCCCGCGTGCTCGCGTGGCACGACGAGAAGGTGGCCGGGCGTGACGGGGAGTGGATGCTGCGCACCCCAGCCGTCAGCGGCATCCGAGATCCACCGAGCCGAGTGCGAACTCAACCGCGGCTTCGGCGTGAAGGCGAGCCGTGGGAAACAGGGGCAGGTCGAGATCCTGCTGGCTCACCAGCAGCTCGATCTCGGTGCATCCGGCGATGACGCCCTGTGCGCCGCGGGCAACTAGTCGGTCGATGATCTCGAGGTAGCGCGCCCGGGATGCGGGGTTCACCATCCCACGCACCAGCTCCTCGTAGATCACGTCGTGAACTTCGGTGAGATCGGGCTCCGACGGGACGATGACGTTGAGCCCGTGGCGGGTGCGGAGCCGACCGGCGTAGAAGACCTGCTCCATGGTGTACCTGGTGCCGAGCAGCGCCACGGTGTCTAGCCCTGCGCGCTGAACCGCAGCAGCCGTGGCGTCGGCGATGTGCAACAGCGGTACGTCGATCGCTCGTTGCAAGTCGTCGGCCAGCTTGTGCATCGTGTTGGTGCACAGCACGACCGCCTCCGCGCCGCTGGCGACCAGTTGCGTCGCGGCCTCAGCGAGCAGCCGGGCGGCCTCGTCCCATCGTCCCTGTTGCTGAAGCGCCTCGATGTCAGCGAAGTTGAACGACCTGATAATCAGGTCTGCCGATGCGACGCCCCCGAGTCGATCCCGGACGAGCTCGTTGATCATGCGCTCGTACTCGATTGAGGACTCCCACGACATACCGCCGAGCAAACCCAGTCGCTTCACTCCATCAACGTAGCGACGATGCGCAAGGGCGCCTCGGAGCCGAGCCCTCGACCGACGAGACGCTACCGGAGCCTTCGCGCTTCACCGCAGAGCCCGGCGGCAAGTGGGCCGCGAGCCCGAACAACGGGCGACTTGAAGGTCGACCCGACGAGAACGAGCGCCGTTGAGGATGCGGTTCGATCGACGCGCGACCTCGCCATGGTCGCGCGGAGTGCGGAAGAGCGGACGGATCGGCTCGGGTCCGAGGACCCGAGCCGCCGTCGCTGGTGAGGGCGGGGGCTGCCGTACTAGCAGAGGCCCCTCGCGGCCGCGTTCTTTCCCTGGCCGCCGACGGCCTGGACGAGCTCGCCGACATTGTCGAACCCAGGGAGGCCGCCGGCGTTGACGGTCTTGTGCACCTGGCCGAAGCAAGCCGCATCGGCTGGTGCTGCGCTGGCCGGGGCGGAGATGCCGAGCGCTGCAAGAGCGGCGATGGATCCTGCGGCGAGAATGCGTTTCATGTGAATTCCCTCCTCTTGGTGGGTGCTGGTTCACCCATAACACGGGTTCGACACCGTGGCGTCGATCGGATTGCTCTGCACGTAACCGTTCACGCGGGTGTGCGCGGGTGCGGGAGCGGCGGTGGCTCGGGTCCGAGGCCCGAGCCGCTCGCTGGTGAGGGCGAGGGCTGCCGTACTAGCAGAGGCTCCTCGCGGCCGCGTTCTTTCCCTGGCCGCCGACGGCCTGGACGAGCTCGCCGACATTGTCGAACCCAGGGAGGCCGCCGGCGTTGACGGTCTTGTGCACCTGGCCGAAGCAAGCCGCATCGGCTGGTGCTGCGCTGGCCGGGGCGGAGATGCCGAGCGCTGCAAGAGCGGCGATGGATCCTGCGGCGAGAATGCGTTTCATGTGAATTCCCTCCTCTTGGTGGGTGCTGGTTCACCCATCAACACGGGTTCGGCACCGTGGCGTCGATCGGATTGCTCCGCACGTAACCGTTCACACCGACCGGATCGGGGTCAGTCGTCTCTACGCGCAAAGATGACGGCCCCCGGGACATCCTCGTCGGGTCCGATCACCAGCTCAGCCTCAATCGTGAACCCCGCGTCACGAAGCCACCCCGTCATCGTGCTCGGCCGACGCCGGTGACTATCAACGTTGACTGGACGACCCGTGTAGCCCTCGGACGTGTGTCTTGTCTCGTCGCCGACGTGAAAGCCGACCAGTAGCAGCCCCTGTGGTCGCAGCACTCGGCGGAACTGCTCGAACACGCCGGGGATGGCGTAGTCGGGCACGTGGATCACCGACCAGAACGCCACTAGGCCGACGAGCGAGTCGTCCGCCAGGTCGAGGTCAGTCATCGTCCCGACCTCGAAGCGTAGGCCTGGGTAGTCGCGCCGCGCGATGGCGATCATCTCGGGCGAAAGATCGATGCCGAAGGCGTCCACTCCGGCGTCGTGGAGGTAGCCGGTGACATACCCCGGCCCACAGCCCACATCGGCGACTGGGCCGCCCCCGGCGCCATGCACCAACTCCGCGAACAATGTCAGACTCGCGCGGAGGTAGGGCATCTGGTCGAGCAGTCCACGTACCTTCTCGGCGTATCCGGCGGCGTCGGTGTCGTACGACGAGCGGGTATCGGATAGCCAGGCGTCAGCCATGGGCAAAACGGTAGTCCGGTCTGCGAGGCGCTGCCCAACGATCATCGCTCCGCCCTCTCGTTCCCGGACGCACGCTCACCGGCACCTGGGAGCCGCGCCCTGCACATGGAACAGAGGTAGGGATCAAGTTCGCCGACGTGCCGGCCTGCCGGAGCTGGTCAAGCGTGCTGTGGGCTGCTGGCCGCGCGGGCAGCGTGGCGCCGCACCCGCTCGCGGTTGCCGCAGTCCTCCGAGCTGCACCAGCGTCGCCGGTGTCCGCGGCTGGTGTCGACGTAGGCCCAACCGCAGGCGGGGTCGCCGCACAGGCGGACCGGGCCGGGGGGGTCAGTGAGCTGGTCGAGCAGGTCCAGAGCGATCCGGCGCGCCGGTGTGCGTGCGTTGAGGGCGCTGACCTGCCATGTCACTCGGTCGTCGAACGGGACCAGGGTGCTGTGCTGCAGGGCGTCGCTGATTGCGACAGTCAAGGGTCGCAGCCGGGGGAGGTCGACGTCGACCAGGTGCGCGGTCAGTGTCTCTCGCAGCGCGAGCAGCGGCGGCTGTACGTCGAACCTGTCGAGGTCATGGGCCTCGGTCTCCGTGATCACCCCCGCGCGCTGGCACCAGGCCAGGCAGTCAGACCTGTCGGTGAGGTGGTCCTCGAGCCGGGTGGCGTCGCCTCGCCAGCTCACCGTGTTCACCAGGTCCAGGCAGGGACGCCCACCGACCAGGCGGAGCGTCGCGACGCGGGAACCCAGGGTGGACACAGCTCCAGTGTAATGGTTTTGCGTGCTTAGAACCATTAGTTAGGGTGGGGGTGGAGGTGGTTCCGTGTCCTCGACCAAGACCCAAGCGGTACGCGCCTCGGCCACGCTCTCACTCCCGACAGCCGCGCTGGGTGTCACCTTCGGGGTGCTGGCTGCCCCCATCCTCGGTGCGCTGCCGGCGATCGTGATGTCCGCGGTGGTGTGGTCCGGCGGCGCGCAGTTCGGCGCGCTGACGGTGCTCACCGGAGGCGGAGGGGTCGGTCTCGCAGCCGGAACCGGGCTACTGGCCAACGCACGCTTTGTGCCGATGGGGATCGGCTTCGCCCCCTCGGTGTCCGGGTCACCTGTTCGCCGGGCACTGGCCGCGATACTGGTCGTCGATGCGTCCTTCGCCCTGGCCCACCGAGGTGAGGGCAGGTTCGACCCCGAGGTCGTGGTGTGGTCCGCACCGCTGCAGTACCTCGGCTGGGTGCTCGGGACCATCGCCGGAGCCCTGGGCGCCTCGACTTTGGCAAGCCCGACCTCGCTGGGACTCGATGTGCTCTTCCCGGTCTTCTACCTCGGCCTGCTGGTCCCCGAGCTGCGCGCCGCGGGGCGTCCCCTCGCGGTCGCGGTCGCGGCCGCCGTCGTGGCCCTGGCGTTGGTGCCGATCACGCCCGAAGGGGTGCCGGTCCTCGCCGCCGCAGCGACTGCACTGCTGGGGCTGAAGGGTCAGCCATGACCTGGGTTCTGATCCTCGCCTTGGCGGCTGGCACCATCGCACTGAAGGTGGTCGGCCCGCTCCTCGCCGGAGGGGCGGCCCCTCCGCCGGCGCTGACCCGGGTCATCGCCCTGCTCACCCCGGCACTGCTCACCGGGCTCGTGATCACCAGCACCTTCGCATCCAGCCACGACCTGGTCATCGATGCGCGCGCCGCCGGCGTAGGCCTTGGACTCGCCCTGCTCCTGCTCCGGACGCCGCTGCTGGTGGCACTGGTCGCCGCAGCCGCCACCGCCGCCGCGATCCGGATGCTCATCTGACCATGGTTGGCCGACCCGCTGGGCGTTGTCC
>CAVWFF010000039.1:0-16928 GCA_963754145.1 uncultured Actinomycetota bacterium
GGACCACGACCGCGCAGTTGTAGAGCCGGTTGTCCACCCGCAGCGGCGCGCCGACCACGAGAACCGGCCGCAGTTCGCGCGACCCCTCGACCACGGTGTCGAGGGCCGCCCGCACGGCGTCGAGAAGCGCGTCCTGCATCACCAGGTCGTCGATCGCGTAGCCGGACAGGGTCAGCTCGGGGAAGACCGCCACGGCGACCCCGTCGTCGTGGCAGGCTCGCGCCTGCTCGAGGACACTGGCGGCGTTGGTGGCCGGGTCGGCGACGGCGACCGGCAGCGTGCAGGCTGCCACGCGCGCGAACCCGTGTGCGTAGGCGGATCGGAAGTCCACGGGACGAGTGTGTCACCCGTCGTACCGGGACCGCCTCCGACCGGTCCCGCGGCCGATCGTGTGGTTAGTCGGCTGGGTGACGCGTCCCGGGCGCACCACCGTGATCGACGCCGGGAGGTCGACACCGTGACGGCGTGACCAGCGACACACCCGCCAGCGCCGCCCGACCGAACTACCGTGTGAGGGGTACGGGGACTCCATCCGGGAGCCTCGATCACCCCCAGGGAGCTCGGCATGGCCGAAGAGACGGCGCCGTACGGCACCGGGTCCGACGCGACCCGCCCGCCGGTACGGCGCATTCGCACGCACCACCTGCGCGAGATGAAGGAGCGCGGCGAGCGCTTCGCGATGCTCACCGCCTACGACATGTACACCGCGCAGACCTTCGACGAGGCCGGGGTCGAGGTGCTGCTGGTCGGTGACTCGGCCTCCAACAACGTCTACGGCAACGAGACCTCGCTCCCGGTGACCGTCGACGAGCTCCTCCCCCTCACGAGAGCCGTCAGCCGCTCCGTTCGCCGCTCGCTCGTGGTCGGCGACCTTCCCTTCGGCTCCTACCAGGCCTCGCCCGAGCAGGCGTACCACACGGCCGTCCGCTTCATGAAGGAGGCGAACGCGCACGCGGTGAAGCTCGAGGGCGGTCGCGAGATGACGCCGCAGATCGAGCTGATGACGCGGGGTGGCGTGCCGGTGATGGCGCACATCGGCTTCACCCCGCAGAGCGAGCACGCGCTCGGCGGCTACCGGGTGCAGGGCCGCGGCGACACCGCGCAGCGGCTGCTCGACGACGCGCAGGCGGTCGAGGCGGCCGGCGCGTTCGCGGTGGTGATGGAGATGGTGCCCGGCGACGTCGCGGCCCGGATCACCAAGGAGCTGACGATCCCGACGATCGGCATCGGCGCCGGCGCCGAGTGCGATGGCCAGGTGCTGGTCTGGCAGGACGCGTTCGGCCTGCGCACCGGCAAGATGGCCCGCTTCGTCAAGCAGTACGCCGACGTGCACGGTGTGCTCCTCGACGGCGCGAAGGCGTTTGCGGACGACGTCCGCAACGGCAGCCTTCCCGGGGCCGGAGCACACCTTCTGACCATACCGAGATCGATCAATACATATTGATCGATCTCGGGTGACCGGCGTACGGTCGACGGGTGAGCCCCGCCGACACGTCGAGCACACCGGCCGTCGTCCCCGGGTTCCTGCGCCTGACCGGGCACCCCGTCCGGTGGCAGGTGCTGAGTGAGCTTGCCCGCAGCGACCGGCAGGTCCGTGAGCTGACGGCCCTGGTCGGTCAGCGACAGAGCCTGACGTCGTACCACCTCCGCCGGCTCCATGAGGGCGGACTCGTGACCATGCGCCGGAGCTCCGCCGACAAGCGCGACGCGTACTACAGCCTCGACCTGGCCGCGTGTCGCGCGCGGATGACGGATGCCGGCGCCGCGCTCCACCCCGGCCTCCGGCTCGTCCCCGCCGACGCTGCCGGCGCGACCGGTCGGGGGCAGGGTCGGGTCTCCCGCACGTGTGCTGTTCCTGTGCACGGGCAACAGCTCGCGTTCCCAGATGGCCGAGGCGCTGCTGGAGCAGCTGGGCGGGACCGCCGTCGACGTCGTCAGCGCCGGCAGCCACCCCAAGCCCGTGCACCCCAACGCGGTGCGCGTGATGCGCGAGCGCGGCATCGACATCCGGGACCGCCGCTCGAAGCATGTGCAGCGAGTTCGCCGGGCGTCGGTTCGACCACGTGATCAGCCTGTGCGACCGGGTCCGGGAGGTGTGCCCCGACTTCCCCGGCGCTCCCGTGGTGGCGCACTGGAGCATCGCCGATCCGGCTGCGGAGGGCACGGACGACGAGCAGAGCTACCCGGCGTTCGTGCGCACCGCCGACGAGCTGTCGATCGCGCGTCGACTTCCTGATGTCGGCGATCGAGCACAACCTCACCAGCAAGGAGGTAACCCGACATGACCGACGACCCGGCTGACCTGGTCAATGTCCGCTACATGGTCGACGACGTCGACGCGTCGATCGACTTCTACACCCGTCACCTCGGCTTCAGCGTCAGGACGAGCTTCGCACCGGCATTCGCGGACGTCACCCGCGGCAACCTGCGGCTCCTGCTGAGCGGCCCGAGGAGCTCGGCGGGCAGACCGATGCCGGACGGCCGGCAGCCGGCACCCGGCGGATGGAACCGCATCCACCTCCTCGTGGATGACATCGCCGCCGAGGTGGAGCGGCTGCGCACCGCGGGCCTGACCTTCCGCAACGACGTCGTCACCGGCCCGGGTGGTCGTCAGATCCTGCTCGAGGATCCGTCGGGCAACGTGGTCGAGCTGTTCCAGCCCGCTGGCGGTTGACGCCCTAACGCTGAACGAGGACGCCGACCACCCAGGCGGCGAGCCCGACCAGCGGGAGCAGCAGGACCACCCGTGGCTGGGTCATGAAGGTCCGGATGCCGACCAGCAGCAGCACCAGCCAGAGCACGCAGAGCGCCGATCGTCCAGCCGGCGCCGAGCAGCGTGGCCGAGCCGAGGTCGAGGAACAGCACGCACGCGAGCCCGGTCATGCCCATGAACGACGGCCGGAGCCGGTGCACCTCGGGCGGCGGCGCGGGCACCGGCGCTCAGTCCTCGACGTCCTCGTCGCCCCAGGCGTCGTCCTTGTCCCACTCCTCGTTGCGTTCCTGGACCTTCTCCAGCGCCCGCGACGCCTCATCCTGGGAGGGATAGGGGCCGAGCCGCTGCGAGTTGGCGCAGCCGTCCTCGGGCTCGACGCGGTGGTGGTTCAGGCAGTACCAGAACTCGCTCATGGTCGAAGCGAAACTACACTCGTCCGACGTGACCCCCGTAGCCCCCGGAACCATCTCGCCGCGCCGCCCCGTGCCGACGCACATCGCGCGCCCGGAGTACGTCGACCGGCCCGCGCCCGCGCCGTACACCGGGCCGGAGGTGAAGGACGCCGAGACGATCGCGAAGATGCGCATCGCCGGCCGGATCGCCGCCCAGGCGCTGCAGGAGGTCGGCCGGGCCGTTGCTCCGGGCGTGACCCATGACGAGCTGGACCGGATCGGTCACGAGTACCTGGTCGCGCACGACGCCTACCCCTCGACGCTCGGCTACAAGGGCTTCCCGAAGTCGCTGTGCACGAGCGCCAACGAGGTGATCTGCCACGGCATCCCGGACAGCCGGGTGGTCGAGGACGGCGACATCGTCAACATCGACATCACCGCCTACCTCGACGGTGTGCACGGCGACACCAACGCCACCTTCCTCACCCCCGGCGTCGACAAGGAGGTGCGCGACCTCGTCGAGCGCACCCAGGAGACGCTGCGCCGGGCGATCAACGCAGTCAAACCGGGTCGCCGGATCAACGTCATCGGGCGGGTGATCGAGGCATATGCGCGCCGGTTCGGCTACGGCGTGGTCCGCGAGTTCACCGGCCACGGCATCGGCTCGTCGTTCCACTCGGGGCTGGTGATCCCGCACTTCGACGACCCGCACTACGACACCGTGATCGAGCCCGGCATGACGTTCACGATCGAGCCGATGCTCAACCTGGGAACGCACACCTGGGACATGTGGGACGACGACTGGACCGTGGTCACCAAGGACCGCCGCGCGAGCGCCCAGTTCGAGCACACCCTGCTGGTCACGAGCACCGGCGCCGAGATCCTGACTCTCCCCTGACTCCCCCGTTGAGTTGTGCCTCGCGGACCCGTTGAGATGTGCCTCCGGCCGGCCGCCGTTGAGATGTGCTTGCGGCGCCGATGAGATGCGCTCGCCGACCCGTTGAGATGCGCGTCCCTCCGCACTGGCAACGGGTTCCCGGTGCACCCAGCACGCGAAGCGCCTCTCAGCGGAGCCGCAGCGACTGCTCAACGGAGCGGGAGTCACATCTCAACGAGGGTGAGGTCGCGCGAGGAGAGGCTCCGAGTACGCCGGCAAGGCGACCGCGTCGGGCAAACGACGGGCGGCTCAAGCCGCACACCACACCCGGCCAGATCGTCGTCCACCCGGCTCGATGTGCATCGAGCGCCTTGACCACGACCATCTGCGACGGGTCAGCGCCTCCACCGCCACCATCTGCGACGGGTCAGCGCCTCCACCACAACCATCTGCGACGGGTCAGCGCACCAAGGCACAGGGCACCGGCCACCAGCGGCGGGCTCAGGGCAGCTCAAAGGGCAGCACGAGGCCATCCATCCAGGTGGCACAGGTGCATCCGGCCGGGTCGGGCATCCCGCCGATGACGCGCGTCAGCAGGACCTTCAGCCGCTCGATGTTCTGCTCGAACATCGCGAACACCTCGGCCTGCCCGACACCCTCGCCGACCTCGATCCCGGCGTCGAGGTCGGTCACCAACGCCAGCGTGGCGTAGCAGAGCCCGAGCTCGCGGGCGAGGACCGCCTCCGGGTGACCGGTCATGTTCACCAGCGACCAGCCCTGCGCCGCATAGTGCTGCGACTCCGCCCGGGTGGAGAACCTCGGGCCCTCGACCACCACCATCGTTCCCCCGCCGACCACCTCCGGCTCGGTGGCGCGCACGTGCTCGCCGATCCGTGCGCAGTACGGGTCGGCAAACGGCACGTGCGCAGCGCCCTCCTCGACGTAGGTCTGGATCCGCCCGCTGGTGCGGTCGACGAGCTGGTCTGGCAGCACCAGAGGACCCCGGCGCGCAGGTCCGGCCGCAGGCTGCCGACCGCGCACGGCGCTAGCACCTGGCGGACGCCGACGGTGCGCAGGGCCCAGAGGTTCGCTCGGTAGTTGATCCGGTGCGGCGGGTAGCTCGTGGCGCGCGCCGTGCCGCGGCAGGAAGGCGACCGAACGGCCCTCGACCTCGCCGGTGGTGACGATCGACCTCGCCGTACGGCGTCGAGACCCGCTCGTCGTGCGGGTCGGCGAGGAACGCGTAGAACCCGGAGCCCCCAATCACGGCGATCTCGGCCGTGGGACCTGCGTACGGCATGAGCCGAGTCTTGCAGGCCCTATCCTTGTCTCGCGGATGGGCTGGCCGGGCGACCGCGGCCCTCGTCCCACGGGACGGGAGTCGAGGAAGGTCCGGGCTCCATAGGGCAAGGTGGTGGGCAACACCCACCCGGGGCAACCCGCGGGACAGTGCCACAGAAAGAAGACCGCCGCTCTCGGGAGCGGTAAGGGTGAAACGGTGGTGCAAGAGACCACCAGCACGGCGGGCGACCGTCGTGGCTCGGTAAACCCCACCTGGAGCAAGGTCAAGAAGGGTCTGACGGTTACGGCCGGAGGGCCTGCGCGGATGGGCGGCCCGCCCACGATCCGCGGGTGGACTGCACGAGGCGGCCGGTAACGGTCGTCCCAGATGGATGGTCGCCAACCGCACGCTCGTGAGGGCGTACGGCGAACAGAACCCGGCCTATGAGCCAGCCCATCCGCACTTGGGCCTCTGACCTGGGCATTTGGCTCTACGAGCCTTCGGCAGTCCGCAAATAGTCCGCAACTTCTCCGAGTTCTCGACGGATCGCAGCGCGTGAGCGGTCGTCCTCGTCGCCCATCAGGTGTCCGTAGGTGTCCAATGTCTCGACCGCGGACTTGTGTCCGAGCAGACGCTGGATGGCCTTGATCGAAAGGCCCGCCCGGATCAGCACCGAGGCGAAGTAGTGCCGCAGGTCGTGCGGCGTGGCGTCGGTCCCGACCGCTTTGGCGGCCTTGTTCCACGCCATCCACAGCGTGCTCGGCCTGAGCGGCGTTCCGATGGCGCTACGGAACACGAGCCCTGACGCGTCTGTCGGATGCGCGGCCAGATGCGCGGCAATCGCCTCGATCACAACGTCATCAACCGGAATCACGCGCACCGAGGCTGCCGTCTTCGTCTCCGCCCATGCGGCCCGGTCACCAGTGCCGGGGGCGAGCTGTCGGTCCACCCGGACCTCCTTGCGGAGGAAGTCCACGCGGTCGACCGTGAGGCCGAAGAGCTCGCCCCGCCGCATCCCGGTGCCGGCCCCGACGGTCACGAAGCGCTTGGAGATGAGTGGGCATCGCCTCTCGAAGCGCCAGCACGGTCTCGGTGCTGATCGGCGAGAGCGCCCCTCGCGCGGACTTCCTCGGCAACCTGACACCGTCGCACGGGCTGCAGGGGAGGAGCCGGTCCCTGACCGCGGAGCCGAAGACGGCTGCCAGGATCCGGAAGCGTGTCTCCACCGTCGCCGGGCGAGGACGACAGCGCCCACGCCCTCACGAGAGTCTCGACGTCGCCCGTCGCAACGGCTTCGAGCGGCATCTCGCCGAACTCCGGGTACACGTGCAGTCGCAGGATGGCCTCGACACCTTCGCTCGTGCGCTCGCGATGCAACTGTCGCGCCCGCCATCGTTCGCCGTACACCCTGACGGTCACCCGGCCCGCTTTCGGAGCGACGTAACTGCCCGTCACGAGCGCGGTAGTCATCTCGTCGAGCCACCGCTGGGCGTCGACCTTCCGGCCGAAGTGCTTCGCGTGCTCTTTGCCGGATCGGTCGCGGTAGCGAGCCCGATACCTGCCGTCCGGACGCTTCTGGATGCTTGCCATGCCTCATCGTGCCTTTCGGTTCTGAGTGTTGTCGCTGTTCCAGGCGTGACCCTGTGGGCGGTTGGTCTGTTCGGTGAGCCAGAGGATGAGGTCGGTGCGCCAGTAGCGGACGTGGCGGCCGATCTTGAAGCTGCGGGGTCCGGCGCCGAGGTGGCGCCAGTAGCGCAGGGTGCCTTCGGGGATCGCGGAGGAAGTGGCAGGCTTCCTGGAGGGTGAGCATCTCGTCGCCGAGGCTCGTCGCCGGGCGGTGGCTGTCGTCGGGGTTGATCGGCTGTGCGGTCATGGTGGTGCTCCTCGCTGGTCGACCGTGAGGCCAAGCGGTGTCTCCGACCTCATCCAGGAGGTGTGCAGGCCGTCCCAATCGATGATCGGCGATATTCTGCGGCCGTGGATCGCCGAAGACGGTGATCGAGGTCGCCCGCAGGGCCGCGGGCCTGTCGCAGCGCCGGTTGGCGGAGATCGCCCGGACCCAGCAGTCGTCGGTCTCGGAGTACGAGTCGCGCCGCAAGTCGCCGACGTTGGAGGTGGTCGAGCGGCTGCTCGATGCCGCGGACGCCGAGCTTGCTGTGAGGCCGATGGTCTTCTTCGACTATCGGGAGGATCCCGAGCTCGGGTCGTTCGTGGTCCCGGACCGCCTGTGGTCGGTGCCGGTGCCCGACTGCTTCGCCCGGGTCCAGGTGCTGAAGTACATCTTCCACACCGACGACAACAAGATCTGGGACCTGTCGGATCCGGCCGAGCGCATCGAGTACTACGAGCTGGTCCTCGTTCACGGACTCGAGCGGATGCTCCTGGACTCGGTCGACGGTGTCCTGCTGATCCAGGCGTGGCCGCACATGACTCTGCCCGACGTGGTCCGCGAGGCGTGGCAGCCGGTGATCGACGCGGCCGCTGCAGCCGCAGGACATGCAGCCACGCGACCCGGGCGGCTTCAGCGCCCGGATCGCAGGCGAGATCGGCATCGCCTGGCCGCCACCCACCAGCGCCGGCGGCGTCGCTGACGTCACAGGCCGAGCTCTCGATCCTGGCCGGCAGCCTCGACGGAGACGGTCGCGGCGGCGGGGCCGGGCGCGGGCCGACGACGTCCATCGGTGCCGTAGCGGTCGATGGCGTCGATCGCCTGGCGTCGGGCGTGGGCGGGTCCGAGGTCGGCGCGGTCGCGGCCGAAGACCTCGACCCACTGCCTGCGGGCGTCGTCGAGGGTCTCGGCGACCAGGTGGGCGGTGTTGCGCTCGCGGCCGCGGGTCATCGCGACGTACGCCGCGGCGGCGCCGGTGGTGCTCGCCGATGAGCGACGTGGGCGGGGTCGACGGTCTCGCCTTGGGCGCCGTGGACGGTGGTGGCGTAGGCGAGCTCGACGAACCGGCTCGCGTACTCGGCCGGGACCTCGCGGTCGCGTCCCGTGGCCGTGCAGGACGAGGCTGCCGTCCTGCGCCGATGCCGGTGACGGTCCAGGTCTGGCGGTTCGCGACGCCGAGGTCGGGGTCGTTGCGGCGGGTGGCGACCCGGTCGCCGAGCCCGATCCGCTCGCCGGCGGCGGTGGTGACGCTCGCGGCGAGTCGCCGGTCGGCCGGTCGGCGCGGCGCTGGTCGCGGATCGCGGCGTTGAGGGCGGCGACCTGCTCGCGGGTGTCGGCGATGACCAGGTCGCCGGCGGCGCCGGCGTCGGCGAGGGCGGCGGTGCGTTCGACCTCGGTGGCGTGGATGACGATCTGACCGCGGCGGTGCAGGGCGTCGAAGACCTCGCCGGGGTCGCTCGCCGGTGCGCATCCGCAGGCTGAGGTCGGCGTAGTCGGGGTCGGTGAACCGGTGCACCGTCTCCAGCGTGACGACGGCGCGTCGGGTGCGCCCAGCGCGACGGCGTGGTCGAGGACGCCGCCGCGGCCGACGGCGGGGAGCTGGTGGCGGTCGCCGACGAACGCGACCCGGGCGCCGGTCTCGTCGGCGATGGTGAGCAGCGCGCGGGCGGTGTCCTGGTCGAGCATCCCGGCCTCGTCGACGAGCAGCAGGTCACCGGGCCGCAGCCGGGCGCGCGGGATCGGGGTCGGGGTCGGGCTGCCGGGTCCAGTGGCCGTCGTCGTCCCAGCGGCAGCCGTGCTGGTGGATCAGCCAGGCGGCGGAGTGACCCGTCGGCGCCGGTCTCGCGCGGCGGCGACCTGGGCGGCCTTCAGCGTCGGGGTCACCACCACCAGCCGGTGACCCTGCTGCGCGAGCAGCTCGCTGGGCCGAGCGCAGGGGGTGGTCTTGCCGGCACCGGCGGCACCTTCGACCACCACCAGCTGGCCCGTCGCCGGCCAGGGCGCCGACCACGGCGGCCTGGGTCGGGTCGATCCGGACCAGCCCGCGCCCGCCGATGCGCGACCCTGCGGGCCGGCTGCGCCGCCGCGCCGCGCGAGCCGGGTCGATGAGGTCGGCCTCGACCTCGAGCACCTGCTGGGAGGTGAGGGAGCGGACGTGCTCGGGCACATCGGTCGCGGTCAGCAGCGGACGCACCGCGTCGGCGGCGCGGGCGGTGAGGTCCTCGGCCAGCTCGATGCGCGCGGCGGGCTCGGCGACGAGGCCGGTCTGGGCGAGCAGGACCTCGACCTCGCCGCGGATGTCGGCGGCGTTCCAGGCCGACCGCTTCGCCCCGAGGCTGCGAGACGACCAGCTCGGCCGCCGCGTCGCGGTCGATCCACCCCGGCCGCGTCGCCCGCCAGCGGCACGGCGTCGGCCGGGTCGCGGTAGCCGAGGTCGCGCAGCTCGTCGTTCCAGCGGGCCACCAGCTCGCGCGCCGTCGGTCGGGACGACCTTGTCGGGCCGGGCCTCGGCCCACGCCCGCCGGTCCCACGCCTCGCCGCAGCCGCGGGCCCGGCTCCTCGCCGGGGTGCTCGCCGCGCCACTCGGCCTCGTAGCGGTCGATGTTGCGGCGGATCTGCGCGGTCCGGGCGCTGAACGCCCCGACGTACGGCGCGAGCTGGCGGATCTCGCCGGTCTCCGGGTCGAGGGTGAACCCGTGCGCGGCGAGGACCGCCCGGAACTCGCGGGTCGGTCAGCGACCGCGGCGTGCCCGATGCCGTTGATCGCCTCGATGCTGTCGCACGACCCCGACCGAGTGCAGGCCCCGCCACGCGCCGGCGGCGAAGACGCGGGCGTTGATCTGCAGGTGGAGGTGGCGGTGCGGGTCGCCGGCCCGGGAGGTGTAGTGCCGGATCACCGCCGCCTCGATCTGCTCGACCGGCACCTGCACCTGCCGGCCACGCGGCCCGACCCGGGTGGTGGCGTGCTCGGCGACCCAGCCGACGATCTCGCCGGCGGCCCTGTCCTGGGCCGCGTCCAACGCGGCCGCGATCTCCGGGTGCAGCGCGGCGGCCAGCGACCAGGTCTTCGGTCCGTTGACCATGACCTCGACGAACCGCAGCGCGTTCGCGTCGTCGCGCAGCCGACCCTTCGTGCGACCGGTGTCGACGTCGAACCCGGCGACCCACTGCTCGTAGGTCTCGCCGTCCATCGAGCCCGGCGTGCTCGACGCCGTCGGGGGTGGCGGCGAACCGGTCGGCGACGCCCGCTGCCCTCGGCGAGGTAGTAGTCATCGGCCCGGGAGCGGTCGCGCTCGACGTAGGCGCGCGCGGCCCTCGCCGCGCCGCGGTAGAACTTCACCCCGCCATGCACGCCGGATCACCGCCTCAACGACGTCCGTCGACAACCAACGGACCCCTAGAAATGCCGCGTGGGCCGCCCGACCACGGGCGACCCATCTACGTACCTTCGTAGCATGCGTGCCGCTTGGAAGGGAGGTGTGGAGAGGCCGGATCGGCGGTGAAGTGTGGAGAGGATTCTGGGGACCGTGAAGAGTCAACGGTTTCCGGTGAAATGGGATCGGGATCGAGACAGGCCCTATTCCGAGGGCTCCCTCCACCGGCGGCACAGAACCCGGAGCACGAAGGAGGAAAGCTGCTTTGACCCTGACGCAGTGGACGTCGAAGAGAAGGTCAAGCGCACTCATCTGAGATCCGGTGGACCCGCCGGGGCGTGAAACTGCCGATGAGGGCAAGCTACGGGGGCGCCGCGAGCTTCTCCAGCTCGAGAGATCCCGCCGAAACCAGCGTCTGGCGTTGTGGCCGCCCCGCCCCTCCGGCGGACCGTCGTGCACAGCCCGGAGCCTGGTCGGTCGCCCCCGTCAGCCCGCCGTGGGCAGCGGGCTGACGGTTGCCCAGGTGCTCCGCTCAGGAGACGGTCCGCGCCTGGAGCATCCTGTTCGCGGAGTGGTTGCGCAGGTTGCACACCAGCTCGTACCGGCCGGCGCGCAAGGTAGCCGTGGTCCAGCCGGCGGTGATGCCCTCCCCGAAGTCCGGGCGGCACGTCCGGGATGCCTGCCCGGAGGAGGCCCCGCATCGCTGACGACTTTCAACTCCTGACGGCTCGACCGCCGGCAGGAGTGCTCAGAGCAGCCCGCGTCTCATCGCGACCCGACGCCCGTAAGCGGGGCAGGGCGGGGTGCGCCGCTCGAACGAGGCCGCTCACGCCGGTGGGTTCGACGTCGACTGAGGTAGGCCGGGCTCAGTCCGAGGAGGATGGCGACGCGCGAGGCTGGCGAGGCCGAGCAGGAACGCGCGCCAGGACCGGTGCGCGGGGCCGAGGGTGAGCTCGGTGGTGGGGTAGCCGATCATTTTCGCGGTCGTGCGGGTGGTGCTGGCGTCGGTGTGGTCGGCGAGGTTCTGCAGCGCGGCAGTGAACCCGCCGCCGCCAGCGCCCGTCCGGACCGGGTCGGCCCGTGAGCGGTTCGACGGCGAGGTGCTGGTGGTCGGCCCAGGCGCGCAGTCGGGGGTCGACGGCGCTCGGATGCGCCTGCGCCGGGCACGACGACCCGGGACGAGGTCGGGCGCCTGGCGTGAGGGGGGTGGTGAGCAGGACGAGGCCATGCCGGGTGCGGACCGTGTCGCCGGTTGCGATGGCGATCGTGTGGGCGGCCGCCGACTGGCCGTACACCTCGAACGCGGCGGTCGCGTCCAGTTCGCCGACACCGTCGTGCAGGGCGATGCCGATGGTGGGCCGGAACCACGGCTCGAGGTAGTTGAGGCCGACGGGCCAGTCGCGGACCGCGAAGTGGTCCTTGCCGATGGTGGTTGGTCTCGGTCGGGGTCCAGCCGAGCTCGGGGTGCTGGTCTGCGACCCGTTGCGCCTCGGCTGGTCCGGCGAGCTCTGCGACGAGGTGCAGGGCGCCCTGGACTCCGGAGGTGACAGCGGCGGTGGTGGTGACCGTCCCGTCCTCGACATAGCGACGCCCGCGGAGCCAGTGCACGGCCGGGTGTTGATTCTGCAGGGCGTTGATGCGGGACCAGTGGCTGGTCGCGTCGAGGCCGTCGAGCATGCCGGTCGCGGCGAGGACGAGCGCACCGGCGCACACGCCGAGGACACGCGCTCCGGCGTCGTGCTGGCGGCTGACCCATCTGCGAAGCGGTGCTTCGGACTCACCGGTCGGCTTGCTCAGCGCCGGGACCACGATCAGGTCGGGTGTCAGCGCAGGGTCGGCGTCCACGTCGGCGAACGTGTGCGTGGGGACCACGGCGGGCCCGCCCTCCAGGGGAGCCGGGCCGGCGCCTGCTGCGACCACGTAGGTGGTGAACGCCGGTGAGCTGGCGAAGATGTCGTAGGGCGCGAGGAGGTCGCTGGCAACGGTGCCGGACTGACCCGCGACGAACGCGACGACCAGTCGCCGGCCCTGCTTGGTCACGTGGCCCGCGGAGCCGACCGGTTCGGCGTACCCGAGTGAGGCGAGGGCAGGGTTCGACGCCCCGGTGCGGACGGTCTGGTGGGTGCTGCGGCTGGTGGCGACGACTCCTGCGACGGCGATGCCGGCCAGTGTCGCGGTCGTCAACATCAGCGTCAGGGTCGTGTACAGGACACGACGAAGCCAGGTGTTCATGATTCTCCTCGTAGAGCAGTAAGTGGGCGGGTGAGACAGGCGGGTGAGACAGGCGGGGTGAGGCATGGGACAGAGGTGTGTCGGTGATGCGGGAGGCCAGCGACGATGGCGAGAGTCACGACACGGTGGATCGCGGCAACGTCGGAACGGGGTACGGGCGCTCCTCAGACCGGGGGGTGGGGGTCGTACTGGATGGCTCGGCGGACCTCGCGGGCCCGGTCGACGCCGGCGAGCCGAGCGACCAGGTGCAGGGCCATGTCGATGCCGGCGCTGACCCCGGCGCTGGTGATGACGTTGCCGTCGTCGACGTAGCGGGCCTCGGGGTTCACCTCGATGGTCGGGTCGAGTTCGTGGAGCAGGTCCAGGGACTCCCAGTGGGTGGTCGCGGGCCGGCCCGGCGAGCAGGCCGGCGGCTGCGTACACGAGGGCTCCGGTGCACACGCTGGTCATCAGCGGGACGGTGGCGGCTTGGGCTCGGACCCAGGCGAGGTGTTCGCGGGTTCCGCATCAGCGGTCGGGTGCCCTGGCCGCCGGGGTGGATGAGCACGTCGAGCGGCGGCATCCCGCTCATCGAGTGGTGCGCTGCCAGCGTCAGTCCTTTCGCGGCGACCACCGGGGCTCCGTCGCGGGACACGCACGAGATGGACCAGCCGTCCTCGGGGTGGTGGAGGGTCCAGTAGGAGAGGACCTCCCACGGGCCGACCGCGTCGAGCTCTTCGACGTCGTCGAACAGCAGGAGGCCGATGTGGCGGGTCGATGTTCGTGCGCTGCTCATGGCGGAAAGTCCTTCTTCTTGTTTGGGCTGAGGTCGGCTGCCGGTGTCGGTAGGGCCGGCCGGGAGGATCGCTGGTCCCGTCTCGGGACGAACGCCTCAGGGGTGACGCGGTGACGAGATCCGCGCAGATCCGGCGGCGCGGGCCAGCAGGTGACGGCGGGCCCGGTGCAGCTGCGGCATCAGACCGTAGGCGACGATCGGCACCGCGATCGTGACGAGCACGAACGTGCGCACGACCGGCGGGAGCGTCCCGAGCCAGCCACCGAGCAGCAGGTTCAGAGCGGTCAGGGTCGGGAAGACAGCCAGCCAGATCATCAGCGCGAGCTGGTGCTTGGTCGGGGGTCCGGCGGCGGTGTTCATGAAATCTCCTTCGTGGGGACGAATCCGGGGTGGAACTCGAGGACCGCGCGTCGTACGTCATCCTCGACCGGGTCGGCGTTGATGGCGATCGCGGCGTATCGGGGTGGGTTCACTCTGGCCGGGACGTCACCGGCTCAACCCGGTCAAAGTGCCGGGATAGCTGGCAGCGAGTCGGCGGCGGCGGCCGCAACGGCCCAGCGAGCGGTACGGTCGCGACGTGCTGCATGGGCGAGGCGTCGAGCTGGCGCGCTTGTCCGCACTCATCGAGGACGCCCGCGGCGGGACGGCCGGCAGCGTCGTGGTGCACGGGGAACCAGGCGTGGGGAAGTCGGCTCTCCTGGCCGAGGTCTTGTCCACGGCGAGTGACGTGCGGGTGCTGCGCACCCAGGGGCTGGAGTCGGAGTCCCCGCTGGCGTTCGCCGCGCTGCACCGGTTGCTCCGACCGGTCCTCGGTCTGCTCGAGCGGCTACCCGAACCCGCAGGCGCACGCGCTCGGGGTGGCGTTCGGGCAGGAGGTGGGGACGGTCGACCCGTTCCTGGTGGCGGTCGCGACCTTGTCGATGCTCACCGAGGCGGCCGAGGAGCAGCCGGTGGTGTGCGTCATCGACGACGCACACTGGCTCGACTCCGCCTCGACCGACGCGCTGCTGTTCGCGACCAGACGCCTGGAGGCGGACCGGGTCGCGATGGTGTTCGCGGCCCGCGACACCGACAACCGCACGTTCGCCCCCGACGGGGTGGCGTCGCTGCGGCTGGAAGGGCTTGGACGCAGCCTCGGTGCGGGCGTTGCTCGCCGAGAACGCTGCGGTCGTGGTCGCCGCCGAGGTCACCGACCGGCTGCTCGCCGAGACCGGCGGGAACCCGCTCGCGCTGGTCGAGCTTCCGACCGGCCTCAGTGACGCGCAGCTCGACGGGACCGCTCCGTTGCCCTCGCAGCTGATGCTCACCGCCGGGGTCGAGCGGGTCTTCCTCGACCGGTCCCGCCGTCTCACCGCGGCGGCGCAGACGCTGATGCTGGTCGCGGTCGCCGACGACACCGGCCAGCTCGCGACCATCCAACGAGCCGCCGCCGCCCTCGGCGTCCCGCCGGACGCGTTCGCGGAGGCAGAACGGTCCGGGCTGCTCACCCTCAGCGGTGACACCGTGACCGTCCGGCATCCACTCGTCCGGTCCGCGGTCTACCAGGCCGCCGCGGACCTCGAACGCCGCCGGGCGCACCGCGCCCTGGCCGATGCCCTGGACAGCCTGGAGGACTCCGACCGGGCGACCTGGCACCGTGCCGCGGCCGCGGACGGTCCGGACGAGGGCCTGGCCGTCGCCCTCGACCAGGTCGGCGCGCGGGCCGAGCGACGTGGCGGCTACCGGGCCGCAGCAGACGCGTACGAACGAGCCGCCGACCTGACCGCTCGACCCGCTCGCCAAGGCCGGCCGCCAGCTCGCCGCCGCCCGCAACGCGTGGGCCTCGGGCCAGACCGCCCGGGCGTCCGCGCTGTTGTCGGCGGCCCGTGAGCGCGCAGAAGACCCGCTCCTGCTCGCGGACATCGACCGGCTCCGCGGCCGGATCGCGGTCAACGTCGGCTCGGCGGCGGACGCGCACCGGATCCTCACCCAGGCCGCCGAGCAGGTGGCGGTACACGAACCGGTCCGGGCGCTGGAGATGGCCGTGGCTGCCGCGGTCGCCCGCAGCCACGGCATCGACAGCGGTGCAAGGCTCCCTGACGACACCATCGACGTCGAGGTCTCGCCGCAGGACACGCCACGCACCCGATGCCTCAAGCAGCTCCTGGTCAGCACCCGGCACGACATCGCCGGAGACCGCGCCTCCGCACTGAGCGCACTCCACGCCGCTCAAGAGACCGCGCTCGGGGCGGCCGACACCCTCGCCGACCTCGACCTGCTCGGGAACCTCGCGAACGCTGCCCTGCACCTGGGCGACGACGACGCGCACCGCCACTTCTACGCCCTGATGCTGTCCACCGCCCGGGAGAACGGGAACGGCATGGCCGTCCTGTATGCCCTCCAGCGCGTCCCGTTCAGCCAGTTCGTCGGCGGCCAGTGGACTGCGCTGCGGAACTCATCGGAGGAGGCCGTCACGCTCGGTCTCAGCGTCGGGCAGGTCGCAGCGACGGCGGCCCCGCGGGCGTGGCTGACACTGCTCGCTGCACTCGAGGGTCGCCCCGACTACGACGACCGCCTCACGTCCCTGGAGGCGCTGGTGGCCGTGCACCCACCCGTGGGCATCCTGGCCCAGCCGGTCGAAGACCTCACCCGGTGGGCCAAGGGCGTCCGGGCACTGCTGGGGGGTGACGCAAACGGCGCCCTGCACCAGTTCCGCCAGATGACAGCGGCCTCGTCGCCGATCCAGTTGCCCGCCCTGATGCTGATGTCCGCCCACGACCGCATCGACGCCGCCGTCCGCGGCGACGACCGCGCCCAGGCCCTCGCCTGGGTGGAGGACCTTGACGCGTTCGCGGCCGGCACCGCACTGCCCTGGGCGCAGGCCGCGGCCGCGTTCGGTCGGGCGATGTCCGCTGAGCACGACGATGCCGGTGCCAGCCGGGTCACCGAACTGTTCGACCTCTCGCTCGCCCACCACGGCCACGCCAACCGCCCCTACGACCGGGCTCGGGTGCAGCTCGCGTACGGCGAGTTCCTGCGCCGCAACCTGCAGCGGGTGGACGCCCGCAGTCAGCTTCGGGCAGCACTGGAGACGTTCGAGGACCTGCACGCCGGCCCGCTCGCTGAACGGGCCAGCCAGGAACTACGAGCTTCCGGGGAGACGGCCCGCAAACGGGACCCGTCCACGGCGCTGAACCTGACCCCCATGGAGCTGAAGGTTGCGGACCTGGTCAGCCAAGGCATGTCGAACAAGGACGTGGCCGCTCAGTGCTGGGTCTCACCCCGCACGGTCGCGTTTCACCTACGCAACGTGTTCACTAAGACCGGGATCACCTCGCGTGGTGAGCTCGCGCATCTCGAGCTCGGCTAGGTGCCGGCGGTCGGTGCTGGCCGCGACCTCCACTGGAGACGTCACC
>CAVWFF010000040.1:0-28537 GCA_963754145.1 uncultured Actinomycetota bacterium
GTTCGTGCGCTACATGGCCGCCGGGATCACGGTCTGGCTGACCGTGCAGATGATGATCAACATCGGCATGGTGCTCGCCCTGCTCCCGGTGATCGGCATCCCGCTCCCGCTGGTGTCGTACGGCGGGTCCTCGCTGGTGCCCGAGGCTGGTCTCGATCGGCCTCCTGATCTTCGTTCGCGCGGCACGAGCCCGACGCCGCGCGTGCGCTGCGCGACCGTCGTCGTCGTGGTGCGGGGGCGCTCCGGCGTCAGTGCCCGTCCCGCCCGGGCGACCCGAGCCAAATAATGCGCGTGCTCCTCGCCGGCGGGGGCACGGCCGGCCACACCTCGCCCCTGCTCGCCACCGCCGACGCCCTGCGCCGCCGCGATCCCTCGATCGAGATCACCGCGCTCGGCACGCCGCGGGGACTCGAGAACCGCGTCGTTCCCGCCGCCGGCTACCCGCTCGAGCTGGTGCCTCCGGTGCCGCTGTCGCGCAAGCTCAACGCGCGACCTGCTGCGCACGCCGATGCGGCTGCGAGCGACGGTCAAGGCCGCGCTCGAGGTGATCGACCGCGTGCAGCCCGACGTGGTCGTGGGCTTCGGCGGCTACGTGTCGGTGCCGGCCTACCTCGCCGCCCGCCGCCGGCGGGTGCCGATCGTGGTGCACGAGGGCAACGCGATCGCCGGCATCGCCAACAAGCTGGGGGCTCGCTTCACCGGCTTCGTGGCCACCAGCTTCCCGGGCACCGAGCTGCGTCACGCCACCTACGTCGGGCTGCCGATCCGGCGGATGATCGCGACCCTCGAGCGCGGCGAGCTGCGCGAGGTGGCTCGCGCCCACTTCGGGCTCGAGCCCGGGCTGCCGACGCTGCTGGTGACCGGCGGCTCGCAGGGCGCGCGCCGGCTCAACGAGTCGGTGGCCGCCGCCGCGCCCGCGTTCGCCGCGGCGGGCGTCCAGGTGCTGCACGTGTCCGGGCCGGCCGGCGAGGTCGACGTACCCGCGAAGCAGGGGCTGTCCGGCCCGCCGTACGTCGTGGTGCCGTTCGTCGACCGGATGGACCTCGCCTACGCCGCCGCCGACGCGGTGCTGTGTCGGGCCGGCGCCAACACCGTGACCGAGGTGTCCGGCGTGGGACTGCCCGCGATCTACGTGCCGCTCCCGATCGGCAACGGGGAACAGGCCCAGAACGCCCGCCCCGTGATCGACGCCGGGGGCGGGCTGCTCGTCGCCGACGGTGACCTCACGCCCGCGTGGGTGTCGGAGAACATCCCGGCGCTGCTGACCAACCCGCTGCGGCTGGCCGGCATGGCCCGTGCGGCGGCCGACGTGATCCCGCTCGACGCCGACGAGAAGCTCGCCGACATGATCCTGGCGGCGGCGACCTCATGAGGGTGCCGGTTCCCGGGGAGCTGCTGCCCGCCGAGGCGCTGGGGCGGGTCCACTTCGTCGGCATCGGGGGAGCCGGCCTGTCCGGCATCGCCCGGATCATGCTCGCGCGGGGGCTCACCGTGTCCGGCAGCGACGCCAAGCAGTCGCTCACGCTCGACGTGCTGCGGGCGCTCGGCGCCACCTGCTACGTCGGCCACGACGCCTCCCAGGTGCGCGACGCCGACACGCTCGTGGTCTCCACCGCGGTGCGCGAGACCAACCCCGAGGTGGTCGAGGCGCAGCGGCTCGGACTGCGGATGCTGCCGCGCTCGGCCGCCCTTGCCTCGGTGATGCAGGGCCGCAAGGTGGTCGCGGTTGCCGGCACGCACGGCAAGACCACCACCACGTCGCTGCTCACGGTGGCGCTCCAGCACTGCGGTGCCGACCCGTCCTTCGCGATCGGTGGCGAGCTCAACGAGTCCGGCTCCAACGCCCATGACGGATCCGGTGAGCTGTTCGTGGCCGAGGCCGACGAGAGCGACGGGGCGTTCCTCGTGTACTCGCCGTACGTCGGCCTGGTCACCAACGTCGAGGCCGACCACCTCGACAACTGGGGCACGGAGGAGGCCTACCACGCGGCGTTCGAGGAGTTCCTCGGCCGGATCGACACCGCCGGCTTCCTGGTCATGTGCGTCGACGACGACGGTGCTGCCGAACTCGCGGTCACCGCCCGCGGCCGCGGCCTGACCGTGGTGACGGTGGGGGAGTCCGACGCCGCCGACGTGCGCGCCGCCGGCGTTCGCTTCATCGGCGCCAGGTCGACGTTCACCGTGATCGACCGCGGCCGCCGGCTCGGTGAGGTGCGGCTGCAGATCCCGGGACGCCACTACGTCCTCGACGCCCTGGCCGCGCTCGCCGCCGGGCTCGGGCTCGGCTTCCCGTTCGCCGACCTGGCCCGCGGGCTGGGGTCGTTCAGCGGCACCCGGCGCCGGATGGAGCTCAAGGGCGAGGCCGGCGGTATCCGGGTCTACGACAGCTACGCCCACCACCCCAACGAGATCGCCGGTGACCTGCAGGCGGCCCGGTCGGTGGCGGGGGAGGGGCGGGTGCTGGTCGCGTTCCAGCCGCACATGGTGTCCCGCACCAAGATCTTCGGTGCCGCCATGGGCCGGGCGCTCGGCGCGGCCGACGTGGTCGTGGTGATGGACGTGTACGTCGCCCGCGAGGACCCCGAGCCGGGGGTCAGCGGCGCCCTCGTCGCGGACGCCGTACCCCTGCCGCCGGAGGCGGTGGTGTTCGAGCCGCGCTACGCCAGCACCGCCGCTCACCTGGTCGAGCGGGCGCGTCCCGGCGACGTGGTGCTCACGCTCGGCGCCGGCGACGTGACCCTGCTCGCGCCCGAGGTGCTCGCCCAGCTCGCCGACCTCCATCCCGGGGAGGTGTTCGGCCCTGAGCAGCCTGAGGAGTAGGCCGGGGCGTCGGCCGGCCCCGACGAGGAGACGATCGCGCTCGAGCGCAAGCTGTTCCGCAAGCGGCGCCGCTGGGGCCGGCTCGGCCGGATGCGGCCCTGGCTCGGTGCGTTGCTGGCGGTGGTGCTGCTCGTGGCCGGCGCGTACGTCGGTGTGGTTCTCGCCGCTCCTGACCACCGAGAAGGTGTCCGTCACGGGCACCGACGCCCTCGCGCCGATCCAGGTCCGCGAGGCCGCACGGGTGCCGATCGGTGAGCCGCTGGCCCGGCTCGACCTCGGCGCGGTGCGCGGCCGGGTCGCCTCGCTGCCCGAGGTGAAGTCCGTGCGGGTGACACGGGCGTGGCCGCACGGTGTCGCGATCGCGGTCACCGAGCGGGTCGCGGTCGCCGTCGTACCCCGCGCCGGAGGCTTCCGCGGCCTCGCCCGCGACGGCGTCCTCTTCCGCACCTACGACACGCGGCCACCGGGCCTGCCCGTGATCCGCGACCAGGAGGGCGCCGACACCGCGGCGCTCCAGGAGGCCGCCCGCGTCGTCGGCGCGCTGCCGCCGGCCGTGCTCGCGCGCGTCGACCACGTGTCGGTGGCCACGATCGACCAGATCCGGCTGGTGATGCGCAGCGGCCGGCTCGTGAAGTGGGGCGACGCCGCGCAGTCCGCGAAGAAGGCCGAGGTGCTCGCGGTCCTGCTGCGCCAGAAGTCCTCGGCGATCGACGTGCGGGTGCCCGGCCGGCCCACGACGCGTCCGTAGCCGGCGAGAGGCTCCGCTCAGCCGGGCACCCCGTCGCTGAGCTCGACCAGCCGGGCCAGCCCCGGTCCGACATTGGCCTGGAGTCGGCCCAGGGCGTCGTCCAGCTCGGGGGACCCGCCGTGCTCGGGTGGGACGCGTGCCGGGTTGAGGGCGACCCGGTCGGTCCACGCCTTGATGTCGGGCTCGGAGCCGAACGACGCCGAGTTCCGCAGGCCCAGGACGTTCATCCGTGCCCAGTCGGTCAGGGAGTTGCCGAAGGACGACGGCGGGCAGAGCCGGTTCTTCTCGGCATCGTCGTCACGGGTCGCCTCGACGTACCCCGCCAGCGCCGCCCCGAAGCACGGGAACCCGGCCCGGATCGGTTGCAGCGTGATCGCCTCGTGACCCCAGATCGGCACCAGGGGCGGCCTCTTCAGGCCGTCGGCCGCGCAGTTCACGATCAGGGCGTCGTCGGCGATCGCGACCGAGCCGTGCGCGAAGTCGAGCCGACCACGCCTCGCCGTGACGATGTGGCCCCGACGCACGACGTTGTCGATGCTGCGCAGCAGCTCGAGCTCCCACGTCCCGAGGGTGGGCGCCTTGGCCATGGTCGGCGTGACCGAGCGGTCGATGCGCAGCATGATGCCGGCGTCCTCCAGCCGGAGGAACAGGTCCGGCATCGATGCCGCCGCCCCTGCCGCCTGCATCATGTCGGCGACCATGCCGAGGTAGATGACCGGATCCGGCTGGATCAGCGCCCGGTTGAGCATCCAGGGATCGCGTGGGCGCACCCAGCAGATCGCGTCGGGATCCACCCCACGCGCGAGCAGCCAGATGCAGGCATCGGTCGCGGTCTTGCCCGAGCCCGACGACGACGTACTGGCTCGGAGCCTCCTCGATGTGCACGAGGTCGTTGACCGGGATCACCCGCGCGCCGTCGGCGACATCGAACTTCGGCGGGGTCTCGGCCGGGATGTCGGGGGACAGGTAGCGCGCGTCGACGACCCGGCAGCGTTGCGGCACCGCGAACCGCTGTCCCGAGACGCGCGAGACGAAGGTGCGGTCGCCCAGGTACTCGCAGCCGGCGAAGTGCTCGACCCGGCCCGACCCGAGCATCCGGTCCACCAGCAGGTTTTCGTAGTAGGCGCAGATCGTGGGCTGGCCGGCGCGCTCGTGCAGCCCCGCCTCGGGTCCGCGCTCCTGGATACGACCACCGCCCAGCACCGTCGACGCGACGCCGTAGAAGGTCGACGACTGGTGCAGCCGGACGAAGGGGTAGGCCTCGAGCCAGTGGCCACCGACGCCGTGGCGACGGTCGACGAGTGCGACGCGCGCGTCGGCGTGGTCGATCAGCGCATCGGTGAACGCCATGCCGCTGGCCCCGGCGCCGACCACGAGGTAGTCGGCCTCGACTTCCCTCGTCACGGTGCAACCAAACCACAGGCAGTGCGCCTGCGAACACCCCGCCGCCTGGTCGAAGCGCGTCGTGTCCCAGGTTCGCGCGTACCGTGACGTCGTGGCCGATCCGCAGCCCGACGTACCCGTCACGGACGTCACCGAAGCGCGGCTCCTGTTTCCCGCGACCGCGGACCGGTGCTACTTCAACACCGCGGCCGTCGGGCTCGCCAGCGACGCGCTGGCCCGGACCTACCACGAAGCCATCGACGACTGGGTCACGGACGGCCTGGACTTCGCCCGCGGCGAGCAGGCCGCGAACGACGCCCGGGCGCAGGCGGCCCGTCTCATGGGGGCCGACCCCGCGGACGTTGCGCTGATCCCGTCGATGTCGTCGGCGGCCGGCCTGGTCGCGGCGCAGTTCGGCACCGCGGCCCCCGGCGACAACGTCGTCATCGGGGAGCGGGAGTACAGCTCGAACCACTTCCCGTGGCGGCTGCTCGAGCGCAAGGGCTACGACGTCCGCCAGGTCCCGTTCCGCCGCGGCGGGCTCGAGCCTGACGACGTCGAGCAGCGCGTCGACGCCGGCACGCGCCTGGTGGCGTTCAGTGGCGTGCAGTCGGCCACCGGCCATCGCTCCGACATCGCCTCGATCAGCTCGCTGGCGCGAGAGGTCGGGGCGATCGTGTTCGTGGACGGCTCACAGATGGTGGGCGCGGTACCGGTGTCCGAGGCCCTTCGCCACGTGGACGTGCTGGCCACGGCGGACCACAAGTTCCTGCTCAACGCCGGCCGGGGGATGGGCTACTGCTTCCTGTCCAGGGCCGCGCAAGACCGGTTCACCCCCATCAACGCCGGTTGGCGTGCTGGCGCGGACCCGTTCGCCGAGCTTCTTCGGCCCGACCATGGAGCTGTCGCCGACGGCATCCCGGTTCGACAGCTCGATCAGCTGGCTGGCGGCCTTCGGCAACAGGACGTCGCTCGCCATCTTCGACCAGTTCGGGCCCGACACCATCTTCAGCCGGAACGGCGACCTCGAGGAGCTGCTGCGGGGCGCACTCACCGGTGCCGGCTGGGAGCCGGTCGCCCTGCCCGCGGAGAACCGGAGCACCATCCTCAGGGTTCCGCTCGGCGACCTCGAACCGGCCCGGGTCGTCCACGCCCTGTCCGAGCACCGCGTCATCGCCTCGGCACGCGACGGCGCCCTGCGCTTCTCGGTCCACCTCTACAACCACGAGGACGACATCGACCGGCTCGTCGCGGTCCTCGGGTCGCTGGGGCGGCCACCCGCGAGCGCGGTGCGAGACTGACGCTGGCGAAGGTTGCATGGTTCAGGCTGGCGAACCCGGCTTCGGGCATGGGTAGGTCCTCGGATCAAAGTCCGGCAGTCGTGCGAGGTGGGATCGAGGCTCAGCGACGGACGTCGCGGAAGGCGGAGAGCAAGGTCGCCTGCGTCTCTGCGGAGAGGCTCTCGACAGGGATCTCCCCGAGTCTCGAGGCCGTCTCCTTCATCTGGCTCAGGTAGGTCTCACAGCCGGGACACAGCGCCAGGTGCTCCTCGAAACGGCGCACGGTGTCCTCGTCGAGAGCGCCCTCGAGGTACTCGGTGACCAGCTCGACGAAGTCCTGGCAGGTGAGCTCGGCCATCTCAGCTCACCCGCCCGGTTCCGGTCGCTCGGATCCAGCTCGAGGTACGGCGCCAGTTGGCCGCGCACCGCCGCCCGTGCCCGGTGCAGGAGGACTCGCTGGTTGGCGCCCGAGATCTCGAGCATCTCGCAGACCTCCCTGGAGGTGTGTCCCAGGACGTCACGCAGGGTGATGACCACGCGCTGCCGGTCGGGCAGCGCGTCGATCGCGGCACGGATCCTGGGCGCGGACCTCACCTGCGAGCACGGCACCCTCGGAGGACGGCCACGCGAGCGGGAACGAACGCCAGCCGCCGGCGTACGTGGTCGTCGGCGTCGCGGAAGAGAGCCGGGTCCACGGTCGGTCCGTGGTCGTCGTCGGCAAGGCTGCTCCACGGCACGGTGCGACTCTCGCGCACGCCGCGCTTCTTCGCGGTGTTGACCAGGATCCGGTAGACCCAGGTGCGCAGGGAGGATCGGCCCTCGAACCGGTCGATGCCCCTGATGACTGCGAGCCAGGTGTCCTGGACGACCTCCTCGGCGGACGCTTCCGTGGAGACGAAGGTCCGGGCGAGCAGCAGCATGGACCGTGACCAGTCGTCCAGCAGCTGCGCGAAGACGGCCTCGTCGCCGGACCGGACACCCGCCACGATCGCGTCGTCGGTGCTCGGCGTGACCACGCGTCGGAGCGTAGCGTCGCTCATCGGTACTCAGGGTTCTCGAAGTCGAACCGGCAGCCGGCGTCCCACTCCGACCTCTGGTTGCCGTACGACGGGACCCCGCCGCGTCCTTCAGCAGCCGGGCCAGGTGCATCAGGTTCCAGGTCATGAACGTCGTGTTCCGGTTGGTGAAGTCGTTCTCCGGGCCACCCGAGCCGGGATCGAGGTACGACGGGCCGGGCCCGGCCTCACCGATCCAGCCGGCGTCGGCCTGCGGAGGGATCGTGTAGCCGATGTGCTGCAGCGTGTAGAGCACGTTCTGTGCGCAGTGCTTGACGCCGTCCTCGTTGCCCGTGATCAGGCATCCTCCGACCCGGCCGTAGTACAGGTACTGTCCCCGGTCGTTGAGCAGGTGCGAGCCGCCGTACAGCCGTTCGTGGACCTGCTTCATGACCGAGCTGTTGTCACCGAGCCAGATCGGTCCGGCCAGCACCAGGATGTCGGCGGCAAGGACCTTCTCGAAGATCCCGGGCCAGTCGTCGGTCTCCCACCCGTGCTCACGCATGTCGGGCCACACGCCGGTGGCGATGTCGTGGTCGATGGCGCGGACCACGTCGACCTGCACGCCGTGCGCCTCCATGATGCGCCGGCTGATGTCGACCAGGCCCTGGGTGTTGCTGGACTCGGGCGACCGCTTCAGGGTGCAGTTGACGAAGAGCGCCCGGAGGTCGTCGTACGCGATGTCCGGGGCGGTGGCTGGCTGCTGGGTCACGCTTCCTCCTGGTGGGTGGGGTAGGCCGTCGCCCGGTCGATGCCAAAGGTTCAGTGCCGCTTAGCGCCGCGGCGTTACACGGCGACGGGAATGTTGTCGCGCACCAAGCCTTGTGAGTCGAACAATGTTCGATAGAATGGGCAGCATGACCACCCTCCTCGACGAGCTGCCGGCCCGGGTGCTGCCGCCGGCCGCCGTCGAGGGCGCCGGCGTGGTGCAGTGGGTGCTCGACGATCTCCTGGCTGACGCCGGGGCGAGCGCGTTCGAGGGACTGTCCGACGAGCAGCTGCAGGCGGCCATGGAGTCCTGGCACCGCGTCGAGGCAGGTGTCGGGGCGGTGAAGCTGCGACTGCTGGCGCTGGCCGATCGGAGTGGTACGGCGCGCGCGGCCGGCGCGGCCTCGACGGCCGCGTGGGCGTCCTCGCTCACGCACCAGGACAGCGACGACGCCCACCGGCAGGTGTCCCTGGCGAGTCACCTCGACGGCACGTGTGCGACCACGCGGACCGCGCTCGGCGAGGGCCGGATCTCTGCGCGCCACGCCGAGGTGATCGCAGACGCCCAGCGCAGACTGCCGGCGTCGCTCGATACCGAGCAGCGACTGTGCGTCGAGCGCGGCCTGGTGGGCAAGGCGGAGACGATGTCACCGCGGAGGCTCCGGGTCGCGCGCGTCGCGCGCTCGAAGCCGTGGAGCGCGACGCCGCCGTGGTCGACGCCCACGAGGACGCGTTGCTCCGCGAGGACGAGGGGGTCGCCTACGACAAGACCCGGCTCTCGCTGCACGACAACGGCGACGGCACGGTGTCAGGCCACTTCACGGTCCCGGACCTGCACGGCCAGCTGCTGCGCAAGATCCTCGAGAGCATGACCGCGCCCCGTCGTGGCCGGCTCGGCGCCAGCCAGGTGCAGGCGGGGGAGCGGGGCATCCGCACCGACTGGGACCACGCGCGGGGGCTGGCGTTCTGCGAGCTCGTCGAGCACCTGCCCACCGACCGGCTGCACGGCAAGGTCGCCGCGACACTCGTCGTACAGCTCGACAAGGGTGTGCTCGACGGGGTGCTGCGGGCGGCGGGCCTCGACACAGGAGGGCGCATCTCGGCGGGGGAGGCGCGTCGCCTGGCCTGCGGAGCGGGCCTCCTCCCGGCGGTGCTCGGCGGCGCGTCGCACGTGCTCGATCTCGGCCGGTCGAAGCGACTCTTCAGCGAGGCGCAGCGCGTGGCCTGCGGGCTGACCCACGCCACCTGCGCGCGCGGACGGGTGCGAGCGGCCGTTCGCCTGGTGCGAGCTGCATCATCGGCGGCCGTGGTCGGCCGGGGGGCCGACCAATCTGGCCGATGCCGTGCCGTTGTGCTGGTTCCACCATCGCCGGATCCACGACCCGGCCCTCGAGCACCGCTACCGACCCGACGGATCGGTCACCTTCCACCGACGTCCCTAGGCTCGCCTCGACCCGACAATTTCTCGAAACTCGCCACGCCTCCCGCGTGTTGCGCCGGTTGACCGTGCGCTGCTGCCTACTTTGGTCACACGACCTCAGGTTGACATAACTATAACCTTCTACTTCAGGGTTAGAGTTCATCGGCCAGGTCGGACTTCCCCGGACAGCACCACCCTTTTCCGACCACACGAGAGGCAGCCGCCGTGGCAGCACCACAGAACTACCTGGCCGTGATCAAGGTCGTGGGTATTGGTGGAGGTGGAGTCAACGCCGTCAACCGGATGATCGAGGTCGGTCTGAAGGGCGTGGAGTTCATCGCGATCAACACCGACGCGCAGGCCCTGTTGATGAGTGACGCCGATGTCAAGCTCGACATCGGCCGCGAGCTGACCCGGGGCCTCGGCGCCGGCGCCAACCCCGACGTCGGCGCGAAGGCCGCCGAGGACCACGGGGAGGAGATCGAGGAAGTCATCAAGGGCGCCGACATGGTCTTCGTGACCGCGGGCGAGGGCGGCGGCACCGGCACCGGCGGCGCGCCCGTCGTGGCCAAGATCGCCCGGTCCCTCGGGGCCCTGACGATCGGTGTCGTGACCCGGCCGTTCGCCTTCGAGGGCCGTCGTCGCGCCAACTCCGCGGAGGAGGGCATCGCCAGCCTCCGCGAAGAGGTCGACACCCTGATCGTGATCCCCAACGACAAGCTGCTCTCGATCTCCGACCGCAGCGTGAGCATGCTCGACGCGTTCAAGCAGGCCGACCAGGTGCTGCTCCAGGGCGTCTCGGGCATCACCGACCTGATCACCACCCCGGGCCTGATCAACCTCGACTTCGCCGACGTGAAGTCCGTGATGTCCAACGCCGGCTCGGCGCTGATGGGCATCGGCTCGGCGCGCGGTGAGGACCGTGCCGTCGCGGCGGCCGAGATGGCGGTCTCCAGCCCGCTGCTCGAGGAGTCGATCGACGGCGCCCACGGCGTGCTGCTCTCGATCGCGGGCGGGTCCGACCTGGGCCTGTTCGAGATCAACGAGGCGGCGGCGATGGTGTCCGACGCGGTCCACCCGGAGGCGAACATCATCTTCGGTGCGACCATCGACGACGCGCTCGGCGACGAGGTGCGGGTGACCGTGATCGCGGCCGGGTTCGACGGTGGGCGTCCCAAGCGGCAGAGCGAGGCGCCGCAGGCGCGTCGCCCGGTCGTGCCGCAGCAGTCGCAGGCCGAGACCCGGGCAGCCGCCCAGGCCGTGGCCAGCCGGCCGGCGGAGGAGAGGGTGCCGGTCGGTGCCGCGCAGGCGCGCAACGGCGAGGCGCCGAACCGCCCGCCGGCGCCGTCCCAGCAGGGTGCCCCGCAGGGCGTCACCGGCTCCGCAGAAGCCCAAGCCGACGCCGTACGGTGGCGACGACGACCTCGACATCCCGGACTTCCTGAAGTAGGCAACCGCCGGCTTGTACGCACACCGCAGCGCACTCGGCCCCGTCGACCTGGCCTTCACGGACAGGTACGGCGGGGTCAGTGCTGCGCCCTTCGACAGCCTCAACCTGGCGCTCACCGGAGACGACGACCCGGAGGCGATCGCGGAGAACCAGCGCCGCGTGCTCGCCGACTTCGCCCCCGGCGCCGACCTGGTCGGCATGCACCAGGTGCACGGCGCCGACGTCGACCGTGCTCGGGGACGGCGCCCCGGGCGACCTGCCGCACTGCGACGGCCTGGTCACCACCCGTCCCGGCACGGTGCTGATGGCCCGGGCCGCCGACTGCGTGCCGGTGCTGCTCGCCGACCCCGACGCGCGCGTGATCGGCGCCGTCCACTCCGGGCGCCCCGGCCTGGCCGCGCGGCGTGGTCCCGGCGGCCGTCGCCACCATGCGCGCGCAGGGCGCCCGCACCATCACCGCCTGGGTCGGGCCGCACGTGTGCGGGTCCTGCTACGAGGTGCCCGAGGAGATGCAGGCGGAGGTCGGGGCGCTGGAGCCGGCCGCGGTCGCGACCACGAGCTGGGGGACACCGGCGCTCGACATCGGCGCGGGGGTCCGGGCCCAGCTCGAGCGCGACGGCGTCCGCGTGGTCGACGTCTCCCGGTGCACCCGCGAGTCGCCCGACCTCTACTCCCACCGCCGCGACGGCGCCGGCGCCGGCCGGCTGGCCGGACTGATCCGGCTCCGGGACGACCGGTGAGCCGCGCCGACGAGATCCGCGACGGGCTGACGACGGTGCGCGAGCGCATCGCCCGGTCCTGCGAGGGCGCCGGCCGCGACCCGGACGAGGTGACCCTGGTCGTGGTCACCAAGTTCTTCCCGACCTCCGACGTGCGCATCCTGGCCGACCTCGGGGTCACCGACGTGGGGGAGAACCGGCACCAGGAGGCCGAGGAGAAGGCCGCCGAGCTCGCGGACCTGCGCCTCACCTGGCACTTCATCGGCACCCTCCAGAGCAACAAGGCGGCCGCCGTGGCGCAGTACGCCGACGTCGTGCAGTCCGTCGACCGGCCCAAGCTGCTGGCCGGGCTCGGCCGCGGCGCCCACCAGCGCGGCACCGCCGGGAGCGTCCTCGACTGCCTGGTGCAGGTCGACCTCGACCGCGACCCGAAGCCCGGCCGCGGGGGCTGCGCGCCGGCCGACGTACCCGACCTGGCCACCGCGATCGACGCGGCCGAGGGCCTGCGGCTGCGCGGCGTGATGGCCGTCGCTCCGCTCGGCGCCGACCCGGCGGAGGCGTTCGACGGTCTCGCCCGGATCGCGGACGACGTACGGCGCGCGCACCCGGACGCGACCTGGCTCTCGGCCGGCATGAGCGCCGATCTCGAAGCGGCCGTCGAGCACGGCGCGACACACCTGCGCGTCGGCAGCGCGGTCCTCGGTCAGAGACCTTCGGTCCAGTAATGTCCCGATCAGTGGTTCAGCCACACACGAGTGCAGAGGAAGAGAGTTCATGAGCGGCACGATGCGCAAGATGGGTGTCTATCTCGGGCTGCTCGAGGACGCCCCAGGCAACTAGGGGCCGAGTACGTCGACGACGAGGCCGCCTACGACGAGCCCGCTCGTCGCGAGCCGGTCCCCGCGGCTGCCCGAGAGACCGTGCCGGCGCCGCGTGAGGTCTCCAACCTCGCCGACCGCCGGCGCACCGGAGCGACCGGACCGGCCCCGTCGGCCGTGGTCGCCCCGATGTCCCGGATCACCACGCTGCACCCGCGCACCTACAACGAGGCCCGGGTGATCGGCGAGAACTTCCGCGACGGCGTGCCCGTGATCATGAACCTCTCGGAGATGTCCGACGGCGACGCCAAGCGTCTCGTCGACTTCGCGGCCGGCCTGGTGTTTTCGGTGCGTGGCAGCATCGAGCGCGTGACCAACAAGGTGTTCCTGCTCTCGCCGCCCAACGTCTCCGTCGCCGCTGAGGACAAGCAGCGCATCGCGGAGGGCGGCTTCTTCAACCAGAGCTGATCGGGATGTCTGCCGTCGGCTCGGTTCTGCACTTCCTCCTGCTGATCTTCATCCTGCTGCTGATCGCCCGCTTCATCGTGGACTGGGTGCAGGTGTTCGCCCGTCAGTGGACCCCCCACGGACCCGCCCTCGTGGTGCTCGAGGCGGTCTACTCGACCACCGACCCGCCGATCAAGGCGGTGCGCCGGATCCTGCCCCCGATCCGGCTCGGTGGCATGGCGCTCGACCTGAGCCCGATGGTCGTGCTGATCATCTGCTACCTGCTGCTGTCCCTCGTGAGCGCGATTTTCCTCCGCTGATCGTGTGACGAACGTTGCTGCTGCCTCTGGAGAACCAGCGGTGACCGATCGGGCTATGGTTCGGGGTGACGTATTTCCGAGCAGTAACCAAACGACCAGATGTGGGTGGGTGAAGTCATGCCGTTGACGCCTGAGGACGTCAGCAACAAGCGGTTCACGCCGGTGCGGCTGCGCGAGGGCTACGACATGGGCGAGGTCGACCAGTTCCTCGACGAGGTCGAGTCCGAGCTGGCACGGCTGATCAAGGAGAACGACGATCTCCGCGAGAAGCTGGGCGCCGACGGGGAGTCGCCTGTCGGACGCTCCTTTCGCCGCTTATGGTGCCCAGGCGGAGCCGGAGCCCGAGCAGGAGCCCGGCGGAGCCTGAGAGCCGCTCCGGTGGCGCAGGTGCAGGAGATCAAGGTCGCCACCGTGTCCGAGGCGTCCTCCGCCGCGGCCCGACTGCTCGAGATCGCGACCCAGAACGCCGACCAGCTCGTCGGCGAGGCCAGGGCCGAGGCCGACCAGATCCTGGCCGACGCCCGCACCAACGCGGAGCGACTGGAGCACGAGAGCAAGACCAAGTCCGACCAGCTCGAGGCGGACGCCCGCACCCGGTCGCAGATGCTCGACTCCGAGACCGCCGAGCGCCGCACCCAGCTCTTCGGCGACCTCGAGAAGGAGCAGGGTCGGCTCAACACCGAGGTCGAGAACCTGCGTGCCTTCGAGCGGGAGTACCGCAGCCGGCTGAAGAGCTACTTCAGCCAGCAGCTCGCCGCGCTCGAGACCAACGAGTCGTCCAGCACGGGGTCCAACGCGGCGGCGTCGCTCGAGGGTTCCGGCGATCCGGCCCCGAAGCGGCTGCGCGCGCTGCTCGGCGAGGAAGAGGCCTGACCCAACCCGGCGGTCGAGCTTGTCGAGACCCCGCACGTCAACGAGGGGCCACCCAGCCGGGTGGCCCCTCGTCGTGTCCTGATGGTGCCGGGTCAGGCGCGGGTGACGGTGAACGCCAGCCCGAGGTCGTCGTCGCGGAAGACCCGGCCGCCGTCGAGCCCTGCGACGTCGTCGACCCGGCTGGTGCTGGTCGCCAGCACCTCGCTCGCGACCAGGTCGGACTGCTCGGCGAGCGCCACGCCGAGGTCGCCGTCGGCCCACCAGGTGAGCGCGATCCGGTCACTGACCTCGAAGCCGCTGCTCTTGCGGGCCTCCTGCACCAGCCGGATCGCCTCGCGGGCCAGGCCGGCGCGCACCAGCTCTGGGGTCAGGTGCAGGTCGAGCGCCACGGTCTCGCCCTGCTCGTTGACCACCGACCAGCCCTCGCGCGGGCGCTCGGAGACGATCACCTCGTCGGCCAGCACCTCGACCTCGTCGCCGTCGACCATCACGGTGGCGCGCCCGTCCGGCCGCGAGGGCCGCGGCCAGCGCGGAGGCGTCGGACTCGGCGATCGCCTGCGGCGACCCGTGGCGTCTGCTTGCCGAACCGCTTGCCGAGCGCCCGGAAGTTGCCCTTCGCGCTGTGGTCGACCAGGTCGGCCCCGGCAGCCGACAGCGCCTCGAGCGTGCCGATGTTGAGCTCCTCGGCGACCTCCCGGCGCAGGGCGTCGTCCAGCGCCTGGTAGGCGGTGGTGCCGACCAGCGCCCGGCGACAGCGGCTGGCGGGTGCGCACCTTCGCCTCGGCCCGGGCCGCGCGACCGAGCTCGACGAGGCGCCGCGCGACGCGGACCCCTGCCGACAGCTCCTCGTCGACCAGCTCGCCGCCGATCCGCGGCCAGCTCGCGAGGTGGACCGACTCGTCCACCTCCGACGACGTCGCCGCGAAGAGGTCCTGCCAGACCCGCTCGGTGATGAACGGCGCCATCGGGGCCATCAGCAGCGTGACCACGTAGAGGCACTCGTGCAGGGTGGCGAAGGCGTCGACGTCACCGCTCCAGAAGCGACGCCGCGAACGGCGCACGTACCAGTTGGACAGGTCGTCGACGTACGCCGCGATCATGGTGCCGACGCGCTGCGTGTCGAACTGCTCGTACGCCGAGGTGACGTCCCGGGCGACGCGATGCGCCTCGGAGAGCGCCCAGCGGTCGAGGACGGGCCGGTCGGCCACGTCCGCGGCAGGCGTCTCGTGCGGCGAGAAGCCGGCGAGGTTGGCGTAGAGCACCTGGAAGGAGACCGTGTTCCAGTAGGTCAGCAGGACCTTGCGGACCGTCTCCTGGATGCTGGCGTGCCCCACCCGTCGCGCCGCCCAGGGCGACCCACCGGCCGCCATGAACCAGCGCACCGCGTCGGCGCCGTGCTCGTCCATCAGCGGGATCGGCTCCAGGATGTTGCCGAGGTGCTTGGACATCTTGCGGCCGTCCTCGGCCAGGATGTGGCCCAGGCACAGCACGTTGCGGTACGACGACTCGTCGAACACGAGCGTGCCGATCGCCATCAGCGTGTAGAACCAGCCCCGGGTCTGGTCGATCGCCTCGCAGATGAAGTCGGCCGGGTAGGCCTGCTCGAACCGCTCGCGCGAGCCCTCGACGTGCGGGTAGCCCCACTGCGCGAACGGCATCGACCCGGAGTCGAACCAGCCGTCGATCACCTCCGGCACCCGGCGCGCCTCCTCGCCGCAGGTCGGGCAGGGGAAGACCACGTCGTCCACGTAGGGCCGGTGCGGGTCGAGGCCGGACTGGTCGGCGCCGGTGAGGGTCGAGAGCTCGGCCAGCGAGCCGACGCAGACCTGGTGGTCGTCGGCGCAGCGCCAGATCGGCAGCGGCGTGCCCCAGTAGCGCGCGCGCGAGAGCGCCCAGTCGATGTTGTTCTCCAGCCAGTCGCCGTAGCGGCCGTGCTTGATCGTCGACGGGTGCCAGGTGGTCGCCTCGTTCTCGCGCAGCAGCGCGTCCTTGATCTGCGGTGGTGCGGATGTACCAGGACGGCTGCGCGTAGTACAGGAGCGCGGTGTGGCAGCGCCAGCAGTGCGGGTAGCTGTGCTCGTAGGGCACGTGCCGGAACAGCAGTCCGCGGGCGGACAGGTCGTCCACCAGGTCGCTGTTGGCGTGCCGGAAGAACTGGCCGCCGACCAGCGGCACCTCGGGCACGAAGACGCCCCGGCTGTCGATCGGGTTGACCATCGCCACGCCGTTGCGGCGGCAGGACCGGAAGTCGTCCTCACCGAAGGCGGGGGACTGGTGCACCAGGCCGGTGCCGTCCTCGGCGGTCACGTAGTCCTCGGTGACCACGTAGTGCGCGCCGCCGCCCTGCGGGTCCGGCCGGCCACTCGACCAGCTCGAACGGGCGCTGGTAGGTCCAGCCGACCATGTCCGCACCGGAGAACGTGTCCTGAACGGTCCAGCCCGTCGCCGAGCGCCTTCTCGACCAGCGACGCGGCGACGACCAGCGTCTCCTCGCCGTCGGTCGCGGTCACGTAGGTCGAGGTCCGCGTGCGCCGCGACGAGGGCGTTGGAGACCAGCGTCCACGGAGTGGTGGTCCAGATCAGGCAGCGACGCCCGGCCGGCGTACGGACCGGAGGTGAGCGGGAAGCGCACGTAGACCGACGGGTCGGTGACGGTCTCGTAGCCCTGCGCCAGCTCGTGGTCGGACAGCCCCGTGCCGCAGCGCGGGCAGTACGGCGCGACCCGGTAGTCCTCGACCAGCAGGCCCTTGCCGTGGATCTGCTGCAGTGCCCACCACACCGACTCGACGTACTACGCGTCCATCGTCCGGTAGGGGTCGCGCATGTCGATCCAGCAGCCCATCCGGTCGGTCATCTGCTCCCACAGGTCGACGTGCCGCTGCACGGACTCGCGGCAGCGCGCGTTGAACTCCGCGACGCCGAACGCCTCGATGTCGGCCTTGCCCGGAGAAGCCCGAGCTCCTTCTCGACCGCGAGCTCCACCGGGAGACCGTGGCAGTCCCAGCCGCCCTTGCGGTTGACCTGGTAGCCCTGCATGGTCCGGAACCGCGGGAAGACGTCCTTGAACGTCGCGGGACTCGACGTGGTGGGTGCCGGGGCGGCCGTTGGCGGTCGGCGGGCCCTCGTAGAAGGTCCACGTCGTCGCCGGGCTTCTCCAGGCTGACTTCTCGAAGATCTGGTGCTCGCGCCAGAACTCGAGGACGCTCGTGCTCGAGCGCGGGCAGGTCGACCTGCGGGGGGACTGGGCGGTAGCTGGCTCATCGGGCTTCCTTCGTATCCGGTGGTCGAGCTTGTCGAGACCACTGACGAAGGGACGAAGGCCTGGCCGTCTCGGCCCGGTCTCCGCGGTACCACCCTCCTTGGCCGGCCCGATCGGGCGCCGACCCACTTCCTTGCTGCGGCCGGGTCTACTGCGGCGGTCTACTCCCGGGTTGCGGGGCACCGTTTCTTCCGGCGACTCCGGGCTGATCTTCGCCCCTGACCGTGCCCCCGGGCTCGCACCGTCCCCGGGTCGCTCCTGGCCGTGCAGGGGCTACTCGTCCCATCGGCGCCTGCTCGCAGGACCAGTGTGCCAGACGCGAAACTGCGGCACCTCCCGGTATTACCTCCCTTCGGGTCGGTCAGGCGAGTTGTCTGCGTCACTCGGGCCGCATATCCTCGCGCCTGTTTCAGCCACGACGACGCGGCACACACAGGTCGTTCGGATCGCGGTGATCCGAGAGGACAGCAGATGGCGAACACCGGAAGCAGGTCGCTGGTCGGCCGCGCGGGCGCCGTAGCGCGCAAGGTGGTCTGCCGCGGCGTGGGTCGAGTGCGGCCTCCGGTGACGCCCCGGCGAAGACGGCTGCCAAGAAGGCCCCGGCGAAGAAGGCCGCGGCGAAGAAGGCGGCCGGCCGAAGAAGTCGGCGCTGCGAAGAAGGCCGCGCCGCCACGAAGACGGCTGCGCCGGCGAAGAAGGCCGCGCCGGCGAAGAAGACGCACCAGCGCAAGAAGGCGGCGCCCACCAAGACGGCTGCGTCGGCGAAGAAGGCCGCGCCGACGAAGAAGGCCGCCGCCAAGAAGGCGGCCCGCCAAGGCCGCTGCGAAGAAGTCGGCGCCGCGAAGAAGGCCCCCGCCACGAAGCCGACGGCGAAGAAGACCTCGTCGGTGAAGAAGGCCGCCGCGAAGAAGAGCGCGCCTGCCACGAAGGCGGCACCGGTGCGCAAGGCGGCGGCGAAGAAGGCCGTGGCGAAGAAGGCCGCGCAGAAGGCTGCCCGGCCACGAAGGTCGCGCCCGCAGCCCGCGAAGGTCGACGACGGCCCCAAGGGCAGCCCGGCGCGCGCTCGTCGTCCTCGCCGGCCGAGGAGCCGTGGACCAAGGACGAGCTCGCCGAGGTGCGTGGCCACCTGCGCGACGACGTGAAGCGGCTGACCGCCGAGCTGCCGAGGTCGAGCGGGGACCTCGCACGATGATGCGCGAACGCCGGCGACGGGGCCGGCAACGACCAGGCCGACGTCGGCTCCAGCACGTTCGAGCGCGACCAGGAGATGACGATCGTCAACAACGCGCGCGACATGCTGCTGCAGCGCCAGCACGCGCTCGAGCGCATCGCCGACGGCACGTACGGCGCAGTGCGAGAACTGCGGGAACCCGATCGGCAAGAAGCGGCTGATGGCTTTCCCGCGTGCGACACTGTGCATGGCATGCAAGCAGCGCGAGGAGCGTCGCTGAGCTCCAGCGAGACCCGGACCGGACCCGGCGACCGCTCCGGCCCTGCCGCGACGCCGGATCGCCGCTCTTCTTCGCGGTCGCCCTCGTGGCCTTCGCTCGTCGACCAGGTGACCAAGTACCTCGCGGTCGAGCGGCTCACCGACCGGCGCCAACGTCCAGCGTCGTCGGTGACCTGCTCCAGCTGACGCTGGCCCGCAACCCGGGCGCGGCCTTCAGCACCGGCACCGGGTTCACCGCCGGTCTTCTCCGTGATCGCGATCGTGGCGACCGCGGTCGTGGTCTGGTTCGGGCTCCGGGCGCGGCTCCGCGCTCTGGGCGTTCGGCCTGGGCATGCTGCTCGCCGGCGTCGATGGGCAACCTCGCCGACCGGCTCTTCCGCGCACCGGGGCCGCTGCAGCGGTCACGTGGTCGACTTCATGGCCCTGCCGCACTGGCCGGTGTTCAACGTCGCCGACGTCTGCATCAACATCGCCGCGGTCGTGATCGTGGTCCAGGCGCTGCGTGGCGCCCGGATCGACGGCACCCGGAGCGGAGCGGAGGCGGGCGGCGCCGACGAGGAGCACTCGTGAGCGACGCCGAGCGCCGCACCGTGCTGGTTCCCGACGGTCTGGCCGGGGAGCGGGTCGACATCGGGATCGCCCGCATGTTCGGCCTCTCGCGCACGCGCGCGGCCGAGCTCGCCGGCGAGGGCCTGGTGCGCGCTCGACGGTGTCGTGGTCGCCAAGTCCGAGCGGATGCACTCGGGGTCGATGCTCGAGGTGAGCATTCCGTCGCAGGCCGACCCGCTCGAGGTCCGCGCCGAGACGGTCGAGGGGATCACGATCATCCACGACGACGAGGCCATCGTCGTGATCGACAAGCCGGTCGGGGTCGCCGTACACCCCTCCCCGGGCTGGGTCGGACCGACCGTGGTGGGGCACCTCCGGGGCTCCGGCTACCGGATCGCCACCAGCGGCGCCTCCGAGCGCCAGGGCATCGTGCAACGGCTCGACGTCGGTACCTCGGGCGTGATGGTGATCTGCAAGTCCGAGCACGCGTACTCGGTGCTCAAGAACGCGTTCCGCCGCCGCGACGTCGACAAGAGGTACCACGCACTCGTGCAGGGGCATCCCGACCCGCTGCGAGGGCACCATCGACGCCCCGATCGGGCGTCACCCGCGCTCGGACTGGAGGTTCACGGTCCGCGACGACGGCAAGCACAGCGTGACCCACTACGAGACGCTGGAGGCGCACCGGTTCGCCAGCCTGCTGGAGGTGCACCTCGAGACCGGGCGCACCCACCAGATCCGGGTGCACATGGCGGCGCTCAAGCACCCGTGCCTGGGCGACCTGACCTACGGGGCCGACCCGACGCTCGCGGCACGGGTGGGGCTCGACCGGCAGTGGCTGCACGCCGTACGTCTGGGGTTCGAGCACCCGGAGACGGGGGAGTACGTCAGCTACGAGTCGTCGTACCCGGCCGACCTGGCCGACTCGCTGGAGAAGATCCGGCATGCCCAGTGAGGACCTCACCGTCCGGCCCGCCGGTCCCGACGACCTGAGCGCCGTCGCCGACCTGTTCCTCGCCAGCCGGGCCGCCGCGGTCCCGCAGATGCCGCCGGTGGTCGACGAGGCGGACGCCCGCCGGTGGGTGCTGGGCTGGGACCTCGGCCCGCGGGAGGTCTGGCTCGCCGTCGCCGGGACCGGCGTCGTCGGCTTCGCGGCGCTCGAGGACAGCTGGCTCTCGGGCCTGTACGTCGCGCCCGACCGGATGCGCGACGGCGTCGGCAGCACCCTGCTCGAGGTGGTCAAGGCCCAGCGGCCGCGCGGGTTCGCGCTCTGGGTCTTCGAGAGCAACGAGCGGGCCCGCGCGTTCTACCGCCGGCACGGCCTGGTCGAGCTCGAGCACACCGACGGGGCCGACAACATGGAGCGGAGTCCGGACCTGCGGATGGCCTGGCCCGGCGCCGACCCGGTCGCGTACTTCCGCAGCGAGATCGACGACGTCGACCAGATCCTGGCCGTGCTGCTCGGGCGCCGCGCGGCGCTGACGGGAGCGGTCCAGGACCACAAGGGCGTCTCGGGCCACGCCGGCCGCGACCCCGACCGCGAGCGCGAGATCGCGCAGCGCATGAGCACGCACGCTCCTGGTCTGGGTCCCGATGCGGTCGCCCGGATCATGCACACGGTGATCGAGGAGTCGCTGGATGCCTGGGAGGCGGCGTCGCGGCTAGCGAGCGCGAGTGAGCAGCTCGCGCTCGGAGCCGATGAAGCGCTCGCGGGGTAGCGGGTCGGCGGGTGTGCTCCGCACCGGCGGGCGGTTTGGCGGCGTCGAGGAGGCCGCCAGAGCCCTTCGGAATCGCCCAACTTCCCATGGCCGAATGTCGACTGATTCCACTCTTGATTCGAACACCTGTTCGACTAGAATGGAGCCATGACCAGCACGGCAGCCACCCGCAGCTCGACACCGCTGCCGCGGTGCTCGAGCAGGCGCCGGGACCGCCGGGCGGCCGCCGACGCCGCGGAGGCCGACCTGCTCCGATGCGCGTGCGCCTGGGCGGACCTGCACCCGGCGGAGTCGATCGGCGACGCGGTCCGGTTCGGCGACACCCCGGTCCCGGTCGCCGGACCCGGCGCGCCGCTGGTCGCGGAGTTCTGCGTGGCCGAGTTCGCGGCCGCGGTCGGGCTGCCCACCGAGACCGGCAAGGCCTACCTCGGTGAGGCCCTCGAGCTGCGGCACCGGCTCCCGCGGACCTGGGCGCGGGTCCGGGCCGGTGACCTGCCGGCGTGGCGGGCCCGCCGGATCGCCCGCGCGACCATCGCGCTCTCGCCCGCGGCGGCGGGGTTCGTGGACGCCCAGGTCGCGCCGTTCGCGCACCGGATCCGGCCCAGCGGGGTGGACCGGCTGGTCGAGGAGGCGATCGTCCGGTTCATGCCCGAGGAGGCCCGGCGTCGCCGGGAGGCCGCCGCCGACGGCCGGCACGCCCACGTGCACACCGACCAGGTGTCCTTCGAGGGCACCGTGTGGGTGCAGGCCGAGGTCGACCTCGCCGACGCCCTGGACCTCGACACCGCCCTCTCGGTCGGCGCCGCCCGGCTCGCCGACCTCGGCTCGGCCGCCTCGCTGGACGTGCGCCGCTCCGAAGCCCTCGGGGAGATGGCCCGCCACCAGCTGGCCTTGGACCTCGACACCAGCCACCGAGACCGAGACCGCGCCGGCCCGGCGACGGGAGGTCGTGCTGCATGTCCACCTCTCCGAGGACGCGATCACGGCACCCGGACGCCGGCTGCACCTGGCCCGGGTGGCGAACACCCGTCGCTTCGTCGACGCCGACCAGGTCCGCGCCTGGTGCGGCCGCCCGGGCACCACGGTGACGGTGAGGCCGGTGGTCGACCTGGCCGAGCACATCCAGGTCGACCAGTACGAGGTCCCCGACCGGCTCGCCGCCCAGGCAGCCGAGCGGGACCTGACCTGTGTGTTCCCGTGGTGCACCCGCCCCGCCGAGTCCTGCGACCTGGACCACGTGATCCCCTACTGCCGAGGGCGGCACCACGGCAGCGACAACATCGCGACCCTGTGCCGTCGCCACCACCGGCTCAAGACCCACCACTCCGGCTGGGGCTACACCGTCCTGGAACCCGGGTGCTACCTGTGGTCCTCACCGCACGGCTACCAGTTCCTGCGCGACCACCGCGGCACCACCGACGTCACCCGCGACCAGACATCGCACCCACCCGACGAGTAGCGACCCCGCCCCACACCCCGCGCCAGAATCACCCGCGCGGGGCCATCCGGCGCGTCCCGGTCGGATGAGCCGCCCGGCACCACCGCCCCACCCAGCCTGCGAGCACGAGAGTCGGCTGGCCGGGCCGGGCGGGCGGGACGCTGCCGGCAGGAGCGTAAAAGGCGGCGTGGCGGCGACGCATGCCCGACCCCAGCGGCGGCCGCCGCCGACACGGCACCCAGCGACTGCCGGTAGCGACCCGCCAGCGCCGGACGACCAGACCCTCGAGCCACCGACGCCTGACCCCCCGCGCTCGCCACCGCGCGCCGTTAGCATCGCCGGATGTCCCATGATCACACCCAGATGTTTGCACTCGCCTCGGAGCGCGAGGCCCTGGAAAGCTTCCTCGACGCCCAGCGCGAGGGGCTGATCAGGAAGATCGACGGACTCGATGACGCCATGGCGCGACAGGCACCGAGCGCGAGCTCGTTGTCGCTGCTGGGGCTGGTGAAGCATGCCGCGACCTGGGAGCGCCGCTGGTTCCAGGTCGTCATGGGCGGACGCGAATCCCCCGACGGGTGGCCCGAGGTCAGACCCGAGCCCCGGGACGTCGACATGATGGTCGACGAGAACGACACGGTGGACCACTGGGTCGCGCACTACCGGGAGCAGATCGCGCAGTCCAAGGCTGTCGCGGCTTCGATGGATCTTGCCAGTCCATGCGCGCGCACGGACATCATCGAGTGCAACGTGCGATACGTCCTGTTCCACATGATCGAGGAGACGGCGCGCCATGCCGGCCACGCGGACATCATCCGCGAGACCCTCGACGGCTCACGCGGGATCTGAGCCCTACCCAGCGGCCCGTCGCGCGACCTCGAACGCGATCACCGCCGCGGCGCTGGCGACGTTCAGTGACTCGACGCCATGGGCCATCGGGATCGAGAGCCGGACGTCGACGAGGTCCCGGCTTGCCGCCGAGAGGCCTTCGGTCTCGTTGCCGAGCACGAACAGGCTGCGACCCTCGAGGTCCTGCTCGTAGAGCGTGGTGGTGGCCGACGCGTCGAGGCCGTACGACGTGAACCCGGCCGCGCCGAGCGTCCGGAGCGCGTCGCCGGGCTTCCGGCAGCGGACGATGGTGGCCCGGAACGCGATCCCGGCCGACGCCTTGATCACCAGCGGCCCGAGCCCCGGCGACCCGGCGCTGGGCAGCACGATTCCGTCCAGGCCGGCGGCGGTCGCGGTCCGGATGATCATGCCGACGTTGGAGGGGTTGCTCACGCCGTCGAGGAGGAGGACGTTCGCGTCTGCGGGGCAGCCGGCGGCGAACTCCTCGAGCGACCGCAGACCGGGCGCGACCACGTCCGCGACCACGCCCTGGTCGTGCTTGCCGTTGCCGGCGAGGTACTTCACGCGCTGCGCGGAGGAGGTCTCGACGCGCACCGACCGCTTCTTCGCGAGGTCCAGCGTCCGGCGCAGGCTGCCGGGCGCCACGGTGTCGGCGACGATCAGCTTGTCCACGGTCAGCCGACTGTCGAGCAGCACCTCCTCCACGGGCTTGCGGCCGTAGACGGTGATGAACGACTCGCGCGGGGAGCGACGGGGAGGTCCGCTCGACGAGGCGCTCATGCGAGCAAGCATGCCACCACGCGACGTGTCTGGCTTCTCACATCCCCGTGCCTCGCGGCGCCGGGGGTGCCAGCGTGGGACGGGTGAGCACCGACCTGCACCTGCCCGGGACGACCGGCTTCCGCCGGCTGAACCTGGCGATGGTGCTGGCCGGGCTGGCGGCGTTCGGGATCCTCTACGCGACCCAGCCCGTGCTCCCGCGGATCGGCGCGACGTACGGCGTGGGGCCGAGCCGGGCCAGCCTGACCGTGTCGGCGACCACGGGCGCGCTCGCGCTGGCCGTGCTCCCGATGGCCGCGCTGGCGGTCCGGATCGGGCGCGTGCGGGCGATGCGCGGCGGCCTCCTGCTCGCGGTCCTGCTGACCGCACTCGCCGCGGTGGCGCCGACGTTCCCGGTGCTGGTCGTGCTGCGGGCGGCGACCGGCGTGGTGCTGGCCGCAGTGGTGGCCGTCGCGATGGGGCACGTCGGCGCGGAGGTGGAGCCGCGTGGGCTCGGCTCCGCGATGGGCCTCTACGTGGCCGGCAACTCCCTGGGCGGGGTCGGCGGCCGGGTCCTCTCCTCGCTGGTCGCCGACGGCACCTCGTGGCGATGGGGTGTGGCCGCGGTCGCGGCCGGGGGACTGCTCGCGACCGCGGCGTTCTGGTGGCTGCTGCCCGAGCCCGTGGGCGACCCCGAGGCCGCGGCGCCGGACGGCGGAGGCGGCGCGTACGGGGCGCTGCTCCGTCGGCCCGCGATGCTGGCGCTGCTGCTCGTGCCGGTGACGCTGATGGGCGGCTTCGTGACCGTCTACAACTACCTAGCTACCGGCTCGTGGCGCCGCCGTTCGACCTGCCGCTGTCGGTGGTCGGGCTGGTGTTCCTGGCCTACCTCGCCGGCACCGGAAGCTCGACGGTGGCCGGGCGTGCCGCCGACGCGCTCGGCCGGCCGCGCGTGGTGCTGGTCTCCGTGCTGGTGATGGCCGCAGGGTTGGCCCTGACGCTGCCCGACCGGTTGCCGTGGGTGATCGTCGGGCTCGTCGTGTTCACCGGCGGCTTCTTCGCCGCGCACGCCACCTCGAGCGGCTGGGCACCGGTCGTCGGCGCGCCGTACGGCACCCGCGCGAGCGCGCTGTACGTCTGCGGCTACTACGCCGGCTCCAGCGTGTTCGGCACCGTGCTCGGCGGCGCCTGGTCGACCGGTGGCTGGCCCGCCATCGTCGAGTCCGTCGGTGCGCTGGTGCTGGTCGGGACGCTGGCGGCGGTCGCGGTGGCGGCTCAGACCCGGACCGCGATCTCCTCGCCGAGCCGGGCACCGTCGAGCAGGTCGAGCCGGACCCCGGACCAGAAGCTGCCCGGGTCGTAGGAGTTCGTGGGCAGCCCGTCGTCGAGCAGCCCCATCGCCGTGTACGTCGCCGCCACCACCTCCGCGCAGTACGTCACCTCCGCGCCGGCCGCGTGCGCGAACCGCCCTCGTGCCCAGCGAGCGGCGAGCGCGGCGGTCGCAGGGAACGGCGTGCCGTCGAGCCGGGCGACCGTCCGCAGCACGGCGTTCTCCCGCTCGGGCGTGATCGTCGCGTCGAGCTGGCGCAGCCAGGCGCGCTGCCCGTAGCGCCCGCACCACTGCACGACCGCCTCCCGCAGGTCGTGGAGCTGCACGCCGCGGTGGTGCGAGCCGGTCCAGACGTCGCGCAGGCCCTTGCCGAGCTCGGCGTGCCACATCAGCGGCGGCATGTCGTCGAGCACCACGGCCATCCCGACGTGGTTCACCGGCGCGTTCGTGATCACCCGGATCGCCTGGTCGGCCCCCGACCGGCCGCGGAACAGCCACAGGTCCCCGGTGCGCGTGAGCTCCACCGCGTCGTCCAGACTGATGCTGCTGTCCATCGAGAGGGTCCTCCGTGAAGCTGTCGCGCAAGCTGGGCTGGAAGCTGGTCGGTCTCGCCGGGGTCGCCGGGGTCACGGCCACCGGGGTCATCATCGCCCGCGACCACCGGCAACGGGCGGAGCTCACGCCGGAGGAGATCCGGGCGCGTCTCCACCAGCGGCTCGCGGACGCGGAGGCCGAGACTCCGGAGTCCTGAGGTGGAGATGCACGGGGCGATCGCCGAGCGCTACCGCGACTTCGCCGCCTTCGCCCGCGACGACTCCCCGTGCTTCGAGGCCTGGGCGCTGGAGGTGGCAGAGGATCCCGAGGTGCAGGCGTGGCTGGCCGACCTGCCCCGGGTCAAGCAGCAGCCCAACCTGGTCTTCGCGGCCGCCCGCTGGCACGGCGCGCCCGCCCCCGCGCCGTACGACGCGCTGCGGGAGGTGCTGCTGGGCGACGAGGACGTGAAGGCGACCATCCTGGCCCGGTCCACCCAGACCAACGAGGCCGGCCGGCTGGCCACCCTCACGCCGGTGCTCGCCGCGTTCGACGGGCCGCTGGCGCTGGTCGAGGTCGGCGCCAGCGCCGGACTGTGCCTCTACCCGGACCGCTACGACTACCGCTGGCCGCCGCTCGGCGAGCTGCTCCGGGAGCGGTGGCCCGACCCTGACCTGCACCGCCGACGGCGCGATGCCGGTGCCGGCCCGACATCCCGAGGTCGCGTGGCGCGGCGGCGTGGACCTCAACCCGCTCGACGTGACCGACCCCGACGCGACCGACTGGCTGACCACCCTGGTCTGGCCGGAGCAGGAGGACCGCCGCGCGCTGCTGCGGGCCGCGGTCGCGATCGCCCGCGCCGACCCGCCGCACCTGGTGCGTGGCGACCTGCTGGAGGCGCTGCCCGGCCTGCTGGACGAGGCGTCCCGCCACGGCACCCCGGTGGTCCTCCACAGCGCGGTGGTGGCCTACCTCGACCACGACGACCGGGAGCGCTTCGCGGAGACGATGCGTGGCCACGTGGCAGCCGGACGCTGCCACTGGGTCGCCAACGAGGCGCCCGGCATCGTGCCCGGGATCGAGCCCCCCGAGCCCCGGGTCCCGGCCCGGTTCGTGCTCGCCCGCGACGGCTCCCCGGTCGCCTGGACGCACGGCCACGGGCGCGCGATCAGCTGGCTGTGACACCCGCCGTGTCCTGTCGGACTGCCCTGCCAGACTGACGTAGGCTGACGGCTCTTCCCCGGGAGAGCGCCTGCCACGCGACTCCCCAGCGGTTCGCCGCGCCGTACTGACGACCCTCCGGGAAGGTGTTGAGAAGGCCCCCATGTCGACCGGCTCCAGGGACGGGTTCGCACACCTCCACGTGCACACCGAGTACTCCATGCTCGACGGCGCGGCCCGGCTGACCGACATGTTCGAGCGCACCGCCGAGCTCGGCATGGACGCGATCGCGATGACCGACCACGGCAACGTGTTCGGCGCCCACGAGTTCTGGTCCAAGGCCCGCGCGGCCGGGATCAAGCCGATCATCGGCATGGAGGCCTACGCGACGCCCAACACCCCGCGCCAGGAGCGCAAGCGGGTGCGCTGGGGCGACGGGGGCGACGACGACGTCTCGGCGGGCGGCGCCTACACCCACATGACGCTGCTGGCCGAGACCACGGAGGGCATGCACAACCTCTTCCGGATGTCGTCGTGGGCCAGCATCGACGGCACGTTCTACAAGCCCCGCATCGACCGCGAGCTGCTCACGACCTACGGCGCCGGCCTGATCGGCACCACGGGCTGCCCCTCGGGCGAGGTGCAGACCCGGCTCCGCCTCGGCCAGTACGACGAGGCCCGCAAGGCGGCCGCGGACTTCCAGGACATCCTCGGCAAGGGCAACTACTTCCTCGAGCTGATGGACCACGGCCTCGACATCGAGCGCCGGGTGCGCGACGACCTGACCCGGCTCAGCAAGGACCTCGGCATCCCGCCGATCGCCACCAACGACTCCCACTACGTCCGCCGCGAGGACGCCCCGTCCCAGGAGCACCTGCTCTGCGTCTCGTCGGGCAGCACGATGAGCGACCCGAAGCGGTTCAAGTTCGACGGCGACGGCTACTACGTGAAGTCCGCCGCTGAGATGCGCGACCTGTGGCGGACCTGCCCGAGGCCTGCGACAACACCCTCCTGATCGCCGAGCGCTGCGACGTGACGTTCAACGAGAACGCCAACTACATGCCGCGCTTCCCGTGCCCGAGGGGGAGAGCGAGGACTCCTGGTTCGTCAAGGAGGTCGAGAAGGGTCTGCGTTACCGCTACCCCGACGGCATCCCCGACGACGTACGCCGCCAGGCCGAGTTCGAGACCGGCGTGATCACCTCGATGGGCTTCCCGGGCTACTTCCTCGTCGTCGCCGACCTCATCGATGGGCCAAGCACAAAGATCCCCGTCGGGCCGGCCGCGGCTCGGCCACGGGGTCGCTGTGCGCCTACATCATGCAGATCACCGATCTCGACCCCTTCGCCACAGCCTGATGTTCGAGCGCTTCCTCAACCCCGAGCGGGTCTCGCTCCCCGACTTCGACATCGACTTCGACGAGCGCAGGCGCGGCGAGGTCATCCGCTACGTC
>CAVWFF010000041.1:0-19148 GCA_963754145.1 uncultured Actinomycetota bacterium
GCGACGTAGGTTCGACTCCTACCCGGGGAGCGGAGTGGTCTCGACGCGCTCCCCTTCCTCTCGACCACCGAACCGACAGGAGCCGCATGCCCGACCTGACCGTGATCGTCCTCGCTGCCGGGGGCGGCACCCGGATGAAGTCGAAGACCATGAAGGTGCTGCACCCGATCGCCGGGCGCAGCATGATCGGCCACGTCCTCACCGCCGTCGCTGCCGTGGAGCCGACCCGCGTGGTGGCGGTCGTCGGTCACCAGCGCGAGCAGGTCGGGCCCCACATCGAGGCGCTCGTGCCCGGGCGTCGTGCTCGCGGTGCAGGAGAGCCAGGACGGCACCGGCCACGCGGTCCGCGTCGCCATGGAGGCGCTCGGCCGGGCCAGTCGGGCACCGTCATCGTCACCACCGGCGACACCCCGCTGCTCGAGGGGGCGAGCCTGCGGGCCTTCGCCGAGGACCACACCGGCTGCCGGCCGGGCGGTGAGCATCCTGACCGGGGAGGTGCGCGGACCCGTTCGGCTACGGACGTGTGATCCGCGACGCCGACGGCGCCGTCGCGGGGATCGTGGAGCAGAAGGACGCGAGCGCCGAGCAGACGGCGGTCCGCGAGATCAACAGCGGCATCCTCGCCTTCGACGCGGCGTTCCTCGAGGACGTGCTGCCGCGGTTGTCCAACGACAACGCGAAGGGCGAGTACTACCTCACCGACACGGTGAAGCTGGCGCGCGAGGGCGGGCAGAAGGTCGGCGCCTTCCCGATCGACGACGTGCTCCAGACCGAGGGCGTCAACGACCGCTCCGAGATGGCCGAGCTCGCGCGCGAGAAGAACCGGCGGATCCTGGCCCGCTGGATGGCCGAGGGGGTCACCGTCGTCGACCCGGCGACCACGTGGATCGACGTCGACGTGGTGCTCGCGCCCGACGTCACGATCCTGCCCGGCGTCCAGCTCCTCGGCGCCACGGTCGTCGGCGAGGACGCCGTGGTCGGCCCCGACTGCACGCTCAAGGACGTCGAGATCGGCGAGGGCGCGAAGGTGGTCCGCACCCATGGCGAGCTCGCGGTCATCGGGGCGGGCGCCGAGTCGGGCCGTTCTCCTACCTGCGCCCGGGCGCCGGGCTCGGCGCGAAGGGCAAGATCGGCGCCTTCGTCGAGGTCAAGAACAGCGAGATCGGTGCCGGCGCCAAGGTCCCGCACCTGTCGTACGTCGGCGACGCCGAGATCGGCGAGGGCACCAACATCGGGGCCGGCGCGATCTTCGCCAACTACGACGGCGTCACCAAGAGCCGCTCGACGGTCGGCCGGCACGTGAAGACCGGCGTGCACAACAGCTTCGTCGCACCCGTGACCATCGGTGACGGTGCGACCACGGGCGCCGGGAGCGTGATCCGCCGCGACGTACCGCCGGGCGCCCTCGCCGTGTCCAGCGGCCAGCAGCGCCACATCGAGGGCTGGGTGTTCCGCAAGCGCGAGGGCACACCGAGCGCCGACGCGGCCCGCGCCGCGCTCGATTCCGGACCCGGGGTCGAGGACACTGGACCAGCGTGGGACACAATCCTGAAGTACCCCTCGCCCCCGGAGGAGCAGCACGTCGTGAGCGGCATGAAGAAGACGACCGAGAAGAACCTGATGGTCTTCAGCGGACGGGCCCACCGCGAGCTCGCCGAGGAGGTGGCCCACCAGCTGGGCACCGGGCTGGTGCCGACGTCGGCGTACGAGTTCGCGAACTCCGAGATCTACGTCCGCTACGAGGAGTCCGTGCGCGGCTGCGACGCGTTCGTGATCCAGAGCCACACGGCGCCGATCAACGAGTGGATCATGGAGCACCTGATCATGGTCGACGCGCTCAAGCGCGCGTCGGCGAAGCGGATCACCGTGGTCCAGCCGTTCTACGGCTACGCCCGCCAGGACAAGAAGCACCGCGGCCGCGAGCCGATCTCCGCGCGGCTGATGGCCGACCTGTTCAAGACCGCCGGCGCCGACCGGCTGATCGTGGTCGACCTGCACGCCGACCAGATCCAGGGCTTCTTCGACGGCCCGGTCGACCACCTGATGGCGCTGCCGATCCTGGCCGACTACGTCCGGGAGAAGTACGGCGACCAGCCGCTGGCCGTGGTCTCGCCGGACGCCGGCCGGATCAAGGTCGCCGAGCGCTGGTCCGCCCGGCTCGGGCGGCGCACCGCTGGCGTTCATCCACAAGACCCGCCGCGAGGACCGCCCCAACGAGACCGTCGCCAACCGCGTGGTCGGCAAGGTCAACGGCCGGATCTGCGTGCTCGTCGACGACATGATCGACACCGGCGGCACGATCGTGAAGGCGGCCGAGGCGCTGATGGCCGACGGCGCCGCCGGCGTGGTCATCGCCGCGACCCACCCGATCCTGTCCGACCCCGCCGTCGACCGGCTCAAGAACAGCCCGGCGATGGAGATCATCGTCACCGACACGCTGCCGCTCAACGACGAGCAGCGCTTCGACAAGCTCACCTGCCTCTCCATCGCGCCGCTGATCTCGCGCGCGATCAAGGAGGTCTTCGAGGACGGCTCGGTCACCTCGATGTTCGACGGGCACGCCTGACCAGCAGGTCCAGCTCGAGGTCGTCGAGCCGGTCGTTCCAGGCCCGGCGCAGCACCGTCGGGACCTCACCGTCGAGGGCGGTGCGCAGCCGCTCGCGCGTCGTCTCGGCCACGGCGTGCAGCGGGAAGACGCCGCCGACGGTGCGGCTGAACCCCTGCCCCCGGCGTGCGGCCCAGACCGGCGCCTCGGCCAGGTAGCGCTCGACGTACGGCGCCGAGAGCGCGGCCTGCTCCGGTGTCCAGAGCCCGAGGCCGACCGCGTGGAAGACCCGGTTGTCCACCTCGTCGGCGGAGAACACCTCCCACGCGCGCTCCTTCGCCTCGGTCGTCGGCAGGGCGGCGAGGGCGCGGGCGGCGCCGGTGCGCGCCTGCGCGGACGGCCGTCGGGCCTCGAAGCGCTCGATCCGGTCGGCGTCGACCGCCCCGAGCTCGGCCAGCCGGACCAGGATCCGCCAGGCCAGGTCCGGGTCCGGGTCGTCCTCCAGCATCGCGGACAGCCGCTCCACGTCAGCGGTGCACGACACCATCAGCCGGCGCGCCGGGAGCGCCAGCGCCGGGTTCGTGGTGCGGTCGGCCAGCCGGGTCAGGGCTTCGCGCGTCGCGGGCAGGTCGGCGGGGTCGACGTGCCGCGGGAGCGTCACCTCGAGCAGCCGCTCGACGACCGGTTCCCAGATCGACGGCAGGGGTTCGCCGGGGAGCTGCTCGAGCGCCGCGGCCACCAGTGACGACGGCGCGAGCGCCGCGTGCCCGACGAGGTCGAAGCCGGTCGTCCAGACCACGGCCCGTGCCTGCGGGTCCGCGATCGTGCCGACGCCCGAGAGCAGTGCGGACCACGACTCCGGGTCCGGGCGCACCCGGGCGAACGTCTCGTCGGAGGAGTTCGGCAGCACGACCTGGCCGGCGCGGGCGGCCAGGCGCACGGGGTCGTCCGCGACGTCGATCTGCTCCTGCCCGGCCGTGACGAGCCGACCGTCGCGCACGTCGTACGCCGTGACCTGCGTGCGGTGCGGTCGCGAGCCCTCGCGGTGGAGCACCGGCTCGCCGTCCTCACGCCGTACGACGAGCGTGTCGAAGCCGGTCGTCCGCAGCCAGGCGTCGGCCCAGCCCCGGACGTCGCGGTCGCTGGCGCCGTCGAGCGCGGCGAGGAAGTCCGTGAGGTCGGCGTTGCCGAACCGGTGCGCGTTGAGGTAGCGGTTGACCCCGGCCACGAACGTCTCCCGTCCCAGCCAGGTGACCAGCTGGCGGAGGACGGCGTTGCCCTTGGAGTAGGTGATCATGTCGGTGTTCGCGAAGCCGGTGTCGGTGTCGACCACCGACTCGGGCGGCTGTGCCACCGGATGGGTCGAACGCCGCTCGTCGGCCGCGTAGCCGGTGTGCTCACGGCTCAGCGTGAACCACGCCCAGGTCGCCTCGAAGCCGACGGCCGTCTGGGCCACCTCGTAGCCCATGTAGTCCGCGAACGACTCGTTGAGCCAGATGTCCTCCCACCAGCGCAGCGTGACCAGGTCGCCGAACCACATGTGCGCCATCTCGTGCGCGATCACCATCGCGCGCAGCTGGTTGTCGGTGTGCGACCCGCCGTCGGGCGCGAGCAGCTCGTCGCGGAAGGTGACGCAGCCCGGGCGTCTCCAGGGCGCCCCAGTTGAGTCCGGGCGCGAAGACCTGGTCGTAGGAGTCGAACGGGTAGGGCTCGTCGAACAGGTCCGTGTAGTGGTCGAAGCAGGCCTCGGTGACCTCGCGGAGGTGCGCCGCGTCCCGCTCCAGGGCGTCGGCCAGCGAGCGCCGCGCGTGCCAGCGCGAACGGCAGCCCGGCGTGCTCCCAGGCCACCGAGTGCCAGGGGCCCGCGCGAGACCACGAACAGGTACGTCGAGATCGGCGGCGTGGTCGCGAAGTGCCGGACGCCGTCGACGGTCGTGGTCGGCCGGCCGTTGCCGAGCACCGTCCAGTCCTCGGGGGCGGTGACGGAGAGGGTCACCGTCGCCTTGAGGTCGGGCTGGTCGAAGCACGCGAAGACCCGCTGCGCGAGGTCGCTGCCGCAGAACGCGGTGAGGTACGTCGCGCCGTCGGCCGGGTCGACGTACCGGTGCATCCCGTCGCCGCTGGTGACGCAGGGGAGCGTCGCCTCGACCACCAGCTCGTTGTCCGCGAGCAGCCCGTCCAGCCGGATCCGGTTGCCCTCGCGGTGGTCGTCGGGCACGCCCGCGCCGTTCAGGGTCGCGACCCAGGTGTGCGCGTCCGCGAGCTCCACGAACGTCGAGGAGCCGGGCGCGGAGCAGGTGAAGCGCACGACGCTGCGCGAGGTGAACGTGGCGGCGTCCGAGATCGCGAGCGCGACGTCGTACGACGCCACGTCCAGGAGTGCTGCCCGTCGTACCGCCTCGTCGCGCGTGAGGGATCGGTTGGTCACGTGGCGACCGTAGCCGGATTAGCGCGGACCGCCTGTCCCGGCTAGGATTCATGGGTTGCCTCGGCGAGGGAGCGCCCAGCGATGGGACGCTCCGTGATCGACGCGGTCGGTATCTTCGTGATGCACCGTGCCGTTCGCGCCCGGTGCATTTTCGCGTCTCGGTCGCGGGCAACCACTGTCTTGCACGACCGCACGCAACGCATGACGAGGAGATCCACCGCATGTCCGACGAGATCAAGATCAAGGCCGAGTCCCGCACCGAGTTCGGCAAGGGCGCGGCCCGCCGCATCCGCCGCTCCGACAAGGTGCCCGCCGTCATCTACGGCCACGGCAACGACCCGATCCACGTGACCCTGCCCGGCCACGAGACGATGCTGGCGATCAAGCACGGCGGCTCCAACGCGCTGCTCTACCTCGACATCGACGGCAAGGAGCACCTGGCGCTCACCAAGCAGATCCAGTCCGACCCGATCAAGGGCTTCCTCGAGCACATCGACTTCGTCGAGGTGCGCAAGGGCGAGAAGGTCACCGTCGACGTCGCGATCCACCTGGTCGGCGAGGCGCTGCCCGAGGCCCTGGTCGTCACCGAGAACACGACCGTCTCCCTCGAGGCCGAGGCGACCAACATCCCCGAGTTCATCGAGCTGTCGATCGAGGGCGCCGACGTCGGCACGCAGTATCCACGCCTCCGACCTGGTGCTCCCGACCGGCTCGCTGCTGCTCAGCGACGACGACATGATGGTCGTCAACGTGACGCACGCGCCGACCGCCGAGGAGGTCGAGGCCGAGCTGGAGGAGGCCGAGGCCGAGGTCGGCATCGAGCGCGACGAGTCCGACGAGGAGATCGCCGAGGCCGAGGCGGCTGCCGCCGAGGGCGAGGGCGACGAGGGCGAGTCCTCCGACGAGGGCTCCTCCGACAAGGAGTGACCCTGCGGCATCTCTTGGGCAACCCCCTGAAGCGAGCGATGGCAGACCCCGAGGCGACCGACCCGTCGTCCGGGGTCTGGCTCGTCGTGGGCCTGGGCAACCCGGGGCCCGACTACGCCGGCACCCGGCACAACGTCGGCTACCTGGTCACCGACGAGCTGGCCCGCCGGATGGGGTCGCCCTTCCGGGCCCACAAGTCCGGCCGGGCCGACGGTGGTCGAGGGCCGGCTGACGCCGCCCGGCCAGCCCGGCCCGCGCGTCGTACTCGCGCGCCCCCGCTGCTACATGAACGAGTCGGGCGGACCGGTGAAGGCGCTGGCGAGCTTCTACAAGGTGCCGACGGACCGGATCGTCGCGGTCCACGACGAGCTCGACATCCCGTTCGGCACGCTCCGGGTCAAGCTCGGCGGCGGCGACAACGGCCACAACGGGCTGAGGTCGCTGCGGTCCTCCCTCGGCACCGGCGACTTCTACCGGGTGCGCGTCGGCGTCGGGCGGCCCCCGGGCCGCCAGGACCCCGCGGACTTCGTGCTGTCGAACTACTCCGCCGCCGAGCGCAAGGAGCTGGTGTTCCAGGTCGACCGTGCCGCCGACGCCGTCGAGTCCCTGCTCGCGGTCGGCCTCGAGCGCACCCAGGGCCAGTTCAACTCCTGACTCGTTCTCGCTGACCCGTCGCAGATGGCGGTGTGACTGGCGCTGACCCGTCGCAGATGGCGGTGTGACTGGCGCTGACCCGTCGCAGATGGTGACCATCTGCGACGGGTCGAGTGTGCTGCGACGTGACCATCTGCGCCGGGTCGACGTGCTTGACGTGACCATCTGCGCCGGGTCGGCGGTGGGGTGGGGGAAGGCGGACGCATAGGCTTCGGCGGGTGACCGACTTCGATCCGGGTACGCCGCCCGAGGGCGCCGACGACCACACGTTCGCCGCCTGGGCCGCCTCGGCGGCCGGTGACCTGCTGGTGCAGGTGCGCCAGGAAGGGCTGACCGGCAAGGAGCTCAAGGACGCCGGCGACCTCGCCTCGCACGACCTGCTGATGGAGCTGATGGCCCGGCACCGCCCGGACGACGCCGTGCTCTCCGAGGAGGGCAAGGACGACAAGGCCCGGCTCACTGCGCGCCGCGTGTGGATCATCGACCCGGTCGACGGCACCCGCGAGTTCTCCGAGCCGCCGCGCGACGACTGGGCGATCCACGTCGCGCTCTGGGAGGACGGCGAGCTGGTCGCCGGTGCCGTGGCCCAGCCCGGTCTCGGTACGACGTTCCACACCGGCGCCCCGCCCGTCGTACCTCCCCGGACCTCGGACCGGCCCCGCATCGTCGCCTCCCGCACCCGCCCGCCGGCGTTCGTGCAGGCGCTGGTCGAGCACCTCGGCGGCGAGCTGGTGCCGATGGGTTCCGCGGGCGCGAAGGTGATCTCGGTGGTGCGCGACGTGAGCGACGCCTACGTGCACGCGGGCGGCCAGTACGAGTGGGACTCCGCCGCGCCGGTCGCGGTCGCCCGCGCGGCCGGGCTGTTCACGAGCCGGGTCGACGGCTCACCCCTCGTCTACAACCAGGACGACGTGCTGCTGCCCGACCTCGTGGTCTGCCGACCGGAGCTCTCCGAGCCGATCCTCGCGTTCCTCCGCGAGCACGGCACGGACTGACGTGGCTCCCCGGGCGGCGCTCTGGGACGCCGACGGCGTGCTCCAGCACGGGGTGCCGTCCTGGCCGGGCGTCTTCGCGGACGTCGTGGGGAAGGACGTCGACACCTTCGCCGCCGCGGTCTGGGCGGACCTCGACGCCGCTCTCGCCGGCGACCTCGACATGGCGGCGCACGTCGAGGAGGTGATCGCGGAGCAGGGGCTCTCCGACCGGCGAGCCGCGATCCTGGACTTCTGGGGCCGGATCGAACCGCTGCCGCAGACGCGCGAGCTGGTCACGGCGGTGCGCGCCGCCGGGGTCCCGTGCTACCTCGCCACCAACCAGGACAACCTGCGGGCGTCGTACATGCGCCGCCTGCTCGGGTACGACGAGCTGCTGGACGGCACCTACTACTCGTGCGAGGTCGGCGCGGCCAAGCCCGAGGCGCCGTACTTCCTGCACATCGCCGACGACCTCGGCGTCGCGCCGCGGGAGCTGGTGTTCGTCGACGACGCGCCCGTCAACGTCGAGGCGGCGGCGGAGCTCGGCGTCGCCGCCGTGCTGTGGGACCACGAGCAGGGCATCGACGTGCTCCGCGAGCGGCTGACCGCCGCTCGGCGTACCGCTCTAGGTACCCGCCCGGATCTCGGCGATCCGCCGGGCCCGTGTCTCCGGGCGCTTGGTGTCGTGCAGCCGCAGCAGGTGCTGGAACTTCGCCGACGCGGTCAGCGCCTCCCACCGAGCGCGCGCGGCCGGGTCGGCGTCGAGGGACGCGCGCAGGTCCTCCGGCTCGACGAGCGCCTCGACGTCGCGCAGCTCGTCCCACGCGCCGCTCGCGCGGGCCGCGTCGACCTCCGCGCGGCCGGCCGGCGTCATCAGGCCGGCCGCCTCGAGCTCCTCGACCCGCTCCCGGTTGCGCTGGGTCCACCGGCTGTTGGGCCGGCGCGGCGTCATCGTCATCGAGGTCCGCAGCTCGTCGACGCCCTTGGCCTGGCTGTCGACCCAGCCGAAGCAGAGCGCCTCGAGCACGATCTCCTCGTACGAGGTGTGCTTGTCCGGCGTGGCCTTCTTCCAGGTCACCAGCCAGATGCCGGGGCTGGTCGCGTGGTGCTCCTCGAGCCACGCCCGCCACTCCGCCCGCGACGTGACTTCGACGCGCTCCCGCTCCACGTGCGTCACCTTAGGCTCTGCCCATGGCGTCTCCCGCGATCGAGCTCGAGGTCGACGACAAGGTCGTGCGCATCTCCAACCCGGACCGCGAGTACTTCCCGGCCCGGGGCGAGACCAAGCTCGACCTGGTCGAGTACTACCTCTCCGTCCGCGACGGGATCGTCAACGCGCTGCGCGAACGCCCGTGCATGCTGCACCGCTTCCCCAAGGGGGTCAGCGGCGACAAGGTGCACCAGAAGCGGCTGCCCTCGGGTGCGCCGCCGTGGATGGAGACGGTGCGGGTGCACTTCCCGCGCTGGAACCGCACCGCCGACGAGCTCTGCGTCACCGAGATCGCGCAGGTCGTGTGGGCGGTGCAGATGTCGACCGTCGAGTTCCACCCCTGGAACAGCCGGCGTGCCGACACCGAGAAGCCCGACGAGTGGCGGATCGACCTCGACCCCGGTCCCGACTGCCCCTGGGAGCGCGTGCAGCGCATCGCCCACGTCGCCCACGAGGTGCTCGACGACCTCGGCGCCACGGGCTGGCCGAAGACCAGCGGCGGTGCGGGCATGCACATCTACGTGCGGATCGCGCCCGACCACGGCTTCCAGGACGTACGACGGGCCGCGCTGGCGTTCGCCCGCGAGGTCGAGCGCCGCGCGCCCGACGACGTGACCACGACCTGGTGGCGCAAGGACCGCGACCCCGCGCACCTGTTCGTCGACTACAACCAGAACGCCCGTGACCACACCATCGCCGCGGCGTACTCGGTGCGCGGCAACCCGATCGGCACCGTCTCCGCCCCGATCCGCTGGGACGAGGTCGACGACTGCCACCCCGACGACTTCACGATCGCGACGATGCCGGCCCGCTACGCGGAGATCGGCGACCTGCACGCCGGCATCGACGACGCCGTCTTCGACATCGCGCCGCTGCTCGAGTGGGCCGCGCGCGACGAGAGGGCGGGCGAGGAGACGCCACCCGAGCCGGACGCCGAGTAGTCCCGCGCCGCAGAATTCCGAGGTACTACGTTTCCTCGCACTCCCAATGTCTTGACCTCCAATCTCCGACGTCCCGTGGGTGTATGCCCCGGAACGTCACGATGGCGAGTCCGGTGACCAGGCCCCACCGGTTACCGAGGGGTAGAGCGTCAGACCTCGGTCACCTAGATTCGGAGCTATGAGCCTCGACCCTCGCCAGCCCTCCGTCACCGGACCCTGCCGACCCGGAGCACGACCCGGCGGCGTCCTACGCGCTCGAGCCGTCCGCGGTGAAGGCGCTCACCGACCGGATCGTGTCGACGACCGGGCGCAGCGAGCCGACGTACACCCCGATCACCGGCCAGCCCCTCGCGCACGTGCCGCAGAGCAGCGAGGCCGACGTCGAGGAGGCGTTCGCGCGGGCGCGCCGGGCGCAGCGTGCCTGGGCGCGGACCAGCCTCGACGACCGTGCGGCGCGGCTGCTGCGGCTGCACGACCTCGTCCTCGACCGCCAGGACGAGATCATCGACCTGATCTGCTGGGAGACCGGCAAGGCCCGCAAGCACGCGTTCGACGAGCCGCTGCACGTCGCGCTGACCGCGCGCTACTACGCGCCGCACCGCCCACGAGCACCTCGACACCACCGCGCCGGATCGGCGTGATCCCGGCGCTGACGCGGGTCGAGGTCAACCACGTGCCCAAGGGCGTCGTCGGCATCATCTCGCCCTGGAACTACCCGTTCACCATGGCCCTGATCGACGGCATCGCCGGCGCTGCTCGCCGGCAACGCCGTGGTGACCAAGCCCGACGCCCAGACCATGCTGTCCGCGCTGCTCGGCGCCCAGCTGCTCGAGGAGGCCGGCATCCCGCGGGACCTCTGGCAGGTCGTCGCCGGACCGGGCTCCGAGATCGGGCCGGCCGTGGTCGGCCCGCGCCGACTACGTCTGCTTCACCGGCTCCACCGCCACCGGCCGGCTGATCGCGCAGGGCTGCGCCGAGCGGCTCATCGGCTGCTCGCTCGAGCTCGGCGGCAAGAACCCGATCCTCGTGCTCCGCGACGCCGACCTCGAGCGGGCCGCCGAGGGCGCCGTCCGCGCCTGCTTCTCCAACGCCGGCCAGCTCTGCGTCTCGATGGAGCGGATGTACGTCGCCGACCAGGTCTACGACCGCTTCGTCGACCGGTTCGTCGCGCGCACGCGAGGCGATGAGCCTCGGCACCAGCCTCGACTGGGGCAGCGACATGGGCTCGCTCATCTCGCAGCAGCAGCTCGACACCGTGACCGCCCACGTCGACGACGCGGTCGCCAAGGGCGCCACCGTGCTCACCGGCGGGCGCGCACCGGCCCGACCTCGGCCCGTTCTTCTACGAGCCGACGATCCTCGAGGGCGTCACCCCCGACATGACCTGCTTCGGCAACGAGACCTTCGGCCCGGTGGTGTCGCGTCTACCGCTTCCACGACGAGGCCGACGCGATCAGCCGCGCCAACGAGGGGGAGTACGGCCTCAACGCCAGCATCTGGTCAGCCGCGACACGAAGCGTGCCCGCGCGGTCGCCCGGCAGATCAAGTGCGGCACCGTCAACATCAACGAGGGGTTCGGCGCCACCTTCGGCAGCATCGACTCGCCGATGGGCGGGATGCGGCAGTCCGGCCTCGGCCGGCGCCAGGGCAGCGAGGGCATCCAGCGCTTCACCGAGTCGCAGTCGGTCGCGGTGCAGAAGGTGATCCGGCTGGCGCCGATGCTCGGGCATGTCCGACGAGACGTACGCGAAGGTGATGACCGCCAACCTGCGGCTGATGAAGAAGCTCGGCCGCGCAGTGAGCCACGGGCCACGCGCAGGGCGTTCGACTACGACGTCCTGGTCGTCGGCTCGGGCTTCGGCGGATCGGTCACCGCGCTCCGGCTGACCGAGAAGGGCTACCGGGTGGCGGTGCTCGAGGCCGGCCGCCGGTTCGAGGACGAGCGACTTCCCCGACACCTCGTGGGACCTGCAGAAGCTTCCTCTTCCGTCCCGAGATCGGCTGCTACGGCATCCAGCGGATCGACGCGCTCAAGGACTGCCTGATCCTGTCCGGCGCGGGCGTCGGCGGCGGCTCGCTGGTCTACGCGAACACGCTCTACGAGCCGCTCGCACGCGTTCTACGACGACCCGCAGTGGCGCGACATCACCGACTGGCGCGACGAGCTGGCGCCGTACTACGACCAGGCGAAGCGGATGCTCGGCGTCGTCGACAACCCGGTCGTGACCGCCGGCCGACGAGGTGATGCAGCAGGTCGCCGACGACATGGGCGTCGGCGACACCTTCCACCCGACCCCGGTCGGCGTGTTCTTCGGCGGCCCCGGCCAGACCCACCGCGAGGAGGTCGCGGACCCGTACTTCGGCGGCGCCGGCCCGGCCCGCCGCCCCTGCCGCAACTGCGGCGAGTGCATGACCGGCTGCCGCCACAACGCCAAGAACACGCTGGTCAAGAACTACCTCTACCTCGCCGAGCAGCGCGGCGCCGTGGTCCACCCGCTGACCACGGTCACGCGCGTCCGTCGCCGGCGACGACGGTGGCTACGAGGTGACCGCGAAGTACACCAAGGCCCGCGGCCCGCGGCCGCTCACCCGCACGTTCACCGCCGAGCAGGTGGTGTTCGCCGCGGCGGCGCTCGGCACCCAGCGGCTGCTGCACCGGATGCGCGACGAGGGCGACCTGCCCCGCATCTCCGACCGGCTCGGCCACCTGACGCGCACCAACTCCGAGTCGATCCTCGGCGCGATCGCGCCGGACCGCAGCGTCGACTACAGCACGGGCGTCGCGATCACCTCGTCGCTTCCACCCCGACGAGCACACCCACATCGAGCCGGTGCGCTACGGCAAGGGCAGCAACGCGATGTCGCTGCTGCAGACCGTGCTCACCGACGGCGACCTGCCCGAGCCCCGCTGGCGCACCTGGCTGCGCGAGATGTGGAAGGAGCGCCGCAGCGTCGTGGACCTGTACGACGTGCAGGCACTGGTCGGAGCGCACCGTGATCGCGCTGGTGATGCAGACCATCGACAACTCGATCACCACCTACACGAAGCAGAGCCCGGTGACCGGGCGCCGCTACCTGACGCTCGCGGCAGGGCCACGGCATCCCGAACCCGACCTGGATCCCGGTCGCCAACGAGGCCGTGCGCCGGATGGCCGAGATCATCGGCGGCACGGCCGGCGGCTCGATCGGCGAGCCGTTCAACCTGCCGCTGACCGCGCACTTCATCGGCGGCTGCACGATCGGCGACACCCCCGAGACCGGCGTGATCGACCCCTACCAGCGGGTCTACGGCCACCCCGGCCTGCACGTCGTCGACGGGTCGGCGATCTCGGCGAACCTGGGCGTCAACCCGTCGCTGACGATCACCGCCCAGGCGGAGCGGGCGATGGCGTTCTGGCCGAACAAGGGCGAGGCCGACCCGCGCCCGCCGCTGGGCGAGGGCTACCAGCGGGTGCCGCCCGTCGTACCCGCACACCCGGTCGTGCCCGACGCACGCGCCCGGGGCGCTGCGGCTGCCGATCGTCGGCGTCAGCTGATCTCGCGGCCGAGCGTGCCTGAACACGTGCCGAGACCGCGGGGGACGCCGAACGGCACCGTCCGCGGCACGAGGCCTCAACCAGAGGCCGGACCGGGGAGGGAGGGTGGCCAGGACCCTGGACGTGCCGGGCACCGCGGACGGTGTCGAGGCATCGCCCGGTGTTGATCGCTGGGTAGGCGACGCCTCGCAATACTCAACGACCGAGGCCCGGGGTGGTTACGTGCCGACCGCGCGAATCCGGAGGAAGTTCCGGAACCGGCGATGGCTAGACTCGCTGCTTCACCGGACGCCGGCCAGGAAGGCACCTCGTGACCGCTCACGACATGGTCCTCGTCGTCGACTTCGGCGCCCAGTACGCCCAGCTGATCGCCCGCCGGGTGCGTGAGGCCAGGTGTACTCCGAGATCGTCCCGCACACGATGCCGGTCGAGGAGATGCTCGCCAGGCAGCCGAAGGCGATCATCCTCTCCGGCGGGCCGTCGTCGGTCTACGAGCCCGGCGCCCCGCAGCTCGACCCGGCCCTGGTCGACGGCCGGGTGCCGGTGTTCGGCATCTGCTACGGCTTCCAGGCGATGGCCCAGGCGCTCGGCGGCAGGTGGCCCACACCGGGCAGCGCGAGTACGGCCGCACCCGGGTCGAGGTCGCTGACCCCGGGCACGCTGCTCGACGGCCTTCCCGGCTCGCTGGTCTCCTGGATGTCCCACGGCGACTCGGTGGTCGCGGCGCCCGACGGGCTTCACCGTCAACGCCCGCTCGCCGCGCGCGACCGTGGCCGCGTTCGAGGACGTCGACCGCAGGCTGGCCGGGGTGCAGTGGCACCCCGAGGTGATGCACACCGAGCACGGCCAGGCGGTGCTCGAGCACTTCCTGCACGACATCGCCGGCTGCCGCCCGACCTGGACGATGGTCAACATCGTCGAGGAGCAGATCGAGCGCATCCGCGCCCAGATCGGCCTCGACGGGCGGGCCATCTGCGGCCTCTCCGGCGGCGTCGACTCCGCGGTCGCCGCGGCCCTCGTGCAGCGGGCGATCGGCGACCGGCTCACCTGCGTGTTCGTCGACCACGGCCTGCTGCGCAAGGGCGAGGCCGAGCAGGTCGAGCGCGACTTCGTCGCCGCGACCGGCGTCGACCTGCACGTGGTCGACGCGGAGAAGCGCTTCCTCGACGCGCTGGCCGGGGTCCGCGACCCCGAGGAGAAGCGCAAGATCATCGGCCGCGAGTTCATCCGGGTCTTCGAGGCCGCCGAGGCCGACGTCCTCGCCAAGAAGATCGGCGAGAGTGCGGCCGCGTCCGGCGTGAAGGTCGCGTTCCTGGTGCAGGGCACGCTCTACCCCGACGTCGTCGAGTCCGGCGGCGGCGCCGGCACCTCCAACATCAAGTCCCACCACAACGTCGGCGGGCTGCCCGACGACCTCGAGTTCGAGCTGGTCGAGCCGCTGCGCACGCTGTTCAAGGACGAGGTCCGCCTGGTCGGCGAGCAGCTCGGCCTGCCGGCCGAGATCGTCTGGCGGCACCCGTTCCCCGGCCCCGGCCTCGGCATCCGGATCATCGGCGAGGTCACCCGCGAGCGGCTCGACATCCTGCGCGAGGCCGACGCGATCGCCCGCGAGGAGCTCACCCGCGCCGGCCTCGACCGCGACATCTGGCAGTTCCCGGTCGTGCTGCTGGCCGACGTCCGCTCGGTCGGCGTCCAGGGCGACGGCCGCACCTACGGCCACCCGGTCGTGCTCCGCCCGGTCACCTCGCGAGGACGCGATGACCGCCGACTGGGCGCGGCTGCCGTACGACGTGCTCGAGACGATCTCCACCCGGATCACCAACGAGGTCGCCGAGGTCAACCGGGTCACCGTCGACATCACCGTCCAAGCCGCCCGGCACCATCGAGTGGGAGTGACCTGTCACTTCCTGCTGCCCTCAGGCGCTGACCCGACGCTCCTGTCCTGAGGGCGGCGCTGACCCGTCAATTCCTGCTGCCTCCCCTTGGCGCGCCTCCGACTGAGCGGGTTCAGCCCCCGACCACGACCTCGACCTCGAACCCCTCGGAGTTCTCGAGGAACAGTGCGGTGTGGGCTCCCCGCCGGCATGCGGATACCGGTCGGCGAACAGCTCGTGCCAGCCGTGCGCGGACGACTCCGCGCGCAACCGGTCGAGCGTGGGCCGGTCCTCCACGGTCAGGGCCAGGTGGTTGACGCCCGGCCGGAGCCGGTCGTGCGGCTTGTCGACGAGGTCGGGCGAGCGTTCCAGGAACACGTAGGTGCCGTCCTCGTGCGCCCACGACGCGGACTCCGGCCGGAGTCGGCGGCCATCTCCCAGCCGAGCTCGCCCAGCAGCCACTCCCACTCGGCGATCGCTGGACCCGGGTCGCTCACCCACAGGTCCAGGTGGTGCAGCGCGCGCAACATGGCACTCATCCCTCGATTCAGGTGGCCGACCGGTGTTCGGTCGAATCTAGTCCCGCCGCCGCGCGGCCCCCACCAGGGCGGCGCGTGTCGCCTCGCATCACGGCCCCAGGGCCCGGCGGAACCGCAGCAGGAAGTGACGGGTCGGCGCGCTTGGGGGGAGCAGGAAGTGCAGGTCGGCGCCTTGGGGGAGCAGGAAGTGACAGGTCGGCGCCTTGGGGGAGCAGGAAGTGACGGGTCAGCGCGCTGGGGCGTCGTACGTCGTGGTCGCGCTCGCGCGACCGGGCGGCCGATGCCGGCGCCGATCTCGCGTCAGCTCCTCGACGGTCTTGCGCCGAGCCGTGCTCGGAGCCGGCCATCCGGGAGATGGTCTCCTCCATCAGCGTGCCGCCGAGGTCGTTGGCGCCGGCCGCGCAGCATCGCGCGCGTGCCGTCGACGCCGAGCTTGACCCAGCGACGTCTGGATGTTGTCGATCCGGCCGTGCAGCAGGATCCGGGCCATCGCGTGCACGGCGAGGTTGTCGCGCAGGGTCGGCCCGGGGCGGGCGACGCCGGCGAGGTAGATCGGCGCGGAGGTGTGCACGAACGGCAGCGGCACGAACTCGGTGAAGCCGCCGGTCTCGTCCTGGATGCGGCGCGAGCACGCGCAGGTGCTGCGACCCAGTGCCGCGGGTTGTCGACGTGGCCGTACATCATCGTCGAGCTCGACGCGCAGGCCCGACGCGGTGCGCGGTGGTGACGACCTCGATCCAGGTGCGCGGTCGGCAGCTTGCCCTTGGTGAGCACCCAGCGGACCTCGTCGTCGAGGATCTCCGCGGCGGTGCCGGGGATGGTGTCGAGGCCGGACTCGCGGGCCTTGATCAGGAAGTCCTCGATCGACAGGCCGGTGCGGGCGGCGCCGTTGACGATCTCCATCGGGCGAGAACGCGTGCACGTGCATGCTCGGGCACCCGCTGCTTCACCGCGGCGGCGAGGTCGAAGTACGCCGTGCCGGGCAGCTCGGGGTCGATGCCGCCCTGCATGCAGACCTCGGTGGCGCCGAGCTCCCAGGCCTCCTGCGGCGCGGTCGGCGACCTGCGTCGAGGGAGAGCGAGTAGGCGTCGGCGTCGGTGCGGCGCTGGGCGAACGCGCAGAACCGGCAGCCGACGTAGCAGACGTTGGTGAAGTTGATGTTGCGGTTGACGACGTAGGTGACCTCGTCGCCGACGGTGTCGCGGCGCAGGTCGTCGGCCAGCCGGCACGACCTGCTCCAGCAGCTCGCCCTCGGCGGTCATCAGCGTCAGCGCCTGCTCGTCGGTGAGGCCGGCCGGGTCCCGCTCGGCCGCCGCGCAGCGCCGCGACGCCGATAGTCCCGACGGTCGGGCTGCGACCGCGTCCGGGCGGCCGATCGTCCGGGACTATCTCTCGCGCAGCGCGTCCCAGTCGCCGTAGACGTCGTCGAAGTCGCAGCGGCGGTCGGCGGTGCGGCCCGTCGGTGTCGATGGCGGTGTGCAGGTCGGTGCGGCCGGTGCCGGCGTGGCGAAGCCGCCGTCGGGCTCCTGCCAGGGCAGGCCCGGTCGGGCGTACGTCGGGTCGGCGCGAGGCCGTCGTCGTCGCGCGAGGGCGGCGACGTGGGCGGAGACCCGCGGGTCGAGCCACGGCTCGCCGGCGACGACGTACTCCGGGTGCGCGGTCAGCCGCGGCCGCAGCTCGAAGCCGGCGCTCGGCGGTGATCGCGCGCAGCCGCTCGAGCGACGGCCAGGGCCGCTCGGGGTTCACGTGGTCGGGGGTGAGCGGCGAGACGCCGCCCCAGTCGTCGACGCCGGCGCCGAGCAGCGCGCCGGCACTCGTCGAGGTCGACGAGGTTGGGCGGCGCCTGCACGCGCACCTTCGGGCCCGAGCACGAGCCGGGTGACCGCGATCGCGGCGAGGTACTCGTCGAGCGCCGAGGTCGTCGGCGTGCCGCATCGCGGTGTCGGGCTTGGCCCGGAAGTTCTGGACGATGACCTCCTGCACGTGCGCCGTACCGCGCGGGCGATGCGCGCGCAGCGCGAAGATCGACTCGGCCCGCTCGGTCAGCGTCTCGCCGATGCCGACCAGCAGCCCGGTGGTGAACGGGATCGACAGCCGGCCGGCGTCCTCGAGCACCCGCAGCCGGACCGCCGGGTCCTTGTCGGGCGAGCCGTAGTGGGCCTCGCCCTTGGTCCTCGAACAGCCGGCGCGAGGTGGTCTCGAGCATCATCCCCATCGACGGGGCGACCGGCTTGAGCCGGTTCATCTCCTCCCACGACATGACGCCGGGGTTGAGGTGCGGCAGCAGCCCGGTCTCCTCGAGCACCCGGATCGCCATCGCCCGGACGTAGGCGAGCGTGGAGTCGTAGCCCTGCTCGTCGAGCCACGCCCGCGCCTCGGGCCAGCGGTCCTCGGGCCGGTCGCCGAGGGTGAACAGCGCCTCCTTGCAGCCCAGCGCGGCGCCCTGCGCGGGCGATGTCGAGGATCTCGTCGGGGGAGAGGTACGGCGCCTGGCCGTCGCGCCAGCTGGCCCGGCGTCGTCGACGAACGTGCAGTAGTGGCAGCGGTCGCGGCACAGCCGGGTCAGCGGGATGAACACCTTGGGCGAGTAGGTGACCACGCCCGGGCGGCCGGCGGCGACCAGGCCCGGCGTCGCGGACCCGGGCGGCCGCGGCGCACAGCCGGTCGAGGTCCTCGCCGCGGGCGGCCAGCAGCACGGTCGCCTCGGCGACGTCGAGCGCGGCGCCGCGCTCGGCGCGGGCAGCGCGCGGCGGACCTGCTGGGGGGTGGGCTGGTCGGTCATCGCGCTCAGGCTAACGCGCGCGTGGGCCGGGGCGATTCCCGCGGCCCACCCGATGGACCGTGTTCTACGTGTCGCGGCTCAGACGCGGGCGGTGCGCCGGTTCTCGTCGGGCTCGGCCGGCGGGTCCGGCTGCCGCTGCGGTCGAGCTTGCTCGGCCACCAGATCTTGCCGCCCGAGGTCGAGGTTGAGCGCGGTGACCAGCACCGACCGGACGATCATCGTGTCGAGCAGGACGCCGAGCGCCACCGCGAAGCCGAGCTCGGCGAGGAACACCAGCGGCAGCGTCGCCGAGCACCGCGAACGTCGCCGCGAGCACCAGGCCGGCCGAGGTGATCACGCCACCGGTCGCGGCCAGCGCGATCAGCGAGCCCTGCGCGGGTGCCGTGCGTCGGCGGTCTCCTCCCGGACCCGGGTCATCAGGAAGATGTTGTAGTCGATGCCCAGCGCGACCAGGAACACGAACACGAACAGCGGGAACGCCGGGTCGGCCCCGGCGAAGTCGAAGACGTGCTTGAACACCAGCGCGCAGAGCCCGAGCGCCGCGCCGAACGACAGCACGACGGTGGCGATCAGGATCAGCGGAGCGACCAGCGCCCGCAGCAGCAGCATCAGGATCAGCAGCACCACCAGCAGCACCAGCGGGATGATCACCTTGTTGTCGTGCTGGCGACGCGTCTGGATGTCGAGGTAGATCGCGGTGCCGCCGCCGACCAGGGCGTCGGCCCGTCGACGGCGTGC
>CAVWFF010000042.1:0-12089 GCA_963754145.1 uncultured Actinomycetota bacterium
TGACGTGAGGGCGCATCGAGGCGCAAAGACGTACACGCCCGGGCGAGTGGTGACGTCCGATCGTAGAGCTTGAGGGTTGATAGTCAGCCACGGCTGCTGACGGGGGCAGGAGCGCGGGAGGGCCATCAACCTTTTTGTAGCAGGCTTGCGGTACACCAAGATTTTGTGTCAGTCTCCTGGCACATAGGGGGTGTGAGACGCGTGAACCGAATCGAGACTTTCGAGGCCTCTCTGCACGGATCGACGCGAGCACAGAGCTTGCTGCTGCGGCGCTACGGCATCGCTGTCGACGACGAGAACACGAAAGCGCTGGCTGCATACGCAACTCGTGTGCGGCGCGCGCGGTGGTGGGGCGCGGGGGGAGTGCTGATCGCGTCGGGACTCGGATTGCTGGGCCCTTCGGTTGAAGATGGTGGCTGGGACCTCTCGCTGCTCCTGGCCGGCTACTTGATCGGATCCGGTGTGGCGGAGTTCGCGTCCCCCGCGTTGCGGCAAAGCGGAACCACGCACGCCGCGTCGTTGGCGCCACGTGCCCCGGCGTGGTTGCTGCCGCTTTGGGCGCAGGTTCTTCCGTGGCTGACCCTCGTCCCGTGCCTAGCAGCCCCGGTGCTACTGCTCGGTGACCATCCCGTTGGCGTGGCGCGGTTCAAGGACAGTACCGGCAGCGTATTGGCGACCGCGGCATGGTTCCCGACAAGTGTCCTGATAGGGACGGCCGTGTTGGCACTCGCCGCTCTCCTGGTTTGGCGATTGACGTTGCGCGCGCTCACCGCGCGACCCCTTCCGCTGGATCGTGTCGGGGCGGCTCAAGTCGACCTCCTGACTCGAGCCTTGTCGGCACGCGCCGCCTCTGGGGCGGCCGCCGCGCTTGGGCTCCTGCTGCTTGGCGGGCTCGGTGCCCTCAGCGCCGAACCCTTGATGTCACAGGCATGCACCTCCGTAACCGACTGCCACTACCTGTACTGGTGGCACGATCACTACGCCGTCTTTCAGGACGTCGGCGGGCTCATGGCGTTCGCGGCCGTCCTGGTCTTCTGGTTCAGTCGCCTACCCCGTGTGAATCGCGCACTGTTGCAGACAGCGGCGCCGGCGTCCGCATGAGGGTCATAGTCGACACCACGTCGCCGATCCCTGCCTATGAACAGATCCGCGCACAGGTCACGGCACTGGCGGACAACGGCGTCCTACCTGCGGGGACCCGCCTCCCGCCGATTCGACAACTCGCCGCCGACCTAGGTCTTGCACCGGGCACCGTCGCCAAGGCGTACGCGCTGCTGGAGAAGGCCGGGGTGGCATCGACGCATCGACGACGTGGCACCTTGATCACCGACCGTGGTGTCCTCGACCCAACCCAGCAGCTCAGCGAGCTCCGCCGCGCTGCCGCAGGCTTCGTCGCCACCGTTCGGCTCCTCAATATCGACCGGACCACCGCCCAGGAAGCGATCGACGAAGCCCTGGCCGACGCCATAGACACATAACCGTCAGCGCTCATCGAGCGACCCAGACAGACGGGGCCCGCGCCGACAGGCGGCGATATGAGGCATCTGGGCGGTGAGTGGTTGAGGGGATTCACGGCCCTCAGGGGCTGACGGTCGGCTTTGGCAGCCCCTGCTCGGTAATCCACGAATCTTGTGAGTGAGGCCCCGGCCCGCAACCACTCACGAAGAGCGGTCCCCCATACCTTCTAGGGCGACCGTCGTCGTCGAATACGAGAGCGCAGCCGGCGTCACGAACCTGATGAAGTATTGGCCGCTCCTGCGAAGCGAGCAACGGCCCGCCAAGAGGTTCGTCATCGTGCATGTCTTTCAGGTCACCAGTCCTGGCGACTACCTGTCGCATCGGCTTCTGTGGGACTTCATGGTGGAGCGCATGACGGCTGACCTCCTGGCGCATGGCCTGCAATGGTCGCTTCACTGGGAGGCCAGGTCATTCACCTATCGCCGCGGAGAGACCGCCGCGACGCGATCGACTTCAGTCGAACCAACGTTTTGAGAACGGGACTGAGCTGATCCCCCGGACACGTGCCTTGTCGCGGCCCATAGACGCGGCTGCAGCCGCCCACCGCGGCCGCGGCGTTGCGGGTCGACCTCGATTGCGGTTAAAGGAAGTACAGGCAGGTCTCTCAAGCGTCGTCGTCGCGGCGGCGGAAGAAGCCGGAGAACGCCCAACACGTGCGGCACTCGTGGCGGCGGTCAGTCACCCACACCTAGCGCTGCTGCCAGGCCCTCGGGGTCGGCGACAGCGAGGGTCGCGCCCGGATGTCGGATGACACCGGTGGTGTCGATGGCCGTCACGGGCTGGGCGAACTCCAGGCACAGTGCCCGGTCGCCGTTGCTGGTCATCGTCACGCCGCGGTCGCTCATCGACAGATGTGGGGGACCGGCGGTCTTGACGAAGCTGAAGTCGCCGGTGACGTGCGCAGCAACGACATTGGCACGCGGGGTCAGCAGCTTCCACGGCCCGTATCGGACGAAGAGCCAGCGGGGGCCGACCTCCACCGACGTCGTGGCCGCGGTGATGCCGAACGGGCGGGCGGCCGCGGCGTAGGCAGGGGAGAAGGCGAAGTCGAACTCGCGGACCACCTCGGTAGGCGGACCCTGCTCGATCATTGGTTCGTCCACGCTCGGCGCATCCACCGCAGGCGCGGGCGAAGACATGGCGACCAGTCGGCGCAGTGCTGCCCGTGCCATCGGCCGGTAGGCCTGTGCCGGGACCGCCACCGGACCGTGCACCTGCATGAGCGCACGGCTGCCGCCCTCCGCGGTCGGCAGCACATAGTGGTGCATCCGTACCCGCGCACGCCCGATCGCCACCTCCCACGACCAGACCCGCAGGCCAGCATCGACCTCGATGACCTCGTAGTCGACGGCGAGCGGACCCGGTCCGAGCACGCGGCCGGTGCCTCCCAGCCGCAGCCCGGAATCGGCGGATGTCACGTCTCGGATCTGCGGCGCCCACGACGGCCACTGCGACGGGCTGGTGAACCGCCGCCAGACCGTGTCGGGACGCGCTATCCCACTGGCCTCGACCAACATGGTCTCGAGCCTGCCAGACCCCACCAACCAGTACTCCGAACCGATCTCGGCTACGTGCTCCGCGCGTCCGCCAAGCGGCTGGAATGACGCGGTTCGCGCTATCGAAGGTCTGCTCGGTTTCCTCCTCGGCGGAACTGCACCATAGTCGGTCTGCTGCAACGCGAAAGGCGATGACAGCGACGCGAAGCACTGGATGCCGGTCCACGGCCGGGCTCATGTGTCCAGTAAGTCGACAGTCCGCGGGTCGCGCTCGCCGGCGAAGAATGTGTCCAGCACCTGCTGGAACACCGGCTCTGAGCCGGCAGCCAGGGCGAAGAGCGTCATCGACGAGCGAAGTTTCGCATCATCGGGTGACCCCATGATCTCGCGAGCGGTCCGATCGGGGTGGGAGAGGACGGCTCGGGCGCACTCGACCAGCCGCGAACCGAGCACAGGGTGATCTAGGTAGGCGCGCGCCTCCCCGAGGGAGCCGATCGCGTAGCGCTGCGACGTCGGCGAGGAACCTAGGCCGACAACCTGGGGAAACACGAACCACATCCAATGGCTCGCCTTGCGGCCAGCACGCAACTCGTTCAGGGCCCGCGCGTGGACACCATCCTGCGCCTTAACGAAGCGCTCCAGTCGGTAGGGGTCCGGCACCCAGCCGACGCTACTTGACGCCGGTCCAGCAGCCGCGCCGAAAGGCGGGGGAAAGACCGCAGCGCCTGCCTCGACTCACGTGTGACGCACACCGAGTGAGCCCGTAGCCTCCTGGAACGAGATGCATCGGTCCTACCCAACTTGCCGCGCGGAGTGACGCTGCTGTCGACCGCGTTCCATGGCGTCATCCGAGAATCGACGGCGGCAAATGTCTCTGGTTCCAGCCCTGCCGTGCGACAGCGGGTCCAGGGACTGCCCAGGTTCGGGCATGCTTGATTGTCCATCGCAGCTCCGGCACGCGCCACGAAGCGAGGGCGTAGAGGATCTCGCGGTCATCGCTCAGCCCGGCCGTGTCGTGCGCCGGGCTGTCGTTGCCGTGGATGAAGTCGAGGTGGAGCAGAACCCGCTCGTACTCCACCGATGCCTCGAAGACCTGTGCATGGTCTGCGAGAGCGGCCAGGTAGGAGCGGGCCTCGGCGAGGGTGGCCGCGTGTGCGATCAGCATGGCTACGTCCTCTCGAAGGAAGTGGGCTGTTGTCCGGGCTACCGCGATGGACGCGGAGGCGCTCGCCGAGCCGTCACGGCTGTGGAGAGGCACCGAGAGCAGCGAGCTGGGTACGGCTACGACGCCCGGCGGGCGCGTTCCTCGATTCGCCGCCGTGCCTGGACGTCCTCGATGACGTAGGCCACGAAGTCGGCGTCCCGGTGCTCGATCAGCACCTCGCCGCCGACCTCTGTGGCAGGTCGGTCCTACTCCACCAAACGGACAGGCCACTGGACACTTTTCGAGCTTTCCTGGATCTGGGACCGCCCGGTCCCGGGCGGTCTCGTCGGTCGCGGCGTGACAGATCAGAACTGGGGCGGGGAGCCCTCGGCGGGAACGGACGCGAAGAGGTTGAGCCCGAGCCGTTCGGCGAGGTACTTGGTCGCCAGCTGGCCGCGGATGCTGTTGCCGGCCGCGTCCAGGGGCGGCGAGTACGTGGCCAGCCCGCCCTTGCCGGGGGAGACCGTCACGATGCCGCCGCTGACGCCGCTCTTGCCCGGGACCCCGATCTGGTAGAGCCAGTCGCCCGACAGCTCGTAGAGTCCGGCGCTCGCCATCACGGCCAGCACTCGCCGGCACACGCCGGGTCTGATCACCGTCTCGCCGGTGGTCGGGTTCACGCCGCCGTTGGCCAGGGTGGCCGCCATCACCGCGAGGTCGTGGACGGTCACGTCCAGTGAGCACTGGCGGGTGTAGATGTCGGTCGCCTCGTCGGGGTCGAAGTAGAGCCGCTCGTAGCTCTTGAGGAGGTGGGCGATGCCCTGGTTGCGCATGTTGGTGGCCGACTCGGAGGCGTAGACCTCGGCGTTGATGGTGAGCTCGCGTCCCGCGAACATCGACAGCCGTTCTCGGATCGACGCCCACTTCTCGTCCGAGCGTGGCGCCCGGCGCGAGACTGGTGGTGGCGATCGCGCCGGCGTTGACCAGCGGATTCATCGTCCGCTCGGCGTTGAGCTCGACGGCCATCAGCGAGTTGAACGGGAAGCCGGTGCTGTTGACGCCGAGGCGCAGCCGAGCCTCCTCGTACCCGAGCGTGTCGCAGACGAGGGCGAACACGAACGGCTTGGAGACGCTCTGGATCGAGAACCGCGCAGCGACATCCCCGATCTCGAACGACCGACCCCAGGGTCCGACCACGGCGATCCCGAACAGATCCGGCGATGCCTCCGCCAGCACGGGGATGTAGTCCGCGACGGTGCCGCTGTTGTCGCCGCGGTAGCGCTCGTAGGCCTCGGTGACGAGCTGCCGGATCTCCGCGTGCATCGGGAGATCGCCGGTCGACACCCGCGGTGGCGTCGTCGCCTCGTCGAACGGGAGGTCCTCGTGCATGGAGAGCTTGGTCATCGAGTCTCCGATCGACGCGGTGTTTCGGCAGCGTACGACAGGGGGGAGCGTTCTCGGCAACGCCGAGCGATCGTCCTTCGGGGGATGGCGGGTCCCGGACATCATGTGCGCCCCGGGGACACGAAAGCGCCTACCGGAACAGCACTCGGTGCATGTTCTGCTCGAGGTCCGTGCGGGGGTTTGCGGACGAAGCGGCCGAGCGCCACGCCACGACGCCGTCGGGCCGGACGACGACGGCACCCTCGTCGCCCGTGCCGAAGGTTTTCGGGAACGACTGCGCGCGGTCGACGAGCGATCCGTCAGCCGCGACCCGATGCGCCACGAAGGGTACGTCGAGGTCCTCGGCGACTCGACCCGCTGCGTCGCACCACGCTTGTCCGGCGGGTCCGGCGAGCAGCACGAAGCCGCGCGCGAACACGTCGAGGATCGAGGCCGGGGCACCGTCCAGCTCGACGGCCAGGTGCGGCGCACGAGTGCCGGGCCGGCCACCGGGGTCCCGCGGGTCGACCACCGGCCACGTCGTCGTCCCGGTCGTCCAGCACGGCCGCGGATCGATAGATGGGACCGAGCTCGATGGAGGCGTCATCGAGCGGGGCCGCCATGTCGTCCCTCGGCAGCGAGGGGTCGACCCGGAGGACGTAGCGCGTGTACGCCTGCTCCACGGTCAGGCTGCTCACCGATCGCCGTTCGACGTCGTAGGTGTCGAGCAGCGGCGACGCCCGCCGTGCCTTCCAGCACCATGGCGAGCTTCCACGCCAGGTTGTGCGCGTCGGCGACGCCGGTGTTGCCGCCGAACCCGCCGGTCGGGGGCATGACGTGGGCCGCGTCGCCGGCAAGGAGGACCCGACGGTCCTGGAAGCGCGAAGCCCAGGAGGCCGCCGCACTCCAACGCTGCACGCTTTCGATCTCCACCGGAATGTCGGAGCGACCCAGGGCCTTTCGGACGAGCGCCTCCGCGCGTGCGGTGTCCATGTCGGCGGCCACGTGGGTATTCCGCGTACCGTCCGCTTCGGTGGTGGAGAACACCGCGAGGAAGCCGGAGTCGCCGGTGATGGAGAACCGGAAGAAGCCGAGCAGCTCGGGATGGTTGACGTACACCACGCTGAGGTTCCGATCGCCGATCAGCTCTCGCATGTCGGCCCGGAAGTAGATGGTGACGCAGTCGGCGAAGGTGCCGCGGCCGGCCAGCTCGATACCCGAGAGCTCCCGCACCTTGCTGTGCGCACCGTCGGCGGCCACCAGGTAGTCCGAGCGAACGGTCTCCTCGACGTCACCGTTGCGCGATCGGATGACTGAGGTGACGCCTTCGTCGTCCTGCTCGAACCCGACAAGCTCGGTGCCGTAGAGGTGCTTGGCCCCTCGTTCCTCGGCGACGCGCCTGAGCACAGGTTCCAGCCCGATCTGGGTGATGAAGCGGCGCTGGGTCGGACTCAGATGCTCCACGCCCTCGTTGAAGTTGCGGAAGAAGTACGTCACGTCCTCGGCGGCCAGGCTCTCGACCGAGACGATCGCGCCGTTCTGCCTGAACTCCTTCTCCGCGGCGCGTGTCGACTTCCTCCTGGATCCCGGCGCTTCGAAAGATCTCCATCGTGCGCTGGTGGAACGACGCGGCGCGTGGATGGACCGCCGTCCCGCGGTGCCGTTCGACCAGGAGATGGGGCACGCCGGCCGTGGCGAGGAGCAGAGAGGTGGACAGCCCCACGAGGCTGCCGCCCACCACGAGCACGGGAACTTGGCGCTGGGTCAAGTCTCACTCCTCCGCGGACAGTTGTCCGCATGGCGACCATCGTCCGTTGATGGCAAACATGGAACAGCGATCCGGCTGTGTCAATGGTCGCCGACCCCGGAACCGTCTCCGGGACAAGACCTCACCCGCACGTCCAGAGGCACAGGCCCGAATGCTTGTCTCAGGCGGTGATGGTGATGTCGGCGGTGGTGACGACGCCGGTGTGGTCGGGGGTCTGGACGGTGAGTATGGCCTTCCAGGTGCCGGGGAGTGGGAAGTGGTAGTCGGCGGACCAGGCGCCGTTCCAGGGTTTGAGGGGGACCGGGATCGGGGCGAGGTCGTGGTCGGGGTTGGCGACCTTGAGGTCCACGCCGCCGGATTTCAGCGGTTGGCCGTTGCTGTCGGTGAGGAACACCTGGAGCTGGCTGGCTGGGGTGCCGGGTTGGAGGACTTGCAGGGTTGCTTTGCCTTGCTCGCCCAGGCTCATGTGGACCACGGTGGGTGTTGGTCTGCTGGCTGCTGTGGAGCGGGCTGCTGCGGGGTCGTTGGTGGGGAGGACGAGCTGGGACGGTGGGGCGGTCATCGCGAGGATCGCGGTGACCGCGAGCACGCTGGCGGTCAGGCCGGCCTCGACCCGTACCGAGGTCAGCGGGACCCGGCCCTGGCGCAGCCGGTGCCGGGAGAGGGCCGCGGCGGCCAGGGTGGCCGCGACCAGGGCGAGCTTGAGGAGCAGGAACAGGCCGTAGCGGGTCAGCAGCAGGTCGAGCGGGTCCTTGATCTGCTCGAGCGAGTTCAGGGTTCCGGTGGCCACCAGGACCACGACCGATCCCATCGCGAGGGTGGAGAACCGGGGCAGCGCGAGTGGGGGCACGCCGCGGCCGAGGACCGCCAGCGCGACCAGGCCGCCGACCCAGATCCCGGCGGTGAGCGCGTGCAGGGCGTCGATGCCCAGGTCGAGGGGTCGACCCGAGGCGGCGCCGTGCCCGGCTCCGGCGATCGCGACCGCGAGAGCGGCGATCCCGGCCGGGGTGAGCCAGCGCCGGTACCCGGTGGTGATCGCGGGTAGCCGCCAGGCCAGCGCGGCCAGGGCGGCGTAGAGGGCGAGCCGGGCTGCCATCGCCGACCCGAACGGGGTGCCCAGGGTCTCCTGGAGCAGGGCCGGGTCGAGCAGCCGGGACATCGCGAGCCCGGCGATGTAGGGCCCCTGGAGAAGCAGTCCGATGACGGCCGCGAGGGCGCCGCCGATCAGGCCGGCGCGGACCAGCCGCTGCAGGGTCGGGTGGGTTCTGGTTCCCGGTGAGCACCAGAGCACGAAGGTGACCACCCCGGCGAACAGCGCGAACGCCAGGTATCCGGCCAGCCGCGCCGCCACCACGGTCCACGGGGTCGTGGGCGTGTTGCCGGCGACCGCGCGGGCCGGGGCGCCGATCCCGAAGGAGAACGCGCCCGCGACCGGGTGCCCATCAGAGGACACCACCCGCCAGCTCACCACGTAGGACCCCTGCGCCAGGTCGGTCGGCATCCGCCAGGTCAGGGTGTGCCCGGCCACGGCCGGTTCGGAGGTGCGCACGCTCGCCCCGCCTCGTCGACCAGCCGGATCCCGCCCGGGATCAGGTTGACCGCCTCGGTGAACCGCATCTCGACCTTCGCCGGCGCCTGGGCCAGCCGGGCCCCGTTGCCCGGGGTGCTCGCCACCAGCTCGGCGTGCGCGGACGCCGGGGAGGCGAGCAACAAGCCGAAGACGGCCGCCAGCAACCCGGCAAGGATCCCGCGCCGCACGGTGGTGCTCATGGGTGCCATGAACTGCTCCCGGCTCGATGGTGGGTGGACGAACCTCCCCCGGGCCGGCGGAGGGAGTGGTCTCAGACTCCCGCGGTGGCCTCAGACCTCGAGCGCTACGCGGTCGGAGGCGGGCTCGGACGCGAGGGCCTCGACCGGTCCCCGGCGCCGCCAGGCCAGCACCGCCGCGAACAGGGAGAGCACCAACGCGGCTCCCGACAACACGACCGGCAGCGTCAGGGACGTCTCATCGGCCGTGGCGGAGCGCTGGGCGTCCGCTGGCCCCTGCTTGCCCGCGTGCGTGCCCGTGTCGGGTGCCGGCGCGGCTTCGCGGCGGCCGCGGGGGTGATCTCCAGCACCGGTGCCGGGTGCTCGGGCTCGACCGAGGGGTCGGCCGAGACCTCGTTCCAGTTCACCTGCTCGCCACTGGAGTAGGTCTGCAACGCGCTGAACACCAGCTTGCCGGACTCCGGCAGCTGCCCGAGGCTGAGGTCGAAGTCCTGGAACTGGCCGGGCTGGATCCCGCCGCCGGTGGCGGTCCAGGTGACCCGGGAGACCACGGTGTCCAGCTTCTCGCCGAACATCTCGATCGGCTTGTCGAGCTTGCGGGTGGCGGTAGTGACCTTCCAGCCGGGAACGGCAGTGGTCTGCACCGAGCCGATCGGCTGGTCCTTGGGCAGGATCACCCGCAGCCGGGTGGTGCTGGCGTCGTCGCGCTCGTTCGGCACCCGGAACGCGACGACGGAGAACCCGCCGCCCTTCGCCTCGCCCTGGACAGTGACATGGGCCTGCGCCACCCCAGGAAGCGCTACGGCCAGGACCAGTGCCGCAGTGGCGCCGAGGCCGAACCGGGCTGCGGTACCACGCAGCACCCTTGTGTTCTTGAACATGAAGAAGTCTCGATTCGTCTCAGAAGGGATGTCGGATCCTGATTGTGGCCGCGCTGGAACCGACAGCGGAGCCCGTGCATCTCTTGGTCCAGCGTGCTTGTTGGCAACATGCTAGCAAACTGTTGGCGCCGTGCCAATTCTGAGCACCCCCGTTCGTGACGGACCGCCGTAATGAGAACGCAATCGACGCGCCCGCGCGGCGCACATGTGCCCGACAACCACGATGTCGTCCTTGGCTGGAGTGTCCCGTCTGTGACGGACCGGGAATCCGATCGGTGCTCTTGGTGCTCGCCTGCGCGGGTCGCAGGTCCTAGTCTGTGCATTGTCTGACCATCTGGCCAGACCTTCGGTGACACTGCTCTGGAGGTCGATGGTATGTCGGTTCAAGAATCCCCAGCCCCGGCGCCTGCTCGGCGCTCCACCTCGCTGAAGCGCGAGGTCGGCCTGATCGGCCTGATGTGGGCGTCGGTCGGCTCGATCATCGGGTCCGGCTGGCTGTTCGGCGCGCAGGAGGGGCTGATCGCAGCAGGTCCTGCGGCGATGATCTCGTGGATCGTCGGTGGCCTCATGATGATGGTGCTCGCGCTCATCCACGCCGAGCTCGGCGGCATGTACCCGGTCTCCGGTGGCACCGCGCGCTTCCCCCACTACGCCTTCGGGGGCGCCGCCGGTGCGTCGTTCGGCTGGTTCTCCTGGCTGCAGGCCGCAACCGTGGCGCCCATCGAGGTCTCGGCCATGATCACCTACGCCCAGCACTACTCGTTCGCCCAGAGCTGGCTCAACCCGACGACCAAGGTGCTGACCACCAACGGCCTCATCGTCGCCGTGCTGCTGATGGCGCTGCTGACGTCCATCAACTTCCTCGGGATCAAGAAGCTGGCCGCCGTGAACAGCGCCGCCACGTGGTGGAAGATCGCGGTGCCGCTGCTGGTGATCCTGGTGCTCTCCATCGGCAACTTGAACACCGGCAACTTCACCGCCGCCGACGGCTTCAGCCCCGACGGGTTCCACGGCATCCTCGCCGCCATCTCCACCAGCGGCATCATCTTCAGCTACCTCGGTTTCGAGCAGGCCGACCAGCTGGCCGGCGAGGCGAAGAACCCCAAGCGCGACATCCCCATCGCGATCATCGGGGCGATGATCATCGGCATCGTCATCTACGTCGCGCTCCAGGTGGCCTTCCTCCTGGCACTTCCGGATGGCGCGATCGGCAAGACCTGGGACGCGCAGGGAAAGGGCCTGTACACCTTGTTCACGGGTCCCTTCGCGGAGCTCGCGACACTGCTCGGCATCGGCTGGCTGGCCGCGATCGTCTACGCCGACGCGATCATCTCCCCGGCCGGCACCGGCCTGATCTACACCACGGGCAGCTCACGGGTCTCCTACGGGCTCTCTCGCAACGGCTACGTGCCGACGCCGTTCGAGTGGGTCAACGAGCGCGGTGTGCCGTGGGTCGGCCTGATCGCCGCCTTCGTCACCGGCTGCATCTGCTTCCTGCCGTTCCCGAGCTGGCAGTCCCTGGTCGGGCTGATCACCAGCGCCAGCGTGTTGATGTACGCCGGCGCCCCGTTGTCGCTCGGAGCCTTCCGCAGGCGCCTGCCTGATGCGGACCGTCCGTACCGGCTGCCCATGGCAGGCTTCATGGCGCCGTTCGGGTTCACCATCTCCGGGCTGATCATCTTGTGGTCGACCTGGGACACCGACTGGAAGCTCGGGATCGCCATCCTGATCGGCTACGCCATCCTGGGGATCAGCCGGGTCTTCAACCTCAACGACAAGTCGCCGCACCTCCACTGGCGATCCGCCTCGTGGCTGCCTGCCTACCTGGTGGGCATGGGGATCATCGTCTACATCAGCTCGTTCGGTCCGATGGACGACCCGATCCTCGGCGACTATTCGGGAATCGCGGTCACGGCGATCTTCAGCGTGGCCATCTACTACTGGGCGCTGCAGGTCGCGCTCCCGACCGAGGAGATCGAGGAGATGGTGAACGAGGTGGTTCTGCCCGAGGAGGAGGGCCTCGAGATGCCGACGCACTGACCAGGGGGCGGCAGAGGTCTCCGGACGTCGTCCCACGACTTCTTTCCGCAGGCGAGGCCGCGCCCGCTGGGTCGATCACGACCGCTAGCTAC
>CAVWFF010000043.1:0-6056 GCA_963754145.1 uncultured Actinomycetota bacterium
AGTTGGGTCCGCATGTTGAGGCGAAGGTGCCCTGACCTGCGGATTTCTTCGTTTGACGGGACGAGGCGCTGGGTCCTCACAGAAGGAACCAGCATGAGAACTCCCCATAAACTCACCGCAAATTCGCGTCGTCTCGCCGCTCCTCGGGCGTTTTGGGCGCTGAGGGGCCGGACATCGGCTCGGCTCGCGCACCTTGCGTCCATGGAGCCAGCTACCTCACAAGGAAGCCACCTCTGGAGCCAACAACGGCGTTGTGATCGCCGGCGCCTTCGAGCCGGTACTCTCGCTAAAGGAGCCTGCCCTCCAACCGCAGGTCATCCCTGAAGGAGCGGGGCCGGTCAAGAGTGGTGGCCGGCCCTTCTTCTTGCCCTCGACCCGGCCTGTGGGCGCGCCAATGAGGCGGCGGGGTCAAGGCTCGGGCGGAGCCCGACCGCGTAGCGGCCGGAGGGCCTTGACGCCGTCGCCGTTCGGCGCATGCTGTGCGGTTGTCGAAGGGCTGGTCGTGGGTCTCCTCGGGAGTGCGTTGCGTGTGGTGGACGTGGCTCACATCAGGGCCGGTGCGTGCCGGTGGGAGCAGGCGTGGTGGCTGCTCGGTCATCCCTTCGCCGCGTGATCGGCCGACAGGTCATGGCCGGGCGGCATGATGGGGTGCGCCGCGTCCGGTCGGTCGGGGTCAATCAGAACGCGCGACCTCGCCGCGGACCGAAGTGTCCGTGGGGGTCATGACCTGCACGACCCGCGACCGACCGGAAGTCCTTGACAGCGCGTCATGCCGAGTCTCGAGCCGGGTGCTGGAGCGCGCGGACGTGGCCGTCGCGCAGCGCGTAGAAGACGTACTCGATCTGTTGGCGGGCGGCCGCGACCGCGCCGATGTTGCCGCCCCGGCGCTCAGCGACCCGGTCCCGTAGGGCGCCGATCCGGGTGTGGGGGCCCACACGCTTGACCGATTCCACCGCCGCCCAGCGGACCAGCCGAGATCCCTGCTTGGTGATCCGGCCGCGGCGCACGTGGGTGTCGGACTCGTGGTGCTTGGGGGTGAGCCCGGCCCAGCACGCCAGCTGCGGCGCGTGGTCGAACCGGGTGACGTCGCCGACCTCGGCGACGAACACCGCTCCCAGGATCGGCTCCGATGCCCGGGATCTGCTGCACCGCGAGGTATCCGGGATCGGCATGGAGGCGACCCTGGACCGCATTGGTGAACACCTCGATCTCGAAGTCCAGATCGTCCATCAGCCGCCGCAGCGACGCGATCCGGGCGGCATACGGGTGCCGGCAGCTCGCAGCCGATCCAGCAGCGCGGTTGCCTGCCACCCCGAACAGGTCGCTCATCGACACCTGGATCCCGCACTTGGCCAGCACCGCGTGGATCTCGGCCTTGCAGTGCGAGCGCAGCGCGACCAGCTTGGCCCGGTGCCGGACCAGCTCGCGCAGCTCCCGAGTCGCCGGTGGCGCGATCCAGGCCTCCGGGAGCCGACCCATCCGGAGCAGGTCGGCCAGATCGGCCGCGTCCCGGAAGTCGTTCTTCACCCGCCGGTACTCAAACGCCTTCACACCCAACGGGTGCGCCAGATGCACCCTGGCCCCGGCTTCCTGGAGGGCGTCGACCGCCCAATACCAGCCATAGGTGGCCTCGAGCACCACCTCTGGATCCTCCCCGGCGCGCTCGATCACCCGATCCAGGCTCTCGACGTCGTTGAGGATCCTGACCGACTCCAACACTTCCCCGGACTCGGTCGTTCTGACGATCACACTGCGCCGGCGGTGCAGATCAATACCAACGAACTGTTGCCCTGCGTACTCTGACATGAGGGGCCTCCTTCGTCGTCGACGTGAGTACACCCCCAGCATCCGCCGGGGACGCACGAGGAGCGGAGGCCCCGCTCCTTCATCGCATCAGCATCCAGACGCTCTACGACCTGAGGAGCCAGGGACGGGGACCAACAGGATTCCGGGTCGGACGGCACCTGCGTTTTCGGCAGTCCGAGATCGAAGCGTGGCTGGTACGGATGGAAGCCGAGGACCTCGATCGGCACCCGCACAGGAGTCGGCGATGAGCGGCCGCCCTAGAACGGCGATCGGCACCTACGGAGCCATTCACGTCACGCGCAAGCGCAGCCGCACCTACGTCGCCCGCACGAGGTACCGGGACATCGACGGTCGTTTACGTGACGTTACTGCGACCGCTGAGAGCCGGAGACTGTGCCATCGCCGACTTGAAGGACCGACTCCTGAAACGTCCCGGCTACGGACAGGCCGGGGTCCTCAGCCGGCACAATCCTTTCGGAGATCTTGCCGAGCTCTCGGCTGAGCGATCTCGAAGGTCGCGAGATCTCCGAGGGAACGAAGGAGAACTACCGCGACGACCTCCGCATCCATGTCCGACCCTTCTTCGAGTCCTACACGCTTAGCGAGATCACCACCGGCCGGCCGCGTCGAGACCTTCCTCAAGCAGCAGGCTGAGGTCTCCTACTCCCGGGCCAAGCGCACCCGGACGCTGCTCAACCAACTCTTCGGGTACGCCCTGCGCCACGATGCCCTCGGTCGTAACCCCGTCGAGGGCACCTCGCCACTGAAGAAGCCGAAGGGGTCGCCACAGGCGCTCACGATGCAAGAGATCGCGGCCCTCCGCCGTGCGGCCGCCAGCTGGCGCACCGGTCCCGACGTCAAGGGCCCCAAACCCGATGGTCAGGTCCTCGATGCCATCGAAGTGCTCCTAGGGACGGGCATGCGGCCAGGAGAGGTGCTTGCTTTGCGCCCAACGGACTCGACCACGATTCATCCTCAGGCGGGTCGACAGGCCTGCTGAGCTGAGCTCAGGCGTTCCAGGGCGTGCCGGGGTTCATTGGGCGCTGGTGAACGGTTGGTCGCCGGTCATGGTGACAGTGACCTTGCCGGCGGGGCTTCCTTGTTCGACCCGTTGGACGGCTTCTGCGGCCGCGGCGAGTGGGTAGGTCCGGTCGATGACGGGCGTGAGCTGGCCGGCCTCGATGAGCTCTGTTATCTCGTCGAGGGCTTCGGTCGTCTCCTTGGCGGTGAAGGCCTTCAGGGTCTGCCCGACGAAGAGACTGAGGACAGCGGCTTGGATGATGTTGCCGAGGGGGCCGAGCCAGCGGTTGCCGTCCCCGTATGACTGGATGAGCGTGCCGTGGGGGGTGAGCACCCTGCGGATGGCTGCCGGGGAGTAGGTCCCGCCAAGCTGGAAGACCACGTCGTAGCGAGCAGGACCCGCGGAGATGCCCTGCTTGGTGTAGTCGACCACGTGATCGGCACCGAGGCGCCGCACTACGTCGACGTTGCCGGTGCTGCAGACGCCGGTGACTTGGGCGCCGAAGTGCTTGGCGATCTGGACGGCGAAGGTCCCGACCCCGCCGGAGGCGCCGATGACTAGGACGTGCTGCCCTGCCTGAAGTCCCCCGGCTCGTAGTCCCTGGATGGCGGTGATGGCGCCCAGGGGGACGGCTGCGGCTTGCTCGAAGGTGAGGTTCGCCGGCTTGCGTGCGAGGCTCCCCTGGGCCACCGCGACGTATTCGGCGAACGCGCCATGGCCGAAACCGTAGACATGATCGCCGGGCGCGAACGCGGTCACACGACCCCCTACCTGCTCGACCGTGCCGGCCACGTCTCCCCCGGGGATCAGGAATCTCGGCTTGCGAATGCCGCCGATACCGGCGGGTCGCATCAGCACCGGTTCGCCGCGAATGAAATGCCAGTCCCACGGGTTCGCACTGCTGGCCCGCACCCGCACCAGCACCTCCGTCTCACCGACGGCCGGCGTGTCGACCTCGACGAGCTTCAGTACGTCATGGGGAGCGCCGTACTCATGCTGGACGATCGCCTTCATCATCCCTCCCTCCAGGATCCGGGGCAGCTTGCCGAGCCCAAGGGCCATCGGCGGCTGGCCCACGGCCTCGAAATCACGACGACGATATCGCCCTGGAGCCACAGGACGGCGATTCCGAGTCGCCGCAGTTCCGAGGAGCGATCCTCGAGTGGGACGTGTGTCCTCTAGGTTGTCCCTACCTACAAGAGGGGTTCTGATGCGCATCGCAATGGCGAGCGACCACGCCGGCCGTGCACTCAAAGAGGAGATCAAGGCACTGCTGCGCGCCGATGGACACGAGATCTCCGACTTCGGCACCGACACCGACGACGCCGCAGACCTCCCCGACCACGTCTACCCGGCAGCCCTAGCCGTCGCGCGCGGCCACGTCGACCGCGGGATCTTCGTCGACGGTGTCGGCTACGGAAGCGCGATGATCGCGAACAAGATCGCCGGTATCTACGCCGCGGTGTGCCAGGACCCCTTCTGTGCCGAGCTGGCACGCTCGCACTCGGACACCAACGTCCTGTGCCTCGGCGGCAAGATCATCGGCTCGGCGATCGCGCTGGAGATCGTTCGCGTCTGGATGGCGACGGAGTGGCTCGGCGAGGGCGAGGGCGGCGAGAAGTACGCCCGACGGGTCAACAAGGTGAAGGACATCGACGTCCGGCACCTCGTGCGCTTGGACTGAGGACACAGGCGGCACTGACATCTCGGGGGGGTCAGGTTCCAGGTGCCGTCGACAAGAGTCAGACCGCGGAGGGACCTGGTCAGATCTGTGCTGGCTTCGAAGGCGGAATGCAGTTACCTGCTTGGCGTTCCCGCAGACCGATCCGCGTGCGGGTGCCAACGCAGCCAGCAGTGGTACCGGCAGTGTCAGCGAGCAGACCGATCAGGGGCGCACGCCCGCGTAGTGCCGTGCCAGCAGGTCCCCGGCGAAGTCGCGGCGTAGGTCGCGCCACACGGAGTGGATGTGGTTGGCCCCATCCTGGGTGTTGTCGTACTCGATGAGCAGGCTCGGGCCGCTGAGCGCGTAATAGTGGCCGGTGCCTCGCTGCACCGGCCCGGCCCACCCGAAGCACACCTCGTCGAGTCCGGCGTCGGTGATGTCGGTCCAGGCCTGGTTGGCGACGGCGGAGGCCGCCCGATCGACGTACTCCCGGAGCAGCGACACGAACAGCTCACGCTGCAACCGGTCCAGCCGTGCGTACCGGATGCCGCGCGGCTGCCCCGGTAGCGCCGCCACCGGGTCCCAACGGGAGGCGATGTCCGCGGGTGCCTTGACCGCGATCCGCGCCATCCGCCGCTGGTCCTCCTGCAGTGCGAGCATCAGCTCTCGCGCCAGGTCCTCCTCCCGCGGCAGGGCGCGCAAGCCGGCGTGCGGACCCTCCAGCACCGCGGCCGGCTCCGCGCCGAAGAAGTGCGGTACGCCGTTGACCTGATCACCCACCACCGTGGCCTGCGCCAGCAGGTGGTGGCCGTTGATCCGCCAGGCCCAGGGATCGGTGCTCGTCGGATCTCCCAGCACCACCAGCCAGTACGGCAGGTCCCGGTACGGATCAACGCCATCTCGGCCGGTCGGCTCGAGGGACAGCTCTCGCCGGACAGCTTCGATCCGGATCACCAGCTGCGTGTCGGACCAGCCGCGCACGCTGTGGACGAGCTGCAGCAGGTCCAGCGCCGGCTCCAGCTGCTCGTCGCTCAGCTCGCCGAGTCGGAGCCCGGGACGCTGACCGGGGAGGTAGGTCCACCGCTTGTGCATGTCGCCGTCGAACGGGAAGACCAGTTGACCGCGTTGCTCAGTGTCCAGGCGGTCAACCAGACCGCGAACAGCCGCCCGCATCGCCCCGGCGAGGTCCGGCATGGTGAGCTCGACCATGCCGCCAACCTAGCGGCATGCGAGCTGCGGTGAGCGCCCGGCCGCAGAGCCGGTTCCGCGGCCGGGGCGTGCATCGATCGGAGGTGCACGTCAGCGGCATCCGACCGTCTGCAGCGGGACCGACCGGCGTACCCGATCGAACCGAGGCAATGACACCCCCAGAGCCTGGACCCTCGCGCGCCGGCCACCCGCCCCGCTCGCCAGTCAGCGGTTGACGGAGGGACGACATGAACAAGGGCGCGGAGCCTGCGCAGCCGGACCGTGGGACTAACGGCTCGCGGTGCCAGCTCTGGCGTCGGACGGCGGTCCGTCGATACGGCTACGCCGTCACCATATGGCGATCCGCTTGCGGGGACG
>CAVWFF010000044.1:0-14349 GCA_963754145.1 uncultured Actinomycetota bacterium
CGAACCGGAAGGAAGCGTCCTGGACGGGCTCGACTCGTCGTCGATGACCGGTCTGTACTGGTACCTCGCGACGCTGGCGTGCATCGGCGGCTTCCTGTTCGGCTACGACACCGCGGTGATCGGGTCGGTGCTCGACTTCATCCCGTACGAGCTGTCGCCGTTCTGGACCGGGTACCTCGTCGCCGGCGCCTCCCTGGGTGCTGCGGTCGGCGCGCTCGCTGCCGGGCCGCTCACCGACAAGTTCGGGCGCAAGTCGCTCCTGATGGCCGACGCGTCGATCTACGCCGTCGGCGCGCTGCTGTCCGCGTTGACCATCAACGCCGTCATGCTCATCTCCTCCCGCACGCTGATCGGACTGGCGGTCGGCGCCGACTCGGCCATCGCGACGGCCTACATCGCGGAGTTCGCCCCGAAGGGCCGCCGCGGGCAGCTGAGCATCATCCAGCAGTGGATGATCACGGTCGGGATCCTGGTGTCCTACCTCATGGCGCTGTTGGTCTTTGCGGTGGCGCCGGGCGCCGCCAAGACCGCCGACTGGCGCATCATCCTCGGCGTCGGCGCGGTGCCTGCGGTGATCGCCGTGCTGCTGCGTGCGCGCATGCCGGAGTCGCCACGGTGGTTGATCCAGCAGGGAAGGTTCGCCGACACGAGCACCGCGCTGAAGAAGCTCGGCGTCGACGTCTCCGAGGAAGACGTACGGCGCACCGCGGGTGTGATCGAGAAGGTGGAGGCCGACAAGCACGACGAGCGCAAGCGACTCTGGACGCCCGGCGTCAAACGCGCTCTGGCCGTCGTGTCGGTCTTCTTCGTGTTCCAGCAGATCACCGGAATCAACGTGCCCTTCTACTACGGGCCGCAGCTGCTCGGCGGTCTCTTCAAGCAACCGGGTGACAGTGCGGTGCACGCCGCGATGGCGGGGCTGGTCGCGGCGGCGATCCTGGGCGCGGTCAACGTCGTCGCGACCTACTTCGGGTTCCGGTGGATCGACAAGATGGGCCGGCGACCGCTGGCCCTGATGGGGTACGCCGGCATGGCGGCGTTCATGCTCGTCGCTGCCGCCGGCGTCGCCTGGCTCACCGGGACCCCGAAGGTGGTCGTCGTCATGGTCGGCTTCTCGATCTTCATCGCCTCCTTCGCGATGGGCGTCGGCGGCACGGGCTGGTTGCTGCAGGGCGAGGTGTTCCCGACGGCAGTGCGGGGCCGCGCCGCCGCGACAGGGGCCGGCGTCAACTGGATCGCGAACTTCGCGCTCATCGAGGCCTTCCCGATCATGCAGGCGGCGTTCGGACTGCCGACCGTGATGGTGATCCTCTCGGCACTGAGCGTGCTGGCCATCGTGTTCATCTCGAAGTTCCTGCCCGAGACGAAGTCTCTCTCGGTCGAGGAGGTCGTCGCCGTCTTCGACCGGCAGGCGGCGGGGGAACCGGCCACGCCATCTCGGCCGGCGCACGCCTGAGCGACGACGCCGAGCGGACCGGGTCATCGGTGTGTGTGCGGTCTCCTACGGCCGTGCCCTTTGCCGGGATGGGAGGATCTCAGGCGCGGGGGTCGAAGGTTGGGAGTGAGGCTTGTGCGAATCACCATTGATACACGCGAAGACAGCTACGAGGATGCGCTTGGCGTCCTCCGTCGGGCGTACGGGCGTCACCGCTTGGTGCGCAAGGCGGAGAACTTGCTTGCAGGGCCCGATGCGGTCGACGTGAGCTCCGGCGGTGGTGCGACGGAGGAATCGGTCAACCGGTCTGCCTCCGGAGCCGCTCGGGGGGACACCAGGTCCGGGAGCCCTTCGGCCAAGGGAACCAAGAAGTCGGCTGCCAAGCGGACCCCTGCAGCCAAGGCGACCGCCAAGTCGCCCGTATCGAAGTCAACGGTCAAGAAAGCCTCGGGCAAGAAGGCCGCTCGACGTGCGCCTACCCACGGCCGAACGGGCGCGCCGCGGAAGCGGTCCGGATCCCGGGTCGCAACCAACACTGCACCGCGCGGACAGTCCGAAGCCGTCCGCGCCTGGGCCAAGCAACAAGGGATGCGGGTGAGTACGAGGGGGCGGATGCCCGCCACAGTGATCTCCGCCTACCTGGAGGCACACGACGACTGAGGTTCGCCCGGAAATGATCACGTCCGCACGGCGCCTGCCGGCCGTGGACGTTCTACGAAGGCACGGCTACCCGAGCGACGGACGTGGAGTCACGGTGTTCCCACCCCACTGCTCGGGTGCGACGTCGGTCAGGGTCTGGTTGAGAACCCACTGGTGCCCGAAGGGGTCATCGATGGTGGCCTGCCGCTCGCCGTACTCCCAGTCGTGAGGCGGATCGACCAGGCGGGCCTTCCGTGCCACCGCAGTCTCGATCACGCCCGCGACGTCGGCGACCTTCAGCATCACTTGGTGAGAGCGTTCGCGCTCCGGTGTTCGCCGTCCCGGCCTAACCTCTGCCACCACCAACTCGGCCGGCGGCCCGTCCGGCAGCCCGAGCTGCGAGCGATGCCCGTCGCCGATGCGGACGTGTTCGACGAAGCCGAAGACCTCGGAGTACCACGCCACGGCCGAACGGACGTCGGCCACGGTCAGGACGGGGGTCACTCGTGCGTGCGGCGCTGACCGGTTTGTGAGCACCCGGTCAGACTAGATCGTGAGGGGTCACCGCTGCGCGGTCGCCATGAAAAGCGGAGAAGGTCGGACAACGACCCTCTGTTGCGTGAGACGCTGGCGCGATGGCTCCCGAAGCTGGTCCCAATCGGCGATTGGTTGCACCAGGGCACGAGCGATGCTCGAGAGGTCGCCGACCGGTACGACGAGTGGGCGAAGGGCTACGACGACGACTTGGCCTCGTGGTCCTACCAGGCTCCCACCGTGGTGGCGGAGACCGTCGTCTCCCGCCACCCCGACGGCGGGCTCGGTGCTCGACGTCGGATGCGGCACCGGACTCGTCGGCCGAGCGCTTCGTGCACGAGGGTTCGCGGGACAGATCCTCGGGCTCGACATCTCGCAGGCGTCTCTCGAGATCGCTCAGCAGTGCGGAGCCTATGACTCGGTCGAGCACGCAGACCTCCAGCAGCGACTCCCCTTCGAGGACGACAGCGTCGACGCAGTGGTCTGCGTGGGGGTGATGACCTACCTCCCGGAGGTCGAGGCGGTATGGCGAGAGTTCGCGAGGGTGGCCCGGCCGGGAGGACTCGTTGTCGCGACGCAGCGCGAGGACCTGTGGCACACCCGCGGATGCCAAGCCGTGGTTGACCGACTGCAGGACGACGGGCGTGTGGACGCCGCTGGACGATCACGGGTCCGGCCCCGTACCTGCCGGAAGGCTACGGGGGGACGCCGGAGGTCGACTGCTACTACCTGACCGCGCTCGTCAGCTGACCCACCGCGGTTGCGCCACTTCCGACGGCGGCCGGCCGCACCCTGAGCGAGGCTCGGGTCGCCGGTGTGGTTCTGGGGTGTCGCGCCCGGTGGGGACCGGGCCAGCTCAACCCGAGCAGATGGTGTGGAAGGTGGTGACCAAGAGCTCGATGTCTTCCTCGGAGGCGACCAGAGGCGGGGCGAGGCGGAGGGTCTGGCCGTGTGCCTCCTTGGCGAGAATGCCGTGCTCGAGCAGCTGCTCGCAGACGTGCCGGCCGGTGCTCAGCTGGGGGCTGATGTCGACGCCGGCCCAGAGCCCACGGGCCCGCACCGCATCGACGCCTTGGCCGACGAGCGCGCCGAGGCCGGCAGCCAGCTGGTCGCCGAGGGTCTCGGCGCGCTCCTGGAACTCACCGGTGTGCAGCATGGCGATCACCTCGCGGCCGATCGCCGCGGCCAGCGGGTTGCCGCCAAAGGTCGAGCCGTGTGAGCCCGGCGTGATCACCGCGAGCACGTCGCCGTCGGCAGCGATCGCCGACACCGGGTAGAGGCCTCCTCCGAGCGCCTTGCCGAGGACGTAGACGTCGGGCACCACCTCCTCGTGGTCGCAGGCGAAGGTCCGGCCGGTCCGGGCGAGGCCGGACTGGATCTCGTCGGCGATCATCAGGACGCCCTCGGAGTTGCAGAGCGCGCGCACCTGCTGGAGGTAGCCCTCCGGCGGGATGATCACACCGGCCTCGCCCTGGATGGGCTCGAGCAGCACTGCGACGGTCGACTCGTCGATGGCGGCGTCCAGGGCAGCGAGATCGCCGTACGGCACGAGCCGGAAGCCGGGGGTGTACGGCGCGTAGTGGGCGGTTGCGACGGAGTCGGTCGAGAACGACACGATGGTCGTGGTCCGTCCGTGGAAGTTGCCCTCCATCGCGACGATCGTCGCTTGGTTCTCGGGGACGCCCTTGACCAGGTAGCCCCACTTGCGGGCGACCTTGATCGCGGTCTCGACGGCCTCGGCGCCCGAGTTCATCGGCAGGATCATCTCCTTGCCGGTCAGCTGCGCGAGGTCGCGGGCGAACGGGCCAAGCTGGTCGTTGTAGTACGCCCTCGAGGTCAGCGTCAGCCGGCCAAGCTGCTCCTGCGCGCGGGCCACCAGGCGGGGGTGGGAGTGGCCGAAGTTCAGCGCGCTGTAGCCGGACAGGCAGTCGAGGTAGCGACGCCCCTCGACGTCGCTGACCCAGGCTCCCTCGCCGGCCGACAGCACCACCCGCAGCGGGTGGTAGTTGTGCGCGGCGTAGGACTCGTTGAGCTCGATGTGGGCCTCGGTGTCGCTGACTGGGAGGCTGCTCGCAGTGTGGGTGCCGGTGTGCCGGTGGTGCCCGTCATGCTCGGCATCGTCTCATCCGTCGTGACCGCGCATGAGCACACCTCCACACCGAGGGTCGCAGTGCGAGGGCCTCGTGACCCCGGGTTGCGCCGATGAGCACACCGAGCAGGCGGCGCCAGCAACCGACCTCTTCCGCGTGCCCGCTCGAGGGTGAATAGTGGTGGTTGTGGTCTCAACCACATGGGCTGGAAGAGAGCGGGGTAGGAACCTTGTTGGACGAGTCCCGGCTGGGCGAGCTCGAGGCGCGGCGGGCCGAGCTTCGGGAGCAGTACCTTCGTCCCGCCGCGGAGCGGGTCTCCCCAGGGCGCGGCATCCATCATGCGGCCCTGATCTGCTCGGACGTCGAGAGGACGATCCGGTTCTACCAGGACGTGCTCGGGTTCCCGCTGGTCGAGCTGGTCGAGAACCGGGACTACAAGGGCTCCTCACACTTCTTCTTCGACCTGGGCAACAAGACCCTGCTGGGCTTCTTCGACTTCCCGGGGCTCGGTCTCGAGCCGGGCATCGAGGCCATCGGCGGGGTTCAGCACATCGCGATCTCGATGCCGCGGGACCAGTGGGAGCAGGCCCAGAAGCGGCTGGAGGCGGAAGGCGTGACGTACGCCGGTCCCGACCTCGGCATCGAGGAGTCGATGTACTTCAAGGACCCCGACGGCATCCAGATCGAGCTCCTGAGCGATCCGCTGATGTTCTTCGGTGGCCACCAGCTCGACGAGTAGCGGCGTACTCCCAGCCATCCATGAGCCGCCACAAGAGAGGTGTTGTGCATGAGTGAGTGGAACGCCATGACCTACGAGGGCAAGCCGACGATCCTGAGGGTGGTGCGCGACGAGGCCGAGCGGATGTTCGCCCTGGCCGAACGACCCGAGGTCTGGGAGTCGCCCACCGCCTGTGCCGACTGGTCGACGCGAGACATCGTCGGCCACATCATCGACACGACCGAGGGCTACTTCCGCGCCTTCGACGCGGCGCGAGGGACCGGCCAGGTGCCCGAGCCGCACGGACTTCCGTTGATGGCGCAGCTCGCGAACGAGGGCGCGACCGCCTTCCGTGGCGTGCCGCAAGCGGAGCTGATGGAGCGACTGCGCGTCGACTTCGAGAAGATGCAGGGGATCCTGGAGGCGCTCGGTCCCGACGACTGGACCGGCCTGATGGTCACCCACGCGTACATGGGGCCGGTGCCGGCGTTCTTCTACGCTGCCGGTCAGCTGATGGACTACGGCGTGCACTCGTGGGACATCCGGCGAGACCAGCGGTCGCGGCCACGCGCTGTCAGGCGAGGCAGCCGACCTGCTCGTGCCGTTCATGTTCGCGATCTGGCAGGGGACCGTCCGTGCCGAGACCGTGACCGAGCCGTTCACGATCGGCGTCCGGGTCACCGGCCGGAACGCCGGTGACTACCGGGTCTCGGTCAGCGGCGACGGTCTCACCTACGAGACCGGTGAGATCGAGAGCCTGCCGGCCTACCTCGAGTTCGACGCGGCCAGTCTGGTGCTGAGGGCGTTCGGGCGGACCAACGGCGGGACCGTGCGCGGCGACATCGACCTCGCCGACCGGTTCCTCAACCTGTTCTTCAGCATCTAGGGCCGGTCATCGCGGCGCGCCTCGGGTGCCTGGCGGGCGACGTCGGGCTGGGCGTCGTACTCGTCGGTCGGGTGGCCCACCGGGAGCCGGTGCTTGGCCACCCGAGACGTGGGGGTGCGGGGGAGGGCGTCCAGGGCCTGCCAGAACCTGGGGACCTTGAACGCGGAGAGCCGTGCGGCGGTCCAGGCCCGCAGCTGTTCGAAGTCGAGGCTGCGGTCGGGTGCCGCGACGACGAAGGCCTTGACCTCGTCCTCGGTCAGCTCCGAGGGCACCGCGACGACGGCCACCTCGAGGACGTCGGGATGCGTCGCGATCGCCTCCTCGACCTCGGTCGGCGAGAGGTTCAGGCCGCGCCGCCGAAGCACCTCCTTCACGCGCGAGACGAACGTGTAGGTGCCGTCCGCGTCCGCGGTGACGAGGTCGCCCGTGTGCAGCCAGCCGCCGACCACCGTCGCCTCGGTCTCCTCAGGCATCTGCCAGTAGCCCGGCGTGACGGTCGGGTTGCGCAACAGCAGCTCGCCGACTTCTCCCGTCGCGACGTCGCGCCCGCTCGTCGTCGACCACCCGGGCCTCGTTCACCGTGCCGAGCGTGGGGTGCTGGCGTGGGGAGCCGAGAGTGCCGAAAGGCCGCTCGCCGTGTCGCCAGATCAGCCCGTACGGCGACTCCGACAAGGCGTAGCCACAGACGACCCGCAGGCCGGAACCTCTGCTCGAACTCCTCCTGCCACTCCCGAGCCGGGGAGGGGCCGGTGTAGCAGAGTCTCAGGTCGGTCTCGGCGTCGTCGGGCCGGACCGGCTGACGCATCAGGATCTCCAGCATCGCCCCGATGGCGTTGAACTCGGTCGCGCCGTGGCGTCGGGCCGAGTCCAGGAAGCCACTGGCCGAGAAGCGGGGCAGCAGGACCAGGCCCGCGCCCACCGCGAGCGAGCCGAGCACGGAGTACGCCGGCGCGTTGATGTGGAACAGCGGCAGGGAGGTCATCAGCCGGTCCTCGGCCGTCAGCTCCATCCAGTACGGGAAGCCGACCCCTGCCATCGCGTAGGCGCGGTGCGTCTGCATGACGAGCTTGGACTTGCCCGTGGTGCCCGAGGTGGGGATCAGGACAGCGAGGTCGTCGGGCGCCGACGGTCCACTCCAAGCGGGACGTGGCGACGGCGCTCTCGCTGGTCCAGTCGCCGAGCAGTTCGTCGAGGTCGAGCACCTCGAGGGGGAGCGGCGCGCCAGCCTCGACGACAAGCGGCCGCAGAGCCGCGTCGGTGACAATCACCCGGGGGTTCACCTGGCGGACGAGCCCGGTGAGCTCGTCGAGGGTGCCGGCCGGGTCGGTGGGAACGGTGACGGCGCCCAGCGAGGCCAGCGCCAACCAGCACAGGACGTACGCCGGCGTGGTGCGAGCCGTGACCACCACGAGGTCCCCGTGACCCACGCCGGTGTCGCGGAGCCGCTCCCCGAGCCGGGCCACCTGATCGGTAGGCGCCGCCGAAGGTCAGCGTGCCTTCGTCTGTGCGAAGCCACGTCGCGCCGGCGTCCCTGTCGACGGCGGCGGCCAGCAGACCGGGAATGGTCTCGATCACGGGCCTCGCCACCGCCATCGCCCGAGTCTGTCCGACCCGCGGGTCCCGGGCAACGTCCGGCGCACGGCTGCTCCGGCCATCTCCGAAAGCACGAGCACACGCAGGACCATTGGTCCTTGTTGACGCCGGTGAATCCTGCTTACGTCGGTTGCAGGCGGGGTAGCGACCCCGATCCAGAGCGAGGAGAGTCACCGTCATGACTGATGAGGCGGTCAGCGTGCTGACGTCGGAGGAGTGCTGGGAGCTGTTGCATGACGAGGAGTTCGGGAGACTTGCCTTCCGCCTCGTCGACGAGGTCCACATCACGCCCATCAACTACGCGGTTGAGGGTGGTTCCCTGCTGTTCCGGACGGCCGAGGGCAGCAAGCTTCTGGCGGTCGTGATGGGGTCCGAGGTGGCGTTCGAGATCGATCGCTACGGGGAGGACTGGGCGCGCAGCGTCGTGGTGCGCGGACCTGCGCGCCTGCTTCCCGAGGACGAGGCACACCGCGCGGAGAACGTTCCGCTGCGGCCATGGGTGCCGACGCTGAAGTACAACGTCGTCGAGATCGAGCCGAGGGTGGTCTCCGGCCGTGCCTTCGAGCTGTCTCGCCCCTGGCTTCACCTCAGGCCGCACGACTGACAACCCCGGTGCAAGTCACCGGTTCCAGTCGACCCTGACGTCATCACCAGCTCGACAGCAGGTTCCCGGACGCCTGGAGAACGCACTAGCATCGCAAATCAGGTCATACCCTTCCTTTCCTTGGGCACGGCCTCTGACGGGCGCCGGCTCGGCAGGTGGGGCCTTCCGTCCGGGGTAGGACGCAAGCAGACTTCTCGAGGAAGCAGGTGCAGAGATGGCCGACACCGTGGACACCGACCCGGGCCTGGAGCCCACCGACCTCAAGCGTGGACTGAAGCAGCGCCACCTCACGATGATCGCCATCGGCGGCGTCATCGGAGCCGGGCTGTTCGTCGGCTCCGGCGTCGTCATCAACGAGACAGGGCCTGCTGCGTTCCTCAGCTATCTGATCACCGGCGTCCTCATCATCCTCGTGATGCGGATGCTCGGCGAGATGGCGACCGCCAACCCGTCCACGGGTTCGTTCGCCGACTATGCGCGCCGGGCGCTCGGCGGCTGGGCGGGCTTCTCGGTCGGCTGGCTGTACTGGTACTTCTGGGTGATCGTCGTCGGCTTCGAGGCGACCGCCGGCGCGAAGATCATCCAGTACTGGTGGAAGGGTCCGGAGCTCTGGGTGCTGGCGCTCGGACTCATGGTCCTGATGACCGCGACCAACCTGATCTCGGTGAAGTCGTACGGCGAGTTCGAGTACTGGTTCGCCGGCATCAAGGTCGCGGCGATCATCGCCTTCCTCGGCCTGGGCACGCTGTTCGTGCTCGGTCTGTGGCCCGACCAGGACCTGGACTTCAGCAACCTGACCGATCAGGGCGGCTTCCTCCCCAACGGCCCGAGCGCGATCTTCTCCAGCATCGTGGTCGTCGTCTTCTCGATGGTGGGCGCCGAGATCGCCACCGTCGCAGCAGCCGAGTCGCACGACCCGAAGAAGGCGATCGCCAAGGCCACCCAGTCCGTGATCGTGCGGGTGCTGACCTTCTACGTCGGGTCGGTCTTCCTGCTCGTCTGCATCCTGCCGTGGGACGACACCGAGCTCGGCGCGTCGCCGTACGTCGCGGCGTTCACCGAGATGGGCATCCCGGGTGCCGACGACCTGATGAACGCGGTCGTGCTCACCGCGGTGCTGTCCTGCCTCAACTCCGGGCTCTACACGGCCTCGCGGATGCTGTTCGTGCTCGCCGGTCGCCGTGAGGCGCCGATGGCCCTGATCACGGTCAACGGCCGGGGGGTGCCGGTGTGGGCGATCCTCGCGTCGACGGTGGTCGGCTTCCTGTGCGTGATCGCGGCGTACGTCTCGCCCGACACCGTCTTCCTCTTCCTGCTCAACTCGTCCGGTGCGGTGATCCTGTTCGTCTACCTGCTGATCGCGGTCTCGCAGTACGTGCTGCGGCGGCAGACCCCGGAGGACAAGCTGACGGTGAAGATGTGGTTCTTCCCCTATCTCACCATCGCCGCCGCGCTGGGCATCGTCGGTGTGCTGCTGCAGATGTTCTTCACCGACGCGACCCGCTCGCAGCTGCTGCTGAGCCTGCTGTCGTGGGGTGTCGTGCTGGCGCTCTACGCCGTGACCCGTTGGCGTGGCGGCTCGATGAGCGCCGAGGAGGTCGAGGCGAAGAAGGCCGGACCCTCCGGTCGTGCGGCGGAGCGCATCCTCGTCCTCGCGAACCAGACCCTCGTCGGCGAGCAGCTGCACGACACCTTGCTGGGCATCGACGGCAGCGACCGTGCGGAGTACCTCGTCGTCGTCCCGGCCAACCCCGTCGATACCGGGCAGGCGGACCGTGAGGGCGCGGCGTTCGTGTGGGAGGCGACCACGCGGGCCGCCCAGGAGCGGCTCGAGCAGACGCTCTCGACCTTGCAGGCGCGTGGCCTCACCGTGCGCGGCGAGCTCGGCGACTACCGACCGCTGCTCGCGCTCGACAAGGCAGTGCGCGAGTTCAGGCCCGACCACGTGGTGATCTCCACGCACCCCGAGGAGCGCTCGACCTGGCTGCGCCACGGGGTCGTCGACGAGGCCCGCAAGCGCTACGACGACATCGACATCGAGCACGTGGTCGTCGAGCCCGTGCAGGCGTCCTGACCAGACCAGCCCAGTGCAGGGTGCGTCGCGACGGTGGCTCACACGCGCCAGCGCGACCACACCGCCTGCTTCGACACTCCCGTCAGGTCCGCGACCTGGGTCCAGGACTCGGCGGAGGCCAGGCGGCGGGCTCCCTCGCCGAGGCACTGGCCGGCATGGGCGCTCATGGTGAGGAGCTGCGAGAAGGCCTCCTGGTCACCACGCAGCGCGAGGATCGACATGGCGTCGCGTGCGAGCACCCCCAGGTCGTTCGAGCTGAGCTGGTCGAGGTCATCGCCGAGGGTTGCCATGTCGCCTCCTGCGGGCGTCTGTCGGTGCGGTGCGCTCAGCCCTCCTGGAGCGACACCGTGATGCTGTCGTCGGGTGAGTCGAACGTGCGTGTGAAACTCACTCCGGGCCAAGAGTAGGTGAGCTCCTGGCCGCGTGGCCGGTACGCCGCCGTGAACAGGGTCCCGAAACCCTGTGCGTACCTCTGGCTGTAGAGCGGGGGCCGCAGGAACGCAGCGGCCAGCGCCGCAGGCTCCGTCGGCTCGTCCAGCAGCTCCAGGAGGTGGTCCTGACGCTCCACGCTTCGCAGGGCACGAGCATGCTCGGGGCGCTCCGGCACTCGCCCGCGGTGGTTGGTCGCGACGGCCGAGTCGGCGTACTCCGGCGTCGTTGCCCGGTGACACGAATGCGGTGACCACCGCACCGGTGGCGTCCATCATGGTGAGGTTGTACGACGCGGCGACCGGGAGCCGGTCAAGCGCGGCTCGTGCCTCGTCCACCGTGCCGGCGACCTCCAACAGGTAGCGCACGACCAGGGGGATCGCGAACCCCGGTGCGGAGCTCTGGCGCCCGCCGTGCGTGAGGGAGATGACCAGCCCGTCGTCGTTCATCCCGTCGAGAAGCCCCCACAGGCAGTCGCTGGTGCCGATGACCTTGCGGCTGGTGAACTCGCTGGAGTACACGACCCACTCGAACAGGTCGGGGTTGTAGTCGTAGTTGCGCACCATGATCGGGTCGTCGCCGACCTGGGCTGCCTGTGAGCAGCCGGGGGCGAACGCGGGCGCATCCCACAGCGTCAGCATGCGGGCCGCGACGTCGTCGTCTCCGGTAAGGGCCACCATGGCCTCCCAGGTCGAGACGAGCTCCGGCATGTGCCTGGTCAGCTGCGCTCGAGCAGTGGCGAGGTCGGGCCGCGCGTCGTCTCCGTCCTGGAGGTACCACGCCCGGTAGGCGGGCCAGGTGGCGGCGAAGAGAGCCTGCCAGCGAGGGCCCGGCTTCTCCTCGCGGATGCCGAACATGGTGAACGAGCGAGCGGAGTCGGTCGGGGGTGACGTGGTCCCACTCCGGCTGCTCCAGCTGTCCCAGCCCGGCCACGACTCCCGAGCTCCCAGACGGAGGGCGACGGTGATGAGTGACTCGACAGCTGCCGTGACCGCATCTGGGTCGACGGCTCGAGCGAGCTCGGCGGCGAGGTCGGCGAAGGTGCGGGCGGAGTCGAGCGTCCCGGGGGAGCTCGGGGAGCGTGGTGGCGCGGGCAGGTGGGCGGGTGCAGGTGGCTGACATGTCGTCAAGGTTGCCTTGACGACGTGGTCGTCTGTCAAGAAAACCTTGACGCGCCCGCCAGGGGGGAGCGGCCGGTCATCGGTCCGGGTCCGACCGCGACCCAGTGGCGCAATACTCGCTGCGTGAGCTTCATGGACTTCGAGTTCGAAGGACTCGTGATCGAGTGGCGAGGCCCTGCACCGTTCTACTTCGTGCGCATACCTCAGGAGGAGAGCGAGGACATCAAGTTCGCCGCGAAGGGACTGGAGTACTGGGGCCAGGTGCCGGTGGTGGTGCACATCAGCGGCATCGAGTTCGGGACGGCACTGTTCCCCAAGGACGGCAGGTATCTGATCCCGCTGAAGGATGCGGTGCGCAAGCCAGCCGGAATCGAGGTCGATCAGGTGCTCGCCGTGGGTCTGAGCGTCGGACGCCGCTAGGCACGCGGGCGCCACGCGTCCCGGGCTGCCAGGCGAGCTCGATGGGGGTGTGCTACGATCGCATGCCCGGTGTACCATTTGGTACATGAACCGATTCTTCGAGACCACCCGACACATTGACGCACCCACCCAGTCGGTCTGGGAGGTGCTCTTCGACGTCGCTCGTTGGCCGGAGTGGACACCGACGATAGACAGCGTCGAGCGCCTGGACGACGGACCGTTCCGAGTCGGCTCGCGGGCCAGGGTCCGCCAGCCCAAGCTGCCGCGCGCGCTGTGGGAGGTGACCGAGGTCGTGGACGGTCGGAGCTTCACCTGGGTGGCCAAGGGGCCGGGAATGAAGACGATCGCCCGGCACGAGGTCGTCCCCGATGCAAGGCGGCTCCAAGGTCACGCTCAGCATCGAGCAGACCGGACCCATGGGCGCCGTCGCGGCCATGATCCTGGGTCGACTCACGCAGCGCTACATCGAGCTCGAGGCCGAGAGCCTGGACAAGCGGGTCACCCCGCGCCCGCCGCGTGAGCCAGCGGCGCCGCGGAGCCGGTCGGTGCGACGCCGCGCGAACGTCTTCTCGAGGCCGCGCTCGAGCACTTCGGCCGCCATGGCATCGGAGACACCAGCCTGCGCGGGATCGCCGAGGCGCTGGGCACCAGCCACCGGATGCTGATCTATCACTTCGGGTCGCGCGGGGGCCTGCTCGCCGAGGTGACGCGTGAGGTGGAGGCACGGCAGCGGGCGCTGATGACGGCGACGTACGACACCGACCTGCCCCCGCTCGAGGCCGCCGCGAGGTACTGGGAGGAGACCGTCGAGGCGACGTTGCGCTACGGCCCGTTGTTCTTCGAGCTCGCGGCGAACGCCATGCAGGGCAAGGATCACGCCGCGGCCCTCCGCGACGAGCTGATCGCGGCGTGGCTGCCGTCCGTCACCGACCTCTGCCGCGCGATCGGGATCCCCGAGGCCCAGGCCGAGACCCATGCGCGCCTCGCACTCGGCGCCGCCCGGGGGCTGCTCCTCGACCTGCTCGTCAGCGGCCAGCGTGAGGAGGTTGCCCGGGCGGCGGACCTGCTCAACCGGCTGCTCCTGCTCTCCGCCGAAGTCGGCGGGGCAGGCGGCGCCGGGTGATCGTGAACGCATCGGGCGTTCGCGATCGGCACGTCCTGGCTCAGGTTGCTCAGCAGGCGCGTCGGCTCACGGCCAGCCGCTCTCTCCGACGTACCACACCACGGAGGTCCACACGACCGTCATCAGGGCCGTGAAGAGGAGGCCGCCGGCGACCGGGAGCAGCCAGCCGGGTGCGGTGCCGCTGCGAACGGCGACGACCTTGACCACGACGGCGCCGTAGACGATGCAACCGACCACGCCGTGCACGACCACTCGTGTCGAGGTGCCGCTACCGCTCTGGAGGCCGAACGCCCACAGGCAGTGGTACGCCACGGGCAGCGAGAGCAGCAGGGCCAGTGCGCCGGTCACCCGGTGGGCCGTTCCCAGCCACGACGGGACGGCCAGGGCCAGCTTGCCGTACAGCCACAGGGCTCCGAGCAGCTGGAGGAGGGCCAGGACACCAACTGCCGCAGCGAGGTAGACCTTCATCTCGATCAGCGAGCCGAAGCCGAAGGTCGCGATCGCCCGGTTCGTTGGCTCGTGCACCGATCCGTAGATGCCGAGGAGCAAGGAGAGGACCGCACCGGCGGCGAACGCCGCCAGCGGTACGACCAAGGCTCCGTGGGCGCGGGATGCCACGGGTCAAGGATGCTCCCCGGCGTGGCCGGCGTGGGGGTGGTCTCGACCGGACGCTCAGGGTCGAA
>CAVWFF010000045.1:0-32846 GCA_963754145.1 uncultured Actinomycetota bacterium
ACCGCAAGACCGACGCCCTCGACGCCCACTCGGTCGCCGTGGTCGCGGTACGCACCAAGACCCTGCGGGTGCTGCACGTCGACGGAGAGCTCGAGGCGCTGCGGATGCTCACCGACCGACGCGAAGCGCTCACCCGACGCCGGGTCCAGACCGTGTGCCGACTCCAGGCGCTGCTGGCCGAACTCCTGCCGGCCAGGCGAAGCAGGACCTCACCACCGGCCAGGCCAAGGCGATGCTCGCCATCGGTGCGACCTCGCGACATCGCCGGGAAGACCCGACGCCGCATCGCCGCCGAGGAACTCGCCGAGCTGATCGCGGTCGAGACGAAGATCAAGAAGGCCACCGCCGAGCTCAAGGCGATGGTCCTGGCCCGCGGCTCGCGGCTGATGGACATCCACGGCGTCGGTGCTGTCGTGGCCGCGCGGATCCTGGCCGACGTCGGCGACGTGGCCCGGTTCGCCGACCGCAACCGGTTCGCCTCCTGGACCGGCACCGCGCCGCTCGACGCCTCCTCCGGTGAGCAGAACCGGCACCGGCTCTCTCGAGCCGGGAACCGGCGGATCAACCACATGATCCACATCGCCGCGGTCACCCAGCTGCGGCTCGACACCGAAGGCCGCGACTACTACCGACGCAAGCGAGCCGCCGGGAAGAAGCCCGCAGGAAGCGCATCCGCTGCCTCAAGCGACGCATCTCCGACGCCATCTACCGACAACTCGTCGCCGACGCCGCAGCGCGCCCGAGAAGGCGGAGTCCGGGAGGGCACTGCGGGGCGTCTCAAGAATCCAGCGCGGTCGACCTGCCCCCGCACATCGACACTTCGGATCAGCCACTCCCGGACCCGCACCGACCGACGCTACGCCGCACCAGCCGCGACCCCGGAAGAGCACATCCGACGGGACCCCTCCAGAACGCCGGTTGACAACAGAGGGGAGCCGGAATCGACGCACCTGACATCGATTGCGCTACACGACGGCGACTTGAACGATCAGGTAGTGCGCTTGCGAGGTCACCTAAAGGGCGATGCCTGTCCGCCAGCCAGTGACAAAGCTTGCCAAAAGGTCAACGATTGCTCTGTAGGACGTTGACGACGACAGGAGGCCGCCAGTGCTCTTCCACATCACGCAGGTCCACACCCCCGAGTCATGCCCTCGGGACGAGGGCGGGTCCAACTCGCTGTACGACCACACCGTGCCTGGGGTCCGCCTGGTCGGGCGCTACGGCGCGAACGCCCAGCACACTCTGTTCCTGGTCGTCGAAGCCGATGACGTGAACGCCATCCACAAGTTCCTGTGGCCCGGCTTCAAGCGGTGCACGAGCACGATCACCCCGGTGAGCGAAGTCCCCGTCCCGAAGGACTGAGCCCACTGGACGGCAGAAGGTCAGGCGCGCTAGGTCAAGGGCGGGAGAGCCGGCAGATGCCTCGTCGGCCCGGACATGCCTGGGCGTCGCCGCGTCAATCTCGGCGGTGTGGAAGCAACTGGTCGGGACCGGGTTAGACGCCGGCGACGTAGGCGGTGAGGAAGTGGACGCCGTGGCGGTCGAGGTTGCCGCGGGCGCGGTCGTAGTGCTCGGTGGTGCGTGGGTCGGCGTGCCGGGCGAGGATCTGGGCGTCGCGCAGCGGGACGCCGGCGTCGAGGGCGTTGGTGATGGCTGCGTGCCGCAGCGAGTGCGGGCTGATGTGGCGCGGGATGCCGGCGGCCTTCGCGATCCGGAGGACCATCCGGTAGACGTCGCGGCGATCGATCGGCTTGCCCGACATCGGCCGCAGCACCAGCGGCCCCTCGGTCCGTTGTCCGCGGCAGGCCTCCAGGACGCGGAGCACCGGCACGGTCAGCGGCATGGTGGCGGGCTTGCGTGCCCTTGCCGACCAGGTGCAGGACCCGGTGGCCGCGCAGGGTCTCGGCGTAGTCCTCGATCCGGACCGCGGCGGCCTCGGAGGCGCGCAGGGCGTTGATGCCGAGCAGGTAGGCCAGGGCGCCGTGGTGCACGGTGAGGGTCTGGGCGACCTGGAGGAACCGGATCAGCTCGAGCCGGTCCAGGCCCTGGGTGCGGGACTCGTCGCTGTGGATCTTCGGGAGCCGGGCGTAGACGGCCGGGTCGGCGGGGATCAGGCCGTCGATGTGGGCGAACCGGAAGAACCCGCGGACGCCGTGCATCATCGTGTTGACCGAGGAGACCCGCAGCCCGCTCTCGCCGAGGTGGCGGATGTAGAGCTCGACGTGGGCGCGCTGGATCCCGACCAGCGGGTCCAGGGCGTTGGTCTCGCACCAGGTGAACCAGCGGCGCAGCTGGTAGGCGTACAGGGTGTGGGTGTGCCCGGTGTAGCGGGCCAGGTAGGAGACCGCCGCGAGCTGGGCGGGTGTCATCGCGTCGGGCTGGAACGGAAGGAGTGTCGTGTTGGTCATGGCTGCCTCCGGCGATCTGGAGACCATGCCCCACCCGCGGACCGCCGCACACGGCGAGGCCACTTGATCTGACGCTACGCCCGGAGCGACGCCGAGCTCTCCGACGCCGGGCATGCAAAATGACGCTGCTTCGGTTGCCCTCGTTGCTGCAATCTCGACACGCGCGGATGGGTCTTGGCGCGCAGCGCGTGGTGCTCAGCTGATGTCGTCAGGCCGCCCCGCGGCCCGAGCATCGGGTCGCGCTCTGGTGAGACCGTTCCGGGAGGGACAAGATGGGAAGCATGTTCATCGACACCGTCCCCGAAGAGGCCGCCGAGGGCGCCCTCGCCGAGTTCTACCAGCAGCAGAAGGGTGCCTGGGGCTTCCTCCCGAACTTCGCCGCGGTCTTCTCGACACGACCCGAAGTGGCCAAGGCCTGGAGCCTGCTGAACAAGACGGTGCGCGACGGGATGGACCGCCGCCGCTTCGAGATCGCCACCATCGGCGCCGCCCGGGCGTTGCGCTCGACGTACTGCACCGCTGCGCACTCGAAGTTCCTGCGCGACGAGTGTGACGACGAGCCCACCATGATCGCCATCGCGGAGGACCCGAGCGGTGCGGGGCTCAGCGAGCAGGACCGCGCCGTCTACGAGTTCGCGGCGCGGGTGGCGCTGGACGCGTCATCGATCCGGCAGGGCGACGTCGAGGCGCTGCGCGACGCTCGGGCTCAGCGACGCCGACGTCGCCGACGTGGTCTTCGCGGCGGCCGCGCGGTCCTTCTTCACCCGCGTCCTGGACGGGCTCGGGGCACAGCTCGATCGCCAGACGGCCGGGACCTTCGCGCCCGACATCCTGGAGTCGATGGTGGTCGGGCGGCCCGTCTCCGAGGTCTGAGCCGGCACCCACATGTTCGTGGCCGGTGATGCCTGGCCGACCTGCGTGAGACGTCCGACTGACTCGCGAACGAGCACTGTGATGGAAGGTGCTGCCGGAGCTTGTTCTGATTCGCGCCTCTGCGCAGAGCAGTATTCGCGGTGAGGACGGTCCGAGTCTCGGGTAGGATGACTGCCCGTCCCGCGGGCGGTTCAGGAGCCAACTGGTTCACGAAGCTGCGAGTGATGTGCTGGGCATGCTGCCGGATCTGGTCGATCACCAGACTGGCGCTGAGTCTCCGGGGTACAGAGCCGGGCGCGCTCAGCCCGGTTCGGCGACGAGCTGGTGGCGGAGTGCCGCGGAGTCCGACTCGAGCCAGCCCTCGGCGGCCTTGCCGTTCTCCATGCGGAAGATCTCGATCCAGGTGGTCGTGACCTCGCGACCCGAGGCGGGAAGCCCATGAAGTCGCCACGATGGGTCCCCCGGTCCGTGCCGCGGACGACGACCCGGTCACCGTCGACCAGCACGTCCTCGAGCGTCGTGTGGAGGTCCGGGAAGGCCGCCCGGTAGTCCGTGACCGCCTCGCCGTACTCGCGGGCCCGACGATCCGCACGTCGAGGGTGTTGTGGCTGACGAACTCCGGGGCGAGGAACGCCTCGGTCTCGCCGACGTTGCCCTTGTTCCAGACCTCGTCGAAGAAGCGACGTACAGCCGCCCTCAATTCGTCATCGGACATTCTCGCCTCCCCTGGTTCCCGAGGGCCGCGGAGCGCGGACGCTCGTTCCTGCCAGTAGACGCTCGGTGCCAATGGTCGGCAAGGGCCGGGCTTGATGTTCAGAGGACGCAATTCAGCAAGAGCTGCTGTCACGGCCCCCTTGGGCGTGGGCGGCCGTCCGAAGCCCGAACGCGGAGCCGAAAGAGACGCATACTCCTGCCGTGTAGGAGAGGCGGGACTGACCAACTATCAGCCGGGATCCTGTCCACATGCGAGCGAGGTGGGTCAGGCGAGCAGGGGCGACTGGTCCACTTCGATGGTTCAGGCGAACATGCCGGCGGCGGGGCCGAAGATGCACCAGCACGCCGAGTCCGATGAGCCCGGCGCCGATCGGCGCCACTCCGCGGTCACCGTGCGGGCCGGTCTTTTCGAAGACCATCAATGCGGTGAAGAGCGCCATCCACGGCAGGTTCGCGACGCCGATGGCGAACGACACCAGCATCAGCGCCCAGCAGCATCCCAGGCAGAACAGTCCGTGCCGAACACCGAGGTCGAACGCGGGACCGGTGCCGCGGCGGTAACGACGGAGCATGAGGGCGGCGGGGTGGCGGCACACGTCTAGACACCGGTCCTTCAGCGCAGAGAACTGGAAGCCGCCTGCGAGCAGGAGCACCCCGCCCCCGATCACCTGCTGGTGGGTTTGGAGCCATGGCGAGTGGTCTACCGTCGCATGCAGGAACATGTCGCCGACGAACGCGGTGATGCCGAACGCGGTCCACACGGTCGCGTACCCGGCGAGGAGTGCCGAGAGCGCACCATGCGCGCGCGGATGGGCCGCCGAAGCCTGGGTGAACAGTCGTATGACGGGCAGGCTCGAGGGCAGCATCATCGCTGCGATCATCACCTGCCAGGACAGGACGAAGATGGGAACCCCGACCCACAGCGGTGGCCCGTGCTCGATGAGCGTGTGGTGGTGCAACGCATTGGCATGCCCGGTTACGGCTGTGCTGACGGCGAGCAGCCACGCGATGCCGATGACCGCGTAGATGGCCCGGGTGGAGTGCAGGGTCGGCGCGGTGGCGGTGGTCATCCTGCGTGTCCGATCTTCCACTCCGACTGGATGGCGTTGCGGCCGTCGTAGGACCACTCCATGCCGTACTTCGGGAGGGTGACCTGATGCCTGGTGGTCTTGCCGACCCACGCAGGGGAGCCTGGAACCGTGCCTGAAGAGGCTGTCGCGCAGGGTGGTGACGGTGGAGTCGGGCCCGCGGAATGGTTCCATCTCGGCGTCAAGAACTCCCACGATCCTGATGGTGCCCTTGCCGCCGGTCACCTCGTGGGTGATGTCGGCGGTCTCCACGCCGAGCGTCTCGCCGATCAGGCCCGCGACGTCCGCGAGCGGACCTCCGAGCTCGCCGCCGAAAGCACGCACCAGCGCGTTGCGCTGTACGTCGGTCGCATTGTCGTCGAGGAAGACGACCTGCTTCCACGAGCCCGGTGTGAGAACGTTCCCCGGGATGTCGACGATGCGGACGAAGTTCAGGCCGTCGCAGTTGACGTGGCCGATGTAGCCGGCCGCGATGTGGTAGGCGTTGAAGGCATAGCAGGCCCCCAGGTCGGGGTCCTCGCCGACCCAGCAAGGGCACAGAATGCCGCAGGAGCATCCTTCGAGAAGCGTTCCTTCGAGTCGGTATCCACGCAGTTCGTTCATCACATCCGGCTTTCTCTCAGGCGTCCGCACGATGCGTCGCCGACGCGATGCCGACGTTCGAGACGCACACTGGCGTCAGGTAGGTCACCGCGATCTTCAGCCACACCACGGTCGTGGCATGTCCACTCAGGACCAGCCCGAGCTGATTCATCGAGAAGAACACCGTCCCCACGACGAACGCGATCGTCAGTGTCCGCTTGAGGTTCGAGCGGCGGGTGATGACTTTGTAGAGCTCGCGCCCGGTGGTCCAGGTGAGCGGGGTCTGGCCGGTCAAGGTGTTCATGCAGGTGAGCGTAGGAAGGAGGCAGGGGTGGCTACTTCCGTACTTGTACGGGTCTTTGGTTCACAGACCGAGGATCGTCGCATTCGCGATGAGCTCCACCTTCGAGGCGACCCCGAGCTTGATGTAGATGCTCGCGAGGTGTGTCTCGACGGTGCGGTCGCTGATGACCAGCTGCGCCGCAATCTGGGAGGCGGTTTGGCCACGCGATGCGAGTAATGCGACCTCTCGCTCCCGCCTGCTCAGGGACTCGATCCCGGTGGCGTTACGACGACGCGGCCGGTTGACCTTGCCGGTCAAGAAGACCTCGATCTCCTCGAGGATCGCGTCCACGTCACCGAGCCAGGGCCGATGGTCCTCGCCTGGAAGCTCGACATAGCGCGCACCCGGGATGCGTTCGGCCATGAACCGCCCGTGTCCGACCTGGATCCAGCGGTCCCCGAGCGATGCAGGATCAACGTCGGGGTCCGCACGTCGGCCAGTTGTTCGCGCAGGTCGATCTCGACGTTCATCCGGATCACCTGCTGAGCCATCGACGGGCTCGCGGCCATCCGGAGGTAGCGGGCCCACCATGCGCGGTGACGATGGTCGTCGAGCGGGCTCGGATGCGCCGGATCACCCCACCACTCGCCGGTGTCCCAGGCCCGCCCATGGCCGCGAGGAAGCTCTCCAACTGCGGCGCGTCGATCCCCCATGGATAGTCAGGGGCAGTCATCCGCCGTGCCCATGAGCCATACAAGATCAATGCGCGCGCCCGATCAGCGTGATGAAGCGCGAACAACAGGCTCAGCGACCCGCCTTCGGAAACCCCGAGGAGTGCCGCCCGCTCGGATCCGGCGGCGTCCATCACGGCCCGGATGTCGTCCATCCGCTCTTCCATCGTCGGCGCGCTCGACACTGGATCGGACATGCCCGTGCCGCGCTTGTCGAAGACGATCAGCCGGGCGAACGACGCCAGCCGGTCAGGAGGTGTGCAAGCCTCGGCTGCTCCCAGGCGACCTCGACGTGCGACACGAACCCCGGCACCATCACCAGATCGATCGGGCCCTCGCCAACCACCTGGTAGGCGATGTTGACGCTCCCGCTCTTGGCATACCTCGTCCGAGGTGGCACTCATCGAGAGTAGGCCGAGTGGGGACCGTGGAGCACCACGTGTCCGCGGTCCTGCACAAGCTCGGCGCCTCATCGAGCCGCGAGGCCCGCAACCGGACCTCGGCGCTCGGGCTCGGCGACTGACCCACCCCCACGCGCGCCGGTCAGCGAGCGGTCAGCTCCGACGGCCAGCGCGCGCCGGACCCCGGTCTGCTGCACCCACCGAGGTGGAGTCCCACCCATCGATGGACAGACCGCCGATGAACACACGGCCTCTCGCTGTCGTGCTACTCCCTGACACCGCCTGACGCACTCCCGAGAGCCCTCCGCCATGACGCTCGCCGACCACACCTCTCTGAGAAGGACACGACATGAGCACCGCACTCTTCACTGAGACAGCAGAGACCACCACCGACCAGGCGTCGCACGCCGACACCGTCCGATGCCCCGACTGCGGGCTGCCGGCCGTCGTCGAGTGGCGCACCACCATCCCCAGCACGGGCGCCCCCGTCGAGCACGTGAAGATCGCCTGCCCGGTCGGCCACCGCTACTTCATGCCGGCCGAGGGCCTCGAGTGACGACCTCCCCCGAGGGCGCCGGCGTACGTCGTCCTTCAAACCATCCACAACGAAAGGCAGTCCAGTGAGTCACCAGTTCCCGGCACCGCACACCGCGTTCCTGCGGGTTGGCGCCGTCAGCGGCATCGTCGGAGTCGTCGCAGCACTCGTCCAGTCGGCGATCAACCCGAGCTACCCCGACGATCCGGCGAGCGCGATCGAGCAGGCCTCGCTCAGCCACGCCCTGACGTTGTCGCGGGTGCTCGACATGACGGCGTTCCTGCTGCTGTTGATCGGCATCAGCGTGGTCACGACGGTGTTCCGGGTGGGGAGGGGCGCGGAGTGGGCCCGCCTGGCCCGCACGCTCTTCGCCGTGTCAGCGGCAGCCGGGGCGATCGCGACCATGGTCGTCGGGAGCTTCCCCGACATCGCCGAGTCGTGGGCCGACGCGCCAGCCGCGCTCCAGCCCGGGTACGTCGCGGCGTACGACGCGCTCGACCACGTCAGTGGTGGCATCTTCGCGGTCTCCTGGGCGGCGCTCGGCCTCTTCGGGGTGGTGTTCGCCGTGGCCCTGTGGCGCAGTGACGAGTTCTCCAACGTGGTGGCCGGCCTCTCGGCGACGAGTGGCGTCGCTCTGGTGGGCGCCGTCGTGATCGGCGTCGGCTTCCAGGTGTCGATCGCGTTCCTGCTGCTGATCCTTGGACTGCTCCTGTCCTACGTCGTCGTCGTGATGTCGAGCGTGCGGGCGTTGCGGTTGGCGAAGGCGCGCGAGCACCACGTCGAGCCGGTCGTCGAGCCCCTCGTCGACCCGGTCGGCTGAGTGGACGACCTCGGACAAGCGCACAACCGGCGAGCACAAGGTGACCCACGAAGGTCGGCCTGGCGAAACTTCGCCGCCAAATGCACTAATCAGTGCTAGACCCGGCCGGCCGTTGGCAGACTCGGGTCTGGTAGCCGCTGGCGGGTGAGCACTCAAACGCACTGGATGCTGCTGGTCCTTGATGAGGCCTTCGGCAGCGGGGGCAGCGTCGTCCGCCAGAGTCCAGTTTCCCCTTATTTATAAGGGGATTGAACAACCGTGGACTCCGGAGGACCTCTCCGGATGGGAACGATAGAGCCGCGCATGAGCCGCGCTGCTGCCCAGCAACGACCCCAAGGAGCAAGGTTCGGGTCTGTTGCAGGATGACGCCCATAGACCCGCACGCCGATGCCCATCGTTGCCTCGGCCCCGAGCCGACGACTCCGACTGTCAACCGGGGCGGCGCCGGGCCGATACGGTCACCGCGCACCCCTACGACGCCCGGCGAGTCGGTCCGGCCCGCCTCACCTCCCCCGTGGTCCCCTGAAACTTAGCGTCCGCTGACCGCCGCCGTGCGAACGCGTTGTGCAACCGTGCGGGCGTCAGCCCAGGTGAGGCGGTCGTCAGACGAGTGGGTCGCTGGCGCGTTCGGGGTCGGCTCCCGCTACGACGGATCGTTCCTGGTCGTGGTGTCCCGTGCCAGTCCAGACACAGGATGGTGGCGTCGTCGCTGAGCTGGTGACCGGTGGCCTCGAGGGCGCTGTCGGCCAGCGCCCGGACGACCTCGCGCGGATGAAGCTCCCGGGTGTCGGCGATGGCCTCGAGCAGGTCGACGGCTGCCGAGGTTGCGCTCCAGCATGCCGTCGGTGACCAGGACCAGCCGGTCACCGGGCCGCAGGGTGACCCGCGTGCTGCGGTAGCGGGTGTCGGGGAACAGGCCGAAGGGAAGGTCCGCCGGCAGCTCCAGCGCGGTCACCTCGAGCGCCTCGAGCCAGGTACGGCGCGACGTGGCCGGCGTTGACCATCTCGCAGGTGCCGGTGCGCAGGTCGACCCGGGCGAGCAGTCCGGTGACGAAGTCGTCGAGGCCCCGCGGTCGCTGCCTGGTCGGCCAGCGCCGTGTTCGTTTCGGTGGCCTGCTCCAGCAGCGTGGCGCCGCTGCGCCGGCCGCCTCGCAGGCTGCCCAGGCACAACGACGCCGTCAGGGCGGCACCCACCCCGTGACCCATCGCGTCGGTCAACGACAGGTGCAGCACGTCACGATCCAGGCTGTAGTCGAAGGTGTCTCCCCCGATGCTCGCTGCCGGTTCCAACCAGCCCGAGAGCGTGAACGCGGCCGCCTCACAGGTACGCGGACCCGGAAGCAGCCGCTGCTGTATCTCCGCGGACAGGCTGAAGGAACGGCTGCGCTGGCCCCACTCGAACAGATCGGTGTGCCGCTGGTTGGCGATCACGACGAACGCGAGCAGATGCGCGACCTGCCCGATCTCGGCCACCGTCTCCGGGGCCGGCTCGTCCTCGAGGTACAGCTCCAGCAGGCCGATGGACTCCCCGCGCTCGGTCACCGGCGCCAGCACCCGCCACCACCCCCGGGCTCCATCCCCCGCCTGCGCCGGGTCGGGCGCCAACACCTGGACGGCCTGGGTACGCACCGCCTGCTCCGCGGGCCCGCCGTCGAAAGGCAGCACGGTCGCGGACTCCTCGAGGTCGCGTCGCTCTCCGTGGCCCAGCGGTGTGCGCAGGTCACCCTCGCCGCCTACCAGCGGGACATGCGCCAGGCGGACCAGAGCGCGACCGGACAGGTCCGCGATGAGGAAGGACACCGCCGCGGCGTGGAAGGCCGCACCCAGCTCGCGAGCAACGGCCTCCACGGCCTCCACGGGAGACTCCGACGCCGCTGCCTCCAGCACCCGCCCGACATCGACACCTCGAACGGACACCATTTGTCGGAGCATAGACGTGCCGACGGGCCAGCGTCGTACAGCGTCCAGCTCGACCTGGTCGCGTCGCGCGCCTCTGGGAGAACGTCGTCCGTGCACACAACGGCGACCGTCCCGACGGCAACCTCCACACACCAGTGCGTAGGCCGTCGGTTCGGCCGGTCAGCGGCCATGTGCGGTTGGGCGGTGGCGCGACGACGGCTTGGTCGGGCGGGGCTGTCTATGCGGTTCGACGTCACGTTCTCTTCGAACCATCACGACGGATCGGCGCTACCGTGACGAGCCCTGAGCCACCCCAGATCTGTTCGACCTGGAGCGAGGACGGAGCTTAGGCCGGGACGGCGTCCCGGAGCCGGCGTTGCTCGCCTCGGCGCAGGGTCTGGGAGTACACCGTCGTGTCGAACCAGGTGGGGAAGGCCTTGGCCAGGCGGCTCGGTCCCAGGAAGCGGGCGTGACCGTCGGCGACGAGGTCGCGGAAAGGTACGAGGCCGATGAGCCAGCGCTGCATCTGGGCGGTGTCGGCCTCGAGGGCGAGATCGACGGCCAGGCCTTGGTCGTCCTTGCAGACGGTGATGCCGGGCCGCTGGATGTCGAGCCAGCCCTGCGCACCCCCGGAGCCGGTGAGGACCAGGTGCACCACGGTGCGGTCCTTCGGCAGCTTGGCGGGGATGGCGAACTGGTGGGTGCGCCAGATCAGCGACAAGCCGTCGCAGTCGTCGTCGGTCGGGTCGCCGAACACCCACTCAGCGGCCCAGTGGCCCATGGCCCACACGATGTCGGTCAGGCCCTGGCCGGCCGGGGTCAGCTCGTAAGACCCGGACAGCCCCGGGCCGTTCGCGGTGTGGTCGACGAGCCCCCGGCGCTCGAGCTCGCGCAGCCGCTGCGCGAGCAGGCTGCGGCTCGCGCGGGGTATCCCGCGATGGATCTCGTTGAAGCCGCTGGCACCGACCATCAGCTCTCGGATGATCAAGGGGGTCCACCGGTCGCCGAGCACGCCGACAGCGGACGCGATCGGGCAGTACTCCCTGCGGCTCGTCATGGATCCATCCTCCACCCCGTCGCCGAGACCCGGTAGTACGGATCCTGTACTGCCTCGGCGCACCGCCATCCCCCGGGCACACGCGGCGACGACCGTGCTCCTCATGCGGATCGTGCCGTTAGTCGAGGGCACCGGGCGGGTCGTGGGTGGTACGGCACTGCCACTCGTCGTGCGCCGCCGACCGATCTCATGATCATCCCGAAGGACGTGCACCGGGTGCGTCCGGGACATTCACCCAACCGCGCCGCGGAGCAGACCGACTCGAAGAGGCCCACATGAACCCACAGTCACCGGCGACCGAAGCCGTGGTCCGCCACCACCTGACTGCCTTCCTGGAGCGCCGAGGCGTCGACGCCATCGTCGCGGACTACAGCGAAGCCGCCCACTTCCACACCGAGGCCGAGGTGTACGTCGGGAAGCAGGAGATCCACGGCTTCTTCGAGCACTTCATCGAGGCGCTGCCGGCAGGAGGCATCGATCGGTTCGAGCTCAGGAGCCTCCACGTCGAGGGAGACCTCGCCTACATCACGTGGAACGTCGGCAGCGACATCCCCCTGGGCACGGACACCTTCGTCGTGGACGACGGGAAGATCGTCGCCCAGACGTTCGCCATGTACGCCCCGCCGGCCCAGCGGGGCTGACGTCCGCGGTTCACCGCGCAGGCCAGGGCTGACCGGTCCCCGACCTCAGCACTGTCGCCCGACAACCACCACCCAACCACCTCGACCAGACGATCTCCGTCGGCTCCGAACCCGACGGCCCAACCAGGAGGAACCATGACCACGACACACACCGCGTCCGGCCCGATCGGCAGCGCGACGCTCACCGAGTTCATCGCCGGACTGCGCGGCACCGCGGTGCTCCCGGGTGACGCCGACTACGACCAGGCGCGCAGCGTCTGGAACGGCGCGCACGACCGGCGTCCGGCGCTGGTCGTCCGGTGCGCGGGCGTGACGGACGTGATCCGCACCGTCGGCCTCGCCCGCAGCGAGGGGCTGCCGCTCGCGGTCCGCGGTGGAGGGCACTCCATCGCGGGGTTCTCCACGCTCGACGACGGCATCGTGCTCGACCTGTCCCTCATGACCGGCATCGAGGTCCACCCCGACGACCGCACCGTGACGGCACAGGCAGGGTGCACGTGGAAGGACCTGGACGCCGAGACCCAGCAGTTCGGGCTCGCCGTGACCGGAGGCCTGGTGTCCTCGACCGGGATCGCCGGCTTCACCACCGGCGGCGGCATCGGCTGGCTGATGCGCAAGCACGGACTGGCCTGCGACAACCTCATCGGTGCCGCACGTCGTCACCGCCGATGGACAGCTCGTCCACGCCAGCGCCAGCGAGAACGCCGAGCTGTTCTGGGGTCTGCGCGGCGGCGGTGGGAACTTCGGGGTGGTGACCTCCTTCGAGTACCAGCTCCACGCGGTCGGCCCGACGGTCCACTCCGGACTGGTCTTCTACCCGGCCGAGGAGGCCGCGCAGGTGCTGGCCGGGTACCGGGCGGCCTGCGCGGCGGCACCTGACGAGCTGACCACGCTGGTCAACCTGACCACCGCCCCACCCGTGCCGTTCCTGCCCGAAGCCGTGCACGGCACCCCGATCATCGGCGTCGGCGGCTGCTGGTCCGGCGACCCCGCCGCCGGGGAGGCGGCCACCGCGCCGTTCCGTTCGCTGGGCACGGTGATCGCCGACGTGTTCGCGGCCAACCCCTACGCGGGATGGCAGCAGGCCCTGGACCCGCTCTACCCGCGCGGGATCCACAACTACTTCCGCTCGGCGTTCCTGCGCGAGGTCGACGACCGGGCGCTGCGCGCACTGGAGGAGTCGTTCGCGACGCTGCCCAACCCGCTGGCCGAGATCCACCTCCAGCACCTCGGCGGCGCCGTGGGACGAGTCCCCGCGCAGGACACCGCGTACGCGTTCCGGGACCAGGAGTTCATCGTCAACGTCATCGCCCGGACCCCCGACGCCGACGGCTTCGCCGAGTCCGTCGCCTGGGCCCGCGGGGTCGCGGCGGCCATCGGCCCGGACGCCGGCACCTACGTGAACTTCACCGGCGACTCCGACCCGTCCATGGCGCAGGCGTCCTACCCGCCCGAAACCTACCGACGACTGGTGGAACTGAAGAACAAGTACGACCCGACCAACCTGTTCCGGCTGAACCAGAACATCCTCCCCACCCAGTAATCCCCAGCACCGCGCCGGCGAGGACGCAGAACTACTGGACACCGGGACATCGCGCACGGGTCCGCGGCCTTCATCACCGGACTCGAGCTGTACATAGATGGCCGCTAAATGGCCCGCTGAGAGGTGCCGCGCGAGGAGCAGGGCGTTCGTAGACGGGAATCAAGGTCCGGTGGCATAAGCAGGGCGGCTCTCAACGCCCCCGGGCGCATGCCGACCTGAGGTGACGGTCCCGCACTGAGTCGAGCTCCCCGTCAAGATGCCCCGTAGCGCGCGCAGAATCTCGGCCCGTCATCGGCTGACAATGCGCAGCTTGGTTGCCGGTCAGAGGCAATACGCCGCTGCGACCTCTGGGCCGCACTGTCGCGGAGGATCACCAGTGAGCGGCTCGGGCACGCCACCGTTGCGTTTCACATGAGTGCCATTCAGACTCCACGTTGGGCAAACGGGCGATGACCCCGATGCTGCTGGTGATGGTGGCCATCGGCGGCACCGACATCCTGTTCGCCCTCGACTCGATCCCGGCGATCTTCGGGCTGACGCAGAACACGTACATCGTCTTCACCGCCACCGCATTCTCCCTGCTCGGGCTGCGGCAGCTGTTCTTCCTCATCGACGGGCTGCTGGACCGCCTCATCTACCTCTCCTACGGCCTCGCCGCGATCCTCGGCTTCATCGGCGTCAAGCTTATCCTGCACGCGCTGCACGAGAACAATCTCCCGTTCATCAACGACGGCGAACCCGTCCCCGTGGTCGAGATCAGCACCGGCTTCTCCCTGAGCGTGATCCTCGGGGTGCTCGTCGTGACCGTCGTGGCCTCACTGCTCAGCCCCGCGGGCAAGGCGCAGAATGCGATCGCCAACGCGCGTCGACACGCCACGTCGTACCTCGACTCGGAGTACACCGCTGACGCAGCCGAGCGCGAGCGCATCTTCCGGCGGCTGATAGTCGAGCGTGACCAAATCGTCGCGCTGGGTCCGAAGTACCGTCAGAAGGTTCGCGACGAACCCGCCCTGATCGCCCTTCTGGAACGTGCCCAGGAGAGCCATGCGGCCGAGGGGGCCCGCGGCGCAGCGGCTCCAATCGGGGAGCCGAAGATCCTGCCCCGTTGATGATTGCCCCGACTGTCGGGTCCAGCCAAGATGGCTTCCCAATCGCGCGCAGCAGGGTGACCGGCTTGGGAGTCGGTTACGCGCGACTTCGGGCCAAGCCCACAGCGGAGGTCCGCCAGGTCGGCGAGATGCGCTCGAAGTCGGCCAGCCGCTGGGGAGACCTGGCCCAGGTGCGGACCGAGACCATCCGTGGCAGTCTGCAATTGTGGACCTGCCTCGCCCTGATATCGATCCCGGCGGCCTGCTCGAGTACTCGGTGGTCTTCACCGACCGGTCGCTGAACCACATGTCACAGCGCTTCATCACAGTGATGCAGAGCCTCGTCGACGTGCTTTGCAGGACCTACCGGGCCGAGACCGTCGCGGTGGTCCCGGGTGGCGGTACCTACGCGATGGAAGCGGTCGCCAGACAGCTGGCCACGGGGCGGCGCTGCCTCGTCATACGCAACGGTCTGTTCTCCTACCGTTGGTCACAGATCTTCGACGCTGGTTCCATTCCTGCGGAGACCGAGGTCTGCCGCGCCGAGCCGGTGTCCGGCGAACGGCGCGCACCGTGGGTACCACCTCCGGTCGACGAGGTGGTGGAGACCATCGAGCGCAACCGCCCCCACGTCGTGTTCGCGGCACACGTCGAGACCGCGGCCGGGCTGGTGCTGCCCGACGACTATCTCCGCGCCGTCGCTGCGGCGACACACGCAGTCGGTGGGCTCTTCGTCCTCGACTGCATCGCATCGGGGTCGTCTCTGGGTGGACATGACCGGCCTGGGGATCGACGTTCTCCTCAGCGCGCCGCAGAAAGGCTGGAGCGGCTCGCCATGCGCGGGCTTCGTGATGCTCAGCGAGGCTGGACGCGCAGCCGTCGAGTCCACTACCTCGACGAGTTTTGCCGCCGGTCTCCGGACATGGTTAACGATCACCGAGGCCTACATGGAGGGGCGCACGCCCTACCACGTCACCCTGCCCACCGACACGCTCGCGCACGACGCCACCCTCATGCGCCAGACCTACGAGACCGGACTCGACGAACTGCAACGGGCCCAGATCGCTCTTGGGAACCCGAGTGCGCACGGCTCCTCGTCGAACGCGGTTTTCCGTCGGTGGCGGCAGAGGGATTCGACGCATCGAGCGTTGTTGTCGCGTTCACTGATGATCCGGCCATCCGCAGCGGTGCCAAGCTCAGACAGGTCGGCGTCCAGGTGGCTGCTGGCGTGCCGCTCATGTGCGGTGAAGGGGACGATTTCTCGACCTTCCGGATCGGACTCTTCGGCCTCGACAAACTCGCTGATGTAGACGGGACCGTCAGGCGCCTCGAGGCAGGCCTCGACCAACTCGACCCCTGACCCGCAGCCTGCGGTCACCTGCTTGGGGTGTCGAAGATCGTGTCCGGCCGACGCGGCGCCGGTCCCTGGAGGAGGACATCGTCCACCCCCGACCTGACGATGAGTGCTTGATCTCGCTGATCGCTGCGCATTTCATCGCCGCAGCGATGTCCCCCGCACTGGTGCGAGTACTTCGGCGACGCGCGTTCCTCGCTCTGGCGCTGGTGCCCCTGGTCACGTTCACCTGGGTCCTGGGGCAGACGAGTGAGGTGCGCGCCGGAGACGCGCCGGTCGAGGTCGTCAGCTGGGTTCCCACCCTGGGCATGGATCTGGCATTCCGGCTGGGTGCGCTGCAGTGGCTGCTCGCGCTGATCGTCAGCGGTGTGGGGGCGCTCGTGCTGGTGTACTGCGCCTGGTACGTCAACGACGACGACCCCGGCCGGGCCTCGTTTACCGGGAACTTCACAGCCTTCGCAGGCTCCATGCTCGGCCTTGTTCTCCAGGAGGCCTGCGCTCGGGCTGGTGTCGGAGGCCCGGGGAGCCTTCGCGTGGCTGCGTCGCCTCAGGCGTACGTGGCCCGCAGCACCGAGGTGACCGAGTGGCCAGGGTCCCCGTCGTCGCGCTCCAGGCTGACGTCGACGACCTGGTAGCGGCCCACCAGCGAGTCGGGCACCTCGAACGAGGCCTTGCCGCCGGGACCGACCACCCCGAGCGCGAGCATCTTCTGCGTCTTGGGGTTGAACAACCAGGCCTCGTAGAACTGGCCCCGGCCGGTCTTGGGCAGGTCCCGGGTCTCGACGGTCATCTGGACTCCGTCGTGGGAGTCCTGGGCCATCAGCACCCGTCCGGACCCGTTGCCGTCGACCGGCTTCAGGTCGGCGGTCCGCTCGGGAGCCGCCACGGTCGTGCGCGGCGCGGTCGGCCGGTCGGTCCACTGGGTGACGAGGGCCGTGCCGGCGACCAGTGCGGCCGCTGCCGCGACCAGGCCGAGCGGGCGCAACCATGCCCGGCCGCGCAGGGAGGACGTCGGAGGGTCCAGCGGCGGTACGTCGCGGAGCTCCAGCGGCGCGGGCCGGCGCAAGGTCCGGGTGGTGCCGGTCAGCAGGGCGTGGCCGACGGCGGTCTCGGCCAGGTCCTGCCGGCACTCCTCGCAGTGGTCGAGGTGGACGGCCACCTCTGTGACGTGAGCGTTGGACAGCTCGCCTCGCAGGAGCGCCATCAGGTCCGGGTGGTCATTCATCGCGGCTCTCCTTTCCCCGTAAAGGTCCTTTCAGCGGCTCGGATGATCTCTCCGAGTCGTCGGGTCCCGCGCGAAGCTCGGGCCTTGACTGTCCCGAGAGGCACGTCGAGTCGCTCGGCGATCTCTCGCTGGCTGAGGTCGTCGAAGTAGGTCATCTCGACGACGACCCGCTCGTGGTCGGGCAGCTGTGCCACCGCGGCCCGGACGTCCGCAGCATCCGCGAACCGGTTGACCGTCTCCCGTCCGTCCTCGCCTGAGAGCTCACGCAGGCTTGCCACGTCGACCACCTGGTGGCGGCGCGCTCGCAGCGCGTCCACGGCGCGGCGGTGGGCGATCGTGAACAGCCACCCGGTGAAGCGCTGCGAGGGATCGTACCGACCGGCGTGGCGCCAGGCGTCCAAGAAGGTCCGCTGCATCACGTCCTCGGCCTCGTCGCGTCCGACGTACCGGCTGACGTAGGAAAGCACCGTCGGCGCATAGGCCGAGTACGCGTCCTCGAGGGCATGCTCCTCCTGACGCGCAAGCCGCAGCCCGATGTCCTGTCCGGCTGCGCGGTCGAGGTGCTGCATGCCCGTACTTCGTCGCAGGCGAGCGAATGGTTGCCGGCCACAGCAGGAGTTTCGACCCCGTCCACCTCAGGATCCGGACGGGAGCCGCCGGGCAACGACCACCACGTTGTCCTGGTAGCCGCCGTCCTCAGGAAGGTAGGCCCCGCCACAGGTCACCAGATGCAACCGCGGGGGGGCCGGCTCGGGAGAAGACGGCCGGCAGGTCGATGCGGCTCTTCCTGATCCGGGTCACCGAGGTGGTGCGGTAGCTGACCGTCCGACGACCTGCCCGTACCTCGATGCGGTCGCCGACGCGTAGCGCGGCGAGGCCGGCCAACGGCCCGACTCCATCGGCCCGGGTGTCGACGTGGCCGGCCAGCACCGTGGCCCCGGCGCGCTCCAGGGGCCGGGACCCGAAGCGGTACCACCCAACCATGGAAACGCTGGTCGGCAGCGCCATCGCGCCACGGTCGTCCACGCCCCGCGGGCGCACGAGCATCCGCAGGCCCAGCCGCGGGACGCTCAGCAGGCGAGGCAGCCGCTGGGCCGGCCCGACTGCCGGCCTTGTCGGTGCCGGCGAGCACCACGTCGGCGGAGACCGCGCCGGCGGGGATGTCCGCGCTGTCCTCATCCGGGTTCACCAGGTCGGTGAACACCGGGTGCCACCAGCCCGCACGTCGACCGCGGGAGCGGCCGCGTCGTGGCGGACGGTGAGCCGGGCCTGGCCGGCCGCGACCTGCGAGGTGTCGTTGACGTACGGCGTGAGCCCCGGCTTGCCGGACTCGTCCAGGTGAGCGACGACGGTGATGTTCGCACCGGCCGGCACGCCCACTCCGTCCGCCTCGATGATCGCCTTCCCGTCGGGACCGTCGCCGGCGGCGACGACCTTGAGGTCGTAGTCGCCCGCAGGCAGGGCCGTCGGGTCGGTCAGCGTTCCCGGCTTGAAGTCGTGAGCAGCGCCTCGCCGTTGGCGTAGACGTCGACCACTGCTCCGGGAACGGCGTGCAGCACCGAGACGTGGGCGTCGTCGGCCGCCTGCGCCGCCGGGGCGAGCGCCAGACTCGCCCCGGACAGCGCTGCGAGGGCGAAGATGGTGCGGATCAGGTTTCACATGATCGGCTCCTTGTCATCTCGTCAGCTCGTCGGTCACAGGTCGACCGGCCGCAGCACCAGGACGATGCCGTGCGCGATCTGCTTGTTGCCCTTGTTGATGTCCAGGGCCGTGGGGTTCAGGAACGGGTCGATGGCGTTCGGGTCCTGGTCCCGCAGCTGGACGATGCGCAGCTTCGGGTAGATCACGTCGACGGTGACGGTGCCGCCTTGGGCGGTGGTCAGCTTGACCCCGTCCGCGCCGAGAGCGGTCTTGGAGTCGATCGTCGCACCGGGCACCACGTGGTAGAGAAGCACCGTCTCGATGGTGTCGATCCCCAGGCCGGCCAGCGCGTTGAAGACCTGCCTCTCGGTCGTGAATCTCGTGCCGGTGAGGTCCTTGGCGAGCTTGCGGAACGACCAGTCGTTCGGGATGAACGCGGTCACCGGGACCGTGCCCTTGGTCAGCACGCTGACCGGGCTGTCCGGCTTGGCCTTGATCACCGCCAGCGCCGCCTCGGTGACGATGTCGTAGTCGCCCCAGTTCCTGTCGAACCTGTTGCCGTCGGAGGTGAGCACCTTGGCCAGGCTCCTGTTGCCCAGCGCGTTCTGGGCCGGGCTGCTCTCCGCCAGAGCGGCGGTGGCGGGCACGACAATGGCGCCGCCGAGCAGTGCCGTGGTCGCAAGCGAGGCTGCGATCGAGCGGATCCTCATGAGAATCTCCCTAGGTCGTAGGCCGCCGGATGCGACCCTGTTGCCCCTTCCCTTCGCCCGGACATGGCCGGAGGTTGCCGATCCACGGGAAATTCTCGAGTTCTTTGACGGTTGGACTCACGAACGCGCCGCGGCCACCAGGATGCAAAGGGCTGCCTGTGGTCATGCCCCACGCTTCCCTGGAGGCCGACCGGGTCCGGGTGCCACCGGGACGACGACTTCATTCCTTCGCAGGAACCACGGCGTCCAGGGCGGGTTGAACCGGGCATACCGCGGGGCGCCGACAACCTCCAGACCGGCAGCGTCCAAGGCGGCAAGCAGCTGGGCGGCCCGCTTCTCATAGGAGCCGCGCGACCAGCGCCCCGAGAACCGCAGCGCGGCCGCCGTCACGGCCGGCACCCGGCGCGTGTGCACCGTGGTGTCAACCGGGTCCGGGAGATCCTCGGCGCTGACGTCCGCCGCCATCACGAAACCCACGACGTAGCGCCGGCTCCGGGGATCCTGCTCCTGCACGACGGGCGCGGTCATGGCCATCTTGCGCGAGGACCGGTTGTGACCGCCGATGTAGCGGGCGAGCCTGGGGAACGCCAGGTTTCCGGCAAGCTCGAAGGGACCGCCGACCTCGGTCTCGGCGACGAGGTGGTCTGGATAGCGACGCAACTCGAAGTCGGGATACTCCTTGAGCACCTCGTACACCTGTTGCTCGGTCACCTGGGCACCCCCACCCGTTCCCTCGCGCGGTCACCCTTCAACGTGGCGGTCACGAAGCCAAGGTGCCGGCGAAGATCTGCCAGGCCAGGGCGGACTTTGCGGTCAGGCTCAGCACGATGTAGACCTTCTCGCCGAACAGATAGTCCTGCCACCGCCCCTTGGCGCGGTACTGCAGCCACTGGTTGAGGGCGAAGACGTTGAAGAAGACGAACAACGACACGAAGATCCCGTAGACGAAACCGGGAGGCGAGGCCGAGGACGTTGAGCCCGGCGACAGCAGGTAGATCGTGATGGCCACCCACGGGACCACCCCGGCCACACATCCGAAGCCGAACGGCAGCCAGCCGCCGCTGCCTGGGTGCTCGTAGCGCTCCTGCAACCAGCCGAACAAGATCATGGCGGTGTTCACGCCGAACAGGGCTACCAGTGCCGCCACGTCGGAGATGCCGACCAGCTGGGCGATCAGGACGATCATCAGCGACGCGGAGAACGAGTACTCGACCCAGCGTGCGGGGTTGCGCTGACGGCCCAGATCCGCGACGTACCGCTGCCACCACGCGGTGCACACAAGGAGGTGCGCGAGCGCGGACAGCGCCAGGAACCCCGCGACCGCGAGCCCGGTGGGGATGTCGAAGAGGACCACGGGATCCAACGGCGTCGTACCCGGCGGCCCGGCCAGGTAGCTCGCGGTCACCGGCAGAGCGAAGTCGGTGGCGAGTGCGAGCACCGCGAGCGGCCTGGACCGCATGGAGCACGGCTGCGCCCACGTTGGCCCTGCGCAGAGACGTGGTCTGGTCGGCGTCCAGCTCATTCATGGGGCGTCCCCGTCACGCGAAGGTCGCGGTATCGCCGGCAGCGAGGCGCCCTAGCTCTCGCAGGCCGGTCGTCAGCAGGTCGGCCACTGTGCTGGGCGGTACGTCGAGCAGGGCAGCCGCCTCACGGTGGGTAAGCCCGCCTAAGACGCACAACGCAAGGCTCGCGCGCTGGACACGGGCCAGCTGGCTCATCCACACCATCACCGGCGACAGCAGTACCGCGCCGGGCGTCTCGCCGGCGGACTCCTGGGTGTGCCGGTACACGTGACGAACCAGGCACCGCGGAGCGTCCTGGGTCGACACGTCCCGAATCGAGGAGGCAACGTCGGCCATCGCGAGCCTCACGGCCTCGGCAGCGGCAACCTCGTTCCCGAGAAGTGCGCACGCGAGCGCGTAGGCAGACCCCCCGTGGCGGTCCCACAGGTCCTCAAGCTTCCGCTCATCGAGCTCGCGACCGACCGCGCCCGCGGGTGCGCTCTCAGTGCTTCGTCCCTCGAAGCGGTCCAGGGAGGCGGTCGGGGCGGCGCCTGCACCATCAGTCCCATCCCCGACCATCCCTCTCCCTGACCGCTGATAGCCATCCGCCCGGCGGTCGTGCTGCGCTCAGACCCAACTCTGCATGATGTCTAAGGTTTGTACAAGTTGAGGAGGGACTAGTCTGTACAAACCATGTACACGATCAAGCAGGCTTCCCGGCTCACCGGGGTATCCGAGGCGTCTCTGCGCGCCTGGGAAAGGCGCTACGGCGTCGTCGTACCGCACCGGAACGACTCGGGGTACCGCCTGTACGACGAGGAAGCCCTGGCGGCCATCTCGACCATGCGCCGGCTCGTGCACGACGGCTGGTCGCCGGCGGAGGCCGCGGACGCGGTTCGCAAGGGGACGGTCCCCGCCGCTGTGGACGAGGCAGTCGGTCGTGAGACCTCCGACGGTCTCCACCAACCCAACGCGGTCACCTACATGCAACGATTCCTGTCCTCGGCAGCACAGATGGACACAGCGGGAATCGAGGAGAGCCTTGACGGAGGCTTCGCGCTCGGATCGTTCGAGCACGTGGTCGACTCCTGGCTGTTCCCCACCCTCGAGGCACTCGGCGAGGGCTGGGCACGCGGGGAGATCGACGTCGCGGGCGAGCACGCGGCCAGCCACGCGGTCCATCGCCGGCTCTCCGCCGCGTTCGACGCGGCGGGCAGCAGGTCCAGAGGTCCAGCCGTCGTGGTCGGCCTGCCCTCCGGCAGCCAGCATGACCTCGGTGCCCTGGCGTTCGCCACCGCGACCCGCAGAAGGGGCATGGACGTTCTCTACCTCGGCGCCAACGTGCCGGTGAGCAGCTGGGAGGCGGCGGTGCGCAGCCGCGACGCCCGAGCGGCGGTCTTGTCTGTTGTCACCCCAGAGGACCGCCCGGCCGCGGTTGCGGTCGCCGAGCGACTGCTCGGCCAGGCCCCGGTCCCCCTGGTGTGCGCCGGTGGGGCATCCGCGGCGAACCTTGCTGGTGGAGTCCAGACGCTGCCATCGAGCATCGGGTCAGCATCCCAAGAGCTCGACCAACTCGTGCACGGAACCGACGACTAGTCCATCCTGCCGCGGGCCGAACAGGTCCGCCGAGACGGGCCATCGCCGCGGCGGCGGCCATGCCGAGGCCGGAGCCACTCCCGTCACCATCCCCGTCTCCTCGGCCAGCGCCTCCTGCTCCGCGTCCTGTGCGGCGGAGGTGAGAGCGTCCTGGATGGGAGCTGGTGCCGCAGTGGTCACGGGCGACGTAAAGCGGATGGGCGCGCGCATGCGGATGAAGCGCATGGACAGGGCCACCAGCGATCGCCGTGCCGAGGCCGGATCCCTTCCTGCGGTTGCGCGCCGGATCGGACTCAGCCTCGCCGACCGAGTCTCACCCAGCGCCGGGCCTCGTTGGAGCTCACCGCGATGAGGATGAGGACGGTGATCGCCGTGTTCATCAACACGAGGAACTTGACCTCGGCGACGGCACTGAGGTCGAGCAGCTGCGTGACCGCCTCCACGGTGCACACGACCATGAGGGCGATCCGAGCCCAGGCATGGTGAGCGAGCATGAACACCCACAGGCCGACGAGGCACAGCGCACCGCCGCCCATCACCGCCAGCTCGAGGGTCGACGCGTGAGCCGGGGGGCTATCCCCCCGGAAGATCGCAACGAGGACAGCGGTCAGTGTTATCGCGGCCTTGGCCATGCTCATCACCCCCGCGGCGAGGAGGCTCGGCGGCGGCACCCGGTGGGACACCGCACGCGACAACGCATCGGTCGCGGGCTCCACCTGGTCCGGCTCCGGCGCCTGGAGGCTGGTCAGGTCCAGGATCGGCAGGCTTCCGTCGGTGCGCACGACGTCGCCTCCGCCGTTGCGGGTGGTGAAGGCGCTGGAGTACTCCTTGATGACGCGCAGGGAAGCTTCCGGCTCGACGTACCGGACCGTGTTGATGACGTAGTCGCGCTCGATGTCGATGTCGGCGTCCACGCGGTGCGTCACCTGGAGGGTGAACAGGGAAATGCCCACTGCCTTGTCATACGTCGCAGCGGCCAGCCACCCCACCTGGAACCCACCGGGCAGCGTCCAGCCGTCAGGGACCGGCCAGAAACGCACGTGGTGGCGTTGGGAGGCGTTGCCGTCCACCTCCTGCTGGTAGGCGAAAGCCTGCCGCTGCCCGAAGAGGAACAGTGAGGAGACCGGAGCCTCAGGGTAGGGGCGGCGAAGCACCGACGAGAGCACGATCCCCCAGGAGGAGCGGATCGTGAGCTCCTCGGCACGGACCCATCCGGCTCGGGTCATGGCGGCATGGATGTCCGCCTCGCTGCCGTCCAGGGCCAGGTTGATCGGGTCACCGAGCACGCCAACCTCGGTGAGCGATCGCCCGATGAAGTAGTCGGGCACGTAGACCTTCGAGAGCACCTCCTGCAGGCGAGGCAGCCCCACGTAGGCCAGCAACACCCAGAAGAGAAAGACAGAGCCGATCGCGAACCAGCCGTCGAAGCCGACGGTGACCACGATCCATCCCAGCCACATCACCAGCGCCGTGCCGATCACGAAGAAGGCGCCGTCGAGGATCTCCTGGACCGGCCAGAGCGGGGTGCCAGAGACGGCGTCCGGAGCCAGCTCGAACGTCGGAGGCGACGTCGGAGGAGGCGTATCTACGACAACACCGCGGCGCCAGTCATCGGCGGGCTCGACCCCCATGCGCACCATCCTCTTTCTCGCAGTGAGGTTCGCAGGCTACCGAAGCCCGTGAGTGCGAGTCTCAGACATCGATCGTGCTGATCCTGTCCACCGGAGAGCGACGCTGACGACGTCGTCGCCGTTGCCCGGGCGGCCCGACCACGGCGCTCGGAGTGCCGCGGACCGACCGGGAGCGGCCCACTACGCTCAGCCCATGCCAGGTCATGGAGAACCAGGCGACGGCTGGGTGACCGAGAGACTGCAGGTGGGCGGAACGTCGGTCTACTGCCGGCGCAGCACCCACGAGGACGGTGTCCCTCTCGTCCACATCCACGGGTTCGCGATCTCCGGGGCATACCTGATGCCGACCGCGCGCGCCCTTGCCACTCGTGGGGTCAACGTGGTTCCGGACCTGCCCGGTTACGGGCGCAGCGAGCGCCGCGACCGCGTCCTGGACATCCCCGCCCTGGCCGAGACGACGCTGGCGATCCTCGACCGCCTCGACATCGACAAGGCCGTCCTGGTCGGGAACTCGATGGGCTGCGCAATCAGCTTGGAGGTGGCTCACGAGGCGCCCGAGCGGATCCACGGCCTCGTCCTGGTCTCCCCAGCTGGAGGCGTGCACAACCAGCCCATGAGCCGCGCCCTCGGCCAGCTGGCGAGGGACGTACTTCGGGAGAGCACGACGATGTTCCCCGTCGCACTACCGGACTATGTGAAGTTCGGGCCACTGAACGGCCTGCGCCTCTTCCGCGAGTTGACACGCTTCCCGTCGCTGGAGCGCCTGCTGCGCACCCCCGTCCCGACCCTTGCCGTCCTGGGGGTCCGCGACCCACTCATGCCGTCACCCGACCGCATACGCGAAGTTGCCCGGCTCGCTCCGGAGCACCTGACGGTCGCGATCGTGGACGAGGCGGCCCATGCGGTGAACTTCAGTCACCCCATGGAGCTGGCCGGCGTGATCGGGGTGTGGCTGGACGATGCAGTCGGCGACGGCACGCGTCTCCCAGACGGAGTGCGGGTGGTTGCTACCAAGTAGCACTCTCCGTGGACGACTCACTCACCGGTGACGGAGAGCTGTCCTCACACGTTCTACCGCGCGGGCGGATCGGCGAGATGCCTGCACCACATCCGCCTGAGTTCCGCCGCAGGCGATCGAAACGGCGTCGCGACGACGTTTGGTCGACGTCAGCCGTCCATGTCGTCGCCAAGCGCCGCGACCCCGCTGGACGAGTGCCTCTTGGTGGTCGGCGACGACGTCTCGGCGAAGCGGGTAGGAGTGGACGTCAACGACGTCACCCGGCCACGGGGTGCAACATGGCTTCGCACGAGCCGGGCCAGCCCGTCGGAGTACGGCGCAAGAGCACTGGCGCGAGATCTACGTCGCCACGGTCCAGCCCGACGGCACCGTCAGAGGGGTACGTCGAGCGGCTCGGTGAGTTGCCTTGGCCCGTTGGCGAATCGTGCCAGCGACAGTCTCATCCGTCGCGGTTCGCGGGCGCGAGCACGAGCGCGGTCGCGATCCCGAGATGACCTTGTGTCAACGCAACACCGGACGGGCTGCTCGAGCGGTTCGCCAAGAGTGTCCTGGAGACTGCGCTCAACGAGGAGATGACCGAGCACCTAGGGACGTCGTGAGCCCTTCGACCTGCGCCGTCCGGCGAACCCTGATCGTCGGGATCATCATGCGTGGTGGGTGGACCGGGCTCCATGCGGTTCCGGATCGAGGAGTGGCGGCGACGACCTTCCTGGGTCAGAGCGTGAACCCGGTCTCCAGGTGACCGAGCTGCTCATCGATCAGGTTGAGCAGTTCCTGCATGTTCCTCCCCACCAGCAGCATCGAGGAGAGCAGGATCCCCATCACTGCCCCCGTCGCGGCGACGACCTCGGGATCGTCTGTGGAGCGTGCGGAGCGTTCGGCGACCAGCTCGATCACCTGGCGCATCGAGCTGATCATGAAGTCGGCGAAGGCGGCGCGAAGCTCCGGGACCGAAAGGATCAGGGCGTTGCGTTCCTCGGCGGCGTCCAACTGGTCCTGCGGCATGTCGGTGAAGGTTTCCCGGAGGGCGGCTCGGAAGGACGCCACCGCGCCGAGCCCGGGTGGCTGCGCTCGGAACCGCTCCACCATGATCGGGTCGTAGTCATCGGTGAGGACCAAGGCATCCTTGGTCTGGAAGTACCGGAAGAAGGTGCTTGGCGACACCTCGGCCGCCTCGGCGATCTGCTCCACGGTGGTCGCGCCGTAGCCCTGCTCGCGGAAGAGTCTGAGCGCCTCCTGCTGGATCGCGAACCGGGTGCGGGCCTTCTTCCGCTCACGCAGGCCTTGCCGCGCCCCCTCAGCTGGCTGCGTAGGATTCATGGTCCGATCCTGCCGGTTCCGTCTCGCTGGGCGCGGGCCGACTCGCCATGACATTGACCGCGAGTACCGCGCCTGCGACGGCAAGTCCGGCTCCGACCCAGAGCATCAAGTCCAGTCCGTCGACGAACGCCGACCGGGCCGCCACGAGCAGAGCGTCGGACCCGGTCGCGTGGGCGACCTGGACGGCCTCGACCACGCCGTCACGGACAGCCGCGACCAGGGACGGCGCGAGACTGTGCAGCGACGGGTCGTCCGCCGGGAGGCCAGAGCGGTAGCCGGCGCTGAGCACCGTGCCGAGAATGGCGGCACCAAAGGAGCTGCCAATCATGCGCAAGGCCTGGAGCACGGCGGAGCCTGTGCCGGTAGCGTCGGCCGGGAGCGCTCCCAGCGCGGTGTCCATCGACGTGGGCAGCGACAGGCCCAGGCCCACGCCGCAGACAGCGGTCCACGCTGCGGAGAACCCGCCCCCGTCACCGAGCCCAGTGCTGGCCCCCCAGGCAAGTCCAGTGGCCAGCACCACCATCCCGGCCGCCACCACCGGGCCCGCGCCCACTCGCTGCGCAATCAGCCCTGACGGGATGGCGGTGACCAGCATTCCTGCGATCAGCGGGAGCAGCCGCAGCCCGCTGCCGTAGGCATCCAGCCCACCTACGCCCTGGGCATACAGGGGGAGGGCGAAGAGCAACCCCATCATCACGAACGAGGCAACGGTGGCCAGGGATGCCCCGCCGGTGAATGCGCGCGAGCGGAACAGCCGCAGGTCGACCAGGGGAGAGTCGACCCGACGCTCCCACCGGACAAAGAGGAGGACGAGGACAGTGCCGAGCATCACCAGCCCGAGGCAGTGAGGGTCAGTCCAGCCACGCCGCCCGACCTCGATCACGCCGTAGCTGAGCACACTTAGGGACAGCGCCGACAGGACGATCCCCCCGGCGTCGACGCGGCCACCCCGTGCACCCCGTGACTCCGGCATGAGGATGCCGATGGCGATGAGTCCAACCGCCACCACGGGAAGGTTCATCAGGAAGACCCAGCCCCACCAGGCATGCGAGAGCAGCCAGCCACCCAGGATCGGGCCTGCCGGGAAGCCCAGCATCGTGACCGTCATCAAGATCCCGACCGCCCGAGAGCGCTCCTCCTCGCGGAACAGGAAGGGTGCCGCGGCCAGAGCCATCGGCAGGATCGCGGCAGCGCCGATACCTAGCAGCACCCGCGACACGATGAACCACCCTGCGCTGCCGGAGACAGCGCAGGCGAGCGACCCGACACCGAACACGAGAAGGGCGACCAGGAGAATCCGCTTGCGGCCCCACCGGTCCCCGAGCATCCCGGCCGGGATCATCGCGGCAGCGAACGCCAGCGTGTAGGCGACCACGAACCACTGGAGCTGACCGATCGAGGCGCCCAGCTCCGTGCCGAGCGTGGGCAGAGCCACGCTCAGGATCGTGCCGTCGAGCCCCACGGCAAGGACGGCCGGGACCAGCGACAGCAGGGCCCACCAACGCCGGGGCGAATCCTGAATGTTCATTCTCCCACCTTCGCATGCACTGGCAGTGACTGTCATTAGCGTGTCACAACCAACTCGAAGACGCAATCACATTGGAGCGGGCGCTAGACCGCGGTCGAGTCCAGCCCCGCGGTCCGTCATCGAGGAGCCGATGCCCTCGATTCCCGATCTGCGGGTCGGATCGTGAGCGTCGAGTTGCCTTGGCCGGCCACGTGTCGGGAGGCACCCAGAGCGGTCGGCAGATCGGCGCGGTGAGCCTCGGCTTGTCGTCGCGGGTGGTGTCGGGCTGGATAGTCGGGTTCTTGAGCCAGACAGGATTGAACAGGTGACCCTCCAAGGCCGAACGAGGTGCCGCCACGTATCCGCGAGGACAACCGCGATGCGACCGTGAGGCGCCTCCAGCAAGCATTCGCTGAGGGTCATCTCGCATGCGGCGATGGGCGATCACCTCCAAGCGGTCCTGACCGCCAAGACCCCAGGTGACCTGGTTCCGGTTCAGCCGAGCGGGAAGGCGGGGGAATGCCGGGCCTGCGGGTGTCGTTGGCGCGTTCATGGCGCAGCACTGGGTCGCCGCACGGCCGGGGGGCCTGGAGGTCTTCGACTTCGTGTCGTACGACGTGCCGCCGCCGGCGTCCGGTGAGGTCACCGTCGAGGTGCGCGCGGCGGGGGTGAACCCAGCCGATGCCTCGCACGTCGCCGAGGGCAGGCGAGGGCCGTTCCCTCGAGGCGTCGGGTACGAGATCGCCGGCGTGCTCACGGCGATCGGTCCCGACACCGAGATCGCCTCGGGCGGCGGCGCCGTCGGCGATGAGGTGCTCGCCTTCCGGGTGCTCGGCGGCTGGGCCAGCGACATGAACGTCCCGGCGCGCGACGTGTTCGCCAAGCCGGGCGCTCTCACCTTCGGGCAGGCCGCCAACCTCCTGCTGGCCGCCACGACCGCCTCGGAGATGTTGCACGTGACCGCGGTCGAGCCCGGCGAGACGGTCCTGGTGCACGGCGCCTCGGGCGCCGTCGGGGTCAGCCTGCTGCAACAGGCGGCGCTGCTCGGGCTACGCGTGGTCGGCACCTGCAGCCGGCCCCGCTTCGACGAGGTACGCCGGTTCGGCGGCGAGCCGGTGGCGTACGGCGCCGGGCTGGAGGGACGGGTCCGTGAGGCCGCACCCGAGGGCATCGCCGCGGCGCTCGACTGCGTCGGCACCGACGAGGCCGTCGACGTGTCGCTGGCAGTGGTGCCCGAGCGTGCCCGCGTCGTCACGATCGCCGCGAAGCAGCGTGGCGCCGACGTGGGGATCCGGGTGATCGGCGGCGACCTGCCCGACAGCGCGGCCTACCGCGACGGGGTCCGCGCAGACCTCGTGCGGCTGGCCGCCGAGGGAAGCCTCGAGGTCCCGATGGCCCGCACCTACCCGCTCGAGCGAGCGCTGGACGCGGCGAAGCTCCTCCGCGGCCGGCACCCCGGCGGCAAGGTGGCACTCCTCCCCGCGCACTCCGGCACGCAGGGCTCCGCGGCTACTTGACCGTTGCGGAGCGCGTCATTCCAGCCGCCTTCGACTCCCCAGGCCCGATCTTGACGGCTCTCCCGGTGCTCCGCCATGGCTGTAGCGACGCGTGCACAAGGGGGCTGACGGGCCTGTTTCGCTCGATCGGAGAAGCCACTCAGCATGGAGATGCTCTCGCCCGCCAACATGCGATAGGGAGAGTGCAAACCGACCGGCGTACAGGCCGAGCCACGTCCACAGATCCCAGGCTCGACCGGGGCCATCCACACCAGTCCCGGTCAACCTACGCCGCATCCTCGGACCCGCTGCTTACCGGCCCAGAAAGATGCGGCATCAAACCTGGGGCGCTGCACAGGGATTGGCCCCGGTTGACGGCGCGGCTTCCCGGCCGGCCCGGGTGAGGGGGGCGGCCGGGAAGTCGGGTGCGGGGATCGGCTGATCGAGCGGGCGGCGTCGTGGATGAGGGTCGCTCGCGCCGTACGCCGGAGTCAGAGGACCTGGAGCTGCACCAGTCCGCGTTGCAGGCCGGAGCTGTTGACGGTGTCGGTGCCGGCCAGTGTTTCGATCCGCAGGGTGTCTTGCGCGTCGAGGTTGATCGGGGTCACCGTCGGGGTGAGCCCGGCCACGGTGATGTTCGCGCCCGAGCCGCTGACGGTGATGTGGTCGATTGCTGCGGTGCCGCGCACGGTGAGCTGGTCGGCGCTGTTGTTCGGCCCGGTGTTGTCCAGGGGGTCGGTGAAGTCGGGGGTGAAGTTGACGACGTCGGTGCTGGACAGGTCGTTCACCGCGACCTGGTCGCCGCCGTCTCAGGCCGCCGAAGCCGACCCACGACACGTCCTGGATGTTGTCCGCGTCGATCCGGCCCGCGCTGTGATCGACGATGAGGTGCCCGGCGTTCGCCGAGAGGCTGAGGGTCTCGCTGGCGAACGCGCCGTCGACCTCCATGGTGTTCTGCCCGGTGCCTCCGTCGACGATGTCGCTTCGGGTCCCCCCCGAGAGGAAGCCGTTGAGCACGCTCTTGAACCGGTCGTTGCCGTCGCCGAGCGAGATGGTCTCCTGCCCGGTGCCCGCGTCACCTCCTTCGACGAAGTCGTCGCCCGCGCCGCCCTGAATCGTGACCGGACCGGGCGCAGCCGCCAAGAAATCGTCATTGCCGAGGTTCCCGATCAGCGTGACCGGGACGTCGCCGGCGCCGAGGTCGCCGATGTTGCCGTTGATGCCGACGAAGTCGTTTCCGGCGCCACCGTTCTCCGTGATCGGGAGGTCGCCGACGCCGGAGCCGTCCACCGACATGCCGTCGTCACCTCCACCGCCAAGCACCCTGAGCCGCTGGACTTGGGTTCGATTGAACTGCGCATCGACGGTGCCGTCGAAGCCGAAGTCCACCACGAGGCGGGTGGCGGCGAGGGTGACGTGGATGACGTCGCGGGCCGCGGTTCCCTGGACGGTCACGGTGCCGCTCGACAGCGTCGCCGTCGGACCTGTCGCTGCGCCCGCCGGGGCGGCGGCGACCAAGCCGCCGGCCGCGGTGGCCATCACGGCAACGATCCCGGCCAGTCGTCGAAGGTGCGAACTGGTGTGCATGGTGCTTCTCCTCTGTGAGTGTTGGTGTTGCTACTACGCCAGCACTGCCCAACTGGTTCGCGCCGCAGGCAACCCGTCCTTCGAGCGGCGACCGACTCGGAGCAGGACCGCGAAGGCCCGCGGGCCGAGGAGGAGCTTCGATGGAGCCAAGCGTGGGGACTCGGCGTGCACGCCCTCGACGTCCCCGGCTGTCGCCCTCAAGAAAGCGATGCGGAGCCATCCACCAGGGCCGGCAGGACGCGTGCTGTCAGGATGACCTGGTGATCGATGCGGCATCGCGGATAGCTGCGACCTGCACTCCCCACGGACCAAGCCGGTGACCGAGCGCGCGGAGCGGAAGTGCGAGAGACCAGGTCGGGTCGGAACGAGGCCTGGGGAGCCCTCAGGACTCGTTCGCTTGACCGATGAGCACGACTTGGCCCGATGACGCCTGGTTGCCGTCGGCGACCTCCTTGGTGACGGTCAGCGTTGGGAACGTGCTCGGGCGTACGCCGGACCAGAGCGTGACGTCGGTGCCCTCGTTGAACGTGCCGATCGGAACGAGAAGGCCCGCGTCGCTCTTCAGCCACGCCTCGTAGAACTCTCCGTCGGTGCGTCGCGGGAGTCCGGTGGCGTGCAGTTCGATCTTCCATCCGCTGTCGGTCTTGGTCAGCGTGACGTTCGCGGCTGCGTCGGGCGCGAGCCGGGTCCCCGTCAGGGACGCAGCGAACTGGACTGGTTCGTCGCGGGTCGCCTGCAAGCCGACGGTGACGCCCACCGCCAGGACGACCGCGGCGGCTACGGCCATGAGGGAATACCGGATCCGTCGCCGACGCCGGCCGGCGCCGGCCTCCTCGGCGATCGCGGCGACCACGCGCTCCTGGAGGTCGAGCGGGGGCTCGGCCCACACCGCCGGGTCCGCGAGTACGCCGTGCACCCGCTCGATCTCGGCGCGCTCCGCCGGCGTCAGGTCATCGTCGGACATCGGAGCCTCCTTCGCGCGGGTCGGCGGGTGCCGAGTCTGCCGGTTCGGCACGCAGGTCGGACAGGATGCCCGCCAGCCGGCGGTGCGCCCGGAATGTCCGCGACTTGACCGTGCCGAGCGGGATCTCGAGCTTGTCGGCGATCTCCGCGTGGCTGAGCTCGTCGAAGTGCTGCATCCGGATCAGGTCGCGTTCGGTGGTGGGCAGCTCGTCCAGCGCCCGGCGTACCTCGGCCACGTCGTGGATCTGCTCGGCCGACGGCGGCAGCGTGACCAGCGAGGCGCTGTCGGAGGTGTCGATGTTGTCGAGGTTGCGGTGCCGGCGCTCGCGCCGGTGCACATCGATGGCGACCCGCTTCGCGATCGTGGTGAGCCAGGCCCCGAGCGCCCGGCTCGGGTCGTAGCTGCCCGCCGCACGCCACGCCTGCACGAACGTCTGCTGGGTGGCGTCCTCCGCGAGGCCGGTATCGCCGAGCACCCTGTACGCGATCGCGAACACCAGCCGGCCGTAGGTCTGGTAGACGACCCGGACCGAGTCCGCGTCACCTGAAGCGAACCATGACGCCAGCTCGGCGTCGTCCAAGGCCACGGTCGTCACGCTAGCCCAACGTTCACCGGCGGCCTCCATGGTGTGC
>CAVWFF010000046.1:0-155193 GCA_963754145.1 uncultured Actinomycetota bacterium
TCCGGGTGCAGGTCAGATGGCCTGCGCCCCTACCTTGGGGCCACCCGCCCCGATCGCGCCAGCAACCTGTCGCGGACTGTCAGGAGCACGTCAGCCGGGCGTCATCGACGAGTCGCCCCGCGGACACGCCACCGTCACTCGCGGCCACGTCGTTGTCATCGAATGGTCATGTTGGGCCGCCGAATCCCGCCCGATGGGGGGAGCCGGTGGACGTGGGCACCACCCGTTCGGGCCATTCCGGATGGCCCCACGGTGTCATCTTGGTCCTGCACGGGGTCGGCCTCGCCCGATCGGCAGGAGCCTTGTGCGTGGGGGTACGGCGCGAGGGGGATGTCCGTGAGTCACGTTCTGGTGGTCGACGACGAGGTACGCGTCGTGACGATGCTGCGCCGGCTGCTCTCGCAGGAGGGGCACTCGGTGACAAGTGCCGGCAACGGCGCCCTGGCGCTCGAGCAGCTCGCGAGCGATGAGTTCGACCTGGTGCTCCTGGACCTGCGGATGCCGCAGTGCAGCGGGCACAAGGTGCTGGCCACGATGCGCGAGCGAGCGGACACCACTCCGGTGGTGGTGCTCTCGGCCGTGAACGACGTCGCCACCCGGGTCGAGTCACTGGACCTGGGGGCGGTGGACTTCGTGACCAAGCCCTTCCACACGTCGGAGCTGATGGCACGCGTGCGTCGGCACCTGACCGTGACGCCGGTGCGCGAGGTCGACCGGAGCCGCTTCCTGGAGGGGGGCGGCATCCGGCTCGACCTCGAGCGCCGGCGGGCCACCGTCGACGGCGTCGAGGTGGTGCTCAGCGAGCGGGAGTTCGCGTTGCTCGCGCACCTGATGCGCAGGCGCGGCAGCGTGTGCCGCCGAGATGAGCTGCTCCATGACATCTGGGGGCTGGACCACGACCCCGGCAGCAACGTGGTCGACGTCTGCGTGCGTCGGCTCCGGAAGCGCCTGACTCGGCCGCCGATCGAGACCGTACGTGGTGTCGGCTACTGCTTCTACGGGGCCTGAGATGCGCACGAGCACCCGGCTGTTCTGGCTCTGGCTGGGCTTCGCGGCTGGTCTGCTCCGCCCTCATGTGGTCGTTTCCGGGCGCCGAGACCATTCCCTACCACCTCGCGTACATCAGCTGCGCCGCCGTCTACGGCCTGGAGCCGTGGCCTCGCACCCGGGCCGTGTGGTCGATCGGCTGCTTCACCGTCGTGACGGGCGCGATCATCATCGCGCGAGCTGCGTCCGGGGTGCTGGGCTGGGGCGAGACCGCGGAGATCCCGCTGATGGCGGTGCTGATGCTGCTCATGGTGCTCCACGTACGCCGCCGGCACGACGCGCTGGCCGCGCTCACCCAGGTGGCCGACCGGGAGCGCCTGCGCGCGGCGCAGCGCGAGCGCCTGAGCCGGACGACGATGCACGAGATGCGCACCCCGGCCACGATCGCGGTGGGCTACCTCGAGCTGCTGCGGGACAACGAGACGGAACCGGACAAGCGAGCCGACCTCGAGGTGGTGCTCGAGGAGGTCGAGCGCATCGGACTCGGCACCGAACGGCTGATCCGCACCCTGTCGCTCCCCGACCACGAGCGGCTCCAGCTCACGGACCTCGACCAGCTGCTCGGCCACGTGCTGGACCGGTGGCGCGTGCTCGCCGATCGCGACTGGCAGCTCGACAGCACCGCCGGCCTCCAGCTCTGCTCGCCCGAGCGAACACGCGTCTGCCTGGACACGCTGCTGGAGAACTCGGTGCGCTACACGCGCGACGGCGACGTGGTCCGGCTGGTGTCGTGCGTCGAGGAGGACGTGCTGTCGATCGGGGTGGCGGACTCGGGCGACGGGTTCCACCCCGACCTGCTCGCGAGCGTGCGTGACGAGTCGCCGGTGCCGAGCTCGGACCGGTTCGCCGCGGACCCGAAGTCGCAGACCGGGCTCGGTCTCGGCACTGGTGCACGAGGCGGTGCGGGTGCGCGGCGGCGACCTCGTCATCGGCGAGTCGCCGGAGGGGGGTGCCCTGGTGCTGATGCGACTACCGCTCGCGCCGGCACGCCGGGTCCAGGCAGGTGGAGGCCCGGGCGGTGCAGTCGGCGCCCGCGGCCATCGGTGCCGGCATCTCGCTGACCGGGTGGGTCAGGAGCCCGTCACAGCAGAGCCGGCCACGTCGGCGAGCACGCCGCTGCGCCACGGCGACCCGGTCGCGGGCGCCCAGTTCGGCCCGGTGCCGAGCAGCGCGGCGACCAGGACCGCGGTGGCGACGATGCACAGGCCGATCACGAACAGGCCGGCGTACTCCCGCTGTGAGAAGCGGGTCACCATCTGCCCGGTCAGCTGGTTGACCCGTCCGGAGCCGGGACCCCACCAGAGGGCACCCGGCGAACACGACGCCCACCAGCAGCATGCCGATACCGAGTGGAGGCCCGACGATCGCCACCACGACGCCGAACGCGACTGCGGCGCCCGCCGCCCAGCCGATGAGCAGGAGAGCGCCGGCAAGCGCCAGCACGGCGTAGCCGGGGGTGGACAGGGTCGTCGTCGGCACGTCGTACCACCGGGCGCGGCCGCGGATCATCCGCCGCCGCGCGTGCCGCTCACGGCCGATCGAGAGTGTGCGCATCACGAGCACCACCAGGCCGACCAGCATCGTCGCGGCGTACGGCGCGTAGGCGACAGCGGCCGCCACGACCGCACCGATCCCGACCAGCTGCAGCCGGCGCTGCGCGGGCGAACCCGCGACCGTCCGGCGCCGTGCCGGGGACCGGGGTCGCCGCCGCAGGGCCGGGCACCGCGGGGATGATCCGGGTCGCCGGCTCCTGTCCCCGTGGCCGGCGGGTCCACCGGCGGAGCTTGCGGGCCGCGACGTCGGTCACCGGGCGCACCTCGGTCGCGGGCTCGCGGTGCAGCGCCGCGACCGGCATCGTCCACTGCTCCGGGGCCGGCTGCACCGGCCGCGGCACGGTGGCCAGGTCGAGCCGCTGGCGCAGCCAGGTGCGGATCTCGTGGATGCCGGGCCGCTCCAGCGGCTCCGGAGCGAGACAGGAGCGGAGCAGCCCGACCAGCTGCTCGGGGACGGCGGACAGGTCGTGGTCGCCGCGGCGGACCCGGTCCATGATCGCCATCGCCGGCCCCTTCCCGTACGGCGGGCGGCCGGTCGCGGCGTACACCACGGTCGCCGCCCACGAGTGCACGTCGGAGGCCGGCGTCGCCTCGTCGCCGTACAGGATCTCGGGCGCGAGGTAGCCGGGCGTGCCCAGCAGCCAGCCCGTGTGCGTGAGCCGGGGGTCGTCGGCGAGGCGGGCCAGGCCGAAGTCGATCAGGACCGGCGTCCGCCCCTCCATCAGCACGTTGGAGGGCTTGATGTCGCGGTGCAGCACGCCGACCGCGTGCACGGCGATCAGCGCCTCGGCGAGAGCGTGCGCGAAGTGCAGCAGGTCGACGCCCGCGATCGGGCCCTCCTCGCGCACGTGCTCGTGGAGGGACAGCCCCGGCACGTAGCGGGTCGCGACGTAGGGCGTGGGACCGTGCGGGTCGGCGTCGATCACCTCGGCGATCCGGGGGCTGGTGATCCGGCGCAGCGAGTTGACCTCGCGGGCGAGCCGCTCGCGGGCCTCGTCGTCGCCGACGATGTGCGGCCGCAGCACCTTCAGCGCCACCCGGCTGCCGTCCGGCGCCTGCGCGAGGTGCACCACCCCCATGCCGCCCTCCCCGATCCGCGCGATCAGGCGGTATCCGCCGATCCGCGTCTCCTCGGGCTTCTGGCCGGGCAGCGTCGTCACCGGGCAACGGTAACCGGCGGCGCCCGGTAGTCCGAGGTAGAAGGCACCGGTGGCGCGCACGAGTTGGTGATCCCGGCCTCGGGCGATCCGGATGAGTCAGGTCTTGCTGATATCAGGCATCGCTGATATACCTGAACCATGACCACCCCCACGGACAACCTCGACGCCGTACGCCGGGTCCTGGGCAGCGTCGACCGCGACGGTCAGGAGCTGCGCCGGCTCACCCTGACCCGCAGCTACCCGACGACGCCGGAGGACCTGTGGGAGGCGCTCACCGAGCCCGACCGGATCCCGCGCTGGTTCCTGCCGGTCACGGGCGACCTGCGTCCCGGCGGTCGATACCAGCTCGAGGGCAACGCCGGCGGCGACGTGCTGTCGTGCGACCCGCCCCGGACGTTCTCCGTGACCTGGGAGTACGACGGGCACGTGAGCTGGGTGATCGTGACCCTCACCCCGGACGGCACCGGCACCGAGCTCGAGCTGGCGCACGACGCGCCGTCCGCTCCGGATCACTGGGACCGCTACGGCCCCGGCGCGGTCGGCATCGGCTGGGAGCTGGGCCTGATCGGCCTGGCCGAACACCTGGCCACGGCCGCCGCCGTCGACCCGGCGGCGTTCGCCGCGTGGATGTCGAGCGACGACGGCGTCGGGTTCATGGCCGCGTGCAGCGCCGTCGTGGGCCGAGGCCCGGATCGCGGCCGGCGACGACACGGAGGAGTCCCGGGCCGCGGCCGCACGCTGCACGGCGGCGTACACCGGGCAGGAGTAGCCGGTGCACGCGTTCGACGTGCTCGGCGACCCGGTGCGTCGCCGGATCCTGGAGCTGCTCGCCGAGGGCGAGCACGCGTCCGGCGAGGTGGTCGCGGTGATCGCGGACGAGTTCGGGATCAGCCAGCCTGCGGTGTCCATGCACCTGCGCGTGCTGCGCGAGAGCGGCTTCGCCAGCACCCGGGCGGAGGGCGCGCGGCGGATCTACGCGCTGGAGACGGGTCCCCTGGCGGAGGTCGACGCCTGGCTGTCACCGTTCCGGGCGTTCTGGGAGCAGCGGCTGGACGCGCTCGGCACCGAGGTCGCCCGCGGGAAGCGCCGCCGAAGGCGCTAGACGACCCGGTGCATCCAGCCGAACGTGTCGTCGGCGCGACCGAACTGGATGTCCACGAGCTCCCGGCGGATCGCCATCGTGAGCTCGCCACCGGTGTCGCCACCCGTGCCCGCCACCTGGCCGCCGTCCCACTTGAGGCTGCCGACCGGCGTGACCACGGCCGCCGTCCCGCACGCGAAGACCTCGGTGATCCGGCCCTCGGCGACGCCGTCGCGCCACTCGTCGATGGACACCTTGCGCTCCTCCACCTGGTGGCCCATCTTGCCGGCCAGCTCGATGATCGCGGAGCGCGTGATCCCCTCGAGGATGGTGCCGGTCTCCGGCGTGACGACGCGGCCGTCGGCGAAGACGAAGTACATGTTCATGCCGCCGAGCTCCTCGACGTACCGCCCCTCCTGGGCGTCGAGGAAGACCACCTGGTCGCAGCCCTGCTCCGTGGCCTCCTGCTGGGCGACCAGCGAGCTCGCGTAGTTGCCGCCGGTCTTGGCCGCACCCATGCCACCGCGGCCGGCGCGCGTGTACTCCTCGGTGAGCCACAGCGTGAGCGGCTTGACCCCGCCCTTGAAGTACGGACCGGCGGGCGAGGCGATCACCATGAACGTCACGTGCTGCGCGGGCCGCACGCCGAGGAAGGTCTCGGTGGCGATCATGAACGGGCGGACGTAGAGGCTCTTCTCCCCGGCCTCCCCCGGCTCCGGCACCCAGCGCTGGTCGACCTCGACGAGCGCGTCGACGGCCTGGACGAACGACTCCGGCTCGAGCACCGGGAACGCCAGCCGGTGCGACGAGCGCGTCATCCGCGCCGCGTTCTCCTCGGGGCGGAAGGTCCAGATCGAGCCGTCCTCGTGCCGGTAGGCCTTCATCCCCTCGAACGTCTCCTGCGCGTAGTGCAGGACGGCCGTCGCCGGGTCGAGGGTCAGCGGTCCGTACGGCGTGACCCGGGCGTCGTACCAGCCCTTCTCCGGCGTCCACTCGACCGTGAACATGTGGTCGGTGAAGTGGGTCCCGAAGCCCGGGTTGGCGAGGATCTCGGACACCTCCGCGTCGCTGCGCGGGTGTTCGGACCGGGTGATGCTGATGTCGAGCGGCATGTCCTGCATCTTAGGGCTCCTCGAAATGTGCCTGCGGCTCCGTTGAGATGCGCCTGCGGCTCCGTTGAATGGTGAGTTCCGCACGCCGTGTGGACGCGCTCATGCGATTCCGGCGACCCGACTCACATCTCGAAGGGGCCGGACACACATCTCAACGAGCTACGCGGGCGGCGATCGCGTCGCCGACCTCGGAGGTACGACGGGTGGCGCCGGGTGTCCGTGCGGCGAGGTCGGCCACCACGGCCTCCTCGACCGCGCGAGCGGCGGCGTCGAGCCCGAGGTGCTCGAGCATCAGCCCGACGGACAGGATCGCCGCCGTCGGGTCGGCCTGCTGCTGGCCGGCGATGTCGGGCGCCGAGCCGTGCACCGGCTCGAACATCGACGGTGCGGTGCGGTCGGGGTTCACGTTGCCGCTCGCCGCGAGGCCGATGCCGCCGGTCACGGCAGCCGCGAGGTCGGTGATGATGTCGCCGAAGAGGTTGTCGGTGACGATCACGTCGAAGCGGGCCGGGTCGGTGACCATGAAGATCGTGGCCGCGTCGACGTGCAGGTAGTCCACCTCGACGTCGGGGAACTCGGCGCCCACCTCGCGGACCAGCCGCGACCAGACCGCACCCGCGTGGACCAGCACGTTGGTCTTGTGGACCAGGGTCAGCTTCCCGCGGCGCTTCTGCGCGCGGCGGAACGCGTCGCGCACCACGCGCTCCACGCCGTACGCCGTGTTGACCGAGACCTCGGTCGCGATCTCGTGCGGGCGTCCCGACCCGGAGCGCCCCGCCGTTGCCGGTGTAGGGGCCCTCGGTGCCCTCGCGGACGACGACGAAGTCGACGTCACCCGGGTCCGCCAGGGGTGAGGCGGCGCCGGGGAAGATGCGCGAGGGACGGAGGTTGACGTAGTGGTCGAGCTCGAACCGCAGCCGCAGCAGGAGTCCTCGTTCGAGGATCCCGGGCGGCAGGTTCGGGTCGCCGGGGCGGCCGCCGACCGCGCCGAGCAGGATCGCGTCGTGCCCCCGGATCTCGGCGAGCACGGAGTCCGGCAGCACCTCGCCGGTGGCGAGGTAGCGCTCGGCGCCCAGGTCGTAGCGCGTCGCCTCGAACTTGGTCGAGCCGGGGGTGGCCCGCTCGAGCACCTTCAGCGCCTCGGTGGTGACCTCGGGGCCGATCCCGTCACCCGGGATCACGGCGAGCTGGACGGTGCTGTTCGAGACGGCGTCGCTGGGCGGCATGCGGTCGAACCTAGTTGTCGTCGGGCCGCTCGCCGCCGTTGTCTCGCAGGTCAAGCGCCTGCTGCACGGCCTCCGGGCTGTTCGGGCTCTCCGGGTCGTTCTTCGACGGTCCCCACTCGGGGTACATGTCGTACATCGTCGCTGCTCCTTGCGTCTCTGCTGGATGGATGAGGTCCTGCAGGGCCGGGAGAAGCGGAACGGGATCGCCGCGGAGCTTGCCCCGGCACCTGAGTACAGGGCCAGATGGCGCTTCCGACAGCGGTACGTCGCTGGTGCCAGGTCGTGGGACCGGCGGATCTCGCTGCGGAGGGTGGTAAGCCAGAACGTCAGAAACTCCGCGGCGAGGTGGCCTACCTGCTAGGCCTCGCCGCGGCGCTCGATAAGTACGAACACGCTCCGCATGATGGAGATGACGGTACGCCGCCCCGCGCCCGCGTGCCCGCCCTTTGGGCGGATGTTCCACATCGCGAGACTCCCCCGGACGGGGCTGCGACTCCGAAGCCGCGTGACAGACTTCTCGTGATGAGCGCCTTCCCCGTCCTGCCCACGATCGTCTCGCGGGCATTCGACGTCTCCCGGCGGGCCGGCTACGTCTCCTTCTGCCGCAACGAGACCGGTCGGCTGCTGGCCGCGCTCGCCGCGACGCGCACCGGCACCCTGGCGGAGTTCGGCACCGGCTGCGGCGTGGGCACGGCGTGGCTGCGCTCCGGCGTGCCCGCGGGCAGCCAGATCCTGAGCGCCGAGCTCGACCCGAAGCTGGCCACCGCCGCGGCGGAGATCTTCGACGACGACGACCAGGTCGAGGTGGTCTCGGCCGACTGGTCGACGCTGCGCGACCGGGCGCCGTTCACGCTGCTGTTCCTCGACGCCCGCGAGCCCAAGGACGCCGGTGTCGACGCGGTGGTCGACCTGGTCGAGCCAGGGCGGGATCGTCGTGCTCGACGACTTCACCCCGTGCGAGTCGTGGCCCCCGATGTTCGCCGGCCGGGTGGACTCGCTGCGCGAGGAGTGGCTCAGCGACGAGCGGTTCACGACCGCCGAGGTGATGGTGGCCAGCGACGCGTCGGTGCTGATCGCGACGAAGCGCTGACCACCCTCCCCGGGAGGTCTCGGTGCGCCGGCACCTCCAGGCCCCTCTTCCTCCGGCAGCACCACCTCCGAGCTCATCTCCTCGATCTGCCCCATGCACCAGGTAGACCGGCAGCCAGGGCGATTCGACGCTAGACCTCGGGTGGCGGGCCGATGCTGGTCATTCCCGAAGATGTTCCTGAAGATCCACGATGAAGACCGGCAGCAGCCACTGCACGAGCGGTCCGATCGCGACGGCGTAGAGCACGGTACCGAGGCCGAGCACGCCGCCGAGCAGCCACCCGATCCCGACCACGGTCACCTCGAGGCAGGTGCGCACCAGCCCGATCGGGAGCCCGGTACGCCGGTGCAGGCCGGTCATCAGCCCGTCACGTGGGCCGGGGCCGAACTGGCTGCCGATGTACATCGCGGTCGCGACGGCGTTGAGCAGCACGCCACCGAGGGTGAGCGCCACCCGCTCCCAGAGCCGGTCGGCCGGGGCGATCACGGCGAGCGCGGCGTCCGCCGACAGGCCGACCACGAAGGTGTTGGCGATCGTGCCCAGCCCCGGCAGCTCGCGCAGCGGGATCCACAGCACGAGCACCAGCAGGCTCACGGCGATCACCGCGGTGCCGATGCTGATCGGCAGGTGCCGCGCCAGCCCCTGGTGCAGCACGTCCCAGGGGGCGTTGCCGAGCGTGCCGCGGATGATCATCGCCAGCGTCACGCCGTACAGGATCAGACCGGCGAGCAGCTGCGGTAGTCGGCGGCCGAGCCGGCCGGCGCGCAGCTGCTCCACCGGGCCGAGGCGGTCGAGCTCACGACGGGCGCGGACGCGGCGCACGGGCGTGGTCGAGGTCATGCTCCCAGTGTCGAGGAGATTGGCCTCGCCCCACAGAGCCAATCGCTCGACGAGTGGCCTCCTCGCTCACGGCGCCAGGAAGCGCCGCGCGCCCTCCGCGAGCGCCATCGCGTAGGCGCGCTGTCCGGCCGGCGAGGTCATCCGGGCCGCGTCCGCCGGGTCGCGCATGTTGCCCAGCTCCACCATCACCGTCGGGATCCGGGACCAGTTGAGCGTGCCCAGGTCGCCGCGGGCGTCGAGGCCGGAGCCGCCGCCGACGTAGTTCGACCGGGAGAAGCCCGCGCCCAGCAGCGCGTCCCTCGTCAGCACCGCGTAGCGCTCCGACGCGGCCCGCTCCCCCGGCCCGGTCGCCACGATCACGTGGAAGCCGCGGTTGCCGGCCACGGATCCGTCGCCGTGGATGCTCAGCTTGAGGTCGGCGCCCGCGTTGCCGAGCCGGCCCCGCCGGTCGACGCACGGCCCCCACTCCTCGGCGCTGTTGTCGGTGCGGGTCATCAGCACGGTCGCCCCGAGGCGCCGGAGCCGGTCGCGAACGGCGACCGCGACCTGCCACGCGAACGTCGCCTCCGGGTAGCCGGCGTCGGTCGCGGTGCCGGTGGTGTTGCACGCCTTGCGGCCCCCGGCGCCGTCGCCGACCAGCGCCGTCGTCTCCCGCAGGTGCCGGGAGTTGCCGAGCTGGTGGCCGGGGTCGACCACGACCGTCCGGCCGGCCAGCGGGCGCGTGTGCCCCGCGGCCGCGGCGGACCGCGCGGCCATCGTGGGAGGCGCCGACCCGTCCGCCACGGCGGGTGGCGCAGCGACCAGGAGCAGGCCCGCGCAGCTGAGCGCACCGAGCAGGGAACGCATCACGCGACACTAGCCCGGCCGACATTGGCCTCGGTGGACGATGCCAATGTGAGACCAATGATGAGAGGCTGGTCCGGTGAGCATCCCGTCAGCACCCGTGTCCCTCGCCGCGCCCAGGGTGGCGGCGCTCGTCGGGGAGTTCCCCCGGTCACCCGCGTTTCGCGGGCTGGCCGACGGCCTCCGCACCCTGATCGCGGAGGGCCGGGTCGCCGGTCGGCGTCCGGCTGCCGAGCGAGCGCGACCTCACCGACGCGGTCGGTGTCAGCCGCACCACGGTGACGCGTGCGTACGACGTGCTCCGCGACGAGGGCTACCTCGAGAGCCGGCAGGGGTCCGGCAGCGTCACCCGGCTGCCGGTGTCCCGCGCCGGGCGCACGCGACCATCTGCTGATGGTCCGTGACCGGCCGGGGCAGGACCAGATCGACCTCACGATCGCCACCCCGCTGGCACCTCCGGGCACGGCCGCCGCCTTCGAGCGCGCCGTCGAGCGGTTCCCGGCGTACCTCTCCGGCACCGGCTACTACCCCACCGGAGTGCCCGCGCTGCGCGAGGCGCTCGCCCGCCGGTACGCCGCCCGCGGGCTGCCCACCGACCCCGAGCAGCTGATCGTGGTAGCCGGGGCGCTGGCCGGCGTCGCGCTCGCCGCGCAGGTGCTGTCCCGCCCGGGCGAGCGGGTGCTGGTCGAGTCGCCGACGTACCCGAACCCGATCACGACCCTCCGCGCCCGGCGAGCCCGACTGGTCACGACGCCGGTCGACCCCGCGCACGGTTGGGACGTCGCCCACGCCCTTCGCGTCGCCCGCGGCACGCGGATGGCCTACCTGATCCCGGACTTCCACAACCCGACCGGCGCACTGATGCCGGCGGACCAGCGGCTGGAGCTGGCCGCCGGGCTCGACCGGCTCGGCGTGGTGCCGGTGGTGGACGAGTCGCTGGTCGACCTGTGCCTCGACGACCAGCCCCTCCCCGCGCCGTTCGGCTCGTTCGCGCCCGAGGCGTTCAGTGTGGGCAGCGCCTCCAAGGGCTTCTGGGGCGGTCTGCGAACCGGGTGGATCCGGGTACCCCACCACCGGGTCGAGGAGGTGACGGCCGCGCGGCTCAGCCTCGACCTCGCCTCACCGCCCCTGGAGCAGCTGGCCCTCCTCGAGATGCTCGCCGACGAGGCGTCCGTGCGTCGCCATCACCGCACCACCATCGCCGCGTCGCGCGACGCGCTGGCCGGTGCGCTCGCCATGGCGCTGCCCGACTGGGAGCTCACGCCCGGTCGCGGCGGGCTGTCGCTCTGGTGCCGGCTGCCCGAGGCGCGCTCCACCGACCTCGCGGTCCAGGCCGAGGACGAGGGCCTTCACCTCGCCTCCGGGCCGGCGTTCGCCGCCGACGGCGGGCTGGAGCACTGGCTCCGGCTCCCGCACACCCAGCCGCCCGCGGTGATGACCGAGGCCGTACGGCGCCTCGCGCGGGCCTGGGCAGCCCTCCCGCCGGCCACTGCTCGGCGGCACGGCGCCGAGGTCAGGCGCGCGCCGGTCGTGGCCTGACCGGACCGCTCACTCGCTGAGGTCGACGCCCCGCACCTGGTCGGCGTCGATCGCCTCGCGGATCCGGTCCAGCACCTCGGCCGGGATCGCGGTGTCGACGCTGAGCGCCACCAGGGCCATGCCGCCCTTCTCGTCGCGGGACACCTGCATGCCGGCGATGTTGACGCCCACGTCGCCGAGGATCTGGCCGACGACCCCGACCATGCCGGGCCGGTCCTCGTAGCGGAAGAACGCGAGGTGCACGGTCGGCTCGATGTCGACCGTGTAGCCGTTGACCTCGACCAGCCGCTCCCGCTGGGCGATCCCGACCAGCGTGCCCGACACCGACAGCTGCGTGCCGTCGGCCAGCGTGCCCCGGATCGTGATCAGGTTGCGGTGGTCGGGGCTCTCGGTCTCTGTCACCAGCCGCACCGCGGTGCCGCGCTCGGCGGCCAGCAGCGGCGCGTTGACGTAGGAGACCTGGTCCTCGACGACGTCGGAGAAGATCCCCTTCAGGGCGGCAAGCTCGAGCACCTTCACGTCGTACTCGGTGATCTCGCCGCGCACCTCGACGTCGACCTGCTGCGCCACCTCGCCGGCGAGCGCGGTGAAGATCCGGCCCAGCTTCTCGGTCAACGGGATGCCCTGCCGGATCTCCTCGGCGATCACGCCGCCCTGCACGTTGACCGCGTCGGGCACCAGCTCGCCGCTCAGTGCCAGCCGCACCGACCGGGCGACCGCGATGCCGGCCTTCTCCTGGGCCTCGTCGGTGGACGCGCCCAGGTGCGGGGTTGCGACCACGTTCTCGAGCTCGAACAGCGGGCTGTCCGTGCATGGCTCCTGTGCGAAGACGTCGAGTCCCGCGGCGGCGATCTGGCCGGTCTTGAGGGCGTCGAAGAGCGCCGCCTCGTCGACGATGCCGCCCCGCGCCGCGTTGACCAGCACCAGGCTCGGCTTCGCGCGCGCCAGCTGCTCGGCGCCGATCAGCCCGACGGTCTCCGCGGTGCGCGGCAGGTGGACGCTGACGAAGTCGGCCTCGTCGAGCAGCTCCTCGAGGCTCACCATGCGCACACCCATCTGCGCGGCCCGGCCGGCCTGGACGTAGGGGTCGTAGGCGATCACGCGCATCCCGAAGGCGCTCAGCCGCTGCGCGACGAGCACCCCGATCCGGCCGAGCCCGACGATGCCCACGGTCTTCTCGTAGAGCTCGACCCCGGTGTAGCGCGAACGCTTCCACTCGCCGTTGCGCAGGGCGGCGTGCGCCGGGCTGATGTGGCGAGCCGCGGAGAGCATGAGCGCCACCGCGAGCTCCGCGGCGCTGACGATGTTGGAGGTCGGGGCGTTGACCACCATCACGCCGCTCTGGGTCGCGGTGCGGACGTCGACGTTGTCGAGGCCCACGCCGGCGCGGGCGACGACCTTGAGCCGCCGGGCCGCGGCGAGCGCCTCGGCGTCGACCTGGGTGGCGCTGCGCACCAGGATCGCGTCGGCGTCGGCGATCGCGGGCAGGAGGGCCGCGCGGTCGGCGCCGTCGCAGTGCCGGATCTCGAAGTCCGGCCCGAGCGCGTCGACCGTGGCGGGGCTGAGCTCTTCGGCGATCAGGACGACGGGCCGCGTGCGCGTCGCGTCTGGGGACTGGGTCACGAAGGAGGTCCTCACGTGCTGGGATCCGGGTGGCCGGTGCACGACGCTGTGCCCGACTGGGACACTACCCGACGCGACACGCCGTAAAGGAGTTGTCCGACAGCCGGAGCGCCGCCAGAATCCTCCCGTGGAGATCTGAGCCGACGCCCGTGAAGCCCGCCGACGGCGGGTGGTTCCCGTCCGTACGACGCGAGGTCTCCATGTCTGCCCCGGTTCTCTCCCTGTCCGCCGTGTCCTTCGCCTGGCCCGACGGCAGCCCGGTCTTCTCCGGGCTCGACCTCCAGGTCCCCCGCGGCCGTTCCGCCCTCGTCGGCGACAACGGCACCGGCAAGTCGACCCTGCTCCGGCTCGCCGCCGGTGACCTCCGTCCAGCCTCCGGCTCGGTCGCCGTGCGCGGTCGCCTCGGCTACCTGCCGCAGGACCTCGTGCTGCGGGCCGACGTGCGCGTCGACGAGCACCTCGGGATCGCGCAGGTGCGCCGCGCGATCGACGCGATCGAGGGCGGCGACGCCGACCCCGACCACTTCGCGGTGGTGGGCGACCGCTGGGACGTCGAGGAGCGCTCGCGCGCCGAGCTGCACCGGGTCGGGCTGCCCGACGACGTGCTGGACCGCCGACTCGGTGAGCTCTCCGGCGGCGAGGTCACCCAGCTCGCGCTGGCGCGGCTGCTGCTCGACGCCCCCGACGTGCTGCTCCTCGACGAACCGACCAACAACCTCGACCGCGACGCCCGCGAGCGGCTGGTCGAGGTCGTCGACGGCTGGCGCGGGTCACTGCTCGTGGTCAGCCACGACCGCGAGCTGCTCGAGCACGTCGACCGCGTCGGCGAGCTGCGGGAGTGGAACGGCGGGCGCGAGGTGCGGTGGTACGGCGGCGGCTGGTCGTCGTACGCCGAGCAGGTGGCGGGCGAGCAGGCCGCCGCCGAGCAGGCCGTGCGCGCCGCCGAGTCCGACGTACGTCGCCAGCGCAACGACCTGGTCACCGCGCAGGAGGTGCTCGCGCGCCGCAAGAAGCAGGGCGCCCGGGCGGCCGCCACCCAGGGCCTGCCCAAGATCGTGATCGGGGCGCGCAAGCGCGCCGCCCAGGAGTCGGCCGCCAAGTACCGGGCCACCCACCAGGACCGGCTGGCCGACGCCCGCGGGCGGCTCGACGACGCCGAGGCACGCATGCGTCGCGACGACACGGTGCGGATCGACCTGCCCGGGACGGAGGTCCCGCCGGGTCGGATCGTGCTCACCACCGACGGGCTCCGGCTGCGCACCGGCCGCGCCGTCGACCTCGACCTCCGCGGCCCGGAGCGGGTCGCCGTGACCGGGCCGAACGGCAGCGGCAAGACGACCCTGCTGCACACGCTCGCCGGACTCCTCCCGCCCGCGGCAGGAACGGCGGACGTGCGGGTGCCGCTGCGCCTGCTCCCCCAGCGACTCGACGTGCTGGACCCGGCCCTGAGCGTGTTCGGCAACGTCGCCGCGCAGGCACCGGGCGTCGAGGCGAACCGGCTGCGCGCCCAGCTCGCCCGGCTGCTCTTCAAGGGCACGGCCGGCGACCAGGTCGTGGGCACGCTCTCGGGTGGCGAGCTGTTCCGGGCGACGCTGGCGACGCTGCTGCTCGCCGACCCGTCACCGCAGCTGCTGATGCTCGACGAGCCCACGAACAACCTCGACGGGTCGACCCGGGACCAGCTGGTCGGCGCGCTCACGTCGTACCGGGGCGCACTGCTCGTCGTGTCGCACGACGAGACCTTCCTCGAGGAGGTCGGCGTGACCCGACGGCTGGAGCTCTAGACCGCGCAGCCGTCCGGGCCGCAGGCGTCGTCGCCGCCGACGACGTCGAGCGCCGGGTGCGACTCCTGCCAGGCGCGCTCGAGCACCTGGGTGAAGACCTCGACCGGCTGGGCGCCGGAGACGCCGTACTTCCGGTCGACGACGAAGAACGGCACCCCGGTGGCGCCGAGCGACGCCGCCTCGCGGATGTCGTGCTCGACCGCATCGGCGTACGCGTCGCCGGCCAGCACCTCCTTCGCCGCGACCTCGTCGATGCCGACGCTCGGTCGCGGCGGCCAGGAGCACGTCGTGGTCGGCGACGTTCTCGGCGCGCAGGAAGTACGCCGCCAGCAGCTCCTCCTTCAGCCGCGCCTGCACCTCGGGCGACTCCGCGAGCGCCAGGTGGAGCAGCCGGTGCGCGTCGGCGGTGTTCGCCCGCTGTGCCTCGGCGAGCCGGAACGGCAGGCCCTCCTCCGCCGCGACGGCCTCGGTCCGCTCCACCATCTGTCGACCGGCCTCCGGTCCTCCGCCGTACTTCGCGCCCAGGTGCTCGGCAACTGTCTGGGTCGGCTCCGTCGGCGCTGACGGGTCGAGCTGGAAGGAGCGGTAGACGATGTCGACGTCCCTGCCTGTGGTCGAGCCTCCAACGGAGGTCGAGCCTGTCGAGGCCCAGCAGGGGCCTTCTCCAGCCGGCGCTTCCCGATGTAGCACCACGGACAGACGACGTCGCTCCAGATCTCGATAAGCACGTGAGGAGAACCGCGCGCGGTGCTTGGGTGTTCCCGTGGAGACCGCGGAGGACAGGATCGAGACCGACCGGCTGGTCCTGCGGCGCTGGCGGGACTCCGACGCCGCCCGGCTGTACGACATCCAGAGCCGGGTCGACGTCGTCCAGTGGATCAGCGACGACTTCGACAACCCGCGGCTGCTCACCGACGTCGATGACGCCCGGGATCGCATCTCGCGCTACCAGGAGGCGTTCGCGCACCCGCCGCAGGGCATCTGGGCGATCGTGCCGCGCGATGCCGCCGAGGTGCCCGCCGGCGCCATCCTGCTCAAGACCCTGCCCAACGCCGAGCACGGAGAGGTCGAGATCGGGTGGTGGTTGCACCCCGACTCCCACGGCCGGGGCTACGCCACGGAGGGTGCGGGCGCCGTGCTCGACCACGCCTTCGCGGGTGGCCTACGCGAGGTGTGGGCGGTGATGTACCCCGCCAACATGCCGTCCCGGGCGGTGATGTCCCGGCTCGGGATGACCGACCTCGGCGTACACGAACGCTGGTACCCGGGCGAGTCCCAGGTGATGCGGATCACCGCCGCGGAGTGGTCCCGGGGTCGACCCTGAGGGAACTCAGGGGGCGCCCTCCGGGGAGGCTTCAGCAGTTTCCCTGATGTGCGCGGGTGCCCGTCGCCGCCAGTCTTCTCGACATGATCAAGGTCGAGTCACTCACACGGAAGTACGGCGGCTTCACCGCCGTCGACGACATCACGTTCACGGCGCACCCCGGTCGCGTCACCGGGTTCCTCGGGCCCAACGGAGCCGGCAAGTCCACGACGATGCGGGTCATGGTCGGGCTCACTCCGCCCACGGCCGGCAGCGCGACGATCGGCGGGCGCCGGTTCGCCGACCTGCCCAACACGGGCCTGGAGGTCGGCGTCCTCCTCGACGCCTCCGCCCAGCACGCGGGCCGCACCGGCCGCGAGATCCTCACGCTCGCCCAGCGGATGATGGGCCTGCCCCGAAGCCGGGTGGACGAGATGCTGGAGCGGGTCAGCCTCACGCCGACCGAAGCGGGCCGCCGCGTGCGCAACTACTCGCTGGGCATGCGGCAGCGCCTCGGGATCGCCACCGCGCTGATCGGTGAGCCGGAGGTCCTGATCCTCGACGAGCCGGCCAACGGCCTCGACCCGGCCGGCATCCGCTGGATGCGCGACCTTCTCCGGGACTACGCCGACCAGGGCGGCACCGTGCTGCTCTCGTCGCACCTGCTGCACGAGATCGAGGTGATCGCCGACGACCTCGTCGTGATCGGCAACGGCCGGATCGTCGCGCAGGGCAGCAAGGCGGAGCTCCTGCAGACCGCGGGCACCTACGTCCGCGCCGCCGGGCAGGCCGACCTGGCCGGCGCCCTCACCGGCTCCGGCGTCGAGTTCACCCGCTCGGGCGACGGGTTCCGCACCGACGCGGACCCCGAGCACGTCGGCAAGGTCGCCCTGGCCGCCGGCGTACCGCTGGTCGAGCTCCGGACCGCCGACGGCGCCGGCCTCGAGGACATGTTCCTCGAGCTCACCGCGGACACCTCACGAGAAGGAGCAGCAGCATGACCACCCTGACCACCCACCCCGACGTGGACGACACGCAGCGGGTCCTCCCGCGTCCGAAGCGCATCGACGGGATCCCGATGGGTCGGATCGTCGGCGTGGAGCTGCGCAAGATGTTCGACACCCGGTCGGGCTTCTGGCTGATGGCGAGCATCGCGATCGCGGCCACCCTGGCCACGGGCGCGGTGATCCTGTTCGCCTCGGACAGCTCGATCACCTACGACTCCTTCGGCGCGGCGATCGGCGTCCCGATGACGGTGCTGCTGCCGGTGGTCGCGATCCTGTCGGTCACCAGCGAGTGGAGCCAGCGCAGCGGCCTCACGACGTTCACCCTGGTCCCGCACCGCGGACGGATCGTCACCGCCAAGCTGGCCGCGACCCTGGTGGTCGGCGTGACCTCGATGCTCGTCGCGCTCGGCATCGGTGCCGTCGGCAACGTCCTCGGCTCCACGATCAAGGGCGTCGACACGGTGTGGGACATCTCGCTGAACCAGGTGCTCTCGATCATCCTCGCCAACGTCCTCGGGATGCTGGTCGGCTTCATGCTCGGGGTGCTGATCCGCAACTCGGCCGGCGCGGTCGTGGGCTACTTCGTGTTCGCCTTCGTGCTCCCGACGCTCTCGGCGCTGCTGGCCGGCAGCCAGGCCTGGTTCCGCGACCTGCAGCCCTGGGTCGACTTCAACTTCGCCCAGACCCAGCTCTACGACGGCGCCCTCACCGCGGCCGAGTGGGCGCACCTCGGCGTCACCAGCGCGATCTGGGTGCTGGTCCCGCTGCTGGTGGGGATCCGGCTGGTGTTGAGGTCGGAGGTGAAGTAGCGCTCTGGCGGGAGAATTCCCAAGGTATCTACGTCTTCTGGCGCTTCCAGCGGTGTGTACGCCGCTGGAAGCGCCAGTTCTCATTGGGAAGTCAGAAGAGATTGGGAAGTGGGATGTCCGTTTGCGCCCCCGATGCCCGACAAACGCCTCGATACCTTGGGAATTCGACAGCCGGGCGCACCCACCACCCAGCATCACCGCGTAGCGGTGCCCTCGGTGTAGTCGGAGTCGTGGGACTTCACCCACGCCATCAGCTTGCGCAGCTCGCGGCCGGTGCCCTCGATCGGGTGCTCCTCGCCCTTCTTGCGCAGCGCCTTGAACTCCGGCGCACCGGCGTCCTGGTCGTCGATGAACCGCTGGGCGAACGAGCCGTCCTTGATCTTCTCGAGGACGCCCTTCATGTTCTCCTTCACGCGCTCGTCGATCACCAGCGGGCCGGAGACGTAGTCGCCGTACTCCGCGGTGTCGGAGACCGACCAGCGCTGCTTGGCGATGCCGCCCTCGTACATCAGGTCGACGATCAGCTTCAGCTCGTGCAGGCACTCGAAGTACGCGACCTCGGGCTGGTAGCCGGCCTCGGTGAGCACCTCGAAGCCGTACTGCACCAGCTGCGAGGCGCCGCCGCAGAGCACGGCCTGCTCACCGAACAGGTCGGTCTCGGTCTCCTCGGTGAACGTGGTCCGGATGCCGCCGGCCCGCAGGCCGCCGATCCCCTTGGCGTACGCCAGCGCGAGGTCCCACGCCTTGCCGGTCGCGTCCTCCTCGACGGCGACCAGCACCGGCACGCCACGGCCCTCGGTGTACTCGCGGCGCACCAGGTGGCCGGGCCCCTTCGGCGCGACCATGCACACGTCGACGCCGGGCGGCGGCTTGATGTAGCCGAACCGGATGTTGAAGCCGTGCCCGAAGAACAGCGCGTCACCCTCGACCAGGTTGGGCTCGACCGCCTCGGCGTACAGCTTCCGCTGGATGTGGTCGGGCGCCAGGATCATGATCAGGTCGGACTCCTCGACGGCCTCCTCCGGCGTCAGCACGCGCAGCCCCTCGGCCTCGGCCTTGGCGCGGCTCTTCGAGCCCTCCGGCAGACCGACGCGCACGTCGACGCCGGAGTCGCGCAGCGACAGCGCGTGCGCGTGTCCCTGGCTGCCGTAGCCCAGCACGGCCACGTTGCGGCCCTGGATCACGGACAGGTCGGCGTCGTCGTCGTAGAACATCTCAGCCACGGGTGGGCTCTCCTTCTTCGTTGGGTACGGCGGGGAATTCAGCTGGCGGGAGCCGGTACGGCGACCGGCATCGGGCGGAGCGTGCGCTCGGTGATCGACCGGGAGCCGCGCCCGATCGCCACCATGCCGGACTGCACGAGCTCGCGGACCCCGAAGGGCTCGAGCACCCGCAGGAAGTCGGCGAGCTTGTCGTGGTTGCCGGTGACCTCGATCGTGACCGCGTCCACGGAGACGTCGACCACCTTCGCCTTGAACAGCTGGACGACGTCGATCACCTGCCCCCGGGTGTCGGGGTCGGCCTTCACCTTGACCAGCAGCAGCTCGCGCTCGACCGCGTCGCCCGGCTCGAGCTCCACGATCTTGATCACCTCGATCAGCTTGTTGAGCTGCTTGGTGACCTGCTCCAGCGGGGAGTCCTCGACGTTGACCATGATCGTCATCCGCGAGATCTCGGGGTGCTCGGTCGGGCCCACCGCGAGCGAGTCGATGTTGAAGCCGCGGCGGCTGAACAGGCTGGCGATGCGCGCCAGCACACCGGGCTTGTTCTCCACCAGGACCGACAAGGTGTGGATGGACATCACAGGTCGTCCTCGTCGAACTCGGGGGCCAGGTCACGGGCGTACTTGATCTCGTCGTTGGACGTGCCGGCGGCGACCATCGGCCACACCATGGCGTCGCGGTGCACCCGGAAGTCGACGACCACCGGCACGTCGTTGATCTCCATCGCCTTGCTGATCGTGGCGTCCACGTCGTCCGGGCTGTCGCAGGCGAGGCCGACGGCGCCGTACGCCTCGGCCAGCTTGACGAAGTCCGGCACGCGCTTGCTCTGCAGGTCGGTCTGGGAGTAGCGGCCCTCGTAGAACAGGGTCTGCCACTGCCGCACCATGCCCAGCGACTCGTTGTTGATCACGGCCACCTTGATCGGGATGCCCTCGAGCGTGCAGGTGGCCAGCTCCTGGTTGGTCATCTGGAAGCAGCCGTCGCCGTCGACCGCCCAGACGGTCGCGTCGGGCCGGCCGACCTTGGCACCCATCGCGGCCGGGACCGCGAAGCCCATCGTGCCGAGGCCGCCGGAGTTGATCCACGTGTTCGGGTGCTCGTAGCCGATGAAGTGCGAGGCCCACATCTGGTGCTGGCCCACCCCCGAGGTGTAGATCGCGTCGGGGCCGACGATCTTGCCGAGCCGCTCGATCACGTACTGCGGGGCGAGTCCGTCGGCCGGCATCGTCGTACCCGAGCGGGTACTGCTTCTTCAGCCCGGCCAGGAAGCCGACCCAGCCCTCGTAGTCACCGGTGGTGCCGGCGTCGTGCTCGGCCTTGCAGCGCCACGGTCAGGTCGGCGATCACCTCGCGGGCGTCGCCCACGATCGGCACGTCGGCGACGCCGGTTCTTGCCGATCTCGGCCGGGTCGATGTCGGCGTGGATCACCTTGGCGCCGGGCGCGAACGAGTCGAGGTTGCCGGTGACGCGGTCGTCGAACCGGGCGCCGAGGCTGATGATCAGGTCGCTCTTCTGCAGCGCCGCCACCGCCGCGACGGTGCCGTGCATGCCGGGCATGCCGAGGTGCTGCGGGTGGCTGTCGGGGAACGCGCCGCGGGCCATCAGCGTGGTCACGACCGGGATCCCGCTCAGCTCCGCGAGCACGCGCAGCTCCTTGGCCGCACGCGAGCGGATCACGCCGCCACCGACGTACAGCACCGGCTTGCGGGCCTCCACGATCAGCCGGGTGGCCTCCCGGATCTGCTTGGAGTGCGGACGGGTCACCGGGCGGTAGCCGGGCAGGTTGAGCTCGGTGGGCCACACGAACGTGGTCTGCGCCTGGAGCGCGGACTTCGCGATGTCGACCAGCACCGGGCCGGGCCGGCCGGTGCCGGCGAGGTAGAACGCCTCCGCGATGATCCGCGGGATCTCGCGCCGGGTCGGTGACGAGGTAGTTGTGCTTGGTGATCGGCATCGTGATGCCGCGGATGTCGGCCTCCTGGAAGGCGTCCGTGCCGATCTGCTTGGCACCGACCTGGCCGGTGATCGCCACGATCGGCACCGAGTCCATGTGCGCGTCGGCGAGCGGCGTCACCAGGTTGGTCGCTCCCGGACCGCTGGTGGCCATGCAGACGCCGACCCTGCCGGTGGCCACGGCGTAGCCCTGGGCCGCGTGGCCCGCGCCCTGCTCGTGGCGCACCAGGATGTGACGCAGCTTCACGGAGTCGAAGAGCGGGTCGTACGCCGGCAGGATCGCGCCGCCGGGGATGCCGAAGATGTTGTCGGCCCCGGCGGCCTCCAGCGACCGGATCAGGCTCTGGGCACCCGTGACCGACTCGCCGGCGGGGCCGGGGCTGTGGCCGGTGGTGTGCTGCTGGCTCATCGGTGACCTTCTGTTGGTTCGGCGGTCGGGCAACAAAAAACCCCTCGGGCCGGCTGGCGGACGAGGGGTCGACGCGTGGCTGCGGCCAGGTCGTGGGCCTGTATGCCTCAGCTCACGCGTCGCGTGCGTACGAGGAGAAGTGTGCGCATGCGCCATACGGTCCCGTCCGGGCCGGTGCCCGGTCAAGCAAGTCTCCCACGCGTCCCAGAGTGCGGACACGGGGCCCATCATGTGGATCCGGGGTCAGCGGTCGCCGGTCGGGCACGCGAGCGGTGCGCGCTGACGGCCCTGGTCGTCGAAGTTCGCCGGGTCCAGCCAGGCCTCGTACGCCGGGCGCAGGTGCTGCCACTCCTCGTCGGTGACCGAGTACCAGTCGGTGTCGCGGTTGCGGCCCTTGTAGACCAGGGCGTTGCGGAACCGGCCCTCGTAGCGGAAGCCGTAGCGGGCGGCCGCGCGGCGGGACGGCTCGTTGAGGGAGTCGCACTTCCACTCGTAGCGGCGGTAGCCGAGGTCGTCGAAGACGTGGCGCATCATCAGGTACATCGACTCCGTCGCCGCGGTGGTGCGCTGGAGCGCGGACGACATCACGATCCCGCCGACCTCCGCCGAGCCGTTGGCCGGGTCGATCCGCAGGTAGCAGGCGATGCCGAGCCCCTGTCCGCCCGGCGCCATGATCGCCAGTGGCACGCAGGCCGGCAGCGCGTGCAGGCCGGCCACGTGGCCCGCGAACCCGTCCCGGTCGTCGTACGGACCGCCGATGATGTAGGTCCAGGTCGCGGGCGGCGACTGCACGCACAACGCGTCGTACAGCGCGTCGAGGTTGCCCTCGCCGAGCGGCTCGACCCGGCAGGTGCGACCGGTGAGCGTGACCGGCTCGACCCTCGGCCGCGGCGCCCATCCCGGCACCTCGTCGCCGATCGGCTGGCCGTGCTCGTTGGTGCGCATGACCCGACCCTGACATGGAACGCTGGGCACCATGGCGCGACTCCCGCGGCGTGCGCGACGCGACCGTCCGGACGTCGTCTCGGGCTCGGTCACGACACTGGAGCTGTTCTTCGACCTGGTGTTCGTGTTCACGATCACCCAGCTCACCGCGACGCTCGGGCACGAGCCGGGATGGGCCGGCGTCGGTCAGGTGGTCCTGCTCCTGCTGCTCATGTGGTGGATGTACGGCGGCTACGCCTGGCTCACCAACGCGGCTCCCCCGGTGAGGCCGTACGACGGCGCCTTCCTGCTGCTCGGCATGGTCGGCAACTTCATGATGGCGCTCGCGATCCCGCATGCGTTCACCACGGACCGGCTCGTCTTCGCGATGGGATACCTGGTCGTCCTCGTCGGTGCACACCACGATGTACCTCACCCAGGCGCCCGGGTGAGCACCGGGATGGTCGTGCGCCTCGCGATGTTCAACGGCCTGGCGGGTCTGCTCGTGCTGGCCGGCGGGCTCTTCGAGGGCGACGCGGTCTGGATCTGCTGGGTGGCGGCGGTGCTCGTGGAGACCGTGCTGCCACCGCTGGCCACCGCCACCGTGCTGCGCGGGATCGACACCGGTTCGGCGTTCACCCTCCGGCCTCGCGCACTTCGTGGAGCGCCACGGCCTGATGCTGATCATCGTGCTCGGCGAGTCCGTGCTCGCCATCGGCGTCGGCGTGAGCGGCGGCGCGGAGCGGATCGGCATCGCGCAGATCGGGTTCGCCGCGGTGAGCCTCACCCTGGCCGCCTCGCTCTACTGGGCCTACTTCGGCACCGGCGAGGACCACGCCGCCGAGCGCGCCCTCGAGGCGGCGCCCGAGGAGCGGCAGCAGGCCATCGGGCTGGCGTCCTTCGGCTACGCGTTCGCGGTGATGCTCCTCGGGGTCGTGTTCGCCGCCTCGGGGCTGCACCACGCGCTCGCGCACCCCACGCACCACCTCGACCTCGCGTGGGCCGCGCAGCTCGCCGCCGGCACGGCCGGTTTCTGGGTCGGCCTGGCCCTGTTCCGGCTCGCGATCGGCCGTCGTGACGTCGCGGTGCGGCTCGTGGGCGGGGTGCTCCTCGCGGCCGCGGTGCCGGTCGGCACCGCGGTCTCGGGCCTGGTCGAGCTGGTCGTGCTGCTGGCCGGGTCGGTGGCGATCCTGCTGGCCGACCGGGGCGCGTAGCCTGCGTACATGGAGGGCACCCGCGACGATCTGGTCCGGATGGTCCGCGAGGCCGTGATCGGCGAGGACCACGTGATGGTCACGCCCTACGGCCACCGCCGCGTGACGTACGCCGACTACACCGCGTCGGGCCGGGCGCTGACGTTCATCGAGGACTTCATCCGCGACGAGGTGCTGCCCAGCTACGCCAACACGCACACCGAGTCCAGCGGCACCGGACTGCAGACCACGCGGCTGCGGGGGCCACGCGGCTGCGCGAGGACGCCCGGCGGATCATCCACGACGCGGTCGGCGGCGACGACGAGACGGTCGTGATCTTCGCCGGGTCGGGCACGACCGGCGCCATCTCCAAGCTGATCGGCGTGCTCGGCCTGCGCATCCCGAGCGCGCTCGACGACCGGCACGGGCTCTCGGACCGGATCCCGAGGGACCAGCGGCCGGTGGTGTTCATCGGGCCGTTCGAGCACCACAGCAACGAGGTCCCGTGGCGCGAGTGCGTCGCCGACGTGGTCACCATCCCCGAGGACGCCGACGGCCTGATCGACCTCGACGTGCTGCGCGAGCGGCTGGTCGAGTACGCCGACCGGCCGCTGCGGATCGGGTCGTTCTCGGCGGCGTCCAACGTGACCGGCATCGTCACCAACACCACGACGATCTCGTCGCTGCTCCACGAGCACGGCGCGCTGTCGTTCTGGGACTTCGCGGCCGCGGCGCCGTACATCGACATCGACATGTACGCCGGCCGCGACCAGGACCCGCTCGCCTACAAGGACGCGATCTTCCTGTCCCCGCACAAGTTCATCGGCGGGCCGTCGACCCCCGGCGTGCTGGTCGCGCGACGCGAGCTGTTCCGCAACCGGGTGCCCGACGTCCCCGGCGGCGGCACCGTCGCCTACGTCAACGACGCCGACCACGCCTACCTGGCCGATCCCGAGCACCGCGAGGAGGGCGGCACCCCCGCGATCATCGAGGCGGTGCGCGCCGGCCTGGTGTTCCAGCTCAAGGATGCGGTCGGCGTGGAGACGATCCGCGCCGCCGAGGAGCGGTTCCTGGAGCGGGCGATGCGGATCTGGTCGGCCGAGCCGGCGATCGAGGTGCTCGGCAACCCCGACGCACCGCGGCTCTCGATCGTCTCGTTCGTGGTGCGCGCGCCGTCCGGCCGCTACCTCCACCACAACTTCGTGGTGGCGCTGCTCAACGACCTGTTCGGCGTCCAGTCCCGCGGCGGCTGCTCCTGCGCCGGCCCCTACGGCCACCGGCTGCTCGGCATCGACATCGAGCACAGCCGCGAGTTCGAGCGCGAGATCACCGGCGGCTGCGAGGGGATCAAGCCCGGCTGGGTGCGCGTGAACTTCAACTACTTCCTCTCCGACACCGTCGCCGACTACGTGATCGAGGCGGTGCGCCTGGTCGCGCGCGACGGCTGGCGGCTGCTCGGCGACTACCGGTTCGACGTCTCGTCCGGGCGCTGGACCCACCGCGAGGGCGTGGTCGAGCCGCCGTTGCGCCTGCACGACGTCAAGTACGACGGGCAGGGCATGCACGCTCCGACGTCACGCCTGTCCGGCGGCGAGGACCTGCTCGCCGAGCACCTGCGCGACGGCGCGGCCCTGCTGGCCGCGGCGGGCGAGCCGGACCTGACTCCCCCGACGTCGACCTCCGCCGACTTCGAGCACCTGCGCTGGTTCGACCTGCCGGCCGGCGCGCTGGACTAGCGATCGCGCCTCAGCCGCAGACGGCTCCGTGGGCGGCGGACTGCACGACCTTGGCGTACTTGCCGAGCACACCGCGCGTGTACTTGGGCGGGTTCGGCTCCCAGCCGTCGCGGCGGCTGTCCCAGTCGGCGTCGGTCGCCACGTCGAGCACCCGGTTGGCCACGTCGAGCGTGATCCGGTCGCCGTCGCGCACGAACGCGATCGGACCGGCGTCGACGGCCTCGGGCGCGATGTGGCCCACGCAGAGACCCGTCGTACCACCGGAGAAGCGGCCGTCGGTGATCAGCAGCACGTCCTTGCCGAGGCCGGCGCCCTTGATCGCGCCGGTGATCGCCAGCATCTCGCGCATGCCGGGACCGCCCTTGGGCCCCTCGTAGCGGATCACCACCACGTCGCCGGCCACGATCCGGCCCTCGGCCAGCGCGTCGAGAGCGGCGCGCTCGCCGTCGAAGACCCGGGCGGTGCCGGTGAAGACGTCGTCGTCGAAGCCGGCCGACTTCACCACCGCCCCCTCCGGCGCCAGCGACCCCTTGAGGATCGTGAGCCCGCCGGTCTTGTGGATCGGCCGGTCGAGGCTGCGGATCACGTCGTCGTCGAGTCCGGGCGGCGCCAGCGCCTCGAGGTTCTCGGCCATCGTGCGGCCGGTCACGGTCAGCACGTCGCCGTGCATGAGGCCGGCGTCGAGCAGCGCCTTCATCACGACCGGGATGCCGCCGATCTTGTCGACGTCGTTCATCACGTAGCGCCCGAACGGCTTGAGGTCGCCGAGGTGCGGCACCTTGTCGCCGACCCGGTTGAAGTCGTCGATGGTCAGGTCGACGTCGGCCTCGCGGGCGATCGCCAGCAGGTGCAGCACCGCGTTGGTCGAGCCGCCGAGCGCCATCACGACCGTGATCGCGTTCTCGAACGCCTCGAGGGTCAGGATCTGCCGGGCGGTGATCCCCTGGCGCAGCATCTCCACCACGGCCTCGCCGGAACGGTGCGCGAAGCCGTCGCGCCGGCGGTCGACCGCCGGCGGCGCCGCCGACCCGGGCAGCGACAGGCCGAGCGCCTCGCCGACCGCGGCCATCGTGTTCGCGGTGTACATCCCGCCGCAGGCACCTTCACCGGGACAGATCGCCCGCTCCACCCGGTCGACCTCCTCGCGGGTGATCTTGCCGGCGAGACAGGCACCGACGGCCTCGAACGCGTCGATGATCGTGACGTCCTGCCCGTCGACCTGGCCGGGCATGATCGACCCGGCGTACAGGAAGACGCTGGCGAGGTCGAGCCGCGCGGCGGCCATCATCATGCCCGGGCAGCGACTTGTCGCAGCCCGCCAGCAGCACCGAGCCGTCGAGCCGCTCGGCCATCATCACGGTCTCGACCGAGTCGGCGATCACCTCCCGCGAGACCAGCGAGAAGTGCATGCCCTCGTGGCCCATGGCGATGCCGTCGGACACGGAGATCGTGCCGAACTCGAGCGGGTAGCCGCCGGCCGCGTGCACGCCGTTCTTGACCGCCTTCGCCAGCCGGTCGAGCGAGAGGTTGCAGGGCGTGATCTCGTTCCAGCTCGAGGCGACACCGATCTGCGGCTTCTCCCAGTCGTCGTCGCCCATGCCGACCGCGCGCAGCATCCCCCGCGCGGCGGTCTTCTCCAGGCCGTCGGTGACGTCGCGCGAGCGGGGCTTGATGTCGGGCGTCTGCGTCATGGGCCGAGGGTAGTCCGCGCCGCAGGCGGGAGGGCTCGGCCCAATTTTCCTGCGCCGGTGTGGTGTAAACCGTACCGGAATGGGTAGGGCACTGTGACGGGGGTCACGGGACTGTCCATCTCCCTGGCCTCCTGACCTGCGGCATCGGGCCGCGGGAGAGAGGCGAGGCAATGACCCTGGACCCAGACAAGGCCACCGCATCTATCGAGGCCGAAGACACGCTCGAGCAACGCTCGCAGGTCCGCAAGGCGGCGGTCGCGAGCACCGTCGGCACCACCATCGAGTGGTACGACTTCTTCCTCTACAACACGGCCGCGGCACTGATCTTCCCGGCGCTGTTCTTCCCGGAGTCGTCGAACTACGCCGGCCAGCTGGAGTCGTTCGCGACGTACGCCGTGGGGTTCGCCGCACGTCCGGTCGGCGCCTTCATCTTCGGCCACTACGGTGACCGGATCGGCCGCAAGGCGACCCTGATCATCACGCTGCTGATGATGGGGCTGGCCACCACGGCGGTCGGCCTGCTGCCCGGCACCGACTCGATCGGCATCTGCGGCGCCCATCCTGCTGGTGCTCCTGCGGCTGCTGCAGGGCCTCGCGGTCGGCGGTGAGTGGAGCGGGTCGGTCCTGCTCTCCATGGAGTGGGGCGACCAGAAGCGGCGCGGCTTCATGGCCAGCCTGCCCCAGCTCGGGGTGGCGTTCGGCCTGATCCTCGGCACCGGCTTCCTCTACCTGCTCAGCGCCGTGATGTCCGACGCGCAGTTCACGTCGTGGGGCTGGCGGATCCCGTTCGTGTTCAGCCTGGTGATGGTCGCGATCGGCCTCTACATCCGGCTCCGCATCCTGGAGACCCCGATGTTCGCCAAGCGGCTGAAGGAGAACAAGATCAGCAAGCTGCCGTCGTTCGACGCGATCAAGCACCACTGGAAGCCGATCGTGCTCAGCGCCCTGGCGCGGCTGTCGGAGCAGGCACCGTTCTACGTGATCACGTCGTTCACGCTGGTCTTCCTCACCGAGGAGCAGGGCTACAGCAAGACCTTCGCGCTGGCGGCGATCCTGTCCGCGGCCGCGCTCGAGCTGGTCGCCGTCCCCCTCTTCGGGCACCTCTCCGACACGGTCGGCCGCAAGAAGATCTACATGGCCGGCTCCGCCCTGATGGGGATCTACGGCTTCGTCCTGTTCGCGGCCATGGACAGCGGCATCGCCGCGATCGCGTTCATCGGCCTCTTCCTGGCCCTGATCCCGCACGCGATGCAGTACGGACCGCAGGCGGCGATGATCGCGGAGTCCTTCCCGACGATCGCTGCGGTACGCCGGAGCGGGCATGGGCTACCAGCTCGCCTCGGTGATCGCGGGTGGTCCCGCGCCGCTGGTGGCGACGTTCCTGCTGAAGGAGACCGGCTCCGGCTGGTCCATCGCGGCGGCGATCGCCGGGTGCGCCGTGGTCTCGCTGATCGCGGTGGCGCTGCTCGACGACCGCAGCAGGTCCGACATCAACGACGACGCGACGTTCGCGAAGAAGCGGAGGACGCCGGAACGGGTCGGCGTCTAGCCGGCCTGGCCGAGGGGCTCGGCCACCTCCTGGATCCGCCGCGTGGCGACCTCGATCATCAGCCGCGCGGCGGGTGACAGGCTGGCGCCCGCCCGGTGCACGATGGCCAGCGAGTCGTACTGGCGTGGGCGCAGCGACACGTAGCCGGCGTCCGGCGCCAGCCGCGGCAGCAGCTGGGTGGCCGCCCCCTTCGGGATCACGGTGTCGGCGAGCCCCAGGCCGACCAGCTCCACCGCGGTCTCGACGTCCTCCACCTCGATCCGGGTCTGCGGGTTGCGGCCCGACTCGTGCAGCATCCGGCGCAGCACGATGCGCGTGGAGTCGACGGCACGCCAGGTGGTCTCGGGCATCACCAGCTCGGCGCGTGCGAGCCGTGCGGCGGTGACCGGCGACTCCAGCCGGTCGGGGTGGGCGCTGACGTAGACCAGCTCGTCGCGCGCGACCGGGGTGACCTCCATGCCCTCGCTGCTGATCTGGGGGACCGCGATCATCGCGGCCTCGAGCCGGCCCCGCCGCAGGTCCTCGAGCACGTCGCTGGAGTTCTGGCCGACCAGCTCCACCCGGACCCCCGGGTGCCGGGCGAGCACGTCGGCGACCAGGCCCGCGCTCGCGTAGAGCCGCGCCGTCCCGAACATGCCGAACCGGATCGTGCCGGTCTCCAGCGCGGTGGCACTCTGCGCCACCCGCATCGCCTCGTCGGCCGCCGCGAGCGTGCGCTCGGCGTGGGGGCGCAGGGTCTCCGCGACCGTGGTCGGCACCACGCCGCGGCCGACGCGCCGGAACAGTGACGAGCCGACGCTGCGCTCGAGCAGCCGCACCTGCTCGGACACCGACGGCTGCGCGTAGCCGAGCTCCTCCGCGGCACCGGTCAGCGACCCGTGCTCGTAGGTCGCGAGGAAGCACCGCAGCTGGTGCAGCGAAAGCATAGGCATCTCCTTGGGCTCATCCAGAAAAGAGAGGCTACCCCTTGGCTTGCAGGCTCGCAGAATGGGACTCGCCAGAGTTCACACATCCTTCGAGGGAGGATCGACATGTTCGACAACGAGTGCACCGTGTGCGGGAAGCGTCAGCTGATCTTCCCCAGCCAGATCGCGGCCATCGCCAACACCGACGCCGGCATCGTCGTCGGCTACACCTGCTGGTGCGGCGCCGACCAGACCTGGGTGACCGGCAAGGTCCGCGGCGGACCGCCGGCCGCTCGTCGCCGCCTGACGCTCGCGAGCTCGGCGCGGCTCAGATCGCCGCCGCCCGGACCACCATCACGTCGGGCAGGTTGCCGACGGCCTCGGTCCAGGTCTCGCCCCCGTCGGGCGAGGCCCAGACCGAGCCGTTGCGCGCTCCGACGTAGAGCCCGCTGCGCTCGTGGTCGTCGGCGCACATCGCGTCACGCATGACGCCGACGAAGAACGTGTCGGGCAGCCCCTCGCCCAGTGGCTCCCAGCTGCCGCCGGCGTCGCGGGAGCGCCAGACCCGCGCGTGACCCTCCGGTGGGTAACGCCCTCCCGCGCCGTTGAGCGGGAACACGAAGACCGTCTCGGGCTCGTGCGGGTGCACGACGATCGGGAAGCCGAAGTCGGCCGGCAGTCCGTCGGCGATCGACGTCCAGCTGCCGCCCTCGTCGTCGGAGCGGTAGACCCCGCCGTGGTTCTGCAGGAACATCCGCTGCGGCGTCGACGGGTGGCGCGCGACCTTGTGCACGCACTGGCCGAACTCGGGGTACTGCTGCCCCTCGGGCAGGAACTCCGCCCGGATGCCCTGGTTGCGCGGCGCCCACGAGGAGCCGCCGTCGACGGTCTGGTAGACCCCGCCGGTCGAGAGCGCGCAGGTCACCGACGACGGCGTCGGTCGGGTGCGGAAGGATCGTGTGGAACGCCTGGCCGCCGAAGCCGGCGCGCCCACTCGGGCCGGTGCGGGTGGTCCCAGAGCGCGCGTTCGAGCCGGAACGTCTCGCCCCCGTCGTCGGAGCGGAACACGGCGCCCGGCTCGGTGCCGGCGTAGACCACGCCGTCGCCCACCCCGGGCGTGAGCTGCCAGACCCGCTCGAGCGAGGTGCCGGTGTCGTCGGGGAACCGGATCGCGCCGTCGGCGCTCTTGGCCCAGGTGCGGCCGAGGTCGTCGGAGCGCTGGACCTGCGGGCCCACCCAGCTCGACGAGGAGCCGACCAGCAGCCGGGGGCTGCTCCCCCGGGTGTCGACCATGCAGGAGTAGACCTCCTCCATGTCGAAGTGCGGACCGGTGAACTCCCACTCCCGGCGCTCCTCGTCGGAGCGTCCGATCCAGAGTCCCTTGCGGGTGCCGACCAGCAAGATCGTGCCGTCCATGTGCCCTCCTCGGTTCTCCCCCGAGTGTGCTCCGCGGCACCGACAGTCGCCAGAGCCCGCATGAGCTCTCGTGACATGGACCACGGATGCGCTTGGGAATCATCGGTAGTGGGCAGAATCCGCGGCATGTCCGCGTGCTGCCGAGCCCCTGAGCGTCGCCCCCGAGCCCGAAGACGGGCTCGCGCTGCGCTTCTACGACGTGACCAGCGCGGACGGCACGGTGCTGCGGGCCTGGACCAACGACGTGGACGGACCGGTCGTGCTGCTCTGCAACGGCCTCGGCACCAACCCCTACGCCTGGCCCGCCCTGCTCGACCCCGACTGCGGCGTCCGCGTGATCTCGTGGAACCACCGCGGCGTCGGCGGCTCCGCGCGGCCGACGGACCCGGACCGGGTCGGCCAGGAGGCGTTCGTCGAGGACGCTCTCGCCGTGCTCGACGACGCCGGCGTCGCCGCCTGCGCGGTGGCCGGGTGGTCGATCGGCGTGAACACCATGTTCGAGCTCGCGGTCACCCATCCCGAGCGCGTCACGGGACTGTTCGCCGTCGCCGGCGTCCCCGGCGAGACGTTCGGGTCGATGGGTGCGCCGCTGTTCATCCCCCGCTTCGCGCGCAAGCCGATCGCGACCACCGTCGCCCGGTTGCTGGGCCTGGCCGGCAAGCCGCTGCACCGGGTGACCAGCCGGCTCGAGATCGGGCCGCTCGCCGGTCGCGTGGTGACCCACAGCGGGTTCATGCTGCCGGTGCCCGACGAGCCGCTCGCCCGGCGTGCGATCCGCGAGTTCCTGACCACGCCGACCGACTGGTACATGCACCTCGCGCTCGCCTCGTCGCTGCACGCCCGGGTCTCGCTCCGCACGATCGACGTGCCGACGACGTTCGTGGCCGGCCGCTACGACGTGCTCGCGGCGTCGTACGACATGAGGACGGCGGCCGAGCGCATCCCGTCGGCGCAGTACGTCGAGCTCCCGGGCTCGCACTTCCTGCAGATGGAGAAGCCGCGCGAGGTGCATGCGCTGCTGCTGGACCTGCTCGACCGCGTCGCGTTGCGCCGCTGACCTCACCGCGCGCTGGCTACCGTGTCGGGATGAGACGCCTGGCCCTGCTGCTCGGGACCGTGGTGCTCGTCGCCGGCTGCGGGGGCGAGGCAGGACACCGGGCCGTTCAAGACCTCCTCGCGCGGCCCCGACCCGACGGTGGCGTCACCTGCTCCGCCGTCGCAGACACCGTCGGGCTCCTCGTCGCCCACCGGGACCGAGGCCACCGGGCGACCGCGGGTGATCGGCACCGTCGCGGCGCGACTCGCGACGCCGTGGGGCATCGCGTTCCTGCCCGACGACTCGGCGCTGGTGACCGAGCGCGACTCCGGCCGCGTGCTGCACATCGCGGACGGCAGCGTCACCCAGGTCGGCGACGTCGACGAGACCCGCGCCCAGGGCGAGGCCGGGCTGCTCGGCATCGCGGTCTCCCCGTCGTACGCGAGGAACAGGGCGGTGTTCGTCTACGTCACCACCGACCGGGACAACCGCGTGGTCCGGATGACGTTCGACGGCAACCGGCTCTCCGCGCCGAAGCCGATCCTCACCGGCATCCCCAACGGCTTCATCCACGACGGCGGCCGGCTGCAGTTCGCGCCCGACGGCAACCTCTTCGTCTCCACCGGCGAGACCGGCAACCGGTCGCTGGCCCAGGACCCGGACTCGCTGGGCGGCAAGATCCTGCGGATCACCGAGCGCGGCAAGCCGGCACCGGGCAACCCCGACCCGGGCTCGCCGATCTGGACCATCGGCCACCGCAACGTGCAGGGGCTGGCGTTCGACGACCGGGGCAACCTGTGGGCCTCGGAGTTCGGCGACAACACGTTCGACGAGCTGAACCTGATCCAGAAGGGCAACAACTACGGCTGGCCCGAGGTCGAGGGCAAGGGCGACCAGGACCGCTACCGCAACCCGCAGGTCGTCTGGAGCACCGACCAGGCGTCCCCCTCCGGGCTCGCGTTCCTCGACGGCCACCTCTGGCTCGGCGCCCTGCGCGGCAACCGGCTCTGGCGGATCGACGTCGAGGGCCAGCGGGCCAGCGAGCCCGACCGACTTCTTCGTCGGGAAGTACGGCCGGATCCGCACCGTCGTCGCCGCCCCCGACGGCAACCTCTGGGTCACCACGTCCAACCGCGACGGCCGCGGCGACCCCGCTCCCCGAGGACGACCGGATCCTGCTGGTCAGGACGGGGAGCGTAGCGCACGGCACGTCAGGACAGCTTCTCGAGGATCAGCTCGCGGACCCGGCCGGCGTCGGCCTGGCCGCGCATCTCCTTCATCACCGCGCCGATCAGGGCACCGGCGGCGGCGACCTTGCCGTCGCGGATCTTGTCGGCGACGTCGGGGTTCGCGGCGATCGCGCGTGTCGACGGCCGCGGAGAGGGCACCCTCGTCGGAGACCACGGCGAGGCCACGGCTGGCGACCACCTCGTCGGGCGTGCCCTCGCCGGCGAGGACGCCGTCGAGGACCTGGCGGGCCAGCTTGTCGTTGATCGTCTTCTCGTCGACCAGCGCCTGCACCCGGGCCACGTCGGCCGGGGTCACCGGCAGCGCGGTCAGCTCGGTGCTCGGTCTCGTTGGCGCGACGGGCGAGCTCACCGAGCCACCACTTGCGGGCGGCCTGCGGCGAGGCGCCGGCCGCGATCGTCTCCTCGACCAGCCCGAGCGCCCCGGCGCCGATCGTGTCGCGCATGTCGAGGTCGCTGAAGCCCCAGTCCTGCTGCAGCCGCGCGCGCCGCACGCGCGGCGGCTCCGGCAGCGTGGCCCGCAGCTCCTCGACCCACTCGCGCGACGGCGCGACCGGCACCAGGTCGGGCTCGGGGAAGTAGCGGTAGTCGTCGGCGTCGGACTTCTCGCGCCCGGAGGTCGTGACCCCGGTGTCCTCGTGCCAGTGCCGGGTCTCCTGGAGGATCGAGCCACCTCCGCCGAGGACTGCGGCATGGCGGCTGATCTCGTAGCGGACGGCGCGCTCGACCGACCGCAGCGAGTTCACGTTCTTGGTCTCGGTGCGGGTGCCCGAGACCGCCCGAGCCCTTGGGCGCGAGCGACAGGTTGACGTCGCAGCGCAGCGACCCCTGCTCCATGCGGACGTCGGAGACACCCAGGCCGAGCAGCAGCTCACGGAGCTGGCCGACGTACGCGCGGGCAACGGCCGGGGCGTGCGCACCCGTGCCCATGACCGGCCGGGTGACGATCTCGATCAGCGGGATGCCGGCGCGGTTGTAGTCGACCAGCGAGTAGTCGGCGCCGTGGATCCGGCCGGACGCGCCGACGTGCAGCGACTTGCCGGTGTCCTCCTCCATGTGGGCGCGCTCGATCTCGACCCGGTACGTCGTGCCGTCGACCTCGACCTCGGTCCAGCCGTCGAACGCGATCGGCTCGTCGTACTGGGAGGTCTGGAAGTTCTTCGGCATGTCCGGGTAGAAGTAGTTCTTCCGCGCGAACCGGCACCACTCCGCGATCTCGCAGTTCAGCGCGAGGCCGATCTTCATGGCCGACTCGACGGCGCTCCGGTTGACCACCGGCATCGACCCGGGCAGGCCGAGGCAGGTCGGGCAGGTCTGCGTGTTGGGCTCGGCGCCGAACTCGGTCGGGCAGCCGCAGAACATCTTGGAGGCGGTGTTGAGCTCGACGTGGACCTCGAGCCCCAGCGCCGGGTCGAACTGCTCGAGCGCGGCGTCGAAGTCGACCAGGGTCGTCGGTCATCGGGCATCGCCTCCTCCAGTTCGCGGGCGCCTGTCGAGCAGGGGCCCGCCCCACGTCTTCTGCAGGAGCGTCTCCAGCGCGGCGCCCACCCGGTAGAGCCGGTCGTCGGCGAGGGCCGGGGCCAGCACCTGGACGCCGGCCGGGAGGCCGTCCTCCTCGGCAAGCCCGCTCGGCACGGAGATGCCGGGCACGCCGGCGAGGTTCGCCGGGATGGTGGCGATGTCGTTGAGGTACATCGCCAGCGGGTCGTCGAGCTTCTCGCCGATCCGGAACGCCGTGGTCGGCGCCGTCGGCGAGACCAGCACGTCGGCCTGCTCGAACGCGGCCGCGAAGTCACGCTGGATCAGGGTCCGCACCTTCTGCGCCTGCCCGTAGTAGGCGTCGTAGTAGCCGCTGGAGAGCGCGTAGGTGCCGAGGATGATCCGGCGCTTCACCTCCTCGCCGAAGCCGGCGTCGCGGGTCGCCCGCATCACGTCCTCGGCGCTCGGGTTGTCGATGCCCTCCGGGATCACCCGCAGGCCGTAGCGCATCGCGTCGAAGCGGGCGAGGTTGGAGGACGCCTCGCTCGGCATGATCAGGTAGTACGCCGCCAGCGCGTGCACGAAGCTCGGGCACGACACCTCGACCACCTCGGCGCCCGCCTCGGTCATCAGCGCGTACGGCGTCGTCGAACCGGGCCTCGACCCCGTCCTGGTAGCCCTCGCCGCCGAGCTCGCGGACCACGCCGATCCGGACCCCGGCCAGGTCGCCCGAGGCGCCCTGCGCGCGCGGCCGCGACCAGCGCCGGCAGCGGGTCGATCAGGCTGGTGGAGTCGAGCGGGTCGTGACCGCCGATCACCTCGTGGAGCAGGGCCGCGTCGAGCACGGTGCGGGTGACCGGGCCGGCCTGGTCGAGCGAGTTCGCCATCGCGACCAGCCCGTAGCGGCTCACGCCGCCGTAGGTCGGCTTCACCCCGACCGTGCCGGTCACCGCGCCCGGCTGCCGGATCGAGCCGCCGGTGTCGGTGCCGATCGCCAGCGGCGCCTCGAACGCGGCGACGGCCGCGGCGGAGCCGCCACCGGAGCCGCCGGGGATCCGGTCGAGGTCCCAGGGGTTGTGGGTCGGCCCGTAGGCGGAGTGCTCGGTCGAGGAGCCCATCGCGAACTCGTCCATGTTGGTCTTGCCGAGGATCGGCAGGCCGGCCGCGCGGAGCCGGGCCGCCACCGTCGCGTCGTACGGCGGCACCCAGCCCTCGAGGATCTTCGAACCGACCGTCGTGGTCAGGCCCTTGGTGGCGATCACGTCCTTGACCGCGATCGGGACACCGTCGAGCGGCGAGGCGACGTCGCCGGCCGCACGCCGCGCGTCGGACGCCCGCGCAGCGGCGAGCGCGCCCTCGTGGTCGACCTGGAGGAACGCGTGCACGGCACCGTCGACGGCCGCGATCCGGTCGAGGTGCGCCTGGGTGAGCGTCGACCGACGTGGTCTCGCCGCGTCGAGCTGCGAGCGCGCGTCGAGCGCAGCGTCGGCACGGCCGCTGCGAGCGGAGCGAGCGCTCGTGGTCACTGCTCGTCTCCCAGGATGCGGGGGACCTCGAAGCGCTGCTGCTCCACCCGGGGCGCGCCGCTGAGCGCCTCCTCCGCCGTGAGGCACGGGACCACCACGTCGTCGCGGAACACGTTGGTCAACGGCAGCGGGTGCGACGTCGGCGGCACGTCGTCGACGCCGGCCTCGCGGATGGACGCGATCGACTCCAGGATCACCGCCAGCTGCGGTGCGAGGTGGTCGAGCTCGGCGTCGTCGAGGTCGATGCGGGCGAGGTCGGCCAGGTGGGCGACCTCGGCGCGGCTGATCTCTGGCATGCGGGAACTCCTGCGAACGAGCGGGGACGACTCATCCTAGGGGGCTACGGTCGGGGCCACGGACCCTGGGAGGGATCATGAAATCTCGGCTGCACGCCCTGTTCACCGGCCTGATCGTCGCCGGCCTGGCCACGATCGCCACCACCGCCGGCCCCGCCGACGCGGCACCGGCCACGAGGCTCACGCCGCCGGTGGTGACCCGTTACGTCGCCCTCGGCGACTCCTACACGGCGGGTCCGCTGATCCCGGTCACCCAGGTGGCCAACGGCTGCTTCCGGTCCACCAACAACTACCCGTCGCTGGTCGCCCGGGCGCTCGCCGTACCGACCTTCGTCGACGTCAGCTGCAGCGGCGCCCAGACCAAGGACATGACCACCGGCCAGCTGCCGGGGGTCGCACCCCAGTTCGACGCGCTCACACCCGACACCGACCTGGTGTCGGTGAGCATCGGCGGCAACGACTTCTCCGTGTTCGGCACCCTCGTCGGCTTCTGCCCGACGCTGCGGGCGTCCGACCCGACGGGCGCTCCGTGCCGCGACGCGATGCGCGCCGACGGCCGTGACCGGCTGCTCGCCGACGTCCAGCAGACCTCGCAACGCGTGGAGACCGTCGTACGCCGGGTGCACGAGCTGGCGCCCCACGCCCGGGTGGTCGTGGTCGGCTACCCCGAGATCGCACCGCGTCAGGGCACCTGCCCCGACCTGCTCCCGCTGGCCGACGGCGACTACCAGTACGCCAACCAGGTCAACAAGCGGCTCACGCAGGCGCTGCAGCACGCCGCGGCGGTGACGCACTCGTCGTACGTCAACCTGTTCCTGGCCAGCCGGGGTCACGACATCTGCTCCGCCCAGCCGTGGATCAACGGTCAGTTCACCGACCCGACCCGGGCCCTGAACTTCCACCCGTTCGCGGTGGAGGAGGCGGCGGCGGCCCAGCTGGTGCTGGCCGCGCTGAGCTGACCCCGGCCGAGCGGGAGAACCGGGGTGCGCCACGCCCCGCAAACACCCTAGAGGTCCTCCGCATGTCCGACCACGAACCGCTCTTCGTCGCCGACGAGCGCACCCAGCTCGAGACCAAGCTGGACGAGGCCCGCGCCGAGCTGGTCGAGACCCTCGACGGGCTGACCGAGGAACAGGCCAGGCGCCGGCTGGTGCCGTCCCTGACCACGCCGATCGCGCTGGTCAAGCACGCCACGTTCGTCGAGCAGGTGTGGTTCCACGTCGGGCTGGCCGGCTGCACCCGCGAGGAGATCGGGCTGCCGACCGAGGTCGGACGACTCCTACGTGGTCGGGCCGGACGAGACCGTCGCCTCGGTGATCGCCGACTACCGCCGGGTGTGCGACGAGGCCCGCGCGCTGGCGGCGCCGTACGCGATGGACGACGAGGTGCTGCACAATCGGCGAAGCCCGCTCAGCCTCCGCTGGGTAGCACCTGCACCTGATCGCCGAGCTCGCCCGGCACGCCGGCCACGCCGACATCCTGCGCGAGCAGCTCCTGGATCGAGCAGCGAGCGCCAGCGAAGCGCGTCGAGATCTGGCCGCCGACGCCTGACCGGTCAGGCCGGCCCCTCGCCGGTCTCGAGCAGCACCCGGAAGCCGTCCTCGTCGAGCACCGGGACGCCGAGCTGCTCGGCCTTGTCGGCCTTGGACCCGGGCGAGTCGCCGACGACGACGTAGTCGGTCTTCTTCGAGACCGACGAGGACGCCTTGCCGCCGCGGGCCACGATCGCCTCCTTCGCCCCGTCGCGGCTGAACCCGGCCAGGGACCCGGTCACCACCAGGGTCTTGCCCTCCAGCGTGCGCGGGGTGGACGCGTCGCGCTCGTCCTGCATGCGTACGCCGGCCGCGGCCCAGGCGTCGACGATGCCGTTGTGCCACGTGGCCTCGGGGCCGTCGAACCAGGCCCGGATCGACTCGGCGATGGTCGGGCCGACGCCCTCGGCTCCCGCCAGCCGGGACTCGTCCGCCTCGCGGATCGCGGTCATCGACCCGAACTCGGCGGCCAGCGCCCGGGCCGCGGTGGGGCCGACGTGGCGGATCGACAGCCCGACCAGCACCCGCCACAGCGGCCGGTCCTTGGCCGCGTCGAGGTTGTCGAGGAGCTTGCGCCCGTTGGCCGAGAGGACCGGGCCGTCGCCCTCCCCCTTCTTCGCGGCGCGGGTGAACAGCGGGGCGCGGAGCAGGTCGTCCTCGGTCGAGGCCGAACACGTCGCCCTCGTTGGTGATCACGCCGGCGTCGAGCAGCGCCACCGCGGCCTCGTAGCCGAGTCCCTCGATGTCGAAGGCAGCCGCGGCCCGCGACGTGGAAGACCCGCTCGCGCACCTGCGCGGGGCAGCTCTCGTGGTTGGGGCAGCGGAGGTCCTTGTCGCCCTCCTTCTCCTGCGACCAGCGTCGTGCCGCAGGCCGCGCAGGTCGTGGGCATCTTCCAGGCCCGCAGGCCCTTGGGCCGCAGCGCGAGCACCGGTCCGAGGATCTCGGGGATCACGTCGCCGGCCTTGCGGAGGACGACGGTGTCGCCGGGACGGACGTCCTTGCGCTTGACCTCGTGGGCGTTGTGCAGGGTGGCGTTCTCGACGGTCGAGCCCGCGACCTTGGTCGGCTCCATCACGCCGTACGGCGTGACCCGGCCGGTGCGACCGGTGTTGACCCGGATCTCGAGCAGCCTGGCGTTGACCTCCTCCGGCGGGTACTTGAACGCGATCGCCCAGCGCGGCGCGCGCGAGGTGGAGCCGAGCCGCCGCTGCAGGGAGACGTCGTCGACCTTGACCACGACCCCGTCGATCTCGTGCTCGACGTCGTGGCGGTGCTCGCCGTAGTACTCGATGAACTCCTGCGACCTGCTCAGAGACCCGGCACCACCTTCGCACCGGTCGCTGGTCGGCAGTCCCCAGTCGCGCAGCGCGGCGTACGCCGTCGGACTGGGCGGTCGGCTCGAACCCCTCGCGGAAGCCGATGCCGTGGCAGACCATGGCGAGGTCGCGGGTGGCCGTCACCTTCGGGTTCTTCTGGCGCAGCGAGCCGGCGGCGGCGTTGCGCGGGTTGGCGAACATCGGCTTGCCGGCCTCGGACATCGCGAGGTTGAGCCGCTCGAACGCCGCCACCGGCAAGAACACCTCGCCGCGCACCTCGACCCGCCGCGGCACCGGGTAGTCGTCGGTGGCGCTCAGCCGGTGCGGGATGTTGGCGATCGTCTTCACGTTGGGGGTGACGTCCTCGCCGGTGCGCCCGTCGCCCCGGGTCAGCGCCACGCACCAGGCGGCCGTCCTCGTAGAGCAGGTTGATCGCGAGGCCGTCGACCTTCAGCTCGCACAGCAGCGCCGGGTCGTCGACGCCGTCGCGCGCGAGCCGGGCCGCCCAGGTCTGCAGCTCCTCGAAGGAGAACGCGTTGTCGAGGCTCTGCATCGGCTCGAGGTGGTCGACGGCCGTGAACATCGGTCGAGACCGCGCCGCCGACCTTCTGCGTCGGCGAGTCGGGCGTGCGCAGCTCGGGGTACTGCTCCTCGAGCGCCTCGAGCCGCCGCAGCCGCAGGTCGTAGTCGGCGTCGGACGAGGGTCGGGTCGTCGAGCACGTAGTAGCGCCAGCGGGCGTCCTCGATCTGCTCGGCCAGCTGCGTGCGTGCTCCTCCCGCGCCTCCGGCGGTGCGGCGTGACTCGGCGTCGGTCGCTCACGCCGACTGATCTTGCCGGGACGGTGTCGACGGTCTCACTCACAGGCAACATCCTGCCGTGCCGCACCGACGTCACCCATCCGCGGAATAGGTCGCACCGAACGTTCCTTGAACCAGCCGAGGAGGACCTGCCATGCCCGGACCGTTCGACGGCGCGCCCGCGACGCCCGCGCCCCGACCGCCGCGCGTCCGAGTGCTCGCACGGCGGCAAGGACCGATGCTGCACGGCGGCACGTCGCACAGCCGCGAGCCCGTCTGGCGCCCGCAGCGGCTCGCTGCGGCGGATGCAGGTGCGCGCGACGCGCTGCAGCGCGAGGCTGGAGCCGGTCACGCGCTGTGGCTGCTGCGCTTCGCCCGGCGCGGCTGGAACGGCGACGCGCCGGCCCGGTCGCCGACGCCCGCTGGGCGCTGGACGAGGTCCGCGCGGCGTCGGCGACGTGCCCGTCGTGCTCGCTCGGCCACTCGATGGGCGCGCCGCACGGCCGTGCCAGGTCGCCGACGACCCCAGCGTGCGCGGCGTGGTCGCCCTGGCCCCCTGGTTCGCCGCCGGCGAGCCGGTCGCCGCGCTGCGCCGGCAAGGACCTGTAGCCGCCCACGGCAGCGCGACCGGATCACCTCGGCCCGCGGCACCGCGGCCTACGTCGAGCGCGCCGCGGCCGTCGCCGCCGCGCGCCGAGTTCACCGACATGGGCGCCGTCGGCCACTACCTGCTGCGCCGGCCGCGGCGCTGGAACCGCTTCGCGCTGCGAGCTCGCCCTCGACGTGCTGGCGCGCGCTGAGCACTCGCTCGGACACGGTCCGGAGTGAAACGGAATTGTTTCATCGCGGTCCGACGGTTGTACGGCTCTGACGAAACGAAACCGTTTCGTTTCATCCGTCGCTGACACGAACACCGTGACCGTTCCATCCGCTGACCGCCGCCGGCCGCACCGCGACCGAAGCCACCCGCCCCCGCGTCGAGGGCGACCGCGAGCAGGAGATCCTCGACGCCACCCTCGCAGGTGCTCGACGAGGTCGGCTACGACCGGCTCACCATGGACGCCGTGGCCAGCGCGCCAGGCGTCGCAAGGCGACGCTCTACCGCCGCTGGAACGGCAAGGTCGAGCCTCGTCGATCGACGCGCTGCTGCTCGCAGAAGGGCGCCGCCGTCGAGCTGCCCGACACCGGCAGCCTGCGCGGCGACCTGCTCGCGACCTTCTGCGGCATGGGCGGCCTCACCGACCACGAGCGCCGTCGCGACCTTCGCCGCGTGCTCACCGCGATCAGCCGCGACCCCGAGTTCGCCGCCGCGTTCCGCGAGCGCGTCATCGGCCCCAAGGCGCCGCCTCGCGCCGCGGTCTTCGAGCGGGCCCGCGACCGCGGCGAGCTCCGCGAGGGCGTCGACCTCGACCTGCTCGCGCCGGCGCTCGCCGGCATCGTCCTGCACCGCCTCTTCCTGATGGGCCTGCCGCCCGACAGGACTCGATCATCGAGCGCGTGGTCGACCAGATCATCCTGCCCGCCGCGCTCGCACCCGGACCCGGCCGCGACCACCCAGACGCCCGCCAGACACGAGCAAGGAACCCCATGTCCGACACTGACACCACGTCGGCGACGGCGACGACGCGCACGAGCCGTCGCCGACCGCCCGGGCACGGCCACCAGCACCTCGGCTGGGCGCTGGTGCTGATCTCGATCGCCCAGCTGATGGTGGTGCTCGACGCCACCATCGCCAACATCGCCCTGCCGTTCATCGGCAAGGACCTCGACATCAGCCAGGCCAACCTGACCTGGATCGTCACCGGCTACTCGCTGGCCTTCGGCGGCCTGCTGCTGCTCGGCGGCCGGCTCGGCGACCTCTACGGCCGCCGCCGGATCTTCATGATCGGCCTCGTGCGTCTTCGCCGTCGCCTCGCTGCTCGGTGGTCTCGCCCAGAGCGAGGTGCTGCTGCTCGGCGCCCGTGGCCTCCAGGGCCTCGGCGCCGCGCTCGCCTCGCCCGCCGCGCTGGCCCTGATCACCACCACGTTCCCGGCCGGGCCGGCGCGCAACCGCGCGTTCGCCGTGTACGCCGCCATGTCCGGCGCCGGCGCGGCCGTCGGCCTGATCCTCGGCGGCTGGCTGACCGGCTCGACCTCGACGTCCTGGGCATCGACGTCCACGGCTGGCGGCTGACCTTCCTGATCAACGTGCCGATCGGCATCGTCGCCGCGCTGCTCGCGCCGCGCTTCCTCCCCGAGTCCGAGACGCCACCCGGGCCAGCTCGACATCCCCGGCGCCATCACCGGCACCGGCGGCCTGCTCGCGATCGTCTTCGGCCTGACCCACGCCGGCAACCCAGCGTACGGCTGGGGCGACCCCTGGACCATCGCCAGCCTGGTCGCCGGCGCGTCCTGCTCGCCGCTCTTCGTGCTGGTCGAGTCGCCGGGTCGAGCACCCGCTGCTGCCGTTCCGGATCTTCGCCAACCGGACCCGGGCCGCGAGCTTCGTGGCGATGATGCTCGCTGCCCGGCCGCGATGTTCGCGATGTTCTTCTTCCTGAGCCTGTTCATCCAGAACGTGATGGGCTACAGCCCGCTGCAAGACCGGCGTCGCGTTCCTGCCGTTCAGCGTCGGCATCGTGATCAGCGGCGGCGATCGTCGTCCAACCTGGTCAACCGGATCGACGCGCGCTACATCGCCGGCGTCGGCACGCTGATCGCGGCCGCGGCGCTGTTCGGGTTCTCCCGGCTGACGTCCCCGACAGCCGGCGCGACGTGCTCGCGCGCGGCTCGAGCGGCCAGTCCCTCGGCGCCGACGTCAACTACTGGACCCAGATCTTCCCGTTCATCGTGCTGATGGCCCTCGGCATGGGCGCGGTGTTCGTGCCGCTGACCCTGACCGCCGTCCACCACGTGCGCGCGGAGGACTCCGGCATCGGCTCGGGCGTGCTGAACACGATGCAGCAGGTCGGCGGCGCGCTCGGCCTGGCGATCCTGTCGACGGTGGCGGTGCACTTCGCGCAGGCGAAGACCGACCAGCTCGTCCCGGCGCTGCACCAGCTGGCGCCGCAGCTGGACCCGAGCGCCGTCGGCGGACTGGCCGGCCTGGCCGGCGTTCACCACCGGTGCCGCACACGCCTTCCTGGCCGGCGCGTTCATGATCTGGACGGCCAGCGTGATCGTGTGGATCTTCCTCGAACGTGAAGCACGAGGAGATGGCCACCGACGGTGCGCCGGAGGGGGTCGGGGTGGCCTGAGGGCTGGCGGGGGGCGGGGCCATTTACCACGGGACCGTGGTAAATGGCCCCTTCCCTAGCGAGATCTCCCGCGGGAAGCGGCAGTTCCGATAGGGAAGTACGACGGCACCGCGCGCGGCACCCGGACCGGTCAGCGGGCCCCTTTCCAGCGCCCGGCGAAGATCTTCACCTCGTCCGTGCTCACCGGGACCGACCAGGTGAGGGTCCGGCCACCGGCGACGGTGTTCGGCCCGGGCTCGCCGACGTCGGTCGAGATCCGCACCAGCCGGGACGCGGCAAGGTCGTAGACGTAGGTCCCGGCCGGGGCGCCCTCGCCGTAGGCCGTCGCGGTGACGAAGCCCCGACTCACGCCGCCGGCCTCGATGCCGCTGCCCTGGAGGGTGACCAGCGGCCTGCCGTCGGTGGTCACCACGTGCACCCTGTCGTCGCGGATCCGGTGCTTCTCGCCGCAGTACTCGCCGAGCGCGATCACCCCGCGGGCGACGCCCAACGACAGCTGGTTGCACCGATCGCCGGACTGCGGGTCGAACGAGTGCTCCTTCCCCGTCTCCAGGTTGCGCACCGTGACCCGGGAGATCGGCGCGTTGGTGGTGTCGGTCCACGACGAGCGTCGTCGCCGTCGATCGCCAAGCCGCCGACGTCGCGTCACCTTGGTGCGGCGGGCCGGAGCCGTCGAGCGGCACCGACCAGAGGGTGCTCCGGTACAGGGGCGCGTCCAAGCCCAGGGGCACGAAGTACAGCCGGTCGCCGGAGACGGCAGGCGCCTGCAGGTCGATCCCGTCGTCGCTGCCAGGGAAAGCTTTCGTGTCGATGGTGAAGTGTGACCAGGTGCGGGTGCCCAGGTCGTAGACGTCGATCGGCATCGGCGCGCGATCGCGGTCCAGCCACACGACGGTGTCGCCGTGCACCGCGACGACCATCGGCCCCGAGGGCGCGTGGTCGTCGGCGTAACGGGCGTCGGGAGGTGCCGGCAGCCAGCGCAGCTCGCCGGTGGCCGGATCCTGCAGCCCGAACCGGTTGTACTCGGTCATCACGTCGTCGGGGTCGCGCCGGGTCGCCTGGCTGACCAGCACCCGACCGTCGGAGGTGACCTGCTGGTAGCTGGCGACCGTTGCGGGAGTTCACGTGGCGGTTCAGGTACGACGCGAAGACGGTGACGTCCTTGCCCGGGCCGCCGGGCACCGCGTCGTCGGGGTGCACGACCGGGCCGACCGGCTCGGTGTGCGCCACCTTGTCGGCGCCGGTGCCGCCGGTCAGCTCACGGACCACGCCGTAGCCGGCGCCGGCGACCGCGACCACGGCCAGCGCCGAGCCGGCCGCCACCAGCCGGTGCCGGCGTCGCCGGGTGCGGGCACGCCGGACGATCGCGCCGGTGTCGTGCGGCTCGGCCGGCGGGTGCTGGACGCTCTCCTCGAGCAGGTGGCGCAGCTCGGTGACCATCAGGACTCCCTTCGGCTGACGACGAGGTCGTCGTCGCGGATCGCGGCGTAGGCGGACTGGAGCGCGGCGAGCCCGCGGGACGTCTGGGACTTCACGGTGCCCTCCGCGACGCCGAGCATCCGGGCCACCTCCACGACCGGCAGGTCCTCGTAGTAGCGGAGCACCACGCAGGCACGCTGTCGTCGCGGCAGGGTCGCAAGCGCCTCGAGCAGCGCCATCCGCTCGGAGCTGGGGGTGGCGTGGTCGGGCACGGTGCCGGCGCCGGTGACCGAGGTGCCGCTCACCAGCTCGGTCGAGGACCGGCGACGGCGTGCGTCGAGGGCGGCACTGACCACCGCCCGCTTGGCGTAGGCGTGCAGCCGGCCGTCGCGCTCGAGCCGGGGCCAGCGCCGGTAGACCCGGATCAGGCCCTCCTGCACGTAGTCGGAGGCGAGCTGCCAGTCACCGCAGAGCAGGTACGCCGTCCGGCGCAGCGCGGGCTGGCTGACGGCCACGAAGTCCTCGAACTCCCGGTCGTCCCGCATCGCGCCTCCCCGTTCGATCGCGTCCCCTCACCCTCTCAACGTGGTGGGGCGGCCCGCGAGGTTGCACGCTAGTCGCGTTCGTCGGGTCCTTCTCCGGGATCGAGCCGGCCCGAGGTGGCCCGCGCCTGCTCGAGCGCCCGGCGCGCCCAGGCCGGTGACGCGCCGGCCAGTCCGCAGGTCGGCGTCACCACGGTGCGTTCGGTCGGCGCGAGCCCGAGCATGTCGAGCAGCCGGTGCACGGCCGTGCTCGGCCCGCGGTCGTCGGCGCTCGCCGGGTCGACCGAGGGGACCACGCCGAGCAGCGCCCACTCCCCCGCCTCGAGCACGGCCGCGAGCGCGTCGTACGCCGACGGGCGCGAGTGTCGTGACGTCGACCGAGATCCCCTGCGCGCCGGCGCCCCGGAGCAGGTCGACCGGCACGTCGGCGGCGCAGCAGTGTGCGATCGGGGTGGCTCCCGCGGCCGAGATCGCCGCGAACACCTCGGTCAGCAGCGCCGACGCCTCCGGCGGGTGCACGGTGCGGTGCCGGCCGAAGCCGGACGCGGTGGGAACCTGGCCGGCCAGCACGGACGGGAGCGCCGGCTCGTCCACCTGGACCAGCAGCGACGCTCCCGGGAACCGGCGACCGAGGTCGGCGAGGTGGTCCCCGAGCGCGGCGGCGAGCGCCTGGGCCAGCTCGTGCCGGGCGCCGTGGTCGGCGAGCACCCGGTCACCGCGCGGCTTCTCGACCGTGGCCGCGAGCGTCCACGGCCCGGCCACCTGCACCTTGAGCGGCCCCGTGACGCCCTGCGCCTGCTCCTCCACGGTGTCGAGGTCCTGGGCGAGCAGCGAGCGCGCCCGGCGCTGGTCGATGCCGGCGCGCGTCCGTGAGCCGCCAGCCCGCGGGCTGCAGGTCGGCACCGAGGTCGGCGACCAGCCCGAGGGTGCGGCCCGTGAGGTTCGCGACGGCACCGCGGCCGGGGAGCTCGGGCACGTGCGGGAGGTCGACCTCGCCGAGCACGATCCTCGTGGCCTCGGCGTAGGCGCGGGCGTTGTCCTGCTCCTCGCCCACCCCGCCGCCCGGCATCGAGCCGACGCCGGAGGCGTAGGTCATGCGACCGCGCTCGCGATCGTCGCCGAGCCCACCACGCGCGTGCCGTCGTACACGACCACGGCCTGCCCGGGCGCGATGCCGGTGGCGCGGTCGAGCAGGCGCACCTCGACCTCGCTCGTCGGTCGGGCCCGTCGAGACCACGGTCACGACCGCCCGGTGCTCCTCGCCGTGGGCCCGGAGCTGCACCGTGCACTCCAGCGCGCGGTCGGGCACGGTGCCGCACCACACCGGCCGGATCGCGGTCAGGTGCTCGACGGCCAGCGCCTCGCGCGGGCCGACCGTGACGGTGCCGGAGACCGGCTCGATGTCGAGCACGTAGCGCGGCTGCCCGTCCGGCGCCGGGCGCCCGATCCGCAGGCCCCTGCGCTGGCCGACCGTGAACCGGTAGCTGCCGTCGTGCTCGCCGAGCACCTCGCCGTCGCGGTCGACGATCGACCCGGCGTGCGCGAGCTCGCGGTCGGACAGCCGGTCGGCCAGCCAGCCGCCGGTGTCGCCGTCGCTGATGAAGCAGATGTCGTGGCTGTCGGGCTTGGCGGCGACGGCGAGGCCGCGGCGCTCCGCCTCGCGGCGTACGTCGGACTTCGCGCTGTCGCCGAGCGGGAACAGCGCGTGGCCGAGCTGGCGCTGGGTGAGCACGCCGAGCACGTAGGACTGGTCCTTGCCCATGTCCTCCGCGCGGTGCATCTCGACCAGCCCGTCGGCCCCGGTGCGCAGCTGGGCGTAGTGGCCGGTCGCCACCGCGTCGAAGCCGAGTGCGAGCGCCCGGTCGAGCACGGCGGCGAACTTGATCTTCTCGTTGCACCGCAGGCACGGGTTGGGCGTGCGCCCCGCGGCGTACTCGTCGAGGAAGTCCTCGACCACGTCGGCGTGGAAGCGCTCGCTCAGGTCCCAGACGTAGAAGGGGATGCCGATCACGTCGGCCGCGCGCCGCGCGTCGTTGCTGTCCTCGATCGTGCAGCAGCCGCGGGCGCCGCTGCGGTAGGACTGCGGGTTGCGCGACAGCGCGAGGTGGATGCCGGTGACGTCGTGACCGGCCTCGGCGACCCGGGCGGCCGCGACCGCCGAGTCGACCCCGCCGGACATCGCCGCGAGGACCTTCATGTCACCGACCCCCGAGCCCCGCCACCGCGCCGGCCTCCGCCGCGCGTTCGACGGCGGGACCGATCGCCTCGACCAGGGCGTCGACGTCGGCCTGGGTGGACGTGTGCCCCAGCGAGAAGCGGAGCGAGGAGCGCGCGTCCTCGTCGGAGCAGCCCATGGCCAGCAGCACGTGCGAGGGCTGCGGGACGCCCGCCGAGCACGCCGAGCCGGTCGAGCACTCGACACCGCGGGCATCGAGGAGCATGAGCAGGGAGTCACCCTCGCAGCCCGGGAAGGTCAGGTGGGCGTTGGCCGGCAGCCGGCGCACCGGGTCTCCGTTGGCGACGGCGCTCGGGCACCACCTCGCGCACCCGCCGGACCAGGTCGTCGCGCAGCGCCGACACCCGGGCGGCGTACTCCGCCCGACGCCGCACGGACAGCTCGACCGCGGTGGCGAACCCGACGATCGCGGGGGCGTCGATCGTGCCGGAGCGGATGTCGCGCTCCTGCCCGCCCCCGTGCTGCAGCGCGGTGACCTCCAGCTCGCGTCGTACGACGAGGGCGCCGACGCCGAACGGGCCGCCGAGCTTGTGCCCGGTCAGCGTGAGTGCGTCGGTGCCGGACGCGGCGAAGTCCACCTCGACCTGGCCGACGGCCTGCACCGCGTCGGTGTGCACGGGGATCCCGTGGGCGCGCGCCAGCTCGACCACCTCGGCGATCGGCTGGAGCGTTCCCACCTCGTTGTTGGCCCACATCACCGACACCAGGGCGACCGACCCCGGGTCGCGGTCGACGGCCTGCTTGAGCGCCTCGATGTCGAGCCGGCACTCGGCGTCGACCGGCAGCAGCTCGACCGCGGCTCCGTCGCGTTCGGCCAGCCAGTGCAGGGGGTCGAGCACCGCGTGGTGCTCCACGGCGGTGGACAGGATGCGGGTGCGGCGGGCGTCGTCGGTCCGCCGCGCCCAGAACAGTCCCTTGACCGCGAGGTTGTCGGACTCGGTGCCGCCGGAGGTGAACACGACCTCGCCCGGCCGGCAGCCCAGCGCGCCCGCGATCAGCTCGCGGGACTCCTCCACGACGCGCCGCGTGTCGCGCCCGGAGGCGTGCAGCGAGGAGGCGTTGCCGACCCGCAGCAGCTGCTCGCTCATCGCCGCGACGGCCTCCGGGAGCATCGGGCGTCGTGGCGGCGTGGTCGAGGTAGGTGCGGCGGGGTGCCGGGGCGGCGTGAGTCATGGCTGATCCAGCGTACGGCGTCCGTGCGCGTGTTTGACGGTCCGCCCGGATCAGTCCAGAGTCGTGCGATGGGGATCAGCATCGACGCCTCCTCCCCTGAGTCGCCCTTCGCGCAGCTGCGGGACCAGATCCGGCGCCAGGTGCTCTCGGGTGAGCTGGTGCCGGGCACCCGGTTGCCCACCGTGCGCGGGCTCGCGACCGACCTGGGACTCGCCGCGAACACGGTCGCCCGCGCCTACCGCGAGCTGGAGGGTCTCGGCATGATCGAGACCCGGGGCCGCGCCGGCAGCTTCGTCAGTGGCGAGGGTGTCGAGCGGGCGGCACGCGAGGCAGCACACGCGTTCGTCGACCAGCTGCGGTCGCTCGGCGTCGAGCGCGACCGCGCGATCGCCCTGGTACGCCGGGCCTACGGCGGCTGACCCGGCGCCGGTCATCGGCGGTCGAGCTCCGCCACCAGCGCCCGGTGGTCGGTGCCCTCGACGTCGACGGTGCGCGGTGCGCACGCCGGCGAAATCCCTGGTCACCAGCACGTGGTCGATGGTGATCACCGGCCGCAGGTACCAGGCGCGCGACCCGGTCGGCCACGTCGGCTGCCAGCCGGCGTCGGCCTGTTCCGCCGCGTCGTGCAGGCCCAGGTCCAGGATCGCCCGGAACGCCGGGTGGTCACGGGTGGCGTTGAAGTCGCCCACGACCATCGTGGGACCCGCACCGACGGCGGCCGCGGCCTGCCGTCTCACCTCGCCCAGGTCGTCGTGCCAGCCCGTCGCGGCGTTGACCGGCTGCGACGTGTGCACCGCGAGCAGCCGGAACGGCCGCGGCGCCCGCACGTCGACGGCGAGGCCGCCGTTGCCGAGCGCAATCGCACGAGCGCCTCGCAGCCGGTAGCGGGAGAACACCATCGTGCCGGCAGCTGTGCTGGCCGGCTCGCCGGCACGGTGGGGCAGGAGCTCGGCCAGCCCGGCCCGGTCGAGCGCGACCAGCTCGGTGGGCGTGACCTCCTCCAGGACGAGCACGTCGACCTTCCGGTCGGCGGCGGCGCGCACCACGGTGTTCGGGTCGCCGAGCCCGAACCGCAGGTTGGAGGTCATCACGACGAGGTCGGTGCGGGCACCCGACGCGCCCACGAACAAGGGCGCGAGCCAGTAGCCGTGGGCGACCACGCCCACCAGCGCGAGCACCAGCCCGGCGATCACGACGGGGCGCAGCCGGCCCGCCCGTCGTACCAGCACGACGAGGAGGACCAGCGCCAGCAGGAAGCCCAGCACGGCGTACGACGCGAACGACGTCGCCATCGCGGGCAGCCGGGCCGAGGTGTCGACGAACCGCAGGACGGTCAGCGTCGCCGCGCCCGCGAGTGCGAGCGCGGCGACGACACCGACGAACCCCCGGAGTGATCCGCAGGGTCAGCCCTTGCGCTTGTTGATCTCCTCGGTGGCGGCGGGCAGGACGGTGTGCAGGTCGCCCACGACCCCGAAGTCGACCAGCTCGAAGATCGGCGCCTCGTCGTCCTTGTTGACCGCGACGATCGTCTTCGAGGTCTGCATGCCGGCCCGGTGCTGGATCGCACCGGAGATGCCGTTGGCGACGTAGAGCTGCGGCGAGACGGTCTTGCCGGTCTGCCCGATCTGGAAGGCGTGCGGGATCCAGCCGGAGTCGACGGCGGCACGCGAGGCGCCGACGGCGGCGCCGAGCGCGTCGGCGAAGCCCTCGACCTCGGAGAAGTCACCGCCGGTGCCCCGGCCACCGGAGACCACGATCGCGGCCTCGTTGAGCTCGGGACGACCCGAGGCCTTGCGCGGCTGGGAGGCGACGATCTTCGCCTTCTTGGCCGAGTCGGAGATCGACGCCGCGAACTCCTCCTTGGCGGCGGCGCCCTCGGTCTCCTCGGGCGTGGCCGCGTTGGGCTTGACCGTGATGATCGGGGTGCCCCGGGTGACCTTCGCCTGGACCGTGTAGCTGCCGGCGAACACGCTCTGCGTGGTGACCGGGCCCTGCCCGTCACCGGCCTGCACGTCGGTGGCGTCGGTGATCAGGCCGGACTCGGTCTTGATCGCCAGCCGGCCCGCGATCTCCTTGCCCTCACCGGAGGAGGAGATCAGGACCGCGCCGGGGGTCGGCCTTCTCGACCAGCTGCGCCAGCACCTCGGCCTTGGGGGCGACCAGGTAGCCCTTGATCTCGGCGTCGTCGACGACGTAGACCTTCTCGGCGCCGTACTTCTTCACCGCCTCGACCACGCCGTCGGCCTTGTCGGCCGCGCCGATGAACACCGCGGACGGCTCGCCGAGCCGCCGGGCGATGGTCAGCAGCTCGTGGGTGGGCTTGCGGACCGCGCCGTCGACGTGGTCGACCAGAACCAGGATCTCGCTCATGCTCGTTGTCTCCCTGTGGCCTCGGGTCAGTCGTCGCGGGCGCTCAGATGAACTTCTTGGAGGCGAGGAACCCGACCAGCGCCTCGGCGCCGCTGCCGTCCTCGTCGGTCACGATCTCGCCGGCGGTGCGCGGCGGACGGGCCTCGGTGCCCTCGACCCTGGTCCAGGCCTGCTCCAGGCCGACCTCGCCCGCGTCGACACCGATGTCGGACAGCGACCAGGTCTCCAGCGGCTTCTTCTTCGCGGCCATGATCCCCTTGAACGACGGGTAGCGCGCCTCACCGGACTGGTCGGTCACCGACAGCACCAGCGGCGCGGTCGCGCCGATCACCTCGGTGGCGGTGTCACCGTCGCGCTTGATCCGGAACTCCTTGCCCTGGCTCTCGATCACCGAGCCGAGGGTCACCTGCGGGAGGTCGAGCCGCTCGGCCAGCATCGCCGGAACGACGGACATCGCGGCGTCGGTCGAGGCCATGCCGCACACCACCAGGTCGACGCTCGCCCATCCTGGCGATCTTCTCGATCGCGGCGGCCAGCACCCGGGAGGTGGCGACCGCGTCGGAGCCGGCGATCGCGTCGTCGACGACGTGCACGCCCTTGTCCGCGCCCATCTGCAGCGCCTTGCGGATCGCGTCGGTGGCCTTCTCGGGTCCCACGCAGAGCGCGGTGACCTCGGTGCCGTCCCCGTCTCGCTCGTCGGACTTCTCCTTGATCTGCAGCGACTGCTCGATCGGCGTACTCGTCCAGCTCGCTGAGCAGTCCGTCGACACCGACCCGGTCGACGGTGAAGTCATCCTCGAAGTGCCGATCGGCCGTCGCGTCGGGCACGTACTTCACACAGACCACAATGTTCATGCCCGGCAGCCTACCCACGCGTAACGCGCGTGTGCGCGGGCCATCGGGTGGGTCTTGTCACACCGGTTTACTCACGTGTGACGACGTCCTGGACGATCCGGACAACGGCGCTCAGGGGCGCACCACCCGGGCCAGCAGGCGGCCGACCAGGAGGTAGACGAGCGCCGCGATCCCCCAGTTGACCAGGGCCTCCTTGGCCACCTCGTTCTTGCCGTGGAACTGGAAGATCCCGGTGTCGCGGCCGAACGGGCCGTCGACGAAGTCGCAGAACCTGATGATCGCCTCCACCACCGGGTTGTCCGCGTTGATGTTGTGCCGCAGGGCCACCAGGAGGGCCCCGAGCGCGAGCATCGCGGCGGTGAACGTGAACACCAGCAGGATCACGCGCGCGGCCACCAGCCGGACCCGGGTCAGGGCCGCGGAGCCCCGCTTCCGGCTGGGGCTCGGCGACAGCCTCGGCCCTGTGGCCTTCTGGTCGGCCTTCTGGTCGGTCATCAGGCGCCCTTGAACTCGGCCTTGCCCGGCCCGTTCTCGACGAACGAGCGCATGCCCGCTGCCCGGTCCTCGGTGCCGAACAGGCTCGCGAACAGCGCGCGCTCGATCTCCAGCCCGGTGTCGAGGTCGACCTCGAGGCCCCGGTCGATCGCCGCCTTCGCGGCCCGGAGCGCGTACGACGCGGCGTTGCGGAACTGCCCCGCCCACGCGAGCGCCTCGTCGTACACCTGCGCCGCGGGGACCACCTTGTCGACCAGCCCGATCCGCCGGCCTCGTCGGCCTTCACGAACCGTCCGGTGAAGATGATGTCCTTGGCCCTGGCCGGGCCGACCAGGCGCGTCAGCCGCTGGGTGCCGCCGGCGCCCGGGATGATCCCGAGCAGCACCTCGGGCTGGCCGAGCACCGCGTCGTCGGCGGCGATCCGGATGTCGGTGCACATCGCCAGCTCGCAGCCGCCGCCGAGCGCGTAGCCGGTGATCGCCGACGACCGTGGGCTTCGGGATCTGGGCCACGGCGGTGACCGAGGAGGTCAGCCAGCGCGGAGCGCTTGATCATGTCCGTGTAGGACATCGCGGCCATCTCCTTGACGTCCGCGCCGGCCGCGAAGACCCGCTCCCCGCCGTAGACGACCACGGCCTTGACGTCGTCGCGGTCGGTGGCCTCGTGGGCGCAGGCCCGGATCTCCTCCTGCATCTGCACGTCGAGCGCGTTCATCTTCGGCCGGTCGAGCAGGATCGTGCCGACGCCGTCGGACACGTCGAGGCGGGCGAGGTCACCCATGTTTCACGCCTTTCGCAGGGGACGGTGGCTCGAACCTACCGTCCCCTGCGGCGGCCGATCAGAAGGTGATGCCGCGGGCCGCGAACGCGCTCCTTGACCGCTGCCGCGGCCGCGGCGCCGTCACGCGTGAGCGCCTTGTCGTAGGTCTTCTTCGCGGCCGCCGAGAACGACGTGTCCGGCGCGAAGCCGAACTGGGCGTCGATCAGCGTGGTGTCCCAGGCCTCGGTGGTCTTGCCGAGGGCGACGTAGTCCTTGCGGATCTCCCAGAGCGCCTGGCTCCAGATCTGGCCGTCGGCGTGCACCTCGTTCTCGCGGGTCGCCACGGTCAGGTTGGTGTCGAAGCGGCGGATGCAGTGCGGGGCGTCGGTGTAGGACGTGGAGTCCCAGTCCATCGGGCAGGCCTCCTCGGCCCTGCACCGGCCAGCCGTACTGCTTGGCGGCGGCCAGCCCGACGCGTGACCCCGAGGTAGTCGCCGAACGCCTCGCCGATCGAGCCGGCGTCGAGGCTGGTGCCGAAGCCGGGCACCTGGTCGGCGTGCACCGCGTGGCCGTACTCGTGCACGATCACCTCGGCGTCCTCGGCGTCGTCGACGCCGCCCTTGCCGAGCGGATCCGGCCCTTGGCTGTCGGTCCTCGAAGCTGTTGTCGCCGCCGTACTGGTTGATCAGGACCGGGTAGGAGCGCTTGAGGATCGGCGGCAGGGTCGAGCCGAAGCCGAGCGACTGCAGGTACTCCTGCGGCCTGGTTGATCCAGAAGTACGCCATCACCTGCTCGAACTGGTCCTGGTGCCGGTTGTAGAGGAACGTGTTCGTGGGGCTGTACGCCGGCGTGCCGGTCGAGGACCTGACGGTCGACCCACTTGCCGACGCAGGTAGCCGGAGCCGTCGAGGTTGCGCAGCTGCGCGTCGGCGTACTCCGAGGCCGGCACCGCCGTGGCCGAGTCCTTCTGGTCGGTGAGGCCCTGGTTGCCGGACGACTGCACCGGGTTGACCATGAAGATCCGGCCGACGCCGGTCGAGGAGCCGCTGCCGGGCTTGGCGGCCTGGCTGGGGGTGGTGCCACCGAGAACGAGGCCGGTGACGGCGAGGGACGTCGCCGCACAGGCGAGGGCAGTGCGCGATCGGCGCATGGAGTTCCTCCAGGGGTGAGTGCGGACCGGGACAAGCGTACTCGCGATCCGGCCCGGTGGGCAGACCCCGATGACGAACCGTGATAATCGGCCGGGTGACTCCTCGAGAGTGGACCGCCGCGGGTGAGTCCGTCGCCGTCTGGCCCGGACGCAACTGGCCCCTCGGCGCGACCTGGGGCGAGGAGAGCACGAACTTCGCGGTCTACGCCCCCGAGGCGACCTGCGTGTGGCTGTGCCTGTTCGACGAGGACGGCACGGAGACCCGGCACGAGCTCACCGAGCGGAGCCTGGGCATCTGGCACGGCGCGCTGCCCGGCGTGAGCGTCGGCCAGCGCTACGGCTTCCGGGCCGACGGGCCGTGGGAGCCGGGCCTCGGGCTGCGGTTCAACCCGCACAAGCTGCTGCTCGACCCCTACGCCCGCGCGGTCAGCGGTGAGGTGACCCCGGACCGCGCCGTCGTTCGGTGACAACGACCGCGACTCGGCGCCGTACGTCTCCCGCAGCGTGGTCGTGCACGACGACTTCGACTGGGGCGACGACCCCAAGCTCGGCCGGCGCTGGCGCGACACCGTCGTCTACGAGCTGCACGTGAAGGGCTTCACCGCGCTCCACGACCGGGTGCCCGAGCACCTGCGGGGCACGTACGCCGGCCTCGCGGATCCCGCGGTCACCGACTACCTGCGCGACCTCGGCGTCACCGCGGTCGAGCTGCTGCCGGTGCAGCAGTTCACGTCCGAGCCCGACGTGGTCAAGCGCGGCCTGACCAACTACTGGGGCTACAACACGATCGGCTTCTTCGCCCCGCACGCGGCGTACTCCTCCTCAGGCGACCGTGGCCAGCAGGTCACGGAGTTCAAGCAGATGGTCAAGGCGATGCACGCGGCCGGACTCGAGGTCTACCTCGACGTCGTCTACAACCACACCGCGGAGTCCGGACGCGAGCGGACCGACGCTGTCGTTCCGCGGGCTCGACGACCTCGGCTTCTACCAGCACGCGGAGGACAAGGACGGGCTGACCGACCCGGCGAGGTACTGGGACGTGACCGGCTGCGGCAACACGGTGGCGGCGCACCAACCCGCAGGTGCTGCGGCTGATCCTCGACTCGCTGCGCTACTGGGTCACCGAGATGCACGTGGACGGCTTCCGGTTCGACCTCGCGTCCGCGATCACGCGCACCGGCCACGAGGTGGACATGAACGGCGCGCTGCTGACCACCATCGGCCAGGACCCGGTCCTGCGGCACGTGAAGCTGGTCGCCGAGCCGTGGGACGCCTCCCCCGACGGCTACCGGGTGGGCGAGTTCCCACCCCCGTGGGTCGAGTGGAACGACCAGTACCGCGACACCGTCCGCGACTTCTGGCGGGCGTCGACCAGCGGACGGGATCCGCACGCTCGCCACGCGGCTGGCCGGCTCCTCGGACCTGTACGCCGACGACGGGCGCTCGCCGTACAACTCGATCAACTTCGTGACCTCCCACGACGGGTTCACGCTGCGCGACCTGGTGTCGTACAACCGCAAGCACAACGAGGCCAACGGCGAGCGCAACCGTGACGGCTCCGACAACAACCGGTCCTGGAACTGTGGCGAGGAGGGCGAGACCGACGACCCGTCGATCCTCGCGCTGCGCCGCCGGCAGGCCGCCAACCTGATCGCGACCCTGTGCCTGTCCAACGGCGTCCCGATGCTGACCGCCGGCGACGAGCGGGGCCGCACCCAGCGCGGCAACAACAACGCCTACGTCCAGGACAACGAGATCTCGTGGGTGGACTGGCGCCCGGACGACGCCTGGCTGGACATCCACGAGATCACGCGCACCGCGCTCCGGATCCGTCGTGAGCACCCGGCGCTGCGCCAGCGGCACTGGTTCGAGGGCCGGCCGGCGATGGTCGGCGGCCCCAAGGACCTGGCCTGGATCCACCCCACCGGCCGCGAGATGGACGGCGACGACTGGGACGACACGCTCCTGCACGTGATCGGCATGTTCGTCTCCGGCGACCCGATCCGCGAGCCCGGCCCGCGCGGCGAGCAGCAGCACGACAGCTCGTTCCTGCTCTGGCTCAACGGTTCCGCCGGTCGACTGCGAGGTCACGCTCCCCGAGAACGAGTGGGTCCAGCACGGCGCGGTCGTGCTCTCCACCGACCCGGACAACCCGATCGGCACCGAGGCGCACGCCGGCGGCAAGCTCGTGATCGGCCCGCGGTCGCTGGTGCTGCTGCAGCAGACGTAGGGGGGTCCCCGGCGGAATTCCCAAGGTATCGAGGTTTCCTGGCACATCCCGTGGTGTGTATGCCACGGGAAGCGTCAGAAACCATTGGGAAGTCCTGGCGCGCTGCGTCGAAGAACCTCGATCCCTTGGGAATTCGACCGCCCGCGCTCGCCCAACCCCAACGCACCCACCTACGCCAGCGTGACGACCCCGAGCTCGGCCGGGTTGGCCAGGTACGCGTGCTTGGGCAGGACCCGGACGGTGTAGCCGAACGGTCCGGTACGACGCAGCTCGAGCCGGCCGTCGAAACGGTGCCGGCCGGCCTCGTAGGACTCGGCCAGCTCCAGCGACTGCGCGACCTGGTCGACCAGCGTGTCGTCGGCGACGACCCGGCCCTGCACCACCTGCACGTCGACGTCGTCGGGGGTCAGGTCGCCGAGCGCCACGAACGCGTGGACGTCGACGGCGCCGCCGATCTCCGGGCTGTCGGCCACCCCGAACGACTCGACGTGGTCGACGTGGACCGACGGCCAGGCTGCCAGCACGCGGTGCTTCCACACCGCCAGCTCGCTGGCGCCCGAGTAGTCGTCGTTGATCGCGCGCGAGGACACGGCGGCCGGCGTGTAGAGGTGGCCGACGTAGTCGCGCAGCATCCGGGTGGCGATCACCTTCGGCCCGAGCGACTTCAGCGTGTGGCGCACCATCTCGATCCAGCGCAGCGGCACGCCCGAAGGGTCGACGTCGTAGAACCGCGAGGCGACCTCGTTCTCGATCAGGTCGTACAGCGCCGTCGCCTCGATGTCGTCGCGGCGGTCGGGGTCGTCGATGCCGTCGGCCGACGGGATCGCGAAGCCGTTGTCGCCGTCGTACCACTCGTCCCACCAGCCGTCGAGGATGGAGAGGTTGAGCCCGCCGTTCAGCGCCGCCTTCATGCCCGACGTGCCGCACGCCTCGTAGGGCCGCAGCGGGTTGTTCAGCCAGACGTCGCAGCCGGGGTAGAGCGGCTGCGCCATCGCGATGTCGTAGTTCGGCAGGAACACGATCCGGTGCCGCACCTCGGGGTCGTCGGAGAAGCGGACGATCTCCTGGATCATCTTCTTGCCGCCCTCGTCGGCGGGGTGCGCCTTGCCGGCGATCACGAGCTGGATCGGCCGCTCGGGGTGCAGCAGCAGCCGCTTGAGCCGCTCCGGGTCGCGCATCATCAGGGTCAGTCGCTTGTACGACGGGACGCGGCGCGCGAAGCCGATCGTCAGCACGTCGGGGTCGAGCACCGAGTCGATCCAGCCGAGCTCGGCCGGGGCGGCACCGCGCTTCTGCCACGACCGCCGTACCCGCTTGCGGGCGTCGTCGACCAGCCTGGAGCGCAGCTCACGCTTGGTGGACCAGAGGTCGGCGCCGGGGATCCGGTCGACGACGTCCCAGACCTCGGGGTCGTCCCACGAGGAGTCGCTGTCGGCGCCGGCCTTCGCGGCGAGCTCGAACACCTCGCGCGCCACCCAGGTCGGGGCGTGCACGCCGTTGGTGATCGAGGTGATCGGCACCTCGTCCTGGTCGAACGCCGGCCAGAGGCCGTTGAACATCCCGCGGCTGACCTGGCCGTGGAGGAGCGAGACGCCGTTGGCGCGCTGCGAGAGGCGGAAGCCCATCACGGCCATGTTGAAGACGCCGGCGTCACCGTTCTCGAAGTCCTCGGCACCCAGCGCCAGGATCCGGTCGAGCGGCACGCCGGGCAGCGGGCTGCTGGCTCCGAAGTACTGCTCCATCAGGTCGCGCGGGAACCGGTCGATGCCCGCCGGCACCGGGGTGTGCGTCGTGAACACCGTGCCCGCGCGGGAGACCTCGAGCGCGGTGTCGAAGTCCAGGTGCGGGCCGTCGTCGGCCGCGGAGAGCTCGCGGATCCGCTCGAGGCCGAGGAAGCCGGCGTGGCCCTCGTTGGTGTGGAACACCTCGGGGTCCGGGGCTCCGGTGATCCGCGAGTGCGCTCGCAGCGCGCGCACCCCGCCGACACCGAGCAGCAGCTCCTGGCGCAGCCGGTGCTCCTCGCTGCCGCCGTACAGCCGGTCGGTGACCTCGCGCAGCGCCTCCGGGTTCTCCTCCACGTCGGAGTCGAGGAGCAGCAGCGGCACCCGGCCCACGTGGGCGACGAAGATGCGCGCCACGAGCGGGGCGTCGCCCGGCACGTCGATGGTGACCTTGGCCGCCGAGCCGTCGGCCTCGCGGAGGAGGGCGATCGGGAGCCCGTCGGGGTCGAGCACGGGGTAGGTCTCCTGCTGCCACCCCTCACGGGAGAGCGACTGCCGGAAGTAGCCCATCTTGTAGAGCAGCCCGACGCCCACGATCGGGATGCCGAGGTCGCTGGCGGTCTTCAGGTGGTCGCCGGCCAGGATGCCGAGCCCGCCGGAGTACTGCGGCAGCACGCTGGTGATGCCGAACTCCGGGGAGAAGTAGCCGATCGACGTCGGCGCCTCGGGACCGGCCGAGCGCTGGAACCAGCGGTCGCCGGTGAGGTAGTGGTCGAGGTCGGCCGCGGCCAGCTCGAGCATCCGCAGGAAGCGCTTGTCCTCGGCCAGCTCGGCCAGCCGCGCCGGGGAGACAGCGCCCAGCAGCTTGACCGGGTCGTGCGCGGTGGACTCCCACGCGTCGGCGTCGACAGCCCGGAAGACGTCCTGCGTCTCGGGGTGCCACGACCACCTCAGGTTGGTGGCCAGGTCACCGAGGGCGGCCAGGGGGACCGGGAAGGACGGGACGCACCGTGAATCGTCGAATCGCTCGCACCCGGACACGCTAGCCCAATTTCGTTGGATCGATCCAACCGACCCCACCAGACGGGACTGCCGGGCACCTCCGACGGCGCCCTGTCGGTGCGCGGGCACCTCAGGTGGTCCACCACCTCCCCGCGATACTGGGGACGTGATCTCCGCTCCCGTACGCCGCAGCCTGGCCGGCTCCCTGCGCAACAAGATCGCCGGGCCCGACGGGCAGCAGGCCGCGGAGCGGATCTGGCGCACCGAGGGCGAGCGCTGGTTCGCCCCAGGTGACCCGATCTGGCGGGTGCACTCCGACGCGTCGATGTTCACCGGGGGCGTCCGCGCGCTGCTCCTCCAGTCGCTCCACCCCCTTGCCATGTACGGCGTGGCCGAGCACTCCGGCTACCAGGACGACCCGTGGGCGCGGGTCGCGTCGACGAGCACCTACATCGCGGCGACCACGTTCGCGACCATCGAGCACGCCGAGGCGGCGATCGCCAAGGTGCGGTCGATCCACCGCTACGTGCGCGGCACCACGCCGGACGGCCTGGCCTACTCCGCCGACGACCCGCGGCTCCTGCTGTGGGTGCACGTGGCCGAGATCGACAGCTTCCTCACCACCCAGCAGGCCTTCGGCCGGCGCCCGCTGACGGCCGACGAGGCCGACACCTACGTCGCGCAGGCGGCCATTCCGGCGACGCGCCTCGGGGTCGAGGACGCACCTCGCACGGTCGCGGAGCTCCGGGCCACGATCGAGGCCTACCGCCCCGAGCTCGAGGTGACGCCGCCGGCGCTGGACGCCGCGCGGCTGGTGCTGCACGAACCGCCGCTCTCCCGGTGGGCACGACCGGCTACGGGTGCATCGCGACCGCGGCGGTGGCGACCCTGCCCGCGTGGGCACGCGACATGATCGGCGTGCGGGCGCGCCGGTTCGCGATGCCGATCGGTCGCGCCACCACGGCTGCGGTGGCGTGGGTGATGACCGAGCCCGCCGTACGCCGCCCGGGCGCAGCGCCCAGCGACTGACACCTCAACTTGCCCTCGCCTGCGCGAGCCGCAAGTGTGAGGGCATGGTCGGACGCATACCGGTGATGGACGTGACACCGCTGGTCGAGCACGGGCGCTACCCCGCGAAGGCGAGCGTGGGCGAGGTCTTCCCCGTGACCGCGCTGGTGTTCCGCGAAGGGCACGACGAGCTCGGATGTGACGTCGTCCTGACCGACCCCGGCGGCGTACGACGCCCGCCCGTGCGGATGGCGAGGATCCCCGACCAGGTCGACCGCTACACGGCCCAGGTCGCCGCAGACACCGAGGGCGCCTGGACGTTCGAGGTGCAGGCGTGGAGCGACCCGCTGGCGACCTGGCTGCACTACACCGAGGTCAAGGTGCCGGCCGGCGTCGACGTCGAGCTGATGTTCACCGAGGGCGGCCTGCTGCTCGACCGGATGGGCGCGGACCCCGGCCTGACCGCGCAGGAGAAGGCCTTCGTCGCCGACACCGCGAAGGGCATGCGCGACACCACCCGCCCGGTCGAGGCACGGCTCCAGATCGCCACGTCCGCGGAGCTGCGCGACCTCGCGCACGCCCACCCGCTGCGCGACCTGGTCTCCGTCGAAGGGCCCTACCCGCTCTTCGTGGACCGCGCGCCGGGCGCTCTTCGGCAGCTGGTACGAGTTCTTCCCGCGCTCCGAGGGCGCGACCCTCGACGAGCAGAGCGGCAAGGTCATCTCCGGCACCTTCCGCACCGCTGCGAAGCGGCTCGACGCCGTCGCGGCGATGGGCTTCGACGTGATCTACCTGCCGCCGATCCACCCGATCGGCGAGGTCAACCGCAAGGGCCGCAACAACACGCTCACCCCCACGCCCGACGACGTCGGATCACCGTGGGCGATCGGCTCGAAGAAGGGCGGGCACGACGCGGTCCACCCCGACCTCGGCACGCTCGAGGACTTCGACGCGTTCGTGCAGCGCGCCAACGAGCTCGGCCTCGAGGTGGCCCTCGACTTCGCGCTGCAGGTGGCGCCCGACCACCCGTGGGCGGAGAAGCACAAGGAGTGGTTCACGACCCGCGCCGACGGCACCATCGCCTACGCGGAGAACCCGCCCAAGAAGTACCAGGACATCTACCCGGTCAACTTCGACAACGACCCCGACGGCATCTACCGGGAGTCGCTGCGGGTGCTGCGGCACTGGATGGACCACGGCGTCCGGATCTTCCGCGTCGACAACCCGCACACCAAGCCCGTGGCGTTCTGGGAGTGGCTGCTCGGCCAGGTGCGCGCCACCGACCCCGACGTTCTGTTCCTGTCCGAGGCGTTCACGAAGCCGCCGATGATGCACGCGCTCGGCTCCGTCGGGTTCCACCAGAGCTACACCTACTTCACCTGGCGCACCTCCCGCTACGAGCTGGAGACGTACTTCACGGAGGTCTCGCAGGAGTCGGCGCACCTGATGCGACCGAACTTCTTCGTGAACACCCCCGACATCCTCCACGCCTACCTCCAGTACGGCGGCCCGCCCGCGTTCAAGATCCGCGCGGTGCTGGCGGCCATGGGCTCCCCGAGCTGGGGCGTCTACGCCGGCTACGAGCTCTTCGAGCACGTGGCGGTGAAGCCCGGCAGCGAGGAGTACCTCGACTCGGAGAAGTACCAGATCCGGATCCGTGACTGGCAGGCGGCCGAGGCCGAGGGCCGCTCGCTGGCGCCGTACCTCACCGATGCTCAACGAGGTACGTCGCCGCCACCCCGCGCTGCAGCAGCTGCGCAACCTGCGCGTGCACTCCTCCGACGACGACGCCGTGCTGGTGTTCACGAAGCTCGCGAAGAGCACGACACCGGGCGAGCCGGACGACGTCGTGATCGTGGTCGTCAACATCGACCCGCACGGCACCCGCGAGACGATGGTCCACCTCGACCTGCCGTCGCTCGGCCTGGACTGGGACGACACGTTCGCGGTCCACGACGAGGTCACCCACCAGACCTGGCACTGGGGCGCCCACAACTACGTGCGCCTCGACCCCGGCTACGAGCCCGCCCACGTGCTCACGATCGGAGGGCATGCATGACGGCGAGCAATCCCGACGTGACCCCTGGGGCCGCGCCGGAGGGCGCGATCGTCAACCCGGAACCGGACAACCCCACCCCGGACTGGTTCAAGACCGCGGTCTTCTACGAGGTCCTCGTCCGCTCGTTCAACGACTCCGACGGCAACGGCGTCGGCGACTTCAGGGGGCTCACCGACAAGCTCGACTACCTGGCCTGGCTCGGCGTCGACTGCCTGTGGGTGCCTCCGTTCTTCCCCTCGCCCCTCCGCGACGGCGGCTACGACGTGGCCGACTACAACGACGTCCTGCCGGAGGTCGGCACCGTCGATGACTTCCAGGAGTTCCTCGACGAGGCGCACCGGCGCGGGATCCGCGTGATCATCGACTTCGTCATGAACCACACCTCGGACGCCCACCCGTGGTTCCAGGCCAGTCGCGAGGACCCGGACGGACCGTTCGGCGACTTCTACGTGTGGTCCGACACCGACGAGCTCTACGAGGACGCCCGCGTGATCTTCGTCGACACCGAGCCGTCCAACTGGACCTGGGACCCGGTGCGCCAGCAGTACTTCTGGCACCGGTTCTTCAACCACCAGCCGGACCTCAACTTCGACAACCCGAAGGTGCACGACGCGATGCTGGAGGCGCTCAGCTTCTGGCTCGACATGGGTCTCGACGGCTTCCGCCTCGACGCCGTGCCGTACCTCTACGAGCGCCCGGGCACCAACGGCGAGAACCTGCCGGAGACGCACGAGTTCCTCCGCAAGGTGCGACGGTACGTCGACGAGCACTACCCGGGCCGCGTCCTCCTCGCCGAGGCCAACCAGTGGCCCGCCGACGTCGTCGACTACTTCGGCGACATCGACAACGGTGGCGACGAGTGCCACATGTGCTTCCACTTCCCGGTGATGCCGCGCATCTTCATGGCCGTGCGCCGCGAGTCGCGCTACCCGATCTCGGAGATCCTCGAGCAGACGCCGCCGATCCCCGACGGCTGCCAGTGGGGCATCTTCCTGCGCAACCACGACGAGCTGACCCTCGAGATGGTCACCGACGAGGACCGCGACTACATGTGGGGCGAGTACGCCAAGGACCCCCGGATGAAGGCCAACATCGGGATCCGACGCCGGCTCGCGCCGCTGCTCGACAACGACCTCAACCAGATGGAGCTCTTCACCGCGCTCCTGCTCTCCCTGCCCGGCTCCCCCGTCCTGTACTACGGCGACGAGATCGGCATGGGCGACAACATCTGGCTCGGTGACCGCGACGGCGTCCGGACGCCGATGCAGTGGACGCCCGACCGCAACGCCGGCTTCTCCCGCGCCACACCCGGCCGGCTCCACCTCCCGCCCGTGCAGGACCCGGTCTACGGCTACCAGCGGGTCAACGTGGAGACCGAGCTGGACAACCCGTCGTCGCTGCTGCACTGGACCCGCCGGATCATCCTGGCCCGCAAGCGCCACGCGGCCTTCGGCCTCGGTGAGTTCATCGACCTCGGTGGCTCCAACCCGACGGTGCTCTCCTACGTGCGCGAGTTCGTCGGTCCCGACGGCAGCACCGACACCGTCCTGTGCGTCAACAACCTGTCCCGCTTCCCGCAGCCGGTCGAGCTCGACCTGCGGCGGTGGGAGGGTGTCGTCCCCGTCGAGCTGCTCGGCGGCGTGCGGTTCCCCCAGGTCGGCGAGCTCCCCTACCTGCTCACGCTCGGGGGCTACGGCTTCTACTGGATCCGGCTGCCCGACCCCGAGACACGGACGAGACGGGGTCCCCCGTACCGAGTCGCCCCGACATGAGCCAGCACCCGCAGATGACGGAGTACCTCGCCGGTGCCCGGTGGTTCGCCGGCAAGGGCCAGGACTACGACGTGGTCGACGTCCAGCGCGTCGCGACCCTGCCCGGTCCGCCGACCGTGACCATCGACATCCTCACCGTCCGCTACGCCGCGGGCGGGGTCGAGGAGCGCTACCAGATGCCGCTGTCGCACTACCCCGACGAGCAGGAGCGGATCGGTCACGCCCACGTCGGCACGGCCACCCACGACGACCTCGGTTTCACGCACGCCTACGACGCCGTGCACGACCGGGAGGCGATGGCTGTCTACCTCGACGCCTTCGCGGCGACCCCGGACGACTCGACCCGCGAGTACGGCGGACTGACGTTCCACCGGGTCGGCGGACACGACCTCGACACCCAGGCGCACTCGACGCTCTTCAGCGGCGAGCAGAGCAACTCCTCGGTCGCGTTCGGCGAGGACAGCCTGCTCAAGGTCTTCCGCAAGGTGACGCCGGGCCGCAACCCCGACATCGAGATCCACAAGGTGCTCACCGAGGCGGAGAACCACAACGTCGCGTCCCTCTACGGCTGGATCGAGGCCGGCGAGGACGACCTCGGGATGATCCAGCAGTTCCTGCGCACGGCCTCCGACGGCTGGGACCTCGCCCTCGCCAGCGTGCGCAACCTGTTCGCCGAGGCCGACCTTCACGCCGACGAGGTGGGCGGCGACTTCGCCGGCGAGGCGGAGCGCCTCGGCGGCGCCGTGGCCGACGTGCACGCCATCCTGCGCGAGCACTTCCCGACGAGCACGGTCGACGCCGCCTCGGTGGCGTCCCGGATGCGGGAGCAGTTCGACCGCTGGCGCGTGCAGGTGCCGGCCCTCGAGCCGTACGCCGCCATCGTGAACGCGACCTTCGACCGGCTGGAGGGGCTCGGCACCGAGGCGGTCCAGCGGGTGCACGGCGACCTCCACCTCGGCCAGACCCTCCGCACCAGCGTCGGCTGGAAGCTCGTCGACTTCGAGGGCGAGCCCGCCAAGCCGCTCTCCGAGCGGGTCCTGCCCGACTCGCCCTGGCGCGACGTCGCAGGCATGCTGCGATCGTTCGACTACGCGGCGCGCTCGGTGGAGAAGGACTTCGCCCGCGTCGCCAACGACCAGTCCGAGCAGCTGGCGTTCCGCTCCACCGAGTGGGCGGCACGCAACCGCGAGGCGTTCCTCGTCCGGCTACGTCGGGGGTCGCCGGCTGAGCCCGGAGGAGAGCGCGCTGGTGGCGGCGTACGAAGCGGACAAGGCCATCTACGAAGTGGGCTACGAGGCCCGCAACCGACCGGCGTGGATCGAGATCCCCCTTGCTGCGTTGGCGAATCTCGACGAGCAACAGGCAGAGGAGACGACGTGAGCGACATCCATCAGCTCGAGCTGCTGGTCAGCGGTGAGTACGGCGACCCGCACCGCATCCTGGGCCCGCACACGGAGGGCGGCTCTGTCGTCGTCCGCGTGTTCAAGCCCTTGGCCGAGTCGGTCGTCGTGGTGCACGGTGACGAGCGCACCACCCTGGACCACGTGCACGCGGGCGTCTGGGAGGGCGACCTGGGCGCCACCGACGTGCCCGACTACCGGGTCGAGGTCACCTACGCGGGCGGCGAGCCGATGCTGTTCGACGACCCGTACCGGTTCCTCCCCACCGTCGGCGAGACCGACCTGCACCTGATCAACGAGGGCAGGCACGAGAACCTCTGGGAGGTCCTCGGCGCCCACGTGCGGCACTACGAGGGCCTGGGCGGGAGCGGCGTCACCGGCACGTCGTTCTCGGTCTGGGCGCCGCACGCCAAGGGGGTGCGGCTGAAGGGTGACTTCAACAGCTGGGACGGCCGCGAGCACCCGATGCGGCAGTTCGGCACGTCCGGCGTGTGGGAGCTCTTCCTGCCCGGCGTCGGCAGCGGTGCGCACTACAAGTTCGTGATCCTCGGCGCCGACGGCCAGTGGCGCGAGAAGGCCGACCCGATGGCGTTCCACACCGAGGTCCCGCCGGCCACGTCGTCCGTCGTGTTCGAGAGCCGGCACCAGTGGTCCGACGACGCCTGGATGACGCGCGCGCCGCGAGGGCGGCGCGGTCGAGCAAGCCGATGTCGGTCTACGAGGTGCACCTCGGGTCGTGGCGACGCGGCCAAGTCGTACGCCGAGATGGGCGACGAGCTCGCGACGTACTGCCAGGACCTGGGCTTCACCCACGTCGAGTTCCTGCCCGTGATGGAGCACCCGTTCGGTGGCTCGTGGGGCTACCAGGTGACGTCGTACTACGCGCCGACGTCGCGCTTCGGCGACCCCGACGGCTTCCGGCACCTCGTCGACACCCTGCACCGGCACGGGATCGGCGTGATCCTGGACTGGGTGCCCGCGCACTTCCCGAAGGACGTGTTCGCGCTCGCGCGGTTCGACGGCACGCCGCTCTACGAGGACCCGAACCCCTCGCGTGGCGAGCACCCCGACTGGGGCACGTTCGTCTTCAACTTCGGCCGCCGCGAGGTGCGCAACTTCCTGGTGGCCAACGCGCTGTACTGGCTCGAGGAGTTCCACATCGACGGGCTGCGCGTGGACGCCGTCGCGTCGATGCTCTACCTCGACTACTCGCGCGAGCCGGGCGAGTGGACGCCGAACGTGCACGGCGGCCGCGAGAACCTCGAGGCGATGCAGTTCCTCCAGGAGATGAACGCCACCGTCTACAAGCGCGTGCCGGGCGCGATCACGATCGCCGAGGAGTCCACCTCGTGGCCCGGCGTCACGCGGCCCACGTCCGCCGACGGCCTCGGCTTCGGCTTCAAGTGGAACATGGGCTGGATGCACGACAGCCTCGGCTACGTGCAGCACGCAGCCGGTGCACCGGTCGTACCACCACGACCAGCTGACCTTCTCGCTCGTCTACGCGTTCTCCGAGAACTACGTGCTCCCGATCAGCCACGACGAGGTCGTGCACGGCAAGGGCTCGCTGCTGCGCAAGATGCCCGGCGACCGCTGGCAGCAGCTGGCGAACCTGCGCAACTACCTCGCCTTCATGTGGGCGCACCCCGGCAAGCAGCTGGTGTTCATGGGCAGCGAGTTCGGCCAGGAGGCCGAGTGGGCCGAGTCGCGCGAGCTCGACTGGTGGCTGCTCGACCACCCGGAGCACCGCGGCGTGCAGTCCGCTGGTGCGCGACATGAACCGGGTGTACGCCGAGTCCCCGGCCCTGTGGCAGCGCGACAGCGACCCGTCGGGCTTCCAGTGGCTCGACGCGAACGACGCCCACGCGCAACGTCTTCTCGTTCGTCCGCTGCCGCACCGGGCGCGGATCCGGTCGTGTGCATCGCGAACTTCGCCGCGATCCCGCACGGTGACTACCGGGTCGGGCTGCCGTCGGGCGGCACCTGGACCGAGGTGCTCAACACCGACGCCGACGCCTACGCCGGCTCCGGCGTCGGCAACCTCGGGTCCGTCACCGCCACCGACGAGGGCTGGAACAGCCAGCCGGCGTCGGCGACGGTCACCCTCCCGCCGCTGGGCACGATCTGGCTGCGACCCGCGCTGAGCCTGAGGCTGCTGACGCTGGGCCGTGAGCGACACCGAGAGCACGCCGGTCGGTGACGGCGTGGTCCGCGTCTCGTGGACCGCTGACACGACCATCGACGCCGTCCGGCTCACGGTCGCCTCCGCCTTCGACGAGGGCGCCCACCGGGTCGAGGCGTACGTCGACCCCGGGGACGTGACGGCGCAGCGTGCGGCGACGTTCAGCGGGCTGCGCAAGGAGGGGATCTCGCGCGGGATCGACGCGCGCGAGGACCGCATCGTCTACGCGCGGCTCGCCTCCGACGTACCCGCGGACCAGCCGGAGGGCTTCCGCGCCCTGCTCAACTCCTTCCTCCCCCGCAAGCGCGCGATCAGCCAGCTCCTGGTGCGCGACCCGGACGACCGCGTCCTGCTGTGCAACCTGACCTACAAGCGCGACTGGGACCTGCCCGGCGGCGTGGTCGAGGTCGGCGAGTCGCCCCAGCTGGCCGTGGCCCGTGAGGTCGAGGAGGAGCTCGCGCTGCGGATCCCCGCCGGCCGGCTGCTGCTCACCGACTGGCTCCCGCCCTGGGGCGGCTGGGACGACGCCCTCTGCCTGGTCTTCGACGGCGGCGTCCACGACGCCTCGCTCGTCGACGGGATCGTGCGGCAGGAGCGCGAGATCCGGTCGGCCGGGTTCTGCACCCTCGAGCGAGGCGCGCGAGCGCTGCGCCGACTTCACCGCGAGGCGCATCGCGTCCGCGCTGGCCAACCTGGACGGCGCGTCCCCGGCGTACGTCGAGTCCGGCGGCCGGTCTGACTCGCTACGCTCTCCGGGATGGCTCCGGCCGGCGGCGTGTTGGCCGGACCGTCGTACACCTCGGGCTCGCTGTCACTGTCGTCCGTCGTGTAGGTCGGCCCGAAGTACTGCTGCGTGCCGTTGCTGATCTTGCCCATCCGGGCGCCGCCGTATCCGGTGTGGTCGTCGGTCGAGAAGCGCATCGGCACGATGCCGCTGCCGGTCAGGTCGCCCTTCGCGATCGTCTTCTCGATCAGATGCGCAGCACGATGTCTTCCCTGCTCGACGAGTGAGGGGCGGGGCTGACGACTGAGGGCGTGCCGACGGCCCGCCGGCTGGGGGTGCTGGCGGGCGTGGGGCGGTCAGGGTCGTCGGCGTCGGGTGCGGCGGCGGGTGTGGACCGCGAGGAGGTCGCCGGTGGGGGTGGTCCACAGGTAGTGGTTGTCGGTCAGGCGCTGGTAGCTCCAGCCGCCGTGGGTCTTGAGCCGGTGGTGGGTGCGGCACAGGGGGCGAGGTTGGCCAGCCGGGTCTGGCCCGGTGGTCCGCCGTCCTCGATCCGGCGGTAGGCGGTGATGTGGTCCAGGTCGCAGCCGCGGGAGTCGCGGCTGCAGCCGGGGAACACACACGTGGCGTCGACCAGGAGCGCGGTCTGCCGCATCCAGGCCGGTGGGTGGTGCCGGTCGACGGTGTCGGGGCGGTGCAGGTCGAGGACCGGGCGGACGGTGATCCCGGCCAGGTCGGGCCGGCCCAGCCAGGCCGCGAGCAGGCCCCGGGTGGCCGCACCCAGCCGCTCGATCTCCCCGCCGGCCCGGGTCGGGTCGGCCAGGTCGGCGGACGCCAGGTGCACGAACAGCTCGCACCCGTCCGCCGCGGCTGGTCGGCTCGCCGAGGTCGCCGGTCTCGAGCAGGTCCAGGGCCCGTTGCGGGTCCGCGAGGACGCCGACCGCCTTGGCCCGGCGGACATCGAGGCTGTCGGTGTCCCCGAGCCGGCTCAGGCTGGTGGCGAGGTCGGCCAGGGTGTCGTCGAGGTGCAGCGCGTCGAGGGTGTCCAGGCGCATGTGGACCTCGGTGGTGGCCGGGCCGCTGTCGTGGACCAGGGTGACATGCCGGGCGGCCAGGGCGGCCTGCTCGTCGGCGACCGCCCGGTCCGGGTCGTAGTGCAGGATCGTCTCCTCGATGATCCGGCGGACCCGGGGCACGGTGAGGTGCTGGGGGTCGCAGGCCAGCATCTTGTCCACCCAGGTCGCCATCTCCGGGGTCAGGCGCGTGGTCAGGGCGGCGGCCTGCCGGGCCCGCCACGCGGGCACGGTGCCGGCCAGGACCAGGTCGAACAGCCGGGGCAGCCGGTGCCGCAGCTCCAGGGCGTCGCCGATCAGCTGCCGGCCGGCGTCGTGGGAGATCCCCAGGTGCGCGGCCAGCTCGACCGGCGCGAACTCCGCGACCTGCGGGGTGCCCTCCCCGGCCAGCGGGACCAGGCCCTCGCCGTGCAGGTCCACCTCACCCCAGCCCGGCCGGCCTGCCCGCCGCGGGGCACCGGGTGCAGGTCGGCCCACTCCGCCGCGACCACCAGCAGCTCCGCCGCCGCGGCCAGCTCCGCCCGACGGGCGGCGCGGGCCCGGTCCAGCACCGTGCGGGTGCCGGCCCCGGGCTCCAACCCGGCCTCGATCGTGACCTCGAACATGTGTTCGAGTCTAGTCGGTGGCCACCGACACTCACCAGCCCGAATACCGGGTCTGTGGAGAACTGGATGTGGTGGCTCGACAAGCTCGACCACCGGAGTGCCGGCTGGCGCGCCTCCTCAACCACCGCCGACCCGCAACCGCGGGAGCGGACCGTCCCCGGCGCCATGCCTCTCCCGTTGCTGCGTCGTTCCCCCACCGCCTACCTGCCCGCGGCCGCGATGTCGCGGTCTCGACGCACCCCGGGCAGGCGCCCGTGTCGACCGCTCAACAGCCACGACCACCACCCTTGGCAGGCTGTCCTCATGACCTGGATCGACACACCCGTCACCGCCGACCTCGTGCGCGGGGCACTCGAGCTCGAGGCCACGGCGCACGGAGTGCTGCCGCACCGGCTGCCGGCATGGGCGCGGGAGCAGGTCCCGGACGAGCAGCTGGCGATGGCGGAGGCGCAGCCGTCCGGGCGTACGGCTCGCGTTCCGCACCCGGGCCACCGAGATCGAGCTGGACGTGCTGCCGACCAAGACGGAGTACGCCGGGCGCTCCCCCGCGCCCCGACGGCGTGTACGACGTGCTGGTGGACGGGCACCTGGTCGCGCAGGCGACCGCGCGACGGCGGCAACATGCGCACCATCGACCTGGCCAGCGGGTCCGCGGTGACAACTCCGGGTCCGGTCGCCACGCTGCGCTTCGACGGCCTGTCCCCGGACGCCAAGGACGTCGAGATCTGGCTGCCGCACAACGAGACCACCGAGCTGGTCGCCCTGCGCACCGACGCCCCCGTCGAGTCCGCCCCCGACCGCGGCCGACGGGTCTGGCTGCACCACGGCAGCTCGATCAGCCACGGCTCCAACGCCGCGAGCCCGACGACCACGTGGCCGGCGCTGGCTGCGTCCCTCGGCGGCGTCGAGCTGGTCAACCTGGGGTTCGCCGGCAGTGCCCTGCTCGACCCGTGCACCGCACGGGCGATGCGAGACACCCCGGCCGACCTGGTGAGCGTGAAGATCGGCATCAACATCGTCAACCTCGACCTGATGCGCCTGCGGGCGTTCGCGCCGGCGGTGCACGGCTTCCTCGACACGATCCGCGAGGGCCACCCCACCACGCCGCTGCTGGTGGTCTCGTCGATCCTCTGCCCGATCCACGAGGAGACCCCCGGCCCGGCCATGCCGGACCTCAGCGGCCTCGCCGAGGGACGACTCGGCTTCCGGGCGACCGGCGACCCCACGGACCCGACCCGCCTGACGCTGACCACGATCCGCCGCGAGCTCGCACGGCTCTGCTCCGAGCGGGCGCAGCGCGACCCGCACCTGCACTACCTCGACGGGCGCGAGCTGTACGGCGAGGAGGACGCCGCCGAGCTGCCACTGCCCGACGCGCTCCACCCCGACCCCGCCACGCACCGGCGCATCGGCGAGCGGTTCGCGGAGCGGGCCTTCGGCGACAGGTGGACCCTTCGCCGACGGAGGCTAGGGCTTGGTCAGCGGCTCAGAACAACGCGGAGGCGAGGTTGCGGCGGGCCTCCATCACGCGCGGGTCGTCGTTGCCGACGGCAGCGAACAGCCCGATCAGGTGGCTGCGGGCCTGGTCGCGCTCCGCCTCGGAGGTACGACGGACCAGCTCGACCAGGCGCCGGAACGCATCGTCCACGTGACCGCCGAGCAGGTCCAGGTCGGCCACGAGCGTCTGCGCGCCCACGTCGTCCGGGCGCTCGGCCGCGGCCGCGCGCGCGGCGTCGAGGTCGGCCCCCTGCGTGCGCTGCAGCACCTTGGCCATCGCCAGCCCGCCGGCCGCCTCGGCGTCGGCCTGGTTGGCGTCGACCAGCTTCTGGTACTCGGCCACCGCGAGGTCGATGTCGCCGGCCTCCAGCGCGTCCTGGGCGGGCGCGTAGCGCGGGTCGACCTCCGGCTCACCGTTCTCGTCGACGGGACCGGCGCCGGCGCGCGGCTGGTGCCGGCCGGTGAAGCCCTGGGTGGCCAGCTGCTGGAACACCTGGTTGAGGGCGGTGCGCAGCTCGTCGATCGGCGGCGCGTCCTGGAACAGCGGGGCCGGGCGCCCCTGGGCCACCAGCGCCACCAGCGGCACGGACGGGATCTGCATCGCCTGCGCGATCGACGGCGCCGCGTCGATGTCGACCTTGCCGAGCAGGAACTTGCCCTCGAACTCGTTGGCCAGGGTCTGCAGGTCGGCCGCGAGGCCGGCGCTCTCCGGCGAGCGGGTGGGGCTGTAGAAGACCAGCACCACGGGGGCGCTCATCGAGGACTCGAGCACGTCCTGGAAGTTCTGCTCCGAGACGTCGACCGCGTAGGCGCCGCTGGCGGCGGGACCGGCGCCACCGCCGGGGGCACCGGGAGCCGGCTGCTTCAGCCCGGACAGGTCGATCGCGCCGGGACGGGTGAAGGGCTGCTGGGTCATGGGTCCATCTTCGCCGACGGAGCCGTCCCCGCACCCAGCCGGGTGGGTCACTCCTCGATCTCGTGCACCGCGGCCTCCTCGGCACTGGCGCCTGCGCCGTCGATGCCGACGTCAGTGGCCAGCATCTCGGAGTCGACGTCCTCGCCGAGCCCCTCGTCGGGCGCCACCAGCCGTCCGGCTCGCTGGTCCCCGACCTCGCTGTCGACCTCGCCGCTGTCCGGGTCGGCGGCCTCGCGCTCCGCCTCGAGGTACGGGTCGGGCTCGGGCACCTCCTGCGCCAGCCGCTGGTCCAGCGTCTCGCCGAGCTCCTCCTCCAGCGGCGTGTTGCCGTAGCCCTGGCCGGCCGACCACTTCTCCGGCGGCGAGTAGCCCTCGTCGAGCGGCTCGGCCAGGCCCCGGTCGTCGGCCATGCTGTCGCCGTCGCCCTGGGGCTGGTCCTCGTCGTCGACGCTGTAGGTGTTGTAGCTCTCGGTGTCCTCGGGATCGCTCATTGCTCCACCGTAGGAGCGGCGCCCCAACGACCGCCTCACCCCCAGGACTCCTCCGTACGACGGGCCAGGTCGTCGACCACGTCGACGAGGTCACCGCCCTCCTCGAGCAGCCGCCGCTGCCGGGTCGCACCGGTCCCGCGCGACATCAGCCGCTCGAAGCTGTCGGCCACGCGCTCCTCGTCGCCGGACTCCCGCAGCGCCGGGCCGGCGTACGCCAGCAGCGCGGAGAACACCTCGCGTGGAGGCGCCAGTCGCCCCTCGACCGGGTGCACGAGGTCGCCGGTGAGGCCGTGACGCGAGGCGCGCCAGGCCGCGACGCGGAGCAGGTCGGCACGCCACGCGTCGGCCGGCGGCGCCGCGGCGACCGTCTCGACCAGTGCCCGGGCCAGCAGCGCGACGAGCACGCCGTCCTCGGGGTCGGTGCACACGTCGGCCACCCGGATCTCGACCGTCGGGTACTGCGCGGACAGCCGGGCGTCGAGGTAGAGCATCCCGGGGTCGAGCGCCCCGCCCCACTGCGTCATCCGGCCGGTCACCTCGCGGTAGGTCGCGGCGTCACCGAACGGCTGGCTCGGACCGGCGGTGGGCCACTGGCCCCAGACCCGTGAGCGCCAGCTCGCGTGTCCGGTGTCGCGCTCCTCCCAGTACGGCGAGTTGCCGCTGATCGCGAGCAGGAACGGGAGCCACGGCTGGAGCCCGTCGACCACGCGCACCCCCTCGTCGTCGTCGGCCACGTCGACGTGCAGGTGCATCCCGCACACGTGCGCGTCGCGGACCAGCTCGCCGTACCGCGGGGCGAAGCGGTCGTAGCGCGGGGTCCGCACGAACATCGTCTCCTCCGGCGGCAGCGGCGGCGTCGACACCGCGACGGCGCGTGCGCCTGCGGCGGCGGCCGCCTCGCCGACCGCCCGGCGCCCGGTGCGCACCTGCCGCTCGAGGTCGTCCGCGTCCGTCACCGGCGGCGTCGACGTCTCGATCTGGTGCTGGAACAGCTCCTTGCCGACCTCCTCGTCGCGCTCGTTGGCATCGACGGCCGCGCCCGAGACGGAGACCACCCGCCGGCTGTCCGGGTCGACGAGGAGCAGCTCCTCCTCAAGGCCGATCTTTCGCACGCTCACGCGCGGGACGCTACCGCGCGCGCCGGGAACGTCAGAAGCGAGCCGGCTCGCGGTACTCGCCCCACTCCTCACGCAGCACGTCGCAGATCTCGCCCAGCGTGGCCTCGACGCGGCAGGCGTCGAGCATGGAGGGGATCATGTTGGCGCCCGAGCGGGCGGCCTCGAGCATCGCGGCGAGAGCGGCCTCGACCGCGGCCGGGTCGCGGGCCTCCTTGCGCGCGGCCAACGCTCGCACCTGCTCGATCTCGACCTCGTGGGAGACCCGCAGGATCTCCAGCGAGTGGGTGACCGAGTCGGTGTGGCAGTTGACGCCCACCACCTTCTTCTCGCCCTTCTCCAGCGCCACCTGGTACTGGAACGCCGCTTCCGCGATCTCGGACATGAACCAGCCGTCCTCGATGCCGCGCAGGATGCCGTTGGTCATCGGCCACACCGCGCCGTCGGCGTCACCGGTCGACGACACGACCTGGGCCTGCAGCTTGTCGGTGTCGGCGTGGGTGAGCGTCGAGCCGCCCATGGCCAGGATCTTGTCGAAGATCGCGTTGGCCTCGGCCTCGATCTGGTCGGTGAGCGCCTCGACGAACCACGAGCCGCCCAGCGGGTCTGCGACGTTGACCACGCCCGTCTCCTCCATGATCACCTGCTGCGTGCGCAGCGCGATCTCGGCGGCCTGCTCGCTGGGCAGCGCCAGCGTCTCGTCGAGGGCGTTGGTGTGCAGGGAGTTGGTGCCACCCAGCACGCCGGCCAGCGCCTCGACGGCGGTGCGGACGACGTTGTTGTACGGCTGCTGGGCGGTCAGCGAGACGCCCGCGGTCTGCGTGTGGAAGCGCAGCCACTGCGCCTTGTCGGTCTTCGCGCCGTAGACGTCGCGCATCCAACGCGCCCAGATCCGGCGCGCGGCACGGAACTTGGCGATCTCCTCGAAGAAGTCGAGGTGGCTGTCGAAGAAGAAGCTGAGCCCGGGCGCGAACTTCTCGATGTCGAGGCCACGCGAGAGGCCGAGCTCGACGTACCCGAACCCGTCGGCCAGCGTGAACGCGAGCTCCTGCGCGGCCGTCGAGCCCGCCTCACGGATGTGGTAGCCGGAGACCGAGAGCGGCTTGTACGCCGGGATCTCGTGCTGGCAGTGCTCCATCAGGTCGCCGATCAGGCGCAGGTGCGGCTCGGGCGTGAACAGCCACTCCTTCTGGGCGATGTACTCCTTGAAGATGTCGGTCTGCAGCGTGCCGTTGAGGATGCCCGGTGTCGACGCCGGCCCGCTCGGCGGCGACCAGCATCATGCAGAAGATCGGCACCGCCGGGCCGCTGATCGTCATCGACGTGGTGACCTCACCGAGGTCGATCCCGTCGAAGAGGATCTCCATGTCGGCCACCGAGTCGATCGCGACACCGCAGTGCCCGACCTCGCCGAGGCTCTTCGGGTCGTCGGAGTCGCGGCCCATCAGGGTCGGCATGTCGAATGCCACGCTCAGCCCGCCGCCGCCGCGGCCGAGGATCATCTTGTAGCGCTCGTTGGTCTGCTCGGCGTTGCCGAAGCCGGCGAACTGCCGGATCGTCCAGGTGCGGCCACGCTGGCCCGTGGCGTGCAGGCCACGGGTGAAGGGGAACTCCCCCGGCCAGCCGATCTCGGAGAACCGTGGGTAGCCGGCCTCCTCCTCGGCGGTCGCCGGCCCGTACGCCGGGTCGACCTCCGAGCCGGAGAGCGTGCTGAAGTCGGCGTCGCGCACCCGGCCCTTGTCCAGCGCCGCGTCGTACCTCGCCTGCCAGCGCTCGCGCGCAGTGTCCGTCATACCGAGATAGTAGGACGTCCAACTAAATTCACCAAAGTCAGAAGTCTCCGGCCGCCTGCCGCATCGGACGCAGCAGGTCGGAGAGCTCCCCCAGCCGCTCGTCGTCGAGCGCGCCCAGCCCGAAGTCCGCGCCGACCAGGTCCGCGGTGGCCGCCTCCACGACGGCGCGGCCCGCGTCCGTGATCTCGGCCAGCACCGCGCGGCCGTCGACGCGGGTGCGGTCGGCGGACGACGAAGCCACTGGACTCGAGCCGCGTGATGATCGAGGTGATCGAGGTCGGGTGCACCTGCAGCCGCTCCCCCATCTTGCCCAGCGGCAGCGAGCCGGCCGAGGAGAAGCAGAGCAGCACCAGCGCCTCGTAGCGGGCGAACGTGAGCCCGTGCGGCCGCAGCAGCGCGTCGAGCCGTCCGAGCACCAGCTGCTGGACGCGCATCAGCGACGTCACGGCGTGCATCTGGGGCACGCCGTCCCAGTGCTTCGCCCACTGCCGGGCGGCCTCGTCGATCGGGTCGAACGGCAGTTTCCCCTCCATGGTGCGGAACACTAGGCCCCGTGGACGTGGTGGAGGCGCCGGCCGAGCGGTACGACGAGATGATCGACCTGGCCATGCGGCGCTCGCCGGCCCTGATCCGCGCGTTCGTCGAACCCCTGTTCCACGACCCGGACTTCACGCTGGAGAGCCGGTTCGTGGTCGCGCTCGACGGAGACCGGATGCTCGGGTGGGGCGGGCTGGCCAAGCTGGCGCCGTTCCCACCCGGCTGGCGTTCCCTGCGGGTCGTCGTCGACGCCGAGCAGGAGGGTGCCGGAGTCGGCAGTGCGCTGCACGCCGCGCTGGTCGACGGGATCGACGACGACCTCGTGCTGAGGAGCGGGGTCTTCGACGACGAACCCCGCGCGCTCGAGGTCGCGCAGCACTGGGGGTTCGGGATCCTGCAGCACTCGATCAGCTCGCGGCTGCCGCTGCCCTCACCGGTGCCCGAGCGGGCGCTCCCCGACGACGTCACCATCGAGGCGTCGACGAGCCTGGAGTTCCCCGACCAGGACGCGTTCGACGCGATGCTCGACGCCAGCCAGACCAATCCCGAGCGCGACCAGTTCGTGTTCGACCGGGCGATGCTGCTCGACTTCATCACGGACAAGGAGCGGCCGCTCGGGGTGCTGCTGCGGGTCGGCGGGCGCCCCGCCGCGATCTCCTGGGGCTCGGCGTTCGGCGACCAGGCCCACATCGGCTACACCGGGGTCGACCCGGCCTTCCGCGGGCGCGGGCTGGGCTACCTGGTGAAGCAGGAGATGCACCGGCTCGCGTACGACGCGGGCGCCCGCACCTGTGCGACCGACAACGAGGAGCACAACAGCGGCATCCGGCACGTCAACGAGGCGCTCGGCTACGCCAAGGTGTCCGGCAGCTACTGGATGCAGCGGCCGCTCTGAAGTCTCGCCGCTACCGAGCCGTCGGCGCGGGTCGAGCCCCTGGCCGGCCGTGGCGCCGGTGCGCCCGCGGAGCCCGGCCTGCTGCACCTGCTCCTGGATCGTCAGGTCGAGCCGGTCGGGCCGGGGCACGAACCGGATGTCGCGCAGCCCCTGCTCCTGCGCGGCGGACTCGAAGACGAAGTGGCCGTAGCCGAGGAGCCGGCCGAGCAGCGTCTTCCGCACCGTGATGTCGAGCACCCGGGCCAGCGGCATCGTGGCGGCCGACTCGGCGACCACGCCGCGCACGCGGAAGACCCGCATGTTGGTGACCACGAACCGGTCCATGTGCTCGTTGAGCGCCTTCCAGCCGGCCCAGAGCACCAGCAACGCGCCGAGCAGGAAGCAGAACCAGCCGGCGTCGACGCTGACGAAGAACCCGAGCACCAGGAACCAGCCGCCGGCGACGGCGATCAGCGCGGGCACGACGTAGACGACCCAGTGGTGCCGGACGTCCTCGACCAGGGTCTCGTCGAGGTGGCGCAGCAGCCGCCCGGAGATCCGCGGTGTGGCGAAGGTGCGCCAGAACCAGGCGACCACGGCCGTCAGGCGAACAGCGCGTTGAGGAAGTTGATCATCGCCGCGAACAGGTTCTGCAGGCCGTCCCAGACCGCACCGAACAGGTCCTTGGCCGCGCCCGCGGCCCCGTTCGGGTCGGTGAACAGGTAGTAGCCGATGAAGACGAGCAGGAGCAGGCCAACACCCTTCTTCAGCGTGGCTTCCATCCCACAGCTCCTCTCCGACCCCACCGTCGCGCGGCGACAGGATCCTTTGTAGCAAGCACCCGGCCGCTGTGGCGGGAGGCGCGCTGCGCAGGGCGTGGGTGCAAGGATCGGGCCATGGATCCGACCCCGAGTCTCGTACGACGTGCCCGGCGGCGCGCTGCACGCCCTGCGCTTCGGCGCCGGGCCACGGGTGGTGCTCGCCGCGCACGGCATCACGTCCACCGCGATGGCGTGGCCGGCCGTCGCCGCGGACCTGCCCGACGACTGGTCGATGGTCGCGGTCGACCTGCGCGGACGCGGCCATTCACGCGACCTGCCCGGCCCCTACGGCCTGCGCACGCATGCCGCGGACCTGTGTGCGGTCGCCGAGGCGATCGGACAGCCGGTGGTGCTGGCCGGGCACTCGATGGGCGCCTTCGTCGCGGTGCACGCCGCCCACGACCGGCCGGACCTGTTCTCGCACGTCGTGCTGGTCGACGGCGGCGTCGCGCTGCCGTTCCCGGACGGGGCCGACCCGGACGAGGTGCTCGACCGGACGCTCGGGCCCGCCATCGACCGGCTGGGCCGCACCTATCCCTCGGTCGACGCCTACGTCGACGTCTTCCGCCAGCACCCGGCGATGGCCCCCACCTGGGACGAGACGATGGAGGCCTACGCCCGCTACGACACGCTCGAGACCGCCGACGGCGTGCGCCCCCGGGCCAGGGAGGACGCGGTGCGGGCCGACGGCCGCGACCTGCTCGTCTCGGGGAGCGAGTACGAGCCCGAGGTCCGGGCGACGAGGTTGCCGGTGCAGATCCTGGCCGCGCCGTACGGCATGTTCGGCGAGCCCGGCGGACTGCTCCCGGTGGACCGGCTGGCGGCGTACGACGACGTCGACCACGTGGCAGTCGAGACGGTGCCCGGCGTGAACCACTACACGATCCTGTTCGCCCCGCATGCCACCGCCCTGGTGGCGGCCGCGATGGTCCGGGAGGCGGCGTGAGCGACCGTCCCAGCGAGCGCCACCGTGTCCCGGACGGTGTCGACGAGGCCACCGTCGAGGCGGTCGGCAAGCTGACCGAGGCGCTGGAGACCACCGAGCGGGCGCGCGGGCACCTCTACTCCTTCCACCAGCTCACCGGCAGCGCCGACCTGGCCCTCGGCGAGGCCGTCGACGCCCTGCGCGCGGCCGGGCACACCGGACTCGCGGACCGGATCGCCACCGAGCTGGTCGGCCGCAACGTGATCGCGGACCGCTGGACCTTCCAGATCGTCGAGGACTACGACGACGGCTACTGGTCGCTGTTCCGCGACCTGGAGCGCGAGGCTCGCCAGACGCTGGCCGAGGGTCGCCCCCACCTGCACGAGGCGCAGATGAAGGAGGATCGGCGGACGCACGGCCACCCGGACCACACCGCCGGACCTTAGGGTGTGCCGCATGAGCGAGTGGCAGCCCCCGCAGGGGGAACCCCAGCACCCGCAGTACCAGCAGTACCAGCAGCCGTCGTACGCCGCGGCTGCCCACGGCGCGCCCCCGTCGCACCCCTTCGAGGCCAGCACCGACAAGCGCCCGGGCACGGTCACGGCGGCCGCGGTGCTCACCTGGGTGGGCTGCGGGCTCGCGGGAGCCGGGTGCGTGCTTCTGATGGCACTGTCCGGCGCGGACACCTTCATGCAGAGCTTCCAGGACGGGAGCGAGGGCCAGTTCACGCGCGACGAGGCACGGGGGATCCTGCTCGGCATCGGCGTGGTGGGCTTCGTGTGGTCGGTCGTCGCCTCGGTGCTGGCGCTCCTCACCGTCAAGCGGCACGGCTGGGCCCGCATCGTGCTCACGGTCTCCGCGGTGATGGCCGCCCTGGTCAGCCTGCTGACGATCCTGTCCGTCGTCACCGTGGTCACGCTGGTGCTCGCGGTCGCCGCGGTCGTGCTGCTGTTCGTCGGCGGCGCCAACGACTGGTTCGCCCACCGTCCCGGACAGAAGTATTCCCAGCCGGGCTCGGAGCCGACGTACTACGCCTAGCCCCTCACTCGGTCGTCTCCAGCAACCGGTCCGCCGCGGTGTAGGGGTCGGTCTCGCCGGCCACGACCTTGACGGCCAGCCCGTCGAGCTCGGTGTGCTCGTGCACACTGCGCCACTGCTCGCGGAGCGCGGTCACGGCGATCGCCTCGATCTCGTCGCGCGCGCGCCGGAGCCGACGCAGCTCCAGCTCACCGCTGCTCTCGAGCCACGCCCGGTGCTGGTTGATCGCCTCGACCACCTCGTCGACGCCTTCGCCCTTGCTGGCAACGGTCTTGATGATCGGCTGGCTCCACGCGCCCTCGGGGTGCTCGCGCCAGGGCGAGCATCGAGCGCAGCTCGCGGCGCACCTGGTCGGCGCCGTCACGGTCGGCCTTGTTGATGACGTACATGTCGCCGATCTCGAGGATCCCGGCCTTCGCGGCCTGGATGCCGTCACCCATGCCCGGCGCGATCAGCACCATCGTGGTGTCGGCCATGCCGGCGATCTCGACCTCGCTCTGCCCGACACCGACGGTCTCGACCAGGATCACGTCGCAGCCGGCCGCGTCGAGCACGCGCAGCGCCTGCGGGGTGGCCCAGGACAGCCCGCCGAGGTGACCGCGCGAGGCCATCGACCGGATGTAGACGTCGCGGTCCAGCGCGTGGTCCTGCATCCGCACCCGGTCGCCGAGCAGGGCGCCGCCGGAGAACGGCGACGAGGGGTCGACCGCGAGCACGCCCACCCGCTTGTCCGCCTTGCGGAGGGCGCCGACGAGCGCGCTGGTGGAGGTGGACTTGCCGACCCCGGGCGAGCCGGTGATGCCGACGATCTGCGCATGCCCGGCGTACGGCGCCAGGCCGGCCATCACGTCGCGGAGCAACGGCGAGGCGTCCTCGACCAGCGAGATCAGTCTGGCGACCGAGCGCGCGTCACCCTCGCGTGCCTTCTCGACCAGCTGGGGAACGTCCCCGGACGAGCGCCGTCCCGCCACCTCAGGCGGGCACGCGGATGATCAGCGCGTCACCCTGGCCGCCGCCGCCGCAGAGCGCGGCGGCGCCGACGCCGCCGCCGCGGCGCTTGAGCTCGAGGGCGAGGTGCAGCACGATCCGGGCGCCCGACATGCCGACCGGGTGGCCGAGCGCGATCGCGCCGCCGTTGACGTTGACCTGCTCCTCGTCGATGCCGAGCTCACGGGTGGACTGGATGCCGACCGCGGCGAACGCCTCGTTGAACTCCACCAGGTCGAGGTCGGAGGCGGCGATGCCCTCCTTCTCCAGGGCCTTGGCGGTGGCGCGCGCGGGCTGCATCTGGAGCGTGGAGTCGGGCCCGGCGACCATGCCGTGGGCGCCGATCTCGGCCAGCCAGGTCAGGCCCAGCTCCTCGGCCTTCGCCTTGCTCATCACGACCACGGCGCAGGCGCCGTCGGAGATCTGCGAGGACGAGGCGGCGGTGATCGTGCCGTCCCTGGAGAACGCCGGACGCAGGCCGGACAGCGACTCGGCGGTGGTGTCGCCACGGACACCCTCGTCCTGGCTGACCACGACCGGGTCGCCCTTGCGCTGCGGGATCGAGACCGGCACGACCTCGTCGTCGAAGAGCCCGTTCTTCCAGGCCTCGGCCGCCTTCTGGTGCGAGCCGGCCGCGAACGCGTCCTGCTCCTCGCGGGTCAGCCGGCCCTGGTCGGCGTTGTACTGCTCGGTGAGCGCGCCCATCGCCTGCTGCGTGGACTGGTCGTAGAGGGCGTCGTACGCCATCGAGTCGACGAGGGCCGTGTCGCCGTACTTGAAGCCCTCACGCGACTTCGGCAGCAGGTGGGGGGCGTTGGTCATCGACTCCATCCCGCCGGCCACGATGATCTCCGCCTCGCCGGCGCGGATCAGCTGGTCGGCGGTGGCGATCGCGTTGATGCCCGACAGGCACACCTTGTTGATCGTGATCGAGGGCAGCGACATCGGCAGCCCCGCGGCGACGCCGGCGGTGCGAGCCGGGTTCTGTCCTGCACCCGCCAGGATCACCTGGCCCATGATCAGGTAGTCGACCTGGTCGCCGGAGACCCCGGCCTTCTCGAGCGCGCCCTTGATCGCGACGCCTCCGAGGTCGGCGGCGGAGAGCGTCTTGAACCCTCCGAGCAGACGGCCGATCGGGGTGCGGGCACCGGCGACGATCACGGATCCGGACATGTGGAGCCTCCTGGAGCAGGGTCGGAACTGCCCTCGACCCTACCCATCCGGGCACGTCGACCGGGAGGGCGGCGAGGCTCCGACTCCTGTCGGACAGGTCACACTCGTTGGCACCCCGGCGCGGCACGCGCCACGATGACCGGCATGACCGACGACACGACCGGTGCCCCGCTCGACCTGCCCGACGACCTGTTCGTCTGCATCGACCACGTCGGTGTGGCGGTGCCCGACCTGGACGAGGCGATCGCGATGTACCGCGACGCCTTCGGCATGCACGTGACGCACCAGGAGACCAACGAGGACCAGGGCGTGCGCGAGGCGATGGTCGCGGTCGGCGACTCCGGGTCGAGCATCCAGCTGCTGGCTCCACTCGACGAGTCATCGACGATCGCGAAGTTCCTCGACCGCAAGGGCCCGGGCCTCCAGCAGCTCGCCTACCGGGTGACCGACGTGGAGAAGGTGTCCGCCGTGCTGCGCCGCCGCGGACTTCGGCTCCTGTACGACGAGCCGCGCCGCGGCACCGCCGGCAGCCGGATCAACTTCGTTCACCCCAGGGACACCGGCGGCGTGCTCGTCGAGCTGGTCGAGCCCGCGGCGCGCTGAGCGGCGGCGAGCGCGAGCAGGCCGACCGCGAAGGCCAGCGCCACGGCACCGGCGAACCGCTGGTCGACGGCGGCGTCGGCCCACACCAGGTCCAGGTCGCGGAACCAGCCACCCGCCATCGGGACGGTGGTGAGCCACATCCGCCCGCCGTACCACGCGAGCACGGCCGCGATCAGCAGCAGGCCGGAGACCGGTCGCGCGGGACGCGAGCGTTCGGCCACCAGAGGCAGCACCACCAGGCAGCCGGCGGCAAGGGCAGCCAGGCCGACCAGCAGGTGACCGAGCTCGCTGCTCAGGGAGAGCTCCAGCAGCGGGGTCTGGAACGTCACGCCGAGCACGACCACCGCCAGCACCGCGGCGTTGGTCGGCTGCAGCAGCACCCCGACCCGAAGCCGACGGCCGCGGTCGACGAGCGCCGTCAGCCGCGGCGACGGCAGGCCCCTGGCCAGCAGCGCCGGCACCAGGACCATCAGGACGAGCACCTGCGCCACCTGTGCGCTCAGCAGGGCGGTGGAGTAGGCGCCGAGCCCGCCCACCAGCGCCCACGCGGCGAGCCCGAAGCCCGCCGCCAGGCAGATCCCCTGGGACCGGGTCGGCCGTGCGTCGGCCGGTCCTCGTCGTGCCCAGATCACGAGCAGCGCGGCAGCGGCCACCAGGAACGTGGCGACGAGGGCGTCGGGCCGGGTCTCGAGCAGCGCCGACAGCGGGCGCAAGGGGGGCAGGGTCGGGTCGACCGTCGGGAAGGCGGCCGCGTGCGGCGGGGCCGCGCGCAGGGAGGCCGCGATCGGCGGCGCGGTGCGGCCCAGGACGACGGCGAGGCCGAGCGCGGCCGTCATCAGGGACACCTCGACGGCCGCGATCCGGGCGAAGACCCGGCGCTGACCCGTCGCGAGCGCCGGGAGGCTGTACCTCCGGTGCGCCCACCCGAGCGCGGCGAGCGCCCCGAGCAGGGCGGTCTTGGCGACCATCAGCATGCCGTAGTCCGAACGCCACACGTCCGGGTCGAGCCCGAGCCTCGTCCAGGCACCGACCAGGCCGCTGGCCGCGACCGCGAGGAAGCACAGGAGCGCGAGCCGGCTGAACCGGGTCACGGCCACCACGAGCGCCGGGCGGTCTCCGCGCAGGTGCAGGACGACGGCCAGCAGTCCGCCCATCCACAGGGAGACGGCGAGCACGTGCACGAGCAGCGTCTGCGTCGCGAGGAAGTGGTTGGAGGCCGTCGCGGCGTGCCCGGTCGCGAGCAGCGGCGCGAGCAGCGCCGGCGCGAGCAGCGCCCAGGCGCGGGCCACCGCTCGGGTGCGCGCGGCGCTGATCCACAGGGCCAGGGACAGCGACCCGACCACGACCAGCAGCAGGGCGCGTCCCTGCGGCAGGTCGACGCCGTACAGGAGCAGGTCGGGCGCGGCGAAGATCCGGGTGACCGGGACACCGACGACCTGGGCGGCCGAGCACACCAGGTGGGCCAGCGCGGCCACGCACCACGCCGACGCCCATCCGGCGGAGGCGGCGCGGAGCCGACGGGTCGCATCGGGCCTGTCCCAGGGCACGAGCCAGGCCAGCGCGGTGGTGCTGCCGATGGCACCGATGGCGGCGAGGTCGAACAGGCCGCGGGTCACCGGGAGCAGCCGGGTGGTGAGGGCGCCCGCGTCCGAGAGTCCCGAGGCGCTGCCGGTGGCGGCGGAGCTGCCGGTCACGGCCAGCCCGGCGACCACCGTGAGGAGCAGCAGCGTGAGGACCGCGAGCAGTCCGCGGGCGAGGCCGGGAGGGGTCGGACGAGCCGGGATCGTCGAGCTCGGCTCGACGCGGGTCGCGATGATGGTCATGAGTCGGCCTTCCGCCGGTACTGGACGACGCGGGCGACGGCGACGGCGAGGACGGCCAGCCCGGCGAGGAGCGGAACCAGCCAGGGCGGCGTGCCGCCGGAGGCCTCCGCGTCCGCTGCGAACGCGGAGTCCGCCCCGCCCTCGTCCACGGCGGCCGCCGACGCGGCGACCGTGAAGTGGTAGCTGCCGACCACGGGGTGACCGTCGACGGCGACCACCCGGTAGCGCACCTCGTAGCGTGCGGAGCGGTCGACCGAGCGGACCGGGGTGACCACCTTCGTGCCGAACGTCGCCGCCTTGCCGGCCACGTGGTCCTCGCCCGCGTCGTCGAGCACCTCGACCTCCGCGAGCCGCTGCAGGACGGGGGTCGCGAACTCGAGCTGGACCCGGGTCAGCGGCCCGACCGTCGCCCCGGCCACGGGGTTGGCGCGGACGAGGTCGGTGTGGGCGGACGCCGGCGACACGACCAGCAGGCTCACGGCCGAGGAACAGCAGCACCAGCGCGCGCCCGTACCGGGCGGGTCCGCGGGTCATCGTCCGACTCCCGTGGCGACGCGGTGCCACGGCCAGACCGTGGCCACGACCCGGCCCTCGATCTGGTCGACCGGCACCGGACCGAACCGGCGCGAGTCCACCGAGTCGCCCCGGTTGTCGCCCATCACGAACACGGTGCCCGCCGGCACCCGGACCGGGCCGAAGTAGACGCTGTCGATGAGACGCGGGTCGGCGTACGCCTCCCGCACCCGGCTCCCGTCCACGAAGAGTCGGCCGTCACGCAGGGAGACGGTGTCGCCGCCAAGCGCCACCACGCGCTTGACCCAGACCTGCCCGCGGTGGTGGAACGCCACGACGTCGCCGCGCTGCCACGCGTGCCCGTCCGCCCCGGCCTTCCAGCTCAGCACGCGGTCGCCGACCTCGAACGTCGGCACCATGCTCTCGCTCCGGACCGCCAGCGGCTCCGCGACGAACATCCGCACCGGCAGCTGGAGGACGAGCAGCACGAGCACCAGCGTGCCCGCAGCCCGCAGCGCCCGCACCAGCCGCGCGCGACCGGGTCGCTGGTCCCCGGTCTCGTGCGGCCGTGTGGCGGGTCGGTCAGTGGCGGTCGTGGTCATCTCGTTCCTTCCGGCCTAGAGGGGCCGGGCGCCGTCCGCCGTGATCGGGTCGAGGTCGGGCGCGTGGTCGCGGTCACCGACGCTGAACTGCATCATCATGTCGTGGTCCTCGTGGACCAGGTTGTGGCAGTGCATCATGTAGCGGCCCCGGGGCTCGGTCCAGCCTTCTCCGGCGCTCGGACCGGAGAAGCGCATCGCCACCCGCACCGTCTCGTTCTCGCCGACGTAGACCACGTCCTTCGGACCCCGCTCGTACGGCAGGACGTTGGCGGCCGAGCCGTTGCGGGAGAGCACCTGGAAGTCGACGAGGTGGATGTGGACCGGGTGGAACCAGCCACCGGAGGTGTTGGTCAGGTCCCAGATCTCCACCGACCCGAGTTCGGCTCCGCCATGCAGTGCGTGTAGCCACTGTCGATGACGTTCTCCCAGGTCTCCCCGTTGATCGTCCACCGACTGTTGCTGCGGATGAACTTGAACTCCCGCTTCAGCGCGCCCTGTGCCAGCAGCTGCGACTCGGTCCAGGTCATGCACTCCGGGGTCGTCAGCTTCTCCGACCAGTCCGCGGGGATCGCGTTGCCTGCGTCGTTGGTGACGGTGGTCCCGACCTTGAACTGCATGACCTGCCTGATCGAGTCGTAGCCGACGTTGTTCTTCGGCATCAGGTTCTTCAGCGTGATCCGGGCGCCCTTGTACTTGCTGAAGTCGATGATGATCTCGTAGCGCTCCGCCATGCCGTGCCGGAACTTCGAGACCACCTTCGGCTGGGGCATCAGGCCGCCGTCGGTGCCGATCACGGTCATCGGCACGGTCGACCTGCCGTCGCTGAGCTGCCACTCGTACGAGCGGGAGACCGACGCGTTGAGGATCCGGAAGCGGTAGATCCGCGGCTCGACCTCCATCAGCGGCCAGGGCACGCCGTTGATCAGGGGCACGTCGCCGTACACGCCCGACTCGGAGTTGTCGTCGTAGATGAACGAGTCCCGTCCGTGGCGAACATCGCGTCCCGCACGATCATCGGCACGTCGTACGGCGCGGAGGGCGATCCCGGTGCGCCGGTCGGGATGCCGAGACTCGCCTCCTCCTCGTCGTGGAGGATGTAGAGCCCCGCGAGACCGTTGTAAGCGTTCTGGGACGTGTGGTGCACGCCGTGGTCGTGGTACCAGAGGGTCCGGGCGTCCTGGCGTTCGGGTAGAAGTACTTCTTCACCTGGCCCGGGAACGTCAGGTCCGAGGCGTACCCGTCGTACTGCGGGAGCGAGGCCGACCCGTGCAGGTGGGTCGAGGTCGAGCGCTGCCAGGGGTCGGAGGTGTACTTCGACGGCATCGGCACGCTCTGGTACGGCGCCGCCGGCGGCTGCTGCAGCGTGTTCGTCTGCCGCACGACGACCGGAGTTGCCCCGGGTCATCCGCAGGGTCGGCCCGGGAACCTCGCCGTTGTAGCCGAAGACCGGGGTCTTGTACCCGGGCATGATCTCGGCGACCGTGAAGCGCTGGGCGATCTCGTACCTCGGGTAGTCCCGGGGCGCGCCGTCCGGGCAGAGGATCGCTGGCGTCGCCCACGGGACCGAGCTCGCTCGGGCGGAGGAACGGGAGGGTGAACGTTGCGGGCATCTTGCTCGCGGGCATGCGGAGCGCAGTGGTCGCGGTGAAGCCCGAGCGAGCCAGCGGCAAGGTGACGGCCGCCCCCGCGACCGCACCGATCTTGAGCACATCACGACGATTCAACGACATTTGGGTGTCCCCCCAGTTATTGCTTTACGACCGCCGGCCCTTCCGGCGGTCGTCCCTTCGTGTTCTCGGGCGCGACCAGTGACCCCCCGGTCGCGCCACGCTGCCTACGGCACCGTCCCGATCACCGACAGCACCGGCGAAGAGTCGGCGCGTCACTGACGAACGTCAGCCCGTGCTCTTCGGCCCGGTCGGCCCGTGCGCGACGAACGTGACTGTCGATACAGACATGAAATGAGCCCCCTCATCACCCCCACCAACTAAGCCGGGTAGGAGGTCATATCTAGCCAGCGACCGCCTTGGGAAATCCTTGGCCCGTGAGGCATACGCCGCGAAAGCGGACGCAACGGGCCGGTCGTCGCCAGCGTGACCAACTCCACTGGCCTCGACCTTGCGACCGCGGACGGCCGCCGGAAGGGTTCACCCCGTGAACCAGATCCTCGATGCCATCCTCGCCGGCGACACCTCAGCGGACGACTTCGCTGCCCTCGACGCCCCCGAGTCCTATCGGGCGGTGACCGTCCACAAGGACGAGGTCGACCTCTTCGAGGGCATGGAGAGCCAGGACAAGGACCCACGGAGGTCGCTCCACCTCGACGAGGTGCCGCTGCCCGAGCTCGGCCCGGGCGAGGCGCTGGTGGCCGTGATGGCGAGCGCGATCAACTACAACACCGTCTGGACCTCGATCTTCGAGCCGGTGCCGACGTTCGGCTTCCTCGAGCGCTACGGCCGGCTCTCGCCGCTCTCGGCACGCCACGACCTGCCGTACCACATCGTCGGCTCCGACCTCTCCGGCGTGGTGCTCAAGACCGGACCCGGCGTCCACCTCTGGTCGCCCGGTGACGAGGTGGTCGCGCACTGCCTCTCGGTCGAGCTGGAGAGCCCCGACGGCCACAACGACACGATGCTCGACCCCGAGCAGCGGATCTGGGGCTTCGAGACCAACTTCGGCGGACTGGCCGAGGTGGCGATGGTCAAGTCCAACCAGCTGATGCCCAAGCCGCGCCACCTCACCTGGGAGGAGGCCGCGTCCCCGGGCCTGGTCAACTCCACGGCGTACCGCCAGCTGGTCAGCCGCAACGGCGCCGGCATGAAGCAGGGCGACAACGTGCTGATCTGGGGTGCCTCCGGCGGCCTCGGCGGCTTCGCGACGCAGTACGCCCTCAACGGCGGGGCGACACCGGTCTGCGTCGTCTCCAACGAGGAGAAGGCGTCCGATCTGCCGCGCCATGGGTGCGGAGCTGATCATCAACCGCTCGGAGGAGAACTGGAAGTTCTGGAAGGACGAGAACACCCAGGACCCCAAGGAGTGGCGCCGCCTCGGCAACACGATCCGCGAGCTCACCGGTGGCGAGGACGTCGACATCGTCTTCGAGCACCCGGGCCGGGAGACGTTCGGCGCCTCCGTGTACGCCGCGCGCAAGGGCGGCACGATCGTGACCTGCGCCTCGACCAGCGGCTACATGCACCAGTACGACAACCGCTACCTGTGGATGAACCTCAAGCGGATCGTCGGCTCGCACTTCGCGAACTACCGCGAGTCGTGGGAGGCCAACCGGCTGATCGACAAGGGCATGATCCACCCGACCCTGTCGCGGAGCTACGCGCTCGAGGACGTCGGCCAGGCCGCGCTCGACGTGCACCGCAACGCCCACCAGGGCAAGGTCGGGGTGCTCTGCCTGGCGCCCGAGGAGGGGCTCGGCGTGCGCGACCACGAGAAGCGCGGCCGGCACCTCGACGCGATCAACCGGTTCCGGGGCGTCTAGACACGCGGCCCCGTCCTACTGTCGCACCGGTTCGCCCGCGAGCCGGGGGTTGCCCGAGCGCCTGCATCGGCAACACTGGTGGGGAACACCCCACCATGCACCCAACCCGCGGCCTCGAGGCCGCACCCGGAAGGCGGAATCAGCGCATGACCGAAGGTCGGGGACTGTCCATCTTCGATGACGAGCCGGAGGACTCCGGGGAGTCACAGCGTCAGGAGACCGCGGCCGACGATCCCACCGTCGTGATCCCGGTCGGCGCCCGGAAGACGCCGCAGGGGGCGCCGTCGGCGGCCGACGACACCTCGTCCGGCCAGCGCCGCAGCGACGCGACGCGGACCCAGGCGATCCCGGTGGCGAAGGCCGACGAGGCCGACCGAGTCCCCCGCCACGGGGGCCGAGACGGAGCACGCCGGCGACGGCGCCGGCACCGGCCACGAGCACGGCGCCGCCGCAGGCACCGGAGCCGCCCGCCAGGGTGATCCCGGCGACTGCCACGCCGGCGCGGCAGTCGTTCGCCGGCCGGGCGTCGTCGCCCGTGGCGACCGGCAGCGCCTTCCCCGTCGTCCGCCGCGGCGGCTACGACAAGGACGCCGTCGACCGCCGGCTGCTCCAGCTCGCCGGCGAGAAGGACGGCCTCAGCGCCAGCCTCGACGGCGCCCGCGAGCAGATCGCCCAGCTGGAGAAGAAGGTCGAGGAGCTCTCCCACCGGGCCAAGGAGAGCGACGCCCCGTCGTACGCCGGTCTCGGCGGACGGGCCAGCGAGCTGCTCCGGCTGGCCGAGGAGCAGGCCGACGAGGTGCTCACCGAGGCCAACGCGCAGGCCAACCAGGTCCGCCAGCAGGCCCAGCGCGACGCGGCCGCGATCAAGGCGGCCGCCGACCGCGACGCCGAGGACATGCGCGTCGTCCAGCTCACCGAGCTCGAGGAGACCCGCAAGCGGGTGACGGCCGACATCGAGTCCGAGCGCGCCCGCGCCCTGGCCGAGGCCGACGACGTCCGGGCCTCCGCCAAGCGCGAGGCAGACCAGCTGCGGCTCGGTGCCGAGCAGGAGGTGCAGGCGCTCCGCACGTCGGCCGCCCGCGAGGCCGAGCAGTCCAAGGCCTCGATCGACCGCGAGGTCCAGGAGGGCCGACGGGCCCTGGCCGTGGAGAAGGAGCGGCTGACCCGCGAGGCCGTCGAGCACCACAACATGGCCACCGGTGAGACCGCACGCCTGGTCAAGGACGCCGAGGAGCGCGCGGAGGCCGCCGAGGCCCGCACCCGGGAGGCGCTGGCCGCGGCCAACACCGCGCGCGAGCAGGCGGAGGAGGCAGCCGGGCACGCGGTCGCGCGCGCCCGCCGCGAGGCGGAGCAGATCGTCAGCTCGGCGAAGGCCCAGGCCGAGACGCTCCGCGCCGCCGGTCAGTCGGACAAGGACCGCGAGGTCGCCGCCCTGCACGCAGAGGTCGACCGGCTCACCAAGCGCCGCGACGCGATCGCCGCCCAGCTCGGTGCGCTCCGCGACGTCGTCTCCGGGTTTGACAAGGACGAGAGCTAGCGCGTGGCAGGTCAGCAGGCGGCACGAGGCAAGGGCTCGGCCGCCGCGAAGCCGAGCGAGGACGACGACTTCGGCAAGCCTGGTCCGCCGTTGAGCAACCGGTCACCGTTCGTGATCGGGTTCTTCGGCGGCCTGGGCCTGCTGGTGGCCTGGTTCCTGTACGGCCTGTTCCTGATGGTCGGCCCGGTGCTCCTGCTGATCGTGGTCGCGATGTTCCTCGCGGTCGGGCTCAACCCGGCCGTCGAGTTCTTCATGCGGCGTGGGCTGAAGCGGTCCTGGGCGGTGGTGGTCGTGATCACGTTCGTGGTGATCGCGATCGCCCTGTTCCTGCTGGCGATCGTGCCGGTGGTGACCGACCAGGTCGCGAACCTCACAGCACAGCGCTCCCGGCTGGTTCGACCAGCTCCAGCACAGCAGGACGGTCGAGCGGCTCGACCAGAAGTACGGCGTGATCGGGAAGCTGAAGTCCTACGTCACCGGCGGCAGCCTCGGCCAGCAGGTGTTCGGCGGGGTGCTCGGCGTCGGGCTGAAGATCCTGGGCTTCCTGGCCAACGCCTTCGTGGTCGTCGTGATGATGCTGTACTTCCTCGCGACCCTGCCCCGGGTCAAGACCACCCTGTTCCGGTTCGCACCGGCCAGCCGCCGCGACCGCGTCACCAAGCTGGGCAACGAGATCCTGGAGGGCATCGGCGCCTACGTCTCGGGCGCCTTCGTCGTCGCGCTGTGCGCCGGCGTCAGCTCGCTGGTGTTCCTGTTCATCGTCGGCCTGGGCCAGTACGCCGTGGCCCTGGCGCTGGTCGTCGCCCTGCTCGACGTGATCCCGATGATCGGCGCCACGATCGGCGCGGTCATCGTGTGCGCGATCGGCTTCGCCACCGACGTACAGACCGGTCTGGCGCTGGTGATCTTCTACGTGATCTACCAGCAGCTCGAGAACTACGTGATCTACCCGCGGGTGATGTCCCACACCGTCGACCTGCCCGGTCTGCTCACCGTGATCGCCGCCCTGGTCGGTGCCTCGCTGCTGGGCGTGGTCGGGGCGCTGCTGGCGATCCCGACCGCCGCGGCCCTGGTGCTGCTGTCGCGGGAGATCGTGATCAGGCGTCAGGACGCGCGCTGACGCCTGCCTGCTCGCTCGTGTCCCGCTCGCCCAGCTTGACCAGCACGACTCCGGCCACGATCAGCGCGCCCCCCACGATCTGCACCGGCCGCGGGAGCTCCCCGAGCAGCAGCCAGGCCCAGAAGAGCGCCGACAGCACCTCGGACAGGCCCACGAACGACGCCACCCGCGCGCCGAGCCGGCGGATCCCGGCGATCCCGCTCACGTAGGAGAGCGAGGCGGTGAACAGGCCGAGGCCCAGCACCGGCACCCACCAGTCCACCGCGTGTCCGTCGTAGTGCACGGTCGCCGTGGACACCGACCACGGCAGCAGGCCGACCAGGCCGGCGAGCAGCAGCGCGACGCCGCCCAGCAGCAGTCCGCCGGTCGCCAGCACGATGCCGGGCAGGGCGCCGTCCTCGTCGGCGGACACCAGCCAGTAGTACGACACCGCCACCATCGCGGCCAGCGCCCACGCCACCCCGACCGGGCTCACGTCGGCGCCGGAGAGCAGGTCGAGGACCAGGACCAGCCCGACCCCGGCCACCAGCGCCCCGACCACCGTCGTACGCAGCGGCCGCTCCCCGCGCCGGAACCAGAGCCAGGCGATCACGGCCACGGGCGAGGTGTACTCGATCAGCAGCGCGACGCCGACCTGCATGTGCGCGACGGCGTTGAAGTACGCGAGCTGGCACCCGGCCACGGCCACCAGCCCGAAGGCGGCGATCCGGCCGGCGTGCTGCCGCAGCAGTGACCACCGTCCGCGCAGCGTCACCACGGCGGCCGGCAGCAGCACGAGGGCGCCGACGAGCACCCGCACCGCCACCGCGGAGGCGGCGCTCCAGCCGGCGTCCATCAGCCCGCGGGCGAGGGCGCCGGAGAGCCCGAACGACGCCGCCGACACCAGGGCGAACCCGAGGCCCGCGCCGGTCCGGGCGCGCGCCGTCACGACGACGCTGTCATGGGTCAACGTGCTCATGGCACATGACGCTACGGGGAACGGGTGTAAGGTGTCAACGTGGTTTTTGCCCATGACACCGAGCTGTCACTCCAGTCCGCGGTGGCCCTCGCCAACTCGGCCGAGGGCGTCGACACCCTGACCACGCTCGACGACCTCGATCGCTACGTGCGCGAGCACGAGTTCACCGGCTCCCGCACCCACGACCAGGCGGAGCTCGACGCGGTTCGCGCCCTCCGTGCCGAGCTGTGGGAGCTGCTGACCAGCGACCGGGACACCACCGTCGCCGTCGTCAACCGGATGCTGGCCAGCCGCCATGCGCTCCCCCAGCTGGTGCGCCACGACGGCTGGGACTGGCACCTGCACGCCACCGACCCCGCGGATCCGCTCGCCGACCGGATCGCCGTCGAGGCGGCGATGGCGATGATCGACGTGGTGCGCCTGGACGAGCTCAGCCGCCTCGGCACCTGCGTGGCCGACGACTGCGAGGCGATCGTGCTCGACCTGTCGCGCAACCGGTCGCGCCGGTTCTGCAGCACCTCGTGCGGCAACCGGGTCGCGGTCGCGGCCTACCGGGCCCGTCAGGCCTGACGCTGCTGCGGTCCCGGCACCGGGACGTCCTTGTAGGCAGACAGGTTGTGGGCGTTGTAGGCCGAGGTGTCGGCGGTCTCCATCGGGCCGTCCCACTGACGCGGCAGCGGCAGCGCGACGTCGGGCGCCACCCGGCGGACGACCTCGTCGAGCACCCGCTCGGCGTCGCCCACCCAGAGGTGCTTCGAGCCCTCCATCGGCACCAGCTCGACCTGGGTCAGCGGCGCGAACCGCTCCCGGGCCTCCGCCGGCCGCAGGTAGTCGTCGTGCTCGGGCACCAGCGCGGTCACCGGCTTGCCGGACTCGGCCCAGCGGGTCAGGTCGGCCTCGGTGCTGAACCGCAGCGGCGGCGAGAGCAGGATCGCGCCCTTCACCTGCGGGTCGAGCCCGTGCATGAGGGCGAGGTCGGTGCCGAACGACCAGCCGAGGAGCCAGATGTCCGGCAGGTCGTGGAACTCGGCGTACTCGACCGCCGCGGCCACGTCGTACCGCTCCCCCACCGCGTTGTCGAACGCGCCCTGGCTGGTGCCCTGCTCGCTCCAGGTGCCGCGGGTGTTGAACCGCAGCACCGCCAGCCCGGCCAGTGCCGGCAGCCGGAACGCCGCCTTGCGGTAGATGTGGCTGTCCATCATCCCGCCGTGCGTGGGCAGCGGGTGCAGGCAGACCAGGGTCGCCACCGGGTCCCGGTCCTCCGGCACCGCGAGCTCGCCGACGAGCTCGAGCCCGTCGCCCGTGTGCAGCGTGATCGGCGTGCGGCGGGCGGGCAGCACCGAGTTGGCGCGGATCGGGGAGGTCATGGGGTCATTCTCCCCTCGCAGCAGCACCGGCCCCCGCATGACCAGCTTCACGAGCGCTGCGCCTCGTGCTCGGCGAGGTAGGCCTCGATGCGTCGGTCGGGCACCAGCCACATCACGGCGACCGCGACGAACGGCAGCAGCCCGAGCACCGGCGACACGAACACGAGCAGGATGCCGGCGACGTACAGCACCGGCGAGAGCTTGCCCTTCACGTCCGCGCCCATCGCCTCGCGCAGTCCGGCGCCACCGGGCCCACGGATGATCAGCTGCTGAAGGATCGTGTACGCGATGGCGGCGGCGAGCAGGTTGACGCCGTACACGAGGGTCGGCGTGCGCGCGAGGTCGCTCTCGTCCATCCAGGCCGTCGTGAACGGGTAGAGCGAGAGCCAGAACAGCAGGTGCAGGTTGGCCCAGAGCACCGGGCCGGTGATCTTCTCGCAGAGCTGGAACATGTGGTGGTGGTTGTTCCAGTAGATGCCGATGTAGACGAAGCTCAGCACGTAGGTCAGGAAGCTGACCCCGGTCTCGTCCCACAGGTCGTGCAGGGTGTGCCCCTCCGGGACGTTCAGCTCGAGCACCATGATCGTGATGATGATCGCGAGCACCCCGTCGCTGAACGCCTCGAGCCGGTTCGTCCGCATGCGGGGAGCCTAGCTGCGGGCTCAGTGGGTGGTCTCGGCGTGGCAGCGAGCGCAAGCGAGCGCGTCGAGCGGACGACCTCGCGGCTGCGGGAGGTCGGGGTGGAAAAGCGCAGCGACGGGGAGCGGCGGCGCGGAGGTCGCGGCCGCTGCCGTGGCGGCGCTGGCGGTGGTTGACTTTCCGGTGGTCGAGCAGCGAGCGCCAGCGAGCGGGTGTCGAGACCACGCCTCGCGGCTGCGGGAGGTAAGGGTGAAAGCGCAGCGACGGGACGGCGCTGCGCGAGTCGGCTCGCCGGGCGGCGCTGGCGGTGGTTGAGAGGCGCCAGCCACCTTCGGATCACCTCATCTTCCCTAGCCGAAATGTCGACTGATTCCACCCTTGATTCGAACACCTGTTCGACTAGAATGGAGCCATGACCTCGGGACGCCACCAGCCTCGACACCGCAGCGGACACCGCTGCCGGGGTGCTCGCGCTCGCCCGGGACCGCCGGGCCGCCGCCGACGCCGCCGAGGCCGACCTGCTCCCGCGGCTGCGCCTGGGCGGACCTGCACCCGGCGGAGTCGATCGGTGACGCGGTCCGTTCGGCGACACCCCGGTCCCGGTCGCCGGACCCGGTGCCCCGCTGGTCGCGGAGTTCGTGTGGCCGAGTTCGCGGCCGCGGTCGGGCTGCCCACCGAGACCGGCAAGGCCTACCTCGGTGAGGCCCTCGAGCTGCGGCACCGGCTCCCCCGGACCTGGGCCCGGGTCCGGCCGGGGACCTGCCGGCGTGGCGGGCCCGGCGGATCGCCCGCGCCACGATCGCGCTCTCAGCCCGGCGGCGGCGGGGTTCGTGGACGACCAGGTCGCGGGGTTCGCGCACCGGATCCGGCCCAGCGGGGTGGACCGGCTGGTCGAGGAGGCGATCGTCCGGTTCATGCCCGAGGAGGCCCGGCGCCGCCGGGAGGCCGCCGCCGATGGCCGGCACGTCCACGTGCACACCGATCAGGTGTCCTTCGAGGGCACCGTGTGGGTGCGAGGCCGAGGTCGACCTCGCCGACGCCCTGGACCTGGACACCGCCCTGTCGGTCGGTGCCGCCCGGCTCGCCGACCTCGGCTCGGCCGCGTCGCTGGACGTGCGCCGCTCCGAAGCGCTCGGGGAGATGGCCCGGCACCAGCTCGTCGCTGGACCTCGACACCACCACCGACACCGAGACCGACGCCCGGCCCAGGCTCCGGGCCGGCAGGTGGTGCTGCACGTGCACCTCTCCGAGCGAGGCGATCACGGCACCCCGGACGCGCGGCTGCACCTGGCCCGGGTGGCGAACACCCGCTCGCTTCGTCGACGCCGACCAGGTCCGCGCCTGGTGCGGCCTCCCGGGCACCACGGTGACGGTGAAGCCGGTGGTCGACCTGGCCGAGCACCTCCACGTGGACCAGTACCAGGTCCCCGACCGGCTCGCCGACCAGGCCACCGAACGGGACCTGACCTGTGTGTTCCCGTGGTGCACCCGCCCCGCCGAGGACTGCGACATGGACCACGTGATCCCCTACAGCCGAGGGCGGACCGACGGCGAGCGACAACCTCGGCCCGCTGTGCCGGCGCCACCACCGGCTCAAGACCCACCACTCCGGCTGGGGCTACACCGTCCTGGAACCCGGGTCCTACCTGTGGTCCTCGCCGCACGGCTACCAGTTCCTGCGCGACCACCGCGGCACCACCGACGTCACCCGCGACCGGACCATCGCACCCGCCCGACCAGTAGCGACCCCGCCCCACACCCCGCGCCAACACCCCCGGCGCGGGGCCACCGGCATGTCCAGGTCCGGATGAGCCGCCCGGCACCCACCTCCCCCACCCCAGCCAGCGAGCACGAGAGTCGGTGTGGGCGGGCCGGTGCGGGCGGGGACCGCCGCCGGCAGGGAGCGTAAAGGGCGGCGTGGCGGCGCCGGAGTGCGCAACCCCGGCGGACGCCGTCGCCGACACGGCAACCCCAGCGACTGCCGGTAGTGACCGCGTCGAGCGCCGGCCCGACGCCAGACCCACGAGCCACCGACGCCTGATCTCCCCTCAGACCAGCGTGCTGTAGTCGCGGAAGCCCTTCTTGGTCTTGCGGCCGAGGTAGCCAGCGGTGACCAGGTGCTCCAGCAGCGGCGCCGGCGCGTAGCCCGGCTCGCGGAACTCCAGGTAGAGCTCGCGCTGGATCGCCAGCGACACGTCGTTGCCGACCACGTCGAGCAGCTCGAACGGCCCCATCGGCAGCGCACAGCCCTGCTTCATCGCGATGTCGATGTCGTCGGCGGTCGCGTAGTGCGCGTCGAGCATCTTGATCGCGTCGTTGAGGTACGGGAACAGCAGCGCGTTGACGATGAACCCGGCGCGGTCGCCGCAGGAGACCGGCACCTTGCCGACCTTGGCGCAGAGCGCGCGTGCGGTGTCGGCGACGTCGTCGGAGGTGGAGACGGTGCTGACCACCTCGACCAGCTTCATGATCGGCGCCGGGTTGAAGAAGTGCATGCCGACGACGTCCTGCGGCCGCTTGGTCGCCCGGGCGCAGGCGATGATCGGGAGGGACGACGTCGTGGTGGCGAGGATCGCGCCGGGCTTGCAGATCTCGTCGAGGTTCTCGAACAGCGTGGTCTTGACCTTGAGGTCCTCCGCGATCGCCTCCACCGCGATGTCGACGTCCTTGAGGTCGTCGAGCGACGTGGTGCCGGTGAGCCGGGCGAGCACGTCGAACTTGGCCGACTCCTCGAGCTTGCCGCGCTGGATCGCCTTGTCGAGCGAGCGTTCGATGGTCTCGGTGACCTTGTCCACCTTGGCCTGGGTGCGGCCGACGTAGACCACGTCGTACCCGCCCTTGGCGAACACCTCCACGATGCCGGTCGCCATGGTGCCGGTGCCGACGACGCCGACCAGCCGGATGTCGTGCTGGAGCTGGGGCTTGTCGTCGGCCGAGGGGGTCAGCGTGGTCGGCGACGACCACCGGGCTGTCGGGGGCCTCGTAGGTGTAGAAGCCACGGCCGGTCTTGCGGCCGAGCATGCCCGCGGTGACCATCTGCTTGAGGATCGGGGTCGGGGCGTGCAGCCGGTCGCGGCCCTGGCGGTACATCGTCTCGAGGATCTCGTACGCCGTGTCGAGGCCGATCAGGTCCAGCAGCGCGAGCGGTCCCATCGGGTAGCGGCAGCCGAAACGCATCGCGGCGTCGATGTCCTCGCGCGAGGCGTAGTGCCCCTCGTACATCGCCACGGCGTGGTTGAGGTAGCCGAACAGCAGCGTGTTGGCGATGAAGCCGGCCTTGTCACCCGCGACCACCGGCGACTTGCCGATCGTCTTCACCAGCGCGGTGACGTCCTCGAGCACGTCGGGCGAGGTGACCACGGTGCGCACGACCTCGACCAGGTTCTGCACCGGAGCCGGGTTGAAGAAGTGGATGCCGATCACGCGGCCGGGGTGGTTGTTCGCGGTGCTGATCTCCGTGACGGAGAGCGACGAGGTGTTGGTGGCGAGCACCGCCTCCGGGGCCACGATCTCGTCGAGCCGGCGGAAGATGCTCTTCTTGATGTCGAGCGACTCGACGACCGCCTCGACAACCAGGTCGGCCTCCTTGAGGTCGGCCAGGTTGGTGGTGAGCGTGATCCGGCCGAGCAGGGCCTGCTGGTCCTCCTCGCTCAGCTTGCCGCGCGCCACGGCCCGGGCGGTCGAGTGCTCGAGGTGCTCGCCGGCCGCGGGCGAGCGAGTCGTCGGAGACCTCCACACCCACCACGTGGAAGCCCTCGCGGGAGAACACCTCCGCGATGCCGGCACCCATGGTCCCCAGCCCGACAACGCCGATCGTCTTGAAGTCACGTGACATGGCGCTGATCATGCCAGCGATCCCCGCGACCCGATCGTGAGGTCTGCCACGTCTTCCCCACGGCAGCCGATGCTCCTACGCTCACAGGGTTCCACCAGTTGTCGCAACCATCGAGGGGTACGACGATGAACGAGTCCCGGGCCGACGACATCGGCCGCTACGGCTACACCCAGGAGCTCCACCGATCGCTCAGCTTCGTCGACCTCCTGGTCTACGGCCTGGTCTTCATGGTGCCGATCGCGCCGTTCGGCATCTTCGGCAGCGTCTTCCAGGGCTCGGGCGGCATGGTCGCGCTGGCCTACGCGATCGGCATGGTGGCAATGATGTTCACCGCGCTGTCGTACTCGCAGATGTCGCGCGCGTTCCCGATGGCCGGCTCGGTCTACACCTACGCCGGCCGCGGGATCTCCCCGCCGGTGGGGTTCCTGGCGGGCTGGATGATCCTGCTCGACTACGTGCTGGTCCCGGCCCTGCTCTACCTCATCGCCGCGATCGCGATGAACTCGCTGGTCTCCGGGGTCCCGGTCTGGCTGTGGCTGGTCGGCTTCGTGGTGCTCAACACCGCCGTGAACTACATGGGCATCGAGATGACCGCACGGGTGAACAAGGTGATGCTCGCCGCCGAGCTCGTCGTGCTCGCGATCTTCCTGGTCATCGGCATCGTCGCGCTGACGCAGGGCAAGGGACGTGGCTTCGACTTCAGCCCGCTCTACGACTCCGGCACGTTCTCCTGGTCGCTGGTCTTCGGGGCGGTGTCGATCGCGGTGCTGTCGTTCCTCGGGTTCGACGGCATCTCCACGCTCGCAGAGGAGAACAAGGAGTCCGCCGAGGCGATCGGCCGGGCGATGGTGGCGGCACTGCTGCTGGCCGGTGTCCTGTTCATCGTGCAGACCTGGGTCGCCTCGCTCCTGGTGCCCGATCCGGCTGCGCTGGTCGCGAAGGGTGACCCCGGAGGCACGGCCTTCTACGACGCGGCAGCGGTTGCGGGCGGCCAGTGGTTGTCCAAGCTGACGGCGCTCGCCACCGCGATCGCGTGGGGGTTCGCGAACTCGCTGGTCGCCCAGGCCGCGACCTCGCGGCTGCTGTACGCGATGGCGCGCGACCGGCAGCTGCCGGCCTTCCTGGCCCGGGTGCACAAGCGCAAGGGAGTGCCGGTCAACGCCACCTTGCTGGTGGCCGTCGTCTCGCTCGTGCTCGGGCTCTACTTCAGCACCCGCGACGACGGCATCTCGCTGCTCAGCACGCTGGTGAACTTCGGCGCGCTCACCGCCTTCCTGGCGCTGCACGTGTCGGTGGTCGTGCACTACGTCGTGCGTGGCGGCAGCCGGGACTGGTGGCGCCATCTCGTCGCGCCGGTGATCGGGTTCGCGATCCTCGCCTACGTGCTCCTCAACGCCCAGCTCCAGGCCAAGTGGCTGGGCCTGATCTGGTTCATGCTGGGCGTGGCCGCGCTCGCCGTCCTGATCGCCCTCGGCCGGCGGCCCGAGCTGGCCCTCGTCGAGGAGGAGGTCCGGTGACCGAGGTCCACACCTGCACCCGACTCCCGAGCGGTACGCCTCCACGAGCCGGGCCACCTCGTCGGCGCAGCCCCAGGAGAGCGTGACCCCCGCACCACCCTGGCCGTAGCAGTGAACGACGTCCCCGACCCGTTCCACGCGCACCGAGGGCCGCACCGGGCGCAGCCCCACGCGGTGCCGCAGCACGGTCGCGCCGGCCAGCTCCGGGACCAGCGCGACGGCCCGCGCGAGGATCCGGTCCGCGGTCTCCGGGTCGGGCGTGCGGCTCCAGTCGCCCTCGTCGTCGGTGCCGCCGACCACGATGTCGCTGCTGCGCGGCACGACGTACGTCGGGCCGGACTCGTCCAGCCACCAGCGGTCCAGGCCGGTCTGCGCGACCAGCACCACCTGCCCACGCACCGGCGTCACGGTGAGGTCCTGCGCGAGCAGCCGCGACCCGATGCCCGCGCAGTTGACCACCAGGACCGGTGGTCGAGCGTGTCGAGACTCCGGCAGCCGGCTCAGGTTCGTCCGGGTGAGCGTGCCGCCGAGCGCGGCAACCCGCGCCGTCAGCCAGCGCAGGTAGACCGGCATCTCGATCACCGGCGCCGTGAACGTCCACCCGTCGGCGTACCCGTTGACGCGCGTGCGCTCCAGCGCCGGCACCGCGCCCACCCACCACGGGTCGGCCCGCGGCTCGTGCAGCACCTCGGTGCCGGGCACCATCCGCACGCCTGTCTCGTCGTCCCCCGCCAGCGCGCGAAGGCGTCGTACGACGCCGCCGACCAGGCCGTGACCCGGTCCTGCGGCAGCGCCCGGTACGGGTACCAGAGCGCAGCCGCCACCGCCGACGTCGTCTCCAGCGGCAGGTCGCGCGCGACCACGTCGACCCGGTGCCCGGCCTCGAGCAGCCGGACGGCGCAGGACAGCCCCACCACGCCGGCACCGACCACGATCACCCGCTGCATGCCCCGAGCGTAGGGGCCGAGGGTAGATTCGCGTCCCGTGAGACTCGTCGTAGCCCGCTGCCAGGTCGACTACGCGGGGCGGCTGACCGCGCACCTCCCGATGGCCACCCGGGTGCTGATGCTCAAGTCCGACGGGTCGGTGCTCGTGCACTCCGACGGCGGCTCCTACAAGCCGCTCAACTGGATGAGCCCGCCGTGCACGGTCAAGGAGGGCACGGCGGAGGACGGCCGCCCCGAGTGGACGGTCACCAGTCCCAAGACCGACGACACCCTGCGGATCCTGATCGACGAGGTCATCCACGACACCAGCCACGACCTCGGGGTCGACCCCGGGCTGCAGAAGGACGGCGTGGAGAAGCACCTCCAGGAGCTCCTCGCCGAGCACCCCGGGTCGCTCGCGGCGGGCCTCACGCTGGTGCGCCGCGAGTTCCCGACCGCGATCGGACCGGTCGACCTGATGTGCCGCGACGTCGACGGCGCCTCGGTGGCGGTCGAGATCAAGCGGCGTGGCGAGATCGACGGGGTCGAGCAGCTCACCCGCTACCTCGAGCTCCTCAACCGCGACCCGCTGCTCAGGCCGGTGCGTGGCATCTTCGCCGCGCAGGAGATCAAGCCCCAGGCACGCGTGCTCGCCACCGACCGCGGGATCGCCTGCGCGGTGGTCGACTACGACGCGCTGCGCGGCATGGACGACTCCGAGCACCGGCTGTTCTGACGTGCGCATCTTCCACATCGCGACCGCGACCGACTGGGCGGCAGCGCAGGCGTCCGGGAGCTACACGACGTCGACCCGCGGGGTGAGCCTGGTCGACGAGGGGTTCATCCACGCGTCGCGCGAGGACCAGTGGGAGGGCGTGCGCGACCGGTACTACGCCGACGTCGCCGAACCGCTCGTGCTGCTCGCGATCGACACCGACCTGCTGGACGTGCCGGTGGTCGAGGAGGAGGTGCCGGGCGGCGAGACGTTCCCGCACGTGTACGGCGCGATCCGACCGGCCGCCGTCGTCGAGGTGACGGCCCTTGGCGATCTTCGTCCGGAAGGTCCCGGCAGCGCATAGCCCTCCGTGGGTGCTCGGGGGCCTGATCCTCAGGCGCCGGCGATGCGCGGCGCCATCGCGTCGTCCCGGTCGCCACCCTGCTCGCGGGCGACGTACTCCTCGATGTCCTCGATGTCGTCGCGGTTGCGCCTGACCACGGCCAGCAGGTCGCTCATCTTGGCGACCTCCTCGACCTGCTCCTTGATGAACCACTGCATGAACTGCTCGGAGGCGAAGTCGTTCTCCTCGCGCGCGATGCGGAGGAGCGTGTTGATCTGCTCGGTGACCCGCTTCTCCTGGTCCAGTGCGAGCTCGAGCGGAGCGACCACGTCGGCGAACGCGCTCTCGGGGGCATCGACACCGGGGATGGTGACGTCCGCGTCGGTGTCGAGGAGGTACTGGACCATCATCATCGCGTGGTCGCGCTCCTCGAGCGCCTGCCCGTAGAAGAACGCCGCCATCCGCGGCATGGTCAGCGCGTCGAAGTGCACCGCGACGGCGAGGTACTGGTTGTGCGCGCCGAGCTCGTTGCCGATCTGGGCGTTGAGCTGCTCGACGAAGCGGGCTGCGGGCACGGGAGTCTCCTGGAGCCTGGGGTGTCTGACGGGCGGGCTCAGGCGGCCAGGCGGACCTTGTCGCCCTTCTTGGCCTTCACGAGCTTGCGCTTCTTGACCGTATACCCCTTGGGCAGCGTGCCCTCCGCGAGCATCCGGATCGGACACCGCTTGCAGCGCGGCTTGTCGACGCAGCACTTCGACTTGGGCTTCTTGGGCACGGAGGGACGATAGCAGAGGTGGGTTAGGTTTGCCTTACCTACCTCTGTCAGTCGAGCCCGTTGGCCCTCCGGATCGCGTCCACGATGCCGCCGGTCGACTCGGTCAGGCTGAAGTCCTTCGGCGTGAACACCGCCGCGACCCCCATCTCCCGCAGCGCCTTGGCGTCGCGGGTCGGGATGATCCCGCCGACGATCACCGGCACGTCGTCGATTCCGGCCTCCTTCATCCTCGCCAGCACGTCGGGCACCAGCTCCATGTGCGAGCCGGAGAGGATCGAGAGCCCGATCGCGTGCACGTCCTCGGCGACGGCGGCGGCGACGATCTGCTCGGGCGTCAGCCGGATGCCCTGGTAGACGACCTCGAAGCCGGCGTCGCGCGCCCGGACCGCCACCTGCTCGGCGCCGTTGGAGTGCCCGTCGAGGCCGGGCTTGCCGACCAGCAGCCGCAGCCGCCCGCCGAGCTCCTGGCCGGTCTGTCGCACCCGCTCGCGGACCGCGGCGAGCTCGACGCCCGCCTCCCCCGCCGCGTCGGCGACACCCACCGCACCGGAGACACCCGTGGGCGCGCGGAACTCGCCGAACACCTCGCGCAGCGCGCCGGCCCACTCCCCCGTCGTCGCCCCCGCGCGAGCCGCGACGAGCGTGGCCGCCATCAGGTTCGCGCCGCTCTTGGCGTCCTCGGCGAGCCGACGCAGCGCCTCGTCGACCTCGGCCTGGTCGCGCTCCTGCTTCCAGGCCTCCAGACCGGCGACCGCGGAGCGCTCGGCCTCCGGGTCGGCGGCCTGGATCGCGGCGTCGAGGTCGGCCGTGAGCGGCGACGGCTCGGTGGTCTCGTAGACGTTGACGCCGACGACCTTCTCCTCTCCGCTCTCGATCCGCGAGCGGCGCGCCGAGTGCGAGCTCACCAGCGCCTGCTTCATGTAGCCGGACTCGACGGCCGCGATCGCCCCGCCCATCGCCTGCACCCGGTCGATCTCCGCGCGCGCCTCCTCGCAGAGCTCCGCCACCCTGGCCTCGATCACGTGCGAGCCCTCGAAGATGTCCTCGTACTCCAGCAGGTCGGACTCGAACGCGAGCACCTGCTGCAGCCGCAGCGACCACTGCTGGTCCCACGGGCGCGGCAGGCCCAGCGCCTCGTTCCACGCCGGCAGCTGGACGGCGCGGGCGCGGGCGTTCTTGGACAGCGTCACCCCGAGCATCTCGAGCACGATCCGCTGCACGTTGTTCTCGGGCTGGGCCTCGGTCAGGCCGAGCGAGTTCACCTGCACGCCGTAGCGGAACCGGCGCATCTTCTCGTCCTGCACGCCGTAGCGCTCGGCCGTGATCTCGTCCCACAGCCGGACGAACGCGCGCATCTTGCAGGTCTCCTCGACGAAGCGCACGCCGGCGTTGACGAAGAACGAGATCCGGCCGACGGTCTTCTCGAAGTCCTCGTCGGAGACCTGGCCCGCGTCCTTGACCGCGTCGAGCACCGCGATCGCGGTGGTCAGCGCGTACGCCAGCTCCTGCACGGGCGTCGCGCCGGCCTCCTGCAGGTGGTAGCTGCAGATGTTGATCGGGTTCCACTTCGGGATGTGGTTGACCGTGTACGAGATGACGTCGGAGATCAGCCGCAGCGAGTGCTCCGGGGGGAACACGTAGGTGCCCCGCGAGAGGTACTCCTTGATGATGTCGTTCTGCGTCGTGCCCGCGAGCTGCCCGGCGACCTCCTCGGGCGAGAGGTCGGGGTTCTGCTCCTCGGCGACCACCTGGTAGAGGGCGAGCAGCCACATCGCGGTGGCGTTGATCGTCATCGAGGTGTTCATCCCGGTCAGCGGGATGTCCTGGAACAGGTGCCGCATCTCGCCGAGGTGCGGCACCGGCACGCCGACCTTGCCGACCTCACCGCGCGCGAGCGGCGAGTCGGGGTCGTAGCCGGTCTGGGTCGGCAGGTCGAACGCGACCGACAGCCCGGTCTGGCCCTTGGCGAGGTTGCCCCGGTACAGCTTGTTGGACCCGGTCGCCGACGAGTGGCCGGCGTACGTCCGCATCACCCACGGACGGTCCTTCGCGTGGTGCCCCTCGGCGGCCGGCGGAGTGCTCATGCGCCGAGGGTACGGCGGCGGTTACCCGCGGGTCACCGGCGTGTGGAGTACCTCTCGTGCCAAGTACGTCACATCGCTCGGCTCGCGTCGGCACCGCCCTCGAGCTCGAGCAGGTTGCTGATCCGCGAGTGCCGGAGCGCCCGGCGCAGGTGCGGGTTGAGGCCGCGGAGCGTCAGGTGCTGACCGCCGCGCTCCGCGAAGCGCGTGGCCACGGCGAGCATCCGCAGGGCGGTCGCGTCGATCCACTCGACCTCCGCGACGTCGACCACCACGTCGTCGTACGACGCGAGGTGGTCGTAGAGGGCGGTCCGCACCTCGAACGTGCACCGCCCGTCAAGCGGTCCCTCGAGCACGAGCACGGATCCGTCCCTGACCAGGTCCATCGCTGCCCTCCGTACGGGCGTCCCCCGACGCCCTTCACCCACTATGACGCGTTTGGGCGGAAAACCGTTGCCTGCCGGGCCGACCAAATATTGGGCAGTTGCCGGTCAGCCCTCGTCGGGCACCCGGGAGACGTCGGCGCCGAGCCCGCGCAGGACCTCCGCGAACCAGGGGTAGCCGCGGTCGATGTGGTGCGACTCGGAGACCGTGGTCGTCCCCTGTGCGGCGAGGCCGGCCAGCACCAGCGCGGCACCCGCGCGGATGTCGTGCGCCTCGACGGGTGCGCCGGAGAGCACGGGCTGCCCGCGGACGATCGCGTGGTGGCCGTCGGTGCGCAGGTCCGCACCGAGCCGGGCCAGCTCCTGGGCGAACATGAAGCGCGCCTCGAAGACGTTCTCGGTGATCATGGCCGCCCCCTCGGACACCGACGCCAGGGCCAGCGCGAACGGCTGCAGGTCGGTCGGGAAGCCCGGGTAGGGCAGCGTCACCACGTCGAAGGCGCGCAGCCGCTTGTCGACCCGCACCGTGAACCCGTCGGCGTCGGCGGCCAGGACGGCGCCGGCGTCGACGAGCTTGTCCATGACCAGGTCGAGGTGGTGGGCGACCCCGTTGCGCACCGTCACCTCGCCGCCCGCGATCGCGGTCGCGAACGCCCAGGTGCCGGCCACGATCCGGTCGGTGACCGTCGCGTGCTCCGTCGGGTGCATCCGCTCGACGCCCTCGACCACCAGGGTCGACGTACCGATCCCGTCGATCAGGGCACCCATCGAGCCGAGCATCTGGCACAGGTCGACGATCTCGGGCTCGCGGGCCACGTTGTCGATCACGGTCGTGCCCTCGGCGAGCACCGCGGCCATCACCAGGTTCTCGGTGGCGCCGACGGACGGGAAGTCGAGCCAGAGGTTGGCGCCGCGGTAGCGACCGGGGACCTCCGCGACGACCTGCCCGTGCTCGATCCGCACCACGGCGCCGAGCTCCTCGAGCCCGCGCACGTGCATGTCGAGCCCGCGCGAGCCGATCGCGTCACCGCCGGGCAGCGCGACGCTGGCCCGCCGGCAGCGGGCCACGAGCGGGCCGAGGACGCTGATCGAGGCGCGGAGCCGGCGCACCAGGTGGTACGGCGCCTCCGGGTTGAGCTCCTCGGGCACGTCGATCGTGACCGTCCCGGACGTCGACTCGGTGGTCGGGTCGGCCAGGGTGGGGTGCTCGATCGCCACCTCGCAGCCGAGCTGACGGAGCAGCTGGCCCATCACGTCGACGTCGAGGATCTTGGGCACGTTGCGCACCGTCGTCCGGCCCGGCGCGAGCAACGCGGCCGCCATCAGCTTGAGCGCCGAGTTCTTCGCGCCACCGACGTGCACGGTCCCCGAGAGGGGTCGCGTGTGTGGCCCGTCCGCGTTGATCCGGAAACTGTCCACCGGCTCACGATAGCGAGGGACGCAGGTCCTCCAGCCAGGCGTCCGCGGGGGTTGCCTACGCTGGGGTCATGGTCAACCTGACGCGCATCTACACCCGCACCGGCGACGGCGGGCAGACCAAGCTCGGCGACATGAGCGACACGTCGAAGAACGACCCGCGGCTGGAGGCCTACGCCACGGTCGACGAGGCCAACGCCCAGCTCGGGGTGGCGCTCGCGACCGGCGGGCTCGACGACGACGTGGTGGCCGTGCTGACGCACGTGCAGAACGACCTCTTCGACGTGGGCGCCGACCTGTGCACGCCCGTCGTACCGGACCCGGAGTTCCCGCCGCTGCGCATCGAGCAGGACTACGTCGACCGCCTCGAGCAGTGGTGCGACGAGTACAACGAGCACCTGCCCAAGCTCCGCTCGTTCATCCTCAACGGCGGCACCCCCGCGGCCGCGCACCTGCACGTGGCGCGGGTGGTGATCCGGAGGGCCGAGCGGGCCGGCTGGCGTGCCCACGAGCAGTACGCCGACACCATGAACGTGCTGGCCCTCACCTACCTGAACCGGCTGTCCGACCTGGTCTTCATCCTCGCGAGGCACGCCAACCGCGAGCAGGGCGACGTCTTGTGGGTGCCCGGCGGGGAGCGCTAGCGGGTCGGCGGGGGTGGCTGCGGCTGCGGCTGCGGGTTCACCACGGTATGCAGACGGACCCGCGCTTCCCACGATGAGCAACTCGTGGGGAGCGCGGGTTCATCGTGGGAAGCGCACGAGGCGGTCCGAATTGTCGTTGTCATTCCTGCATACCGTGGGGAACCCGCCCTCCCCACGACCAACCCGCCACCTACGCCCGCTGCTCGCGCGCGGCCGGTACGACGAGCGCGGCCGGGACCAGGAGCACGGCGACCACCAGCAGCGCGTCGAGCGTGCCGACCTGGTCGGCCACGAAGCCGAGCAGGGGCGGGCCGGCCAGGAACGCCGTGTAGCCGATCGTCGAGACCACGCTCACCCGTGCGGCGGCGTGCACCGGGTCGTCGGCGGCGGCGCTCATCCCGACCGGGAAGCCGAGCGAGGCGCCGAAGCCCCAGAGCGCGATGCCGGGCACGACCAGCGCCGCGGTACCCGCCGAACACGATCAGCAGCACCCCGACCTCGGCCGCGAGCCATCGTCGCCCAGAGCACGGCGACCCGGCCGAACCGGTCGAGCAGGACCGGACCGACCAGCCGGCCACCGGTCATCGCGACGACGAAGCCGGCGAAGCCGAGCACGCCCAGCCAGCGCTCGACGCCGTACCCGTCCTGCAGCGCGAGCGCCAGCCAGTCGTTGGCGGTGCCCTCGGTGAGCGCCAGGGCGAGCACCATCATCCCGATCAGCAGCGTGCGAGGCTCCAGCCACGCACGCGCCGTCGTCACGCTGGGCAGCGCGTCCTCGACCGGCGCCTCCACGGGCAGGAAGTACGGCAGGGTGGCCAGGCTGCCCGCCATGATCAGGATCGCGACGCCGACGAGGTGCGCGGGGAGCGGCACCTCGACCAGCACCGCGAGGGCACCCACGCCCGCGCCGATGACGGTGCCGAAGCTGAAGGCGGCGTGGAAGCGCGGCATGATCGTGCGGCCGAGCCGACGCTCGACGTCGGCTCCCTCGACGTTCATCGCGACGTCCCAGACCCCGGTGCCCATGCCGTAGACGAAGAGCCCGGCGCCGGTGACCCAGACCGACTCCCAGACGCCCGCCCCGAGCGTGATCCCCAGCAGGCCGAGCGCGTCCAGGGTGGTGCCGACCCGGACCACACCGGCCGCGCCGAACCGGTTGACCAGCGCACCCGCCGAGGGCATCGCGAGCAGCGAGCCGACGGACAGGCAGAGCAGCAGGAGACCGAGTCCTCCGTTGTCGAGGTCCAGCCGGGAGCGGGTCTCGGGGATGCGCGAGATCCAGCTGGCGAAGGCGAAGCCGTTGAGTCCGAACGAGAGCGCCACGGCGTTGCGGGCCGAGAGCACCCGGCCGGCCGTGGGGCTCACAGCTGGTCGCGCCTGGCCGCTCCGGGCGGGGCCGACTCCAGCCAGGCCTGCAGCCCGGTCAGCGCGCTCGGGCTCATCGCCAGCTCGACCGGTCCGCGCGTCGTGCGGACCGCGACCACGATGTGCCCGCCGTACAACGTGAACTCCTCACTGCCCTCCGGCGTCCGCTGCGACTCGTAGGCCAGCTCGGCGCGGTGCCACACGCGCTTGGGGCGCGGCGCCACCGAGAAGATCCGGAACCACTCCAGCCGCTCGCCGTCGTAGCGACCGAGCCCGAGAACCCAACCGCGCCCGGCCTGGGTGGACCGGACGCGGACGGAGAGCTCGAACGTGCCCCCGTGACGAGACAGTGCACGACGTCGTACGACGAGGGCGAGCCCGTAGAGCAGGACGAGGAGCAGCACGAACCCGGCAGAGTCCACAAGCCACTGCCAGATCGCCATACTCCCCTTCGGTCCTCCCCGTGGGCAGCGGATGTTGCTCGGTCAGGAAGCCTTGCCGGCTGCCCTGATGCGGGCCTCGGCCCGCCGGACGGCGGCCTTGGCCTCCTCGTCGTCCTCGTCGGCACCCTGGTACTTCTCGAGCTCGGCCCGGGCCGCCTCGACGTCGATGTCACCGGAGAGCTCGGCGTGCTCGGTCAGGATCGAGACCCGGTTGGCCGCCATCGAGAGGAACCCCGCGTCGACGGCCGCGACCACGGTGTCGCCCTCGGTCTGGATCTCGACGGCACCCTCGACCATCACCGACAGCACCGGTGCGTGGTTGCGCAGGATGCCGATGTCGCCCTCGGCGGTCTTGGCGATGACCATCGTGGCCTCGCCCGACCACACCAGGCGGTCGGCGGAGACGAGCTCCACCTGGAGCTGGTCAGGCATCGGTGACTCCTTCTTCGGTCTAGGTCTCGACGGGTGGTTCCTGAGCTTGTCGAAGGGCTCGACCAGCGGTCAGCTCTTCTGGATCTCGTCCCACTTCTTCTCGACGTCGTCGAGACCGCCGCACATGAAGAACGCCTGCTCGGCCACGTGGTCGTAGTCGCCGTCGGCGATCTTGTTGAACGCCTCGATCGTGTCCGCGATCGGCACCGTCGAGCCCTCGAGGCCCGTGAACTGCTTGGCCACGTAGGTGTTCTGGGACAGGAAGCGCTGGAGCCGGCGAGCCCGCGACACGATGATCTTGTCCTCCTCGGACAGCTCGTCGACGCCGAGGATCGCGATGATGTCCTGGAGCTCCTTGTTGCGCTGGAGGATCTGCTTGATCCGGATCGCGCAGTCGTAGTGCCCCTGCCCGATGTACTGGGCGTCGAGGATCCGCGAGGTCGAGGTCAGCGGGTCCACGGCCGGGTAGATGCCCTGCGACGCGATGTCACGCGAGAGCTCCGTGGTGGCGTCGAGGTGCGCGAACGTCGCCGCGGGAGCCGGGTCGGTGTAGTCGTCGGCAGGCACGTAGATCGCCTGCATCGAGGTGATCGAGTGACCACGCGTCGAGGTGATCCGCTCCTGGAGCGTGCCCATCTCGTCGGCCAGGTTGGGCTGGTAGCCCACCGCGGAGGGCATCCGGCCGAGCAGCGTGGAGACCTCGGAGCCGGCCTGCGTGAACCGGAAGATGTTGTCGATGAACAGCAGCACGTCCTGGCTCTGCACGTCGCGGAAGTACTCCGCCATCGTCAGCGCGGACAGCGCGACCCGCAGCCGGGTGCCCGGCGGCTCGTCCATCTGGCCGAAGACCAGCGCGGTCTGGCCGATGACGCCGGCGTCCTGCATCTCCTCGATCAGGTCGTTGCCCTCACGGGTGCGCTCGCCCACCCCGGCGAACACGGACACACCGCCGTGGTCCTTGGCGACGCGGGCGATCATCTCCTGGATCAGCACCGTCTTGCCGACGCCGGCCCCGCCGAACAGGCCGATCTTGCCGCCCTGGACGTACGGCGCGAGCAGGTCGATGACCTTGATGCCGGTCTCGAACATCTGGGTCTTCGACTCCAGCTGGTCGAAGGCGGGCGCCTTGCGGTGGATGCCCCACCGCTCCTTGACGTCGAGCTCCTCGCCCTCCTCGAGGTTCAGGCACTCGCCGAGGGTGTTGAAGACGTGCCCGAGCGTGGAGTCGCCGACCGGCACCGTGATCGGGCCGCCGGTGTCGGTCACCTGGGCACCGCGGACCAGGCCGTCGGTGGGCTGCAGGGAGATGGCGCGGACCATGCCGTCGCCGATGTGCTGGGCCACCTCGAGCGAGAGCGTGCGCGCCTCGCCCGAGAGCTCGAGCTCGGTCTCCAGCATGTTGTACATCTCCGGCATCGAGTCGGAGGGGAACTCGACGTCGACGACGGGGCCGATGACGCGGGCGATCCGTCCGTGGCCGGCGGGTCCGGTCTTCTGGTCGTTCTCGGTGACGGTGGCAGTCATGGTCTCTCTCATTCCTTGCCGGAGTTGGCGTCGGCGAGCGCGTTGACGCCCCCGACGATCTCGCTGATTTCCTGGGTGATACCGGCCTGGCGGGCCTGGTTGGCGACGCGGGTGAACTTCTTGATCAGCTCGTCGGCGTTGTCCGTCGCGGACTTCATCGCCTTCTGGCGGGCCGCGAGCTCGGAGGCAGAGGCCTGCAGCAGCGCGAAGAAGATCCGGCTCTGCACGTAGCGCGGCAGCAGCGCGTCGAGCACCGCCTCCGCGGAGGGCTCGAACTCGTAGAGCGGGAGCACCTCGTCCTCGTCGGGCTTCTCCTCGCCCTCGACGACCTCGAGCGGGAGCAGCCGCACGCTGTGGGGCTCCTGGACGAGCATCGACTTGAACTGCGTGTAGACGAGGTGCACCTCGTGCACGCCCTCCTCGCCGCTACCCTCGTCGTCCTGGCCGGCGAGGAACGCCTCGATCAGTGCCTCGCCGATCGCGTGGGCGTTGTCGTACTGCGGCTGGTCCGAGAACCCGGTCCACGAGTCCGCGATCGGACGGTTGCGGAACTTGTAGTACGCCTCGCCCTTGCGCCCGGCGATGAACGTGGTGATCTGCTTGCCCTCGTCGCGGAGCCGCTCGGCCAGCCGCTCTCCCTCCTTCAGCGCGCTGGAGGAGTACGCGCCGGCCAGGCCCCGGTCGCTGGTGATGATCAGCACCGCGGCCCGGGTCGGGTTCTCGGGCTCGGTGGTCAACGGGTGGTCGACGTTGGCGTAGGTCGCCACCGCGGACACGGCCCGGGTCAGCTCGCGCGCGTAGGGCGCGGCCTGGCGGGCCCGCTGCTGCGCCTTGATGATGCGGGACGCGGCGATGAGCTCCATGGCACGCGTGATCTTCTTCATCGACTCCGTCGACTTGATCCGCGCGCGGTACTCGCGCAGCGATACGGCCATGCCCTCAACCCCGCTTCTGCTTGACGATCTGCTCCTGCTCGAGCTCCTCGTCGGTGGTCGCGTCGACGATCGGGTCGGTGCCCGCGTGGATCGAACCGCCCTCGGAGGTCTCGAACTGGTCCAGGAACTCGTCGTACGCCTTCTCGAGATCGCTGTTGGTGTCGTCGGTGAAGTCGCGCGACTCGCGGATGCCGGAGAGGAGGCCCTCCTTGGAGCGGCGGAGGAACTCCAGGAACTCGTTCTCGAAGCGCAGCACGTCCTCCACGGGCACCTTGTCGAGGCGGCCCGTGGTGCCGGTCCACAGGGAGACGGTCATCTCCTCGACCGGGTAGGGCGAGTACTGCGGCTGGCGCAGCAGCGCCATCAGCCGGCCGCCGCGGTCGAGCTGCTGGCGCGAGGCGGCGTCGAGGTCGGAGGCGAACATCGCGAACGCCTCCATCGCGCGGAACTGCGCCAGGTCGACCTTGAGCGAGCCGGTGACCTTCTTCATCGCCTTGGTCATGGCGGCCCCGCCCACGCGCGACACCGACACGCCGACGTCGATCGCCGGGCGCTGGTTGGACGCGAACAGGTCGGACTGCAGGAAGATCTGGCCGTCGGTGATCGAGATGACGTTGGTCGGGATGTACGCCGAGACGTCGTTCGCCTTGGTCTCGACGATCGGGAGACCGGTCATCGAGCCGGCCCCGCGGTCGTCGGAGAGCTTCGCGCAGCGCTCGAGCAGCCGGCTGTGCAGGTAGAACACGTCGCCGGGGTAGGCCTCACGACCCGGCGGGCGGCGCAGCAGCAGCGACACGGCGCGGTAGGCCTCGGCCTGCTTGGTCAGGTCGTCGAAGACGATCAGGACGTGCTTGCCGTCGTACATCCAGTGCTGGCCGATGGCCGAGCCGGTGTAGGGCGCGAGGTACTTGAAGCCCGCGCTGTCCGACGCCGGCGAGGCGACGATCGTCGTGTACTCCAGGGCGCCGGCCTCCTCGAGCGCACCGCGCACCGCGGCGATGGTCGAGCCCTTCTGGCCGATCGCGACGTAGATGCAGCGGACCTGCTTGTCCGGGTCGCCGGACTCCCAGTTGCTCTTCTGGTTGATGATCGTGTCGATCGCGATCGTGGACTTGCCGGTCGCGCGGTCGCCGATGATCAGCTGGCGCTGGCCGCGGCCGATCGGGGTCATCGAGTCGATCGCCTTGATGCCGGTCGCCAGCGGCTCGTGCACCGACTTGCGGTCCATCACGCGAGGGGGCCTGCAGCTCCAGCGCGCGCCGCTCCTCGGCCTCGATGTCGCCGAGGCCGTCGATCGGGGTGCCGAGCGGGTCGACGACGCGACCGAGGAAGCTTGTCGCCGACGGGGACCGAGAGGATCTCGCCGGTGCGGCGGACCGTCTGGCCCTCCTCGATGCTGGTCGAAGTCACCGAGGATGACGACGCCGATCTCGCGGGTGTCGAGGTTCAGCGCGAGGCCCCGGGTGCCGTCCTCGAACTCGAGCAGCTCGTTGGCCATGGCCGAGGGCAGGCCGCTGACACGCGCGATGCCGTCACCGGCCTCGGCGACGTGTGCCGACCTCTTCCTTGCTGGCGGCCGAGGGCTTGTAGTCCTCGACGTACTTCTGGAGCGCGTCGCGGATCTCCTCCGGACGAATCGAAAGCTCCGTCATGTTCCCTGCCTCTTCCCTGAATCTCGTGGTCTGTCAGTTGTCTGGGTGGTCGACGGTCAGCCGGCGAGCCTGCGTCGGGCGTCGTCGAGGCGGCTGGCGACGGTGCCGTCGATGACGTCGTCGCCGATCTCGACCCGCAGCCCGCCGACGAGGTCGGGGTCGACCACGACGTGGAGGTGGACCGTGCGTGTCGTACTGCTTGCCGAGAGCGCCGCGCGAGCCGCTGCTCGCTCGGCGTCGGCGCAGCTCGCGCGCGGTGCGCACGGTGGCGACCGTCTCGCCGCGGGCGCCTGCCGCGATGTCCTGGTAGCCTCGCAGCGACGCGTCGACGGTGCCGTGTCCGCGCCGGACACCGCCTGCTCGACCAGCATGCATCGTGGCCGGGAGCGTCTTGCCGCCGAGCAGCCTGCGCGAGCAGGCCGCTGCTGGTCCTCGGACCGACCGGGCGGGGTCGGACAGCGCGGTGCGCAGCTCCGGGCTCGCGTCGACCAGCTGGCGCGACGGCGAACAGCTCGTCGCTCGACCCGGCCGCCGTCCTTGCCCGCCGAGTGGACGAGCGCGAGGACGCCGAGCTGCTCGAGCACGTCGGCCAGGTCGCGCGGAGAACGTCCAGCGTCGCTGCACGGCCTCCTTGAGCACCTCGACCGAGCGCGGTCGCCGAGCGCCGAGCCGAAGACGCTGCTCGACGAGCCCGACCTTGGCCTCGCCCTCGACCGAGCTGTCGGTCAGCGACCCGGCGCAGCGCCGGCTCGTCGCGCAGCACGCGGGCCACGCCGAACAGCTCCTCGCCGAGCGTCGCGGCGTCGGCCAGCGTGCGGGTCGACCCGAGCTGCTCGCTCAGGTCGGCGAGCGCCTCGGCCGAGGCACCTCGCAGCATCAGCCGGCCCCGTTCGTCTGGCCGGCGGCCTTGGCGGTCTCCAGGGTCTCGAGGTCGGCGAGGAACCGGTCGACCACGCGGTTGCTGCGCTCGTCGTCCTCGAGGCTCTCGCCGACGATGCGGCCGGCGAGCGTCGGTGGCCAGCGTGCCGACCTCGGCGCGCAGCGACGTCACCGCCTGCTGGCGCTCGGCCGCGATCTGCGCGTGGCCGTGCTCGACGATCCGGGCCGCCTCGGCCTGGGCCTGCTCGCGCGTCTCGGCGATGATCTGCGGCGCCCTGCTCGCGGGCCTCCTCGCGGATCTTCGCCGCCTCGTGGCGGGCGTCGGCGATCTGCGCCTTGAACTCCTCCTCGGCGGCCTCGGCGTTCGTCCTTGCGCCTCGTCGAGCTCCGCGAACTCCTGGCGGATCGCGTCCTGGCGCGCCGTCATCGCCCGGTTGATCGGGGGGATGACGTAGCTGCCCAGGATGAAGACGATGATCGCGAACGCGATCAGCTCCACGAGGAACGTCGCGTTGGGGACGAGGAAGTTGCTCCGCCAGCGGGACGACGGGACTCGCAACGCTTGCCATCATCAGGTTCCTTTGCTTCTGGCGGTGACGTGACTGCCGGAGTGCGCTGTGCGTCACTGCCGAGGACGAAGACGAACAGCGCCATGAACGCGAGGTTGATGAAGAACATCGCCTCGACCAGACCGACCGTCAGGAAGAAGATCGTCTGCAGGCGACCCTGGGCCTCGGGCTGACGGGCCACGCCCTGGATGTAGGACGAACCGGCCAGACCGTCACCGACACCGGCGCCGATCGCGCCGCCGGCGAGGGCGATGCCGCCGCCGATGAACGCGCCAGCGGTCTTGACGGCCTCATCGCTTACTGCCATGTGATCTGCTCTCCTTGGTTTCCGCGCCGGTCCCGGCGCCTGTGGGTTACCTCTGCGTGCGTGCTGCCCGGTGCGGGTCAGGACGCGGGTTCGGGTTCTGCTCGGCTTCTTCGTCGGCTCGGCTCGTGCGTGCTCCTCGTGCTCGTGCTCGTCGTGGCCGGCGCCGGCCATCCCGAAGTAGAGGACGGTCAGCAGCGCGAAGATGAAGGCCTGGAGGCCGCCGATGAACAGTGTCGAAGAGCTTCCAGACGACGTTGAGCACTCCCGCCAGGACACCGCCGACGGGATGTTGCCCGGCGCCAGACTGACCAGGCCGCCGATCAGGGCGAGCATGATGCCGCCGGCGAAGATGTTGCCGAAGAGTCGCAGGGCCAGCGTGATCGGCTTGACCAGCTCCTCGAGGATGTTCAGCGGGAGCAGGCACGGGGTAGGGCTCGAGGAAGTGCTTGAGGTAGCCCTTGCAGACCCTTCTGCCGGATGCCGAAGATCCAGACGCTGACGATCACGATCAGCCGCCATCGCGTAGGTGAGGTTGGTGTCGGCCGTCGGCGACGGGAGCAGGTGGACGTTCTCGTTGAGCTCGGTCGGGATGAGCTCGATCCAGTTGGCGATCAGGATGAAGAAGAACAGCGCGACCGCGAGCGGCACGACGAACGGGTTGACCTTGCCGAGGTTGCCCTCGACCTGCGTGTTCACCTCGTCGACGACGGTCTCCCAGATCAGCTGGAGCTTGGTCGGCACGTGGTCCTCGGTGTCCTTGGTGAGCTGGGCCCGGGCCCAGAACCCGAGCGCGACGACGATGCGCGCCGGCGACGACCGTGACCCAGATCGTGTCGAGGTTGAAGGTCATCCCGAACAGGTGGCCCTCCGGGTGCTCACCGGGATGGATCTCGATCTCGAGGGGCGCGAGGCCGATCATGACTCCTTCAGCTCCTTCAGCAGGGGATGCTGGTCATCACCAGGGCGATCAGGCGGAAGATGGCCAGGCCGAGCAGCAGGCCGATGCCGTCGGGCCAGAACGATCACGGCGATGGCGACGGCCACCACCGTGAGGACCACCAGCCGGACGATCGTCGAGGCGATCATCTTGTTGCGCGTGGGCTTCTCGCCCGAGCTGATCAGCTTCAGCAGCCAGTACTCGGTGGCGAGGTGGTTGCACAGCCCGAGGAAGACGCCGCCGGCGACGCAGCCCGCGAGCGCCCACTCGGTCGAGCTGACCCAGCCACAGCGCGGCGACCATCATGGCCAGCGCCACCCAGAGGGTCTTCCGCTGGTCGCGGACCACCTTGAGGAGCGACGGCCTGGTGCCGGTGGTGGCCTCAGGGGCCGCGTGGTGCACGGTCGTGTCGTTCATCGGAGGACCTCAGTGCCGGAGCGCGGAGCGGACACGGAGCCAGAAGCCGACGCAGCCGACCGCGATGCCGAGGAAGATGCCGACCAGGGCGAACGCGGGCGAGGTGTCGCGCCGCGTCGTCGACCAGCAGGCCGATGACCAGCCCGCCGACGACGGCACCGACCAGGAGCGCCGCCGAGCCCGATGAGGTCGCGGCCCCGTAGGGAGTCCTGGTCGGGCTCTCATCGGACATTCACCCTGGTCGCTTTCCCTGTTCTGATGAACGGTCAGGTGGCTGGCACGTGCGTAGGCGTCGACCCTCTTGCCGTGCAGGGGGATCGACGGACGAGCGTCAGACGTTCGGACGCTACCACAGGGAAAACCGGCTCCCGGAGGCCGTCCGGACGCACTCGCGCGGGGTCCTGGAAGGGGGGCGCGAAGTGCGGTCGTCATGATGGCGGCCGATCTCTCGTCGGGTGGGCAACGGGTGCTTCGAGGTCGCTTGTGAAAACTAGCACAAGGTCCGCGCGAGGCAGAAACCCGTTGCGGGACAGAGCCTCAGACGGGCGCCTCGCCCGGCCGGTGGATCCGCGGGAGCAGGAACGTCGCGGCCAGGGTGGCGACCGCCCAGGCCGCGATCGCGACCCAGGTCCAGGTGCTCGCGAACAGGCTGGCGAGCACGGTGCCGAACGCGATCAGCGCGGCCCACAGCCACATGATCAGCACCGCCCGTCGCTGGGAGTGGCCGATCTCGAGCAGCCGGTGGTGCAGGTGCTTCTTGTCCGGGTGGTAGAACATCTTGCCCGCGCGCGTGCGTCGTACGACGGCCAGGACGAGGTCGGCGAACGGCACCAGCAGGATCGAGATCGGCAGCAGGATCGGCAGCAGCAGCGCGGCGTTGGCGCGGCTGCCGGCGGCTCCGCTGCTCAGGTCGACGGAGCTGAACTGGCCGGTCAGGGTGAGCGCGGACCCGGCGAGCACGAGGCCGAGCAGCATCGACCCGGAGTCGCCCATGAAGATGCGGGCCGGCGAAGAAGTTGTGCGGCAGGAAGCCGGCGCAGGCGCCGCCGAGCGCCGCGCACAGCAGCGCGGCCGTGATCGCCAGGGTCTCGTCGTTGACGTCGGCGAGCTTGTAGGAGAAGGCGAAGAACGCGACCGCGCCGATGCCGACCACACCCGCCGGCCAGGCCGTCGAGGCCGTCGACGAAGTTGACCGCGTTGACCGTGCCGACCACCAGCAGGATGGTCAGGATCATCCCCTGGCTCGGGTCGAGCGAGAACTGGCCGACGCCGGGCAGGTTGAGCGAGTAGAACTGCACGCCGTTGAGCACCATGAACCCGGCCGCGAGGACCTGGCCGCCGAGCTTGGTCAGGGCGTCGAGCTCGATCAGGTCGTCGACCACACCGACCGCGCAGATGATCGCCCCGGCCACGAGCACGACGCCGGCGTCGTGGAACACCTGGTCGCCGGCCAGGGACAGGAACGGCAGGTGGTGCGCCACGAGGTAGCCCGCGCCGAGGCCGCCGAGCATCGCGATCCCGCCGAAGTACGGGATCGGGATCGCGTGCACGTCGCGGTCGCGCACCTGGGCGACGGCGCCCGAGTGCATCGCGAGCTCCCGGGCGACGACGCACAGCAGGTAGCTGACCGTGCCGGCCGACCAGGAAGACGACGAGGTACTCACGCAAGGGGCTTGTCGTCCTCGTCCGTCCGCGTCCGCGTCGTCGGCGGCTTCGGCGGCGTCGGCGTCGCTCAGCTCGGTCTCGTGGTCGAACGCGTGACCGGTGTCCTCGAGCACCCGGTGGATCTCGCGCGCCGAGATCGCGCCCTCGCGCAGGATGCGCGGCCGGTCGCCGGTGCAGTCGACGATCGTGGACGGCTGCTCGCCCGGCGTCTCGCCCGCGTCGAGCACGACCGCGACCACGTCGCCGAGCATCTCGATCGCCTCGTCGGCGTTGGTCGCGGCGGGCTGCCGGTGATGTTCGCCGAGCTGACCGCCAGCGGGCCGGTGCGCTGGATCAGCTCCAGCGCGATGTCGTGCGGGGCATCCGCACCGCGACCGTGCCGCGCGTGTCGCCGAGGTCCCACTGCAGCGAGCGCTGCTGGGTGCAGACGATCGTGAGCGGGCCGGGCCAGAACTCGTCGACCAGCACGCGCGCCCAGTCCGGCACCCCGGTGGTGAGCGCGTCGAGCGTGGTCACGGCGGAGACCAGCACCGGCGGCGGCATGTCGCGGCCGCGGCCCTTGGCCTCGAGCAGGCGCGGTGACGGCGTCGGCGTCGAACGCGTCGCAGCCGACCCCGTAGACGGTGTCGGTGGGCACGACCACCAGGTCGCCCGCGCCGGATGGCCAGGGCGGCCGCGGCGAGGCCCTCCTCGCGGTCGGTCTCGTCCGAGGTGTCGAAGCGGGCGCTAGCGGGTCGGTGAGCGGCCTCGTCGCTCAGGCGCGGTCGCGTGTCTCACGTGGTCATCGTGCCAGCCGCCGGACAGCCGTGCGGTCAGGTAACGGTCGCGTCCGGCGAGGTCGCGGTGGTCGCGGACGTCGGCCCAGCGTCCGGTGCCGGAGAAGACGGCCGGCGCGGACGCGCCCTGGGCGTCGGCGTGCTCGGCGCCGACCACTCCCCCGGGCCGCAGCAGCCGGGCCGCGGTCGCCTCGAGCACGCGCACCGCGTCGAGCCCGTCGTCGCCGGACCAGAGCGCGGCCGCCGGGTCGTGGTCGCGGGCCTCGCGGGCGACGGACTCCCAGGCGTCGAGCGGGATGTACGGCGGGTTGCAGACCACGACGTCGACCGTGCCGTCGAGCTCCGGCAGGGCGTCGGCCATGTCCGCGAGCGTGAGGTCGCACGCCGGTGCCGGCGAGGTTGCGCTCGGCCCAGGCGTGCGCGCCCGGGTCGACCTCGACCGCGTGCACGATGGCCGCCGGCACCTCGTGCGCGACGCTCAGCGCGATCGCGCCGGAGCCGGTGCACGAGGTCGACGACGACCGGCGCGTCGAGGGCGCCGCGCCTGCTCGACCGCCCAGCCGGCGAGCAGCTCGGTCTCCGGCCGGGGCACGAACACCCCGGGTCCGACCGCGAGGTCGACGTAGCGGAAGCCGGTGGTGCCGGTCAGGTGCTGGAGCGGCTCCCGGCCGGCCCGGCGCCGGACCAGGTCGCGGAAGGCCGCCGCCCGGTCGGCCGGCACGTCGGGCACCGAGAGGACCGTGGCCCGCGACGTGCCGAGCACGTGCGCCAGCAGGGTCGCGGCGTCGTACTCGGGGCTGGCGACGCCGGCGTCGGCGAGCGCGGCGGCCGCCTCGGCCGCCGAGCCGACGCGGCCTCAGTCACCGATCGCGTCCAGCCGGGCGGCGAGGTCGGCGTCGACGCTGCTGGCGATCACCGGCTCCAGGTCACCGCCGAGCACCTGGTCGAGGTTGTAGGCCTTGTAGCCGGTGCGGTGGTCGGAGATCCGGTTCTCCGGGTAGTTGTAGGTGCGGATGCGCTCGGAGCGGTCGACCGTGCGCACCTGCGAGCGGCGCGCGTCGGAGGCCTCGGCGTCCGCCTCCTCCTGGGCGACGGCGAGCAGCCGGGCCCGCAGGATGCGCATCGCCTGCTCGCGGTTCTGGAGCTGGGACTTCTCGTTCTGGCAGCTGGCGACGATGCCGGTCGGGACGTGGGTGATCCGGACCGCGGAGTCGGTGGTGTTGACGCTCTGGCCGCCGGGGCCGCTGGAGCGGAACACGTCGATCCGGAGGTCCTTGTCCTCGATCGTGACGTCGACCTGCTCGGCCTCCGGCAGCACCAGGACGCCGGCCGCGCTGGTGTGGACGCGGCCCTGGCTCTCGGTGACCGGCACCCGCTGCACCCGGTGGACGCCGCCCTCGAACTTGAGCAGCGCGTACGGCGCCTCGCCCGGCTCGGGCGTGCCCTTGGCCTTCACCGCGACGGTCACCGACTTGTAGCCGCCGAGGTCGGACTCGTTGGCGTCGAGGATCTCGGTCTTCCAGCCGCGGGTCTCGGCGTACCGCTGGTACATCCGGAGCAGGTCGGCCGCGAACAGCGCGGACTCCTCGCCGCCCTCGCCGGACTTCACCTCGAGGATCGCGTCCTTGCCGTCGGCCGGGTCGCGCGGCACCAGCAGCCGGCGCAGCCGCTCCGCGGCGGTGTCGCGGCGCGCGGCCAGCGCGGCCGCCTCGTCGGCGAACGACGGGTCCTCCGCGGCGAGCTCCCCGGCCGCCTCGACGTCCTCGGTCAGCCGCTGCCAGTCGCGGTAGGTGTGCACCACCGCCGAGAGCTCGGCGTACCGCTGGTTGAGCCGCTTCGAGAGCGCCTGGTCGGCGTGGATCGACGGGTCGGCCAGCCGTGGCTCGAGCTCGGCGTGCTCGGCCAGCAGGCCTTCGACCGCCTCGAACATCACGCGCCTCTCCGGACGGGAGAATTCCCAAGGTATCTAGGTTTTCCGGCGCTTCCAGGGGCATGTACGCCGCTGGAAGCGCCAGCTTCCTCGATACCTTGGGAATTCTGCAGCCCCGCAACAACCGGGGCCGAGCTCACTTCTTCTTGGCGTACCGGGCCTCGAACCGGGCCACGCGGCCACCGGTGTCGAGGATCTTCTGCTTGCCCGTGTAGAACGGGTGGCAGTTGGAGCAGACGTCGGCGTGGATGGACGCGTTCTTCGCCGTGCTCCGCGTCTCGAACGTGTTCCCGCAGGTGCAGGTCACGTGAGTCACGGTGTACTCGGGGTGGATGTTCTTCTTCATGGTGTCCTCTCGATGACGGTCGCCGGGTCGTCGACGTCGTACGACGCCCACGTGAACCGGAACCAGCGAGTGATTCTGCCACCCTGACCGACCCGGAAGCGAATCGGTGTGGTGGCCAGCAGACGGTCCAACGCCGGGCCTTCCCGGCGCATTCCCGCAGGTCAGTCGTGGTTGCCGTTGCCGTTCGGCGTGGTCTTCTGCACCTGCATCAGGAACTCGTAGTTGGTGGTCGTCTTCTTCAGCCGCTCCAGCAGCAGCTCGAGCGCCTGCTGGCCGTCGAGGCCGGACAGCACCCGGCGGAGCTTCCAGATGATGCTCAGCTCCTCCTTGCTCATCAGGAGCTCCTCGCGGCGGGTGCCCGACTGCACGGCGTCGATCGCCGGGAAGATCCGCTTGTCCGCGAAGTCGCGGCGCAGCCGGATCTCCATGTTGCCGGTGCCCTTGAACTCCTCGAAGATCACCTCGTCCATCTTCGAGCCGCTCTCGATCAGCGCGGTGGCGAGGATCGTCAGCGAGCCGCCGTCCTCGATGTTGCGCGCGGCACCGAAGAAGCGCTTCGGCGGGTAGAGCGCCGCGGAGTCCACGCCGCCGGACAGGATCCGGCCGGAGGCGGGCGCCGCCAGGTTGTACGCGCGGCCCAGCCGGGTGATGCCGTCGAGGAGGACGACGACGTCGTGGCCGAGCTCGACCAGCCGCTTGGCCCGCTCGATGGCCAGCTCGGCGACCATCGTGTGGTCGCTGGCGGGGCGGTCGAAGGTCGAGGAGATGACCTCGCCCTTGACCGAGCGCTCGAAGTCGGTGACCTCCTCCGGACGCTCGTCGACGAGCACGACCATCAGGTGGCACTCGGGGTTGTTCGTGGTGATCGAGTTCGCGATCGACTGCATGATCATCGTCTTGCCGGCCTTGGACGGCGAGACGATCAGGCCGCGCTGGCCCTTGCCGATCGGGGCGGCGATGTCGATGACGCGGCCGATCAGGTTGGTCGGCGTGGTCTCGAGGCGCAGCCGCTCGGCTCGCGTACAGCGGGGTCAGCTTCTGGAACTCGATCCGGTCCTTCGCGGCCTCCGGGTCGGCGCCGTTGACGGTGTCGAGCTTGACCAGCGGGTTGAACTTCTCCTTGCGCTCGCCCTCACGCGGCTGGCGCACCATGCCGGTGATCGCGTCACCGCGGCGCAGCGCGTAGCGGCGGACCATGGACAGCGAGACGTAGACGTCGTCGGTGCCGGGCAGGTAGCCGCTGGTGCGGACGAACGCGTAGTTGTCGAGCACGTCGAGGATGCCCGCGCACGGCATCAGGACGTCGTCCTCGAGGATCTGGGTGTCGGGCTCGTTGCGGTTGCCGCGGTTGCTCGCGCCCCCGGCGTTGCCGGTGCGGTCGCGGTCGCGGCCACGACGGCGCCGGTTGCGGCGGCCGCCCTCCTCGTCGTTGCGGTGTCCGCGTTGCGGCCGTCGGCGTCTGCGGTTGTCGGTGTTGCGGTCGGCGCGCGCCTGGTTGTCGGTGCGCTCGTTGGTGCGCTCGGTCGGTGGCGCTCGTTGGCCGGTCGCTCGGTCGCGTCGTTGCGTCCGGTTCTCGTTGCGGCCCTGGTTCTCGGTGCGGTTGCCGCGGTTGCTCTGGTTCCGCTGGCTCTCCTGGCGCTCGGCCCGGTCGTCGTCGCCACGCTCGGCCTTGCGGTCCTCGCCCGACTCCGGGCGAGGACTTCTGCCGACGCTCCTGCCGCGGCCTCCTCGCGCGACGGTCTCCTGCCGCGACTCCGGGCGAGCCTCCTGCCGCGACTCCGGGCGCCGCTCCTCCCGGGCCGCGCCGTTCGTCTCGGCGGCCTTGCCGGCCGGCACCCTGGCCACCGCCCTGGCCGCCGGCCTGGCCGCCGGCCTGGCCGCCGGCCTGGGCGGCCTTGATCGCGCCGACCAGGTCGGCCTTCTTCATGCCCCCGGTCTTGATGCCGAGTCCGGCGGCGATCTGCTTGAGCTCGGGCATGAGCTTGGCGGTCAGCCCTCCGCTGCGCGCTCCCGACCGAGAAGATGCCCGTCCGTCCCCGGACGGAGCACCGGTCGTCGGAGCCCCTGCGTCGTGGCTGTCGATGTCGGTCATGTTGGGGTTCCTTCCCCCTTGTGGGCCGCGGGGCCTGTGCGTCCGGCGGCGTGTGGTGCTGCGTGCCAGCCCTCCGGCCCGGGGATCTGCCTAGGCGGGGCAGGCACCGGCGATGAGGGTTGTGTCAGGAAGAGAGCGCCGCTCGGAGGCCTCGGTTGACCGTAGGGCCGTCCGGCGTGGCGCGTCGCCACAGTAGCACCGCTCCGCGCCGCGCAATCATCAACCCGGAAGAATCCTGGCGCCCTCGACCCCGACCGCGGGCGTGAGGCTCACCCAGCCGGGTGGCGTACGACGGGCGGTCTCGTCGACGTCCGCCGCCGGCACCAGCGCCAGCACGGTCGGCCCGGCCCCGGAGACCACGGCAGCGATCCGGTCGCCCCGCAGCGACGCGACCAGCTCGAGCGTCGCCGGCATCGCCGGGCGCCGGTACTCCTGGTGCAGCAGGTCGCCGGTCGCGGCCATCAGCAGGTCGGGCGCGCCCACCATCGCGGCCACCAGCAGGGCCGTCCGGCCGGAGTTCGCCGCCGCGTCCGCGTGCCGCACGACCTCCGGCAGCAGCCCGCGGGCAACCGCGGTCTCCACCGGGTCGGGGGGCACGAACAGCACCGCACCGATGCGGCGGTCCACGTCGAGACGCGCGACGGCCACGTGGCCGGCGTCCTGCGTCGCGACCGTGAACCCGCCCAGCAGCGCGGGGGCGACGTTGTCCGGGTGGCCCTCGAGCCGGTTCGCGAGGTCGAGCGCGGCGCCATCGTCGAGCCGGTCGGCGCCCTCCTCGAGCAGGGCGCGGGCGAGCACGATGCCGGCCACGATCGCCGCGGACGACGACCCCAGCCCGCGGGCGTGCGGGATCCGGTTGACGCAGGTCAGCCGCAGGCCCGGCGGCTCCTCACCGAGGACCTCGAACGCGGCCGACATCGCCCGCACCACGAGGTGACCCGAGTCGAGCGGCACCTCGCCGGCACCCTCCCCCGCGACGGTGATCGCCAGCGGCCCGTCGTACACCTCGGCCGTCAGGGTGTCCCGCAGGTCGAGGGCCAGGCCGAGGCAGTCGAAGCCGGGGCCGAGGTTGGCGCTGGTGGCCGGGACGCTGACGCTGACCGGCCCCGCGACGAACACCATCAGAGGCCGGCCGCGCGCGCCGCCGCCTCGACGTCGGCGTCGACCACGGTGTCCACGAGGTCGGTGAACGTGGCCAGCGCGGTGTCGACGTCCTTGAGCCCGTGGCCGGTCACGGTGACCACGACGGTACGGCCGGAGACGTCCGCACCCTCGCCGTGCTCGAGCAGCAGCCCGGCGATGCCGGCCGCCGACGCGGGCTCGACGAAGACACCGTCGCGGGCGGCCAGATCCCTCTGTGCACTGAGGATCTGGTCGTCGGTGACCTTGCGGAACATGCCCCCGGACTGCTCCGCGGCCTCCACCGCGAGCTTCCACGAGGCGGGGTTGCCGATGCGGATCGCGGAGGCCAGGGTCTCCGGGTTCGCGACCGGCTTGCCGTCGACGAGCGGGGCGGCTCCGGCGGCCTGCCAGCCGCGCATCACGGGCTTGCGGCTGGCGGTGCCGGCGTCGGCGGCCTCGCGGTAGCCCAGCCAGTACGCCGAGATGTTGCCGGCGTTGCCGGTCGGCAGGACGTGGATGTCGGGGGCGTCGCCGAGGAAGTCGACGATCTCGTACGACGCGGTCTTCTGCCCCTGGAGCCGCATCGGGTTCACCGAGTTGACCAGCGCCACGGGGTAGTCGTCGGCCAGCCCGCGCGAGAGCCGCAGGCAGTCGTCGAAGTTGCCGCGCACCATGATCACCTGGGCGCCGTGCACGATCGCCTGGGCGAGCTTGCCGGCCGCGATCTTGCCCTGCGGCACCAGCACCAGCGGCTTGACCCCGGCCCGGGCGGCGTACGCGGCCATCGACGCCGACGTGTTGCCGGTCGACGCGCACACGACGGCCTCGGCGCCCTCGCCGACCGCGACGGACAGCGCGACGGTCATGCCGCGGTCCTTGAACGAGCCGGTCGGGTTGTCGCCCTCGACCTTGAGCCACACCTCGGCGCCGAGCAGGTCGGACAGCCAGCCGCTGCTGCACCATCGGCGTGCCGCCCTCGCGGAGGGTGATCACGGGGGTGTTCGGCGGGGATGTCGAGGCGGTCGCCGTACTCCTCGATCACGCCGCGCCACTGGTGGGTGCGAGCCGGCGCCACGGTGTTCACTCCGCTTCGCCCTCGACGCGCATCACCGAGGACACCTCGCGCACGTAGGACATCGCGCGGAGCTCCTCGACGGTCGCGGCGAGGTCGGCGTCGGAGGCGCGGTGCGACACCACGACCAGCTGCGCGTCGTCGCCCCGGCCCTCCTGGCGGACGGTCTGGATCGAGACGTCGTGCTCGGCGAACGCCAGCGCGACCGCCGCGAGCACGCCCGCCTTGTCGTCGACGTCGAGCTGCACGTGGTAGCGGGTCTGGGTCTGGCCCATGCTCAGCAGCGGCAGGTCGGCGTACGCCGACTCGCCCGCGCCCCGCACCGCGGAGAGCCGGTTGCGGGCCACCGTGACCAGGTCGCCGAGCACCGCGCTCGCCGTCGGAGCACCGCCGGCGCCCGGACCGTAGAACATGAGCTGGCCGGCGGCGTCGCTCTCGACGAAGACCGCGTTGTAGGCCTCGCGCACGCTCGCCAGCGGGTGGTCGCGCGGGAATCATCGCGGGGTGCACCCGCGCGGCGACGGCCGGGCCGTCGGGGCCCTCGACCAGCTCGCAGATCGACAGCAGCTTGACCACGGAGCCCATCTCGCGGGCGCTCGCGACGTCGCTCGCGGTCACCTCGGCGATTCCCTCGCGGTGGACGTCGGCGGCGGTCACGCGGGTGTGGAAGGCGAGGCTGGCCAGGATCGCGGCCTTCGCGGCGGCGTCGAACCCCTCGACGTCGGCGGTCGGGTCGGCCTCGGCGTACCCGAGCGCCTGCGCCTCCTCCAGCGCCTCGGCGAAGCCGCTGCCGGCGCTGTCCATGCGGTCGAGGATGAAGTTCGTGGTGCCGTTGACGATGCCCAGCACCCGGGTCACGCGGTCGCCCGCGAGCGACTCGCGGAGCGGGCGCAGGATCGGGATCGCGCCGGCGACGGACGCCTCGTAGTACAGGTCGCGGCCGGCCTTCTCCGCCGCGCGGAACAGCGTTGCGCCGTCCTCCGCGAGCAGGGCCTTGTTGGCGGTGACCACGGACGCACCGTGCTCGAGCGCCGCCAGGATCAGCGACCGGGCCGGCTCGATGCCGCCGATCACCTCGACCACCACGTCGACGTCGTCGCGCGTGACGAGGCCGTGGGCGTCGCTGGTGAACAGCTCGGCCGGCACGTCGGCGCCGCGCTGCAGGTCGGGGCGGCGTACGGCGACGCCGACCAGCTCGACGGGGGCGCCCACGCGCGCGGTCAGGTCGGCGGCCTGGTCGTGGATCAGCCGGGCGACCTGGCTGCCGACGACGCCACAGCCGAGGAGGGCGACGCGGAGCGGCTTGCTATCGGTACTCATGACCCGGACATCCTCGCATCGAGCCTGCCCTCCCCGCCCACGATCCCACTCGCCGACCCGGCGCAGATGGCGGCGACCGGACCCGCTGACCCGTCGCAGATGGCGATCAGCGGATCGCCATCTGCGACGGCTCGGGCACGCTTCCGGTCGCCATCTGCGACGGGTCAGCGATCGCGGGTCGACGTCGAGGGCGAGCAGGTCGTCCTCGGTCTCGCGGCGGACGACGACCCGGGCGGCGCCGTCGGCGACGGCGACGACCGGGGGGCGGAGGGCGTGGTTGTAGTTGCTGGCCATGGAGCGGCAGTACGCGCCCGTGCCCGGCACGGCGACCAGGTCGCCGGGTGCGACGTCGCCGGGCAGGAACTCGTCCTTGACCACGATGTCGCCCGCCTCGCAGTGCTTGCCGACCACGCGGACCAGCAGCGTGGGCGCGTCGGAGCCGCGGGAGGCGAGGGTGCACGAGTAGTCGGCGTCGTACAGCGCGGTGCGGATGTTGTCGCTCATGCCGCCGTCGACGGAGACGTAGGTGCGTACGGCGCCGCCGTCGAGCTCGACCGCCTTGACCGTGCCCACCTCGTAGACGGTGCACATCGCCGGGCCGGCGATCGCACGACCCGGCTCGATGGAGAGCCGCGGGACGGCGAGGTCGCGGGCGGCGCACTCGTCCTCGACGATCTTGGTGATCTCGGTCGCGAGCTGGGCGGCGTCGGACGGGTCGTCCTGGGTCGTGTACGCGATGCCGAACCCGCCGCCGAGGTCGAGGTCGGCGAGCTCGACGCCGATCTCGCTGCTGATCTCCGCGTGCAGCGCCAGCACCCGGCGGGCGGCCACCTCGAAGCCGGCGGTGTCGAAGATCTGCGAGCCGATGTGGGAGTGCAGTCCGAGCAGCTCGACCCCGGGCGCCGCGTGCAGCTGCCGGACCGCCTCGAGCGCGTCGCCGGAGGTGATCGAGAAGCCGAACTTCTGGTCCTCGTGCGCGGTGGCGATGTACTCGTGCGTGTGCGCCTCCACGCCCGCGGTGACGCGCACCATCACGCGGGCGGGGCGCTGCTCGCCGGCGAGCGCGGTGATCCGCTCGATCTCGTGGAAGGAGTCCACGATGATCCTGCCGACCCCGGCGTCGAGCGCGCGCTCGAGCTCGGCCGAGGTCTTGTTGTTGCCGTGGTAGCCGATCCGGGCCGGGTCGAAGCCCGCGCGCAGGGCGACGGCCAGCTCGCCGGTGCTGCACACGTCGAGGCACAGTCCCTCCTCGGCGATCCAGCGCGCGACCGTCGTGCAGAGGAAGGCCTTGCCCGCGTAGTAGACGTCGTACGCCGCGAACGCCTCGTCGGAAGGCCCGCGCGCGCGAGCGGAAGTCGGCCTCGTCGAGCACGTACGCCGGCGACCCGTGCTCGGCGACCAGGTCGGTCAGTGCCACGCCGCCCACCTCGAGCACGCCGTCGTCGCGCTTGCGCGCGGTGGACGACCACAGCTGCGGCACCAGCGCGTTGGGGTCCTCCGGCTCGCGGAGCCACGACGGCCCGCGGACGGAGACCGCGGCGTGTGCCCAGCCGGCCTCGTGCGCCCTCATCGAACGACTCACATGCGCTCGGGCGCGGTGACGCCGAGCAGGTCGAGGCCGTTCTGGAACACGGTGCGCGTCGCGCTCACCAGCACCAGCCGGGCGCCGTGCAGCTCGGAGAACTCCTCGTCGCCCTGCGGCAGCACCCGGCACGCGTCGTAGAACTTGTGGAACGACGACGCGGTGTCCTCGAGGTAGCGCGCGACCCGGTGCGGCTCCCGCAGCTGCGCCGCCGCCGCGACCACCCGCGGGAACTCGGCGAGCGCCCGGAGCAGCGCGCCCTCCTTCTCGTGGGTCAGCAGCGCCGGGTCGAACTCGAGGTCGGGCACGCCCGAGGTCGCGGGCGTTGCGCACCAGCGAGGCCGTCCGCGCGGCGACGTACTGCACGTAGAACACGGGGTTGTCGCTGGCCTGCCGCGTCATCTCGGCGACGTCGAGGGTCAGCGGCGAGTCGACCGGGTACCGCGCCAGCGTGTAGCGCAGCGCGTCGACGCCGATCAGGTCGACCAGCTCCTGCAGCGTGACCAGCGTGCCGGCCCGCTTGGACAGCTTGAGCTCCTCGCCGTCCTGGAGGATCTTCACCAGCTGGCCGATCATCACCTCGACGTTGCGGTCCGGGTCGTCGCCGGCGCAGGCCGCCATCGCCCGCAGCCGCCCGACGTAGCCGTGGTGGTCGGCGCCGAGCAGGTAGATGCACCGGTCGAAGCCGCGGCCCCGCTTGTCGAGGTAGTACGCCGTGTCGCTGGCGAAGTAGGTCAGCTCGCCGTTGGACCGGATCAGCACCCGGTCCTTGTCGTCGCCGAAGTCGGTGGTGCGCATCCACACCGCACCGTCGGCGTCGAACACGTGGCCCTGGCCGCGCAGCTTCTCCAGGCTGTCGGCCACGGAGGCGTCAGTCGTGCAGCGACCGCTCGGAGAACCAGACGTCGAAGTGGGTGCGGAACGTGTCGAGCTGACCTCTGCTGCTCCGCGAGCTGGATCCGGTAGCCGGCCTCCCGGAACGCGACCGCCCGCTCGTCGTCGGGCAGGTCGAGGATGCCCGGCTCCTCGGCGAGCACCTGCTGCGCGAGGTCGTCGACGTAGGCGCCCTGGTAGCCGTCCTCCGGGACCGGCTCGCCCTTCGCCCGGGCCTCGACCGAGGCGCCGAACTTGTCCATCTGCGACCCGCGGTCGTTGATGTAGAACTCCCGCGTCCACGCTCGGCGCCGGCCGCGTCGAGCACCCGGGCGAGCGCGTCGCCGACCGCGGCCCACCGGGTGTGGCCGAGGTGCAGCGGCCCGGTCGGGTTGGCCGAGATGAACTCGACGTTGATCCGCTCGCCGGCGAGCGCGTCGTTGCGGCCGTACGCCGCCCCGGCCGCGACACGTCGGCCGCGACCTGGCCCTGGGCCCCGGCCGCGACCGTGATGTTGAGGAACCCGGGCCCGGCGATGTCGACGGCCGCGATCCCGTCGGCGCTCCGCAGCCGCTCGGCGACCAGCTCGGCGAACGCCCGCGGGTTGGTGCCCGCCTTCTTCGCCAGCTGGAGCGCGACGTTGGTCGCGTAGTCCCCGTGCTCCTTGCTGCGCGGACGCTCGACCACCACCGTGGTGGGGACGCCGTCGGGCAGGCTGACGGCGCCGTCGTCGACGAGCGCCTGGAGGACGTCGACGATGGTCGACGCGAGCTGTTCGGGGGTCACCGACCAAGCGTATCGGCGTGGGCGGGCCCGTCTCACGGCGATATCGGCGAACCGATTCGTGACCGGCCGGTCGGCTCGGGTAGCCTTCCTTCGCACCCCATGAGCCCCTGTAGCTCAGGGGATAGAGCACCGCCCTCCGGAGGCGGGAGCGCAGGTTCGAATCCTGCCAGGGGCGCCATGTCACCAGCCGACGAGGAGATCGACCGCCTCGCGGTCGCGCACGGCGCGACGATCTCCGATCTGGTGCGGCGCCCTCGACGGAACGCCGTGGATCGTCCGCGAGCCGGAGCTGGTCCACCCGGCGGCGAGCACGTTCAAGCTCGCGGTGCTGATGGCGCTGCACCGGGCCGCGGCGGACGACGGTCTCGACCTCGACGAGGAGGTCGCCGTGCGGGCGGTGCTGCCGTCCGCGGTCCCGGGCGCGACGTACGAGACCACCCGCGACTACGACAACGACGAGCAGCCCTGGCTCCGCCTCGGGGGTACGGCGAGCCTGCGCTGGCTGGGCGAGCGGTCGGTGGTGCGCTCCAGCAACCTCGCCACGAACCTGCTGCTCGACCGGCTCGGGATCCGCGCCGTCAACGCCGTGTTCGAGCAGGCCGGCGCCACCGGGTGCGTCGTCCGCCGACCGATCCAGGACACCGCCGCGAGCGCGGCCGGGCTCGGCAACGACGTCACGGCGTCCGGCCTGGCCGCCGTGCTGTGCGACCTCGCGCTGCACGGCCCGGGCGAGGTCGAGCGCACCCTGGCGGCGTGCGAGGACGACCAGATGGCCGCCGCCGGCCTGCCCGCGGGCACCCATTTCGCGCACAAGCCGGGCTGGTTCGAGGGCGTGTGCCACGACGCCGGGATCGTGCGGCCCGACGAGGGCGACCCGTTCGTGCTCGTGGTGCTGACCGCCTCCGCGCTGGACGACGACGCGGCGCGAGGGCTGGTGGCCGACACGGCACGGCTCTGTTGGGAGTCCCGGCGATGAGCCGGATCGTCGCCGTCCGCACGCGCGTGGTCAGCCGGCCGCTCCACACCACGTTCACGACCGCGCTGCGCAGCACCGACACCACCGACGCGGTGCTGGTCGAGGTCGAGGACAGCGACGGCGTCGTCGGCCACGGCGAGGCGCCGATCGTGCCGGCCGTGACCGGCGAGGACGAGCCGGGCATCCGCGCGGCGCTGACCGGTCCCCTGCGCGACGCCGTGCTCGGTGCGGACACGGACGACCTGCCGGACCTGCTCTCCCGGGTCGCCGCCGCAGTGCCGGGCCGGCCGTCGGCGCGAGCCGGCGTCGACGTCGCCCTCCACGACCTGGCCGCACGCCGGGCCGGCGTCCCGCTCGCCGTGCTCCTCGGCGGCGAGGCCGGCGACGTGTGCCCACCGACGTGACCGTGGCTGCCGGTGACGCCGCCAGCCTGGCCGCCGCGGCACGCGACCGGGTCGCCGACGGGTTCACGGCACTCAAGCTCAAGGTCGGCACCGACGCCGCGACCGACGTCGCCCGGGTGCGTGCCGTGCGCTCCGCGGTCGGCCCGTCGGTCGTGATCCGGCTCGACGCCAACCAGGGCTGGACGCCGGACCAGGCGGTCCGGGTGATCCGGGCGCTCGAGGACGCGGGCGCCGGCGTCGAGCTCGTCGAGCAGCCGGTGCCGGCCGCCGACCTCGACGGGCTGGCCCGGGTGACCGCAGCGGTGTCCACACCGGTGATGGCCGACGAGGCGGTGTTCACGCTCGCGGACCTGAGCGCGGTGATCGAGCGCGGGCCGCGACGCTGGTCAACGTCAAGCTGGCCAAGGCCGGCGGGCTGGCCCCGGCCCGCGACCAGCTCGTGCTGGCCGCCGCCCACGGGATCGGCACCATGGTCGGCTCGATGATGGAGACCGGCGTCGGCGTGGCCGCGGCCGGCAGCCTGGTGGCGGCGGTGGGCACGACCCTCGTCGGCGACCTCGACGCCGCCTGGTGGCTGGCCGACGGCGCCGCCCCCGTCTCGTACGACGCGGGCGTGCTGCGTCTCGCCGACTCCCCCGGTCTGGGACGGGTCCGGTGACCGTCGTCGCCGTCCCGCTGGCCGACGTCTGGGCCGCGGCCGGTTCCGCCGAGCGGGTCACGCAGGCGCTGCTGGGAGAGCCGGCGCTGGTCCTGGACGAGCGCGCGGAGTGGGCCCGGGTCGCACTGCCCTGGCAGCCCGGCCCCGACCCCCGCGGCTACCTCGGCTGGGTACGACGGGCGCACCTGCGGGCGGGCCACCCCACGGCCCAGGCCGCAGCCGGGGCGGCCCGGCCCGACGTGCTGGACACCGCCCGCCGGCTGCTGGGCGCGCCGTACCTCTGGGGCGGCCTGGGGCCGGCCGGGATCGACTGCTCCGGCCTGGTCCACCTCGCGCACCGACAGCAGGGAACCCGGGTCCCGCGCGACGCGGCCGACCAGCACGCGGCCGCAGAACGGGTCCCGCTCCCGGACGCGGGTCCCGGCGACCTCTTCTTCTTCGCCCGGGACGACGGACACGTCTTCCACGTGGGGCTGGTGACCGAGTCGGGCGGAATGCTGCACGCCGGCGAGGAGGAGGGCGTCGCGGAGGGGCCGGTGTCCCCGGCCCGGCGGGTGCACCTGATCGCGGCCGGACGCCTCTGAGAACGGTGGTGACGCAGGCCTCCCCCGGGGTCCTGCGTTCGCGTGTGACGGGGGTCTAGCCTTGACCTCAACCACCACAACCGTGCCCACCGGAAGAGGCGAGACCAGTCGTGCCCGAGTCTTCGGATTCAACCCCTCCGTCCAGCAGCGTGCTCGATGCGTTCGGAGCCAACGAGTGGCTCGTGGACGAGATGTACGAGCAGTACCAGCGTGACCCGAACAGCGTGGACAAGGCCTGGTGGGACTTCTTCAAGAGCATGGACAAGGGCGGCAACGGCTCGCCCGGCGGCGACAACGGCGCGGGCGCGGCACGCCGCCCCCGCGAAGGCCGCGAAGACGCAGGAGCAGGCCCCCGAGCAGCGGCCCCGCAGAAGGCCCCGGAGCAGGCCGCGAGAAGCCCCGGGAGCAGGCCCGGCGAGCAGGCTCCGGCGAAGACCGCGGCGAAGACCGCCGAGCAAGCACCGCGGCGAAGGCCGACCGAAGGCCGAAGTCCGAGACCGAAGCCGGAAGCGAAGCCCGAGGCGAAGAGCACCAAGACCGAGCCGTCGACCGCGACCCAGAAGTCCACCGAGCCCAAGGACCCGCAGCCGGCGCCGAAGAGCGAGGCGACCGACGAGCCGACCTACACCGTGCTCCGGGGCGCCCCCGCCCGCACCGTGCAGAACATGGACGTCAGCCTGACCGTCCCCACCGCGACCAGCGTCCGCTCGGTGCCGGTCAAGCTGCTCTGGGACAACCGCATCGTGATCAACAACCACCTCGCCCGCGCCCGCGGCGGCAAGGTGTCGTTCACCCACCTGATCGGCTTCGCGCTGGTCAAGGCGCTGCAGGCGATGCCCGAGATGAACGTCGGCTTCGACATGGTCGACGGCAAGCCCAACCTGATCACGCCGGCCCACATCAACCTCGGCCTGGCGATCGACCTGCCCAAGCCCGACGGCACCCGCCAGCTGCTGGTGCCCAGTCGATCAAGGCCGCGGAGACGATGGACTTCGCGCACTTCTGGACGGCCTACGAGGAGCTGGTCCGCAAGGCACGCAACAACAAGCTCGCGGTCACCGACTTCCAGGGCACCACGATCAGCCTGACCAACCCGGGCACGATCGGCACCAACCACTCCGTGCCCCGGCTGATGAAGGGCCAGGGCGCGATCATCGGCGTCGGCTCGATGGAGTACCCGCCGGAGTTCCAGGGCGCCTCCGAGGAGACGCTCACCCGCAACGCGATCAGCAAGATCATGACGCTGACCTCGACGTACGACCACCGGGTCATCCAGGGCGCGCAGTCGCGGCGAGTTCCTCAAGCGGATCCACGCGCTGCTGCTCGGCGAGGAGGGCTTCTACGACGAGATCTTCCGGTCGCTGCGGATCCCCTACGAGCCGATCCGCTGGGCCAAGGACATCTCCACCAGCCACGACGACGAGATCAGCAAGCAGGCCCGGATCCTCGAGCTGATCCACGCCTACCGCGTGCGCGGCCACATGATGGCCGACACCGACCCGCTGGAGTACCGCCAGCGCAGCCACCCCGACCTCGAGGTGGAGTCGCACGGGCTGACGCTGTGGGACCTCGACCGCGAGTTCGCCACCGGCTCCTTCGGCGGCGAGCGCCGGTTCATGAAGATGCGCTCGATCCTCGGCATCCTGCGCGACTCCTACTGCCGCACCGTCGGCATCGAGTACATGCACATCCAGGACCCCGAGCAGCGCCGCTGGATCCAGGAGCGGGTCGAGCAGCCGCACCAGAAGCCGCCGCGCGAGGAGCAGCTGCGGATCCTGCTCAAGCTCAACCAGGCCGAGGCGTTCGAGACCTTCCTGCAGACCAAGTTCGTCGGCCAGAAGCGGTTCAGCCTCGAGGGCGGCGAGACCACGGTCCCGCTGATCGACGAGATCTGCGAGGCCGCGGCCGAGGCCGTCGCTCGACGAGGTCACCATCGGCATGGCGCACCGCGGCCGGCTCAACGTGCTCGCCAACATCGTCGGCAAGAGCTACAGCCAGATCTTCCGCGAGTTCGAGGGCAACATCGACCCGCGCACCGTGCAGGGCTCCGGCGACGTGAAGTACCACCTCGGCGCCGAGGGCGAGTTCGCCGCCGACTCGGGCGACGAAGATCAAGGTCTCCGTCGCCGCGAACCCGTCGCACCTCGAGGCGGTCGACCCGGTGCTCGAGGGCATCGCCCGCGCCAAGCAGGACATGCTCAACCAGGGCGAGATCTTCCCGGTGCTGCCGCTGCTCGTGCACGGCGACGCCGCGTTCGCCGGCCAGGGCGTGGTCGCCGAGACGCTGAACCTCTCGCAGCTGCGCGGCTACCGCACCGGCGGCACGATCCACGTCGTCGTCAACAACCAGGTCGGCTTCACCACCTCGCCGGCCGCCTCGCGCTCGTCGCTGTACTGCACCGACGTGGCGCGGATGGTGCAGGCGCCGATCTTCCACGTCAACGGCGACGACCCGGAGGCGTGCATCCGGGTGGCCCGGCTGGCCTTCGAGTACCGCCAGGCGTTCAACAAGGACGTCGTCATCGACCTGGTCTGCTACCGGCGCCGCGGCCACAACGAGGGCGACGACCCGTCGTACACCCAGCCGCTGATGTACGACCTGATCGAGCAGAAGCGCTCGGTCCGCAAGCTCTACACCGAGTCCCTGATCGGCCGCGGCGACATCACGCTCGAGGAGGCCGAGCAGGTGCTGCAAGCGACTACCAGCAGCAGCTCGAGCGGGTCTTCACCGAGGTGCGCGAGGCCACCGGCACCCCGTCTGAGTGGACGACCGTGCCGGACTACCCGGAGAAGAGCCACGAGGACTACAGCACCGCGATCTCACGCGAGACGCTCAAGCGGATCGCCGACGCGCTACGTCAGCGCGCCCGACGGCTTCACCGTGCACCCGAAGGTGCTGCCCGCAGCTGCAGCGCCGCGCGGCCGCGATCGACGGAGGGCCCGATCGACTGGGGCACCGGCGAGATCCTCGCGCTCGGCTCGCTGCTGATGGACGGGCGCCCGGTGCGGCTGGCCGGACAGGACTCGCGGCGCGGCACGTTCGTCTCGCGGTTCGCCACGATCATCGACCGCACCAACGCCAACGAGTGGACGCCGCTGGCCAACCTCACCGAGGACCAGGCGCAGTTCTACGTCTACGACTCGCTGCTCTCGGAGTACGCCGCGCTCGGCTTCGAGTACGGCTACTCGGTGGCCCGGCCCGACGCCCTGGTCGTGTGGGAGGCGCAGTTCGGCGACTTCGTCAACGGCGCCCAGATCGTGATCGACGAGTTCATCACCTCCTGCGCAGACCAAGTGGGGCCAGCAGTCCGGCGTCGTGCTGCTGCTGCCGCACGGCTACGAGGGACAGGGTCCCGACCACTCCTCGGCGCGCATCGAGCGGTTCCTGACCATGGCGGCCGACGACGCGTTCGTGGTCGCCCAGCCGTCGACCCCGGCGAGCTACTTCCACCTGCTGCGCCGGCACGCGCTCGGCGAGGAGCACCGCCCGCTGATCGTGTTCACGCCGAAGTCGATGCTCAAGCGCAAGGAGGCGGCATCGCGGCCGGAGGACTTCATGGAGGGCTCGGCTTCCGCACCGTCACCCCCGACGCGATCGTCGACCCGGAGAAGGTGCGCACCCTGCTGCTGTGCAGCGGCCGGATCACCTGGGACCTGATGGTCGAGCGCGGCAAGCGGCAGGGCGACGAGCTGACCACCGCGATCGCGCGGGTCGAGCAGCTCTACCCGCACCCGACCGACGCGCTCAAGGCGGAGATCGCGCGCTACCCGCACCTCGAGCACGTGCGCTGGGTGCAGGACGAGCCGGTCAACATGGGGCCGGCGCCGTTCTACCGGCTCAACGTGTTCGCCGACCTCGCGGCCGAGGGCCACGAGGTCGAGGTGATCGCGCGCCCGGCCTCGAGCTCGCCGTCGGTGGGGCAGCACTCCCGCCACGTGGAGGAGCAGAAGTCCGTGCTCGAGCGGGCCTTCGCCTGACCCGCCGTGTACTTCACCGACCGCGGCGTCGAGGAGCTCGCAGCCCGGCGGGGTGACGAGGAGGTCACCCTGGCCTGGCTCGCCGAGCGGCTCAGCGAGTTCTGCGACGTGCACCCCGAGTTCGAGACGCCGGTCGAGCGGTTCGCCACCTGGCTGGCGCGCCTCGACGACCCGGACGACGAGTGAGGGTGCGTCGGAGCGACTGGACTCCTACGCGCACGACGGTCTGGTCTTCGACGTCTCCGACCAGGGTCCGCTCGACGGCCCGCTGGTGGTGCTGCTGCACGGCTTCCCGCAGCGGGCGACGTCGTGGGACCAGGTGGCGCCGCTGCTGCACGCGGCCGGGATGCGCACGCTCGCTCCCGACCAGCGGGGCTACTCGCGCGGGGCGCGTCCGCGGGGGCGCTCGTCGTACCGGATGAGCCGGCTCGTGCAGGACGTGGTCGGGCTGGTGGAGACCCTCGGGCAGGGCCGCGTGCACCTGGTCGGGCACGACTGGGGCTCCGCGGTGGCGTGGGCGCTGGCGGCGACGCGGCCCGACCTGGTGGCGACGCTGACCTCCGTCTCGGTGCCGCACCCGGGCGCGATGGTGCGCTCGATGCGGTACGCCGACCAGCTGCGGCGGTCCTGGTACATGGGCTTCTTCCAGCTGCCCTGGCTGCCGGAGCGGCTCCTCTGCTCCCGCCGGTCGGCCGTCGAGCGGGCGCTGCGCAGGGGTGGCCTGCCGGCCGACGCGCTGGCGCGGGTGTGGCCGGAGATCGTCGAGGACGGCGCGCTGACCGGCGCCCTGAACTGGTACCGGGCGATGCCGTTCTCCGACCCCCGCGTCCTGCGCGGGCGGGTGCGGGTGCCGACGACACACGTGTGGAGCGACGGCGACGTGGCCCTCGGCCGCGAGGGGGCCGAGCTCACCGGGGCGTACGTCGACGCGCCGTACCGGCTGGAGATACTGGCGGGGGTCAGCCACTGGATCCCGAACGAGGCACCGGAGCGGCTCGCGGAGATCGTGCTCGCGCGGGTGCGGTCCTAGTCCCTGCCGGCCTTGCGGGCGGCGTCGCGGATCTCGAAGACCTCGGTCGCGAACCCGCCGAGCGCCTGCGCCACGTCGCGGACGGCCCCGATGATGATCGAGGCGACCTGACCGACCATGGTGGCGGCGGCCTCGACCGTGTGCTGTACGGCGTCCTTGCCGATCTCGGCCCTGCTCAGGTGCTCGCCCTCGTCCATGTGCCCATTCTCGGTGCCAGGCGGGATCCGGACAACCGGCGCCGGCGCGCCGGGGTGGTCACCGTGCGGGCGGGTCGAAGGAGTGGGTACCGACGAGGGTGACCATGAGGCGGCGGCACTCCCGGGCCAGCATCACGCCGCCACGCGGGCAGCCGGCCCGGCGCCGTCGGTGGCCTAGCATGCGGGGCGTGGTGAGCGAGCCGAACGTCGAGATCGCCAGCCGCCGTGAGCGGAAGCTGCGCACCCGGCAGGCGATCCTCGCCTCCGCTCTCGAGCTCGCCCAGGACACCGGCCTGGCGGGCGTCTCGCTGCGCCAGGTGGCCAAGGAGGTCGGCATCGTGCCGACCGCGTTCTACCGCCACTTCGACTCCGTCGAGCAGCTCGGGCTGGTGCTGGTCGACGAGTCGTTCGTGTCGCTGCGCGCGATGCTGCGCGACGTACGACGGGAGCCGGAGCTGACCGGCGTGATCCCGTCGTCGGTGCGGATCCTGCTCGACCACGTGCGCCGGCAGCAGTCGCACTTCCGGTTCATCGCCCGCGAGCGCAACGGTGGGTCTCCCCCGGTGCGGGACGCGATCCGGCACGCCCTCGACATGTTCGAGGAGGAGCTCGCCGCCGACGTCGCCCGGCTCCCCGGCACCGAGGTCTGGTCGGAGGAGGACCTCCGCACGCTGTCCCGGATGATCGTGCACGTGATGGTGGCGACCGCCGAGCGGCTCCTCGACGCCCCGCGCAGCCCCGACGCCGAGGCCGCCATCGTGCAGGAGGCGGACACCCAGCTGCGGATGCTGGTGGTGGGTGCCCTGAACTGGACGTCGCGGGGGGAGTGAGGGCGGGTTGGGCGCGGGCAGTGCGGGCCGGATACCACGGTCCCGTGGTATCCGGCCACTTCCCTAGCCGACTGCCCGTAGGGAAGAGGCAGGACGCATAGGGAAGTACGACGCGTCAGGCGGCCTCGACGGCCTCATCGTCGGCCGCAGGCTCGACCGGCGTGCACCGGAGCGGCCGGCCGGCCGGGGAGCAGGAACGCCAGCACCAGCACGGCGACGGAGAGCACGGCGCCCACGCCGAACGCCCACTGCATGCCGCCGACGAGGGCGTGCGCCCGGTCGGCGCCGTCCTGCGCCAGCGCGGTCGCCCGCGACGACATCACGGTCACGACCAGCGCCGTGCCGAAGGCGGCGGCGACCTGCTGCAGCGAGCCGAGCAGCGAGCTGCCGTGGGAGTACAGGTGCGGGGGCAGCGCGCCGAGCCCGAGCGTGAAGACGGGGGTGAAGACGGCGGCCAGGCTGACCATCAGCAGCACATGGGCGACGAGGACCAGCCAGACCGAGGTGGCGAGGCCGACCTGGGTCAGCATCCCGAGCGCGACGACGATGCCGGCGGAGCCGGGGATGACCAGCACCCGGCCGCCGAAGCGGTCGAAGATCCGGCCGACGCTCGGGCCGAGCAGCCCCATCGCCACGCCGCCGGGGGCCACCAGCAGGCCGGTCTGCAGGGCGCTCAGGTGACGCACCTCCTGGAGGTACAGCGGCAGCAGGATCATCGAGCCGAGCATCGCCATGAACGCGACCGCCATCAGCAGCAGCGAGACCGTGTAGGTCCGGACCGTGAGCGTGCGCAGGTCCAGGAGCGGGGTGCCGGTGCGCTGCAGCGAGAGCTGGCGCCACACGAAGACCCCGACCACCACGAGGCCGACCACGATCAGCAGCACGGGCGAGACCGCGCTGCCCGCGGCGCCGGCACCGAGCTGGCTGAGCCCGTAGACGAGGGTGCCGAAGCCGAGTGCGGCGGCGGCCACGGAGAACCAGTCGACCGAACCGGGTCGCGCCTCGCCGACGTCGGTGAGCCGGCGGAGACCGAGGACGGTGATCACGATCGCGACCGGCAGCACGATGCCGAACATCCAGCGCCAGGAGAGGTACTGCAGGACGACGCCCGAGACCGCCGGTCCGAGCGCCGGCGCCACGGACATCGCGAGCATCACGTTGCCCATCACCCGGCCGCGGTCGTGCTCGGGGACGACCGTCATCAGCGTGGTCATCAGCAGCGGCATCATCACCGCGGTCCCACCGGCCTGGACGACCCGGGCGACGAGCAGCACCGGGAACGTCGGGGCAACGGTCGCCAGCAGCGTGCCGGCGCAGAAGACGGTCATCGCGATCGCGAACGCCTGCCGCATGGTCACCCGCTGGAGGAACCAGCCGGTGACCGGGATGACCACGGCCATCGTGAGCATGAACGCGGTGGACAGCCACTGGGCGGATCGCGCGGTGACGTCGAACTCCTCCATCAGCCGCGGGATCGCGTTGATCATCACGGTCTCGTTGAGGATCACGACGAAGGTCGCGAGCACCAGCCAGCGGAGCACGGCGTAGTCGCCGCCGGTCGCCGGCTGGTCCTCGGTGACGGTGACGGTAGGACGCTCCGCGTCGCTCAGGATGGTCATGCCACAACAGACCGGGCCCGGTCCGCGAACTCATCGCTCCCGCGACCAGAGCCGCTCGAAACGGACTTATTGTGCAATTGCGCATTAATCGTCGCGCAGCGTTTGAGAACCCCCGGACAACGGGGAGAATGACGAGGTTGGGTGGCAAGGCAACGAACGATCTCGGGGGTAATTCCAGTGCGTGGCGCGAACCTGTTCAGCCGGGTGACGCGCGGTCTCGTGGCCGCAGCCGTCGTCGCGGCGTCCCTCACCACCGGTGCCCTCGTGGCGCCGTCCTCCGCCGCGCGGGCCGCCGGTCCCGAGGCGCTCATCCTCACCGGCCCGGCCGACCGCACCGCCGACCCCGACGTGGGGCTGACCTTCGAGAGCTCGGTCCCGAGGTCGACGTACTCGACCCGGCTCGACGGCGGACGCTGGTCGCCCTGGCACCGCACCCCGTCCGCGAGCTACCCCGACCTCGCCGCGGGCAAGCACGTCGTCGAGGTGCGCGCCAAGTCGCCCGCCGGTGCCGTCGGCGCCGTCGAGCGCGCGCCGTTCACGGTCGACCTCAGCGACCCGCAGACGTCCTTCACCGGCCAGAAGAAGGCCGCGACGGTGCTCGACCCGTCGACCGCGATCACGTTCGGCTCCACCAAGGGCGGCTCCAGCTACCGCTGCAAGGTGGACAAGGGCGCCTACCGCACCTGCACCTCGCCGTACGTCGTGGGCGGCATGGGCGAGGGCCGGCACCGGCTGAGCGTCGAGGCGACCGACAGCGCCGGCAACGTCGACCCCACGCCGGCCGCGCGCACGCTCGTCGTCGACCAGGCCGCAGCCGCGGGCACCCTGTTCAGCGACGACTTCGAGACCGGCAACCTGTCCCGCTGGACGGTGACGAAGGCGGGCACCGGCACCGCCGTGGCGCAGACCGCCGTCGTGAGGACGGGCACGTACGCCGCGCAGTTCACCACCACCGCCGACGCCGGCTCCCGCGCCTACGCCCGCACCTCGCTCACCGCCGCCGTCGCCGACCTGACCTCGGTCGCCGACGTCCGGGTCGACACCGAGGGCGCCTCGGGCGGCAGCGTCCCGTTGCTGCGCTACTTCGGCGACACGGGCACGCGCACCGTCAACCTCTACCGCGCCAACGTCACCGGCAGGATCTGGGTGCAGTACGGCTCGACGTTCGCCGCCACCAGCGGCACCCTGCCGCTCGGCACCTGGGGCAACGTCTCGCTGCGCGCGGCCGGCGGCACGCTCCAGGTCGTGCTCAACGGCACCTCCGTCTACTCCACGACGACCGCCGGCCTGGCGCCGACCCGCACCCTGCAGATCGGCAACGAGGCCGCCGCCCAGCGGGGCACGCGTGACCGTCGACAACGTCAGCGCCACGTCCACCGGCTCCGACCTGACCCCGCCGCAGACCACGATCTCCTCCGGCCCGTCCGGGACGGTGCCCAACGGGCAGGCGACGTTCGCGTTCACGTCCTCGGAGCCCGGCTCGACGTTCCAGTGCAGCCTCGACGCGGCGGCGTACACCGCGTGCACGTCCCCGAAGGCCTACTCCGGGCTGGCCAAGGGCTCGCACACGTTCAAGGTCCGCGCGGCGGACGCCTCCGGCAACGTCGACCCCACGCCTGCGTCGCGCACCTGGACCGCCGCCGGCGACCCCACGCCCGCGGTGATGATCGCGGACAACCAGAACCGCCGGATCCTGGTCACCGACTACACCGGCAAGATCCTCTGGGCCTTCGACAACCCGACCGGTGAGGCCTCGGCGTACTCCGGCCCGCTCGGCGTGCGGCTGCTGCCCAACGGCCACATCCTGGCCACGTTCGGCACCGGCACGGTCGGCGAGATCGACATGACCACCAAGACGTTCGTGTGGAAGGTCAAGGGCTACAACGGCGCCTTCTTCCAGTCCCCGTACGACGCGGAGCTGATGCCCGACGGCAACATCGCCGTCGCCAACGCCAAGGCCAACCAGGTGGTCGTGTTCAACCACACCACCGGTCAGCTGGTGTGGACCTACCCGATCAACTACCCGCACTACGTGGAGCTGCTCCCGGCCGGCAAGGGCCTGAACACGACCCAGCCGACCCTGCTGACCTCCGGGTTCAGCAAGCTGTCCGAGGTCGTCTACGCACCGGGCCAGGCCGGCGACAAGGCGCTCCAGTACCAGTGGGACGCCGGCAGCAACACGCACCGCGCGATCCTCGACCGCGACGGCACCTCGATCGTGCTCAGCGACTGGGACGACTTCATCAAGCTGGCGCGGCCGACCCAGAACATCACCTGGTCGCGCTTCCAGGGCAACTGCTGCAACGGCGAGGTCCGGGGCGTGACGATGACGCCGAACGGCGGCTACGCCATCGGCTACCGCATCTGGAACGGCGCCAGCCAGATCCGGTTCACCGACGGGCAGGGCGTCCAGACGTCGGTGTTCTCCAGCCTCAGCGACGGCACCCGGCTCAACCTGCCGTACGGCGTGCGCTCGCTGAGCTGGCCCGGCTGACCCTTCCACAATGGGGTTGCCGAGGACCGGTGACCCGCCGGTCACCGCTCGGAGGAGTTCTCGTGGGTCCTCGAATCGCCGCCCGTACGGCCACGCACGCGCTCGCCCGCGTCACCGCCCTCGTCGCCCTGGCGGCCACCCCTGCGCTCGTGCCAACCCCGGCCCCCGTCGAGGCCTCCCGAACACCTGGACCGCAGGTCGCGATCCTGACCGGTCCCGGCGATCGGACAGCGAGCACCACGGCGGACCTGACGTTCGAGTGCGACCAGCCCGGCACGGAGTACGCCGTGCGTCTGGACGGGCACGCCTGGTCGGGCTGGACGGTGCGAACGGATGCGCGCTTCGCCGGACTCCCGGGCGGTCGGCACCGGGTCTCCGTGCACGCGCGGTCCCGGACCGGGGAGGTGGGCGAGACGCGGACCTCCTCCTTCGTGGTCGACCTGGCCCCGCCGCGGACCCGGTTCACGGGCACCTACGCCGCGAGTACGGTGCTCGATCGATCCGAGGCGCTCGAGTTCGCGTCCTCCGAGGCCGGTTCGACGTTGGCCTGCAGCATCGACCACCACCGGTTCCGGCCGTGCGACTCGCCTTACACCCTCGACGGGCTGCGCCCGGGCAAGCACGACGTGGCGGTCCGGGCCACCGACCCCGCCGGTCGGGTGGACCCCAGCAGCGCCGAGCGGACACTGACGCTGGTTGACGACGCCCCACCGGCGTCGCTGTTCACCGATGGCTTCGAGGCCGGCGACCTCAACCGGTGGTCGGTCACCACCCGTGGCGGAGCCACGGCTGGCACCCAAGGCACGAGCGTCCGGAACGGCGCGCGGGCCGCGACGTTCACGTCCGGCACCGGCAGCGACTCCACGGCTTTCGCCCGTACCCGACTCGCCGCGGGGGCACCGGACGTCACGGCAGCCGCTGCGGTGCGGGTGGACGCAGAAGGCGTCGCAGGTGAGAACGTGCCGCTGCTGCGACTGCTCGACGACAGCGGCGGCCGCCTGGTCAGCGTCTATCGGCGGAACGGCTCGGGCCAGGTCTGGGTGCAGTACGGCGGGGCTTACGAGAAGACATCTGTCGCACTGCCGCTCGGCGTCTGGGCCGACCTGTGCGTGCGTGCGGCTGGCAGCGTCGTGCAGGTGACCTGGAACGGCGTACCCGTGCACCGATCCACAACGGCGTCGCTGCCGCCTCGCGCAGCCTGCAGATCGGCAACGACGCGAGGGCACAGGCGGGCGTCCTCGAGGTCGACGACGTGCTCGTCACCGGCACGGCGGGCGGTCACGTCAGGGCCCCGGACACCGCGATCACCTCGGCCCCGAGGAGCACGACCCGGGATCCACCGCCTCCGTCGCGTTCAGAGCGACCGATGCCGGCAGCCTCCAATGCAGCCTCGACCAGGCGCCGTTCGCGCCCTGCGTCTCTCCCAGGACTACAGCGGCCTCGCGGACGGCGCCCACACCTTCGCGGTGCGGGCCATCGACACCAGCGGCAACGTCGATGGTTCTCCCGCCACCTCCAGCTGGACCTCCGCCGGCGCGAGCACACCGCGCTCCTGCTCGCCGACAACCAGAACCGGCGGCTGCTGATCACCGACTACAACGGCAAGGTGCTGTGGAAGTTCGATAACCCGACGCGCGAGACCTCCTCGTCGTCGGGTCCGCTGGGCGTTCGCTGGCTGCCGAACGGGCACATCCTGGCCACCTTCGGCACCGGCAAGGTCGGCGAGATCGACCCGGCCACCAAGACCTTCGTGTGGAAGGTCGCGGGCTTCAACGGCGACTGGTTCGCCTCGCCGTACGACGCGCAGCTCCTGCCCAACGGCAGGCTCGCGGTCGCCAACGCTCGGCAGGAGACCGGACGCGTCACCGTCTACGACACCGCCACCGGAGCTCAGGTGTGGAAGTACCCCGTCAACTTCGCCCGTCTGGTGGAGCTGGTGCCGGCTGGCAGGGGCACCGGCACCACCAGGCCGACCCTGCTGATGGCCGGTCGCGACAAGCGTCACGGAAGCCGTCTACGCACCCGGGGCAGCCCGAGAACAAGACCGTCACCTGGTACCGGTGGGACGGCCGGCAGCAACACCCACCGGGCGATCCTCGACCGGGACGGCCACTCGCTGGTGATCAGCGACTGGAACAGCCTGGTGAAGGTCAGCGCGGCCGACCCAGGCCCTGGCGTGGTCGCGCCCACAGGGCAACACGCAGTGGCGAGGGATGCGGGGGGTCGACGATGACCGCTGACGGCGGCTACGTGTACGGCTACCGGATCTGGTACGGCGCGAGCCAGCTGCGGTTCGCCGACGCGCAGAGCGGCAGGCTGTCGGCGCTCCTGGACCAGCCTGAGCGACGGCACCCGGCTCAACCTCGTGTGGGGAGTGCGGACGATGAGTTGGCCCGGCTGACCGGTCAGACGGGCCGCACCGTCAGGTCGCTGACCGTGGCGTCGGTGGGCAGGTCGAGCACGTGCAGGATCGCCTCGGCGACGGTCTCCGGGCGGATCCACTGGCCGGCGTCGTACGCGCGGCCCTCCTGCTCGTGCACCTTCTGCTGCATCGGCGTCGCGGTGCGCCCGGGGTAGACGGAGGTGACGCGTACGCCGTGCTCGGCCTCCTCGGCCCGCAGCGCGTCGGCCAGCGCCCGCAACCCGAACTTCGACGCGGCGTAGCCCGCCCACTGCGCGTTGGCGCTCAGGCCGGCCCCGGAGTTCACGAACACGACGGTGCCGCGGGCGGCCCGCAGCGCCGGGAGCAGCGCCTGGGTGAGCATCGCGGGCGCGGTGAGGTTCACGTCGAGCTGCTGGCGCCACTGGTGCCAGTCAACCTCGGCGACCGGGGCCAGGTCGACGACGCCGGCAGCGTGGACGAGGGTGTCCAGTGCGTCCGGGCCGCCGAGCTCGACCAGCGCCTCGGGGTCGGCGAGGTCCGCGACGACGGTGGCGCAGCCCGGGAACCGGTCGGCCAGGTGGTCGGCGCGGTCGCCCGAGCGCGCCAGCAGGACCAGCCGGTCGCCCCGCTGGTGCAGCCGGTCGGCGACCACCTCGCCGATGCCGGAGCCGGCGCCGGTGACCAGGTGGGTGCGTGCCGCGCTGGGTCATCGCGTGAAGACGACCTTGCCGAAGAGCTCGCCGTCGTTCATCGCCGCGAATCCCTCCGGTGCCCGGTCCATGGGCAGCGTGCGGTCGATCAGCGGCCGGGTGCCCGTCGCGTCGAGCAGGTTGACCAGGGAGGCCAGCTCGGACCTGGTGCCCATCGTCGAGCCGACCACCCGGAGCTGGAGGAAGAACGTGCGGGTGAGCTCGGCGTCGTCGACGTCGGGCCCGGACGTCGTACCGGAGACCACGATCGTGCCGCCGGGTCGCAGTGAGCGCACCGAGTGCGACCACGTCGCCTTGCCGACGGTCTCCATCACGGCGTCGACCTTCACCGGGAGCCGGGCGCCGGACTCGAAGGCCTCGTGCGCGCCGATCTCGAGCGCACGCTTGCGCTTGACCTCGTCGCGGCTGGTGGCGAGCACGCGCAGCCCGGCGGCCCGCCCGAGCGTGATCAGGGCGGTGGCCACGCCGCCGCCGGCGCCCTGCACGAGCACGGTGTTGCCGGCCTTGAGCTCGCCCCGGGTGAACAGCATCCGGTAGGCGGTCAGCCATGCGGTCGGCAGGCAGGCGGCCTCCTCGAAGGAGAGCGAGGCCGGCTTGGGGATCACGTTGCCGCGCGGGACGGCGACCTTGTCGGCCATCGTGCCCTGGTAGCGCTCGCTGAGCAGCGACCGTTTGGGGTCGAGGGTGTCGTCGCCGACCCAGGCCGGGTCGTTGATGACCGAGTGCACGACCACCTCGTTGCCGTCCTCGTCGACGCCGGCGGCGTCGGTGCCGAGGATCATCGGCAGCTGCTCCTCCTTGAGCCCGACCCCGCGCAGCGAGAACAGGTCGTGGTGGTTGAGCGAGGCGGCCCTGACCGTCACGGTCGTCCACCCGTCCGGTACGTCGGGGTCGGGACGGTCGCCGACCACCAGGCCGGACAGCGGGTCGGCGGCGGAGAAGGACTCGGCGTAGACGGCGAACATGGCTTCGACCCTAGCGAACCCGGCCCGGGCCACCCCTACGCGCGGGCCACCCCGTCGCGGCGGGCGGCCTCGGCGACCGCAGCGGCGACCGCGGGACCGACCCGCTCGTCGAAGGGCGAGGGGATCACCAGCTCCTCGGTGAGGTCGTCCCCGACCAGGTCGGCGAGGGCGTCGGCGGCGGCCAGCTTCATCGACTCCGTGATCGAGCGGGCGCGCGCGTCGAACGCGCCCCGGAAGATGCCCGGGAACGCGAGCACGTTGTTGATCTGGTTCGGGAAGTCGGATCGGCCGGTGGCGACCACCCGGGCGTGCCTGCGGGCGACGTCGGGCAGCACCTCGGGCGTCGGGTTGGCCAGGCCGAAGATGATCGCGTCGGCAGCCATGGTCGCCACCAGCGCCTCGTCGATCACGCCGCCCGAGACGCCGATCAGCACGTCGGCGCCGGACAGGACGTCGGCGAGGGTGCCGCTGCGGCCGGTGACGTCCGCGGTCACGACCGCCAGCGCCTGCTTGACCGGGTTGAGGTTGTCGCGGCCGGAGTGCAGGACCCCACGCGTGTCGACCACCGCGACGTCCTTGACGCCCGCGGCGAGCAGGATCTTGGTGACCGCCACCCCGGCCGCGCCGGCTCCGGAGATCACCACGCGCGTGGTCTCCATCAGCCGGTCGGTCAGCTTCAGGGCGTTCTCGAGGGCCGCGAGCACCACGACGGCGGTGCCGTGCTGGTCGTCGTGGAAGACGGGGATGTCGAGCAGCCGCTTCAGCTGGTCCTCGATCTCGAAGCAGCGCGGGGCCGAGATGTCCTCGAGGTTGATCCCGCCGAAGCTCGGGGCCAGCCGGACGACGGTCTCGACGATCTCGTCCGGGTCCTGGGTGTCGAGCGTGATCGGCACCGCGTCGACACCGCCGAACGCCTTGAACAGGACCGCCTTGCCCTCCATCACCGGCATCGACGCCCGCGGGCCGATGTTGCCAAGCCCGAGCACGGCGGAGCCGTCGGTGACGATGGCGACGGTGTTCGCCACCCACGTGTACTCGTCATGCAGGGCCGGGTCCTCGGCGATCGCCTCGCACACCCGGGCGACACCCGGCGTGTAGGCCATCGACAGGTCGTCGCGCCCGGCGAGCGGGACCGTCGAGCGGATCTCCATCTTGCCGCCGACGTGCAGGTCGAACACCGGGTCGCCGGCGCGTGGGACGTTGGGGGTCGTGTGCTGGTCAGCCATCCTTGCGATAATCGCACAGCGGGTCGCGGAACGAGGCCCCGTTGTCTCACACCCTCGTGTCAGAGCCGCCGGGGACGCGGCCACACCCGGCCGAGCGCCACCGCGAGCACGTCGGTGTCGGAGATCGTGCCGACGGTCGCCGAGTCGGTGCCCTCGCGCGGGTTGTCACGTTCGACCCACCAGCCCGCGCCGTCCCGCACCGTGGCCCGCTTGACCGCGAGGGTGCCGTCGGGGAAGCGCACCACGACCACCTGGCCGGCGCGCGGCGGCACGTCGTACCGCACCAGCAGGCGGTCACCGGCACGCAGCGTGGGCAGCATCGAGCGGCCGTGGACACGGGCCAGTCCGAGGCGGGGCACGGGGTCGTTTCACCACCTCTACGGGTGTTCGAAGCGGGTCATCGGTCGGGAGTAGTGTCGCAAGCGACCACCAGCCCCGAGACGAGAAGGAACCTGATGTTGAAGCGACTCCTTGCACCGACCATCGACGTCCAGGCTCACTGCGATCTGCCCTGCGGCGTGTACGACCCGGCCCAGGCCCGCATCGAGGCCGAGTCGATCAAGGCGATCATCGGCAAGCTCGCCGACAACGACGACCCCGACTTCCGGACCCGCGCGGTGCTGATCAAGGAGCAGCGCTCCGAGCTGGTCAAGCACCACCTCTGGGTGCTGTGGACCGACTACTTCAAGCCGCCGCACTTCGAGAAGTACCCCGAGCTCCACGGGCTGGTCAACGAGGCGACCAAGCTCGCCGGTGCCACCGGCACCAAGGGCTCGATGGACGCCTCCACGGCCGACGAGCTGCTGGACAAGATCGACGCCATCGCCAAGATCTTCTGGGAGACAAAGCAGGGCTGAGCGAAGCGAAGCCCTGCTTGTCAGGCAAGGGGAGGCGCACCGCGGAGCGGGGCCTGCTCCCCTCCGCTTCTTGCTGACCGGCGTGCACCGACGCCCGACGCGATGCACCGACGAGGCGCGACCAGAGCGTCGAAACCCCGACCACAGCGCGGCTAACCCCTAGGCTGGCCCCACCCAAACCGGACAGCTCACGAAGGGGGCCACGGTGACGACCCGATCCGACGTCGAGCTCCGCGTGCCCGCGGACACCGCCTACGTCGCCGTGCTCCGCACCACCACGGCCGGCCTCGCCGCCCGGCTCGACTTCACCCTCGACGACATCGAGGACCTGCGGATCGCCGTCGGCGAGGCCTGCGCGATGGTCCTCGAGCAGGCCCGTGCGGACGGCGACCTGCACGCCACGTTCGACCTCGGCTCGGGGGAGCTGAGCGTCACGGTGTCCGCGGACGCCGACGCGGCGAGCGAGCCGGACAAGGACGGCTTCGCCTGGCAGGTGCTGACCGCGCTGACCACCCGGGCGTCGGCCGAGGTGACGCCCGAGCGCGGTCGGGATCACCTTGTCCATGAAATCGGCTCTGCTGGACTGAGGCCGCCACCCAACATGGACTACGGGGACACGGGAGTCGAGGGACTCCGGACGACGCGCGAGCAGAGCATGGAGCTGTTCGCGGAGTTCACCGCGGACGACGTCGACGCCGCCCGCCGTACCGAGTGCCGCGACGCCCTGGTGCACCTGCACCTGCCGCTGGTGGAGCACTGCGCGCGGCGGTTCCGCAACCGCGGCGAGCCGTTCGACGACCTGCTGCAGGTCGGCACGATCGGTCTCCTGAAGTCGATCGACCGGTTCGACCTCGACCGCGGCGTGGAGTTCTCGACGTACGCGACACCGACGATCATCGGCGAGATCAAGCGCTACTTCCGCGACAAGGGCTGGGCGATCCGGGTGCCGCGGCGGCTGCAGGAGATGCGGATGATGATCGGCACCGCCACCTCCGAGCTCTCCCAGAGCCTGGGTCGCTCGCCCACGCCCCGCGAGATCGCCGAGCGGATCGGGGTCACCGTGGACGACGTGATGGAGGGCATCGAGTCCAGCAACGCCTACTCGACGCTCTCGCTCGACGCCGGCGGTGACGGCTCCGACGAGGGCGGGCCGTCGATGCTGGACGCGATCGGCGAGGACGACGCCGCGCTCGAGCACGTCGAGATCCGGGAGTCGATCAAGCCGCTCCTCGAGCAGCTCCCCGCGCGGGAGAAGCAGATCCTGCTGCTGCGGTTCTTCCGCGGGATGACCCAGTCGCAGATCGCGGCCGAGATCGGGGTCTCCCAGATGCATGTGTCGCGGCTGTTGAACCGCACGCTCGAGCAGCTGCGCGAGTCGCTGCACGGGAGGGCCTGAGCGGGGCGGACGCGGGGTTCGGGGGCGAATTACCACGGTCTGTTGGTGTAACTACGGCAAACCGGACAGGGCCGCTCGCTTCCCACGACGTACCCGCGCTCCCCACGATGTGCTCATCATGGGAAGCGCAGGTCCGTCTGCATACCGTGGTGAAACCGCAGCCCGCCAGCCCGCAGCCCAGCCCACCAGCCCTACTCCCGGTGCTCCGGCCGGTTCAGCGCGGCCACCGACGCCGGGTGCAGCAGGCCGGCCAGCACCAGCACCGCGGACACGGCCACCGCGATCGCGATCACGAGGGTGTCCCCACCCCGGAACGACCAGGCGATCAGCAGCCACACCAGCTCGGCGAAGAGCACCGGGCCGCGAGACCAGGGCAGGCACCGGTGCATGCCCCAGGCGCACACGACGAGGCCCACGCCGTACGCCACGAAGAAGAGCGCCGTGGTCACGCCCATCACCACCCGGTCGCCCGCCACCGAGAACATCTCGGCGATGCCGAGCAGGGTCGTGACCAGGCCCTGGACCGCGGTGAGCGCCGCCGCGGCCGCCAGCGGGGCCGGCGTCCCGTACCGTGAGTACGGCGCGGCCGGGGTGGGCCGGTTCTCCGGGTCGTCGGGCGTCACGGCCGCGACGATATCCGTTGTGACGAGAATGACCCGCAAGAGGGCTTGTGCCGAGCGCCCCGAGTTGCAACCATCGAATCCGTTGTGCGCACCGCCCGGAACGGGTCCGACGCACGACTTCCCCGCGGTCGGACCGGCAACGGCTTGTTTGTCGCGGGGCCTCGTGAAAGTGTTCACAACAGGTGGCCGCGGTCACGGGACCGGGCGGCGCACCCGCCGAAGCCCGGAAGCGACGAACAGGAGCTCTACGCCATGGATTGGCGCCACCGCTCTGCGTGCCTCGACGAGGACCCAGAGCTGTTCTTCCCGATCGGCAACACCGGTCCGGCCATCCTCCAGATCGAGGAGGCCAAGCAGGTGTGCCGTCGCTGCGAGGTGCGCGAGCAGTGTCTTGCGTGGGCGCTGGAGGCCGGCCAGGACCACGGGGTCTGGGGCGGCATGAGCGAGGACGAGCGGCGCGCGCTGAAGCGCCGCAACGCACGCGCCCGGGTCCGCACCGCCTAGACCCGAGCCACCGCAGACCGCCTCAGAGCGGTACGTCGAGCACCGCGACCGTCCCCGGGCCGTCGTCGCGGCGTGCGATCCGCAGCGAGCCACCGAGCTCGCCCACGAGCGTGCGCACGATGGACAGCCCGAGGCTCGGCGAGGTCTCGGCCGCGAAGTCCTCGGGCACGCCGCGCCCGTCGTCCTCCACGGACACCCGCAGCCGCTCCGGCTCCCGCTCGACCCGCAGCACCACCGTGCCGCGGCCGTCGGGCCCGAAGCCGTGCTCGGCCGCGTTCTGGAGCAGCTCGGTGAGCGCCATCGCCAGCGGGGTCGCCACCTCGGAGGTGACCGTGCCGAAGCCGCCCACGCGCGACGTCGCGACCTGGTCGGGACCGGCGGAGACCTCGGCCACCATCCGCCGGAGCCGGTCGGCCACCTCGTCGAAGTCGACCAGCTCCTCCGCGGAGTCGTCGGACGAGGTGCTCAGCGTCTCGTGCACGATCGCGATCGAGCCGACCCGCCGGACCGCCTCCTCCAGCGCCAGCCGGCCCTCGGGCACGTCGAGCCGCCGCGCCTGCAGCCGGAGCAGCGCCGCGACCGTCTGCAGGTTGTTCTTCACCCGGTGGTGGATCTCCCGGATGGTCGCGTCCTTGGTGACCAGCTCACGGTCACGGCGGCGCAGGTCGGTCACGTCGCGCAGCAGCACCAGGCCGCCGGTCAGCTCCCCCGTGGGCCGCATCGGGATCGAGCGCAGGATCACGACCGCCGCGCCGTTGCCCAGCTCGGTGTCGCGCGGCATCCGGCCGCCCAGCACCGCGCTGATCGTCTCCTCGTCGGGCCGCAGCCGCGCCGGGACCAGCTCGCGCGTGACGTCGGCGAGGTGCTGGCCGGCCAGGTCGCCGACCAGGCCGAGCTTGCGGTAGACCGACATCGCGTTGGGGCTCGCGTAGTCGACCAGCCCGTCCGGGTCGACCCGGATGAAGCCGTCGCCGACGCGGGGTGAGTCGGCGTGGTCCGAGCGCTGGCCGGGATAGGGGAACGTGCCGTTGGCGATCATCTGCGCGAGCTCGCCGGCGGTCTGGAGGTACGACAGCTCCAGCCGGCTGGGCGTGCGCACGCCCTGCAGGTTGGTGTTGCGGGCGACCACGGCGATGACCTGCCCGTCGTACCGGACCGGGATCGCCTCGACCCGCACCGGCACGTCGTCGCGCCACTCCGGGTCGCCCTCGCGCGCCACCCGGCCGTCGCGCAGCGCGCTGTCGAGGAGCACCCGCTTCCCGAGCGGCAGGTAGGTGCCCACCACGTCGTCGACGTACGCCGTCGGGCCGGTCGTGGGGCGCATCTGCGCGCCCGCCCAGTACCCCGCGCCGTCGCGGTCCGGGAGCCACAGGACGAGGTCGGCGAAGGACAGGTCGGCGATGATCTGCCAGTCCGCGACGAGCCGCTGGAGCCACGCCACGGCCTCGGCACCGAGGCCGCTGTGGCGGTGCGCGAGCTCGTCGAGTGTGGGCACGGTCACAGAGCGTAGGCGGATCGGGAAGTCGGCGGCCGCGCCCGTCCGCGGAACATAGGATGCGCCGCATGCAGAGGTCCTACTGGGAGTCGGTCGTGGCCGACGGCATGCGCGTGCCGACCGGTCGGAGCCTCGCCGGACCTGACCGCGGAGCTCGGGGAGATGCTCGGCAGCCCCGACCCCAGGTCCGTGACGACCTCGCCTACCCGGTGCTCGCGTCCTGGATCAGCAGCGGCGTCTACGACCACCTCCTGCGCACGCTCGGCAACGGGCTGTGCGTGCTGATGGAGGACGGTGTCGGCAGGGTGACCGGCGACTCGGTGTTCCATCGCTCGTTCGCGGTGCTGGTGCTGGCCGAGATCATCGAGCGCGACACCCGGATGGACGTGGTCGACGACCGCGCGCTGCTCGGCTGGGGCGACCGGATCGCCACCTGGCTGGTCGCCGAGAAGGACCTTCGTGGCTACGTGCAGGGCAGGGGCTGGGCGCACGCGGTGGCACACGGCGCGGACGCGGTCGGGGCACTGGCCCGCTCGCCACGGATCGACGGTCCGGCGCTGGGGTTCCTGCTCGACGTGATCGCCGACCGGGTGCTGGAGCCGACGCCGGAGTTCTGGGTGGCCGGGGAGCCCGACCGGCTGGCGTTCGCGGCGATGGTCGCGCTGCGCCGCGACCTGCTGGAGATGGACACCCTGGACCCGTGGCTGCGGCGGCTCGCCGCACGGGCCGAACCGGTGAGCGACGACCTGCTGCACCCGTTCCGGGTCAACGGCAACGTCCAGGCGTTCCTGCGCGCGCTGTACCTCCAGCTGCAGCTGGCGCAGGAACGCCTGGACGTTGCCGTTGACGCGAACGGGTACGGTCGTCGCTCAGCGAGTAGGGACCGGGCGGTGAGCCGCCGCAGCCAGCGGCGCGTCCGTGGCCGGCGCAGCGCCACCATGGCCGCGAACGCCAGCCGGTCGGGCTCGCCCGCCACCCCATGCCGGCGTCGGCTCCAGCACCCGGTCAGCGATCACGTCGAGCGGAACACCAGCGCCGGCCCGTCGATCCGGGGCGAGCGGGCCAGGCGCCCGATGACCGTGGCACCGCGCAACGGCGTGCGCCGGCCCCCTTGCCCTGCACGTCACCGCGCGGCTCGGCCACCAGCCAGGTCGCGATCCGGTCGGCCGCCGAGCAGTGTGCGGTCGTCGACCACGTCCATCCGGGTGTCGCGCTCAATAATCTGGCCACACCAGCACCGCGAACAAGCGATGGAACACCAAGTGCGCGGTTAGCTGCCGAGACCATCCTCCATCAGCACGCGCCGCCCGTTGCCGAGCGTGCGCAAGAGAGGGGGTCGTGCAGACGCCCTGGCTGATCCTGAGCACCGGGTACGCGAGGTCGTCGCGGACCCGCGGGTCGGGGCTCCAAGCGCCCAAGCTCGCAGTAAGGTCCGGCAGGCTCCGACTGGTCAGCACGTGCATGCCGTCGGCCACGACCGACTCCATGGGGCACCTTGCATGCGGCATCCTATGTTCCGTGGACGG
>CAVWFF010000047.1:0-29550 GCA_963754145.1 uncultured Actinomycetota bacterium
CGTGCCCAAGGCCAAGGTCGCGGTCTGCCCCAACGTTGGCTGGCTGCCCGACTTCCCGGACGGGCAGGCGTGGATGGACCCGACGTTCAACGGCGGGAGCATCGTGCCGGAGAACAACTCCAACTGGCCACAGTCAACGTGCCCACCATTAACAAGAAGCTCGACGACGCCCGCAAGATCACCGACCCGGCGGACCGGGACAAGGCCTACGGCGAGATCGACAAGATGGTCACTGCCCAGGCACCGCAGTGCCGTGGATCTGGGACAAGCAGGCCAACATCACCTCGTCCGACGTCCAGGGCGTGATCGCGCAGTGGAACGCGGACTGGGATCTGTCCTACACGTCGGTCAAGAAGTGAGGCGCTCGACCAGCTGAGACACCGGCCGGGCCGAGAAGAGCAGGAGCGGCCCGGCCGGCCCGACCACACTCATGGTCACCTACATCATCCGGCGCCTGCTGTGGGTCGTCGTCCTGCTGCTCCTCGTCAGCTTTCTGACGTTCATCATCTTCTACACGCTGCCCGCGCGGACCCGGCGGAGCTGCGCGCGGCGGCCGCCGCAACCCGGAGCTCGTCGAGCAGATCCGCCACAACCTCGGCCTCGACAACCCGTGGTACCAGCAGTACTTCGACTACATGAAGGACTGGTGCTGCACTTCGACCTCGGCTACAGCTACCAGAACAACATCTCGGTCAAGGACCAGATCTTCGACCGGCTGCCCGCGTCGATCTCGCGTCGCCGATCGGCGCTGCCGTGATCTGGCTCGCTGCTCGGGATCGCGATCGGGGTCATCTCGGCGGTCAGGAGCCGGACCGCGCTCGACCGGGTGACGATGGGCGCTGGCGCTGGTGGCGATCTCGGCGCCGGTCTACTGGCTCGGCCTCGTCGCGCTCTACCTCTTCTCGAACGACATCGGCAAGTTCCCGCTTCTTCATGGGCGCGGGCAGCTACGTGCCGTTCTCGCAGGACCCGTGCGCTCTGGTTCGGGTCGCTGATCATGCCGTGGTTCGTGCTCGCGGCCGCGTTCGCCGCCTTCTACGCGCGGCTGGTGCGCGGCAGCATGATCGAGGTGATGTCCGAGGACTACATCCGCACGGCGCGCGCGAAGGGGCTTCCGCGAGCGGCGCGTGATCTTCGCGCCACGGGCTGCGCAGCGCGATCACGCCGGTCGTCACGGCCGCCGGCCTCGACATCGGGATCCTGCTCGGCGGCACGATCCTGATCGAGACGCGTCTTCAACATCCCCGGCGTCGGCAGGCTCGCCTTCGACTCGATCCAGAACGCCGACCTGCCGATGATCCAGGGCACGGTGCTGCTCGGCGCGTTCTTCATCATCATCGCGAACCTGGTCGTGGACGTGCTCTACGCCTTCCTCGACCCGCGGGTGCGCTACTGATGGCCGTGCGCGCTGCTCGACGTTCGAGGACCTGCGGGTCCAGCTTCGCGACCGAGGACGGCGTGGTGAAGGCGGTGGACGGCGTGTCGCTCAGCGTCGAGCCCGGCAAGATGCTCGGCGTCGTCGGCGAGTCGGGGTCCGGCAAGAGCGTCTCGATGCTCACCGTGATGGGCCTCACGCGGGCCGCGAACGCGACCATCTCCGGCTCGCGTCCGCTTCGAGGGGCGCGACCTGCTCTCGGCCTCCGACGACGAGCTGCGCAGCGGTCCGCGGCAACGACATCGCGATGATCTTCCAGGACCCGCTCTCCTCGCTGCACCCCTTCTACAAGGTCGGCACCCAGCTCGTCGAGGCGATGCAGGCGCACCGCGACATCTCGAAGGCGGCGGCCCGGGAGCGCGCCGTCGAGCTGCTCGGCATGGTCGGGATCCCGGATCCGCGGCAGCGCGTCGACGCCTACCCGCACGAGCTCTCGGGCGGCATGCGCCAGCGCGCGATGATCGCGATGGCGCTGTCGAACGAGCCCAAGCTGCTGATCGCCGACGAGCCCACGACCGCGCTCGACGTGACCGTGCAGGCGCAGATCCTCGCAGCTGATCGCGCGCCTGCAGCGCGAGCTCGGCATGGCGGTGGTGCTGATCACGCACGACCTCGGCGTGGTCGCCGAGGTCACCGACGAGATCGCCGTGATGTACGCCGGGCAGGATCGTCGAGCATGCCCCGACGCGAGACGATCTTCCGCGCGCCCGAGCATCCCTACACCTGGGGCCTGCTGCGGTCGATCCCGCGCCTCGACCGCCCGCGCGACGAGCCGCTGGTCCCGATCGCCGGGCCGGCCGCCGAGCCTGATCACGCCTCCCGAGCGGCTGCTCGTTCCATCCGCGCTGCCCGTACGTGCGCGAGCGCGCACCGCCGGGTCGAGCCCGCAGCTCGAGCCGCTCGCCCGACGACCCCGCGCACCGCGTCGCGTGCCTGCTCGACAGCCAGACGCGCGCAAGCAGCATCTGGGGCGAGCTGCGCGCGGGCAAGGAGCCCGAAGCAGGCGCGGCGCGGCCGTCAAGCTCGAGGAGGAGCCGGCATGACCGCGAGGCGAGCCGCTGGTCGAGGTCCGCGACCTCGTCAAGCACTTCCCGCTCACGCGCGGGATCGTCTTCCAGCGGAAGGTCGGCGCGGTGCACGCCGTCGACGGCGTCTCGTTCGACGTGCTGCGCGGCGAGACGCTCGGCATCGTCGGCGAGACGGGATGCGGCAAGACGACCACGGCGCGCCTGATCATGCGCCTGCTCGAGCCGACCGAGCGGCACGATCCGCTTCGAGGGCGAGGACGTCACGCACGCTGCGCAGGCGCGCGCTGAAGCCGCTGCGCCGCGAGATGCAGATGATCTTCCAGGACCCCTACTCGTCGCTCAACCCGCGCAAGACGTCGGCGCGATCATCGGCGAGCCGTTCGCGATCCACGGGCTGGAGGAGGGCAAGGGCCGGCGCCGGCGCGCGGTGCAGGAGCTGATGGAGCAGGTCGGCCTGAACCCCGAGCACTACAACCGCTACCCGCACGAGTTCTCGGGCGGCCAGCGCCAGCGGATCGGCGTGGCGCGCGCGCTGGCGCTGAAGCCGAAGCTGATCATCGCGGACGAGCCCGTCTCGGCGCTCGACGTCTCGATCCAGGCGCAGATCCTCAACCTGCTGCGCGAGCCTCCAGCAGCGAGCTCGGCCTGACGCTGGTCCTGATCGCGCACGACCTCTCGGTCGTGCGGCACATGTGCGACCGCGTGGCCGTGATGTACCTCGGCAAGATCGTCGAGCTCGCCGACAACGACGTCGCTCTACGAGCACCCGCGCCATCCGTACACCGGCGCGCTGCTGTCGGCGGTGCCGGTGCCCGACCCGCGGCTCGCGGCGAGCCGCCGCACCGAGGTGCCGCGCGGGCGACGTGCCGAGCCCGACCAATCCTCCGCAGGCGTGCCGCTTCCACCCGCGCTGCCCGAAGGCGCAGGAGATCTGCGCGCAGGACGAGCCGCCGCTCGAGCCCAAGGGCGAGGGCACGATCGCCGCCTGCCACTTCCCGCTCACCGAGGAGGAGGTGGCGGCGGGTGCCGGCGCGCTGGCCGGCGGCGAGCCCTCGCCCTAGCGAGACCGCAGGCCGCAGCGGGACTTCGCGTAGCGGATCTCGAAGTTGGCGACCGCCTGGCGCGCTGCCTGCGTCTGAGGGTGAACCGGATCAGGGGGGTTGGGAGGGCTGTCGGTCTGAGCCACGAGGTCGGATTTCAGAGCTGGGGAGCGGTGGACGGCCGCATCCCAGTCCGCGTAGACGAGCTTCTCGGGACGCCATGCGGGGCTTCCCAGCCCCTTCGTGTGCTGCGAGTAGCGGCGCGAGTATTTCCTCAGCCACCCGTTGATCCGCTCGAAGTCCTCTCGCCTGCCCGGGAGACGAGTATCGACCTCGCGCGGTCCCGCCCAGATCACGCACTTGCGGGCCACGAGAAGCTGGTCGATACCGGCTTTCATCCTATGCACGATGCGGCCGAGTTGACGTCGGTACCAGCGCGCGAACAGGGGTGAATCGTCCGGTGGCGGTTTGCGACATGTCTTGCTGCGGTGCAGGCACTCGGCGTCGTTGGTCCCGAGCTGCACCAGGACCGCCTTCGCGCTGCTGCGCGCGGCATCGGTGAACGACGGAACGCCATTTGGCCAGTCGTCGTAGAACATCTGGTAGCCCGTGTCGAAGCCATTCCTGGCGCGCACGTAGGTCTTGAAGCCTGCGGCGCGGCCGGTGCCGACTATCTCCCGCCACCCGCGCGCGGAGATGCTGTCCCCGATCACATAGAGCCCCCCGCGCGGCGGGCGGCTCCCCTCGTCGACCCGCTTGTAGCAGCCGAACAGGTTCCCGCAATTGAAAGGAGGCTGCGTCACGAGCGCGGACGCCGGTGCCGTCCCGAGCGCCAACGCCACGATAGTCGACAGGAGCGTTGTGGCGCTGCGTCGTGCCGCCGTTCTCAAGCGCCGCACCCTAACGGCCACCCGCCGGCCAAGCGGCGTTCAGCGGGCGCGCAGGCCGCAGCGGTTCTTCGCGTAGCGGACCTCGAAGTCGGCGAGCGCCTGGCGGCCTTCCTCCGTCTGCGGGTGGATGGAATCGGGCCAGTTCGGAGGGCTGTCGGTCTGAGTCACGAGATCGGCATTGAGAGCCGGAGTGCGGTAGACGGCCCGGTCCCAGTCCGCGTAGATGAACTTCCCGGGGTGCTGCGGGTGATCGGCGGAGTACCTCTTCAGCCACCTGTTTATCCGCTGGCTGTCCCGCTTGCGCGCGTAGTTAAACCTCGATCTCGCGAGGGCCCGCCCAGATCACGCACTTGCCCGCGTCCAGGAGCTGATCGATGGCGGCTTTCATCCTGCGAACGATGGCCGACACCTGGTTCCGGTACCAGCGGGCGAATCGAGGTGAGTCGGCGGGCGGCGTCGTGCGGCACATCGTGGCGCTGTAGCGTAGGCAGCCGACGTCATTGGTGCCGAGTGCACCAGGACCGCCCTGGCGCCGCTGCGCACGGCGTCGGTGAACGACGGAACACCGTTTGGCCAGCCGCGGTAATACATCTGGTAGCCGGTGTCGAAGCCGTCCCTGGCGCGCAGGTACGTCTTGAACCCGCGGCACGGCCGGTGCGCACTATCTGACGCGCCGCTCGCGCGGAGATGCTGTCACCGATCACGTAGAGCCCACCGCGTGGCGTGGTCCCTTTCTGGATCGCGCCGTAGCAGCCGTAGGTAGACCCGCAATCGTAAGGAGGCTTCGACACTCGGGCCGGGGCCGGCGCCGTTCCGAGGAATAACACCAAAAAGGTGAACAGGAGCGTTCGCTTTGACAGTCGTTGCGCATTCCTCACACATCACATACTGCGACTGTGAGTAGGAGAGCGCTACGGGGCGCGACCCTAGGATTTTGGGGGCGGCGCGGCGGCCCGGCTACGTCTCGTCGTCCTCGTACAGCGACTCGCTGGCCAGGCGCTTGCCGCGCCGTCCCAGAGGCGGACCTCGAGGAAGTCGCCCCGGTAGTCGTCGGGCGCGATCAGCGTGAAGCGCTCGTCGGCGAGCGCGCATTGGTCGACCGCGAGGTCCGCGAGCTCGGCGGTGACGATCGCGCCGTCGGCACCAGCGCACGCCCCAGACGAGGGTCATCGCCGCGACGTTCCCCTGCTCGCCGCGCCAGCGGCCGATGACCTCGTCGGAGACGTCGATCTCCCAGTCGGGGTTGCGGCCGGCGAGCTCGTCGGTGAAGTCGGCGTCGGCGTAGAAGCTGTCGGCCCCGGGGCCGTCGTCGCCATCACGTAGGAGACGTAGCCGAAGAGCTCGAAGCCGTTCGCCGTCGGGCCGTGGCCGGCACGTAAGTACGCCCGCTCCAGTCCGGTCGGGGAACCAGGTGACCTCGCCGGCTCGCCGAGGTCCTCGCCCTCGGAGTCGATCTGGCGACAGGCCGCGAGGAAGTGCCCGCCCAGGGTGCGGCCCAGCGGCCGTAGGGCAGCGTCTCCTGCGGCGGCTCGGCGGCAAAGCGGGGGACGAAGCGGTCGGTCGGAGTCATCGCGCCGGCAGCCTACGCCCGCCCGCGCGGCGCTCTCATCCCGCAGCGCTGGAGCCCGTGCAACGCAGCAGGATAGGTCGTCATCACGGCGCCGCTCCCGCCACCAGCAGCATGACCGCCCGCGGCAGCGGCGATCGTTCGAGCGCACGGCGCACGACCAGTTGCGCGCGCGCTGAACCGCCGGCGGCGGTGCAGCGCGCCGCGAAGCCGAGCGGCGAGATCGAGTAGTCCTGGAGCGCGGCCTGGCGGCTGGCCGTGCTGCGCGCCTCGGCATCGCCGAGACGCGATCGATGGCCGGCGCGGCCCGGGCCGCCGGCGCCGTGGAGCGCGAGGTGGACGACCCCGCCGCCATAGCCCGACGAGCCGCCGCCACCGCACCACCGCCGGCCAGCGCGAGCGCGGCCGCCACAACGATCGCCGCGCGCCCGGTCACACCTCGACCACCAGCGTCACCGGCCCCTCGTTGACGAGCGCCACCTGCATGCGCGCCCCGAACGCGCCGCGGGCGGCGCCGAGCCGGTCGCAGAAGAGCTCGTAGAGCGGCTCGGCGACCTCGGCGGTGCGCGGCGCCGACGAAGCTCGGACGGTTCCCCGCGCGGTGTCGCCGTAGAGAGTGAACTGGCTCACGCACAGCACCTCGCGGTCGCCCAGCGGCTCGTTCATGCGCCCGTCGGCGTCCTCGAAGATGCGCAGCGCGCGCACCTTGTCGGCCAGACGGTCGGCCTCGTCGGGCCCGTCGTCGCGGCCCACGCCGAGCAGCACCAGCAGGCCCGGGCCGATCCGCGCGACGGTCTCGCCGCGAACGCGACCGCCGCCTCGGCTGACCCTCTGCACGACGGCGCGCACGCTCACGCCTCCCGCAGCTCGGCCGCGGCGCGCTCGGGCTCGAGCACGTTGAGGTGCACTCGGTCCCAGCTCCAGGCCGGCCAGCACGGTGAGCCGGGGGAGACGTCGATGCGCCAGCAGTAGTAGTCGGCGCCGCGCGGAGCCGTGCGCACCCACAGGTTGAGCGGCGGGCTCGCGCCCAGGCGGCGCGCGAGCCGTGCCAGGCCCTCGTGCAGGAGCGCCGCGCCCGTCGGCCCGTCGTCCTCGAACGAGCGCCGCGGCCGGCGCGGCGCGAGCAGCAGCTGGAACGGGAGCCGCGACGCGTAGGGCGCGATCAGCACCGCCTCGTCGTCGATCGCCACGATGCGCTCGCGACGGCGGACCTCCTCCTGGACGAGGTCGCCGAGCAGGTTGGCGCCCATCTGACGCGTCGCGTAGGCGCCGAAGCGCTCGCGCTCGCGCGCGACCGCGGCGGGGACGAAATCGAGCGCGTAGAGCTGGGCGTGCGTGTGGGGCAGTGAGGCGCCCGCTTCGCGGCGCTCGTTGACCAGCAGGTGCAGGCACGCCGCGTCGGCGTGCGCGCGCATGCGCGCGCGCCAGCCCTCCGCGGCGGCGACGACCTGCTCGACCGGCAGCTCGGCCAGCGAGGCGACGGGCTGCGGGCCGTTCACGATCACCTCGTGCGCGCCCCTCGCGCCCTGGGCGGCGAACAGGTCGGGTCGCGCGCTGGGCTCGGGCTCGGCGGGATCGGCGGCGAGCGCGGGGAAGAGGTTGGGCACCGCGCGCACCGTCCAGCCGCCGCTGTCGGCCGGGCCGCCGCCGGGGCGCTGCGCCCACAGCTCGGGCGGCGTGCGCGCCTCGTTGCCCTCCGCGAACGGGTCCTCGGCCGGATCGATGGCGGCTGGGGCTCGACGTCGAAGCGCAGGCCGCCGGGCCGCGCGGCGCGCTCGGCGGCGATGATCACCTTCGCGCCGCTCAGCGGGTCGACGCGCAGCTCAGGCACTTGCGCCGCCGAGCGCGTAGCGCCGCACGTCCCGAGCCAGCTCGCCTGGTTCGAGTAGGGGCCCTGGTGGACGTAGACGTGCTTGCCCGCCGGTCGTAGAAGACCGTGTAGGGCAGGCCCTGCACCCGAGGAGCGCGAGATGCGCTGTCGCCGTCGACGTAGCTCGGATAGCTACCGGGAAGCTGCGCTGAAGCGGCGCGCCGCGCCGGCGGAATCGTTGACGTTGAGGCCGATGAAGGCGACGCCCTTGCCCAGGCGAACCGATGGGCCTGGAAGACCGGCAGCTCGAAGCGGCACGGGCCGCACCACGACGCCCACGCGTTGACCACGACGGGTCGGCCCTTCAGCGAGCGCACGCGCCCGTTGAAGGCGTCGCGCCCGCCCGGGAGCAGGCGGTTGGCCTGGCCGGTGCAGCGCCGCGAGCTCGGGCGGAGAGCCGGCGAGCGCGCGCCGTGCCTCGGCGGCGCGGGCACCCGCGCGCGCGCTTTCGAGCCGCTGCCACCCGCCGCCTGCACGAGCCCGACGGCCACGACGGCACCAGGCCGAGCAGGCGCCCAGGACGATCAGCAGCCTGCGAGCCACGGCTCGGAGGTTGGCATATCGTTCAAGCGTCTTTCCTGGTACGAGGCGCTAGAATGAGAGCCGTACGCGGTTACGCCCCTCGGATCGAGGCAGCCGCAAGGCACCGGCCCCAGGGAGGGCCGCTGATCGGTCTCCCGTCAGCGTAGTCGCGCGGGTCCGGTTCCAACTCACGAGCCTGTTCCATGGCTGAGCCAACTGCAGCGGCCGTCGGGGCCGCGACCGTTCCCAAGCCCGCCGACATCGAGCGGGCCGCTCGCTTCACCCGCGAGCCGTTCGTGCTCGAGGGCGAGCAGCCCTGCCGATGCGCTCGCCCCCGGGACGCCTCGCCGCGCGGCCTTCGACGCCGCGCTGGCCGAGCTCGACGCCGGCGCCGAACATCCCTCGGTCGCGTGGCGGCGCGAGTGGTCGTTCCTGCTCGGGCTCGAGCGCCTGCTCTCGGAGGACGAGCCCAAGCTCGCCGACGGCCCGATGCTCGACGCGCTGCCGCCGGGCACCTTCCGGGCGGTCGTCACCGGCGACGCGGTCAGCAGGGGCAAGCCACATCCCGAGCCGTACCTCACCGCCGCGCGGCACCTGCGCCTCGCACCCGAGCACTGCCTCGCGATCGAGGACTCCAACACCGGGGCCCGCTCCGCGGAGGCGGCCGGGGCCACCGTGCTCGTGGTGCCCAACCACGTGCCGGTGCTGCCGGGGGAGCGCCGCGTCTTCCGCGACTCGCTCGCCGGCCTGGCCGCTGGCGACCTCCCTGCCCTGCGTGCCGGGAGCGACGCGCCGACAGAGGTGCGCGTTTCTAGTTAAACTCTAGTGCATTACTAGAGTATGGTTCTCGCATGGGAGACCCGATCGTCGGCTACGCGCCCGGCGCCTACGACCTGTTCCACGTGGGGCACCTCAACGTGCTGCGCCAGGCCGCGGCGCTCTGCGACGTCCTGGTGGCCGGTGTCGTCGCCGACGAGGTGCTGGAGCGCACCAAGGGAGCCCGGCCGTTCGTGCCGCTCGCCGAGCGCCTGGAGATCGTGGCCGCGATCGACGTCGTCGACCGGGTGCACGCCGAGACGAGCGCGGACAAGGTCGACGCCTGGCGTGCCGTGGGCTTCCACCGGGTCTTCAAGGGCGACGACTGGCGGGGCACCGAGAAGGGTGTCGCGCTCGAGACCGGGCTCGGGGCGCACGGCGTCGAGGTCGTCTACTTCCCCTACACGATGCACACGTCCAGCACCCACCTGCGCCGCGCGCTCGGTGAACGGGTCGAGGCCGCGGCCGCGATCCTGGCCGCGCGGTGACCACCACACCGACGCGCCCCGCCCCGGTGGGGGCGGCCGGGCTGCTGGTGCCGGCCGACTCCGGCGTGGTCACGGTCAGCTTCGACGGCCGACGCGTGTGGTCGCTGCGCCCCGACCTGGACGGGGAGCGCGTGGCCGCAGGATGGTTCGTGCCCTGGCCGCCGGCCCTGGCGTCGTACCTGCACGGGTCCACCCGGGTGCGGGTGGCGGGCTTCGACGACGGACGCACGTACGCCGAGGAGGAGCTGGCGTTCGACGGCCGCGGCGGGCGCGTGCGCGTGGTCGACCGCCGCGGCAACCCGCTCGTCGTGAACAAGGTGGGCACCCTGTCGCGGGCGTTCGACGCCACCGACGAGGCGACCCGACACGAGATCCTCACCGGCACCGCCCGGATCCTGGCCGACCTGCACGACGCGGGCGTGCCGGCGTACCTCTGCTACGGCGCGCTGCTCGGCGCGGTGCGGGACGGGCACGTGATCGGCCACGACTGCGACACCGACCTCTGCTACCTCAGCGCCCACCGCGAGCCGGTGGACGTGATCGCCGAGTCCTACCGGCTCGAACGCGTGATGCGCGCCCGCGGCTGGACCACGACCCGGATGTCTGGCGCCGACTTCAAGGTCCGTCTCGACCTGTCGGACGGCCGCAGCGAGCAGGTCGACGTCTTCGCGGCGTTCCACGTCGGCCACCGGTTCTTCCAGCTCGGCAACCGCAGCGGCGCGCTGACCCGCGAGGACATCGTCCCCACCTCGACCGTCGTGCTGGAGGGCGTCACCTTCCCGGCTCCCGCACGCCCGGAACGGATGCTGGAGTTCCTCTACGGGCCGCGGTGGCGGGTGCCGGACCCGTCGTTCCGCTACGACGACCCGGTCGACGGGGTGCGCCGGCTCGACGGCTGGCTCCGCGGCTTCCGGAGCGAGCAGCCGCGCTGGAACCGCTACTGGGCCTCCCCGGACGCGCCGCTCGGTGCCGCACCGGGGTTCGTCCTTCGCGCACTGGGTCGACGCGCGGATGTCCCTGGTCACCCCGGTCGCCGACCTCGGCTGCGGCAACGGCCGCGACTCGTGGTTCTTCGCCAAGCGCCGCCGCGAGGTCCGTTCCTTCGACTGCTCGCCCGAGGCCCGGGTCCGCACCCGCCGGCTGCTGCGCCGCAAGGGCGCGCCCCACGACGTACGCCGTCTCCAGCTCAACGAGCTGCGCACCGTGCTGGCCGAGGGCCTGCTCCTGCGCGGCAGCACCCTCTACGCGCGGCAGCTTCTCGACAGCGTCGACGACGAGGCCCGCCGCAACCTCTGGCGCCTGGCCCGGCTGGCCGGCGGCGAGGTCTTCGTCGAGTTCGCCTCCGGCCGGGCCCGACCGCCCGACGTGCCGGGGCTGCAGCGGGCACTGGCCGCCGACACGGTCGTCGCCGAGGCACTGGCCGCCGGCGGCCGGCTGCTGGAGCGCGAGGACGTCGACGGCACCGACCTCAACGACCGGCCGGGACTCCCCGTGACCCGGCTCCACCTCGACTTCACGGAGGACCACGATGAGTGACCTGTTCGGACGGCTCCGCCGGCGCGAGGTACGCGCTCGCCTGGCCGCGCTCGAGGCCGAGGTGCAGGAGCAGCGCCAGCTGTCGCGCCGGGTGGCCGAGCTCACCGACCTGGTGACCGACCTGCTCGTGCCGCTGTCGCAGCGGGACCACGCCCGGGTCGAGGAGATCGTGGAGCGCTACCGCGCGTCGGTCTGAGCCGCGGTGTCGGGCTCGGCCGGTGGCTCCTCGCGCACCGGGAGCGGCGGCGGGGTGCCACCGAAGGCCGGGCACACCTGCTGGAACGAGCACCACGCGCAGCGCGGGCCGGGACTGGGCCGCCAGTCGCCGGTCTCGCGGGCGGTGCGGATCGCCTCCCAGAGCGCCTGGACCAGCCGCTCGGTGGCCAGCAGGTCGGCCTCGTCGGGCACGTAGCTGACCATCTCGCCGTCGCCGAGGTAGATCAGCCGCAGCAGGGCGGGCACGACGCCCCGCGTGCGCCAGATCACGAGCGCGTAGAACCGCATCTGGAACAGCGCCTGGCCCTCGAACCCGACGGCGGGTGAGCGACCGGTCTTGTAGTCGACCACCCGGATCGCACCGTCGGGCGCGACGTCGATCCGGTCGACCACGCCCCGCAGCAGCAGCCGGGACTCGAGCAGCGTCTCGACGTACTCCTCCCGGTGGGCCGGCTCGAGCCGGCGCGGGTCCTCGAGGTCGAAGTAGCGCGCCAGCGACTCCCGGCAGGAAGCCAGCCACGCGGTGAGCTCCCCGGCATCGCCGGCGAACATCTCGGCGGCACCCGGCTCGACGGCCAGCACCTGCTCCCAGGCCTGCTGCACCAGCGCCTGGGCGCGCTCGGGCGTGCGCTCGGGTGCGCTGAGGTCGAACAGGTCCTCCAGCACCTTGTGCACGACGTTGCCGCGCATCGCGGCGGGGGAGACCGGCTCGGGCAGCCGGTCGATGGTGCGGAACCGGAACTGCAGCGGGCACGAGCGGAAGTCGGAGGCACGGCTGGGGGACAGCGCCCCGAGCACCTCGACGCCGTCGACGCGCGTGCCGGCTGGGGTGCGCTCCGCGGGGTCGCCCGCCGGGATGCAGCGCCGACCTGGGCGCCGGGCACCGTCTCCGTCATGGATCCCGACACTAGGCCAGCGTGCCGACACCGCTTCGCCGGCAGGCTAGTTTTGGTGGGTGAGCGAGCAGACGCCGGCGCCCCGGCCCCCGGGCACCCTCCGGATCGGGCAGATCGCGGGCGTCGACGTCCTGGTGCGCTCGTCCTGGCTGGTGGTCGCGGTGCTGATCGCCTTCCTGATGGCGCCGCGGATCGAGGCGGCGGCGCCCGGGCTGGGGGTGCTCAAGTACGTCGCCGGACTGGCGTTCGCGGTCCTGCTCTACCTCTCGATCCTCCTCCACGAGGCGTCCCACGCGATCTCCGCGCGCCACTACGGACTGCCCGTGAACTCGATCAGCATCCACTTCCTCGGCGGTGCCACCGAGATCGGCGGCGAGGCCAAGTCGCCGCGTGCGGAGTTCGTGATCGCCGTCGTCGGGCCACTGACCTCGCTCGCGGTCGGTGCCGCCTCGCTCGGCCTCTGGTACGTCCTCCCCGACGGCCTGCTCCGGCTCGCCGTGCAGGGCCTGGCCGTGGCGAACCTCGTGGTCGGCGCGCTGAACCTGGTGCCCGGGCTGCCGCTGGACGGCGGACGGGTGCTCCGCGCCGCGGTGTGGAAGGTGGGCGGCGACCCGCTCCGCGCCACGGTCGTCGCCGCCTGGGGCGGCCGGGTCGTCGCGGTGCTCGCGATCGGGTGGCCGATCTTCCAGCAGAGCGTGCTGCACGTCCCGTCCACCATCGGCAGCTTCCTGATGGCCGGCATCATCGCGGCGTTCCTGTGGAGCGGTGCCAGCGCGTCGCTCGTGCAGGCGCGGCTCCGCCGGCGGATGCCCGCGATCCAGGCCCGGCTGCTGGCACGCCGGGTGATCGTGGTGCCGGAGGACCTCTCGGTCGCGGAGGCGGTACGACGGGCGCAGGAGGCCGAGGCCGGCGGCATCGCCACCCACACCGGCGACGGACGCGTCACCGGCATCGTCAACGAGATCGCGCTCGAGGCGGTCCCGACCGAGCGTCGCCCGTGGCTGGCGGTCAGCCAGGTCGCCCGCAGCGTCGAGGACGGCATGCGGCTGCCGGCCGACAGCGCCGGTGAGCAGCTGATCCAGGCGATGACGAGCACCCCGGCCGCGGAGTACCTGCTGATCGAGCCCGACGGCGACGTCTACGGGATCCTCACCTCCGCCGACGTCGAGCGGGCCTTCGCGTCCGGGCGCTGAGCCGGCGCTCCCTTGCTGGATAGGCTGCGCGCCATGCCCTCTGCCTCCCCAGAAAACGGCACCGACGACGCGTCACCCGGTTGGTCGGGCGTCCACCGCGGGCCGTTGGCGCCAGGGGAGTGGGTGCGGCTGACCGACGCCAAGGGCCGCCGGCACAACATCTGCCTCGAGGCCGGCAAGCAGTTCTTCACCAACAAGGGCGCGATCGCCCACGACGACCTGATCGGCCACGACGAGGGCTTCAGCGTCCCCTCGACCGCCGGCGGCGAGTACCTGGTGTTCCGTCCGCTGCTGAGCGAGTTCGTGGTGTCGATGCCGCGGGGTGCGGCTGTCGTCTACCCCAAGGACGCCGCGCAGATCGTGGCCATGGCCGACATCTTCCCCGGTGCCCGCGTCGTGGAGGCCGGGGTCGGGTCGGGAGCGCTCACGTGCTCCCTGCTCCGGGCCGTGGGACCGGGCGGCGTCGTCTCGTCGTACGAGCGGCGCGAGGAGTTCGCCGACGTCGCCCGCCGCAACGTCACCCAGTTCTTCGGCGGCGAGCCACCCGGCCTGGCGGCTGACCGTCGCCGACCTCGCCGCGGCGCTCCCCGACGAGGCCGCGCACAGCGTCGACCGGGTGATCCTCGACATGCTCGCGCCGTGGGAGTGCGTCGACGCCGTCGCCGGGGCACTCGCCCCCGGCGGCATCGTCTGCGCCTACGTCGCCACCACCACGCAGCTCGGCCGGATCGTCGAGACGCTGCGCGCGCACGGCGAGTTCACCGAGCCGCAGCCCTGGGAGACGCTCGTCCGGGAGTGGCACGTCGAGGGACTCGCGATCCGGCCCGGGCACAAGATGAACGGTCACACCGGCTTCCTGGTCACCGCCCGCCGGATGTCGCCAGGCGTCAGTCGCGCCGGTCAAGAAGCGACGGCCGGCACCCGGCGCGTACGGCACCGACTACGACGGGCCACGGCCCTCCGGGCTGCCGCCGCAGGCCGCCCAGGAGCCGCAGACCGACTGACCCGGGCCGACGCGGGAGGCTGCGACCGGCGGTCAGCAGCGTTCGAGAGGACGCCCTCGAAAGGCAGAGGACACGATGGGATAACCCTGTCGATCCTTCCGCCCGCGGGTAGGGTCGCCGACATAGGCAGCCCCGAGAGGCGGAGGTGACGTCATGACACCGACGGATCCGGCACCGGACCCGCGTGAGACTGAGCGTCTGCGCGAGCAGGTGGGCTACCTCGATGCAGAGGTGACCGACCTGCGACGCAGGCTGGCGGATGTCCCCGGGCACTCCCGCAGCCTGGAGCAGCGGCTGGTCGACACCCAGCGCTCGCTGGCCGGGGTGACCTCGCAGAACGAGCGACTGGCCCAGACGCTCCGCGAGGCGCGCGACCAGATCACGACCCTCAAGGAGGAGGTCGACCGGCTGGCGCAGCCGCCGACCGGCTTCGGCACCTTCCTCCACCGCAACGAGGACGACTCCATCGACGTCTTCACCGGTGGCCGCAAGCTCCGGGTCAACGTGAGCCCGAGCGTGGACATCGACGAGCTCCGCCGCGGCCAGGAGGTCATGCTCAACGAGGCGCTCAACGTCGTCGCCGCCCTCGACTACGAAGAGGTCGGCGAGGTCGTGATGTTCAAGGAGCTGCTCGCCGACGGCGAGCGGGCCCTGGTCATCGCCAACGCCGACGAGGAGCGCGTCGTACGCCTGGCCGAGCCGCTGCGCACCGACACGATCCGCGCGGGTGACTCGCTGCTGCTCGACGCCCGCGCCGGCTACGTCTACGAGAAGGTGCCGAAGTCCGAGGTCGAGGAGCTGGTCCTCGAAGAGGTCCCCGACATCGACTACTCCGCCATCGGCGGCCTGGTGAAGCAGATCGACGCCATCCGCGACGCCGTCGAGCTGCCCTACCTGCACCCCGACCTGTTCAAGGAGCACGAGCTCAAGCCGCCCAAGGGCGTGCTGCTCTATGGCCCACCCGGCTGCGGCAAGACGCTGATCGCCAAGGCGGTCGCGAACTCCCTGGCCAAGAAGGTGGCGGCCAGGACCGGCCAGGAGGGGAAGTCGTACTTCCTCAACATCAAGGGCCCCGAGCTGCTCAACAAGTACGTCGGCGAGACCGAGCGGCACATCCGCCTCGTCTTCCAGCGGGCCCGTGAGAAGGCAAGCGGCGGCACGCCGGTGATCGTGTTCTTCGACGAGATGGACTCGCTGTTCCGCACCCGCGGCTCGGGCGTCTCCTCCGACGTCGAGAACACCATCGTCCCGCAGCTGCTCAGCGAGATCGACGGTGTCGAGCTCCTGGAGAACGTGCTCGTGATCGGCGCCTCCAACCGCGAGGACATGATCGACCCCGCGATCCTGCGACCCGGACGGCTCGACGTGAAGATCAAGATCGAACGTCCCGACGCCGAGTCGGCGCGCGACATCTTCTCCAAGTACCTCACCACCAGCCTGCCCCTGCACGCCGACGACCTCGGTGAGTTCGGCGGCGACCGCGACGCGACGGTGGCGGGCATGATCCGGGCCACGGTGGAGCGGATGTACACGGAGACCGACGAGAACCGGTTCCTCGAGGTGACCTACGCCAACGGCGACAAGGAGGTCCTGTACTTCAAGGACTTCAACTCCGGCGCGATGATCCAGAACATCGTCGACCGCGCCAAGAAGATGGCGATCAAGGACCTCCTGGAGACCGACCAGAAGGGCCTGCGGGTCCAGCACCTGCTGCAGGCCTGCGTCGACGAGTTCAAGGAGAACGAGGACCTGCCGAACACCACCAACCCCGACGACTGGGCGCGGATCTCCGGCAAGAAGGGCGAGCGGATCGTCTTCATCCGCACGCTCATCACCGGCAAGCAGGGCACCGAGCCGGGTCGCTCGATCGACAACGTCTCGAACACCGGCCAGTACCTGTAGGCGGGCTTGTTCGCCCGTCGTACGGCGGGTGTGGGTGGCCGGGAGTGCTTGGTGCTGCGGTTTCACCACGGTATGCAGACGGACCTGCGCCTCCCACGATGAGCACTTCGTGGGGAGCGCGGGTCCATCGTGGGGAGCTCGCGACCCGCAGGTCGACACCCAGCAGCGGGTGGCTACTCCGGCTCGAAGGCCGCGTAGCGTCCCTCACCCAGCGTGAGCTGGGGGCTGCCGATCCGGGCGTTGAGCCGGCTCGTCGGCGAGGGCACGTGGGCGTTCCTGCTGCGCCACAGCTGGGAGAAGTCGTTCATGTAGGCGTTGACCCGGGACGCGCTGCGCCACACCTGCCCGGTGTCGTCGGTGCGGAAGCCAACGTCGCTGATGTTGGTGGTGCCGGTCCACACGATCTTCGAGGACGGAGTCGCCGCCCCAGTTGCCGCTGATCGCGATCCACTTGGCGTGGTCGTAGGCGTCGATGTTGCCTCGCCTGCTGAACGTCACCACCTGGCGCATCGGGATCCGGCCACGACCCGACGGGCTGTAGAGGCGCTTCTTGATCCGGTCGACCATGATCGAGTACTCGATCGCGACGTCACAGCCGTGGTTCCAGAGCGAGCGAACCTTCGTGGCGATCCAGTCACCGCGGTTGCCGAAGAAGGTGTAGGCGCCGATCCGGATCTTGGTGCGACCGTTGGTGCCGTAGCCGCTGGCGACACCCTTGCAGTGAATTCCGCGGAGGCCGTCCATCAGCGGATCGTTGGACGCCGTCGTGCCGGGCTTGGGGAACGTCCAGCTGGTGAAACCACCGGCCGACGCGCGCTCATAGGGGTGCGCGCGCGGGGTGTCGGCCTTCATCTGATGCCACCAGCGCTGGTAGAGGTCGTAGGTGTCCTTGTTGGCGAAGGTGTCCAGGTGGTTCCACTGGCCGAACGCTGCCTTGGTGGTCAGGTTGGGCGAGCCCATCATCGTGACCCACTGGCGACAGGTGGCCTCGGTGTTCGGCGGGCACGACGTCGCGAGCCACGCCCGTCACCGGGTCGTAGGAGTCCTTGCCGACACTGCTGAACAGGAACATCTTGTAGTGGACGGAGCCGCCGGTGCCCCGGCACGAGCGGCTGCAGGTCCGGGCGAAGCTGACCCGCTCGGGGTCCACGCCCGGCTCGGTGCGCTGGTAGCCGAGCACGTTCCTCAGCCTCTTGAACGACGGCGACGGCGGCAGGCCCGGGATCGAGTTCGTGATGTTGTGGTTGTTGGCCACGATCTGCACGCTCACCCCGCGCTTGACGGCGGCGATCAGCGCGTCGGCGAGGGCATCGTCGTTGAGCGAGAACACGGCCATCCGGATCGTGCCGCCGGCGGGCACGCTCTTGACGGTTCTGGTCACGTGCACCCGGATGTCGCTGGCGCTCGACGGGTTGAACGGATGGTTGAACTTGGAGCCGTTCGCGGGCACGTAGTCGAGGGGCGGGCAGAGCAGGGCGGGGGCGGCGTCGCGGTGGCGTCGACGGCGAGACGGTGGGTGGCGACGCGTCGTCGTCGCGGCCGCCGCGTTGCCCGGGGCCGTGTCGGTGGGGGCCGAGGGCGTCCCCGAGCCCGAGGGCGAGGCGCTCTGTCGGTCGAGGTCGCGCTCGGCGCTGCGGGGTCGTCGGCGCCCATCGCCGCGGTCGTGCCGGCCGTGCCCGCCATCGCGGTGAGCACGAGCACGATTGCCGTGGTCCAGCCGATCCCTGCGCGTCTGCGGTTCATTCGTGTCATCCCTGCAATCCCCCGGAGGTCCCGTTTCCCGTCCAAGCCGACGGCACCCTGTCACGCGAGCGCGCGTGCCACGACGAACGCATGCTACGACATCACGACCCCCGACCGCCGCCTTGGCCGCAATGCCGTGTCGAGGTCGCCGGGGACCCGCCACGTACGCTCACGCCACATGAGATCCACCCCACGAAGACGCTCGCTGCGCTCCCGTCTCCGCAGGGACCCCGATGAGCGTCCGCCGAGTGATGGGCACCGAGACCGAGTTCGGCATCTCGGTCACCGGCCAGCCCCTGGCCAACCCCATGGTGGCCAGCTCACGCGTCGTCAACGCCTACGCCGGGTCGACCCTGCGGGCCCGGCGGGCGCGCTGGGACTTCGAGGAGGAGTCGCCGCTGCGCGACGCCCGCGGCTTCGACATGTCGCGCCAGGTGGCCGACCCCAGCCAGCTCACCGACGAGGACCTCGGCCTCGCCAACGTGATCCTCACCAACGGCGCCCGGTTGTACGTCGACCACGCGCACCCCGAGTACTCCACACCCGAGTGCACGAACCCGCGCGACATCGTGCTCTGGGACAAGGCGGGAGAGCAGGTGGGTCTCGACGCCTGCCGGTTCGCGAGCACGCCCGGTGAGGGTGACCTCGTGCTCTACAAGAACAACACCGACAACAAGGGCGCGTCGTACGGCAGCCACGAGAACTACCTGATGCGGCGCTCGACGCCGTTCGCCGACATCGTGCGCCACCTGACGCCGTTCTTCGTCAGCCGCCAGGTCGTGTGCGGCGCCGGCCGGGTCGGCATCGGGCAGGACGGCCGCAAGGACGGCTTCCAGATCAGCCAGCGCTCCGACTACTTCGAGGTCGAGGTCGGGCTGGAGACCACCCTCAAGCGGCCGATCATCAACACGCGCGACGAGCCGCACGCCGACCCGGGCCGCTACCGGCGGCTGCACGTGATCATCGGCGACGCCAACCTCGCCGAGGTCTCGACGTACCTCAAGGTCGGCACCACGGCGCTCGTCCTGTCGATGATCGAGGCCCGATACCTCTCCGCCGAGCTGAGCGTCCGGCGGCCGGTGCAGACCCTCCACGAGGTCTCGCACGACCCCGGGCTCGACCACCTGCTGGAGCTCGCCGACGGTCGCAAGCTCACCGCGGTCCAGCTGCAGTGGGAGTACCACCGGCTGGCGTCGGCGTACGTCGCCGACCGGCTGGGCGAGGACGCGGACGCACAGACCCTCGACGTGCTCGCCCGCTGGGCATCCGTGCTGGACCGGCTCGAGCGCGACCCGATGGAGTGCGCGCGCGAGCTGGACTGGGTGGCCAAGCTCCAGCTGCTCGAGCAGTACCGCGACCGCGACGGGCTGGCCTGGGACGACGCGAAGCTGGCGCTGATCGACCTCCAGTACGCCGACCTGCGCCCGCAGAAGGGCCTGTACCACCGGCTGCTGCGGCTCGGCCGGATGGAGCGGCTGGTCAGCGAGGAGGAGGTGGTGGCCGCGATGCACGAGCCGCCGCACGACACCCGGGCCTACTTCCGCGGCCGCTGCCTGGCCAAGTACCCCGACGCGGTGGCTGCCGCGTCGTGGGACTCGGTGATCTTCGACCTGCCCGGCCACGAGTCCCTGCAACGGGTGCCGACGATCGACCCGCTGCGCGGCAGTCGTGCCCACGTGGGCGACCTGATCGAGGAATGTGACACCGCACTTGCGTTGTTCGAGGCACTGACGCGGTGACCATGGATAGGGTCGAGGTGTCCGGTCACACCGACTGAGGAGACGTGATGGCCCAGGAGCAGAAGCAGCCTCGCAAGTCGCAGGAGAACGAGGAGCCCACGGACGGTGCCCGGGCACCCGAGGGCGCGGTCTCCGAGCGCAAGGAACAGCTCGACGAGGACATCGACGCGATCCTCGACGAGATCGACGACGTGCTCGAGACCAACGCCGAGGACTTCGTGAAGTCGTTCATCCAGAAGGGCGGCCAGTGATCACCCCACGAAGCAGCTCGCTGCGGCCTCGCCTGTCGAGGGGCCCCGACGTGACCTTGCCGAACGACGCTCGGCTCTCCGCGTCGTACCTCGCGCCGGGGAGCTCGTCCTTCGCGGACTTCCTGGCCGCCGAGGCACCCGACCTGCTGCCCGCGCGCCGTGGTCTGCCGCCCGGCAGCGCGGCCGACCTGGCTCCGCACGGCACGACCATCGTCGCGGCCACGTTCGGGCAGCCCGGCTCCGGCGGTGTGGTGATGGCCGGAGACCGGCGCGCGACGATGGGCAACGTCATCGCCCAGCGCGACATCCAGAAGGTGTTCCCGGCCGACGAGTACTCCTGCGTCGGCATCGCGGGCACGGCCGGGCTCGCGGTCGAGATGGTGCGGCTGTTCCAGACCGAGCTCGAGCACTACGAGAAGATCGAGGGCACCACGCTCTCCATCGACGGCAAGGCCAACCGGCTCTCGGCGCTGATCCGGGCCAACCTCGGCATGGCGATGCAGGGGCTGGCCGTCGTTCCGCTGTTCGCGGGCTACGACCACGACGCCGACCAGGGCCGGATCTTCAGCTACGACGTGACCGGCGGGCGCTACGAGGAGACCGCCTTCCACTCGGTCGGCTCCGGCTCGATGTTCGCGCGCGGCTCGCTCAAGAAGCTCTACCGCGACAACCTGAGCGCCGACGAGTGCGTGACGGCCGTGATCCAGGCGCTGTACGACGCCGCCGACGACGACTCGGCCACCGGCGGCCCCGACCTGACCCGCCGGATCTTCCCGGTCGTGCACGTGATCACCGACGACGGTCAGCGGCGGATGCCGGACACCGACGTGGCCGCGATCGCCGACCGGGTGGTGGCCGGCCGGATGCAGCACCCCGACGGCCCGACCGCCTCCCTGGAGGGCTGACCCGACATGACCATGCCGTTCTACGTGTCGCCCGAGCAGCTGATGAAGGACCGGGCCGACTTCGCGCGCAAGGGCATCGGCCGCGGTCGTGGCGTGGTCGCGGTCCAGTACGGCGACGGCATCGTGCTGGTCTCGGAGAACCCCCGCAGCCTGCACAAGATCAGCGAGATCTACGACCGCGTCGCGTTCGCCGCGGTGGGCCGCTACAACGAGTTCGAGAACCTCCGGATCGCGGGGGTGCGGCTGGCCGACATGCGCGGCTACGCCTACGACCGTCGCGACGTGACCGGCCGCGGCCTCGCCAACGCCTACGCACAGACGCTCGGCACGATCTTCTCCAGCGGCGGCGAGAAGCCCTACGAGGTGGAGATCTTCGTCGCCGAGGTGGGCGACGTCGCCAGGTCCGACGAGCTCTACCGGATCACGTACGACGGGCAGATGGTCGACGAGCACGGCTTCGCGGCGATGGGTGGCGACGCCGAGTCGGTGTCGACGTACCTCCGCGAGCACTGGACCGAGGCCGGCTCGCTGGCCGACGCCCTGAGCCTGGCGGTGGCCGCACTCGGCCACGGCGCCGACGGCGACCGGCAGATCCCGGCCCACGACCTCGAGGTGGCGGTGCTCGACCGCACCCGCACCCAGCCCCGCAAGTTCCGGCGGCTGACCGCGCGCGCCCTGCGCGACGTGCTCGGCCCCGACGCCGAGTCCGCGTCCGACGCCGCACCCGACGACGACAGCGTCCGTGGCGGGCGGGGGAGAGGCCTCCCACGAGCCACAGGTGCCCGACGACCCGGCCGACCCGACCGACACCGCGTCGTCCGTCCCCCCGCTGGAGGACCCGGTCACCGGCGAGCCGCCGGCCCGCCGCGAGCCGGCCAGGCCGGACGACTCGCCCGGACGACTCGCCGGTCGCACCACCGCTCGACCCCGACGACCCGACGAGCTGATGGCGCGCACCTACGCCAGCGCCGACCGGGTCGGCCGCGACGAGCTCCTCGACTTCGTGCGGCCGCGGCACCGGGTCACGCTGATCACGCGCCGCAAGGACGGCACCCCGCAGGCCTCGCCGGTCACGGCCGGCGTCGACGAGGAGGGCCGGATCGTGGTCTCGACCTACCCGGGCCGCGCCAAGGCCGCCAACCTGCGCCGTGACCCGGCCGTCTCCGCCGTCGTCCACTCCGACGAGTGGAACGGCCCCTACGTCCAGGTCGACGGCACCGCCGAGGTGCTGGACCTGCCCGACGCGCTCGAGCCGCTGGTCGACTACTACCGGAGCATCTCCGGCGAGCACCCCGACTGGGACGAGTACCGGCAGGCCATGCAGGACCAGGGCAAGTCCCTGATCCGGATCACGGTCCAGCGCTGGGGCCCGGTGGCCACCGGTGGCTTCCCGCCCGAGCAGGAGCACCGGTAGCCGGCAGCCGGTCAGGCCGCCAGGTCGAGCTGCTTCGCGGCGCGCCGCCTCCGGCGCCGGCGTACGACGCCGTCCCAGCAGCGTGGCGGCCAGCACCAGCGCCACCACCAGGAACCCGGTCGCCGTCAGGTACGACGCCGACATCCCGGTGACCACCTGACCCGGCACGTTCTGCGAGGCGTAGACGGTCACGAGCACCGCCAGGCCGAGCGCACCGCCGATCTGCTGCGCCATCTGCAGCAGCCCCGACGCCGTGCCCGCGCGCTCGGGAGCGACGTCCGCCAGCACGGCCACGGTCAGCGGCATGAAGCTCAGCCCGGCGCCGATGCCGGTGAGCACCATCGGGCCCAGCAGGTGGGCGACGTACGTGCTCGACGTGTCCAGCCCGGCCAGCCAGAGGTTGGCGGCACCCACGAGCACCACGCCGGTCACGACCAGCGGGCGCACCCCGAACCGCCCGACGAGGCGCGGCGTCACGCGGGAGGTGGCGAAGATCAGCAGCGTGAGCGGCAGGAACGCGAAGCCGGAGCGAAGCGCGCCGTACCCGAGCACGCCCTGCATGAACTGCACCGCGAAGAAGAAGAACGCGAACTGCGCGCCCACGAAGAGCGCCATCACCGAGACCGCGCCCGCCCGCATCCGGCTGCGCAGCAGGTCCAGCGCGAGCAGCGGGGACGCGACGCGACGCTCGTTGGCGACGAAACCGGCGAGCAGCACCACGGCGAGCGCGAACGCGCCGACCGTGCCGACCGAGGTCCAGCCGTGGTCGGGGGCGTTGATGAAGCCGAAGACGAGGCTGGCCGAGCCGAGAGTCGCCGTGACGGCGCCGGTCACGTCGAAGCGGCCAGCGCTGGCGCGGGGTCTCGTCGACGAAACGGTGCACGAGGACCAGCACGAGCAGCCCGAGCGGCACGTTGATGAACAGCGACCAGCGCCACGACGCGTAGCCGGTGAGGGCACCGCCGAGGATCAGGCCGATCGAGCCGCCGGCGGAGCTCACCGCGCTGAAGAGGCCGAGCGCCCGGTTGCGCGCACCCTCGTCCGGCGCGGTGCTGGTCAGGAGCGCCAGCACGCTCGGGGCGGCGACGGCGGCGCCGACGCCCTGGAGCGAACGCGCCGCCACCAGCAGCTCGGGGGTGGGGGCCAGGCCGCCGAGCAGGGAGCCGAGGGTGAAGACGGAGAGGCCGGCGACGAACGTGCGCCGTCGGCCGAACACGTCGCCGAGGCGCCCGCCGAGCAGCAGCAGCCCGCCGAACGTGAGCGTGTAGGCGTTGAGCACCCAGGAGAGGGCCGGAGGGCGTGAAGCCGAGGTCGGTAGCGGATGTCGGGCAGGGCGACGTTCACGACGGTCATGTCGAGAATCAGCATCAGCTGCACCGAGAGGATCAGGGCCAGGCCCACCGTCGTACGACGGCCGGCGCGGTCAACCTGCTGGGTCATGGAGTGTTCCTTGTCCTTGACGTAGACTGAACGGAGAGTTCCTCCGGTTCTGCCGAGGACAATACGGAGACTGTCTCCGGTTATCAAGGGAGTTGTGCGCACGTGTCTGCCCAGCAGTCGACCGAGACGTCGACCGAGCCGGCCTCGCGGCCGCTCCGGGCCGATGCCCAGCGCAACTACGACAAGATCGTGCTGGCCGCCCGCGAGGTGTTCCGCGAGCGCGGCGCCGAGGGCTCGCTCGACGAGATCGCGAAGCGCGCGGGGGTCGGGCCCGGGCACGCTCTACCGGCACTTCCCGACCCGCGACGCGCTGATCGACGCGGTGATGCGCGACTGGTCCGACCGGATCAACGCCGACAGCGAGGAGATCGCGCTCTCCGACCTGCCGGCGCGTGACGCGCTGGCCACCTGGTTCAGCAAGTTCGTCGAGAACGTCGGCATCTACCACGGCGCGGCCGCCAAGGTGATGTCCGCGATGGACGACCCGTCGTCCCCGATCTACCGCAAGTGCCAGGTGCTCGTGGCCGCCAACGACAAGGTGCTCGAGCGCGCCCGGAGGTCCGGGGCGCTGCGCCCCGGCGTGGAGTCGCGCGAGGTGATGCGCCTGGTCAGCGGTGTGGCCACCGTCGTCGACCAGTCCGGCATCGGCGCCGCCGCCGCGGAGCCGATGCTCGCCATCGTGCTCGACGGGATCCTGCTGCCCGACGGCTGACGGGCAGCAGGATCCGCTCGTCGTCTAGCTCGTCGCCAGGTTGAAGTCGTCGAGGAACCACAGCGTGGAGGCCGCGCTGTCCTCGACGCCCGGTGGCCTTCACGACACCGTCTTGCCGAGGAACGGCGTCATGTCGATCGACTTGAGCGTGGTAGGCGCCCGGTCGCCTGCAGGTTGGAGTACGTCGCGACGAGGACGTGCGCCGCGGCGTCGTTCACGTCGTCGACCGTGATCGTGAGCTGTGTCCGAGGCGCCGCGTGGTGTCGTCCGTGTCGGACAGCATCCGGAACGTCAGCGTGGACGCTGGAACCCTCCGGCACCACCACCGTCTGCGACAGCGTGTCGGTGTGGCTGGTCCCGTAGCCGTTCATCCAGCGCGAAGTAGGTGCCGGCGAAGCGGCAGTCCGTCCGGCGAGTCCGTGACCACGCCGGGCGAGGCGGTCCAGGCGCCGTTGTTGCCCTGCTCGAAGCCCGGGTTGGCGAAGTTCGCGCCCGGCGCCGGAACCGCCGCGCAGGTGACGGCCGGCGTGACCTTGACCGCCTTCCAGGCCGCCACCGTCCGGGTGCACTCGGTCGAGTCCGCGCCGTACAGGTCACGAGCCGCGCGGACCATGCCGTCGGCCGCCTCGGGGTAGGTGCTGAAGCTGGTCCAGTACGTGGTGAGCGCGCGGTACCAGACCTGCCGCCGCCTTGTCCCGGCCGATGCCGGCGACCGTGGTGCCGTTGCAGGTGGTGCTCGTTGTAGGCCTTGCTCCCGATCACCTTCGAGCCGCTGCCCTCGGCGAGCAGGTAGAAGAGGTGGTTGCCGACCCCGGAGGTGAAGTGCGGGTCGTCCGAGGCGTCGTCGCTCTCGAACGCACCCAGGCCCGGGTAGCAGTTGTACGAGTGGCCGTCGGCGTGCGGGTTGTCCAGCCGGCGCAGGTAGCCGCGGGCGCCCTTGTAGATCTTCTCGCCGAGGAGGTAGTCCGGGGCGTCCTTGGTGTTCTTGGCGTAGAACTCGACCATCGTGCCCATCACGTCGGACGTCGCCTCGTTGAGCCCGCCGGCGTCACCGAAGTAGTCGAGCCCGGCGGTGTGCGAGGTGACGCCGTGGCTCATCTCGTGGCCGGCGACGTCGAGCTCCACCAGCTGGCGGAACGTCGTGTTGCCGTCGCCGTACGTCATGCAGAAGCAGGCGTCGTCCCAGAACGCGTTCTCGTACCTGGTGCCGAAGTGCACGCGCGAGTAGGCGCCGACGCCGTCGCCACGGATGCCGAGCCGGCCGAAGGTGTTCTTGTAGAAGCCCCACGTCTTGGCGGCGCCGTAGTGCGCGTCGGCCGCGGCGCTCTGGCCGTCGGTGGTGGAGCCGTTGCCGAAGATCTTGTCGGCGCTGGCCACCAGCGTGCCGCGCGTGGTCGCTGGTGGAGTGCGCCTTGGAGTAGGTCTTGTGGTTGCCGTTGGCGCGCGTCGGTCAGCGTCCACTTGGTGCCGACCTTGGCCACGTTGATCGAGACCGTGCCGCTGTAGAGCGTCCTGCCGGTGCCGGTGTCGGCCATCACGCGGTGCCGCGTGCCGAGCCGCTTGCCGGTCTTCGCGTCGGTGTAGACCAGGTCGTCGACCGGTGTGCCGTCGTCGTCGACACCCCGGACGTGGCCCTCCCAGGCCAGGACCGGGGCGTGGCGGACGGCGTAGATCACCTTGCGGTCGCCGGTGCCGCGGGCGGCGGACGGCGCGACACGGTCGCGGCCAGGCCGCCACGCACCTGCACCTTGTGGGTCGACGACCAGCTGACGGTCCGGACGGCGCCGCTGGGGGACTCGTGCACGATCAGGTCGCCGCCGATGACTGGCAGGCCCTGGTAGGTGCGGTCGTAGTGGACGTGCTCGACGCCGTCCAGGTCGCGCTCGACGTTGCGCACCACGAGCGACTCGCCGCGGCCCAGGCGGAGCGCCGCAGCGGTCTTCCCGACGCGGCTCGCCGCCTCGCGCTTCGCCGCTGAGCGCTGGCTGCTGCCGAAGGCCGGGTCGGCCCGGTGCAGCCCCTTGTCGGAGCGGACCTGGTGGGCGGCCGGTGCCGCCTGCACCGCGGCGGTGGAGGTGAGACCGGCGATGACCAGCGACGCGACAGCACCCGCGCCTACCAGTCCGTGGGCTCGCAACATGTAGGTCGACTTTCTCAAGATGTCGGGTGGAAGTCTCTGGAGCAGGATACCTGCATCCCCAGCCGCGGAAATTGCGGCGCAAATGGCCGGAACCGGCGGTGATTGTCGTTACGACGAAGCGCGCCCGACTCGCCGCTGTTTCATGTCGGCCGGGCGGTCGGCAGGGGCGCCAGCGTGCGAGGAGACGACTGATAGCGCGGGGTGTCGGTCCCCGCGGGTGCCGCCCTCTGGTTCCACGGGTGGCGCCGGCAGTTCCGGGACGAGCGTGGGAAACCGCGTCCTCGACCTCGGACGCAGCAAGCGCGTGCAACCGACCTGCACCAGCGGACCGCGATCCGGCACGGACGCGTCATCTCCAGCCGAAGCTGACAAATCTGGACGCGGCTCGCGGCTAACGGCAGTCGCGGCACCCGCCTGCCGCCTATGGTGGGCACGTGGACCGGCGGATCTTCGGCATCGAGAACGAGTACGGCGTCACGTGCACGTTCAAGGGCCAGCGCCGGCTCTCGCCCGACGAGGTGGCCCGCTACCTGTTCCGCAAGGTCGTCTCGTGGGGGCGCAGCAGCAACGTCTTCCTCCGCAACGGGGCGCGGCTCTACCTCGACGTCGGCAGCCACCCGGAGTACGCAACCCCGGAGTGCGACGACATCGTCGACCTGGTCACGCACGACAAGGCGGGGGAGCGGGTCCTCGAGGGGCTGCTCGTCGACGCCGAGCGGCGGCTCCATGAGGAGGGCATCGCCGGCGACGTCTACCTGTTCAAGAACAACACCGACTCGGCCGGCAACTCCTACGGCTGCCACGAGAACTACCTCGTCGGCCGGCACGGTGAGTTCGGCACGCTCGCCGACGTGCTGATCCCGTTCCTGGTGACCCGCCAGATCCTCTGCGGCGCGGGCAAGGTGATCCAGACCCCGCGCGGGGCGTCGTACTCCGTGAGCCAGCGCGCCGAGCACATCTGGGAGGGCGTCTCCAGCGCGACCACGCGCTCGCGGCCGATCATCAACACCCGCGACGAGCCGCACGCCGACGCCGAGCGCTTCCGCCGGCTGCACGTGATCGTCGGCGACTCCAACATGAACGAGTCGACCACACTGCTCAAGGTCGCCTCCTGCCACCTCGTGCTCCGGATGATCGAGGAGGGCGTGGTGATGCGCGACCTCACCATGGAGAACCCGATCCGGGCGATCCGTGAGATCTCGCACGACATGACCGGGCGACGCAAGGTGCGGCTGGCCAACGGCCGCGAGATGAGCGCGCTGGAGATCCAGGAGGAGTACCTCTCCCGGGTCAGCGACTTCGTCGACCGTCGCCAGGCACACACGCCCACCATCGACCGGGCGCTCGACCTCTGGGAGCGGGGGATCAAGGCGATCGACTCCGGCGACCTGAGCCTGGTCGACCGCGAGATCGACTGGGTGACCAAGTGGAGCCTGATCGAGCGCTACCGCCACCAGCACGGGCTTCCGCTCGGGCACCCGCGGATCGCCCAGCTCGACCTCGCCTACCACGACATCCACCGGGAGCGCGGGCTCTACTACCTGCTGGAGAAGCGCGGCGCGGTCACCCGGGTCACCAACGACCTCGCCGTGTTCGCGGCCAAGTCGATCCCGCCGCAGACCACGCGAGCCCGGCTGCGCGGCTCCTTCATCAAGCGGGCCCAGGAGCGCCGCCGCGACTTCACGGTCGACTGGGTGCACCTCAAGCTCAACGACCAGGCACAGCGCACCGTGCTCTGCAAGGACCCGTTCCGGTCGCACGACGAACGGGTGGAGCGCCTGATCGAGGGCATGTGACCCCTCCCGGGTGCGGCGAGCGGGTCCGCGACCGCCCACTAGGCTGGCGGGCGGCATGCGAGCGACGAAGGGCGGCACGAGGCAGGTGGTCCCGGCGGCGATGGTGACGCGCGTGGTGCGCCCCCTGTGCGCCCTGCTGCTGCTGCTGGCGGCTGCCTGCGCCGCGGGCGGGGCCGACGGCAGCGACTCCTCGACGACCGCGATGCTCGAGCGGATCAAGGTCGGCGGACCGGTCGGCGCCAAGCCCCGCCTGTCGTTCGACACACCTCTGGCGGTCTCGGACTCCGGCTACCGGGTGCTCGAGAAGGGCACGGGTGACCCGATCCGACTCGACCAGCAGTTCCTGCTGCAGCTCACCCTCGTCAACGGCCGCACCGGCGACGTCGCAGTCTCGACCCTGGACCCGGGCCAGACCGCGAAGACGCTCCGCTACACCGACGAGGACCTGTTCCCGGTGCTGCAGAAGGCGCTCACCGGGCGCCGACAGGGTGCCCGGGTGCTGGTGGCCGCGTCCGCCGACGACGCGTACGGCGACGCGGGCGCACCTCAGTACGGGATCAAACCGGGCGACCCGCTGGTGATGGTGGCCGACGTCGTCGCCGTGCCCCCGACCACGGTGCTCGACGCTCCCGAGGGCGAGAGGGTCAAGCCGCGCACCGGGCTGCCGACCGTCGTCGAGCGCGACGGGAAGGTGCGGCGGCTGAAGTTCGGGCCGCACTCGATCCCCAGAGCCGAAGAAGCTGGTCGTGGTGCCGCTGGTGCTCGGCACGGGTCCGGAGGCGCGCCCGGACAGCCTGATCACGATCGACTACCTGGGCCAGCCTGGAAGAGCCGCCGCGTGGTCGCCTCGACGTACGGCAAGGAGCCGACGACGGTCTCGCTCGGCACCGGCAACGTGATCAAGGCCTGGGACCGCGCACTGGTCGGCGTGCCCCGCGGGAGCCGCGTGCTGGTCCTCGCGCCGCCGTCGCTGGCCTTCCAGAGCACGGGGCAGCCGCCGACGATCC
>CAVWFF010000048.1:0-32075 GCA_963754145.1 uncultured Actinomycetota bacterium
AGCTGACAAATCTGGACGCGGCTCGCGGCTATCGGCAGTCGCGGCACCCGCCTGCCGCATAAGGTGTGCACGTGGACCGGCGGATCTTCGGCATCGAGAACGAGTACGGCGTCACGTGCACGTTCAAGGGCCAGCGCCGGCTCTCGCCCGACGAGGTGGCCCGCTACCTGTTCCGCAAGGTCGTCAGCTGGGGGCGCAGCAGCAACGTCTTCCTCGCCAACGGCGCCCGGCTCTACCTCGACGTCGGCAGCCACCCCGAGTACGCCACCCCCGAGTGCGACGACATCGTCGACCTGGTCACCCACGACAAGGCGGGGGAGCGGGTCCTCGAGGGACTGCTCGTCGACGCCGAGCGGCGGCTGCACGACGAGGGCATCTCCGGCGACGTCTACCTGTTCAAGAACAACACCGACTGCGCCGGCAACTCCTACGGCTGCCACGAGAACTACCTCGTCGGCCGGCACGGTGAGTTCGGCACGCTCGCCGACGTGCTGATCCCGTTCCTGGTGACCCGCCAGATCATCTGCGGGGCGGGCAAGGTGATCCAGACCCCGCGCGGGGCGTCGTACTCCGTGAGCCAGCGCGCCGAGCACATCTGGGAGGGCGTCTCCAGCGCGACCACCCGGTCGCGGCCGATCATCAACACCCGCGACGAGCCGCACGCCGACGCCGAGCGGTTCCGCCGGCTGCACGTGATCGTCGGCGACTCCAACATGAGCGAGACGACCACAATGCTCAAGGTCGCCTGCTGCCGACCTCGTGCTCCGGATGATCGAGGAGGGCGTGGTGATGCGCGACCTCACCATGGAGAACCCGATCCGGGCGATCCGTGAGATCTCGCACGACATGACCGGGCGACGCAAGGTGCGGCTGGCCAACGGCCGCGAGATGAGCGCGCTGGAGATCCAGGAGGAGTACCTCTCCCGGGTCAGCGACTTCGTCGACCGTCGCCAGGCGCACACGCCCACCATCGACCGGGCGCTCGACCTGTGGGAGCGGGGGATCAAGGCGATCGAGTCCGGCGACCTGAGCCTGGTCGACCGCGAGATCGACTGGGTGATCAAGTGGAGCCTGATCGAGCGCTACCGCCACCAGCACGGCCTGCCGCTCGGGCACCCGCGGATCGCCCAGCTCGACCTCGCCTACCACGACATCCACCGCGAGCGCGGGCTCTACTACCTGCTGGAGAAGCGCGGCGCGGTCACCCGGGTGACCAACGACCTCGCCGTGTTCGCGGCCAAGTCGATCCCGCCGCAGACCACGCGGGCCCGGCTGCGCGGCTACTTCATCAAGCGGGCCCAGGAGCGCCGCCGCGACTTCACGGTCGACTGGGTGCACCTCAAGCTCAACGACCAGGCACAGCGCACCGTGCTCTGCAAGGACCCGTTCCGGTCGCACGACGAACGGGTGGAGCGCCTGATCGAGGGCATGTGACCCCTCCCGGGTGCGGCGAGCGGGTCCTCGACCGCCCACTAGGCTGGCGGGCGGCATGCGAGCGACGAAGGGCGGCACGAGGCAGGTGGTCCCGGCGGCGATGGTGACGCGCGTGGTGCGCCCCCTGTGCGCCCTGCTGCTGCTGCTGGCGGCTGCCTGCGCCGCGGGCGGGGCCGACGGCAGCGACTCCTCGACGACCGCGATGCTCGAGCGGATCAAGGTCGGCGGAGCGGTCGGCGCCAAGCCCCGCCTGTCGTTCGACACGCCCCTGGCGGTCTCGGACTCCGGCTACCGGGTGCTCGAGAAGGGCACGGGTGACCCGATCCGGCTCGACCAGCAGTTCCTGCTCCAGCTCACCCTCGTCAACGGCCGCACCGGCGACGTCGCAGTCTCGACCCTCGACCCCGGCCAGACCGCGAAGACGCTCCGCTACACCGACGAGGACCTGTTCCCGGTGCTGCAGAAGGCGCTCACCGGGCGCCGACAGGGTGCCCGGGTGCTGGTGGCCGCGTCCGCCGACGACGCGTACGGCGACGCGGGCGCACCTCAGTACGGGATCAAGCCGGGCGACCCGCTGGTGATGGTGGCCGACGTCGTCGCCGTGCCCCCGACCACGGTGCTCGACGCTCCCGAGGGCGAGAGGGTCAAGCCGCGCACCGGGCTGCCGACCGTCGTCGAGCGCGACGGGGAGGTGCGGCGGCTGAAGTTCGGGCCGCGCTCGATCCCAGAGCCGAAGAAGCTGGTCGTGGTGCCGCTCGTGCTCGGCACGGGTCCGGAGGCGCGCCCGGACAGCCTGATCACGATCGACTACCTGGGCCAGCTCTGGAAGAGCCGCCGCGTGGTCGCCTCGACGTACGGCAAGGAGCCGACGACGGTCTCGCTCGGCACCGGCAACGTGATCAAGGCCTGGGACCGCGCACTGGTCGGCGTGCCCCGCGGGAGCCGCGTGCTGGTCCTCGCGCCGCCGTCGCTGGCCTTCCAGAGCACGGGGCAGCCGCCGACGATCCCCGGCAACGCGACCCTCGCCTACGTGATCGACGTCCTGGGGGTGAGCTAGCCCGATGAACAACAAGTCCGAGCGGCTGCTCAACCTGCTGATCCTGCTGCTGGTCTCGCGCAGCTTCGTGACCAAGGACCGGATCCGCGACGTGATCGACGACTACCGCGGCGGGTCTGACGAGGCGTTCGAGAAGATGTTCGAGCGCGACAAGGACGAGCTCCGCTCGCTCGGCATCCCGATCGAGGTCGGCCACCTCGACGCGTACTTCGAGGACGAGGTCGGCTACCGGATCAAGCGCGACGCCTTCGAGCTGCCCCAGGTCGAGCTCGAGCCCGACGAGGCTGCGGTGGTCGGCCTCGCGGCCCGGGTCTGGCAGCACGCCGGGCTCGCCGACGCCACCTCGCAGGCGCTGCTCAAGCTCAAGGCGGCGGGCCTTCCGCGTCGACCGTGAGGCGCTCGACGTCGTGCAGCCACGCCTCGTGGCCGACGAGCCGGCGTTCGACGCCGTGTGGGCGGCGACCCAGTCCCGCACCCCGGTCGCGTTCGACTACCGGCGCCGCGGGCTCGGCGAGCCGACCCGCCGCCACGTGCAGCCGTGGGGTGTCGGTCAGCGCGCGCGGTCGCTGGTACGTCGTGGGTCACGACTCCGACCGCGGGGAGCCCCGGCTGTTCCGGCTCTCGCGGATCGTCGGCGACGTCGCCACGGACGGCCGGCCCGGCAGCTTCGTCGTACCCGAAGGCACGGACGTGCGCGCGCTGACCCGCTCGCTGGCGCCCGAGCAGCCGGTCGGACGGGCGACGGTCCGGGTGCGCAAGGGTGCGGCCCAGGACCTGCGCCGGCGCGCGGTCTCGACCGCCGACGCGGGGGAGGGGTGGGACGTGCTGGAGCTGGAGTACGCCGACCTCGACACCGCGGCGGGCGAGGTGCTGGCCGCGCTCGACGCGGTGGTGGCGGTGGACCCGCCCGAGCTGCGCGACCTCGTCGTCGACCGGCTCTCTGCCGTCGCGGGAGCGTCGGCAGTGAGCGGCGCCCGCGAGCAGGTGGCGCGACTGCTGGCGCTGGTGCCCTACCTCAACACCCACCCCGAGGTGGCGCTCGAGCAGGCCGCACGCGACTTCGGCGTCCCGGCCCAGCAGATCGTGCGTGACCTCAAGGTGCTCTGGTACTGCGGGCTGCCCGGCCTGGGACCGGGCGACCTGATCGACATCGACATGGAGGCGCTGGAGTCGGAGGAGGGCGACGGCATGATCCGGCTCGCCAACGCCGAGTACCTCAGCCGCCCGCTGCGGCTGGGCAGCTCCGAGGCGGCGGCGCTGGTGGTGGCGCTCCGCGCGATGCGCGAGGGCAGCCCCGACACCTCGCGGGCCGCGATCGACCGGGTGCTGGCCAAGCTCGAGCGCGCCACCGCGGACGGCTCGGCCGCCGACGTCCTCGAGGTCCCGTCGCACGCCGCGGACACGGCCAAGGTGCGCACCGTGCTGGGGGAGGCGATCGACGGCGGACGGCAGGTCCGGCTGGAGTACTACGTGCCGACGCGCGACGAGACCACCCAGCGCGTGGTCGACCCGTTGGCCCTGCTGGAGGCCGAAGGGCACTCCTACCTCGACGCCTGGTGCCACCTCGCGGAGGCCCGGCGGCTGTTCCGGCTGGACCGGGTCACCGGGCTGGAGGTCCTCGACGAGCCCGCGCTGGAGCACGACGTGCCCCCGCGTGACCTGTCCTCGGGCCTCTTCGAGGCGGGACCGGACGACCTGTCCGCGACCGTCCGGCTGCATCGCGTCGCGCGCTGGGTGGCGGAGTACTACCCGGTCGAGTCGCAGACCGAGCTCGACGACGGCGGGCTCGAGGTGGTGCTCCGCGTGGGCGATCCGCAGTGGCTGGTGCGGCTGATGATGCGGTTGTCGCCCTATGCCCGACTTGTCGGGCCGGACGACCTGCGCGACCGGCTCCGCGACGAGGCGGGCCGGGTGCTGGCGGCGTACGACGCCTTCCGTTAGCGCCATTGCCGCCCGGAGGGGTGGCAGCCCGGCGTACAGTGGCCATGTTGTTCCACCACCGAAGAGGGAGCCATGAGCATTCCGTTGATCGCAGGTCTCGGCCCGCAAGAGCTGATCATCATCGCCGTCGTGCTGGTGCTGCTCTTCGGCGCGAAGAAGCTCCCCGAGCTCGCCCGCGGCAGTGGCCAGGCCCTCCGCATCTTCAAGGCGGAGACGAAGGCCCTCAGCGAGGACGACGACAAGAAGACCCCGGAGCAGCGCGACATCGACGCGCGCAACGAGGCGAAGCCGTACGAGGCCCCGCCGCAGAAACCGACGGCGAACCCGGGCGAGCAGGGCGAGCCGGAGCGCCGCACCGACACACCCGGCTGAGGCCGCGGTTGTTCTCCCGCCTCTTCGGCCTCTACCGGGGGAAGCCGCAGAACCCCGTCGGCGACGACGGCCGGATGGCACTTGCGGACCACTTCCGGGAGCTGCGCGCGCGGCTGCTGCGCGCGATCACGGTGCTGATCGTCGCGATCATCGTCGCGCTCGTCTTCTACGACCAGATCTTCGAGTTCGTCACCTCGCCGTACCGTGACGCGCTGTCGAAGCTGAACGAGAACGTCGACAGCCGGCTGATCAGCAGCGACATCGGCGGTCCGCTGATGATCCAGCTCAAGCTGTGCACGTTCGTGGCGATCGGCGCGACCTCGCCGTACTGGCTGTGGCAGATCTGGGCGTTCATCCTGCCCGGCCTGAACCCACGCGAGCGCAAGTGGAGCTGGGTGTTCATCGCCGTCGCCGGCCCGCTGTTCATCGCGGGCATGGCGCTGGGCTTCTACATCATGCCCAAGGGCCTGGCGGTCCTGATCGGGTTCACCCAGACCGACGTGCGAGAACCTGGTCGACGTGGGCCGGCTGATCGGCTTCATGACCCAGATGCTGCTGGTGTTCGGGCTGGCGTTCGAGATCCCGCTGTTCGTCGTGATGCTCAACCTCGTCGGCGTGCTCCCGGGACGTGTGCTCGCGCGCTACCGCCCGTGGATCGTGCTCGGCACATTCGTGTTCGCCGCGGTAGCGACCCCGTCCACCGACCCGTTCTCGATGTGCTTCCTTGCGGTCCCGATGCTCGTCCTCTTCGGGATCTCCGAGGTGATCACGCGGGCGATCGACCGCACCCGGGCCCGCCGCGCGGAGGCGCAGGGCATTCCCCCGGACGAGGCATCGCCGCTCTGACGCCCGTCGCGGAGGTCGACCCGTTCGACCTCCCCGACTGGCTGGGAACCGTCGAGGTGACCTGGACCTCGGCCGGGTCGGTCCACGCCGGACACCTCGTCGGCGGCGATCTCTCCGGTGACGGCTCGACGCTGCCGTGCGACCTGCTCGGCGTCGACCAGGCCTACCCGGAGCCGGTGCTGACCGAGGAGTGGCGGATCCGCAGCCACCGGTCGTGGACGCACGGGCAGGTGCTGGTGCTGCGCGTCGGCGACCGGCTCACGCTCGCCGTACCGGGCACCCGGTTCACGGCCGACCGCGTCGTGGAGGTGCTCGCGAGGTTCGCGCGGGCCATGGGCGTGACACCCGCGCGCTTCGTCGTCGCGTTGCGTCCCTGAGCGGTTGCCACCGACTAGATTCGCGGCATGACCGCTGGTCGTGAGCTGGCCCTGCTCACCAACCCGACCGCCGGGAAGGGCAAGGGGGCCCGCACCGCCGCGATGGCGTTGCCACGGCTGCTGGAGGCCGGGTACGACGTGCGCAGCCTGGCCGGCCGCTCGCCCGAGGAGGCACTGGACCTGGCGCGGCAGTGCGTCGCCGACGGGATCGAGGCGCTGGTCGTGTGCGGCGGCGACGGCATGGTGCACCTCGGCGTGCAGGCGGTGGCGGGCACCGACACCCCGCTGGGGATCATCCCGGCGGGCACCGGCAACGACGTGGCCCGCTACCTCGACCTGCCCCGGAGCGACCCGGCCCTTGCCGCGGACGTCGTCGCCCGCGGCAAGGAGCGGGTGATCGACCTGGCCCGGGTCGGGTCGGTCTACTTCGTGACGGTGCTGGCGGCCGGCTTCGACGCGATCGTCAACGAGCGCGCCAACGCGATGACCTGGCCGAAGGGCCAGATGCGCTACAACCTGGCCACGCTCGCCGAGCTGCGGGTGCTCGCCCCCATCCCCTACGTGCTCGAGCTCGACGGGGTGGAGGAGCGGCTGGAGGCGACCCTGGTCGCGGTCGGCAACGGGCCCTCGTTCGGTGGCGGGCTGCGGATCACCGAGGGCGCGGTGCTCGACGACGGGATGCTCGACGTCGTGGTGATCAAGCCGCTGAGCAAGCTGGACCTGCTGCGCACCTACCCCAAGCTGTTCAAGGGCACCCACGTCCACCACCCGCAGTACCGGCACCACCGGGTGCGGCGGGTGACCGTCGCTGCCCCCGGGATCGTCGCCTACGCTGACGGAGAGCGGATCGGTGCGCTGCCCCTGACCATCGAGGTCGCCCCGGGCGCGCTGCGCGTCCTCGTCCCCTGACACCACACGACAGGAGCGCCGTGACCAGCCCTGCGCAGGGAGACAGCCCGGCCGACGCCTACGCCCGGATGCGCCGCAACCGGCGGCACCCGTTGTTCGCGGGCTTCGCGTCCCTCTACGACTTCACGCTCGACGACTTCCAGGTGCGGGCCTGCCGCGAGCTCGAGGACGGCAAGGGCGTGCTCGTCGCGGCGCCGACCGGCTCCGGCAAGACGCTGGTGGGGGAGTTCGCGGTGCACCTGGCGCTCGAGCAGGGGCGCAAGTGCTTCTACACGACGCCGATCAAGGCGCTGTCGAACCAGAAGTTCAACGACCTGGTCGCCCGGTACGGCGCGGACAAGGTCGGGCTGCTCACCGGTGACAACACCATCAACGGCGAGGCGCCGGTCGTGGTGATGACCACCGAGGTGCTCCGCAACATGCTGTACGCCGGCTCCCGCACGTTGCACGGTCTCGGCTACGTCGTGATGGACGAGGTGCACTACCTCGCCGACCGCGACCGCGGCGCGGTGTGGGAGGAGGTGATCATCCACCTGCCCGAGTCGGTGGCGCTGGTCTCCCTGTCCGCGACCGTCTCCAACGCCGAGGAGTTCGGCGAGTGGCTCGCGACCGTTCGCGGCGAGACCGCGACGATCGTGGAGGAGCGGCGGCCGGTGCCGCTGTTCCAGCACGTGATGGTGGGCCGCAAGCTGTTCGACCTGTTCGACGACCGGCCACCAGGGGTCGCCGGAGGAGGAGAAGGTCAACCCGGAGCTGCTGCGGGTCGCCCGCGACGACTGGGCGAGCAACCGCATGCGCGACCGTCGTTCGCCGAAGGGCCGGGGCCAGCGCGGTCGCGGCGGTCGCCCGGTCGGCAACGGCAGGCGGGTCTGGGTCCCGAGCCGGGCCGAGGTGGTCGAGCGGCTCGACCGCGCCTCGCTGCTGCCCGCGATCGTCTTCATCTTCAGCCGGGTCGGCTGCGACGCGGCGGTCCAGCAGTGCCTCAACGCCAACCTGCGGCTGACCAGCCCCGAGGAGCGCGACGCGATCTACCAGTTCGTGGAGGAGCGCTGCGCCGACATCCCGGAGGAGGACCTCCAGGTGCTCGGCTACCAGGAGTTCCTCGACGGGCTGACCCGCGGCGTCGCCGCCCACCACGCGGGCATGCTGCCGACGTTCAAGGAGTGCGTCGAGCAGCTGTTCCTGCGCGGGCTGTGCCGCGTCGTCTTCGCCACCGAGACCCTGGCGCTCGGGATCAACATGCCGGCCCGCTCGGTGGTGATCGAGAAGCTGTCGAAGTGGAACGGCGAGACGCACGCCGACATCACACCGGGGGAGTACACCCAGCTCACCGGCCGTGCCGGGCGACGCGGCATCGACGTCGAGGGGCACGGCGTGGTGCTGTGGCAGCCGGGTCTGGAGCCGAAGTCGGTGGCCGGGCTCGCGTCCACGCGCACCTATCCGCTCCGGTCGTCGTTCCGCCCGTCGTACAACATGGCCGTGAACCTGGTCCGTCAGTTCGGCCGCGAGCAGGCGCGCGAGCTGCTCGAGCAGTCGTTCGCCCAGTTCCAGGCGGACAAGGCGGTCGTCGGGCTCGCGCGGCAGCTCCGCAAGAGCGACGACGCGCTCGACGGCTACGCCGAGGCTGCGGCATGCGACCGCGGCGACTTCATGGAGTACGCCGGGCTCCGGCGCTCGCTGAGCGACCTCGAGGCGCACCGGGCCAAGGCGCGCCGGTACGACCGGCGGCGCGAGGCCGAGGAGTCGGTGGAGAGCCTGCGCCCGGGCGACGTGATCGACGTACCGGCCGGAAAGTACTCCGGTATCGCGCTCGTGATCGACCCCGGCGTGCGCTCCGACCGCGAGGGTCCGCGGCCCTACGTGCTCACGCTCGACCGGCACGCGCGTCGCCTGAGCATGGTGGACTTCCCGACGCCGGTCTCGTCGCTGACCCGGCTGAAGGTGCCCCGGAACTTCAACGGGCGCGACCCGCAGGCCCGGCGCGACCTCGCATCGACCCTGCGCCAGCGCACCCAGGACATGCCGCCACGCCGGCACCGGGCGGCCCCCGACGGCGACGCGGGGAGCGACCGGGAGGTCGAGCAGCTGCGCAGCCGGCTCCGCGCGCACCCCTGTCACGGCTGTCCCGACCGCGAGGACCACGCCCGGTGGGCCGAGCGCTGGTACAAGCTGCACCGCGACTCCCAGACGCTGCGACGCCGGATCGAGCAGCGCACCAACACGATCGCCCGCCGCTTCGACCGGATCTGCGAGGTGCTCACCGAGCTCGACTACCTGACCGAGGTCGACGGCACCACCACGGTGACCGCCAAGGGCCAGCGCCTGATGCGGATCTACGCCGAGCTCGACCTGGTCGCGTCCGAGGCGATCGAGCAGGGTCTCTGGTCGGAGCTGTCGCCGTCCGGCCTGGCCGCGGCCCTGTCGGCGCTCGTGTACGAGTCACGCCGCGCCGACGACGCCGGCCCGCCCCGGCTTCCCGGCGGACCGGTCAAGCAGGCGCTCGCCGAGACGGTGCGGCTCTGGGGCGACCTCGAGGAGCTCCAGCGCGAGCACAAGATCGAGTTCAGCCGCGAGCCCGACCTCGCGTTCGCGTGGGCGGCGTACCGCTGGGCCGAGGGCGACGACCTCGACGAGGTCCTCGACGCCACGGACCTCGCCGCGGGCGACTTCGTGCGGTGGGTCAAGCAGCTGGTCGACCTCGCCGGCCAGGTGGCCGACGCGGCCGGCCACACCGCGCTCCGAGACACCGCGCGCGAGACCGTCGCGCTGCTCCGCCGGGGCGTGGTCGCGTACTCCTCGGTGTCCTCCTGACCCTCCTGACGCCCTGACGGGGCCCGCTCCGCGGTGTGACGGTTGACACACCGTGCTAAACCGGTTTAGTAACGGCATGGGCCGACCGACGATCACCGACGTGGCGACGGCCGCCGGTGTCTCCAAGGGAGCCGTGTCGTTCGCCCTCAACGGTCGCCCGGGCATCTCCGAGGAGACCCGCCGACGGATCCTCGCGACAGCGGAGGACCTGGGCTGGACGCCCAGCGCCCGGGCCCGCGCGCTGTCCATCTCCCGCTCCCACGCGGTCGGACTGGTCGTCGCCCGGCCACCGGAGGTCCTCAGCGTCGACGCCTTCTTCCCGGCGTTCATCGCGGGCCTGGAGACCGCGCTCTCCGCCCGCGGACATGCGCTGCTGCTCCAGGTGGCCGAGCACGACGACCTGGCCACCTACCGCCGGCTCGCCCAGGAGGCCCGCGTCGACGGCGTCCTCCTCACGGACCTCCGGGTGGACGACGAGCGCCCGGCGCTGCTCGAGGAGCTCGGCCTGCCGTGCGTGCTGATCGGCCCGGAGCTCTCCTACCGCAGCTTCGCCACCCAGTCGGCCGTGTGGCACGACGACGCGGAGGGCATCCGCTCCGTCGTCCGCCACCTGGTCGAGCTGGGCCACACCCGCATCGCGCACGTGGCCGGACCCCAGAACCTGGTCCACGGCCGCTCGCGACGTCAGGCCTGGAGCGCCGGCCTCGCGGCCGCCGGCCTGCCCGAGGGTCCGTGCGTCGACGGCCGACTTCTCGGCGGAGTCCGGTGCCCGCGCGATGGCCGAGCTGCTCGACCTCGCGGACCGACCGACCGCGGTCGTGTTCGCCAACGACCTGATGGCCACGGCGGGCCTCTCGCTCGCCCTCTCCCGCGGCATCTCGGTGCCCGGCGAGATCTCCGTGACCGGCTTCGACGACATCGAGCTCGCGGCCCACCTGCAGCCCCCGCTCACGACGGTCAGCACCGACGTCGTGGCCTGGGGACGCGCCGCCGCGACCCGGCTGCTCGAGCTGATCGACCACCAGCCGCCCACCCCGCACGACCTGCCGGACTCACGCCTCGTCGTGCGTTCCTCGACCGGCCCCCGTCACGACCGTCATCATTCGCCCCGTTGAAGAGAGAGAAGCACCATGAAAAGCAAGATTCCTCACCACCTCCGCCGCCGTCCTCGCGCTCGGCCTCACCGCCGCCTGCGGTGGGGGAGGGGACGCCGAGAACGCGCGCTCCGCGAAGGGCCCGATCAAGGTCTGGCTCTCCAACAACCCCGAGGAGATCGCCTGGGGGAAGGCGATGGTCAAGGAGTGGAACACCGCGCACCCGGACGAGAAGGTCACCGCCCAGGAGATCCCGGCCGGCAAGACCTCCGAGGAGGTCATCGGCGCGTCGATCACCGCCGGCAACGCCCCGTGCCTGGTGTTCAACACCAGCCCGGCCGCGGTGCCGCAGTTCCAGAAGCAGGGCGGCCTGGTGCCGCTCGACGACTTCTCGAAGGGCACCGAGTACATCGAGTCGCGCTCGGGCGACAGCGCCGACCAGTACAAGTCGCCGGACGGGAAGTACTACCAGATCCCCTGGAAGCAGAACCCGGTGATGATCTTCTACAACAAGGACCTGTTCAAGAAGGCCGGGCTCGACACCAGCAAGCCGCCGCTGACGACGTACGCCGACTTCCTCGCGACCAGCAAGAAGATCGTGGACAGCGGAGCCGCTCCGTCCGCGATCGCGCCTGCGCCGTCGAGTGAGTTCTTCCAGTCCTGGTTCGACTTCTACCCGCTCTACGCCGCCGAGTCGGGCGGCAAGCAGACGATCGAGGACGGCAAGGCGACGTTCGACGACCCGGCCGGCAAGGACGTCTGGAACTTCTGGCACGAGATGTACGCCAAGGGCTACTCCCCGCAGGAGAAGTACGACGGGGACTCGTTCGCCGACAAGAAGGCCGCCATGGCGGTCGTCGGCCCCTGGGCGATCGCGGTCTACAAGGGCAAGGTCAACTGGGGCGTCGCCCCGGTCCCGACCAAGGACGGTGCCGCTCCCAGTGACGTGTACTCGTTCACCGACGCCAAGAACATCGGCCTCTACTCGGCCTGCAAGAACCAGCAGACCGCGTGGGACGTCCTGAAGTTCGCCACCAGCAAGGACCAGGACGGCAAGCTGCTGGAGACCACCGGCCAGATGCCGATCCGCACCGACCTGGCGACGACGTACGCGTCGTACTTCCAGAAGCACCCCGAGTACAAGATGTTCGCCGACCAGGCGTCGCGGACCGTCGAGGTGCCCAACGTGCCGAACTCCGTGGAGATCTGGCAGAAGATCCGTGACGAGTACTCGTCCTCGGTGATCTTCGACAAGACCCCCGTGGACGACGCCATCAGCAAGGCGGCCGCTTCCGCGGACGATCTGGCCTCGGGTTCGTGAGCACGCCGGTGACGCGGCGGATCCTCGGCCGCCAGCCGCTGGGTCTGCTGTTCGCCGCGCCGTACGCCGTGTTCCTGGCGATGGTGTTCGCCTAGCCGCTCGGGCTGGCGGTGTGGATGAGCTTCCACGACTACTTCTTCGCCGCGCCCGGCGTGCCGGTCGACCGGCCGTTCGTCGGGCTGGAGAACTACACGACGGTGCTGGGGGACCCCGACGTACGCCGCTCGTTCGTCAACGTCGGGATCTTCCTCCTGATCAACGTGCCGCTCACCGTGGTGCTGTCGCTGGTGCTGGCCGCGGGACTGAACGCGGCCGTGCGGGCGCGGACGTTCCTGCGGGTCTCGTACTACGTGCCCTACGTGACGGCGAGCGTCGCGCTGGTCGCGGTCTGGCTGTTCCTGTTCAGCTCGGGCGGGCTCGTGAACGAGATCCTGGGGCCGCTGGCCCCGTCGCCGTCGTGGCTGGTCAACGCGAAGGCCGCGATGCCGGTGATCGCGCTGTTCGTGACCTGGAAGCAGCTCGGCCTGTTCATCCTGCTCTACCTGGCCGCGCTGCAGGCGATCCCCAAGGACCTGTACGACGCCGCGGCCGTCGACCGGGCGACCGGGCTCCGGGCGTTCTGGCACGTGACCGTGCCGGGCGTCCGGCCCGCCACCACCCTCGTCGTCATCCTGGCGACGATCACCGGCGCGAACCTGTTCACCGAGCCCTACCTGCTCACCAACGGCGGCGGCCCCGACGGGGCCTCGACGTCGCCGGTGTTCGTGATGTACCAGAAGGGCATCGAGCAGGGAAACCCTGACACCGCCGCCGCGATCGGGGTGGTGCTGGTGATCGCCGTGCTCCTCATCTCGCTGGTCAACCGCAAGCTCCTGGAGCGTGACTGAGCCATGAGTCGAACATTCTGGAGCCGTGCCGCCCTGTTCCTGGGCGCACTGGTGTTCCTGTTCCCCTTCTACTACATGGTCGTCGGGTCCTTCCAGGAGACGCCGGACACCACCGTCAAGGGCGTGTTCCCCACGGGCGGCTGGACCTTCGACAACTACGTGGACATCAACAGCCGCGTGAACCTGGTCCAGTCGCTGCTCAACTCGGTGATCGTCACCAGTGGCGTGCTGTTCGGCACCGTCGATCTTCGGGGTGCTCGCCGGCTACGCCCTGGCCCGCCTGCACTTCCGGGGCCGCGGCACGCTCTTCGCGGTGATGCTGCTCGTGCAGATCATCCCGTTCCAGCTCCTGATCATCCCGATCTACGTGATGATCGTCCGCAGCTACGGGCTGGCCGACAGCTACGCCGGCATGATCCTGCCGTTCGCCATCAACTCGACGGCCGTCTTCGTCTTCCGGCAGTTCTTCATCGGGCTCCCGGACGACCTCTTCTCCGCCGCGATGCTCGACGGCGCCAGTGAGCTGCGGATCCTGTGGTCCATCGCCATCCCGCTGGTCCGACCGGCGATCCTCACCGCGTGCCTGATCACGTTCATCGGCCCGTGGAACGAGTTCCTGTGGCCGTTCCTGGTCACCAAGGACCAGCACCTGCAGCCACTCGCGGTCACGCTGGCCAACTACATCAGCAACATCGCGGGCCGCGCCACCAACCCGATCGGCGCCATCCTCGCGGGGGCGGTGGTGCTCGCAGCACCGGCCGTCGCCCTGTTCGTGGCGTTCCAGAAGCACTTCACCGCCACCGAGATCAGCAGCGGAGTCAAAGGATGAGCCTCACCATGCACCTGACCACCCACCGGAGCCGCGCCGCGCTCGCCACCACACTGCTCCTCGCCGCGGGCCTGCTGTCCGTGCCCGCGGCGACCGCGAGTCCCGACCGTGCTGCGGCCGGCACCGGCACCCGGCTCACGAACCTCGCCCATCTCGACTTCCTCGCCGCGGAGGTCACGCCCCCGACGCAGGCCGGCCACACGACGTACCGGCTCGCCTCGCAGCCCGGGATCGGCGTGCTGTGGACGTACGCCGACCGCAACGCCGACGGGAGCTTCCGACGCGCTCGGGGGCGGCACCTACGACGCCGCCACCGACACCTACGGCCAGGGCGCGTTCAACGCCGACGACATCTCCCGCGCGGCGGTCGTCTACCTCCGTGACTGGCAGCAGACGAGGAGCACGTCCAGCCGCGACCGGGCCCGCGAGCTGCTCCGCGGCCTGACCTACCTGCAGACCGCCTCCGGCCCGAACGCCGGCAACGTCGTGCTGTGGATGCAGCCCGACGGCACCCTGAACCCCAGCGCGGATCCGGTCGAGCAGCCCGACCCCTCGGACAGCGACGCCTCCTTCTGGCTGGCCCGCACCCTGTGGGCGCTGGGGGAGGGATACGCGTCGTTCCGCGGCTCCGACCCGGCCTTCGCACGTTTCCTCCAGGACCGGCTGCAGCTCGCGGCCCGCGCCGTCGACCGCGAGTCGCTGGACGCCTACGGCCGGCACCACCAGGTCGACGGCCGGAGCACCCCCGCCTGGCTGATCGCCGACGGCGCCGACGCCTCCGCGGAGGCGGTGCTCGGTCTGGCTGCCTACGCCCACGCCGGGGGCGACCCCGCGTCGCGTCGCACGCTGGTGCGGCTCAGTGAGGGCATCTCCGAGCTCGCCGGCGGCGACGCCCGTCACTGGCCCTTCGGGGCGGTGCTGCCGACCCCGACGTCCCTCAGCAACTGGCACGCCTGGGCGTCGCAGATGCCCGGAGCCCTGTCCGCCACCGCCGACGTCACGCGGCAGCGGAGCCTGCGCCGGACGGCACTGCGTGACGCCTTCACCTTCATGCCGTGGCTGCTCACCTCGGGCGGCCCGGACAACGGCCGCGCGCCGTCCCGGACCGACGGCACCCAGATCGCCTACGGGGTCGACTCCCGGGTGCAGAACCTGATCGCCCTGGCCGGCCGGTCCGACGACGGGTCAGACAACGGGGCCGGTCAGCTGGCCGGCATGACCGCCGCCTGGTTCTTCGGGGCGAACGCGGCGAGACAGCCCGCCTACGACCCCGCGACGGGCGTCACGATCGACGGGATCGCCGAGGACGGCACCGTCAACCGGAACTCCGGCGCGGAGTCCACGATCCACGGCCTGCTGACCATGCTCGCGCTCGACGCGCACCCGTCCGTGCGCCGCATCGCGACCCAGTCGTCCGAGGTGCAGGGCGTGGTGGGCACGCAGTACGTCCAGGCCGAGGACGGCACGCTCGGTGCGGGCGCCACGGCCGTGGTCCCCAAGGACTTCTGGACCGGAGAGGCCCAGTACGACGGCTCCGGGCTACGTCGAGCTGGCGGACCAGGGCAGCGAGACGCTCGCCCTCGACGCCCACCCGCGCTCCCTGGTGATCCCGGTCTTCGATCTCCGGCCCGACAGCTCGGCACGCACCGCGTTCAGCGCCGGGGACCGCTCGCTCGGCGCGATCCGGTCGGACTCGATCGGCCCCCAGGGCGACTCCCCCGCGCCGGGTGCTCTCCTGCCGCGGACGCTGGACACGGCCCTGCCCGCCTCGGCGGACACCCTCACGGTGCGCACGACGGCCGCCGCCGGCGACGTCGCCCGGCTGGACGCGGTCCTGGTCGCAGCCACTCGTCTCCCGGCTCGTGCTCGGCAGCGAGGGACACGGCACCGCTCTCCTGCGGAGCGCGGCACGGACGGTGAAGCACGCCACCGTGACGGTCCCCGGCACCGGACCCGCCCAGGTGCTCGAGTACGACGGCGAGGGCACGTTGCTCGCGCGGTCGTCCGTCCGGACTGCCGACGTGCCGGTCCGGATCGCGCCAGGCGGCGTCACACTCGTGCGTCGCTGACCCTGCACCACCCCGACAACACCAAGGAGTCCGCCATCATGGCGCACCCGCATGCAGAGTTCCCGCTCGGACCGTTCACGCCGCACGCCGCCAACCCGATCCTGCGCCCCCAGGGCGACGGATGGGAGTCGTCGTCGGTCTACAACCCGGCGGCGATCGTCAAGGACGACCGCGTGGTGCTGCTCTACCGTGCGCACGCCGACGACATCGTGTCCCACGTCGGGCTGGCGACGAGCGAGGACGGGATCAGCTTCGAGCGGCACCCCGAGCCGGTGCTCTCGCCCAGCGAGACCTACGAGGAGTTCGGCTGCGAGGACCCGCGGGTCACGGAGGTGGACGGCACCTACTACCTGACCTACTCCGGCTGGGACCGGACACATGCCCAGCTGTGCCTGGCCACCTCGACCGACCTGTTCACCTGGGAGAAGCACGGGCCGCTGTTCCCCGACTTCAACACGTTCGAGCCCAGGGCGGCCGGCATCCCCACGCCGTGGAGCAAGGCCGGCGGCATCCTCCCGACGCCGATCGACGGGCGGTACCTGATGTTCTTCGGCGAGGGCTCGATCTACACGGCGTGGTCCGATGACCTCATCCACTGGAAGCCGTGCCCGCAGGACGAGCCGTTGATGGTGCCGACCCCCGAAGGCACCTTCGGCGACTTCCTGGTCGAGGTCGGGCCGCAGCCGATCGTCACCAACAACGGGCTGCTCCTCCTGCTGCACAACGCGGCGGTCAAGTTCGCCGACGGCAGCGTGCGCTACACCTGCGGGCAGCTGCTGGTCGACCCTCGTCGTCCGAACGAGGTGCTGGCCCAGATGAACCGCCCGTGGCTCGAGCCGTCGACGTTCGAGGACCAGAACGGGCTGGTCTCCAACGTCACCTTCGTCGAGGGCCTGGTCCACTTCCGCGACACGTGGTTCGCGTACTACGGCCAGAGCGACTCGACGCTGGGCGTCGCCACCTACCGGGTCGGCGACACCTACCCGGGGGTCTCCCGATGACCTGGCTGGGCAGCCCGGTCCACGGCCGCTGGCTGGAGCAGGAGACCGACGGCCTGCTCCGGTTCGCCGCCGCCTCCCGCCATCCCGACGGCGGGTTCGCCTGGCTGGACGACGACGGTGCGCCCGTCCTCGACCGGCCGGTCGAGCTGTGGATCAGCTGCCGGATGACCCACGTGTTCTCCCTGGGACACCTGATCGGCCGTCCCGGATGCGGCGCGCTCGCCGACCACGGGATCGCCGCGCTCGAGGGCCGGTTCCTCGACGAGGAGCACGGCGGCTGGTTCGCCAAGGTCGGTCCGGAGGGACCCACCACGACCGACAAGACGGCCTACGAGCACGCGTTCGTCGTCCTCGCCGCCGCGAGCGCCACCGCCGCCGGACGGCCGGGCGGTGCCGCCCTCCTGGACCGGGCGCTCGAGACGCTGGTCGGCAGGTTCTGGGACGACGACGCCGGCATGGTGGTCGAGCAGTGGGACCGGGACTGGACGACCCTCGACGGCTACCGCGGCGTCAACGCGAACATGCACAGCGTGGAGGCCCTGCTGTCGGCCGCGGACGTGCTCGGGGACACCTCGCTGCGGGACAAGGCGGAGCGGATCCTCACGCGCGTCGTACACGACCTCGCGGCCGGCAACCAGTGGCGGATCCCCGAGCACTTCGACGCCGACTGGCAGCCGGTGCTCGAGTACAACGTCGACGAGCCGGCGCACCCGTTCCGGCCCTACGGCGCCACGATCGGTCACTGGCTGGAGTGGGCACGCCTCGCGCTGGACCTGCGCGCGTCCCTGGGCGACCGGGCACCCGACTGGCTGCTCAGCGACGCGGTCGCGCTGTTCGAGGCGTCCGTGCGCGAGGGCTGGTCGGTCGACGGTGCGCCGGGCTTCGTCTACACCGTCGACTGGGACGGTCACCCGGTCGTCCGCGAGCGCATGCACTGGGTCGCCGCGGAGGCGACGGCCACGGCCGCCGCCCTGCACGAGGCGACCCGCGACCCGGCGTACGCCGCCTGGTACGAGACGTTCTGGGAGCACGTCGCCACCCACTTCCGCGACGACGAGCGTGGGTCGTGGCGGCACGAGCTGTCGCCGACCCTCGCGCCCAGCGCTCTCACCTGGGCGGGCAAGCCGGACGTCTACCACGCCGTCCAGGCGACCCTGCTGCCCCGCCTCCCGCTGTCCCCGACCCTCGCGACCGCCCTCGCCCGCGGCCTCCTCGCCTGACCCCCTTTCGTTGAGTTGTGCCTCCGGCTCCGTCGAACCGCGCATGCGGTCCCAGCTCGACGGGGCCGGAGACACATCTCAACGGGGCCGGAGGCACAACTCAACGAGAGAGGGCGGTGAGGACGCGCTCGACCGAGGAGGTCAGGCCCCAGCGCTCGGCGAGGGCGGTGAGGGACTCGGGGTCGGCCGGCTCCGTGGGGCAGGTGAGGTCGGGTTCTCCCAGGTCGATGTCGCGGGCGACGGCGACCACGGTGGGCGCGACCTTGAGGTACTCCTCGGCGGTGAGGATCTTCTTGCGCGGGCCGGGGGCCATGCCGGAGTCCTCGTCCTCGGCGGCGTCGATGATGCCGCGCAGGTCGCCGTAGGTGAGCAGCAGCGAGGACGCGGTCTTGTCGCCGACGCCGGCCACGCCCGGGAGCCCGTCGGAGGCGTCGCCGCGCATGGTCGCGAAGTCGGCGTACTGGCTGGGGAGCACGGCGTACTTGCCCACGACCACCTCGTCGGTCACCCGCTCGTGGTTGCCGACGCCCTTGGCGATGTAGAGCACCCGCACCGCGCTGGCGTCGTCGACGAGCTGGAAGAGGTCGCGGTCGCCGGTGACGATGTCGACCGGCATGCCGGCGTTCGTGGCCAGGGTGCCGATCACGTCGTCGGCCTCGTAGCCGTCGGCGCCCACGATCGCGATCCCGAGCGCCCCCAGCACCTCGACGATCACCGGGATCTGCGCCTCCAGCGGGTCGGGCACCTCCTCGATGTCCGGCGTCGGCCCGGGACGGGCGGCCACCACCCGGTGCCCCTTGTACGACGGGAGCAGGTCGACGCGCCACTGCGGTCGCCAGTCGTTGTCCCAGCAGCACACCAGGTGGGTCGGCTGGTAGTCGGCGACCAGCCGGGCGATGAACTCCAGCAGCCCGCGCACGGCGTTGATCGGCTTGCCGTCGGGGGACTTCACGGAGTCCGGCACGCCGAAGAACGCCCGGAAGTACAACGAGGCGGTGTCGAGAAGCATCAGCCGCGAGTCGGAGGTCACGATGGCGATCCTTGCATGACGCCCCTAGGGTTTGGCCATGGAGGACACGGACCGGCGCATCCTGGAGCTGCTCGCGGCCGACGGACGGATGTCGTTCACCGACCTGGGCAAGGAGACCGGCCTCTCCACGTCCGCGGTGCACCACCGGGTCAAGCGGCTCGAGTCGCGCGGCCTGATCATGGGCTACGCCGCCACGGTCGACCACGACGAGCTGGGGCTGCCGGTCACCGCGTTCATCTCGATCCGGCCGATCGACCCCTCGCAGCCCGACGACTCACCCGAGCGGCTCCAGGACATCGCGGAGATCGAGAGCTGCTGGTCGGTGGCGGGGGAGGAGTCCTACATCCTCAAGGTGCGGGTCGCCGCCCCGGTCGACGCTCGAGGACCTGCTCGCCCGGATCCGGGCGGCCGCCAACGTCTCGACGCGCACCACGATCGTGCTGTCCACGCCGTACGAGAACCGGCCGGTGCCGGCGCCCCACGCCGCCGACTAGCGCGACGTCCTCGCGGGCTCGGCGGTGCCCTCGAACGCTGCCCGGAGCGCGGCGATGTCGAACGGCTCGCCGTCCACCTTCAAGAACGCCTGCGTGACCCGGTTGACCTTCTCCTGGTCGGGGTCGGTCAGCATCGTCTCGAGGTCCGTGCTGGAGACCTGCCAGGACAGCCCGTAGCGGTCCTTGAGCCAGCCGCACGGCCCGGGCTCGCCGCCCTCCACGAGCGCCGCCCAGATCCGGTCGATCTCGGCCTGGTCCTCGCAGCGCACCTCGAGCGAGACCGCCTCCGTGAACGGGAACTGCGGCCCGCCGTTGATGCCCACGTAGCGCTGGCCCATGAGGTCGAACTCGACGACCATGGTGCTGCCCTCGGGGCCGGGCGTGTCCGGGCCGTAGGGCACGACGGACACGATCCGGCTGTCGTCGAACAGCCCGACGTAGAACCGAGCGGCCTCCTCGGCCTGGGTGTCGAACCAGAGGTTCGGGATGATCGGCCTCATGACGTCCTCCTCGGTGAGCGGGTACGACAGGACAGACCGTCAGCGGACCGGGAAGTCATCGGTCTCGACAGGCTCGACCACCGAGAGGTTCGGCTCGACCACCGAGAGGTCGCCGAGCCGCGCCACCGAGCGGGCGTCAGTACGCCTGCAGCGCCGCCGTACGACGGGACGCCTCGGCCATCTCCGCCGCCTTCAGGTGCGCGAGGTCGAGCTGCCCGTGCTGCGCCCACCACGCCTGGCCCTCGGCCGGCAGCGTGTGGATCGGGTCGTAGTACTCGTAGGTGCGCGAGAGCGCCTCGGCGTCGGTGGCCTCGATGGACGTGCGGTAGTTCTTGGTCCAGTAGGAGATGCCGTGCACCTCGTCGTAGTCCGCGAGCTGGTGCACCCAGCGCTTGCCGACGAACGGCACGTCGCACACGATGCGCGGCGTCGCGAACCCGGGCAGGTAGCCCATGATGTGGTGCTGCAGGCGCTGCGCCTCGGCGACCGAGACCCGCCAGTGCTCCGAGAACGGGATCATGTCGCACATGTAGAAGTAGTAGGGCATGATCTGCGCGCCGTCGAGCAGCCGGAAGCACAGGTCGAGCAGCGCGTGCGGCTCGGCGTTGACGCCGGCCAGCAGCACACCCTGGTTGCGGACGTCGCGCACGCCGGCGTCGAGCATCGCCCTCGTGGCGTCGGCCACCAGCGGGGTCACCGAGTTGGCGTGGTTGACGTGCGTGTGGATCGCCAGCGAGACGCCGCGGTCACGCGCGGTGCGGGCAACCCGCTCGACGCCGGCCCGGACGTCGTCCTGCAGCCAGTGCTGGGGGAGACCCATCAGCGCCTTGGTGGCGAGCCGGATGTCACGGATGTTCTCGATCTCCAGCAGCCGCGTGAGGAAGTCCTCGAGCCGCGCCCACGGCATGTTCGCGACGTCGCCGCCGGAGACCACCACGTCGCGCACCTGGGGCGTGCGGCGCAGGTAGTCGAGCATGTCGCCGAGCCGGTCGTTGGGCTTGCCGGCGAACTTGAGCTTCTGGATCACCGGGGTGGAGTTGCCGACCAGGTCCATCCGGGTGCAGTGGCCGCAGTACTGCGGGCAGGTCGGCAGCAGCTCCGCGAGCACCTTGGTCGGGTAGCGGTGGGTCAGCCCCTCGGCCACCCACATGTCGTGCTCGTGGAGCGAGTCGCGGGTGGCGTGCGGGTGCGACGGCCAGTCGGTACGACGGTCCGACAGCACCGGCAGCATGTAGCGGCGGATCGGGTCGGCGAAGAACGCGTCGGTCAGCGAGCCGGCACCGCCCGGTGTGACGTCGGGCGCCATCGTGTTCATCATCTGCGGCGGCACCAGCATCGACATGGTGGCCCGCTCGGCCTGGTCGCGGCCCAGGTCGGCGTAGAAGGACTCGTCGACGAGGTCGCCGAGCAGGTCGCGCAGCTGGCCGAGGTTCTTCACGCAGTGGGCGCGCTGCCACTGGGCGGAGGCCCACTCCTCGGCGGTGACGTCCTTCCAGCCCGGGAACCGGGTCCAGTCGGGCTCCACCAGCTCGACCCGGCGATAGGGGTAGGGCTGGCCACCGAGGTCGCTGGAGTCGGGACTCCAGTCGGGTGTGGAGTCGATCGCGTCGTCGACGTTGATGCTCATGCGGTCCTCCCCAGGTGGTGCGCCTGCGGTGGCAGGGCATGCGGATGGGCGCGTCGGTTGTGTCACCCACGGCCCTGATGTCAGAGTAGGAGAGGAAGTCTCGCCAGTCCAGCGCAACACCGCAAATCTGCCGGTTGATTGCGACAATCGATGAAAGGATCTTGCGCGTGAGCCGCACGGCCATCCACACGGGCACCACCAGCGATCCGGTCGGCACCCACCGGGTGCTGGCTCCCGCCGGAGCGCTCCCGCAGTCCGCCGAGCGGCTCGACACCCGGCGCGAGATCTGGGACGACGAGGTGCGGGTGCGGGTACGCCGGCTCAACCTCGACGCGGCGTCGTACCGCCAGCTGGCGGAGAAGCACACCGTCGACGGCCTGGTCGACGGCGAGGCGGTCCGCGACGAGGTGCTCACGATCGTGGGGGAGCGGGGCAAGATGCAGAACCCGGTCACCGGGTCCGGCGGCATGCTGGTCGGCGTCGTCGAGGAGGTCGGCCCGGGGTCGCCGCTCGGGCTCGAGGCCGGACAGCCGGTCGCCACCCTGGTCTCGCTGACGCTCACCCCGCTGGTGATCGAGGACGGTCTGCAGGAGTGGGACGGCCTGGGCGAGCAGGTCCCGACCGACGGCTACGCGATCCTGTTCGGCCAGTCGATCGCCGCCGTGCTGCCCGACGACCTGCCCGAGGCGCTCTCGCTGGCGGTCATGGACGTCTGCGGCGCGCCCGCCCTGACCGCACGCGTGGTCGAGGGTACGTCTCGACGAGGCTCGACGACGCGGGGGCCGACCGTGGCGGTGATCGGGGGAGCGGGGAAGTCCGGGTCGCTCGCGCTCGCCGCGGCGAAGCGGGCCGGCGCCCGGCGCACGATCGGGGTCGTCCCGCACGAGCAGGAGGCCACGCTGCTGCGCGAGGCCGCGCTGGCCGACGAGGTCGTCGTCGCCGACGCCCGTGACCCGCTCGCGCTGCGCGTCGCGGTGACCGGCGCCGGGGGGCCGGCGGACGTCACCGTGGTCTGCGTCGACGTGCCCGGGTGCGAGGGTGGCGCGATCCTGTCCACCGCACCCTCGGGCACCGTCATCTTCTTCTCGATGGCCACGTCGTTCAGCGCGGCCGCGCTCGGCGCCGAGGGTCTGGCCGCCGACGTGACCATGCTGGTCGGCAACGGGTTCGTGCCCGGTCACGCGGCGTACGCGATCGACCTGCTGCGCACCTCCGACGGGGTGCGCTCACTGTTCGAGAGGCGGTTGCACTGATGGTCTCGACAGGCTCGACCACGCAGGCGCACCACGGCCACCAAGGTGGTCAAGAAGCTGGACCTGGACCCGGCCACGGTCCGCAAGGCGCGCACCCTGGCCCGGCGGGTGGGCAAGCCGATCGTCGACCTCGCGCGGCAGCACACCACGGTCTCGGTCGAGCGGGCGACGCTGCGCCTGGCCGGGCTCTCCGGCGCCGACGCCGAGGGCACGCCGTGGGTCAACCGGCTGCTCGACGCGACGCGCGGCGACGTCGGCCTCGAGCACGGCGTCTCGCTGCCGGTCTGGGACGCGCTGCTCCGCGGCGAGGCCGAGGACCTGACCACCCTCGCCCAGAAGGCCGCCGCCGGCTCGGTGCGGTTCCGGCTGCCCGAGGGACGCGACGCCACCCGCGCCGCCGCGGCGGCGCGCAAGCAGGTCGGCGCGGGCCTGCGCCAGGTCGACCGGCGTCGGAAGGAGCGGGAGCGGCTGATCACCCGGATCGGCGACGCCCCGCGCCAGCCGTGGATCTACCTGATCGTCGCGACCGGCGACATCCACGAGGACATCCCGCAGGCGCAGCAGGCGGCCCGCGAGGGCGCCGACGTGATCGCGGTGATCCGGTCCACCGGGCAGTCGCTGCTCGACTACGTGCCGGAGGGCGCGACCCGCGAGGGGTACGCCGGCACCTACGCCACGCAGGAGAACTTCCGGCTGATGCGGGCCGCGCTCGACGAGTCCAGCAAGGAGCTCGGCCGCTACGTGCGGCTGACCAACTACGCCTCCGGGCTCTGCATGCCCGAGATCGCGGCACTGGCCGGCCTCGAGCGGCTCGACATGATGCTCAACGACTCGATGTACGGGATCCTCTTCCGCGACATCAACCCGATCCGCACCTTCGTCGACCAGCGGTTCAGCCGCCAGGTCCACGCGCGGGCGGGGATCATCATCAACACCGGTGAGGACAACTACCTCACCACCGCCGACGCGGTCGAGGCCGCGCACACGGTCACGGTGTCCCAGCTCCTCAACGAGTACTTCGCCAAGGAGGCCGGGCTCGAGGACTGGCAGCTCGGTCTGGGCCACGCGTTCGAGATCGACCCGGCGGTCCCGGAGTCGTTCCGGCTGGAGCTGGCCCACGCGATGCTGGCCCGCGAGCTGTTCCCGAAGGCGCCGCTCAAGTGGATGCCGCCCACGCGGCACATGACCGGCGACGTCTTCCGCGGCTACCTGCTCGACGGGTTCTTCAACCTGGCCGGCGCCCTCACCGGCCAGGGCATCCTGCTGGTCGGGATGATGACCGAGGCCGTGGTCACGCCGTGGCTCTCCGACCGCGACCTCGCGCTGCAGAACGTCCGCTACGTGATGGACGCCGCCGGCGGGCTGGCCGAGGACTTCCGGCCGGCACCCGACGGCCTGATCGCCGAGCGCGCCCGCGTCGTGCTGGGCGAGGCGATCGACCTGCTCGAGAGGATCACCGCCGAGCCGAAGGGGCAGTGGCCCCCGTTGTTCTCGGCGATCGCCGACGGCACCTTCGGCCTGATGAAGCGGCCCCCGGAGGGCGGCCGTGGGCTCGACGGCGTGGCCCGGAAGGCCGAGACGTACCTCAACCCCGCGACCGAGACCCTGGAGGAGCGATGGTCTCGACAGGCTCGACCACCAAGAAGCTGCTGCGGCCGTACGGCGACACCACCGGCGACGGCATGGTGCAGCTGTCGTTCACGCTGCCGATGCCGCACGACAAGACCGCCGAGGGCGCCGCCCAGCAGCTCGCGAACAAGATGGGCATGGACCCGGCGCTGGTCGTGCACGCGAAGCCGATGGGGCCGGACTTCACGTTCTTCGTGGTCTACGGCCGGGTCAACCACCTCGTCGACCCCTCGCAGGTGGTCGTGGTCGAGCGTGACTACCCGCTGCTGACCCCCAAGGAGGTCAACGCGACCGTCAAGCGTGCGCTGCGGCGCCGGATGGTGGTCGTGGGCGGCTGCATCGGCACCGACGCGCACACGGTCGGCATCGACGCGATCCTCAACATCAAGGGGTTCGCGGGGGAGAAGGGGCTGGAGTACTACCGGGAGCTCAAGGTCGTGAACCTCGGCGCCCAGGTGGCCGTGCCCCAGCTCGTCGAGCGGGCGATCGAGGAGAAGGCCGACGCGGTGCTGGTCTCCCAGGTCGTCACGCAGCGCGACGCCCACCTGCTCAACACCCGCGAGATGTCGGCCGCCTTCCGCGAGGCGTTCCCGGCCGAGCGGCGCCCGCTGCTCGTCGTCGGCGGTCCCCGCTTCGACGAGGCGATGGCCGACGACCTCGGCGTCGACCGCGTCTTCGGCCGGGGTACGACGCCCGGCGAGGTGGCCAGCTTCATGGTGCACCGGATCACGGCCAGCTAGATGCGGCGAGTCGCCAGGCTGCGACACTCCACCGAACCCACCCACCGAAAGGCGTCCTGACATGGTCTCGACAGGCTCGACCGACGGGCATGTGGGACTGACCGTCACCCACCGGCGCTACGTGCCGTACTCCCACGCCCACTACGCCGGCAACCTGGTCGACGGCGCCTACTCGCTCGGACTCTTCGGCGACGTCGCCACCGAGCTCTGCATCCGCAGTGACGGCGACGAGGGCCTGTTCGCGTCGTACGCCGAGGTGCAGTTCCGCGCGCCGGTCCGGGCCGGCGACGTGCTCGAGGTGACCGCCGAGCTGGTCCGCGTCGGCCGCCGGTCCCGAGAGATCCGCTTCACCGCCACCGTGGTCGGCCGCGGCACGCCCGACGTCTCGTCGTCGGCGGCGTCGATGCTGGCCGAGCCGGTGGTGGCGACGACCGCCATCGGCACCGTCGTCGTTCCCTGAGCACGGGTCTGGACATCACCGGCGTGTCGGGCACGACACGCCGTGCTGAAACGGTTTTCTTCATCCGCCGTTCGTCTGTCGCACACGTTTCTGACCTGCGGCTTTGCGGCGTTCGCGCAGGTCACGCAGCGCTTGACAGGGGTGTGGGGGCCAATGGCAGAGTGCGGCTTCGTTCCTCCAGGCAGAACGACCTGGTTGGGCGTCGGATCAGGGGTCGGAGCGCGGGTCGAGTGCCACGTCGCGCAGCATCCGTCCACGGGGCCGGTCGCGCCAGCGGGGTCGGGAGAACACGGGGGGAGAACGTGGCCAGTAGACAACGCACCTGCATCGCCGCCCCCAGCGACGACGAGTGCGGTCCGAAGGTTCACGCGGCTCCCCCCGATCCTGCCTGGCAGCGACCCGCGGCGCTGGATAGGGTCGGCCCGTGCAGCGCTTGCTGATGGTGGTCCCCACCTACGACGAGGCCGACAACCTCGCCTGGCTGGTCGGCCGGATCCTGGCCTCGGTCCCGCACGCAGACGTGCTCGTCGTCGACGACAGCTCACCCGACGGCACCGGCGCCATCGCGGACCGGATGGCCGCCGCAGGAGCCGCGGATCCAGGTGCTGCACCGGCCGACGAAGGAGGGCCTGGGCAAGGCCTACCTCGCCGGCTTCCGGTGGGCGCTCGCTCGCGACTACGACGTGATCGGCGAGATCGACGCCGACGGCTCGCACCAGCCCGAGCAGCTCCCGCGGCTCCTCGCCGCGCTCGAGGACGCCGACCTGGTGATCGGGTCTCGCTGGGTGCCCGGCGGCAGCGTGACCAACTGGGCGTTCACGCGCGAGCTGCTCTCGCGCGGCGGCAACCTCTACACGCGGCTGCTGCTCGGCATCCACGTGCGCGACGCGACCGCCGGCTACCGCCTGTTCCGGCGTACGACGCTGGAGAAGATCGACCTCGACGACGTCTCGTCCTACGGCTACGTCTTCCAGGCCGACCTGGCGTTCCGCACGCTGCGCGCCGGGCTGCGCGTGGTCGAGGTGCCGATCGAGTTCGTGGAGCGGGTGCGGGGCGACTCGAAGATGACCCGCGACGTGGCCACCGAGTCGCTGCGGCGGATCACCCGCTGGGGGCTCTCGGAGCGTCGCCGCCAGCTTCGCGAGCGTCTCTCCCGCCGAGCGGCGTGAAACATTCCGCGCCGTCTGCTCGTTGAACCGCTGGAAGGACGTGTGATGAAGCGAAAGTTCCCGAGGTGGCTGCTGCTGGCGGCGTTCGTCCTGGTGCCCCTGGTCGAGATCTACGTGATCATCCAGGTCGGCCAGGCGATCGGCCCGTGGTGGACGATCCTGCTGCTGATCGCCGACAGCATGCTCGGCTCGTGGCTGGTCAAGCGCGAGGGCGCGCGCGCGTGGCGGGCGCTGCGCTCGGCGCTCGACGAGGGCCGGATGCCGGCCACGGAGCTCGCCGACGGGATGCTGATCCTGGTCGGCGGCCTGCTCATGCTCACGCCCGGCTTCGTGCTCGACATCGTGGGCGCGCTCTGCATCCTGCCGTTCACCCGCCCGGTCGGCCGCCGGGCGCTGGCCGGCTTCGTCAGCCGCAGGCTGACGGTGGCGGCGTTCCCCGGCGCGGCGTCGTACGGCGGCGGCGCACCGGCGGTCGGACCGGCCGGCCGGACCTGACGGTCGCCCCGGACCGGATGTGGTCCGAGGCGACGTCGTCGACTGAGGCGGCCGCGAGGGCCGGCGGCTCAGGCCTTGGTCTTCCTGCGCGGCCGGTGGAGGTGCGCCGGGCCGATCTCGCCGCCGCGGAGCAGCTCCAGGCGCTCGGTGAGGATGTCCTCGAGCTCCTTGACGGAGCGGCGCTCGAGCAGCATGTCCCAGTGCGTGCGGACCGGCTTCTCCGCCTTCACCTCGGGCTTGATCCCGTCGACGGAGAGCGCCTCCGCGCCGCAGCGCGGGCACTCCCACACGGCCGGGATCTCGGCCTCGGTGGACATGGTGATCTCGAACCGGTGTCCCTGCGGGCAGGCGTAGCCCACCTGCTGCCGGGCGGCGAACTCGATTCCACGCTCGTCCTCGAAGCTCTGGCCTCCGAGACGGGCTCCTCGAAGTGTGCGCTCTGCCATGGAGCACCTCCCACAATTGGTTTGCTACGGCAAAGAAGTCAGGGGGTCTCGAAGGGGTGCCACGCACCCACGTCGAGATGGAAGGGCATAGGACCCTTCGTCATCCCTCAACGACTGTCGTACTCCGATGATTCCCCCAGCGCCACCCCTGTAAGCGTGCTTTGCGCCACTTCGAGGCTCAGACCACGGCTGGGAGCCGGTTGCCGGCCTCCTCGATCCCGCGTTTCGGGTCGAGCCGGAGCAGGAAGAACGCGCCCAGGACGAAGAAGACGATCAGGGCGAAGATCGCCGGCCGGTAGGACCCGGTGACCTGGAACATCACGCCGAACAGCAGCGTGCCGAACCACGACGTGCCGCGCTCGGCGGCGCTGTAGAGGCTGAAGTACTCGCCCTCGCGCCCGCGCGGGATCAGCAGGCTGAAGAACGACCGGGACAACGCCTGGGTGCCGCCGAGCACGATGCCGATGGCCACGGCGACGAGGTAGAACAGGAGCGCGTTCCGCTCGGGCAGGAACATCGCCACCACCACGATCACCATCCACGCGAAGGTGCCGTAGAGGATCGACCGGTAGGCACCGAACCGCGCGGCCATCCGCCCGAAGAACAGCGCCCCTCCGAACGCCACGAACTGGATCAGCAGGATGGTCGCGATCAGGACGGTCTTGTCGAACTTCAGCTGCTTCTCGCCGTACGTCGAGGCCGCGTAGATCACGGTCTGGATGCCGTCGTTGTAGAACAGGTAGGCGATCAGGAAGGTCAGCGTCATCGGGTAGTTGCCCAGGTCCCTCAGGGTCGCGAAGAGCTGGCCGAAGCTGCGCTGGAACAGGGTGCCCTCGGCCGCGACCACGTTGACCGGCGCGTAGTTGTGCAGGCGCACCAGCGGGATGATCGTGAACCCGGCCCACCACAGCGCGGCCGAGAGCAGCGAGAGCCGCACCGCCATCGCCTCGCCGAGGCCGATCGCGTCGTGGCCGAGGTAGACGCCGAGGTTGATCGCGAGCAGCACGCCGCCGCCGAGGTAGCCGAAGGCCCAGCCCCGCGAGGAGGCGTGGTCGCGCTCGTCCTCGGTGGAGATGTCGACCAGGATCGCGTAGTAGGCGACCAGCGAGCAGCCACCGAGGATGCTGCTCAGCACGACGGCGACGGCGCCGAGCTGCCAGTTGTCGCCCTCCAGGAAGAACAGCAGCGCGGCGAAGAACGCGCCGGCGAAGGCGAACCCGCCCATGTTCCACTTCTTGCGCGGCGAGCGGTCCACGAAGGCGCCGACGACCGGCAGCACGAACGCGCTCGCGATGGTCGCGAAGCTGGTCAGGTAGAAGGGGAGCGAACCCGGCCGCCAGGTCGAGCCCGAGCAGGCTCACCGTCTTGTTGCAGGTGTCGTCGGCGTCGGCGCAGCCCGCCGCGTTGCCGGCGACCGTGATCATGTACGGCGCGAAGAGCACCGAGAGCACCGTCGTGTAGTACGCCGAGTTGGCCCAGTCGTACCAGTTCCAGGCCTTCTGCTGCCGCAGCCGGTCGATCGGCCCGAGGTCGGCGATGCTCGTGGGCGCCGTGTGTGTCATGGGTGGTCCCTCCACTGTCCCCGGGCCACGAGGACGTCCCGCAGCAGGTCGGTGCGATCGGTGATCAGTCCGTCGACCCCGAGGTCGAGCAGGTGGTGCATCTCGTCGGGCTCGTCGACGGTCCACACGTGCACGTGGAGACCTGCGGCGTGCGCACGTCGTACGAGGGTGGGCGTGACGACCGTGAGCCGGCCGCGCCGGTGGGGCACCTGCAACGCCGCGGGCCGGTGCGGACCGCGCAGCAGCGTGCGGGCGAGGGCCGCCGAGGGCGCCGCCTTGACCACGGCCACCTCCGGCGGCGTCGCGGAGGTGGCGACCCGGCCGGCCGTGAGGGCGCGGAACGCGCGCATCCGCCGCGGCGAGAACGACCCGACGCACACCCGGCCGTGGGCGCCGGTGCGCTCGATCAGCGCCGCGAGCGGGTGGACCGCCGCCTCCGCCTTGAGGTCGATGTTGAACCGGACGGTCGGGGAACTCCTCGAGCAGCTCCGCCATGGTCGGTACGGCGTGCGCACCGGCGATGCGGGCCCGCCCGATCTCCTCGGCGGTCAGCGTGGCGAGCGGCCCCAGCTGGTCGGTCACCCGGTCGAGCACGGCGTCGTGGAAGGCCAGCAGCACGCCGTCGCGGCTCGCGTGCACGTCGGTCTCGAGGTAGTGGTAGCCGAGCTTCACCGCGTGCCGGAACGCGTCGAGCGTGTTCTCCAGGCCCACCAGCTCGGCATGCATCGCGCCGCCGCGGTGGGCCATCGCGATCACCGAGCCGGGCTGGTCCAGCACGGCGTCGAGGTAGGCGAACCCGGTGCGCGGGGTCCTCGTCGGCGCCACGCGTGCAGTATTCACGGCCATGGACCCGATGGTCCCGGCAAACCACCGGCCGCCACCATCCGGGTTGCTACTCAGGTTCCCGGTGGTCGAGCTCACCGTCTCGACCGGCTCGAGCCGGCTAGAGGTCGTGGAAGGTCTCGATCTGCGCGCCGAGCTGGTTGAGGCGCTCGGCCAGGCCCTCGTAGCCGCGGTTGATCACGTAGACCGAGCGCAGCACCGAGGTGCCCTTGGACGCCAGCATCGCGAGCAGGATCACCACCGCCGGGCGCAGCGCGGGAGGGCACACGATCTCGGCGCCGGACCAGTGGGTCGGGCCCTCGATCATCACCCGGTGCGGGTCGAGCAGCGTCACCCGGCCGCCGAGCTTGTTGAGGTCGGTGAGGTAGATCGCGCGGTTCTCGTAGACCCAGTCGTGCAGCAGCGTGTTGCCCTCGGCCGTCGCCGCGATGATCGCGAAGAAGGGCAGGTTGTCGATGTTGAGGCCGGGGAACGGCATCGGGTGGATCTTGTCGTGGGGGGAGTGCAGCGCCGAGGCGTGGGTGGTGATGTCGACCAGCCGGGTCTGCCCGTTGGCGGCGAGGTACTCCGGCGAGCGGTCGTAGCCGAAGCCCATCTCCTCGAGCAGCGCCAGCTCGATCTCGAGGAACTCGATCGGCACCCGCCGCACCGTGATCTCCGACTTCGTCACGATCGCCGCGGCGAGCAGGCTCATCGCCTCGATCGGGTCCTCGCTCGGCGCGTAGTCCACGTCGGCCTCGATCTCCGCGCACCCGACCACGGTCAGCGTCGTGGTCCCGATGCCGCCGATCTTCACCCCCAGCTTCTCCAGGAAGAAGCAGAGGTCCTGGACCATGTAGTTGGAGCTGGCGTTGCGGATCACGGTCGTGCCCTGGTGCAGCGCGGCGGCCATCAGGGCGTTCTCGGTGACCGTGTCACCGCGCTCGGTGAGCACGATCGGGCGCTGCGGGGAGACGTCGTCGTGCACCCGGGCGTGGTAGCTGCCGTCGGTGGCCGCCACCTCGAGCCCGAACGGCCGGAGCGCGGTCAGGTGGGGTTCGACGGTGCGCTTGCCGAGGTCGCAGCCGCCGGCGTACGGCAGGTCGAAGCTGGTGTCGCGGTGCATCAGCGGTCCGAGGAACATGATGATCGAGCGGGTACGACGGGCGGCCGCCGCGTCGATCCCGGCCAGGTCGAGGTTGGCCGGCGGCACGATCTCGAGGTCGTTGTCGGCGTTGAGCCAGCGGGTGCGCACGCCGATGCTCTCGAGCACCTCGAGCAGCCGGTGGACCTCCTCGATCTTGGCCACCCGCCGCAGCGTCGTCCGCCCGCGGTTGAGGAGCGCGGCGCACAGCAGGGCGACGCCGGCGTTCTTGGAGGTCTTCACGTCGATGCTGCCGGAGAGCGTCGTGGGGCCGGTGACGCGCAGGTGCGTCGGGCCGGCGCCGAGCTGGACGATGGGGTTGTCCAGGGCCTCGCCGATCCGGGCGATCATCTCGAGGGTCAGGTTCTGGTGGCCACGCTCGATCCGGTTGACCGCGCTCTGGCTGGTGTTCAGCACGTCGGCGAGCTGCTGCTGCGTCCAGCCGCGGTGCTTGCGCGCGTCGCGGATCAGGGTGCCGATGCGGCTCAGGTAGTCGTGGTTCACGCCGGACACCGTAATGCCAGATATGAGATAAG
>CAVWFF010000049.1:0-3981 GCA_963754145.1 uncultured Actinomycetota bacterium
AGGCTGGACCGACACAGCACCGAGGACCAGCGCTACGAACGGATGCGTGACTCGAGCGCGACCGCGGCCTCCACCAGCTGGGCGTTGCTCTCGGCCCGGGTGCCGTCCGGCAGCAGGACGGAGTCCTCGAAGCCGACGCGGGTGTCGTGTCCACGCCGTAACGCGTCCTCCACCAGTGGCCAGGTCCAGTCGTTCATCCCGTGCGTGAGACGGGAGCAGGTCGAGCCGGCCCGGTCCAGGGCATCGTTCACCTGCTGCGCGAGCTCGGCCGGCTCACCCTCGAGGAAGTAGGGCTCGCCCGGGTCCAGCTCGATGCTGACTCTCTGCGCCCGAGGCAGCCATCCCGAGCGCAGCAGCCGGTCCATCTCCACCGGTGCCCACAGACCCACATCGATGCCCACCCCGGCATCGAGCATGGCTCCCATCACCGACTCGAAACCAGGTTCGGACAGGTTCACCGTGGCGCAGTCGACGCCTTCCCACTCGCGGATCATCGCAATCCGGTCGGCCAGGCCGGGCACGATCCACTCCCCGGTCGTCAGTCCGATCTCGGCCCGGACTCCGACTTTGGCGGCGAGGTCGCGCACCATGCGGCAGGTGCCGTTCACGACGGCCGGCTCGAGGGTCTCCGCACCCTCAGGATCTCGCACGTGAAGGTGCACGCCTGTCGCACCGGCCCGGAAGCAGGCTCGCAGATCCGCCGCGAGCTCACTGAGGGAGACCGGCATCCCAGGGTGGACGTCCTTGCCCCACGGCCCGTTCGGCGTCACCTGCAGCATGTCGCCACGCTAGGGGACAGCACTGACGTGCTTCGTCGGCCGTAGTGTCTGACCCGATGAGCGACACATCCTGCCCCGGGTGCGGACTGGTGCTCCCCGCGGCAGGGTCCGGGATCGACATCCGCGGCTTCCGCGCGACCCCCGAGTGCCTGGGCCTGCACGGCGAGGTGACGTCGTACGTGATGCAGCACCCCGAGGTGCTCGGCCGCTGGCACCAGACCTGCGTCGACGCCTACGCCGCACAGCATGTCGGCCCGCGGATGCGGCCGATGACCGTTTGTTTCGCACTGAACGGCCTCTACCTGGTCCTCGAACGCGGCTGGTCGGGCATCGCTGCGCGCGACGCACACGGGCACCTCGCCCGCACCGTGGTCCGCGAGGACTGGCCGTCGTTCGAACCGCCGGCCGACGGCGGACGACTGACAGTGCTCGACGTGGCGCTGAGTGCCGACCCGGAAGCACAGGCCGCCGCGGTCGAGGCGTGGGGCCGCTCGGTCTGGTCGACGTGGAGCCACGTTCACGACATGGTGCGCGACATGACCGAACGGCAGCTCGCGGGCTGGGTCCCTCACCCGCCGTAGTAGCGGCCGACCTCGCGGCGCGCGTGGATCTCCTGGTTCACGAGCCGCAGCTTGGTGCGCTGGTACGGCGCCGGCAGCGGCTCGCGGCACGCCTCGCCGCGGCAGTCCTTGTAGGCCCACCACAGCCTGTCGAGGTCGCGCTGCACCGTCGCGTACGCCGGGTCGTCGATCTGGGACTCCAGCTCGAGCGGGTCGGTGGCGAGGTCGTAGAGCTCCCGGTCGCCGTTGGCGTAGCGGACGTACTTGTAGCGGCCGGTGCGGATCCCGATCTCGGTCAGGCCGGAGCCGAAGCCCTTCGCCGAGCCGTGCACGTCCGTGAGCAGCCCCTCGGTCAGCATCGGGTAGGTCCAGCCCCGGTCGGCGCCGTACAACAGCCCGGCCTTGGACTCCCCGTCCATCCCGCGCAGCGTGCCGCCGGCGATATCGAGGATGGTCGCGGTCAGGTCGAACGTCGTCACCGGCGCGTAGCGCACCCCGTGCGGCACCTCCGGCCCGGCGACCAGCAGCGGCACGTGGATGACCGGCTCGTGTGGCTTGATCTTGCCCAGCCGCTGCCGGTGCTCGCCGGTGTAGTAGCCGTTGTCGGAGGTGAACATGATCAGCGTCTTGTGGAGCTGCCCGGTGTCCTTGAGCTGCTGCACGATCCGGCCGAACTCGACGTCCCAGGCGTACAGCGACTCCGCACGCTGCCGCTCCACCTCGCGGAGCCGGGAGTTCTCCTCCGGCGTGGTCTCGAGGAGCCTGGCGACGTTCTCCGGCTTGTCCGTCACGTCGGCCTCGCTCGGCCCGTGCGCGCGGGTGCCGGGAGCCTTGGTCGATCACGGTGTCGAAGCGGCCCTTGACCCAGCTGGGCCGGGCCGGCGTAGCGAAGCGCTGCTGTCGCCCGTCGGCCTCTGTGTACGGCGCCGGGTCGTCGGACTCCCCGGGCCCGCCGTGGTGCGGGGCGACCGGGGTCACCCAGAGGAACCACGGCCTGCCGGTGGCCTTGCGCTCGGCGCCGTAGGTGCCGACCAGGCCGATCACCTCGTCGGCGATCACGGTCGAGGAGTACTGCCCGGGGTGCGCGACGGTGGCGCCGTTGATGTTCTGCGTGAACGAGAAGTAGTTGTAGGTGTTGCCCCGGTACGGCGAGTCGTCCGGCCAGATCGTGTCCAGCCCCGCCATCCAGTCGGTCCACCCCGCGGGCACGTAGTCGATCGACGACCTCCCGGTGACCCGTGAGGGCATCACGCCGTACTTGTTGAGGTACTTGCCGACCATGGCCGTCCGGTAGCCGACCCGTTCCAGCGAGGTGGCGATGGTGCGGCTGTCGTCGATCGAGCCGAAGCCGTACGGCGCGTCGTGGTGGAGCACGTGGTGGTTGTGGGAGTACTGCCCGAGCAGGAACGACGTGCGCGCCGGGCAGCACAGCGGGTTGGGCGAGAACGAGTTGGTGAACCGGAGCCCTCGGTCGCGCACGTAGCGCTTGACGTTGGGCAGGTACTTCACCTCGTCCCAGCGCATGTCGTCCATCATCACGACCATCACGTTGGGCCGCGGGTTGGCCCCGCGAGCATTCGCGCCCGCCGCCGGGGCCGGGTCGCCCTGGCCAGCGCCGACCAGCGACATTCCGGCGAGAAGGACAGTGGCGGTCCCGACTCCCGCGCGCCTCAGGCGTGCACGCCAGCTCCCCGACAACATGCGAGGAGCATGAGGCGGGGAAGCGCCGTTCACGGGGCGGCGCGCCGGGTTCAGACTGAAATGTCTATGAATTACTAGAGAGTTGCCATGAGCGGGTTTCCGGCGCTCAGCCCAGGTGGCTCATCGCCGCCGCGCCGACGATCCCGGCGTTGTTCTTCAGCGTCGCCGTGACGATCTCGGTCTCGATCTCGAGCAGCGGCAGGAACTTGTCGGCCTTCTTGCTCACCCCGCCGCCGACCACGAACAGCTCGGGGCAGGAAGCCTCTCCAGGGTCCGGTAGTAGATCGTGAGCCGCTTGGCCCACTCCTCCCACGAGAGCCCCTCGCGCTCCCGGGCACTGGTCGCGGCCTGCGTCTCGGCGTCGTGGCCGTCGATCTCGAGGTGGCCGAGCTCGGAGTTGGGAACAGCACGCCGTTCGACAGGAGTGCCGAGCCGATGCCGGTGCTGAGCGTGGTGACGATGACCAGGCCGTCGCGGCCCCGCGCGGCGACGAATGCATCTCCGCATGGCCCTCCGCGTCGGCGTCGTTGAGGACATGCACGGCGGGTCGAGCCGCTCGGTGAGCAGCGCGTCGGCGTCGACGCCGATCCAGGACTTGTCGATGTGGCGGCGGAGAGCACCACGCCGCGTCGTACGACGGCGGGGACCGTGACCCCGACCGGCCGGTCGTCACGGGGCACAGTCGCAGAGCTGGCCAGGACTCGCCGACGGCCTCCTGTGTGGACTTCTTGGGGGCGTCGATGCCGTGGCGGTCCTCGAGGAGCTCACCGGTGTCGAGACGCACTGGCGCCGCCTTGATCCCGGTGCCGCCGAAGTCGATGCCGATCGCGTGTGCAGTCACGGGACGACGCTAAGGCATGCCGGGAATGATGTTGCTGCGCACTCCGGCAACCCCTTTACAAACAGTGGGAACTTGTCAACTGACTTTACAAGTCCTACAG
>CAVWFF010000050.1:0-33509 GCA_963754145.1 uncultured Actinomycetota bacterium
GGGTCGTCAGCCGCCCGGTTGGGGTCGATGATCTCGAACTGCCCCATCATGTCGTGGTCTTCGTGGACCAGGTTGTGGCAGTGCTCCATGTACTTGCCACGCCCGTCGTCGAACTTGATGAGCACCCGGACGCTCTCGTTCTCGCCGAGGAACACCACGTCCTTGCCGCCCCGCTCGTGGGGCAGGGGTGGCGCACCGTCCGGGCTGAGATCCTGAAGTCGACGAAGTGGGTGTGCGCCGGGTGGTGCCATCCGCCGGAGTTGTTCTGCATGTTCCAGATCTCGACGTCGTTGGTGCGAGGGCTTGCGAGAACCTTCGTGAACTTGCTGCGGACCACGTCCTCCCAGGTGCCGTCGTTGATGACCCACTCCCCGCCCTGGCGTTCGAACTCCATCCGACGGGTCCTGATCGCATCGCTCTCCTTGACCAGCATCGCCGGCTGGTTCGGGTAGAGGACGGAGGGGATCGTGTTGTTCGCGGGGTCGAAGTAGTCGTCGACCACGTCGAACGCCATGACCTTGTTGGTGTTGGTGAAGTCGATGTCGTTCTTGACGCTGCCGTTGCGGAGCACGACTCGTGTGCCGGCTGAGTACTCGGCGAAGTCGATCACGACCTCGTACCGCTCCGCCACGCCGTGGCGGAACGTCTTCACCGGGATGGGCGTCGGCACCAAGCCGGCGTCCGTGCCGATCACCGTCATGGTGCCGCCGGTGCTCAGCGACCACCGGTAGGACCACTCACCGACGCGTTGAGGATCCGGAAGCGGTACTTCCTGCGCTTGACCCGCATGTACGGCCACGGCCTGCCGTTCACCAGGATCACGTCGCCGAAGAACCCCACGCCCTCGTCCGGCGCGAAGAGCAACGACCGTCGCTGTTCAGCATGGTGTCGCCGACTGTGACGGGTACGTCGAACTCCTCCCCATGGGGGATCGGCAAGGACTGCTCGAGTGGATCAATCAGGTGGTACTGACCGGCAAGGCCCATCGAGACGTTCTCGGCCGTGTGGTGGACACCGTGGTCGTGGTACCACATCGTCTTCGCGGGCTGGGTGTTCGGATAGAGGTAGTCCTTGTACTCACCCGGGTTGGTGATGTCGCTCGCGTAGCCGTCGTACTGGGGCAACGACACGGATCCGTGCAGGTGCACCGATGTGTACGGGACGTACCTGAGGACCGGGTGCACGGCGGGCAGGTTGTTGATCTGGCGGACGACGGTCTTGCGGCCCCGTGGGATCCGGAAGGTCGGGCCGGGCACAAGGCCGTTGTAGCCCCACATCGGGGTCTTGAGGCCGGGCACAATCTCTCGAGAGTCGGCTCCATGGAGATCCGGTAGAAGTCGGTGCCCGTGACCTCGTCGGAGCGGACGGGCGAGATCACCGGCGGCCGGGCGAAGGGTGTCGTGAACGGGGCGGGGAGCCGACTCTCGGCAATGCGGTTGCCCAAGCCGTCCGACGCGCTGACCGCGCGCTCCATCGGAAGGGCGACCGCCGCTCCACCGAGTAGCGAAAGCTTGATCAGATCGCGTCGTGAGAGAGCCATGATGCCGCCCGTGCTCGGGAGCAACCGAAGCCTACGCTCGTGCGCCCCGTCGGGACCCACGGTGCAGTCCACCTATTCGCGTAGGGTTCCCAGACGCGTGGTGCGCGACGACTAGGGGATCGGAGACGGCGAGTGGTCGGCTACGTGCGGAGCTGGCGCGACACTCTCGTAGCCCAGCGCAACACCTGGCGGAACGCTCAGGTCCGGGCCGAGAACCGCCGAGCGCGGGCCGCCATTCGGGCCGACCTCCCTGCCCATCGCCGCGTGCGCGGGTCTGTCTGGGGCGTCGCGATGCTCAAGGACGAGATCGACATCGTCGACGCGGTGCTGCGGCACGTCGTGGGCCAGGGTGTCGACCGGATCCTGGTGGCTGACAACGGCTCGACCGACGGCACCCTGGAGCGGCTGCACGAGCTGGCCCGCGAGCTCCCACTCGATGGTCCTGCGGGACACCGACCCGGCGTACTTCCAGGCCGCGAAGATGAACCGGCTGAGCCGGATCGCGGGCCGGGCCGGCGCCGACTGGGTGGTGCCGTTCGACGCCGACGAGTTCTGGTTCGCGCCCGGAGCCGGGCTGGCCGACTGGCTGCGTTCGTCGGGTCTGGACGTGGTCGCGGCCGAGATCCACAACGCGTTCCCGTTGCCGGGCACCGACCACGAGCCGCTGGCTCAACGCGACTACAAGCTGGATCTCACCGCGCACCATCTCCCGAAGGTTGCGTTCCGCTCTCATCCGCTGGCACGGCTCGAGAGTGGCAACCATTTCGTCTGGCGGCCGGGTCGGCGTGGAGGGGCCCGGTGGTCGTGCATCTGCCGTGGCGCTCGCTGGAGCAGATGGCAGGCAAGGTGCGCGGCGGCAGCGCGGCACTCGCGGAGGACGTGGACCAGGACCACGGTTCCCACTGGCGCGCGCTCGGCCGGCTCGACGACGCCGAGCTCGCCGGGATCTGGCAGCGGCTGCTGGAGGGCGAGGGCGACGACCGGCTGGCCTGGTCGCCGAAGGGCCCGTTCCGGGTCGAGCGCGCGCTGCAGCGGAGCACCTGGGACGGCTGAGCACCAGGCTTGGGTGAGACCAGTCGACGCGTGCAGCGACGTGACACGATGACGCGGTGAAACCGAGCGACCTGCGGCGGCTGCGCCGAGGGGTGCTCCGGGGCGGGAGCTACCGCGCCCTGCTCAACACCGTGCGGCTGAGCACGCGCCCGGTCGAGACCATGCGGCGCTACGTCGACAGTCGCGGCGACTACCCGTGGACGCTCGTGGTGCGCACCCCGATCGGCCGGGTGCCGCTGACGCTCACCCATCCGCACGACGTCCGCACCGTCAACGAGGTGTTCTTCCGCCGCGACTACGGCACGGGCCGGCCCGCGGTCGTGGTCGACATCGGCGCCAACATCGGGATCTCGGCGGCGTACTTCCTCTCCCGCTCTCCGGACTCCAGGGTGTACTGCTGGGAGCCCGTCCCGCAGAACCTGGCCGCGCTCAGCGCAACACCGCACGGTTCGGCCACCGCGTCGTCGTCTCGCCCAACGCGGTGGCACCGGTGGCGGGGGAGGCCGACTTCCGGGTCGAGGACGTCGGCCGCTACAGCGGGCTCGCGGAGTACTACGAGCACGACCTGGAGACCGAGACCCGCAGCGTCTGGTGCGACGCGATGGCCGACGCACTCGCGGGCGTGATCGCCGCGGAGGGGCACGTCGACCTGCTCAAGATCGACACCGAGGGGAGTGAGCCGGCGCTGGTCGCCGCGGTCCCCGATGCGCTCTGGTCCCGGATCGGCACCGTGATCTACGAGGACGCCGGCCACGTGCGGCGCCGCACCGGCCAGGAGATGATCGGCTGACCCCTCAGGGACCTGCGCGCCGCCGTCTCTGGAGGACAAGCGCGGCAGCCATCGCGCCGAGCAGGCCCCCGAGCCCGTTGCAGATCACGTCGGCGAGTGTGGCCTGCCGGTGCAGCACCGGCAGGTACTGCACGACCTCGATCGCGGCCGACGCCGCAGTCGCCACCAACGCGGCCGCCCACCACGGCCAGCGGGCGATCAGCACGACCAGGGCGCCGAACGGGACGAAGAGCAGCACGTTGAGCAGGTATCCGTACGTAGTCGGGCAGCAGCCAGCCCGGTGCAGCTCGTACGCGCCGACGACGTACAGCCTCAAGGTCAGCCGGTTGAGCACCCACGAGATCGGTGTGAACACCAGCAGCAGCAGGACCCGACGACGTGACGCGCGCCGATCGCCGCAGCCCCGTCCGATGCTTCATGCGCAGACTCTGTCAGCCCCTCCGGGCCTTCGCAGCGGATCGGGCGCGCTCGTGGGCGTCCAGGTGCACCTTGCGGATCCGCACGGCGTCGGGGGTGACCTCGACGCACTCGTCCTCGCGGCAGAACTCCAGGCACTGCTCGAGGCTGAGCTCGCTTCGGCGGGATCAGCTTCTCGAAGTTGTCGGAGGTGGCGGAGCGCACGTTGGTCTGCTTCTTCTCCCTGGTGATGTTGACGTCCATGTCGTCGGCGCGGGAGTTCTCGCCGACGATCATGCCCTCGTAGACCTCGGTGGTCGGCTCCACGAACAGCACGCCGCGCTCCTGCAGGTTGGTCATCGCGTACGCCGTGACGGCGCCGGTGCGGTCGGCGACCAGCGAGCCCTGCGAACGGGACTTGATCTCGCCGGCCCACGGCTCGTAGCCCTCGAAGACGTGGTGCGCGATGCCGGTGCCGCGGGTGTCGGTGAGGAACTCGGTGCGGAAGCCGATCAGCCCACGCGCCGGGACCAGGAACTCCATCCGCACCCAGCCGGTGCCGTGGTTGGTCATCTGCTCCATGCGGCCCTTGCGGACCGCCATCAGCTGGGTGATCGTGCCGAGGTACTCCTCGGGCGCGTCGATGGTGAGCCGCTCGACCGGCTCGTGCACCTTGCCGTTGACCTCGCGGGTGACCACCTGCGGCTTGCCGACGGTCAGCTCGAAGCCCTCGCGGCGCATCTGCTCGACCAGGATCGCCAGCGCCAGCTCGCCACGGCCCTGCACCTCCCAGGCGTCCGGACGCTCGGTGTCGAGGATCTTCAGCGAGACGTTGCCGACCAGCTCCTTGTCGAGCCGGTCCTTGACGAGGCGCGCGGTGACCTTGGTGTTCTTGGTCGGCCCGCGGCCCGCGAGCGGCGAGGTGTTGATGCCGATCGTCATCGAGATGGCCGGCTCGTCGACCTTGATCAGCGGCAGCGCGACCGGGTTCTCGGCGTCGGCGAGGGTCTCGCCGATCATGATGTCGGGGATGCCGGCGATCGCGACGATGTCGCCGGGGCCGGCCTGCTCGCCCGGCTTGCGCTCCAGCGCCTCGGTGACCAGCAGCTCGGTGATCTTCACGTTCTGCTTGCTGCCGTCGGTCTTCATCCAGGCGACGGTCTGGTTCTTCTTCAGCGTGCCCTCGCGCACCCGGACCAGCGCGAGCCGGCCGAGGAACGGGCTGGCGTCGAGGTTGGTGACGTGGGCCTGGAGCGGCGCGCCCTCGGTGTACGTCGGGGCGGGGATCGTCTCGAGGATGGTGCGGAACAGCGGCTCGAGGTCGGGGGAGTCGGGCATCCCGCCGTTCTCGGGCAGCTCCAGCGACGCCGCGCCCGGCCTTGGCGCTGGCGTAGACGACCGGGAAGTCCAGGGCGTCCTGGCTGTGCGACTCGTCGAGCAGGTCCATGAACAGCTCGTAGGTCTCGTCGACGACCTCGGCGATCCGGGCGTCGCCGCGGTCGACCTTGTTGACCACGAGCACGACGGGCATGTCGGCGTTGAGCGCCTTGCGGAGCACGAACCGGGTCTGCGGCAGCGGGCCCTCGGAGGCGTCGACCAGCAGCACGATGCCGTCGACCATGGACAGGCCGCGCTCGACCTCGCCACCGAAGTCGGCGTGGCCGGGGGTGTCGATGATGTTGATCGTCATCGGCTTGCCGTCGGCGGACGGGCCGGCGTAGTGGATCGCGGTGTTCTTGGCGAGGATCGTGATGCCCTTCTCGCGCTCCAGGTCGCCGGAGTCCATCGCGCGCTCGTCGACGTGCTGGTGCTCGCCGAACGCGCCGCCCTGCCAGAGCATCGCGTCGACCAGGGTGGTCTTGCCGTGGTCGACGTGGGCGACGATCGCGACGTTGCGCAGGTCGGTGCGGGAGCTCATGTGGGTGCGTGCCTTTCCGGCCGGACGTCGTCCGACGGGTGGAACCGGGTGGGAGGGGCGCCGAGTGGCGCGCAGGCCAGTCTATCGTGGCCGCCGTGGCGCCCTTCCCTGTCCTGTTTGTCTGCATCGGCAACGTCTGCAGGTCCCCGTACGCCGAGATCCTGCTGCGCTCGCGGCTCACCGACCTCGGCGCCGCCGACCGGTTCGACGTCGGCAGCGCGGGCGTGCTCGCCGAGGTCGGACGGCCGATGCACCGCCGGATGGGCCTGCGGCTGGTCGAGGCCGGGGCCTCGCCCGAGGGGTTCGTGGCGCGGCAGTTCGAGGAACGGATGGTGCCGCCCACCGGGCTGGTGCTGGCGCTGACCAGGGACATCCGGGCCCGGGTGCTGGGCGAGGTGCCGGCGGCGCTGCGCCGTACGTTCACGCTGCTGGAGTTCGCCACCCTGGCCGCGGCCGCACCGCCGGGGCTGACGCCGCAGGGGCTGGTGCGCGACTGCGGTGACCGCAGGTCGACCGCCGCCCTGACCGAGTACGACGTGGCCGACCCGATCCACGAGCCCGACGAGGTGGTGCTGCAGGTCTCGCAGGTGCTCGACGCCGCGGTCGACACCGTTGCCACGAGCCTGGCCGCGACGGTCGACCAGCCGGCCTGAGGTGGGCCTGCTCAGCTGGTGCGGTGCACCTTGTGCTGGGCCGCCTGCGCCTTGGGCCGGATCACCAGCTCGTCGACGCTCACGTGCGCCGGGAGCGAGGCGACCCAGCGGATCGCCTCGGCCACGTCGTCGGCGACCAGCGGCTCCTCGACGCCGGCGTAGACGGCGTCGCGCTTCGCCTCGTCGCCGTCGAAGCGGACCAGGCCGAACTCCTCGGTGCGGACCATGCCCGGGGCGATCTCGCAGAACCGCACCGGCTCCGCGACGTGCTCGAGCCGGAGCGTCTCGGTGACCACCTTGGTGCCGTGCTTGGCAGCGGTGTAGCCGCCGCCGCCCTCGTAGGCGACGCGGCCCGCGGTCGAGCCCAGGTTGACCACCAGGCCGTGGCCGGACTCGCGGAGCGCGGGCAGCAGCGCCTGGGTGACCCGGACCAGGCCGAGCACGTTCACCTCGTACATCCGGGCCCAGTCGGTGAGGTCGGCCTCGGCCACCCCGGCCGCGTCGAACGCGCCGCCGGCGTTGTTCACCAGCACGTCGAGCCGCGGCCCCACCGCCGAGGCGAGTGCCGCGACGGAGGCGGCGTCGGTGACGTCGCAGGCCACCGCCACGCCGCCGATCTCCTCGGCCAGGGCGGTGATCCGGTCCTCCCGGCGGGCGGCGCAGAACACCCGGAAGCCGTCACCGGCCAGTGCGCGGGCGGTCGCGGCGCCGATCCCGCTGCTCGCACCCGTGACGACGGCGGTCCGCTCGCTCATGCGCCCAGCGTAGGACGGCGGAATAGCGGAACGAGCCCGGGGGTTTCACCCTTGGCCACCAAGTGTGCTCGCGTGAAGGAGGGTGTGGCGTGACGATTCGACTCGACGGTCCCGCAGCGGCTCCGCCGGGTGGCGATGATCAGTCTCCACACCTCTCCGCTCGACCAGCCGGGCACCGGCGACGCCGGCGGCATGAACGTCTACGTGATCGAGCTCGCCAAGCGCCTTGCGGAGCGCGACATCGAGGTCGACATCTTCACGCGGTCCACGTCCTCGCAGCTGCCGCCCGTCGTGCAGGCCGCCGACGGGGTGCGGGTCCAGCACATCGTCGCCGGGCCGTTCGAGGGCCTCACCAAGGGTGAGCTGCCCGGTCAGCTGTGCGCGTTCGCGCGCGACGTGCTGCGCACCGAGGCCTCCCACGACCCCGGCCACTACGACGTCGTGCACAGCCACTACTGGCTCTCCGGGCAGGTCGGGGCGCTGGCGCGCGACCGCTGGGGCATCCCGCTCGCGCACTCGATGCACACGATGGCGAAGGTGAAGAACGAGGCGCTCGCCGAGGGCGACACCCCCGAGCCCCTCGCCCGCGTGATCGGCGAGGAGCAGGTCGTCGCGGCGGCCGACATGCTGATCGCCAACACCGACGACGAGGCCCGGCAGCTGGTCACCAGCTACGACGCCGACGCGACCCGGGTCGAGGTGGTGCACCCCGGTGTCGACCTCGACGTGTTCCGCCCGACCTCGCAGGCGCAGGCGCGCGCCCGGCTCGGCATCGCCCCGGACGCCCACCTGCTCGTCTTCGTCGGCCGGATCCAGCCGCTGAAGGCGCCCGACATCCTGGTCCGGGCCGCCGCCGACCTGGTCGCCCGCGACCCGTCGCTGCGCTCGACGCTGCAGGTGGCGGTCGTCGGCGGACCGTCCGGCACCGGGCTGGAGAAGCCCGAGGCGCTGGCCCAGCTGGCCGCATCGCTCGGCCTGTCCGACGTGGTCCGGTTCGTGCCGCCGGTCTCGCGCACCGAGCTGGTCGACTGGTACGCCGCCGCGTCCGCGGTCTGCGTCCCGTCGTACAACGAGTCGTTCGGGCTGGTCGCGGTCGAGGCCCAGGGCGTCGGCACCCCGGTCGTCGCCGCCGCCGTCGGCGGCCTCACGACCGCCGTCCGCGACGGGCACTCCGGCCTGCTCGTCAGCGGGCACGACCCGGCCGACTACGCCCGGGCCTTCGAGCGGATCGTGCGCACGCCCGGCCTGCGCGACGAGCTGTCGCGGGGAGCGGTGGAGCAGGCGGCCCGCTTCAGCTGGGACCTGACCGCCGACCGCACGATCGAGGTCTACCGTCGGGCGGCACAGATGATGAGGCAGGACCTGCTCGCGGCCCGTGCATGATGGCCGCGTGAGGGAACCGGCAGCCACGCCCGAGCAGGCCCGCGCCGCAGAGGCGATCCGCGCCGCGCTCGGCGACGACGCCCTGGAGTGGGTCGAGACCGCCGAGGGCGTCTTCGACGTCGTGCTGCCCGGGCGAGCGCAAGCTGAAGACCCCGGTGCGGCTGGAGGTCGGCCCGCACGCCCTCGCCATCCACGCGTTCGTCTGCCGGCGTCCCGACGAGAACCACGAGGGTCGTCTACCGGTGGCTGCTGGAGCGCAACCTGCGGATGTTCGCGGTGGCGTTCGCGGTCGACCAGGCCGGCGACATCTTCCTCGACGCCCGGCTGCCGCTCGGCCGGGGTCACCGCCGAGGAGGTCGACCGGCTGCTCGGGTCGGTGCTGACCTACTCCGACGAGTCGTTCAACACGATCCTCGAGCTCGGGTTCGCTACCTCGATCCGCAAGGAGTGGGAGTGGCGGCATCTCGCGCGGCGAGCCGACCCGCAACCTGGAGGCGTTCCGCGGGCTGGCTGGAGCAAGGGTCCGCAGGAGGACCCGGCTCGCCGTGACCTTCTCCTCGACGGCGACGCCTGGTCTCGCGGGCCCGCGCCTGCGCCGGGCCGCGGCCACGCCGACCAGGCACATCGCGCCGCCGACGTACGCCACCGCGGGCGGCGTCTCCGAGAGGAACACCCAGCTGAGCAGGACCGTGATCGGCGGGACGAGGTACGTCGTCACGCTCAGGCTGCTGGCGGTCATGTGGCGCAGCGCGAAGGCGTACGTCGTGAACGCGATCGCGGTGGGGAACACGCCCAGGTAGGCGAGCCAGCCGACGTCGGCCAGCGACGCGTCCGCGGTCTCGCCCACGAGCTGCCCGGCGAACGCGAGGCAGGCCACGGCGCCGACCGTGCACGCCGCCCACGTCACCTGCAGCGCCGGGAGCCGGCCGACCAGCGGCTTCTGGAGGACCAGGCTGATCGCGTAGACGACCGCGGAGAGCAGACAGAGGCCCACTCCGAGCACGTCGTGGTTGCTGCCGGTCGAGCTCGACAGCGCGATCAGCGCGACGCCGCTGAACGCCAGCGCGATGCCCACCACGAGGAACGCGGTCGGCTTCTCGCGCAGCAGGAACAGCGCCAGCACCGCCACCAGGATCGGCGAGACCTGGATCAGCATCGCCGCCGTGCCGGCGTCGATCCGACGCTCGCCGGCGTTGAGGGCCACGTTGTAGATGCCGAACCAGAGCACCCCGACCGCGGCCATCCCGAGCCACTCGCGGCGGGTCGGCGCACGCCAGGAGCGGGACACGAGCAGTGCGACACCGAGGGCGACCGCGCCGAAGACCAGCCGCCCCAGCGACAGCGCGCCGGGCGAGAACGTGCCCGCCAGGTGCCGGATGCCGACGAAGGCCGAGGCCCAGAGCACGAGCGTGACGCCGACCGCGGCGAGCGGCAGCCAGGCCGGTACCTCGGCGGTGTCGGAGGAGGGTGGGGAGGACACGTGGCGAGCCTAGGACTGGCAGGCTTCGACCGGTAGCGAAATGTCTGCCAACCCGGGTCGAGGATCCTGCCAGTGCGCTGCGGTCGCCCTCAGAGATCGAGCTTGTAGCCGAGGCCGCGCACGGTCACGAGGTACTTCGGCTCCGCCGGGTCGGGCTCGAGCTTGGCCCGCAGCCGCTTCACGTGCACGTCGAGGGTCTTGGTGTCGCCGACGTAGTCGGAGCCCCACACGCGGTCGATCAGCTGGCCCCGGGTCAGCACGCGTCCGGGGTTGCGCAGGAACATCTCGAGCAGCTCGAACTCCTTGAGCGGCAGCCGGGTGTCGACGCCGTCGACGGTGACCACGTGGCGCTCGACGTCCATCCGGACCGGACCGGCCTCGAGGGTCAGCGGCGCCAGGTCGGGCTCGACGCCGCGGCGCAGGACGGCGCGGATCCGGGCGACCAGCTCGCGGGGCGAGTACGGCTTGGTGACGTAGTCGTCGGCACCGAGCTCGAGGCCGACCACCTTGTCCACCTCGTCGTCCTTCGCGCTGACCATGATCACCGGCACGTTGGAGGTCTGCCGGATCTGGCGGCACACCTCGGTGCCGGGCAGGCCGGGCAGCATCAGGTCGAGCAGCACGATGTCGGCGCCCGCCCGGTCGAACTCGGTGAGCGCGGCCGGGCCCGTGTTGGCCACCGCCACCTCGAACCCTTCCTTGCGCAACATGTAGGAGAGGGCGTCGCTGTAGCTCTCCTCGTCCTCGACCACGAGAACTCGGGTCACGGGTGTGCCTCCTCGGGGGTTTCGGCCTTGTGCGGGCACGTCCTGCTTGCGTGGCAGCGTGAGCGTGAACGTCGAGCCCTGGCCCTCCACGGACCAGACCCGGACCTCGCCCCCGTGCGAGGCTGCCACATGCTTCACGATCGAGAGCCCGAGGCCGGTGCCACCGGTCGAGCGGTGCCGCGCCGGGTCGACGCGGTAGAAGCGCTCGAAGATCCGGTCGATCTCGCTGGCGGGGATGCCGATGCCCTGGTCGGTCACCGCGATCTCGACCGCCGTCGGCTCGGCCCGGGTCGAGACCACCACGGTCGACCCCTCGGGCGAGTAGCTGACCGCGTTGGAGACCAGGTTGCTCACGGCCAGCGCGATCTGCTCCAGGCTGCCGAGGACCACGAGCTCCTTGTCGCCGTCACGGACGACCTGGATGTTCTTGGTGCAGGCGTCGGTGGAGTTCTCGTCGATCACCCGGTCGAGCAGCCGGTCGACCGACACCGATCCGGGCTCCTCGAGCGGGTCGTCGTCCTGCAGCCGCGAGAGCTCGATGATCTGCTGGACCAGGCGGCCGAGCCGCATGCTCTCCATGCTCATCCGGCCGGCGAACCGCTGCACGGCCTCGGGGTCGTCGGCGGCGTCGGTGACCGCCTCGCTGAGCAGCCGGATCGCGCCGACCGGGGTCTTCAGCTCGTGGCTCACGTTGGCCACGAAGTCGCGCCGGATCGCCTCGACCTGGCGCTCGCGGGTGCGGTCCTCGAGCAGCACCAGCACCAGCCGGGCGCCGAGCGGGGTGACGCGCACGGTCAGGTGGCGAGCCGGTACGCCGATCCGGCGCGGGTGGAGCAGCTCGGACTCGCGGATCTGCCCGTCGCGTCGTACCTGACGGACCAGGTCGAGGAGCGTGTCGTCGACGAGCTCGCTCGCCGCTGACCACGCCCATGCCGTAGACCGGCGCGGTCGCCTTGAGCACGGAGTCGTCCCGGTCGACCACGAGCGCGCTGCTGCGCAGCACGGCGAGGACCGCGGCGACGCCGTCGGGCAGCACCGGCTCCTCGGCCTCCTCGGCGCGCTGCTGCTGGATCTCGCTCACGCGCCACGCCAGCACCGCAGCGCCGCCCAGCACGGCGCCGAGCAGCGCGAACAGCACAGCCTGCGTCGCGGGGTCCACGTGCTCGATGGTACGCAGCGGTTCACCGGCCCTTGCGCCTCAGGAGGTGGGTTTCGACACGTCTTCCGGGGCCGTTCACCGCGCGTTCACGCTTCGACCCCAACGCTTCACCCGGCGTGCCTACGGTCACCGCATGCGTGATGCCTATGCCGACCAGCTCGACGGGATCCGGGACGACCTGATCGCGATGTCGCGACTCGTCCGTGCCGCGGTCGCCCGCGCCACCGAGGCCCTCCTCAACGGGGACGCCCTGCTCGCCGAGCAGGTGATCTCCGACGACGCCGAGATCGACCGCACCCGCGAGGAGATCGAGGAGCACAGCTTCGAGCTCCTGTCGCTGCAGAACCCGGTCGCCGGCGACCTCCGGATGCTGATCGCCGCGCTCCGGATGGTCAGCGAGTTCGAGCGTATGGGCGACCTGTCCGTGCACGTCGCGAAGATCGCCCGGCTCCGCGTGCCCGAGGTCGCCGTACCCAAGGAGCTGGAGCCGACGATCTCCCGGATGGCCACGATCGCCGAGGTGATGGTCGGCCGCGTCGAGCACATCATCGCCGACCGCGACGTCGAGGCCGCCCGCGAGCTCGAGGAGGCCGACGAGGAGATGGACCGCCTGCGCCGCTCGTCGTTCCGCGAGCTCCTCGGCGCCGACTGGGCCCACGGCGTCGAGCCCGCCATCGACATCGCCCTGCTCGGTCGCTACTACGAGCGCATCGCCGACCACGCCGTCTCGATCGCCCGCCGGGTGGTCTTCCTGGTCACCGGTGAGACCAGCCCGATGCTGGACGCCTGAGGGGTTTGTGCGGAGGGCTTGTCTGGGTGTTGTGCCGGCCCGTGATAACCCGCAAATGCTGAAGTTAGCGGTGTCGAATCGTCGCTTCGTACCCCGCACTACTCCGCATTTGCGGACGTTCGCACGTTGCGCGTCGCGCATGCACCTGTGGATGACGAGAGCGAGAATCGGCAAATCCTGACACCGTTCTCGGAATGACATCGCCCGCTCCCGAAGCTGCGGGGCTCCCGCTGGGGCTGCCGTTCTTGTACGAGGACGCGATCGCCGCGGGCCTCACCCGCGGACCAGCTGCGCACGTCGGCCTGGCACCGACTGTTCCGCGGCGTCTACGCCGTCCGCGACGCTGCCACTCTCCACCTGCACTCCGGGCGCGCGGTGCGCTCCTGCTGCACCCGCCGGCCGCGCACGCGAGCCACACAACGGCTGCGGTGCTCTACGGCATACCCGACTCCGACTGACCCCGACGTCCACGTCACCGTCAAGGACGCGGTGTTCAGGCGCCCGCGGCCAGGGCTGCGTGCGCACGTCCGCGAGGCGGGCAGCGTCTGCCGGGTTCTGGGTGACATCCGTGTGTCCGAGCCGGCGCAGCTGTTCGTCGAGCTCGCGAGCTCGCTGTCGTTCGTCGACGCGGTTGTTGCCGGAGACGCGATGGTGCGGCTCGGGCTGATCACGCTGGCGGAGCTCCGGGCGTACTGCGCCAAGCTGCGCGGGAAGCACTCGCGCACTGCCCGTCGCCTGGTGCGCTACGTGCGTGAGGGCGTCGACTCCCCGATGGAGACCCGGCTCAGGCTTCTGCTCGTGCTCGCTGGGTTGCCGGAGCCCGAGGTCAACCATCTGATCCGCGACGAGTGGGGTGCCGTGCTCCGGCGCCTCGACCTGGCGTACCCCGCCCTCAAGCTGATCATCGAGTTCGACGGGCGGCATCACATCGAGCGCGAACAACAGTGGGAAGCCGACATCGAGCGCCGCGAGTCACTGGACTCTGACGGCTGGCGCACCCTGGTCGTCACGAGCGCCGGTATCTACCGCGACCCCACCGCGACGGTGGAGAAGGTACGGCGCGCCCTGCAGTCGCGCGGCGTCCGCGTCGGCTCCGCTCAGGCAGGGCTACCGGTCACACTTCCCTGGCCGCTGAGGTCTCGGGCCGCGGAACCCCGCATTTGCGGGGTTGTCGGGCTCGGCGCAGCACCTACGACCCCGACAACTCAGCATTTGCGGGCTTCTGCGGGCGCCAGCAACGGTCACGCACGACCCAGCGGAGCAGACTCCCGCCGCGCTACCGACCCTGGTTCGCGACGGCGGCAGCGGCGGCCTCGGCGGCCTCGGGGTCCAGGTAGCGACCACCGGGCACGACCGGCTGCATGGCGTCGTCGAGCTCGTAGACCAGGGGCATCCCGGTCGGGATGTTCAGGCCCGCGATGTCCTCGTCGCTGATGCCGTCGAGGTGCTTCACGATCGCGCGGAGGCTGTTGCCGTGGGCGGCGACCAGCACGATCCCGTGCGAGCGCAGGTCGGGCACGATCGCGGAGTCCCAGTAGGGGAGCATCCGCGCGATCACGTCCTTGAGGCACTCCGTCGCCGGCATCTCGTCGCCGAGGTCGGCGTAGCGGACGTCGCCGGCCTGGGAGAACTCGTCGTCGGCCTCGATCGGCGGCGGAGGTACGTCGAAGGAGCGGCGCCAGAGCATGAACTGCTCCTCGCCGTACTGCTCCATGGTCTGCTTCTTGTCCTTGCCCTGCAGGGCGCCGTAGTGCCGTTCGTTGAGCCGCCACGAGCGGCGCACCGGGATCCAGTGCCGGTCGGCGACGTCGAGCGCGAGGTGGCAGGTCGTGATCGCGCGGCGCAGCAGCGACGTGTGCACGACGTCGGGGAGCAGCCCGGCCTCGACCAGCTGCTCGCCGCCGGCGACGGCCTCGTCGCGGCCCTTGTCGGTCAGGGGTACGTCGACCCAGCCGGTGAAGAGGTTCTTGGCGTTCCACGTCGCTCTCGCCGTGCCGGAGCAGGACCAGGGTGGAGGTCATGGCGTCGACGATCCGGACGGTGACGGCGAGACGGCGACGCGGAGGACGAGCCCGACGGCGACGCTGACGGCGCCGGCTTCGGCGTGATCGAGGCGTAGGGCCCGTCGTCGAGGACGACCGGCACGTTGACCGTGACCGGGTCGGCGTTGGCGAACGTGAGCCGGATCAGCACGTAGCCGCCGGGCTTCACCGGCGCGCCGGTCACCGGGACGCCGCCGATCTGCTCGGACGCCAGGTTGACCAGGCCGCCGGCCGGGATCGGCGGGACGTCGCCGAGCGTGAGCTTGACGCCCTGCCCGTCGACGGCGGTGAGCGTGTCGCTCGTGGTCTGGTCGTTGTTGGACAGCGAGGCGATGAACACCCCGCTCGTGCCCTTCTCCGGCGCCACGATCATTGCGCCCAGCACGTCGACCTCGCTCGAGCGGTCGTTGACGCCGACCGCCGGCTGGTAGACCTCGTCGGTCTGGCTGTCGAAGCCGTTGGTGCACGCGGACAGCGCCGGCACCGACACGGCCAGGGCGAGTACGGCGATCCGTCGCCGGAATGTGCTCCTCACGGGCACAACCCTAGGGCACCGGCTCGCTACTGACGCAGCCCCACGGACAGCGCCGCCAGCACGATCCCGATCGCGACCAGCACCGTCCACGCGATGGAGATCACCAGCAGCCGCGGCGCACCCACCTTGAGCGCGATCCGCAGCGGCAGGTGGCGCATGCCGGTCTTGTTGTCGGCGACCAGGTCCGGGAGCGAGATCAGGAAGTGCACCCCGACCCCGAGCAGCGCGGCGAGCACGGTCAGGGCCGGCGTGGGCGGGCCGCCGTGCACGCCGCCTCCCCACCCGCCGTACGACAGGAACGCCGGCAGCAGCCCGAAGCTGATCGCCCACGGCAGCCACGAGAGCGGCGTACGACGAAGCGCCTTCTCGTACAGGAACCCGGAGACCAGGGTCAGCAGCAGCGCCGCCCCGGCCACGGTGCCGTTCTGCAGGGACAGCGGGATCGCCAGGATCGCGAGACAGGTGGCCGCGAAGGTCGCGTTGCCGGACGGGATCCGGCCCTCGGCGACCGGGTTGCCGCTGCGCGCCGGACGCGGCGTCGCGCTCGCGGTCACCGGCGTCGTTGAGGATGCCGAGCACCGCCTGCACGACCAGCACGGCGGCGCCGGCGACCAGGCTCTCGCGGAGCGGGCGACCCGCGACCAGGGCCGCGACGCCGATCCCCACGGCCATCAGCAGGGTCTGCCGCGGGTGGGTGCAGCCGAGCAGCGCGCGCAGCTGTCCGGGAGCCTCCGAGCGGCCCTTGGGGCGGTCCTTGGGCCGTCCTTCGGGCGCTCCTTCGGGCCGTCCTTCGGGCGGTCCTTCGGCGTCGGGGAGCGACCCGGGGTCCTTATCGGGCACCGCCTCTTCCCCGGCGGTCACCCCGGCCCCCCGGTCGCCTCCCTGCGGCGTGTCTCCCATGCCGCGCAGTATCGTCCACCGCCCGCGAATGCACACCAGATATCGACTTGTCAAGCCCGCAAACCGCCTCTGACCTGCGCAAACGCGGTCGGGACCAGCTCCGGGGGCGTGTTAGACTGGTCACCTCGAAAGGGGTTAACTGCATATGACTTTCACCGTCGGCGAAACGGTCGTTTATCCGAATCACGGGGCCGCTGTCATCGAAGACATCGAGATGCGCAAGATCAAGGGTGAGGACACGCAGTACCTCGTACTCCGGATCGTCGCCCAGCAGGACCTGGTGGTCCGCGTCCCGGCCTGCAACCTCGACCTGGTCGGGGTTCGCGACGTGGTCGACAAGGAAGGCCTGGACCGCGTCTTCGACGTGCTCCGGGCCGCACATGCCGAGGAGCCGACCAACTGGTCGCGTCGCTACAAGGCGAACCTCGAGAAGCTGCACAGCGGCGACGTGATGAAGGTGGCCGAGGTCGTCCGCGACCTGTGGCGCCGCGAGCGTGACCGCGGGCTGTCGGCCGGCGAGAAGCGGATGCTGGCCAAGGCGCGCCAGATCCTGGTCTCCGAGCTGGCCCTGGCCGAGCACACCAACGAGGACAAGGCCGAGGCGATCCTCGACGAGGTCCTCGCTTCCTGAGTGGCTCACTGAACTACGCTCGAATGCCCCCGGCACCCGCCGGGGGCATTCGCATGCCGCACCCCCGCGAGGACCGATGACGCCCCAGCCGCCTGCCGTGACCGGCGTGCTGTCGCTGCTCGGACACCCCTCGCTCGGGTTCGAGCTGCTGCACGGCGAGCCGCTCTACGTCCTCGCGCTGCGGGCACTCGAGGCCGCCCTCGGGGGCGAGCCGCTCGTCGTCGTACGACGCCCCGACGTGGCGCGCGTCGCGGCCGACGTCACCCGCACCGGGCTGGCCGCCCGGGTGGTCGCCGAGGAGGAGTGGTGGGCCGCAGCGGGCACCGAGCGCGCGCTGCTCGTTCACGACGCCCTGTGCCCGCTGGCGTCCGCGGAGTTCCTGACGAGCGTGGCCGGGCACACCGGCACCGGCTCGGTGGTCGCCTTCCGGCCGGTCACCGACACCGTGAAGACCGCCGTCGACGGAGCCATCCAGGGCACCATCGACCGCGAGTCGCTGGCCGCCGTCACCTCGCCGGTGCTGGCCGCGGCCGCGGCCCTGGACGGCGAGCCGCCGCTCGGCGACTTCGCCCGACTGGTCGGCTGGCTGCGGGAGCGTGGCCCGGTCGAGCTGGTGCTCGCACCCGCGATCGCCCGCCGCGTGGACGACGCCTCCGCGGTCAACCTGCTCGAGAGCATCGACGAGCTCGGCCGCCGGGTGCGACCGGAGTCCTAGCGTCCTTCAGCGGAACAGCTCGCGGAACTCCCGCCAGAACTTCGCCGGGCTGCCGGAGGACCGCGCCGGGGAGCTGGCGGGCGTAGCCGAGCGGGTCGCGTGCCGCCCGGCGCAGCATCCGTCCGGGCTTGCTGACCATCCGCTGCTCCAGGTCGCGCACGTAGGCCGGCACCAGCGAGCGCTGGGTGAGCACGATGTGGTGCCCGCAGTTGGTGCACCGCGTCGACTCCAGCAGCCGGCCGGCGTACCGCAGCTCGTGGTCGGCGACCTCCCCGCAGCTCTCGCAGCGGAGATCGGCGTGCTCGACGTCGGTCACCGTCGCCTGCCCGTGGGGAGGACGTCGCGGAGATGGGCGCGGCGGCGGTGCGGCTCGCGCCCGCCGGAGAGGTCGTAGTCGGCCTTGGCCAGCAGCCGCTCGGCGAGGAAGAGGTCGTCGGGGAAGGTGATCTTCACGTTGCCGGCGTCGCCGGGCACGCAGCGCACCGGCAGGTCGGTGTAGCGCTCCATGCAGCTCGCGGTGTCGGTGCCGACGAAGCCGTCCGCGGCCGCCTGCCGGTACGCCGCCAGCAACGGCGCAGCGAGGAAGGCCTGCGGGGTCTGCACCGCCACCACCCGGTCTCCCGGCGGGGTGTCGCCGTCGCGTCCGACCAGGTTGCCCTGGTCGCGCACCGGGATCGCCCCGCCGTGCTCGGCGGCCGCCGCGATCACGTCCTCGAACAGCTGGGTGCCGGCCAGCGGGCGGGCGGCATCGTGGATCACCACGACGTCGACCTCGCCGGCGTTGATCGCGGGCTCCAGCGCCTGCAACGCGTGCCACTCCGAGGCGTGCCGGCTGTCGCCGCCCACGACCAGGTCGATCGGCGGCCCGTCCACCTCGCGGGCGAGCGTGGCGCGGACCGCGTCGCGGTCGTCCTCGCGGATGACCAGCAGCGTTCGCTCGACGTACGGCAGCAGCCGCGCCCAGCGGATCGACCACGTGAACACGCGGCGGCCGGCGAGCGGCAGCAGCACCTTGTTCGTGTGGTGGCCGGTACGCCGGCCCTCGCCCGCGGCGAGCATGACCAGGGCCGCCCGCGGGCGTGCGGGAACGGCTGCTGGACTCGACACGCCGCGAGCGTAGTCCCGCTCACCCCGCGAGCGTCGCCCGGAGCTCGGTGAGCGACGGGGCAGGCTTGCCCTCGGCGATGTCCTCCTGGATCCGGCGCATCCGCACGATCACCGAGCCCTCGTTGAGCTCCACGTCGTCGTAGGTCAGCGTGTGGTCGGTCGGCACGTCGCGCTTGAGCACCGCGCCCGAGAGCACGCCGAGAGGCACCAGGCCGTCGCGGGCGAAGTCCTCGGACGGGTCGATCAGGCCGCGGACCATCGAGCCGCCGATGCCGTCGACCTTCTCCCCGGCCGTGAGCGGCCGCTTCGCCTGGGCGCCGACCTCGGCGGTCCAGTGCTCGGAGGTGAGGCTGGGACGGTGGTCGAGCACCATCTCGTAGACGGTGAGCGGCGCTTCGAGGCTGGCCAGGTGGTAGGGGCGGTAGAGCGCGAAGTACGGCCCGTCGCCCATCTGGAGGTAGGTCATCTCGTGGTGCACGTAGGGGTCCTCGGTGCGGACCACGACGAAGACGCCCGGCGCCACCGGCCCGGTGCAGTAGTCGACGACGCCGGCCCGCTCGAGGATCCCGCCGTCCTCCTTGAGGGCGAACGTCTGGTGCAGCGTCGGCACGGTGGACGCGGGCCCGTGCATGCCGCGCTTGCTGACGCCGAGGCCGGTGGTGTTGGCCAGCGACGCCATCTCGATCATGGCCTTCGAGCCGTCGACGAAGCTCGTGAGCATCTTCGGGTTCATCTGCTTGCCGGCGGCACGCTCGGTCAGCGACTCCGGGGTGGCGTACGGGTCGAGCGGGTTGTTCTTGCCCTTGCCCGCGCAGATCACCTCGAAGTTCAGGTCACGTGCGTAGTCGACCAGGATCTTGGTCTCCACCGGCTCGTCGCCGCGGCAGACGGAGTACAGCGCCGTGGACTCCTCGGCCAGCTGCGCCATGTAGCCGCCGACGGTGACGTCGGACTCGACGGTGAGGGTGGCGACGTTGATCCCGGCGGCCAGGCCCTCGACCGCGATCCGGGCGCCGACGTCGGGGACGCCGGTGGCCTCCACCACGATGTCGAGCGGGAGACCGCCGAGGTCGTCGATCGCGGTCAGCGCGACGCTGCCGCCGCGCTCGATCGCCTGGGCGGCCTTGTCCACGTCGTCGGCCGGGTCGGGGGTGATCCCGGCCTGGCCGAGGGCGTCCTCGGCACGCTCCTTCTGTACGTCGAGGACGGCGGAGAGGGTGATCCCCGGCATCCGGAGGAGCTGGGCGGCGAGCCCGGTCCCCATCTGGCCGGCTCCGACCAGGCCGACGCGCAGCGGCCGACCTGTCTCGTCGAGCCGTTGCTGCAGCCTGTCGCGGTAGCTCATGGGTGGTTCTCCTTGGTCTCAGGTACGGGGACGGGTGATCCGGAAGGTGTCACCGACTGCGAGCAGCGGGATGTCACCCACCCGGACGCACACGTCGCCGGGAAGCTTGGGTTCGGTACGGCCGTCGGCCTTGAGGTCGAGATGGCCCAGGTTGAGCAGGTTGTCGCGGACGACGGGCCCCACGGCGAGCACCTCCAGGCCGCGTGTCCCCCAGATGGATGGTGTCGCCGGGTCGGGGGCCGTCGTCCGCCGTGGTCGCCTCGTGCAGCACGGAGATGTCGTGCAGCTCGGGTGGCGAGCCGGCCTTGAAGAAGATGAGCAGGCCATGGCCGAGGAACGCCTCGACCTGGCCGCCCACCTGTGTCACGACGGAGTCGTAGACCACGGTGTCGACGTTCTCCGTCGTGACCTCGGTCATGCCTCTTCCACGTCCTCGGGCTTGACTCCGGAGACGAACAGCTCCTCGGTGATGAACTGCGCCAGCGGCCCGGCCGGGCTGGTGGCGTGGATGTCGACGGTCTTGACCTTCTTCATCGGGTAGACGCCCACCCGCGCCGTACCGCCGCAGTCGATGACCGCGACCGCGAGCTTGTCGAACGGGGCGGAGCTGGAGAAGCCGTCGAAGGCCTCGCCACCGGTGAGGTCGGCGATCTTCTGCGCGACCGGGTGGATGCCCCCACCGGTGATCGAGGCCACCAGCGGCCGGTCGTCGGTCGGGGTGATCGTGAGCGGGCCGCCCCAGCCTCCCCGGCCCTTGTTGACCTTCACGGACTTGTAGTCACTCATGTGGATTCTCTTCCTTCTCGATGCGGATGGAGGGTGGGCGGAAGCCCGAGCTTCCTGTGTACCGGTCTAGTTGCTGGTCTGGTAGAGCCCGAAGCTGGCCGCCCAGGCGATCACCACGGCGATCGGACCCGTGAACATCCGCGAGATCAGCACGGCGGGCACGCCGATCTCGACGGTTTCTGGTTCGGCTTCTCCTAGTGCCAGCCCCACCGGGATGAAGTCGCAGCCGACCTGGGGGTCGATCGCGTACAGCGCGGGGAGCGCGTACTGCGGCGGGATGTCGCCCTTGCCGATGCGCGTGCCGAGCAGCACGCCGACCACCTGGGCGATGACCGCACCGGGGCCGAGCACCGGCGACAGGATCGGGATCGAGCAGATGACGCAGATCACGAGCAGCCCGATCAGGCTGCTGGCCAGCGGGCGCGATCAGGTTCGCGAGCCAGTCACCGAGTCCGGTCGCGTTGATGATGCCGACCAGCACCGAGATGAACGCCATGAACGGCAGGATGTTGCGGATCACGGTGTCGATCGCGTCGCGACCGGCCTGGTAGAGCGTGCCGACGACGCCGCCGACGGCCTTGCCGACCTTGACCAGCAGGTTGTTGAAGCCGTTCATCCTGCCGCCGGTGGCGCTTTGTGGTGGTGGTGGTGCTCATGCCGCCGCCTCCTCGGACTCCCGGACCTTGCGCGCCGTCATCCGGGCGGTGATCACCTCGGTGAAGATGCCGCGGATCAGGATCACGACCAGGCCGACCAGCAGGTAGCGGACGGCGAGGTCGCTGACCCCGAAGCCGAGCGTGGTGATGCCGCCGGCGATGCCGAGGTAGACGAACAGCTCACCGGCGTTCGCGTGCGGGAAGATGCCGGTGATCGGGTGCACGAAGCTGACCGCCGAGTCGTAGAAGGCCGGCTTGTACTTCTCTGGCAGGAACCGCCCCATCGTGTAGCACATCGGGTTGGTCAGGAAGAACACCGACAGCACCGGGAGCACCATGTAGCGGACCGGGTACCACTGGAGCCCGGGACGGGCCGCGTACTCACCGATCTTGTCGATGCGCTCCGGACCGATCAGCCGGATCAGCGCGTTGATCGCCGTGAGCAGCACGATCAGCAGCGGAAGGATTCCGGTGACCAGGGCCATGAAGAAGTCGCCACCGGCCTGGAACAGCCCGATGAACCACTCCGCCGCGTTGGCGAGGGCGCCGAAGAACCCGGTCGGTTCATCGACCGTCGGGTCGGCGGCGTACGACACGATCGTCGCCGCTAGTGAGATGAATGGCATGATTACTCCTGTCGAGTCGGCCTCCGTGAAGGCCAGTCCGTGATGCTTGCCCGGCATCGATGGGTGTCGAGCGAAGCCGCCCGATGTTCCTTGCTTCGCCTGCCGGTCGTGGGCTCCACCCCGCGACCGGCGGGCGACGTTCCGCTACACCGCCGCCTCCTGCGTGGCAGTGTCTCTTCCCCTGCTTGAGCAACGTGGCTGCCTGGCGGGCCGCCTCGCGCTGGGGCTTGGAAAGTCCTTCGATGGAGCGCTCGCCGGCGAGCACGTTGACCCGCAGCCCGCTCAGCCTGGGGACCTCGCGGCCGCGGGCGAAGGTGGTGAAGCCGCTCAGCGAGAGCGCACGGCGGACGACGCCCGACTCGTCGACGGCGATCGCCACGAACGCGCGGCCACCGCGGTAGCGGCGGCCACCGACACCGACGCTGATGGTGCCGAACGGTCGCATCGCGCGCACCTGGTGGTTGAACGCCATCGTCTGCCGGTAGGTCGTGTACATCTGGCCGACCCAGCCGATGACGACGGCTGCCAGCAGCCAGAAGATCGGGTCCATGTCAGTTACCTCCTGTTGGGCCCGCGGTGCGGGCGTCGCTGAGCAGGCTGCGAGCGAGGGTCTCGTCGCAGACCAGGGAGTCGATGAGGTGGCCCCGGATGGCGCCGAGGACGCCGGGGGACTTGGCGCGGCCGTGCGCGACCCCGACCACGTGCGGGATGGAGACCAGGTCCTCGAGCGCGATGCCGAGGATCCGCTCGTCGACCGCGCCGTGGATCGGGTGGCCGGCGGCGTCGTAGTAGCGGGCGGCGATGTCGCCGACCGGCTCGGCCGCCCAGAAGGCCTTGCGCTCCTTGCCGGACAGGTTGAGGGAGGTGAGGATCGCGGACGACGACCCGTGCGACGGGGTGCCGACCCCGACGAACGCGAGGTCGGCGTGGCTGGCCTCGGCCAGCGCTGCCCGGATCGACGGCTCGGCGAGGAGCGCGTCGCGGGAGCCCGCGGACTCGAGCGTGGCCGGAGCGTGCAGGAAGCGGTACTCCGCGTTGAGGCGTACGGCGAGCTCCCGCACCAGCTCCTGGCCGCTGATCTCGTTGCTGATCGACGACAGGCCGCCGACCAGCTGGACCAGCGAGATCCGGTGGAACTCGTGGTCCGCGGTCGTCGCGTAGACCATCGACTGGAGCGCGTGCCCCCAGGAGAGAGCCACCGTCATCGAGTCCTTGAGGTTGTCCAGCAGCAGCCGGGCGGCCTGGGTGCCGACCTGGTCCTCCATCCGGAGCCCGGCCACGAGCCCGGCGTGCGCGACCCGCACCTCCCGCAGCCCGAACCTGGCGGTCAGCTCGTCCTCGAGCTCACCGACGCGACCGGCAGGATCGTTGATCCGGATCTCGACGATCCCCTGCTTCTGCGCCTCGGTGAGCATCCGGGAGACGTTCGACCGGCTGGTGCCCATGCGCGTCGCGATGTCCGCCTGCGACTGCCCCTCGAGGTAGTACAGACGCGCAGCCGCCAGCAGCGTGGCGGGATCGCGTGGCATTGGCATCGTCACCTCTGTGCGTATCGGTGTTCACAAACGTTCTGGGACATGTATAGGGATGTGACCCCCGTCACGTCAAGGGTTGGCTGGACCGCTTCTTCAGGCTGACGATCCTTGGCCGATCAGGCGATCGCCGGTCAGCCGGCTCGACATCCGGTCCAGCAGCTGGGCCGCGTGGATCCCGTCGGCCACCCGGTGGTCGACGGTGAGTCCGGCCTCCACGGTGAGCGCGGTGCCCACGCCGCCGGGGACGGCGACCGGGCGACGCTTGATCGACCCCAGGCTCAGCACGCTGCCCTGGGGCGGCGTCAGCAGCGCCTGGAAGCGGTCCACGCCGAGCCCGCCGAGGTTGGACAGCGAGCCGTTGGCGATGCCCAGGTAGGCGCGGTCCATCCGGCCCTTCTGGACCGCGGCCACCACCTCGCGGATCTCCGCGTCGACGTCGGCGGCGTCGCCGAGGTCGGGCTCGGAGAACGTCGGCACCATCAGCCCCCGGTCGGTGGCCACGGCCAGCGCGATCGAGGGCGGACCCGCCTCGGAGGCACGGTCGTCCTCCCAGCGGCTCAGCAGCTCGGGCACCTCGCGCAGCGACGCGGCGTACGTGCGCAGCAGGACCGTGGTCCAGGACAGGCCGTTGCGGGTCGCGTTGGCGGCGTCGAGGTGCAGCTCGCGCCACACCGTGAACTGCGGGATCGCGGCGCTCGGCGTCATCGTGCGGGCCACGACCGCCCGGATCGCGGCGCGCCGGTCGGTCTGCTTCGCGGCAGGCCTCGGGCTCTCCGCGGCCTGCGCGGGAGCGGCGGGAGCGGGCGGCGGTGGCCGGCTGGGTGGCCGGCTGGGTGGCCGGCGCCAGCGCCTCGACGTCCGCGACGCGCACCAGCCCTTCCGGCCCGGACGGGGTGACCGTGGCCAGGTCGACGCCCAGCTCGCGGGCCAGCCCGCGGGCACGGGGGACGGCGGGCACGATGCCGCTGCGGGCGCGGCTGCTCGGGCTCCGGGCGTGGCCGGCCCCGGCGTCGGACACGGGGTCCGGCTCGGGCACGGGTGCCTCGACCTGCTCGGGTGTCTCCGGCGCCATCAGCAGGTCACCGAAGCTGCCGCCGTCGTCCTCGCCCTCGACCCAGCCGATCGGCTCGCCGACGGCGACCATGCCCGACTCGACGACGATCTCGACGAGGGTGCCCGAGACCGGGCTCTCGACGTCCATGTCGACCTTGTCGGTCATCACCTCGCAGACGATGTCGCCGTCGGTGATCTCGTCACCGACCTTGACCGATCCACGAGGAGACCTCGCCCTCGGTCATGGTCATCGACATCTTGGGCATCCGGATCGCCAGGGATCGCGGCTCATTCAGGACTCCTTGATGAGGGTGAGCGCCGCGTCCACGATGTCGGGGACCTGCGGCACCGAGGCGGTCTCGAGCTGCGGGGCGTACGGAATGGGCGCGTTGAGCCCGCTGAGCCGGCGGATCGGGGCCAGCAGCCGGTAGAGCGTGGGCGACTCGGTGATCCGGGCGGCGATCTCCGCGGTGAACCCGACGTGGCCGGGCGCCTCCTGCACCAGCAGCGCGCGGCCGGTGCGGGCGACGTCCTCGAGGATCGGGGCGTCGTCGAGCGGGGTCAGGGTGCGCGGGTCGAGCACGGAGACGTCGACGCCCTGGTCGGCCAGGATCTCGGCCGCCTCCAGGGAGCGGCTGACCATCACGCCGGTGGCGACGATGGTCAGGTCGGAGCCGGTACGACGGACCGCGGTCTTGCCGAGCGGCACCCGCACCGCCTCCTCGGGCACCGGGCCGGAGGTGCGGTAGAGCAGCTTGTGCTCGAGCACGATCACCGGGTTGGGGTCGTCGATCGCGGACAGCAGCAGTCCCTTGGCGTCCTCGGCGGTCGCGGGCATGACCACCTTCAGCCCGGGCACGTGGGCGAACCACGCCTCGAGGCTCTGCGAGTGCTGGGCCGCGGCGCCGGTGCCCGACCCGAGCGGGGCGCGCAGCACCATCGGCACCGTGGCGGCGCCGCCGAGCATGAAGTGGATCTTGGCGGCCTGGTTGACGATCTGGTCCATCGCCTGGTTGGTGAAGTCGGAGAACTGGATCTCCACGATCGGCCGCATGCCGGCGAGCGCGGCGCCGACGGCGGCGCCGACGATGCCGAGCTCGGAGATCGGGGTGTCCCGGATCCGGTCGGCGCCGAAGCGGTGGTAGAGGTCGCCGGAGACGCCGAACGCCCCGCCGTACACCCCGATGTCCTCGCCGAGCATGAAGACCGAGTCGTCGGCCTCCATCGCCTGGCCGATCGCCTCCCGGATCGCCTCGGAGTACGTGATCTCGCGTGCTGTCTCGGTCATCGGTGTTCCTCTCAGGCCTGCGCGAAGACGGCGTCGAGCAGGTCGGACGGGTCGGCGTCGGGGGCGGCGTTGGCGGTGCGGACGGCGTTGCGGATCGACTCCATGGCCTCGGTGCGGACCGCCTGGATCTCCTCGTCCGAGAGCAGGCCGCGCTCGCGGACCACGCCCTCGAACTGCAGGATCGGGTCCTTGTCCCGCCACTCGGAGATCTCCTCGCGGGTGCGGTAGAGGTTCTTGTCGGACTTGCTGTGGCCCTTGTGCCGGTAGGTCACGCTCTCGACGAGCGTCGGGCCGTCGCCGGCGCGGGCGCGCTCGACGGCCGCGTGCACCACGTCGTACACGGCCGCGACGTCGTTGCCGTCGACGCCCACGCCCGGGATGCCGTACGCCGAGGCGCGCTCGGCGATGGTGTCGACCGCCATCGACTTCTCGGTGGAGAACGACATGCCGTACTTGTTGTTCTCGCAGATGAAGACGACGGGCAGCTTCCAGATCGCGGCCAGGTTGACCGCCTCGTGGAACGCGCCCTCGTTGGTCGCGCCGTCACCGAAGAAGCAGGCGACGACGTGGTCCTCGCCGCGCAGCTGGTAGGCCAGCGCGGCGCCGGCCGCGATCGGGATGCCGCCGCCGACGATGCCGTTGGCGCCGAGGTTGCCGGTGGCGACGTCGGCGATGTGCATCGAGCCGCCGCGGCCCCGGCAGTAGCCGGTCTCCTTCGCCAGCAGCTCGGCCATCATCCGGGTCAGGTCGGCGCCCTTGCCGATGCAGTGGCCGTGGCCGCGGTGGGTCGAGGTGATCGCGTCGTCGTCGCGCAGCGCCATGCAGGCGCCGGTCGCCGAGGCCTCCTGCCCGATCGACAGGTGCATGGTGCCGTGCATGAGGCCGCGGGCGAACAGGTCGTCCACCGCCTCCTCGAACCGGCGGGTGGTCCACATCGTCAGCAGGGCGTGACGGGCGCTGGCGGCGGTCTCGATCGGGGAGAGTGGCATGTCGCTCCTTACGCACAAATGTGCGTGTCTTGATCACGTATGCTCAGACCGTAAGTGATCGGCATCACGCTTGGCAAGGGTCGACCAGACCGGTTCCTGTTCGGGCCAGCGTTTTCACGGCTGTAACACGGCGAAACCGAGGGTCAACACGGCGCGCCTAGCGTGCAGAGGGTGAGCGACCCGGCATGGGTGGCCGTCTGCCGCCTCGAGGACCTCGACGTCGAGCGCGGCGTCGCGGTGCTGGTGCACGGGCGCGGGGTCGCGGTCTTCCGCACCGACGACGACGAGGTGCGCGCGGTGAGCAACCGCGACCCGTTCTCCCGGGCCGGCGTGCTGGCGCGGGGGCTCGTGGGCACCCGCGGTGACGTGCTGTTCGTGGCGTCGCCCCTGCACCGGCAGGCCTTCGACCTCGCCACCGGGGTGTGCCTGGACGACCCGGCCGTGCGGATCTCGACCTACGAGGCCCGGGTGGTCGACGGGATCGTGGAGATCGGGCCGCGCCGGGTCACCTGACCGAGTCCCTGACGCATTCACGGGCGCATCAGGCGCATTCACTGGCGCATTCATCGGGCGACGGGTACGACGAGCGCGGTGGCGACCGCCGCGATGCCCTCGCCGCGCCCGGTCAGCCCCAGCCCGTCGGTGGTCGTCCCGGCGACGGACACGGGGGCGCCGACCGCGTCGCTGAGCACCCGCTCGGCCTCGGCCCGCCGCCGCGCGAGCCGGGGCCGGTTGCCGATCACCTGGATCGCGACGTTGCCGACCTCGAAGCCGGCCTCGCGCACCCGTCGTACGGTCTCGGCGAGCAGCGCGGTGCCGGCCGCGCCGGCCCACTCCGGCTCGGCCGTGCCGAAGTTGCTGCCGAGGTCGCCCAGGCCCGCGGCGGAGAGCAGCGCGTCGCAGGCGGCGTGCGCGGCGACGTCCGCGTCGGAGTGGCCCTCCAGCCCCCGCGGCTCGTCGGGCCAGTCCAGGCCGGCCAGCCGCAGCGAGCTCCCCTCCGTGAGGCGATGGACGTCGGTGCCGATGCCGACCCGCGGCGCCGCGGTGCGACCCGACGCATCTCCAGTGGCGGCCATGAGCGGATCATGCCGTATCCGCGTGACCGCGTCAGGGTGCATGCGCGACGATTGTCCGGTGACGGTCGAAGGCCGCTCCGAGCAACGCCCCGAGCCCCGCACCCGACGGCGACGAAGCCGCCGAGGCGGCCGCGGGCGCACCCGCTCACCCGGGACGCGGTCGGCTCTTCGTCGCGGGCGTGCTCACCGGGCTGGCCGGCCTCGCCACCAGCCAGGTCGCCACCGCCCTCCTGGGACAGCAGAGCGGACCGCTGGTCGCGGTCGCCGCGGTCATCCGCGACGCGACGCCAGGCTCGATCGCGGTCCCGCTGATCCACCTGGTCAAGGGCCTCGACAAGCCGCTCCTCGTGGCCGGCACGACGCTCGGCCTCCTGCTGCTGGCGGGCGTCGCGGGCATGCAGTTCGTCGCGTCGTCCCTGGTTGTCCTACCTGATCTTCGCCGCCATGGGCGGTCTCGGCCTGCTCGCGGTCATGCACCGTGCCGACTCGGGGCCGTACGACGTCGTGCCGCTGCTCGTCGGGTTCGCGACCTGGGTGCTGCTCATCGGCTGGCTGACCGCGCCGCGGGTCACCGCGCCGGGCGACCGTCGCGGGTTCCTGCTGCGCGGCGGTCTGGCGGTGCTCGGCACCGCTGCCGCGGTCGGGCTCGGCGAGGTGCTCGGTCGCGGGCGACGCCGGGTGGAGGACGCCCGGTCCCTGCTGCGGCTGCCGGTCACCAAGGGCACGGTGCCGCGGGGCGCCGACCTCGGCGTCACGGCGTCCCGTCCCTGGCGGACGCCGAACCAGGTCTTCTACCAGATCCACACGGCCATCTCGCTGCCCTCGATCACGCCGGACGAGTGGACGCTCCGCATCCACGGCATGGTCGACCGCGAGCTCACGATCACCTACGACGACCTCGTTCGACGCCAGCTCACGGAGGACTGGGTCACGCTCTGCTGCGTGTCGAACGTCGTCGGCGGCGACCTGATCGGCAACGCCTTCTGGTCCGGCGTGCTCGTGCGCGACCTGCTCGAGGAGGCGGGTGTGCAGGCCGGCGCCGACGCGGTCAAGCAGACCTCGCAGGACGGCTGGACCTGCGGCACCCCCCTGTCCGCCCTCACCGACCCGTCGCGCAACGCGATGCTGGCCGTCGCGATGAACGGCAAGCCGCTGCCGGTGGAGCACGGCTTCCCGGTGCGGATGGTCGTGCCCGGGCTCTACGGCTACGTCTCCGCGACGAAGTGGCTGGTCGACCTCGAGGTCACGAGGTTCTCGGACTTCAGCGCCTACTGGACCCAGCGCGGCTGGGCGCCGCAGGGCCCGGTCAAGACCGAGTCGCGCATCGACGTACCCCGCGACGGCCAGGAGATCCGGCCGGGCAGGAGCCGGTTCGGCGGCTCCGCCTGGGCCCAGCACACCGGCATCGAGAAGGTCGAGGTGCAGCTCGACGGCGGGCCGTGGGAGGAGGCCGAGCTCGGCCGGGTGCCCAACGACGACACCTGGGTGCAGTGGAGCCGCGAGGCGACGGTCAGAGCCCGGCAAGCACACGCTCGTGGTGCGGGCCACGGACCGGAGCGGCGCCACCCAGACCTCGGTGCGGGCCGACGTGATCCCCGACGGCGCGAGCGGCTGGCACACCGTGGAGTTCGAGGTGCGCGACAGCTGATCCCGGCCGTGACATAGCGTCGGAGGGCATGGACGACTTCTCGCGCCGTTCCGGTGCCGCTCTCGTGGTCGGTGGTTCCGGCGGACTCGGCCGCACGATCGCCCGTCTCCTCGCCGAACGCGGCTCCGCGGTCGCCGTCACCTGGCACGAGCGTGAACGGGCCGCCCTCCGCGTGGTCGACGAGGCCGCGGCGACGGGCGTCCGGTCACGCGCCTGGCAGCTGGACGTGACCTCGTCCGCGCAGGCGGCCACGGTGGTCGAGGAGGTGGCCGCGCACTTCGGCGGCCTGCACACGCTGGTGTACGCCGCCGGGCCGGAGGTGCCGATTGCGCACCTGAGCCGGATCGACCCGGCGATGCTCGAGGAGCAGGTGCGGGTCGACGTGAGCGGGTTCTTCGCGGTCGCGCACCCGGCGCTCCCTCATCTGCGTCGAGCCTCGGGCAGCCTGGTCGCGGTCACCACGGCCGCCACGGCGCGCTATCCGGTCCGCGACGGCCTCTCGTCGGTGCCCAAGGGTGCGGTCGAGGCGCTCGTCCGCGCCCTCGCCGTCGAGGAGGGCAGGTACGGCGTCCGCGCCAACAGTGTCGGGCCGGGGATGCTGGCCGACGGCATGGCCGACCGGCTGATCGCGAGCGGTGAGCTGGACCAGCGCGCCCTCGAGGTGGCCCGCTCCAACATCCCGTTGCGGCGCTTCGGCGTGGCCGCCGACGTCGCCGAGGCGGTCTGCTTCCTCGCCTCCGACCGGGCCGGCTTCGTCACCGGCCAGAAGCTCGACATCGACGGCGGCTACACCGTCTGACTGGCCCACCCTTGATTCCCGTTGGATCCACTCAGTCGAGACAGAACCGGGTCAGGCGGAGAACAGCGTCCACTGCCCCTCGGAGATCACGTCGACGGCGCCGTCGACCACGCTGATGGCGGACTCGTCGTCCATGGCGTACGCCGGACCTGCGATGCCGGCCGCCCACTGTTCAGCCTCGACCATGGAGTTGCCCGGCATCCCCTCCGGAGCCAGGTGCGGACAGATCGAGAAGTCCACGATCCCCAGCGTGGTGTCGTCACCGCTGGGTGGCTTCCAGCCGACGAAGTCCTGCCCGATGCGGGGGGTCATCACCATGCTCCCGGCGCTCAGCCCGACCCAGACGGTCTCGCTCAGCGAAGGCAGGAGATCCACCAGTCCGGACTCCCGCAACCAGTGGCACAGGTACAGGGCATCGCCGCCTGACACCAGCAGGACGTCCGTGTCCCGGACCAGGGGGACCCAGCGCGCCTCGTCGATGCTGGGCAGCGCGGTGAGCTCCAGCACCCCCACGGACTTCCAACCCAGCTCGCACATGGGGTTGCCGGACTCTCCGCTGATGAACCGCCAGACGCCCTCTCCCGGACCGACGTCGGGGTGCCCGTACATCGCGGTGGGGATGCAGAGGGCGCTGGAGTCGGCGATCGGCTTGCCCAGCAGGTCGACCAGCGCGTTCTTGATGCTGGTGTTCGTGACGCCACCGGACGTGAGGAGAAGCTTCACGTGGCCTCCTGTAGATCGGTCGTGTGCCCGGCAGGACAGACTCGGCACCACCGTGAAACTCATCGGGGGTCGGGACCCGAGGTTGTCGTTTCGGTGGGATGCCGTTCGTGGTGGGGGTAGACGCCAACGCAGTCTCCACCTCGAAAGGAACATTGCCATGTCGAAGGTTGTCGCGATCATGTCCATGTCGCTCGACGGCTACGTCGCCGACCCCAACGACGGCGTGGCCGAGGTGTTCGACTGGTACCTCACCTCGGGAGACGTCGAGATCCACACCGGAGGGTCGGACCCCATGACGTTCAGGGTGTCCGAGCCGAGCGCCGAGCACCTCCGCGTTCTCACGTCCGGACTTGGTGCCGTGCTCACCGGTCGACGCACGTTCGACGTCGCCCAGGGCTGGGGCGGAAACCACGCCTGGGGACCGGCATTCGTCGCTCACCCACCACATCCCCGCCGGGTGGCCGCGACCCGACTCGACCGTCCACTTCGTGACCGACGGCATCGAGAGCGCCGTGAGCCAGGCCAAGGCCGCCGCCGCCGGGAAGTCCGTCGGGGTCCACGGCGCGGACACCATCCAGCAGTGCCTGAATGCCGGCCTCCTCGACGAGCTCCAGCGTCGACATCGCGGCGGTTCTCCTCGGCTCCGGAGTTCGACTCTTCGACCATCTCGCCGGCATGCCGGCCGTCCTTGGCAACCCCACGGTGATCGCAGGCGTCGGCGTGACGCACCTGCGCTACCCGGTGCGCAAGGCGTAGCAGCGGCGGCGCAACAGCCTGGCGAGAATGGGGCATTGTCCGCGTTGAGAAGTCGAACCGACCTCAGCTCCGGCTGAAGATGACGCGTCCGTTGGGGATGGTCTTCATCTGGTACTTCGGGTGAGTGGGCGTAGGTGTGGTGCCGGGGGCAGAGCAGGCGTCCGTCCTTTACGGAGGTCTTGCCGCCACTGGACCAGGGGGTGTTGTGGTGGACGTGGCAGAGCGCTGCGGGCCAGTCGCAGCCTTGTGTGGTGCAGTGCTGGTCGCGGTGGCCGATCGCGATGCGTTGGGCCTTGGTGTGGAACCTGGTGGCGCGGCCTTGGTCGAGGACCTCGGACTTGCCGCCGAGCACGAGGGGGATGATGCCGGCTTCGCAGGCGAGCTTCCGGGCTTGGGCGGCGGTGATCGTGTCGCCGGTGTCGAGGTAGGCGGGTGCTTCGCTGCGGCTGAGCAGGTTGTCCAGGGTCATCGTGACCACCACGGTGGCGTCGACGCCGCCGGCGTGCGGTAGCCGGTCGATCGGGTAGCGGGTGACGTACTCGCAGAACGCGTGCCCCAAACCCTTCGGGGTGCCGGAGTGTCGTCGGTGCCGGGGTGCGTTGATCGCGAGCACGGCCTGCTTGAGCATCGCGCCGACCGGGGCCGGGAGGGTGAACCGGCCGTGGCACAGCCCGTGCCCGTCGTCGGCGATGGTGAACCGGCAGGCCTCCTCGGCGAGGGCTTCCTGGCGTTGCAGGGCCTTGAGCTCGTGGGCTTCGGCGATCTCGGGGGCGACCACCTCGAGGACCCGGTGCGCGAGCCGGCGCAGCGCGACCGGGTCGTGCTCGGCCGCGCATCCGATCAGGTGGGCCTCGGCGTCGCGGCGGTGCTCGACCGGCAGCGCGTCGACGCCCTTGACGATCACCACGGCCTGCTCCTCGGAGACCTGCCCGGCGGCCATCGCGTCCCGGACCGGCTCGTGGTCGTGGTCCAGGGCGTTCGCGAGGTCCAGGCGACGTTTGGCGTCCCGTTTGGTCTGCCGGGTGGTGTTGGCCCAGTGGCTGCCGGTGTCGGCGGCACCGGCCTCGGCGCCGAGGTCGAGCCGGTCGGCGTGGTGGGCGTGGCGGAGCTCGAGCTCGGTGATCTGGTGCCGCAGCTGCGCGAGGGCGGTCAGGTTGGTCTCGGTCTCGGCCGGCCGCAGGGTCCACAGCCCGAGGTCGGCGATGTCGTGCAGCAGCTGGGAGACGGCGGCGATCGTGGACGTGACCGGGTGCTGTCCGGTGTCGTCGAATGCCGTTGTCATACAGGGAATTCTGGCACCGGCCACCGACAGTCCTGGTCCTGGAATGGGGTATTCCGGGCAGCTGTGGAGAAGTATTTCGAAAGTTTCTGGAGCGTCGATGTCGTGGTCTCGACAGCTCGACCAGCGGGCGCTCGACAGGCTCGACCACCGGGCAGCGTAGGCGGCGCCTCCTCAACCACCCGCCATGCCGGAGCCGGGAGCAGACCGCGACCCCGCGCCGTACCTCTCCCCGTCGCTGCGCCTTTCGACCCCCCGGCACCTGCAGCCGCGAGGAGTGGTCTCGACACTCGCTCGCTGGCGCTCGCTGCTCGACCACCGGAGAGCTGGCGCTCG
>CAVWFF010000051.1:0-20809 GCA_963754145.1 uncultured Actinomycetota bacterium
GCTGCTGGAGGCCCCACGACGACCGCCCGACCACGCTCGTCGCCTGCAGCATCCGCGACATCCTGGTGGGCAGCCGGCGCGACCAGCAGGGGCATGACGACCGGGCCGGACGCGCTCCGAACGAGTACTTCGACGCCGTGCTCGTCCATGCGGACGCCCGTTTCGCGACCCTCGAGGAGACGTTCCATCCCACGGACCCGCTCCGCACCCCCGTCCACTACACGGGTTTCGTCCGCGGCGCACCGGACCCGCGACGCGGACCGGGTGCGAGAGCCCCGGGTCCTGGTGTCGGCCGGCGGCGGCCTGGTGGGAGCGCCGTTGTTCCGGCGGCGGTCGAGGCGCATCCACGACTGCTCGACCTCGGGCTGCGCACGGCGGTCGTGACCGGCCCGTTCCTCCCCGACCCGAGGTCGACGAGCTCACCCGCCGGGCGGCGGGGACGCCGGGGTTGGACGTCGTCCGATACGTGCCGGACCTCGCCGCCGAGATGGCCGCGTTCGGCCGTCTCGGTGAGCCAGGTCGGCTACAACACGACGATGGACATCCTCGGGTGCGCGACCCCGGCCGTCGTCGTGCCGTACGGCGAGGGCCGCGAGGACGAGCAGGCCGAACGGGCGAGACGGCTCGAGCGGCTCGGTGCCGTGCGCGTCATCGACCCGGACCGGCTGTCGGCAGACACGTTCGCCGACGCCGTACGCGACGCCATGGACTGGACGCCGTTGGCCGTCCCTCTCGACCTCGACGGACGCACCCGGACCCCGGAGCTGTTGAGGTCGCTGCTCCGGGCGAAGGTCGAGGCGGCCTCGTGAGCGGCTGGCTCGACCCGCTGCGCTCCGTGCTCGATGCCAGCGACGACCAGGTGCGCTTCTTCTTCCGCGACGACGACGCCGGCTGGGACGACGACGCCCTGGAACGGCTGCTCGACGTGTTCGAGCCGCACGGCACGCCGCTGGACGTCGCCGCCATCCCCACGGCCGTGACCCCCCGGACGGTGGAGCTGCTCACCGCTCGACACTCAGCGGGCAGGAACGACGTTGCCGTGCACCAGCACGGATTCGCGCACGTCAACCACGAGCCGGAGGGGCGCAAGTGCGAGTTCGGCGTCAGCCGCACCGTGGCAGAGCAGGCCGATGACATCGCTGCCGGCCGCGACCTGCTCCGCTCACGGCTGGGAGACCTCGCGCCGGTCTTCACCCCACCTTGGAACCGGTGCGCCCCCTGGACGGCCGAGGTGCTTCGCGACCTCGGCGTCGCCGTCCTCTCCGGGACCTCTCCGCGGGCGTGGCGGGGGTCCCCGGCCTGCAGGAGCTTCCGGTGACGGTGGACTGGTTCGCCAAGCGGAGGAAGGTGCCCGTGGACCGCACCGGGAGGGGCGAGCTGCTGGCGGACACGGCCCGGGAGCCGGGGCCGGTCGGGGTGATGCTGCATCACGAGGTCATGTCCGATCAGGACCGCGCCGACGTCGGGGCGCTGCTCGCCCTGCTCGCCGCGCATCCGTCGGCCTCGGTCGCACACCTCGACGAGCTGGCGCTCGCCGGACGCCTGACCGGTACGGCAGGTCACCCGCGGTCAGAGCCGGACGACGTGCGGCGCGGGGTGGTGCTGCGGTCAGGTTGCGGGTGTCGAAGACCTTCCTGCTGTGCTGGACGATCATCGCCGGGTCGTACGCCGAGTGGTCGGTGTGCACGACCACGAGATCGGCGGCAGCGAGCTCCTCGGCGCTCAGCTCGCCCTCGACCGCCACGGCCGCCGTCCCGGCGAGGGCCTGCGCCGGGACGTGGGGGTCGTGCCAGCGCACGTCGGCTCCGCGGCTCTCCAGCCGGCGGATCAGGATCGGGGCGCTCGACTCGCGCATGTCCCCGACGTCCCGCTTGTACGCGACGCCCAGGACCAGGATGCGTGAGCCCGCGACCGCCTTGCGCTCGTCGTTGAGCAGGGCGGCGACGCGCGACGCGACGTACGACGGCATCCGGTCGTTGATCTCCGCGGCGAGCTCGACGAACCGGAAGGGGTACCCGAGCCGGCGAACCCGCCAGGACAGGTACGACGGGTCCACCGGAATGCAGTGTCCTCCGACCCCGGGCCCCGGTGAGAACGGAGCGAACCCGAACGGCTTGGTCGACGCGGCGCCGATCGACTCCCACAGGTCGATGCCCAGCTCCTCGCAGAAGATGGCCATCTCGTTCACCAGCGCGATGTTGACGTGCCGGTAGGTGTTCTCGAGCAGCTTTGCCATCTCGGCCTCGCGCGGTCCCGACACCCGGTGCACCTGCTCGACGAACGTCGAGTAGAACGCCTCGGCCGCGTCTCCCGCCGCCGTTCCCAGCCCCCCGATCACCCGGGGGGTGTTGACCAGGGAGTAGACGGGGTTGCCCGGGTCGACGCGCTCCGGTGAGAAGACGAGGTGGTAGTCGTCCGGTGCCGTCAGACCGGTGGCCGCGGCCAGCCGCGGAGCGACACGCTCCTCGGTCGTGCCCGGGTAGGTGGTCGACTCGAGGATCACCATGCCGCCCGGCCGGAGAGCTCCGGCGACGACGTCGACCGCCGAGTCGACCATGGTCAGGTCAGGGGTCTTGTCCTTCAGCGGCGTGGGGACGCAGATGACGAACGTGTCGCTGCCCCGGATGTCCCGGGCGTCGTCGGTGAAGGAGATCCGACCGCTCGCCAGCACCTTCTCGAGCATGCGGTCCTCGACGTCCTCGACCGGGCTGCGCCCCTGGCGCAGCCCCTCGATGCGCTCGGTGTCGGGGTCGAACCCGATGACCCGGTGTCCTGCTCCAGCGGCAGCACAGGCCACGGGGCAGCCCGGCATAGCCGAGACCGAGAACGCACACATCCCTCGTGTCCATGCCCTCGCCTCCCTGGAAAGCCTTGGCCACAAGTGTCCCAGCGCATTCCGGTGTCAGCCAGTGCACTTCGGTCGTAGTACCACCAGCGTCCTGCACAATGAGGCACCTGGTGCGAGGTGGCGACGGGAGGAAGCGGCATGTGGCTTCCCGACCTGGCCGACGCCGCCTGGGTGCGCGACGTCCTGTCCCGCCACGCCGAGAAGCTGGGGCTGATCGGCGAGGTCGCGAGCACGCAGCTGGTCGACGTACGGCTCACGCAACCCGCACCGCCCGGAGTCGTCGCGCTGCCGAGGGCTGGGCGACGTACGTCGTCGCGCTGCACGGGGGCTCGTCGGTGCAGCTGTACCTGAAGGGGTTCCCGGATCGCGCGACCAGCGAGGCCGCATGGCGCCAGGATCGTGCGGCCCGGCCGTGCGGGGCGCAGCGACCACCTGGCCGAGCACGACCTGGTCGTGTGGCGGTTCCCCGAGGACCCGCAGCTTCCCGCGTTGCCGGACCTGCTCGCCTCGCCCCTCGCGCCGCGGCGTCGTCCCGGCGGCGGTCGGCGCGGCTCTCGGGCCGCGGTCCGGGCTGCGCGTCACCGTGGTCCGCTACCAGCCGGAGGCGAGCGCCACCCTTCGCGTCGAGGGTGCCCAGGCCGGTGGACCGACCGCGTTCGCCAAGCATCTCGGTGCCGGCTCGGTCGACGCTGTCGCCGCACGGCACCGCGCCCTGTGGTCCATGACGGGACCGGGGCAGCCGCTTCGTGTCGCCGAGCCGCTCGCCGCGGACCCGGTCCGCCGGGTGTTGTGGACGCGCGGCGTGCCGGGTCCGACGCTGACGGACGCGGTTCCCCCGAGTGAGCTCGCGGGCGCAACCGGACCCACCGGCGCACTGCTGGCGGCTCTCCACGGGTCCGCGATCGGGCCGATGCCGCCGACGTCGGTCGACGGCCTGCTCACCGAGATGCGCAAGAAGTCGGGGAAGCTCGCCCATGCCCACCCCGCGGTCGAGCCGATCGTGTCCGACCTGCTGGCGGCGGCGGCGAGGCGGCGCGGCGACGTCGCTCGCGAGCGTGTCTGCACGCTCCACGGGGACTTCCACCTCGACCAGCTCGTCGCCTCTGCGGACGGACCCGTCCTCGTCGACCTCGACACGATGGCGCACGGTCCCCCCGAGGTCGACCTCGCGGAGTTCCTCGTCGACCTGGCCCTGCGTGCACTTCCCGAAGGCGTCGCGGAGGCACGTCGCGGACCAGCTGCTGTCGTCCTACATCGCTGCCACCGGAACCGGAGTCGACGCCGCACTGCTCGCCGTCTGCGCGGACGCCGAGTTCGTCAACCGCTGCTACCGGCACCTCCGCCGGCACACGCCCGGGTGGCAGCAGGACCTCGAGGCGGAACTGAGCCGGCACGGCGACGTCGCGAGGCTGCTCGGACGCTGAGCGGAGTCACGAGAGGCTGACGTCGTCTCGTCGCGAGAGCCGCTCGAGCACCGTCTGTGTCTCCCCGGGGGCGACCCGGCCCTTCATCAGCCGCTTGCCGAGCTCTGCGAGCTGCAGCAGCACGAGGAACCAGCGCCAGCGGGCCTCGTCGAACCGCTCGCCGGCGCGCGACGCGTACGCCTGCAGATAGGTACGCCGCGCCCGCTCGGCCTGCTCGGGCGGCAGACCGAGCTCACGTGGCAGGGCGGCGTACATGGCAGCGACATCGGAGAGCGGATCGGCGTACCGGCTGTCGTCGAAGTCGATCACCGACCAGCCGGTCGGGTGGCACAGGATCTGTCCCGGCAGGAAGTCACCCTGGCAGAACAGCAGGCGCCCGTCCGCGGGGGCCGTGCGCACGAGCTCCGCGTAGACCTCCTCGGCCCGTCCGGCGGCTCGACGGGACGAACAGGCCGATCTGGGTGGCGGCCACGCGGGCGGTCTGCAGCCAGTCGCCGATGGTCCGGCGCGCGGTGATTCCGCCCACCTCGAGCTCCTGCAGCGCACGATGGAGCGCTCCGAGGTGCTCCAGCGCGGCGGTCAGGTCCAGGGTGCCGATGGCGACGTTCAGCGGAACACCTGGCAGCTCCTCGAGGTAGAGCACATGGCGTGGCGGGTCCAGCCGCAGCAGCTGAGGCACGGTCGGCGCGTCCGACCGCCGCTTGCTCGCGGCCAGGTGGACGGCGAGGAACGCGGTGGCCGCCCGGTTCAGGCCACTGGCCCGCTTGACCTTGGCGATGACGCGGCGCCGGAAGCTCTGCGCCGTCGTGCACACGGAAGGTCAGCCTCCGTAGCGGGATGTAGCGCAGGACGTCGACCCGCTGCGGGTCGCCCCGGTGACGAAGCGGTCCGGGGTCGTCGCCGAGCCAGGTCAGCGCCGGTTCGGACGGGAACTCGAAGAGCCGAGGAGCGGCCGCGTCGGCATCGCAGTAGAGGGTCCGCGCCGAGAAGCCCCAGGGCGACCGCGGGTCCGCCTGCTGGGTCGACCAGTAGAACCGTCTCAGCTCGACCGCGCCGTCGGCCGCGCGAGCGGTCCGGAGCTCGGCATGGACGGTGACGCCGGTCCGTTGCTGGCGCTCGATCTCGTCGCGCACCGACGGCCACAGGCGCTCGAGGAGGGGGAAGACGGCCGCCTCGGGCTCCGTCGCGGGGAAGAAGCCACTCGGCATCACTGCGACATCACCCGCGCCCCCGGGTCGTCATCCCCGGATCGTACGCACGGCGACCCGGAGTCTGGACCACACGACTGGAGACTCAGGCAAGCTGGTAACCGCGCTGAGCCGTCGCGCTCGTCACTCACCGTCAAGGGGCGGTGACGATGTCTTCATCAATCAGCGTCGTCGGGACCGGCTACTCGGCGCGACGCACGCAGCATGCATGGCCGAGCTCGGCCACGACGTGATCGCGTACGACGTCGACGCGGCCGAAGATCGACGCGCTCGCCGAGGGGCGTCCTGCCGTTCTTCGAGCCGGAGCTCGAGAGCTCGCTGCGCCGGCACACCGCGACCGGGCGGCTCACGGTTCACCACGTCGGTCGCCGAGCTGGCCGAGAGCGGCGGACGTGCACTTCATCTGCGTGGGCACACCGCAGCAGCCCGACGGGCTGGCGGCCGACACCAGCCTACGTCGAGCCGGCCGTCGTGGCGCTCGCTCCGCACCTGACGCGCCCGACGCCTGATCGTCGGCAAGTCCACGGTGCCGGTGGGCACCGCCGACGCGGCTCAACGCGACTGGCTCGAGCGCTGCGCGCCGCCGGGCGTGAGCGTCGAGGTCGGCCTGGAACCCCGAGTTCCTGCGCGAGGGCCACGCCGTACGAGGACACCCTCGCGCCCGGAGCGGGTCGTCGCTCGGCGTCCGCTCGGCAGGAGGCCGAGAAGGTCCTCGCTTCGCGTGTACGACGCCGTTCGTCGTCGACGACATCGCCGTCGCTCGTCACCGACCTTGCCACGGCCGAGCTGGTCAAGGTGCGCCGCCAACGCGTTCCTGGCCACGAAGATCAGCGTTCGCCAACGTGATGGCCGAGCTGTGCGAGGCCACCGGCGCGGACGTGGTGACGCTCGCCGACGCGCTCGGGCACGACAGCCGCATCGGACGGCCGTTCCTCGGGGCCGGGCTCGGGTTCGGCGGCGGCTGCCTGCCCAAGGACATCCGGGCGCTCATGGCGACGCGCCGGCGAGCTCGGCGTCGACACCGCTCGCTCACCTTCCTGCGGGGAGGTCGACGCCGCCAACACGCACCGTCGCGAGGCGGTCGTGGAGGCAGCCGTCTCGCAGTGCGGCGGCAACCGTGCCGGGCACGCGGATCGCCTGCCTCGGCGCCGCCTTCAAGCCGGGCACCGACGACGTCCGCGACTCACCCGCCCTCGACGTGGCCGCCCGGCTCCAGCCTCCGGGGCGCCGACGCCGTCGTCTACGACCCCGAGGCCAACGAGAACGGCGCCCACGCCTGCCCGACGCTGCGCTTCGTCGACACGGTCGAGGAAGCGGTCGACGGCGCCGACTGCTCGTGCTCCTGCTCACCGAGTGGCCCGAGCTGGTCGCGCTCGACCCGTGCGCGCTCCGGCTCCGGGTCAGGTCTCCCCGGGTCCTGGACGGGACGGAACGCCCTCAACCGGAGCGGTGGCGCGCCGCCGGCTGGGGGTACGCGCGCCCGGCCGTCCGAACATCTGACGTCCGCGCCCGCCCTCGCCGCGACGCGACCCCTTGTCTAAGGTTTGTCGAAGCCTGCCGCCGTGTGGTCGAGCAGGCCCACGAGCGGAGGTGTGCGCATGCGAGTCCTGGTGACCGGATCCACCGGCTACGTCGGATCCCGGCTGGTGCCGGTCCTCCTCGACGCCGGGCACGAGGTGTTCGCGGCGACGCGGGGGAGCGACCTCGACGCGTTCGGGTGGGGCGCGCAGGTGACGCGCACCCCTCTGGACATCGAGGACCCCGACTCCGTGCGCGAGGCGACCCGCGGCGTCGACGCCGTGGTCTACCTCGTGCACTCGATGGACGACGGCGACTTCGTGCGCAAGGACCGCGAGGCCGCCGAGCGCATGGCCGTCGCGGCCGCAGAGAACGGCGTCGGACGCATGGTCTACCTCTCCGGCCTGATCCCGCCCGGGGACCTGTCCGACCACCTGCGTTCCCGGCTCGAGGTCGAGGAGGTGCTTCCTCGGCTCGTCGGTGCCGACCGTCTCGCTCCGCGCGGCGATGGTGATCGGCTCGGGCTCGACCTCGTTCGAGCTGATGCGGAGGATGACCGAGCGGGTGCCGTTCACGCCGATCCCCACCTGGATGCGGAGCACGGTGCAGCCGATCGCCGTGGAGGACGTGGTGACGATCATCGCCGCCGCGCTCGAGGGCGAGCCCCGCGACCGGGCGTACGACGTGGGCGCTCCCGAGCGGCCGACGTACCCGAGCTGCTGGCCCTCTTCGCCGACGTCGCCGGCCTCCGGAGGCTGCAGGTGCCCGTGCCCTTCCTGCCGGTGGCTCTGGTCGGGCGCGCGGTGGCGGTCATCTCCGGCCTGCCGCGCGGCACCGTCACCGCCCTGGTCGAGAGCCTGTCCCACGACATGGTCTGCCGCGAGGACGACGTGCTGGGCGACTCCTCGGCGGTCACCACGACTTCGTGACCCTCCGCGCCGCGCTCGAGCGTTCCCTGGCCCCTGAGGACGACGCCACGGACCCCGGCGGCGACCTGCAGTCCGGCGACGCCAACGACCCCGAGTGGGCCGGCGGGCGCGGTCGCTGTCGAGTCCGGACAGCCGCGGCTGCGGCCGCGCACCCTCGCTCGCGAACCTGCTGCTCGGCGCCGCCCAGTCGCGGGCCGAACGCGTCCCCCGCGGCTGACCGGCCCGAAAACCATCGATGCGCGTGACACCTGGTGTCACGCGCATCGATCGAGGCCCCCCAGCCCGTCGAGTGAAACCATAAGGAGAAAAGCCTCCCGACGACACGGAGTTGCACAAATATGCAGTCGCACAAACCTGAATGTTCTGTTTGCACCTTTTTGCTCCCCGCGGGTGATCCGTCCGTACCGTTCTTCTTGGGCCCCCCGCCCAGCACGCAAGCGACACGAACCCGCCGTTCCACGAGGCCATCCCCCGGGCCCGTAGGCCATGCCCCCCGGCCACTGGAACAGGCGGGTTCGTCGTCTCCGGGCGCGGCTTCGCGACTCCATGCGCACGCCGGCGTACCCAATCATCCGGAAATCGGACGAAAACGGGCAATCTCCGTCAGAATCGGTGCCATGGCGCCGCCTCCCGCCCGCAGGGCCTCCGGCCCCGGCTCGTCCGAGCCCGGGCCGCTGAGCGCCGCGCGCCTGCTGGCGGAGTCACCGGTCGGCATCCTGCTGCTGGACCCGACCGGGGTGGTGCGCGAGGCGAACCCGGCCGCCGCGCGGCTCTTGAGGTGACACCGGGCGACCTGGTCGGCCGGGACCTGGCGGAGCTGGCGGACCCGGACGACGTCGGGCGTGCTCCCGGCAGCACCTCGCCGCCGTCCTCGACGCCGAACGCGACGAGACGGAGTGGCTGGCCATGCGAGCCTCCGGTCCCGTCGTGCACCTCGCGCTGACGAGCACGCTGGTGCACACGACGACGAGCCGTTCGTGCTCATGCACCTCGTCGACGTGAGCGAGCGCTACCGGCACGCGGAGCGGATGGCGCACCTGGCCGACCACGACCCGCTGACCGGCCTGGTCAACCGACGCCGGTTCGAGGCCGACCTGCGGGTGCACCTCGAGGACGGCGAGGGCGACCCCGAGGGTGCGCTCCTGATGCTCGACCTGGACAACTTCAAGGAGGTCAACGACTCGCTCGGCCACCACGTCGGTGACCAGCTGATCGTGGCCGTCGCGACGCTGCTGCGCCAGGGCGCATGCGCGGGCGACCTGGTCGCGCGGATCGGTGGCGACGAGTTCGCGCATCCTGCTGCCGACGGCCGACGCGGCCGCTGCCCGGTTCGTGGCGCAGGACGTCCTGGAGCGGGTGCGCGGCCTCGCCCAGTCGCACGAGGGCGTGCTGCGCCGGGTGTCGGCGAGCATCGGCGTGGTGCCTGATCGGCGACCGGCAGACGTCGCTCGAGGACCTGGTCTCGGCCGCCGACATGACCATGTACGACGCCAAGGAGGCGGGCCGCGACCAGTACGTGCTCCTCGACCACCACGACCACGAGCAGCCGCGCATGGGCGCCCGGATGGCGTGGTCGGAGCGCATCCAGCAGGCGATCGACAACGACGACTTCGTCCTGCAGCTGCAGCCGATCCTCGACGTCACGCACCGGCCGGATCACCAGCGCCGAGGCCCTGATCCGGCTCGGCGACGGCGACGACCTGGTGATGCCGGACCGGTTCCTCTACATCGCGGAGCGCACCGGGCGAGATCATCGACATCGACCGCTGGGTGATCGACCGCTCGATCGCGCTGCTCGCCGACATCCAGCAGGTCGCACCCGGGCTTCCAGCTCGAGGTCAACCTGTCCGGCAAGTCGATCGGCGTCCCAGGTGATCGAGACCGCGATCACCGACAGCCTGCTCCGCTACGGCGCCGACCCGCGCGGCCTCGTCCTCGAGATCACCGAGACCGCGGCCGTCGCGCACATCCAGACCGCGCGCACCTTCGCCGAACGCCAGCGCCGGCTCGGCTGCAAGTTCGCGCTGGACGACTTCGGCGCCGGCTTCGGCTCGTTCTACTACCTCAAGCACCTGCCGATCGACTACGTGAAGATCGACGGCGAGTTCGTCGCCAACTGCACGGACAGCGACACCGACCGCACCATCGTCGGGTCGATCGTCGGCATCGCCCGCGGCCTCGGCAAGCAGACCATCGCCGAGCACGTCTCCGTCGCGCGGCGATCCTCGAGGTGATCGAGGCCGAGGGTGTCGACTTCGCGCAGGGCTACCACATCGGTGCGCCGGTGTCGGTGGAGCACCTGATGGAGATGCTCACGTTCCAGCCGCCGATCGTCCGTCGGCACCGAGGAGGAGCCGGTGCCGGTGGCCGAGCCGCTCGAGGGACTGCCGTTGCGGCAGCGCCGCGGCCGGCTGCGCCCGATCTAGCGTGGGGCGTCACTGCGAGGTCGGAGCTGGTGGTCGAAAGGCGCAGCGACGGGGAGCATCGGTTGAGGATGACATGCGCCGGGGGGCCCGGCGTGAGCGGGCCTCCCCAGCTCAGCACGCAGGACGATGCTGGGCATCGGCTGCGTACGACACGCAGTGTGTTGGAGCTTGAGGAGGCCCTGATGTCGATCGTAGGCGGGCTCGATGTGCACCGGAAAGAGCATCTTCGACTCATGATCTCGACACCGTGAGCGGGGAGGTGGAGCGCGGGCAGATCCTCGCGGCTGATCGTCGACAACTGGCCGGATGGCCAGGTCGGTTCGCCGGCCGCGATGATCGTCGCGTTCGCGGCGGAGGCATGCACGGGTTGGCGCTATGGCGATCGAGGAGCTGCAGCGTGCCGGGGTGGCCGCGCATCTGGCCGATCCGGCCGAGACCGCGGCCGCGCGTGGTCGCAAGCGGCGGGCCAAGACCGACCGGACGGACGCGAGGCTGATCCGCCGCTGTTGGCCGAGGAGCGGCTGCCGGAGTGCTACATCCCGCCGATGCAGGTGTTGGAGATATCGGGCGCTGCTGGAGCTGTATCACGACCTGCGGCGGGAACACACCGCCTGGGTCCAGCGGATCCATGCGGTGCTGTTCCACCAGGGCGCCGAGCATCTGGGCGCCGGTGGTGTGAGCACCGTCGAAGGCCGCCAGCGGCTCGTCGAGGTCGCCGCCGGACAGTTGACGCCGGCCGGGCAGATCCAGATCGCGACCGGCATCGAGATGCTCGAGGCCACCGAGCGACACCTCGAGCAGATCCGTCGACAGCTGCTCGGCATCGCTCGCCATGTGCGGGGCGCGAAGGCGCTGGCCGATGCTCTGTACGGGGTGGGGCCGATCACCGCGTTGGCGTTGACCTGTTGGCTGGGCGGCGCCGGCCGGTTCTCCTCATCGCGCAAGGCGGTGCGCTTTGTCGGTCTGGACGTGACGGTGTACTCCTCGGCGGGAAACGCTCGCCAGGGCACCTGTCCCGGCAGGGGCCACCGGTGCTGCGCTGGTGCCTGTATGAGGCGGGCAAGACCCATGCCCTCGGCCGAGCCGAAGACCACGACTACTACGCCAAGGTCAAGGACCGCATCGACGGCAAACGCGCCGCGCTGTCGGAGGCCCGCAAGATCGTCCGGCGCGCCAGCCACATCCTCGCCGATCTCGGCGAGGATGCCTTCGCCCGGGTGTGACCTGACGATGTGGCCACCACCAGCGGTGAGCAACGGTGCGGGCAACGGCGCCCTCATCAACCGATGTGCCAGCGCGGCCGGCTCCATCCCTGCGTCTGTCATGCCCGCTCACGGCCCTGCCGTGCAGGGCCCATGCCGGACGGCCTGGAAAGACTGAGCGGTCGCGTCTCCCGCGGGCGGGAGATACCCAATCCATCATCATGTCGCCGGTGTCACGACGGCACCGTGCACCTAGGTAAGACTGGCTGCCCCGCCCCGCGCCAACAGCTCACGCTCGCAGCTGACCACACCGATGATCACATCTCCACCAGAGCTCTCAGGAGGCCGCCAGCCTCGACCGCCGTTGACCATGACCTTCCCTCCGCGCCCCCTTCGGCAGCGATGATCTCGCTCACCGGGGTGGTCGCCTCAAGGGCGCCTGCGGCGTCGCTACGCGAGCGCTGCCGCGCCCCTTGACCCGGCCACCCCGTCCGCAAGACCTGGCAGCTATGAAGGGGACGGGAGAGCAGTGGAGCACGGCCAAACCGCCTGAGCGCGCGATGCGAGGTCCGACAGGCAGCTGTCGAGTGCGACGCGGAGGCTCACCGGTCCCGGACCGTGAAGCTGCTACCGGGGTGCGCGCATGACGGTGGTCGAGGAGGCGCGACCAGCGCCGTCTCGAAACCACCACAGCTTGATCCAGAATCGGTGGACCGGACGGCGCCGGCCCGGCGGGGCGGGAGCGGCGGATTACCACGGTCTGTGGTGTAACCACGACAAACCGGACACGGCCGATCGCCTCCCACGACGAACCCGCGCTCCCCACGATGTGCTCACCATGGGAGGCGCAGGTTCGGCTGCATACCGTGGTGAAACCGCAGCCCCGGTCGGAGAACATGCTCGGGGACAGCCAGACACCGGCGCTGCTGGACACCGGGGGTCCGGTCTTCAGCCGGTGCCAGATCCAGCGATGGAACCAGATCCGCTGCAGCCAGTGCGGCGTCGTGATCAGCTGGTCGGTCCAGATCGGCCAGAACCAGGCGAACAGCGCAAGCACCGTGACCAGGTAGACGCCGCCGGCGATCGCCCCCACCTGTCTCCTCCGGTACGACGCGGCGGCAGGACCGAGGATCCGCCCCAGCAGCAGGGTCACTCCGAGCACCAGGAACGGCTCGATCACGATCGCGTAGTAGCTGAAGATCGGCCGGTCGTCGTACCGCAGCCACGGCAGCCAGGTCACGAGCACGCCGACCACGACCACGCCGTAGCGCCAGTCGCGGCGACCGACCCAGGCGCCGATCGCGTAGAGGAAGGCGAGCGTGCCGCCCCACCAGACCGCCGGGTTGCCGAGCAGCAGCACCTGGCGCAGGCAGGTGCTCCCCGCGGGTGCGTCGCAGCCCTGCACGCCGGGCTTGATCCCGAGCTGGGCGTCGACCCCGACCGGGCGGTTGAGGATCAGCCAGCCGCCGGGGTTGGACTGGTAGACGTGCGTGGACCCGGCGAGGTCCTTGCCGGTGTGGAAGCTGTAGACGTCGTGGTGGTAGTGCCACAGCGAGCGCAGCGCCCTGACCGCGTGCTCGAGGAACCCGTGCGCCGGCCTCTTGAGGTAGCTCCCCCAGTAGGGCCCGTACTGGGTGTCGGACAGCGACTTCTCGTAGGCGTCGGCGTGCAGCAGCCAGCCGGTCCAGGTGGCCACGTAGATCACGGCCGGGAGCAGCACCAGCCAGCCGAACGCCGGGAGCGCGTCCACCACGGCGGCCTTCATCACCGAGCCGCGCACGCCGAGTCGCCGCCGCGCGCCCGCGTCCCAGGCCCACACCAGCAGGCCGAACGCGGCGATCACGAAGACGGTGCTCCACTTCGTGCCGAGGCCGAGGCCGAACCACACTCCCGCGAGCACCCGCCAGGGACGGAACAGCATCCCGCGCACCGGGCCCCAGGAGTCGGCGCCCACCCCACCGGGAGCGAGGCGAGCCAGCCGTTCTCGGCCCCAGTCGCGGTCGGCGACCAGGCAGGACACGGCGCAGAGCACGAAGAACGCCTGGAAGATGTCGAGCAGCGCGAGCCGCGACAGCACGAGGTGCAGCCCGTCGAAGCACATGATCAGGCCGGCTGCGACGCCGAGCAGCGTGGAGCCGGTCATCCTGCGCGCGGTGCGCACCATCACCAGGATCATCAGTGAGCCGACCACGGCCGACGCGAACCGCCAGCCGAACGGGTCCATGCCGAACAGCGCCTCGCCGGCCCCGATCAGCCACTTCCCGACCTCCGGGTGGACCACCATGCTCGGGTCCTTGGTCCAGAGGTCGGGCCCGCTCTGGCCGGACAGGATCTTGTCGTTGGCGTCAGAGACGTAGCCGAGGACGTAGCCGTTGTGGACGAGGGACCACGCGTCCTTGGCGTAGTAGGTCTCGTCGAAGAGGAACGCCCGCGGCTTGCCGAGGTCCCAGAGGCGCAGGAACAGCGCGAGCATCGTGACCGCGGCCGTCGCGAGCCAGGACACCAGCTCGTCGGAGCCGCGGATCGCGGCGACGCTGCGACGGCGCAGGCTGGGGACGGTCCGGCCGTCGGCGGTGCGCGACAGACCCAGGGTGCGCACGGGGCGCTTCTCCGGGGTCATGGTGTCGTGCACGCGGGAAAGGGTACGGCTGGGATGATGTCGGACGTGGACGTGAGTGGGCAGGGCGGCGTGCTGGTGCTCGCGGCCACCCCGATCGGGCAGGTGGGCGACGCCCCGCCGCGGCTGGCGGCCGAGCTGGCCGGAGCCGACGTGGTCGCCGCCGAGGACACCCGTCGGCTCCGGCGGCTGACCACCGAGCTCGGGATCACGGTCGGCGGCCGGGTGGTCTCCTACTTCGAGGGCAACGAGTCGGCGCGCACGCCTCAGCTGGTGGAGGCGCTCCGCGCCGGCCAGCGGGTGGTGCTGGTGACCGACGCCGGCATGCCGTCGGTCTCCGACCCCGGCTACCGGCTGGTGGCGGCCGCAGTCGACCTCGGCGTCCCGGTGACCGCGGTGCCGGGGCCGAGCGCGGTGCTCACCGCGCTGGCCGTCTCGGGGCTGCCGGTCGACCGGTTCTGCTTCGAGGGCTTCCTGCCGCGCAAGTCCGGTGAGCGCGCCCGGCGGCTGGCGGCGCTGGCTGCCGAGGAACGCACGCTGGTGTTCTTCGAGGCGCCGCACCGCACCGAGGCGACGCTGGCGGCGATGGCCGAGGCATGGGGCGACGACCGCCGCGCGGCCGTGTGCCGGGAGCTGACCAAGACCCACGAGGAGGTACGGCGGGGCGGGCTGGCCGAGCTCGCCACCTGGGCCGGCCAGGGGGTGCGGGGCGAGGTCACGCTGGTCGTCGCGGGCGCCGTACCGGAGCAGGTGGACACCGCCCCTGCCAGCCTGGCCGGGCGCGTGGCGGACGCCGAGGCGACCGGGACGCCCCGCAAGCAGGCCATCCTCGACGTCGCCCGCCTGGCCGGCGTCCCCAAGCGTGAGGTGTACGACGCGGTGCACAAGACATGAGGATCACCCCACGAGAACACTCGCTGCGCTCCGGTTTCCGCGGGGATCCCGCATGACGGACAAGCCGACCCGCAGCCGGCACGGCACCGACGACGGGCGCAGCCGCGACCGCGAGCGACCGCCGGCTCCCGACCCGCTGCCGCACCCGGTCGTCGACAACCACTGCCATCTCGACATCGCCGACGGGCCCGACGGAGCCTGGCTGGAGGCCGGCGAGGCGCTGCGCCGGGCCGCCGAGGTCGGGGTCACCCGGATCGTGCAGATCGGGTGCGACCTCCCCGGCGCGCGCTGGGCGGTGCAGGCCGCGCACGCGCACGAGCAGGTGGTCGCCGGGGTCGCGCTGCACCCCAACGAGGCGCCGCGTCTCGCGGGGGAGGGTGCGATGGAGCGGGCGTTCGCGGAGATCGTCACGCTCGCGGAGGACCCGCGCGTGCGCGCCGTCGGCGAGACCGGGCTGGACTACTTCCGCACCGGGGAGGACGGCCGCTCCGCGCAGCAGCGGTCCTTCCGCTGGCACCTCGAGCTCGCGAAGGCGCTCGACCGGACCCTGGTGATCCACGACCGCGACGCGCACGACGACGTGCTGCGGATCGTCGACGAGGTGGGTGCCCCGGACCGCTGGGTGATGCACTGCTTCTCCGGCGACGCGGAGTTCGCGCGACGCTGTCTCGACCGCGGTGCGTACCTGTCCTTCGCCGGCACGGTCACGTTCAAGAACGCCGAGCCCCTCCGCGAGGCCCTGCGGATCGCCCCGCAGGACCGGATCCTGGTCGAGACGGACGCGCCGTACCTGACGCCGATGCCGTACCGCGGCCGGCCCAACGCGTCGTACCTCGTGCCGCTGACGATGCGGTCCATGGCCGAGACCCGGGGTGACGACCTCGAGGAGCTCTGCCGTGCGGTCGACGCGAACACCGACCGCGCGTTCGGCGGCACCTGGGGCTGACCGGTCGGCGGTATCAGCCGGTGCCTCTTGTGGCGGTTCGACGCGCCGGGGCAAACGTGACCTCCGCCACGGCAAGTCGGCGGAATCCGGAAAGGACACGCCTCAAACGGGGGCAATTCGTACAAGGCGCGTTTGCGGATCTGCACGTCTCCGGTTAGCTTCGATGCCTTGTTGGCCGGGAACGGGACTTGTACCACCACCGACCGATGTCACCACTGATGCTGGCTCCACTCCGGGGGAGTGCTGGGCCGGCCGACATCGGCGCCCGTGGCCCGGAGATATCGACGTCTGGAGAACCATGCGTATCGCCCTTGCGCGCATGAGCAAGAAGAGGTCCCTGCTGACCGCACTCGTCGCCCTCGTGGTGCTGGCTGTGGCAGGCACCACCGTGGGCTACGCCGCGGTGAGCAAGAACGTGACCCTGTCCATCGACGGCAAGACGCGGGAGGTGCACACCCTCAGCGGCAACGTGCGCGACCTGCTCGCCAGCCAGCACATCGACCTCAACAGCCACGACGTGGTCGCTCCGTCGCTGGACTCCGAGATCGGGGACGACTCCCGGATCGCGGTGCGCTACGGCAGGCCGCTGGCCGTGAACCTCGACGGTGAGAAGACCACCTACTGGACCACCGCCACCACCGTCCGCGGCGCGCTCAACCAGCTCGGCCTGCGGTTCTTCGGTGCGGACTACTCGAGCTCCCGCTCGCGCGGACATCGACCGCGAGGGCATGGCCCTGCGGATCGCGACGCCGAAGAAGCTCACGCTGAAGATCGCCGGTGCGAAGAAGCAGAAGCGCAACGTCAGCGCGATGACCGTGCGCGGCGTGCTCGGCAAGCTCCACGTCGGCTACGACAAGAACGACAAGGTCACGCCGTCGCTCGACTCCTTCGTGAAGGACGGCGACAAGGTCGTCTTCACCAAGGTCACCAAGAGGAAGGTGCACGTCGGCCACGAGAAGATCGGCTTCGACACGGTCGAGCGCGAGGACGACTCGATGACCAAGGGCGAGACCAGCACCGTCCGTGAGGGCCGATCCGGGGTCCGCGACGTGACCTACCGCGTGGTGACCCACAACGGCGACGTCTTCAAGAAGAGGGTGCTCAAGGCGAAGGTGCTGCGGGCCCCGGTCTCGCGCATCGTCCACGTCGGCACCGAAGCCCAGCCGAGCCGGTGGCGGTGCGGCGCCGGCGCCGAACTTCGCCAGCGGCGGCTCCGCCTGGGACCGGATCGCCGCGTGCGAGTCCGGTGGCAACTGGGCCGCGAACACCGGCAACGGCTACTACGGCGGGCTGCAGTTCAGCCTCGGCACCTGGCAGGCGTACGGCGGCTCCGGCCGGCCGGACCAGAACAGCCGCGAGCAGCAGATCGCCGTGGCCGAGCGGGTCCGCGCCGCCGAGGGCGGCTACGGCGCCTGGCCCGTGTGCGGCGCTCGGGCCTGACGCCGTGACGGTCGAGCCTGTCGAGACTACGCTCGCCCGTGTGGTGAGCGAACCTGACGATTCCTCCGCCGGACCGAGGCTCCTCGGTCCGGCGGAGGTCCGTTCGCTCGCGGCCGCGCTCGACCTGCGGCCCACCAAGCAGCGCGGGCAGAACTTCGTGATCGACGCCAACACCGTGCGCCGGATCGTCCGCGACTCGGGCATCGACGGCGACGACGTGGTGCTCGAGGTCGGCCCGGGGCTCGGCTCGCTGACCCTGGCCCTGCTGGAGGTCGCCGCGCCGGGTGGTCGCGGTCGAGGTCGACCCGGCGCTCGCGGCGGCGCTGCCCGCGACGATCGCCGCGTACGCCCGGACCAGGCCGACCGCTTCGAGGTGGTGCACGCCGACGCGATGCGGGTCGACTCGAGTGCCCGGCCCGCCGCCGACCGCGCTGGTCGCGAACCTGCCCTACAACGTCTCGGTGCCGGTGCTGCTGCACCTGCTGGCGCTGCTGCCGTCGCTCGAGCACGGCCTGGTGATGGTGCAGTCCGAGGTCGCCGACCGGCTGGCGGCGCCGCCCGGCTCGAAGGTGTACGGCATCCCGTCGGTGAAGGCCGCCTGGTTCGCCGACGTACGCCGGGCCGGGGCGGTCGGCCGCAACGTCTTCTGGCCGGCGCCCAACGTCGACTCCGGCCTGGTCGCCTGGACCCGCCGCGAGCCGCCGACGACCGCCGTCACCCGGCAGCAGGTGTTCGCCGTCGTCGACGCGGCGTTCGCCCACCGCCGCAAGGCGCTGCGGCCCGCGCTGCGTGAGCTCGCCGGCTCCGCCGAGGCGGCCGAGGACGCGCTGCGCCGCGCCGGGATCGACCCGATGACGCGCGGCGAGCAGCTGCGCGTCCGACAGTTCGTGCGGATCGCCGAGGAGATCCGTCGGATGATCGCCCGCATGAGCGTCACCGTCCGCGCGCCGGCCAAGATCAACCTGCACCTCGGCGTGGGCCTCCCCGCGAGGACGGCTACCACCCGCTGCTCACCGTCTACCAGGCGATCAGCCTGTACGACGACGTCACGGTCAGCGACGCCGAGCGTGGTCGGTCGGCGTCGAGCCCGATCGGCGACGTGGACTCTCGGCGTGCCCCCTCGACGAGGCCAACATCGCCGTCCGCGCCGGCCGGCTGCTGGGCGCGCACCACGGCCTCGAGCGTGCGGCCGCGATCGCGATCGGCAAGGGGATCCCGGTCGCCGGCGGCCTGGCCGGCGGCAGCGCGGACGCCGCCGCGGCGCTGGTGGCGCTCGACCGGCTGTGGGACCTGCAGACCACCGACGAGGACCTGCTCGCGCTCGCCGCGCAGCTCGGCAGCGACGTGCCGTTCGCGCTGATCGGCGGCACCGCGCACGGCACCGGGCGCGGCGAGCTGGTCGAGCCGGTCGCGGACCGCGGCACCTGCTGGTGGGTGGTGGTGCCCACGCGACGGGCTCTCGACCCCCGCGGTCTACCGCGACTTCGACGAGCTCCACCCGGACGCTCCCGCACGAGCATCGCCGGGTGCCCGACGGGCTGGTCGCCGCCCTGCCGACGCGCGACGCCGGCGCGCTCGGCCGCGGCGCTGCGCAACGACCTCGAGGCGGCCGCGCTCGAGCCTGCGACCGGAGCTCGGCGAGACTGATCGCGACCTGGTCGAGGCGCCGGCGCGCTACGCGGCGATGCTCTCCGGCTCCGGCCCGACGTTCCTCGGCCTGGTCGCCGACCCAGGAGCGCGCGCACCGAGGTCCGCGCGGCGCTGCTCGACGCCGGGCTACCCGCGGTGCTCGTCGCCACCGGGCCCGGTCGCCGGCGCCCACGTCGTGGAGTACGCTGTGACTGCGCTGACAACCTGCTCAACCTCGAGAAGGTCACCAAGTCCTACGGCGTCCGGATCCTGCTCGACGAGGTCAGCCTCGGCGTCGGCGAGGGCGAGCGGATCGGCATCGTCGGCCGCAACGGCGACGGCAAGACCACGCTGCTCAACCTGATGGCCGGCCGCGAGGAGCCCGACACCGGCCGGGTCTCGCACGCAGCCGCGGCCTGCACATCGGCTACCTCGACCAGCGCGACCTGCTCGACGACACCCACACCGTGCGCGAGGTGGTGCTCGGCCGGCAAGGCGGACCACGAGTGGGCCGCCGACGCGCGCACGCGCGAGGTCGTCGAGGTGCTGCTGGCCGGCGTCGCCGCTCGACCGCGACGTGCACGGGCTCTCCGGTGGTGAGCGCCGGCGCTGCTCGCTGGCCCGGCTGCTGCTCGGACGACGACGACCTGCTGATCCTCGACGAGCCGACCAACCACCTCGACGTCGAGGCGGTGGCCTGGCTGGCCGAGCACCTGGTCCGTCGTACGTCGGCGCTGGTGGTGGTCACCCACGACCGCTGGTTCCTCGACGCGGTCTGCGAGCGGACCTGGGAGGTGCACCCGGGGCGAACGGCGCGGGGTGGTCGACGCCTACGAGGGCGGGTACGCCGCCTTCGTGCTCGCCAGGGCCGAGCGGCAGCGGCAGGCCTCGGCCTCGGAGTCGCGGCGGCAGAACCTCATCCGCAAGGAGCTCGCCTGGCTGCGCCGCGGTGCCGCCGGCGCGCACGTCGAAGCCGAAGTTCCGGATCGACGCGGCCAACGAGCTGATCGAGGACGTGCCGCCGCCGCGCGACCGGATCGAGCTGCAGCGGTTCGCCACCCAGCGGCTCGGCAAGGACGTGCGTCGACCTCGAGGACGTCGACCTGACGCGCGGCGAGCGGACGCTGCTCTAGCACGCCACCTGGCGGCTCGGCCCGGGCGACCGGGTCGGCATCGTCGGCGTCAACGGCGCCGGCAAGAGCTCGGTGCTCGGCCTGGTCGCCGGCACGCTGGAGCCCGACGTCGGCCGGGTGAAGCACGGCCGCACCGTCGCGCTGGCAGCACCTGACCCAGCACGTCCCGGCCGGAGGACCCCGACGGCGCGGGTGCTGGCCACGATCGAGGACATCCGCCGGGTGACCCGGACCGCCACCGGCAAGGACGTCTCGGCGACGCTCGATGCTGGAGCGGTTCGGCTTCACCGGCGACAAGCTCACCGCGCGGCTCGGCGACCTCTCCGGTGGCGAGCGCCGCCGGTTCCAGCTGCTGCAAGCTGCTGCTCTCCGAGCCCAACGTGCTGCTGCTCGACGAGCCCACCAACGACCTCGACATCGACACCCTCAACGTGGTCGAGGACTTCCTCGACGGCTGGCCGGGCACCCTGGTCGTCGTCTCGCACGACCGCTACTTCCTCGAGCGGGTCACCGACTCGATCTGGGCGCTGATGGGCGACGGCCAGATCTCGATGCTGCCCGGCGGCGTCGACCAGTACCTCGCCCACCGCCGAGA
>CAVWFF010000052.1:0-14510 GCA_963754145.1 uncultured Actinomycetota bacterium
ACCCAGCTGCGCGAGGACATGGACAAGGGCGTGTTCGAACGGTTCAAGGTGCTGCCGATCGCGCGGATCGCGCCGCTGGCGGGGCCGATGGTGGCCGACCTGCTGCGCTACACGATCGCGACCGTGCTGACGTTCGCGACCGGGATCGTGATGGGCTACCGCCCTGGTGGCGGCGTGTTGGGCGTGATCGCCGCGGCGCTGCTCACGATCGCGACCGGCTGGTCCATGGCCTGGATCTTCACCTTCGTCGGGATCACCGGCAGGAGCGCCCAGGCCGTGCAGGGCATGTCGATGATGATCATGTTCCCGCTGACGTTCCTGTCGAACGCGTTCGTCCCCGAGGACACGCTGCCGGACTGGCTGCAGGCGTTCGTGCAGGTGAACCCGGTCTCGCACGTCGTCTCGGCGGTGCGTGACCTCGCCAACGAGGGTGCCGTCACCGCGCAGGTCGGCTGGGCTGTGCTCGCCTGCGTCGCCGTGGTCGCCGTGTTCGCGCCGTTGTCGGTGCGGGCGTACCGGCGGGCGATGTAGGGACTGCGCCGGCTGGGTTGGTGGGCCGCGGGGGTGGCGGGCGGTGCGACACGTCGGCCGGCGCGAAAACTGCGCACATGCGGGGTTGTGGGGCGCCTGGACGCGAGCGAGGACCCGTAACCGCGCAAATGCGGAGTTCCCCGGAGCACCGACACCCCCCTCAGCGCCGCCACCAACCCCAGGGCCTCGCCCCGCAGCTCGACGGCGGGGCGGGCGGCGTACTCGGCGACCAGGGCCTCGACCCGTGCCTGGTACGCCGGGTCCACCGACGCGAGCACCTGCAGCACGTTGGCCCACGCCATGGTCGGCAGCGTGCGGTGGTAGCCGAAGCGCTGGCCGAGCGCGGTCATCCGCAGGGAGGTCTCGGCGACGCCGACGCCGCCGGTGAGGTCCCAGGTGCCGAGCGCGAGGAGGCCGCCACCGCAGACCGGGAAGTCGACGTGTGGGCCGTTCTCGTCGAGCGCCTGCGGCAGCACGCCACGCAGGTCGGAGGCGAGGTCGGCGGCGGCCTCGCGCCGGCCGTGCAGGACGTGCGCGAACAGTGCGGAGGACGCCGCGAACATCACCCACGGGGTCCGGTCCACCGGGATGTCGATGCCGGGCATCCGGCGGTTGCGCGCGATGTCGATGCACTCGCGATACAGGGAGAGTCCGCGGTCCACCTCGCCGCGCGCCAGGGCGAGCTCGGCCTGGCCCGAGATCCCGGCGACGCTCCAGCCGATCGTCCGGTCGGTGTGCTCGCCGGCGGCGATCCGGTCGAGCTCCTCCGCGGCCTCGTCCAGCCTGCCCGCGCTCAGGTCCGCGAGGGCGATGACGCTGCGCAGCTGGATCGCGTCCTCCGCGGCCCCGAGCGCCTCCATCACCGGCAGCGACTCGCGGGCGTAGCGGACCGCGAGCGGCCAGTCCCCGACCTGCGTGGCCAACCCGCACAGCTGGCTGCAGATCAGCGCCCGCGTCCACGGACCATCGGAGTCGTCGCACTGTTGGAGCGCGCGCTGTCCTGCCTCGATCGCGCCGGCGACGTCGCCGGCGTTCTCCTTGGCCTGGCTGGCCCACTGGAGAGCGAGCCGGGACACCGCCGGGTCCTCGTTCGCGGTGAGCTCGTCGATGCGGGTCAGGTCACCGTAGCCGGAGTCGTTCACGTCGAGCAGCACCCGGCACATCGCCGCGGTCCGGCTTCCGGGGGTGCCGACACCCAGCGCGCGGAGCTGGGCGACCGCACCCACCGGCGCGTCGCCGGTGAAGATCGTGGTGTTGATGATCATCGCCACGAGCACGCCGCGGAGCTCGTCCTCATGCCCCGGCTCCGGCGTGTCGGCCTCCACCAGCAGCTCGAGCACGGGGCGTGACAGGCCGAGCACCGTGAGGTGCTCGCCCTCGATCGTCCAGAAACCGCCGAGCACCGCCACCAGTGGCGTCACCGCAGCCGCGTCCCGAGCAGCGAGCGCGGCCCGCATGACACCGGCCAGGTTGCCCACCTCCGCCCGTACGGCGCCCATCACGGCCACCTGGTCAGGGGAGAACAACCGCGCCAGCAGCTCGCGCGCCAGCCCGACGGCCCACGCCCGTAGCCGGCCGCGGACCTCCTCGGTCCCGCCGGCGGCGGCGAGCTGCTTGAGTCCGTACTCGCGCACCGTCTCCAGCAGCCGGTAGCGCACGTCGTCGCCCTCGCGCACCACCACGAGCGACTGGTCCACGAGCTCGGCGAGCGAGGACAGGGCGTCGCGGCCGAGCACGGCGTCGGCACCCGCCAGCGAGAAGCCGTCGGGGAACATCGCCAGCGCCCGCAGCGCCGTCCGTTCCCGCTCGTCGAGCAGGTTCCAGCTCCAGTCGATCACCGCCTCCAGCGTCTGGTGCCGCTCCGGCGCCGAGCGGTCTCCCCCGGTCAGCAGCGTGAAGCGGTCCTCGAGCCGGCGGGCGATCTCCGCCACGGACATGACCCTCACCTTCGCTGCGGCGAGCTCGATCGCGAGCGGCAGGCCGTCGAGCCGGGCGACCAGCTGCGCGACCTGGGCAGCGTCGAGCCGTACGTCACGGCGGGCCGCGGTGGCCCGCTGCCGGAACAGCAGGGCTGCGTCGGTGTCGTCGAGCTGCGGCAGGAGGTACACCTGTTCGGCCGCGATGCCGAGCGGCGCGCGGGAGGTGGTGAGCACCCTGGTGGTCTCGGTCGTCGCCGCCAGGAAGGCGACCAGCGACGCGACCTCGTCGACCAGGTGCTCGCAGTTGTCCAGGATCAGCAGCGTCGGCGGCCCGGCCAGGTGCTGCGCGATCCGCGAGCGCAGGTCGGCCGTCACCCCCGGCTGACGCCGCCCGGCCATCGAGTCGCGCACGCCGAGCGCCGATGCCACCTCGGGCACCACGCCCTCCGCAGCGTTGACGCCGGCGAGCTCGACGAAGTGCACGACGGGCTGCGGCGCGAGCCGGCCGACCAGGTGGGCCATCCGGGTCTTCCCCAGTCCGCCCGGCCCCACGACCGAGACCACCCGCGAGGTCTCGAGCAACGTGCGGATCCGGGCAACGTCGTGGTCGCGGCCCACCATCGGCGCCGCGTCGTACTTGAGGCCCTCACGCACGGGCGCGTCGCGCGCCAGCAGCTCCGCGTGCAAGCGACGCAGGTCCTCGCCGGGTTCGGCGCCCAGGGAGTCACGGGTGCGCTCGACGTACGACGCGTAGCGGGCGAGTGCGGCCGGCACTCCGCGCACGTTGGCCTCGGCGCGCAGCACGTCGGCCAGCCGCTGCTCGTCGGCCGGGTCGTCACCGAGCGCGGACTCCAGCAGCGGCAGCGCCTCCGCACTCTCACCGCGAGCCAGCAACGCACGGCCGTGCAGCCGCCCGGCGGCGGCGAGGTCGCGCTCGGCCGCCGCCACGAGTCGGCCGAGAGGGCCGTCCTGAGCCGCCGTCGTGACGTCGATCGCCCCGGCCTCGAGGCAGGCAAGCCGCACCACGTCGAGGTCGCCGGCCGCGGCCCCCTCGCGCGCCGAGACCACCAGCCGGCGCAGACGCAGCGCGTCGACCTCGTCCTCGCGCAGGCCGATCCGGTAGCCCGCCCCGGTGTGCACGACCGCGTCCGCCGCGGTGCGCGCCCGGGTGCGGGACACCAGCACCTGCAGCGCCTTCTCCGGATGCTCCGGCTCGTCGTCGGCCCACACGTCGTCGACCAGGTCACCGACGCCGACCGCGCGCGGTGAGGCCAGCACCAGCGCCGCGAGCAGCGCATGCCCGCGCTCCCCGGTGACCGGGTCGCCGTGCCACCGCACCCCGTCGAGCAGCGTGAGCGCCGGCGAGCTCACCGGCGGGGCTCGGCCCCGTGCCGTTCGACGGCCAGCGCGACCGCGGCGTCGCGGGCGGCACCGGTCTCGGCCTCGGTCAGGGTCCGGTCAGGAGCCCGGAAGCGCAGCGCGAAAGCCAGCGACTTCCGTCCGGAGCCCACCTGGGCGCCGGTGTACAGGTCGAACAGCCGCACCGACTCGCAGAGCGAGCCCGCACCGTCGCGCAGCGTGGCCGCCACGGCGGAAGCCGGCACGTCGTCGTCGACGACGAGGGCGACGTCCTCCTTGGCCACCGGGTAGCTGGAGAACCGCGGCGCGGTCGGCACCTCGGGCGCCGCGGCGAACAGGAAGTCGAGGTCGATCTCGAGCACCGCCGTCCGGGCCGGGAGCCCGAAGGCCGCGCTCACCTTCGGGTGCAGCTCGCCGGCGTGCCCGATCTCCGCGTCGTCCACGATACAGGCGGCCGCAGCGTCCGGGATGCCAAGGCATCCGCTGCGCGGCCTCCACCCGTACGTCGACCCCGAGCTCACGGCCCAGCTCCCGCACCAGCTCGATCGCGTCGGCCCACCCCGCGTGCCGGCCCGCTCCCCACCAGCCGCTGCGCTCGACCTCGCCGGCCAGCACCGCGGCGAGGTACAGCGGCTGCGCCGGCACCGCGTCGTCCAGCTTGCGGAGCTCCTCGTCGCTGGGCCGCCGGTCGACGGGAAGGATCGGCGCCGCGGTCCCGGTCGGAAAGGCGACGGTGCCGATCTCGTACAGCGCCAGACCCGGGGCGCCGCGACCAAGATTGCGGGCCGCGGCCTTGAGCAGCCCGGGCACCAGGGTCGTGGTGTACTCCGGCTCCTCGGTGGAGAGCGGGTTGGCCAGCCGGACGGTACGACGCAGCACGTCGCCAGCGGGCAGACCCAGCGCGTCGAAGGTCGCGGGGCCAACGAACGGGAACGAGATCACCTCGACGCAGCCGGCACCGGCCACGACCCGGCCGACACGGCGGCGCAGGCGCTGCGCGCGGGTGAGCCCGCGCCCGGACGGGGCGTCGGGCAGCAGAGACGGCACGTCCTCGTAGCCCACGATCCGGGCGACCTCCTCGACCAGGTCGTGCGGGTCGCCGATGTCAGGTCGCCACGGGGGCGGGATCACGGTGAGCCGGTCCGTCGCCGTCACGTCGACCGTGCAGCCCACCGCGCGCAGGTGGTCGACGGTGGTGCCGGCGTCGATCGTCATCCCGGTGATCCGGGCGGGCAGGCCGGCGTCGATCTCCACGCTCGGCATCGTCGGCGCCTCGCCGACCTCGGTCACGCCGTCGTCGACGGTGCCGCCGCCGTAGCGCACCAGCAGCTCGGCCACCCGGTCGGCGGCCGCGGCCGGCAGCGTCGGGTCGACACCGCGCTCCCAGCGCTTCGCGCCCTCGGTCGGCAGCTTGTGCCGCTTCTGGGTACGGAAGATGCCGACCGGCGTGAAGTGCGCGGCCTCGATCACGACCGTGGAGGTGCATCGTTGAGCTCGGTGCTCTCGCCACCCATGACCCCGGCAAGCCCGATCGGCCCGGAGTCGTCGGTGATCAGCAGGTCCTCGGTCGAGAGGGAGCGGCGGGTGCCGTCGAGCGTGGTGAGGGTCTCGCCCTGACGCGCGCGGCGGACCACGATCGGCCCCTGCAGCCGGTCGCCGTCGTAGCCGTGGATCGGGTTGCCCAGCTCGAGCATCACGTAGTTCGTGACGTCGACGGCGAGCGAGATCGGGCGCATCCCGGCCAGCTGCACGCGGCGCGCAAGCCAGCCGCGGGCTGGGCGCGGTCGGGTCGAAGCCGGTCACGGTGCGCGTCACGAACACCGGGCAGCCGTCGGTGGCCTCCACCCGCACCGGGTAGCCGGTGCCGTTCGGCTGGGGGGTCTCCCGCTCCGCGGGGTCGGTGTACGGCGCGCCGTACGCCAGCGCCGCCTCGCGCGCGATCCCCCGCAGCGACAGCGCGTAGGCACGGTCGGGGTTGATCTCGAACTCGATCACGTCGTCGCGCAGGTGGAGATAGGCGAAGGCGTCGTCGCCCGGCTCCCCCGCGTCGGCCGGCAGCACGATGATCCCGGCATGGTCGTCGCCGAGGCCGAGCTCCTTCGCGGAGCAGATCATGCCCGCGGAGACGTGGCCGTAGGTCTTGCGCGCGGAGATCTGAAAGCCACCCGGCAGCACGCCACCCGGGAGCACGACCACGACCAGGTCGCCGACCGCGAAGTTGTGGGCGCCACACACGATGCCCTGTGGGTCCCCGGTGCCGTTTGTGTCGCCGACGTCGACGGTGCACCAGTTGATGGTCTTGCCGTTCTTCTGCGGCTCGGCCTCCATGGTCAGCACCCGGCCGATGACGAGGGGCCCGGTGATGTCGTGGCCGGGGTGCTCCAGCGGCCTCGAGCTTGAGCCCGAGCGCGGTCAGCCGGCGAGCGAGGTCGGCAGCGGTGACGCCGTCGGGTAGCTCGACGTAGTCACGGATCCAGGACAGGGGTGCACGCACGGGCTCAGATCTCCGTTCCGAAGGCGCCGGCGAAGCGGACGTCACCCTCGAAGAGGTCGCGCAGGTCCTCCGCGCCATGGCGGAACATGAACATCCGGTCGATGCCGAAGCCGAACGCGAAGCCCGTGTAGACCTCGGGGTCGATGCCGCAGGCGACCAGCACCCGTGGGTTGACCACGCCGCACCCCCGAGCTCGATCCAGCCCTCGCCGCGGCAGGTGCGGCAGCCCTCGACGGCCGGGGCGACGCCGCGGCAGACGAAGCAGATCATGTCCATCTCGGCGGACGGCTCGGTGAAGGGGAAGTACGACGGGCGGAACCGGGTGCTGATCCCCTCGCCGAAGAGCGCACCGAGCATGTGGTCTAGCGAGCCGCGCAGGTGGGCCATCGTGATGCCCTTGTCGACCACCAGCCCCTCGACCTGGTGGAACATCGGACTGTGCGTGGCGTCGTACGGGTCGGTGCGGAACACCCGCCCGGGGCAGATCACGTAGATCGGTGGCTCGCGGGTCAGCATGGTGCGGGCCTGCACCGGTGAGGTGTGCGTGCGCAGCACGATGGCGTTGTCGGCCGGCTCGGTCCAGAACGTGTCCTGCATGGTGCGCGCGGGGTGGTCGGCGCCGAGGTTGAGGGCGTCGAAGTTGAGCCACTCGGCCTCCACGATCGGGCCCTCCGCGACCTCCCAGCCCATGGCCACGAAGACGTCGGCGATCCGCTCGGACATCGTCGTCACCGGGTGCCGCCCGCCCTGCGTGCCGCGGTCCCAGGGCAGCGTGACGTCGACCGTCTCCTCGGCCAGCATCCGCTCCTCCTGCTCGGCCTCGAGCACCGTGTGCCGCTCGGCGAAGGCCGCGCTGACGGCGCCGCGGGCCTGGCCGACGCGCTTGCCCGCCTCCTTGCGGGCCTGCGGGGGCAGGGCCCCGATCTCGCGGTTGGCGAGCGCCAGCGGCGAGCGGTCGCCGGCGTGGTCGGTGCGGACCTGCTTGAGCGCAGCCAGGTCGGGAGCCGCCGCGATCGCAGCCAGCGCCTCGTCGCGCATCCGGAAGACCTCGTCCTCCCGCAGCGGGGTGACCTCGACGGGGTCGTACTCGGTGTTCGGGCCCGACATGGCTGCCTTTCGCTGGTGGTGCCGCCACGCCGGTCATCGGGCGGGCCGCGGGGCAAGTCTAGGAAGTCGCGGGCACGCGCTGCGAGCCGGATTCGGTCAGTGCGCCGTGGCGAGCGGCCAGTGCACCGTGATCCGGGCACCGCCGCCGGGTGCGTCCCCGATCTCCAGCGTGCCGTGGTGCACCTCGACCAGCCCGTTGACGATGTACATGCCCAGACCGGTGCCGCCGCGCTGGCCGTACTTCCAGAACTTCGTGAACACCCGTTTGCGGATCTCCTCGGGGATCCCGTCGCCCTCGTCGTCCACGACCAGCCGCACCATGCCGGAGTCCTGGTCGAGCGTCACCGAGGTCATGCCCTCGCCGTGGCGGACCGCGTTCTCGACCAGGTTCGTGATCACCTGCACCAGCTTGTCGGGGTCGGCCTGCACCTGCGGCAGGTCGTCTTCCACGGCCACCTCGAACTCGCGGTTGGTGCCGATCCGGCTGCTCGCGATCACCCGCCCCACGAGCGCCCCGATGTCCACCGGACGCGGATAGAGCGGCAGCCGGCCGGTGTCGAGCCGGGCCACGTCGAGGAGCTCGGTGATCAGCCGGCCGAGCCGCTCGGCGTCGTTGTTGACGGTGGCGAGCATCAGCTTCTTCTGCTCGTCGTTGAACGACTCCCAGCGGTTGATCAGCGTGGTCACGAACCCGCGTCACGCCGGTCAGCGGGGAGCGCAGCTCGTGGGCGACGGTGGCGACCAGGTCCGAGCGCTCGCGGTCGAGCCGCTCGCGTCCGCGCGCCGAGCGGAGCACGACGCCGACCCGGCTCACGGGGCCGCCGCGCCCGGCACGGACAAGCCGTCCGGTGACGAGCACCTCGTCGCCTCGCGGCAGGATCCAGGACTGCTCGGTGAACGAGACCCGGTTGACCAGGCCGTCGTACGGCCGGTGCATGGTCCACCACTCGGTGCCGTCGCGGTCACGGAGCAGCAGTACGTCGCGCAGCGGGCGGCCGATCCCGCCGTCACCGTCGAGCCCGAGCTGCTCGCGCGCGACGTCGTTGGTGAGGACCACGTTGCCGTAGGCGTCGGCGACCACCAGCCCGTCGGGCAGGGCGTCGTGCGTCACGGATTCCGAGTCCACGGCGTCACCCTAGTGCGGGCGTGTCGGCCCCCGGCCGACCGGTCGCGGATCAGGACCGGCGCTGGGCGCGGGCCGAGGCGTAGAGGCACACGGCCGCGGCGGTGGAGAGGTTGAGGCTCTCGGCGCGGCCGTGGATCGGGATTCGCACCCGGTGGTCGGCCAGGGCGCAATAGGTCGTCGGGCAGGCCCCACGCCTCGTTGCCGAACAGCCAGGCCGTCGGCCGCACGAGCAGCCCGGCATCGACGGCGTCGTCCAGGTCGGTCTCGCCGGCACCGTCGGCAGCCACGACGAGCAGGCCCGCCTCCCGGCAGGCGGCCAGGGCCCCCTCCGGCTCGGTGACGACGGCGAGCGGCACGTGGAACAGGCTTCCGACCGTGGCCCGTACGGTCTTCCCGTTGTAGGCGTCCACACTCTGCCCGGCCAGGACGACGGCGCCGGCGCCTGCCGCGTCCGCAGAGCGGATCACGGTGCCCGCGTTGCCCGGATCACGTACGTCGGCACACACCACCGCGAGCGTCGTACCGGCGAGGACGTCGGACACCGGACGGTCGACCGGGCGGCAGACCGCCACCAGACCCTGCGGCGCCACCGTGCCCCCGAGCGAGTCCAGGGCGTCGTCGGCCACCAGCGTCGGCGGGGTGCCGCCGAGCAGGTCGGCGTGGCGCTCCGCTGCGGCTGCGGTCGCGAACACCTCGACCACGCAGCCGGGGACGCCGAGCGCCCCCTCGACGGCCTTCGGGCCCTCGGCAAGGAAGAGCCGCCGCTCGGTGCGGACCGAGCGGCGGCTGAGCTTCCGTGCTTCCTTGACGCGGCCGCTGCTCCTGGACAGGGCAGGACCGGCGCTCAGGGGTGTGCCGTTCAGGCGGTCGCCTGGACGGCTGGACGGCGCTGGACGGGCGCCTCGACGGGGGCGTTGACGTCGTCGGGCAGCGCGGCCTTGGCGACCTCGACCAGGGCGACGAAGGCCGGGAGGTCGTTGACGGCCAGGTCGGCGAGGATCTTGCGGTCCACCTCGACTCCGGCCAGGCGCAGGCCCTGGATGAACCGGTTGTAGGTCAGGCCCTCGGCGCGGGCGCCGGCGTTGATCCGCTGGATCCAGAGCTTGCGGAAGTCGCCCTTCCGCTTGCGCCGGTCGTTGTAGCTGTAGACCAGCGAGTGGGTGACCTGCTCCTTGGCCTTGCGGTACAGCCGCGAACGCTGCCCCCGGTAGCCGGAGGCGCGCTCGAGGACGACCCGGCGCTTCTTATGGGCGTTGACCGCCCGCTTGACGCGTGCCACTAGATACTCCTTGTTGCTACTACGTTGATGTCGGGTTGTCGCTCAGAGACCGAGCAGCTTCTTGGCGCGCGGCACGTCGGCCTTCGCGACCTCGGTGGTGCCCGAGAGGCGACGGGTCAACTTCGACGGCTTCTTCTCCAGCTTGTGGCGCAGGCCGGCCTTCTGACGGCGGATCTTGCCCGTCCCGGTCACCCGGAAGCGCTTGCCCGCACCGGAGTGCGACTTGTTCTTCGGCATCGGTTGTCTCTCTCTCTGTCTCGATCGAAGCCTGACGAAGTCAGGCTTCGATCTCCGGGTCCAGGCTTCTCGGAGCGTCCGCGCTCCTTCTTCGGGGCGCGCGGGCCTTCTCCGTGTGGGCCGCCTTGTACTCGGCGCGCTCCTCGTCCTTCTCGGCCTGGCGGGCTGCGGCCCGCTCCTGGCGCTCGGCCTTCACCTCGGCCTTCGCCTCGGACTTCTTGCGGTGCGGTCCGAGCACCATGATCATGTTGCGGCCGTCCTGCTTCGGCGCGGACTCCACGAAGCCGAGCTCCGTGACGTCCTCGGCCAGCCGCTGCAGCAGCCGGAACCCGAGCTCGGGGCGGTGCTGCTCACGACCGCGGAACATGATGGTGATCTTGACCTTGTCGCCTGCCCGCAGGAACCGCACGACGTGACCCTTCTTGGTCTCGTAGTCGTGCTGGTCGATCTTGGGGCGGAGCTTCATCTCCTTGATCACCACGTTGGTCTGGTTGCGGCGAGCCTCGCGGGCCTTCTGGGCGTTCTCGTACTTGAACTTCCCGTAGTCCATGAGCTTGCAGACGGGGGGCTTGCCCTGCGGCGCGATCTCGACGAGGTCGAGGTCCGCCTCCTGGGCCAGCTTCAGTGCCTGGTCGGTCGGCACGATGCCGACGGTCTCGCCATTGGGGCCGACGAGCCGGACCTCGGGTACCCGAATCCGGTCGTTGATGCGCAGCTCGGTGCTGATGTGTCCTCCTGGGTCGTACGACGTGGTCGACCCGGAATCCCCGTGGAACGAAAAAGGGCTTCCGCTCGCAAGCGGAAGCCATCGCGGTGTGACGCTCATCCGTGCGGCGCCACATCTCGCTGGACCCGGACCCGACGACCTGATCGTGCTGCGGTCGATGCGGGTGGGGACCCGACGTGCGGATCCCGCTTGCGTGATCGGCCTGAGGAAGCACCGATCGGTCACGCACAAGGCTACAAGGCGGGGCTCCGGATTGCACATCCCGCTCCGAGCGGCCCCTGCCTCACCCGCCGTCGCCGACGGTCGCCAGCCAGCCCCAGCCGTCCTCCAGCCGCACCAGGCGCCAGCCGCGGGCCAGGCAGGCGAGGTCCTCCCCCTCCACCACGAACCGCACCGGGCCGGCCACGTCGACCAGCAGCGCGTCGGCGCCGTCCTGCACGGCGGACAGGGCAGCGGTGGTGGCCGGGACCGGCACCGGCCGGCCCTCGGCGTTCCACCCGGTGAGCGCGCCGGTGCTGGTGAACGCGAGCAGCGCCGTGCGGCCATCCGGGCGCTGCATCAGCACCGCGGCCATGTCCGAGGACTTGTCGTGCGCCAGCCCCGCTTCGTCGTACCCCACCTCGCCGAGCACCGCCACCACCGGCACCAGCAGCCGGGACGTGCAGAGGGCGGCGAGCGCCTGCAGGTACCCCGCGTCCGGGTCCGCGTCGTACGCCGCGAGGGCGACGGTCAGCGTCTCCGGAGCGGTGCCGTCGTCGCCGGCGAAGCCCGGGTCGGGAATCGTGCGCACCGGCCGATGGTAGAGACCGTAGGCTCGTGGTGTGTCACTCGACTCCACGACCTGGGCCGTCCTCGCGTTGCTGCTGACCGCGAGCGGCGCGGCGTACACGTACGTCGCCTGGCGACGGAGCGGTACGGCCGCCGGTGTGCGCGGGCTGGCATGGACGCTGGTCCCGGTCGCGGCCTGGCTCACCGGCACCCTTCGCCTGGCCGGTGACGTCGTCGACGCCGTCACCGGGTGGGCGGCGCACCTGGTGTTCGACCCGTTGACGTGGCTCGGCATCGTGCTGGCCGGGGTCTCCGGTCGTGCTCTTCGGCGCCTCCGCGACGATGCGCCGCCGCGGCATCGGCACCCGGGAGCGCACCCCGCGTGCCGAGCGGAAGCAGGTCGAGGCACCCAAGCGGGAGCGGGCGGCCGGGCGTGAGCGGCTCGTGGACGACGACGTGACCGCGATCCTCAAGAAGCACGGGATCACGTAGGGGTGGACCACCTCCTCGACGACGTCGAGCGACACCGACTCGCCCGACGCCTCGCCGCCGCGACGTGCCCGTCTCGACGACCCGGCCGCGCCCCTGGTCGTGGTCGACCTCGACGCGTTCGACCTCAACGCCGCCGACCTGGTGCGCCGGGCCGCCCCGAAGCCGGTGCGGCTGGCCTCGAAGTCGCTGCGGGTGCCGGCCCTCGCCCGGCGCGCGCTCGGCGTGCCGGGCTTCCACGGGGTCCTCGCCTACACGTTGCGCGAGGCACTGTGGCAGGTCGCCGAGGCCGTGACCGACGACGCCGTGCTCGGCTACCCGACCGTCGACCGCGGCGGGATCGACCGGCTGCTCGGCGACGAGCGCGCTCTGGCCGCGGTCACGCTCATGGTCGACGACCCCGCACACCTCGACCTCGTCGACGCGGTGCGGGCCGGCCGCGACGCGACCGTGCGGGTCGCGATCGACATCGACGCCGGGCTGCGGCTGGGCACCTCGCACGTCGGCCCCAAGCGCTCGCCCCTGTACGACGAGGCGCAGGTCGTCGACCTCGCCCGCAGGATCGCCGGGCGCCCCGGGTTCGCGCTGGTCGGCGTGATGACCTACGAGGGCCAGGTCGCCGGCGTGCCCGACGACGTGCCGGGGCAGCGGGCCAGGTCGCTGATCGTGCGCCGGCTCAAGAGCGCCTCGATCAACCAGCTCGTCGAGCGACGCCGCCGGATCGCGGCCGCCCTGCGCGAGGTGGCCGACCTGGAGTTCTGGAACGCCGGCGGCTCCGGCAGCGTCGAGTCGACCGTCGCCGACCCGGCCGTGACCGAGGTGGCGGCGGGTTCCGGGCTGCTGGTGCCGGGGCTGTTCGACCACTACGAGTCGTTCGAGCCGCGCCCGGCGGCGTACTTCGGGCTGCGCGTCGCCCGCCGCCCGTCCGGGTCGATCGCGACCGTCGCCGGTGGCGGCTTCGTCGCCAGCGGGCCGGCGGGCAAGGACCGGCTGCCGGTTCCCTGGGCTCCCCCCGGCCTGCACCTGACCGGGCTCGAGGGCGCGGGTGAGGTGCAGACGCCGCTGACCGGTCCCGGTGCGGCGACGCTGGCGATCGGTGACCTGGTCTGGTTCCGGCACGCCAAGGGCGGCGAGCTGGCCGAGCACACGAACCTCGTGCACCTGCTCAGCGGTGACGAGATCGTCGACACCGTGCCGTCCTACCGAGGGCTCGGGCTGGCGTGGTGACGGTCCGCTCCCGGGGCTTCGACGACCTCGACGCGCGCACGGCATACGACGTGTGGCGGCTGCGCCAGGACGTCTTCGTGGTCGAGCAGGAGTGCCCCTACCCCGACCTCGACGGCCGCGACGTCGAGCCGGGTACCCGTCACGTCACGCTCGAGGTGGACGGCGAGCTGGCGGGCTACCTGCGGATCCTCGACCCTTCGACAAGCTCAGGGACCGGAGAGGGCTCGGGACCGGAGAGGTGAGAATCGGACGGGTGCTGCTGGCCCGGGCGTTCCGCGGCCGCGGGCTGGCCGACCGGCTGATGGAGGCCGCGCTCGAGGAGGTCGGCGAGCGCCCGTCCCGGCTGGACGCCCAGGTGCCGCTGGCCGGTTGGTACGCGACGTACGGCTACGTCGTCATCGGCGCGGAGTTCCTCGACGACGGCATCCCGCACGTGCCGATGGCCCGGCCCGGGTGACCCCGGAGGCGGCTGCTGCGCGGGTCGTGCAGCACACGCTGGCCCGCCCACCCACGCTCGGAGCCGGGCGGCTGGTCTGCGTCGACGGTCCGGCCGGCTCCGGGAAGACCTCGCTCGCGGACGCGGTCGCGCGCCGTACCGACGCGCAGGTGGTGCACATGGACGACCTGTACGGCGGATGGGACGGTCTGCTCTTCGTGGCCGGCCAGCGTGGAGCGGCTGCTGCGCCCGCTGGCCCAGGGTCTCCACGGTCAGTGGCAGCGGTACGACTGGCACGCCGGACGGTTCGCGGAGTGGCACCAGGTGCGACCCGGTGGGCTGCTGCTGCTCGAGGGCGTCGGGTCGGGCGGCCGGGCCTGGGCCGGGCTGACCACGACCCTCGTGTACGTCGAGGCTCCACGCAGCGTGCGGCTGAGGCGCGGGCTGGACCGCGACGGCGATGCGCAGGCAGACCACTGGCGACGGTTCATGGTCCAGGAGGACGTGCTGCTCTCCCGCGAGCGGACCCGGGCCCGCGCCCACCTCGTCGTACCCACGCCCTGACCTGAGGAAATCACAACGTTTCCTCAAGATTTCCGAGATATGCTGTCCACAAGCCGAGGGGGGTCGGTCAGGGGCGAAAAGCCATGGGCATGACCCGGCGAGACGTAGTGAAGATCTCGGTGCTTTCAGGGGCGGCGGTGGGGCTGCCTGTGTCCCATGCGCTGGGCGACTCGGTGTCCGGCAACCGCATCGCGGAGAGCCGTCTGCCCAGACCCTTCGTCAGGCCGTTCACACGACCAACGGTGGC
>CAVWFF010000053.1:0-5487 GCA_963754145.1 uncultured Actinomycetota bacterium
TGAACTTTCTTCATACCTGCAGCCATCCTGCGTGACGGCACCGGGTGCAGCAATGCGCCTCTTGTCCGTGAGACGCGTCACGAAGCCGTTCCGTAATTCGGATCTGGGCATCGGCGCTGCTTACACTCGTTGGCGCCTTGACAACCTGGGGCCCGCCTCCGGTCACGCCGAGTCCTGTCCACGGAGGTGCCAATAACCCGATGGGCAGGAGCGGGGAACGCGAAGCTCACGGTCGAACGCGGCCTTGGCTGGCACTCCACAGCGGCGCGGCCCGGCATGTTCTCGCAGACCCGGCACCGACTCCGCAGGCGCATGGAGGAACTGCATGCGCATGCGCACGCTCATTTCAACTGCCCTCGTTGCATCTGCCGCGGCCGCCCCGGTGATGGCGTTGGCCGCACCCTCGGACGCGGCGTCGATCAGCACGTGGAACCGGCTCGCGCGCTGCGAGTCTGGTGGCCGCTGGCACATCAACACCGGCAACGGCTACTACGGCGGCCTGCAGATCAGCTCCTCGACCTGGCGCGCGTATGGCGGCCGGCGCTTCTCACGGCTCCCGAGCCGGGCAACGAAGCTTGAGCAGATCCGCATCGGTGAGCGGATCAAGCGCGGGCAGGGTTGGCGGGCATGGCCGGCATGCTCGGCCCGCATCGGCTTGCGCTGACGTCTCGCGAGTCCGACGGGTGACGGGGGCACGTCTCACACCTGATAGCCCGCGTCGGCCAGAACGTTGCGACCGACTGCCATGCAGCGGGCTCGCCTTCCCGGCATGGTCGTCCAGTAGTACCAGATCATCAGCGTGATGGAGAGTGCCCAAGCCCGGCCGCGCAGCCACGTCGCGTCGTCGACGCCGACTTGCCGTCGAAACAGGTCCCTGGCGGGGGGATCGAGTACTTCCCAGGCCACGACGAGGTCAACGGTCGGATCACCGACCGACAAGCCCCCGAAGTCCAGGACGGCGGCCAGGGCTCCGTCACGTACCAAGAGGTTCTCGGCTGCCAGATCGCCGTGGTACCAGCGCGGCGTCGTACGGTCTGCTGCTCCGGGCAGCTTCATGGAGTCGGCCCAGATCTGCTCGACGGCGCCGAGATCGAGGTCGAAGTCCTTCAGAGGCCGGCAACGCTCGATGTTCTCTCGTGTCGCCCCGTCCATCGTCGCGAGCGGCTCGCCTCGGTACGAGTGCAGGGCTGGGCTGTTGACTGTCCCGGTGGGCAGTGCGGCCTTCCGCAGCGCGTTCAGGACCGTGGCCAGGTCGGTGGCCAGGGTTTCGCGTTGCGGGTCGATGGATGTGTCCGGATCGACCACCTCAGGGTGCGCACCATCGATCCAGCGGACCACTGACCAGCGCTCCGGGTAGGCGTGGTCGGGTTCGAACACGGCAACCACCTCAGGCACAGAAACGGGCAACAGCGGTCCCAGCACCGGCAACCACGTGGCCTCCTTCGAGATGCTCGCCGACCCACCGGCCTGGCGCGGCAGCCGCACCAGGAGCTCATCACCGAGACGGAACAACGCGTTCGTCGAGCCGCTGGATGCCAGCTGACGCACCGGCGCGTCCGCGTGAGCAGGCATCGCCCGACGCAGCAATCCCTGGACCAGTTCCACATCGATCGGAATCTCGTCGGAATGCAGAGCTGGAGCCACACCTGGACTCAATCCCACGGCGGGTCACACTGCAATCCCTTTCAGACACAGCATGTTGTTGTGACCGGAACGACCGTCAACCTGACCCTGGGCAGCCTCGACGACGGAGTCAGTCCCAGCAGGCTGAGCGCGGGGATCGGACAGCCGTGAGGGACCGATGCCGCGTGTGCGGATGGACTCGCCAGCCGCGACAAGGGAGACTTGATCTGCCGGGGACTGGCGTTGTTCGGGCACGCGGCGGCCGAGAGGCCGTTGCGGCTTGGCGGCGTCCCCCGGAGGGCTGCCTGACGATGGAGGAACGAATGCCGATGGAGCGTGCGGCCGCGTTCGTACCCTACGCGGCAACGTTGTGGCTGGTCTTCTGGGTAGCAGTCGACCTGGCTGCTCCAGAGAGCGTCGCGCCCGACACGCTCTTCGCGCTGGCGCCGATGATCGTGTGCGCAGTGATGTCGTGGAGAGCCACTGCAATGTTCGCTGCCGCCGCCGTGGCGCTGGTGGTCTGGTCGGGTTGGTTGAACGACATGTGGCCTCAGCCACAGCAATGGATACGCCTGGTCGATGTCGTCCTGGTGGGCGCGGCTGCCGTGCTGATCGCCTACGTCCGCGTCCGACGGGAGCAGCAGCTGGCGCGGGTCACCACGATCGCCGAGACCGCGCAGCGGGCCATCCTGCCGAGCCTGCCTGCCGGGACCGATGGGCTGCGGATGGCGGCCCGGTACCTGTCCGCGGCCGAGGACGCCGTGGTCGGCGGCGACCTGTACGACTGCTGCCTGGAGGGCTATACCCGGGTCCTGGTCGGCGACATGCGTGGCAAGGGCCTCGCCGCAGTGGAGCAGGCGGCGCGCGTCATCCGCGCGTTCCGGCAGGCGGCGGCCGCCAAGCATCACCTATCGGACGTGGCCTCGAGCATGCACGCCTACCTGGAGCCCTTCTTCGGTCCGGAGGAGTTCGCCACCGCCCTTCTGGTGGAGTGCTCGCCGGACAGCATCACACTCACCAGCGCCGGGCATCCGCCCGCCATCTTGATCCGCCGCGATGGTGCGGTCAGGTTCTTGGAGGTGCCCGCCGGGTTGCCCCTCGGGATCGGAGACGACTTCAGCGAGACGACCGTGGCATGGGGCACCGGAGACCGGCTGTTGCTCTACACCGACGGCCTCAGCGAAGCGCGGAACGCCGGCGGTGAGTTCCTGCAGCTACTCGACGCGTGCGCACCGCTTGGTTCCGGCACGATCGAGGACGCTCTGGCAGCGCTACTCGACGAGGTCCGCCGACATGTCCCCCATGGGGACCTCGGTGACGACCTTGCCGTCGTCATGCTGGAGCACCCACCGGCGGTCTCCGCGCTCCCCGACCAGGCATCGCGGCAGCAGCCGGCTCACTGGTCCTCCGCCACGCTGATCGCTCCCTCACGACGTTGAACAGCAGGCACCGGGTGGCCAATCGCCGCGGTCGGGAAAGGGGTTCACCCCGCAAGCTGGGCCAGCTTCGCCTCGACCAGGCGTCCGACCAGGTCGTCCGGCAGCGGTTCGTCGATCGCGAAGTGCAGTGACCCTGACGTGCACTCATATCCCGCGAGCTCGTCGGCGAGCTCGGCAAGGACACTGCCGCTGTGTGGGAGGTAGGCGAGGTGGTTCTTGAACGCCGCGAAGCCGGCCACCACCTTTCCGTCGACCCGGAATGCCGGCATCCCGTAGGAGATGCCCTCCTCCGCTTCTGGAACCGCGGCCCGGATCGACCGGCGCAGGGCCTCGAGCGTGCTCCGTTTGGGCTCGTCCACTGCGGACAGGTAGGCGTCGATCTCGTCTGCACCCATGACGAGAGTCTCCCCCAGATGGGTAGCCCGGCGATTCGGAGTCTCAGCCGGTTGCCCGCGTGAGGGCCAGCTCGCCCACGATCAGCGGGACGTCGGCGGTGGCGCCCACGGCGACCGCCCGCGCGAAGCGAACGGGACCTCCGTCGCTGACGAGCCGTGCCTCTAGCCGCTTGCCGTCGACGATGCCCAGGGTGCGCCAGGTGCGGCCGTCGACGGACACCTGCACGCGGGCGTCGGCGCTGACGGTGGCGCGCGTGACACCCTTGTCGCCACCGGGTGGTGCCGGGTACGTCGTCAGCGCGTTGCGGCTGAGCGTGACCGCGCCGACCTGCCGGAGCCGACCCAGGTCGACGGTCACCCTGGCGCTTGCTGTCTCGCCGATCCACTGCGTGGTGACGGTGCCGTCGTCGGCTGCCTCGGCGGGTTCGGCGGTGGGCGGGTCTGCGGTCGCCGGCCGGCACCGGGCCAGGTTTGTGGTGGGCGTCAGGTCGGGGCGGCGTGTGGGCAGAGTCATCGTCGAGCGCAACAGCCCGGACCCGGCGGGCGACACGACCCGCACCGGGCGGCCCGACACCAGGCGCACGAGGGTGTGCCGCGGTCCAACCGCGACCTCCAGCACACGACCTCGCCAGTGCAAGGCGCTGGCGGTGACGCCGGTCAGCTGCGGAGGAAGACTCGGGTCGAGGCGGACCCGGTCTGCGCGCCAGCGGAACCCGGTGTAGCCGTAGAGGAACTCCTGGAGGAAGCCGCCGGTCCCGGTGGTGAAGGTGAAGGCACCACCGCTGCGAGACTCCGCGAACTGGTCGTACGGCGGGCGTAGGAAGGGGTCGACGCTGCGGCGGGTGAAGGAGAATGCCGCACATCCCGGTGTGCCGAGGGCGGAGGTCACGATCGAGTGGATCGCGTCGGTCATCGACGGCCCGCCCGGATCCGTGCGCGGAACGTAGTAGTCGAGGTCCGCGCGGGTCGCCCGGCGCGCCTGCCGGTGCTCCCACGGGTAGGAAAGAAGCGTGACGTCAGCCTGTTTCACGGCGTCACCGGGGTAGCCGGCGTACTCGGGGTGCACGTGAGCCTGGCTGTCGAACAGGATCCGCAGGCCGCGGGCGACCCTGGTCCAGCTGGCGTGCGGGCGCCGGCCCAGCTCGCGGGCGGCGGCACGTGCGAAGCGGAGCGCGCGGGCAGCCGACATGTTCGTGTACACGCTGTCATCGACGCCTTCGGCGTACTCGTCAGGCGGGATGACGTCGCGGATGCTGTAGGAGCCATCCGCATTCCGCGTCGCGCGGTCCGCGTAGTAGTCGGCGATGCCCCTGAGCATCGGCCAGCCGCGCGTGGCCAGCCAGTGTCGGTCGCCGGTCGCCAGCCAGAACTGGTGCACCGCGAGCGATATGTCCGCGTTGACGTGGATCTCCAGCTGTCCGGTCTTGGCGAACGCCGGGGTCTCCTCGCTGCCGCGCAGCGCACTCTCCCACGGGTATCGAGCCCCGCTCCAGCCGGTCTTCGCCGCGTTGGCAAAGGCAGCCTCCAGCCGATCGAAGCGGTATCGCAGGCTCGCCCTGGCGATGGCCGGCTCGGTGGCCAGCAGCGACGGGTACATCCACGTCTCGGAGTCCCAGAAGACGTGCCCGTTGTACCCGTCGGAGGAGAGGCCACCAGGGCGATGGCGCCCACGGGGTGTCGCTGCGGACGCTGGCCAGCAGCGCGAAGAACGACGCTCGCACCTGGCGCTGCAGCCGAGCGTCGCCGGAGACCACGATGTCGGAGCGCCAGAGTCGTGCCCATGCCGCGTCCGACGCGCGCCTCAGGCCGAGGTACCCACGCTCCGCGGCGTCGCGCGAGGCGATCAGGGCCCGACGGTGCGGGTGCTCGGAGTCCGAGCCGGTGGCCACGCCGACGTACTTGGTGACCGTGTACGTCCGGCCAGGTCGTACGTCGAGGTCCACCGCCTGCTTGGCGGTCAGGGGGTCCGTGGAGGGCACTGCGTGAACCGGACCACCCACCAGGGTGGACGCCTCCGTGGCCCGTATGCC
>CAVWFF010000054.1:0-26111 GCA_963754145.1 uncultured Actinomycetota bacterium
GTGGGTTGAGGGGGTCAGGCGTCGGTGGCTCGAGGGTCTGGTCCTTCCGGCACTGACGGGTCGCTACCGGCAGTCGCTGAGTTGCCGTGTCGGCGACGGCGTCTGCCGTGGTTGCGCACTCCGGCGCCGCCACGCCGCCTTTTACGCTCCCTGCCGGCAGCACCCCGCCCGCACCGGCCCGCCCACACCAACTCTCGTGCTCGCAGGCTGGGGTGGGGAGGTGGTGCGGACGTTCGATCCGCCCGGAGACATGCCGGTGGCCCCGCGCGAGATTCTGGCGCGGGGTGTGGGGCGGGGTCGCTACTGGTCGGGCGGGTGCGGTGGCCCGGTCGCGGGTGACGTCGGTGGTGCCGCGGTGGTCGCGCAGGAACTGGTAGCCGTGCGGGGAGGACCACAGGTAGGACCCGGGTTCGAGCACGGTGTAGCCCCAGCCGGAGTGGTGGGTCTTGAGCCGGTGGTGCCGCCGGCAGAGCGGACCGATGTTGTCACTCGCCGTCGGTCCGCCCTCGGAGTAGGGGATCACGTGGTCCATGTCGCAGGCCTCCGGCGGGGCGGGTGCACCACGGGAACACACAGGTCAGGTCCCGTTCGGCGGCCTGGTCGGCGAGCCGGTCGGGGACCTGGTACTGGTCGACGTGGATCTTCTCGGTCAGGTCGACCACCGGCTTCACCGTCACCGTGGTGCCGGGGACACCGCACCAGGCGCGGACCTGCTCGGCGTCGACGAAGCGAGCGGGTGTTCGCCACCCGGGCCAGATGCAGCTTCTCCGGGCTGGCGTCGGGGCCGTGATCGCGTCCTCGGAGAGGTGCACGTGCAGCACCACCTCGCCGGCGCCGGGCTGGTCTCGGTGTCGGTGTCGGTGGTGGTGTCGAGGTCCAGCGACGAGCTGGTGCCGGGCCATCTCGCCGAGCGCTTCGGAGCGGCGCACGTCCAGCGAGGCGGCCGAGCCGAGGTCGGCCAGCTGGGCGGCGCCGACCGAGAGCGCGGTGTCGAGGTCCAGGGCGTCGGCGAGGTCGACCTCGGCCTCGACCCACACGGTGCCCTCGAAGGACACCTGGTGGGTGTGCACGTGGGCGTGCCGGCCATCCGCGGCGGCCTCCCGGCGGCGGCGGGCCTGGTCCGGCATGAACCGGACGATCGCCTCCTCCACCAGCCGGTCCACCCCGCTGGGCCGGATCCGGTGCGCGAACGGCGCGACCTGGTCGTCCACGAACCCCGCCGCCGCCGGGCGAGAGCGCGATCGTGGCGCGGGCGATCCGCCGGGCCCGCCACGCCGGCAGGTCCCCGGCCTCGACCCGGGCCCAGGTGCTGCGGGAGCCGGTGCCGCAGCTCGAGGGCCTCACCCAGGTAGGCCTTGCCGGTCTCGGTGGGCAGCCCGACCGCGGCCGCGAACTCGGCCACACAGAACTCCGCGACCAGCGGGGCGCCTTCTCCGGCGACCGGGACCGGGGTGTCGCCGAACCGGACCGCGTCACCGATCGACTCCGCCGGGTGCAGGTCCGCCCAGGCGCAGGCCGCGTGGAGCAGGTCGGCCTCGGCGGCGTCGGCGGCGGCACGGCGGTCCCGGGCGAACGCGAGCACCCCGGCAGCGGTGTCCGCTGCGGTGTCGGGCTGGTGTGCCGAGGTCATGGCTCCATTCTAGTCGAACAGGTGTTCGAGTCCAAGAGTGGAATCAGTCGACATTCGGCTAGGGAAGATAGGCGATCCGAAGGCGAGTTGGCCGTCTCCTCAACCACCGCCATGCGGCACCCGGGGAGCAGCCCGTGACCACCCGCCGTGCCTCCCCGTCGCTGCGCTTTCCACCACGGACCTCCCGCAGCCGCGAGGGTCGCGGTCTCGACATCGCTCGCTGGCGCTCGCTGCTCGACCACCGGGTGAACGCGCTCGCTGCTCGACCACCGGGTACGCGCTCGCTGCTCGGCCACCAGAAGGACGCGCTCGCCGCAGCACGCGTCACGTCGGATACTCGTGTCGTGACCGACCTCCAGGACCGGGTCCGCACCGTGCTCGGCGCCAACCGTTACCTGGTGCTCGGCACCGTGCAGCCCGACGGCTCGCCCCGCGTCTCGCCGGTCTACTTCACCGCCGACGGCGAGGACACCTTCTTCTGGGTCTCGTCGCCCAAGGCCCAGCACTCGAGGAACATCGCCCGCGACCCCCGGGTCGAGCTGGTCGTCTTCGACTCCACCAGGCTGCCGCGGGGAGACGGCAGCGGTCTACGTGACCGGCACCGCCGAGGAGGTCTCGGCCGACGAGCTCGAGACGGCGTGCGCCACGGCGTTCGCGCACGTCGGCGAGGGCGCCCGGGCGTTCGCGGCGGAGGAGCTCCGTGGCGAGGCCGACCTCCGGCTCTACCGCGCGACCGCGTCGGAGATCGCGCTGCACGTCCGCGGCAGCGACCCGTCGCACGGCACCGGCACGGACACCCGTCTGGTCGTGCCGCCGGGCTGAGTCCGCTGACAGGATGACCGGGTGACCACCGCTCGCCTCGTCCCCGTGACCGTCGAGATGGACGGCGACGAGCTGGACGCCGAGGACGCCTGGCACCTCGCGCGGCGCCACGGGCCGTGGGTGATCGCGAAGGGCGCGTTCCTGAGGTTCCGGTTCGGCGACGGCTTCACCAGCAGCCGGGCGCTGGCACTGCAGGGGAGCCTCGCGGTGATCCCGTTCCTGCTGGCGCTGACCGGGCTGGCCGCCGACCTCGACCAGGAGCGGCCGGCCGAGGTGGTCGCTCGGACGATCGAACAGGTCTCGCCCGGCCACGGCACCGGTGACGCCCTCGCCCGCGCGGTCACCGGCCCCAAGAGCAGCGCGCGTGCCGGCGAGGTCGCGCTGACGCTCGGTCTGCTGCTGTCCCTGCTGTCGATGACCACCGCGATGGGCCAGGTCGAGCGCGGCTCCAACCGGATCTACGGCATCCGCCGCGACAGGCGGGCGGTGTCCAAGTACGGCCGTGCCGCGGCGCTCACGGCGATCCTCGCGATACCGCTGGGGCTCGGCTTCCTCCTGCTGGTTGCCGGCGGGTCGTTCGCCGACGCGATGACCGAGACCTACGACTGGCCCGAGGGGGCGCGGCGGACGTTCCAGGTCGCGCGCTGGCCGCTCGGGCTGGTGCTGCTGGTGTTCGCGATCGCCGTACTGCTCGACCACGCGCCCCGGCGTCGCCAGCCTGCACTGTCGTGGCTGGCGCTCGGTGCCGGTGTGGCGGTCACGCTGAGCATGGGCGCAACGGCCGCGCTGGCGGCGTACGTGCACGTCAGTGGCTCCTTCGGGAGCACCTACGGCCCGCTGGCCGGCATCGTCGCGCTCTTGCTGTGGTCGCTGATGAGTGCCATCGCATTCTTCTTCGGCGTCGCCATCTGCGCGCAGCTCGAGGCGCTGCGTGCCGGCCAGGACGATGCCATCGAGGACGACCCCGGACGCCCGCACGACAAGGTGGTCTGAACGCCGAGCACGCTCAGGTACTGAGTCGCGGCCATGAACTGAAATGTCATCGGTATCCAAAAACCATTGACATCCAAATACTGACGGTACTAGATTCTCGCCATGGCGACCAGGTTGACCCGTGCGGAGCAGGGGGAGCGAAACCGCGGGCTGGTGCTGGCCGCCGCTCGTCGGGTGTTCCTCGAGCGTGGGTACGCCGGCGCCACACTGGATGCCATCGCCGAGGAGGCCGGCTTCTCCAAGGGCGTCGTCTACTCGCAGTTCGCGGGCAAGCCGGACCTGTTCCTCGCGCTGCTCGAGCGACGCATCGCCGAGCGGGCCGAGCAGAACAGGCGCGTCTGCGCCGGCCTGGCCGGGCTGGCGGGGCTGGACGCCCTGTTGCAGGCCAACGCCCGCCTCTCCGAGGACGGTGGCGACTGGTCCCGGCTGCTGATCGAGTTCCGGGTCATCGCCGCGCGTGACCCAGCGCTCAATGCCCGCTACGCCGCGCTGCATGCCCAGACCCTCGACCATTTCACCGAGGCGATCGCAGACGTCCTGGCCCGGGCCGGACTCACGTCGGCGTACCCGCCCCGCGCGTTCGCCGAGCTGATCATCGCGATCGATGCGGGCCGCGTCCTCGAAAGGGCTTCGGGCACGTCGGAGCTCCGACTCGAGCACCTGGTCGACCTGTTGGGCCGGGCACTCGTGGTGGTCGGGTCCGACGAGGACTCTGTTGCAGACAGACCAAACCCAGGAGGGCCCGATGCCCACCACAACCGCTCAGCAAGACTCGTTCCGCGCACTCCGTGACAACCTGCAGACCGCTCTGCTGGCAAGCTTTCCCGAACACGTTGCGCGGATCGGCTGGAGCCGTGCCCGGATCGCCGCACACCAGCAGCACCGGCTGAGCGCCCTGCTGGCCCATGCGGTCGAGCACTCCCGGTTCCACGCGCGCCGGCTGCGTGGCATCGATACCGACGCGGTCGACGCGCGAGACCTGTCGCAGCTGCCGGTGATGACCAAGTCAGAGATGATGACCGAGCTCGACGACGTGTTCACCGACCGCCGGCTCACCCGCTGTGAGGCGGAGCGCGCGCTGGCCGGGGCGGGTCCCGAACCTGCCACCCTGCTCGGTTCCTACCTCGCCCTCACCTCGGGTGGCAGCTCCGGCCAGCGCGGGGTGTTCGTGCTCGACGTACCAGCTGCCGTGCAGTTCTTCGGCACACTGGTGCGCGGCCTGGTCGCGCGTCTCGAGGCGATGGGCGGACCGCCGCCCGGTGGGCTGCCGATCGCGATGGTCGCGGCCGGCTCGCCCGTCCACGCCACCGGTATCGCGGCGCCGCTGTGCGAAGGCGATACGGCACTGCCGTTCAGGTTCCTGGGCGTGCCTGTCACCCAGCCCCTGCCCGAGATCGTCGATCGTCTCAACGCGCTGCAGGCCCCCGCGCTCTACGGCTATCCGTCCGTCCTGGCGCGGCTTGCCAGAGAACGGCAGGCAGGCCGTCTGCGGATCGCACCGATGATGGTCACCAGCACCAGCGAGACCTGCACACCCGAACTGCGCGCGGCGATCTCGGAGGGGTTCGGAGCACCGTTGATCGACAGCTTCGGGTCCTCGGAAGGGCTGGTCGGTGCGAGCGAACCGGACGCGGACGTGATCACGTTCGCCGAGGACGGGTGCATCATCGAGCTGGTCGACGAGGAGTACCGCACGGTCCCGCCCGGAACGCCGTGCGCCGCCGTCCTGGTCACGAACCTGGGCAACCGGTTGCAACCGCTCATCCGCTACGAGCTGACCGACACCTTCGTGCAGCAGCCGGCCGCAGCCGGGCACGGACACCTGCGCGCCCGGGTGCAGGGTCGCTCCGACGACGACTTCCGGTACGGCGCGGTGACCATCCACCCACTCGTCATCCGGTCCGTGATGGTCAGGTCACCCGACGTGCTGGAGTACCAAGTTCGCCAGACCACGACAGGGATCGACGTCACGCGCCGTCGCCGAGCGCACGCTCGACGTCGAGTCGCTCCGGGCTGAACTCGGTGCCGCGCTCACCCGAGCCGGACTCGCCAACCCTGACGTCACGGTCCGCCGTGCGCCGAACCTCGCTCGAGACCCAGCGACCGGCAAGCTGCGCCGGTTCGTGCCTCGGCGCTGAAGGGCGTCTCGGACCTCCTCGGTGTCCGCGGTCGTTGCCGATCTGGGCTGCGTCGTCGGCGGCGATCGTTGGCCCACCCAGCGAGAGTCGGCTCCCGGCGCGGGGCGGGACCTCCGCTGATCACTCGCGTACCACTGTCCACAGATTCGTCGCAGACGCTTTCCCGAGGCGCCTCCGACGAGTAAGAGTTGGTCGAACGATCTCGGGAAGTGATCCGTGTGAGCCAACAGCTCGCCCGCCCTGCGCACGGCGGGGATTCGGCCGGTTCGCTGGTCGACGACCTCGACGCGCAGGTGCGCGACGCCGTACGCCGTGAGGGTGTCGACCCGCAGCGCGACGTCGCGCTGGTGCGCCATCTCGCCGAGGACGTCGTGCGCGCGCACGACGAGCGGAGCCTCACCGGCGTCGTCGCGCCGGTTGCCGACGCCAGCGGCGTGGTCGGCGAGCTGGTGGCGCGGGTGGCCGGGTTCGGGCCGCTGCAGGCGTACCTCGACGACCCCGACGTCGAGGAGATCTGGATCAACGACCCGTCGCGGGTGTTCGTCGCCCGCGCCGGCCGGCACGAGCTGACCACCACGATCCTCACCACCGCGCAGGTGCAGGAGCTGGTCGAGCGGATGCTCAAGTCGAGCGGCCGCCGGATCGACCTGAGCCAGCCGTTCGTCGACGCGATGCTGCCCGAGGGCCATCGGCTGCACGTCGTCCTCGAGGGCATCTCACGCGGGTTCGCGGCCGTGAACATCCGCAAGTTCGTGCTCCGCGCGGCCCGGCTCGCAGACCTCGTCGAGCTCGGCAGCCTCACCGCGACAGGCAGCGCGGTTCCTCGAGGCCGCCGTGCTGGCGGGGCTGAACATCGTGGTCGCCGGCGGCACCCAGGCAGGGAAGACCACGTTCCTGAACTGCCTCGCCGCGGCGATCCCCGGTGGTGACCGGGTGATCAGTGCCGAGGAGGTCTTCGAGCTGCGCTTCCCCCACCCCGACTGGGTGCCGATGCAGACCCGGCAGCAGGGCCTGGAGGGCACGGGCGAGGTCACGCTTGCGCGACCTCGTGCGCGAGGCGCTCCGGATGCGGCCGACCCGGATGATCGTCGGCGAGGTCCGGTCGGCCGAGTGCCTGGACCTGCTGCTGGCCCTCAACGCCGGGCTGCCGGGTCTCGCCACGATCCACGCCAACAGCGCGCGCGAGGCGCTGGTCAAGCTGTGCACGCTGCCGCTGCTGGCCGGCGAGAACATCTCGTCCCGGTTCGTCGTCCCCACCGTCGCCGCCTCCACCGACCTCGTGGTGCACCTCGGCATCGACGCCCACGGCGTACGACGCGTCAACGAGATCGTGGCGGTCCCCGGCCGCGTCGAGAACGACATCATCGAGACCGAGCCGCTGTTCCACCGCACCGGCGACCGGCTGGTGCGCGCCGGCCGGCATGCCGAGCCGCCTCGAGAGCTTCGAGCGGGCGGGCATCGACGTCCACGCCCTGCTGCGCGAGGCCGGACTGATGGGCGTCCTCGTCGGTCTCGGTCTCGGCGTCGGGCTGCTGCTGATCTGGTCCGCGTTCGCCGTGCCGCGCACCCAGCGCGCACAGGCGGCCCGGGCGCGCTGGACGACCTGCTCGCACGCGCCGGCATCGGCGGTGTGTCGCGTCGCCGGCTTCGTGGTGCTCTGCCTCGTCTGCGGAGTCGTCGCGGCGCTCGCGATCCAGGTCGCGTCGGGGACGCTGCCGGTCGCGCTGGCGTTCGGCGCGATGGGCGCCTACCTGCCGGTCGCGGTCACGCGCGGCCGGGCGCGGCGTCGGCAGCGGGAGTTCGCCGAGGTCTGGCCGGAGGCGGTCGACAACCTCTCGTCGGCCGTCCGCGCCGGCATGTCGTTGCCGGAAGCCCTGTCCGCGCTTGGCGATCCGCGGGCCCGAGCCGCTGCGGCCGGCGTTCGCCGGCTTCGCCCTCGACTACCAGGTGACCGGTCGCTTCGGCGAGAGCCTCGACCGGCTCAAGGAGCGTCTGGCCGACCCCGTGGGCGACCGGGTGGTCGAGGGGCTGCGGGTCGCGCGGGAGGTCGGCGGCGGCGACCTGGGCCGGCTGCTGCGCAGCCTGTCCGGTTTCCTGCGGGACGACGCCCGCACGCGTTCCGAGCTGGAGTCGCGCCAGACCTGGACCGTCAACGGCGCGAGGCTGGCGGTCGCCGCGCCGTGGCTCGTGCTGCTCCTGCTGTGCTTCCAGCGCGACGTGATCGGCCGCTACGCGTCGACTGCCGGTGTCGTCGTGCTCGCCGGCGGCGCGTTGCTCTGTCTGGTCGCCTACCGGCTGATGGTGCGGATCGGACGGCTCCCGGTCGAACGGCGGATCCTCTCATGACGCCGACGGCGTGGGGCGTCCTGCTCGGCGCGAGCTGCGGCACCGGGCTGCTGCTGGTGCTGGACCGGATCGTGGCGGCCCGCCGTACGCCGTTCGAGGTGCGGGTGCTGCCCTACCTCCGCGACCTGCCGCAGCTCGAGTCGACCCGTCCCGCGACCGTCCCGACGAACGCCGTCGCCGGGGTCTTCGGACCCTCGCTGCGTGCGGCCGCCGAGGGCGTCGAACGGATTCTCGGTGGCTCGGCGTCCATCCGGCGCCGGCTCGAGCGCGCCGACCTCGAGCTCACGGTCGCACGAGTTCCGGGTCGCAGCAGGTGGTGTGGGGACTGGTGGCCTTCCTGGCCGCCGCGGTCCCGTCCTTGCTGGTGTCGCTGCGCGCGCCGGACCGCGCGATCCCGTTGCTGCTCTTCTGCCTGGCCGCGTTCGCGAGCGGCGTGCTGCTCCGCGAGAACCGGCTGACCAGCCAGGTCACGCAGCGCGAACGCCGGGTGCTGGAGGAGTTCCCGACCGTGGCCGAGCTCCTGGCCCTCGCCGTCGCGGCGGGGGAGAGCCCGGTCGGAGCCCTCGACCGCGTCGTACGACGGACCCACGGCGAGCTGTCCTCCGACCTGCGCCGGGTGCTGGCCGAGGTGCGCACCGGCACCCCGGTCGCCCGCGCCTTCGACGACCTGGCCGCGCGCACCGGTCTGCCCGTGGTCGCGCGGTTCGCCGAGGGCCTCGCGATCGCGGTCGAGCGCGGCACCCCGCTCGCGGACGTGCTGCACGCCCAGGCCGCCGACGTCCGCGAGGCCGGCCGTCGGGCGCTGATCGAGGCCGGCGCGCGCAAGGAGGTCCTGATGATGGTGCCCGTCGTCTTCCTGGTCCTTCCGGTGACCGTGGTCTTCGCGTTCTGGCCCGGCCTGGTCGGCCTTCGGCTGGTCACCCCATGACGAACCGAGGAACGGAGAGCGAGATGACGAAGATGTGGATCCTGCTGCTGGCCGCGGCCGAGCGCAGGAACGAACGCGGCGACGTGCCCGGGTGGGTGCTGATCACGGTGATGACCGCCGGCCTGGTCGGGGCGCTGTGGGCGATCGCCGGCGACCAGCTCGGGTCGATGCTGCGCGAGGCGCTGCGCTCGGTCTCCGGCTGAGCCGTGCCGCGCGTGCGTGACGAGCGCGGGTCGGCGGTCGTCGACTTCGTCCTCGTCAGTCTGGTGCTGGTGCCGCTGGTGCTCGGGATCATGCAGGTCGCGCTGGTGATGTTCGTGCACAACACGTTGGCGTCCGCCGCGCACGAGGGGGCTCGACGCGGCGCCACGATCGACCGTGGCCCCGGTGACGCCGCTGCGCTGACCCGTCAGCAGATCCGTGGTGCCGTCGCGGACCGGTTCGCGCGCGACGTGAGCGCCCGCGAGACCATGGTCGACGGGGTCCCGGCCGTCGTGGTGCACGTGCACGCCGTCGTGCCGGCGCTCGGGCTCTGGGGTCCCGGCGTGAGCGTCGACGTCGACGGCCACGCGCGTGAAGGAGCAGGCGCCGTGAGAGTCCCGCGACGAGTCGGGGACGGCGATCATCGAGTTCGTCTGGCTGGCGATCCTGCTGCTGATCCCCTTGCTGTACGTCGTCCTGGCGGTGTTCGACACCCAGCGCACGTCGTACGCCGCCTCGTCGGCGGCCCGGTCGGCCGGGCGCGCGTTCATCACGTCGCCGGACGAGAACGAGCGCCTACGCGCGGGCGCGGGCGGCGGCGCGACTGGCGTTCGCCGACCAGGGGATCGAGGGTGCGCCGATGCGGCTGGTGATCCGCTGCGACCCGCACCCCGACAACTGCCTCTCGCCCGGATCGGTCGTGGTCGCTGAGGTGCACTCGTCGGTCGACCTGCCGCTGATGCCCGACGCGCTCGGCGGCAACACCCCGCGGATCTCGGTGCAAGCGGTGCACCAGGCGCCGTACGGCACGTTCCGCGAGGACCGCCCGTGACCCGCGACGAGCACGGCAGCGTGACGCCGCTGATCATCGGCTTCGCGCTGATCCTCGCGACGCTGGTGGCGGTGGTCGTCGACGCGTCCGCGGCGTACCTGCGCCGGCAGGGCATGAACTCGCTCGCCGACGCGGCGGCCCTCTCGGCGACCGACGGGCTGCAGGGCGACCAGGTGTACACACACGGGCTCGGCAAGCGCGCCCGGATCGACCCGCGCGCGGCCGAGCGCTACGTGCAGGACTACCTCGCCCGCTCCGGCGCCCGGGCGAAGTACCCGGGCATGCGGGTCAGGGTCACCACCCGCGACAACGTCGTGGTCGTGCGCCTCGCGGCGCCGCTCGCCCTGCCGCTGCACGTGCCGGGAGTCGGCCCTGCGCCGGTCGTCTCCGGTGACGCGGCGTCCGAGGTGCTGGTGTCGGACTGACCCCTAGGCGCGAAGCCTCGCGTTGACGGTGTCGGGGGAGAACTCCTGGTCGACGACCAGCCGCGTCAACCCCGCCACCGCGGCGTCCTCGCCGAGGCTACCCAGATGGAGGGCCATGTGCCGGGTCGCCCGCGGGAGCGCGATGCGGTAGAGCGTCTCGCGCATGCCGGCGAGCAGGGGGGCCGAGGCCAGTGCGCCGCCCACCAGCACCACCTCGGGATTCAGCAGGCACACCACGGTTGCCAGGACCTCCCCGATGCGCTTGCCGGCCGCTTGGGTCAGGCGCGCCGCCTCGGGCTCGCCTGCCTGCAGCAGCGCGCGAACGTCGCGTCCGGAGGCGGCCTGGAAGCCGAGCGACCGCAGCTCCGCGGCAACGGCGCGGCCGCTGGCCACGGCCGCCAGGCAGCCCTGCATGCCGCACTCGCACCGCGCCTCGGACCGGGGCGACACCTGGACGTGCCCGATGTCACCGGCGCCGCCGTCGACCCCGGTGTAGGAGCGCCCGCCGATCACGATGCCGGTGCCGATGCCCGTCGAGACCTTGACCAGGCACAACGACTCCGCGTGTGTGTTCCCGGCGGCGTACTCGCCCATCGCGGCGGCGTCCGCGTCGTTCGCCGTCAGCACCGGGACGCCGGGGAGCGCGGGCTGCAGGTGCTCGGCCACCGGGTAGGCGTCCCAGCCGGGGAGCATCGGCGGCTGGCTGGGCCGGCCCGAGACCGGGTCCACCGGCGCCGGGAGGCTCAGGCCCAGCCCGCACAGGTCGTCCGGTTCGAGGTCCCGCTTGCCGAGGACGGCGCCCATCGCGAGGACGATCCGGTCCAGCACCTCGGAGGGGCCGGCGCTGACCGGCACGTCGATCGAGTCCTCGACCAGGACCGCTCCGCCCAGGTCGGTCACGGCGATCCGGGTGTGCGTGGTGTCGATGGCGACCACGAGCACGTGGGACTGGGAGGTGTTGAAGGCCAGACTGCGGCGTCGCCGTCCCCCGGTGGCCTCACTGGTCTCGCCCTCGACGATCATTCCCGCCGCGAGCAGCGCGTCGAGGCGCTGGCTGATGGTCACGCGGGACAGTCCGGTGGCCTCGAGCACGTCGCCGCGCGTGGTGGCTCGTCCGTGGCGGATCAGGTCGAGGACGTCGCCGGGTCCAGAAGGCACCGCACCTGCTCCTTCCTTCGGCCTCGAGGGGCACTGCCCCGAGGTACGCCCGCCGAGTGAGCTTGAGCATAACGAACACACCACTAATGGTTGACATCTATACGTTAAAGGTCGAGATTCAGACAAAAGTGAATTCCTGCCCTGGAGGCCTCATGTTCACTCACTCCCGACGTCGCGCCGCCGCAGCGGCAGCGCTCTCGACCGCCGTGCTCGCCTCGCTCGCAGCGTGCGGCGGAGGTGGGGACGACGGAGGCGGTGGCGCGCAGCAACAAGCTCACCGTCTGGATCGAGGAGGACCTCCCCGACCGCGTGGCGGCCACCCAGGACATCGTGGATGCCTTCACCAAGAAGACGGGGGTCAAGGTCAAGCTGGTTGCGGTCGCCGAGGACCAGTTCAACCAGATCCTCACCTCGAACGCGGCGGCTGGGAAGCTGCCGGACGTGATCGGCGGCCTCCCGCTGGGCCAGGTCCGCACCCTGTCCTCCAACGAGCTCATCGACACCGACGCCGTCGGCTCGGTGACCGACGACCTCGACCGCGGCACGTTCACCGACAGCGCCCTCGAGCTCACCGCCGATGGCGACAAGCAGCTGGCCGTGCCCAGCGAGTCGTGGGTCCAGCTGCTGGTCTACCGCAAGGACCTCTTCGACAAGGCCGGGCTCGGCGTCCCCAAGACGTACGACGACGTGCTGGCGGCCGCGAAGAAGCTCGACTCCTCCGACGTGGCCGGCTTCATCGGCGCCAACGTTGCGGGGGACGCGTTCACCGAGCAGACCTTCGAGGAGATCGGTCTCGGCAACGCCTGCGAGCTCGTCAACGACAGCGGTGACGTCACCTTCGACAGTGACGAGTGCGTGGCGGCCCTGGACTTCTACGGCGATCTGCAGCAGAACTACTCGGTCGCCGGCGCGCAGGACGTCGACACCACCCGGGCGGCCTACTTCGCCGGCAAGGGCGCCATGCTGATCTGGTCGAGCTTCATCCTCGACGAGATGGCCGGCCTGCGGAAGGACGCCCTGCCGACCTGCCCCCAGTGCAAGTCCGACCCCACATACCTGGCCAAGAACAGCGGCGTGGTGACCTCGATCGAGGGGCCCTCCGGCTCCGGGCCTGCCACGTTCGGCGAGATCACCTCGTGGACCATCCCATCCGAGTCGTCGACCGACGCGGCCAAGAAGTTCGTCACCTACATGATGACCGACGGCTACGAGCCATGGATCAGGATCGCGCCCGAGGGCAAGATCCCGGTCCGCACCGGTGACAAGCCAGGCGACACGACGTACACCGACGCCTGGTCGAAGATGAAGGTCGGCGTGGACACCAAGGCTCCGCTCTCCAAGTTCTACAGCCAGGACGTCATCGACGCCCTCACCAGTGGCGCCGACAACCTGTCGCGCTGGGCGATCCCACAGGGACAGGGCGACCTGCTCGGCGCGATCCAGGGCACCCAGCCCGTGGCCGGCGCCGTCAACGAGGTGTCCAACGGCACCAGCGGCGCCGACGCGGCCAAGAAGGCGGCGGACGAGATCCGATCGGCTCAGTAGACGTGCCCGCCAGCGGACCGACGAGTCCCGCAGACTCGACCCTGCGGGCACCCGACCCGCCAAGGCAGGACGACCCGCCCCGACGGCGACGGGGGACCCGGTCGGTCAGGGCGCGCGAGGACCGGCGGGCGGGCTACCTGCTGATCTCGCCCACCGCGGTGATCGTCTTCGTGATGGTCGTGCTGCCGATCCTGTGGACGGTCTCGCTGGCGTTCCAGGACGTCCGGCTGCTCAACCTGAGCACCGCGGGCATCATCGGGGACTACAGCCTCGACAACTTCACCGAGGTGGTCACCTCACCCGGGTTCATCGACGCCCTGGTCACCACGATGGTCTACTCCGTCCTCGGGACCGCCTGCGCGATCGGACTGGGGCTGGTCGCCGCGCTTGCGCTCCGGGCCCCCTTCCGGGGCCGGGGGCTGGTCCGCGCGTGCATGCTGATCCCGTACGTCGCGCCCGTGGTCGCTGCCACCTTCGTGTGGAAGACGATGCTGAATCCGCAGTTCGGCGTGGTGAACCACTACGGCACCACGCTGCTCGGCTGGGACGACCCGATCGCGTTCCTGAGCTCGGCCCAGCCGGTATCACTGTTCGGGATCCAGACGCACGTGAGCGTGTCCCTGCTCACGGTGATCCTGTTCGAGGGGTGGCGGTCGTTTCCCTTCGCGTTCTTGTTCATCACCGCCCGGATGCAGGCCATCCCGGAGTCGCTCGAGGAGGCCGCGATGGTCGACGGGGCCGCGCCCTCGCAGCGGTTCCGCTACATCGTGCTGCCTCAGCTGCTGCCCACGCTCGCGGTTCTGACCGTCCTGCGCTTCATCTGGACGTTCAACAACTTCGACGACATCTACCTGCTCACCGGCGGGGGGTCCGGCACCCAGGTGGTCGCGGTCCGCGTCTACGACTACCTGATCAACCGCGGCGACATCGGCGCCGCTGCCGCGCAGGCGCTCGTGCTGGCTGCCATCCTCGCGATTCTGGTCACCATCTACCTCAAGTTCTTCGGCCGGTCGGAGGAGATGTTGTGAGCCGGGTGTCGCGCGACTACGTCGAGCGGAGGGTCTTCGGCGTCCTCCGGCGAGTCGTCATCTTCCTGCTGCTGGTGGTCTGCCTGTTCCCGTTCTACTACATGGCCTTCTTGTCGTTCCGGCCGCTGGACGCGGTCCTGCAGGATCCCGGCGCGCTGGTGCCGAAGCCCGGTGAGATCGACTTCGGTACCTACAAGGAGGTGCTCACCTCCACCGAGAACGGCGGCCAGGGCTTCATGACCTTCATCCGCAACAGCTCGATCGTTGCCGTCTCCACGGTGGTTCTCGCGCTGCTGGTGTCGATCCCGGGTGCCTACGCGGTGAGCCGGCTCGACTTCTTCGGGCGCCGCCAGATCTCCGCCGTCTTCCTCGGCGTCTACTTCTTCCCGGCGATCCTCCTGGCCATCCCGCTGTTCGTGTTCTTCACCCGGATCGGCCAGCGCGGCACGTTGAGCGGGCTGGTCGTGGTCTACGTCGCGCAGGTCGCGGCCGTCTCCATCTACATGCTGCGCAACTACTTCGACACCATCCCGGCGAGCCTCGAGGAGGCAGCGGCGATCGACGGGTGCACCAGGCTGCAGGCGATGCGTCACATCAGCCTGCCGCTGGCGCTGCCGGCGATCGCCTCCAACGCGCTGTTCGTGTTCATGATCGCGTGGAACGAGTTCCTCTTCGCCCTGCTCTTCCTGGTCGAGAACCGGTCGAAGTGGACCGTCTCGCTGGGCCTCTCCCAGCTCTCCGGCAGCATCGAGGTCCCCACGACGGTCCTGATGGCCGGCTCGGTGATCCTGACCGTGCCGATCATCGTGCTCTTCTTCCTCAGCGAGAGGTGGCTGGCCGGCGGCCTGACCGCCGGCGCCGAGAAGGGCTGAGCGTCGTGCCGAGCCAGGCGCCTGTCCATGCCTGAGGTCGTGTCCTTCGCGGCGCCGTACGAGGTGGCGCTGGTGGCCTGCGACGCCCGCCACTGGTGCCCGGGTCCGTGCGGGTGCGCACGTGGTACTCCGGTGTGTCCGCGGGCACGGAGCTGACGGCCTACCGCGGTTCGAACCCCTACCTCACGCGGACGTGGGACGCCGGGTTCCCGGCTGTTCGTCGAGGGCACACCGACCTTCGCGTACCCGGTCGAGGGGTGGGGCTACTCGGAGGTCGGTGAGGTCGTCGAGGTCGCGGCGGACGTGACCGGCCCTGCCGTCGGGGACCTGGTGCACGGCATCTGGGGCCACCGCAGCGAGGCCGTGCTGCCGGCCGCCGCGGTCGCCGAGCGCCTGTGGATGGGGCAGGACCCGGTGTCGGGCACCTTCGCCCGGGTGGGGTCGATCGCCCTCAACGCGCTGCTCGCCGCCGACGTGAGGCTCGGTGACCGCGTCGCGGTCTTCGGGCAGGGCGTGATCGGGCTGCTCGCCACCCGGCTCGCCGTGCTCGCCGGGGCCGAGGTGGTGGCCGTCGACTCGATCGAGCCTCGGCTCGACGCCGCGCACGCGATGGGGGCTGCGCACGTGGTCCGGGCCGACGCGCCCGAGGGTGCCGGGGCCCTGGTGCGGGCCTGGTCGGGAGGCGGCGGCGTCGACTCCGCGATCGAGCTGAGCGGCAACGACCGGGCCCTCCACGAGGCCGTACGCTCGGTGGTCGTCGACGGCACGGTGGCCGCGTCCGGCTTCTACCAAGGCGGCGCCGCGCATCTGCGCCTCGGCGAGGAGTTCCACCACAACCGCGTCCGCATCGTCGCCAGCCAGATCTCCGGCACCCCGGTCGCGCTCGGCCCGCGGTGGGACCAGCCCCGCCTGGTGCGCACCTTCATGGACCAGGTCCGGCGCGGCGCGGGTCGACGTGCGGTCGCTGGTCACCGACGTCGTGGACGCTGCCGACGTCGCGAGGCTCTTCGAGCGCCTCGATCGCGGCGACCCGGGAGATCCTGCAGGCCGTCCTCCGGTTCCCCGCCGCCCCGGAGGAGTGGTGAGCCGCCCGGCCTCGACACCGGGCCGCGCTTCCCCGAGGACCGCGGCGGCGTCGCGATCCTGGGAGCGGGCACGATCGCCCAGTCCGCGCACCTCCCGGCCTACGGCCAGCACGGTGTCGGCGTGACCGGCGTCTGGAGCCGGACCCCGGCCACGACCGCGACGATCAGGGACCGGTTCCCGTTCGTCGGACGGGTCTACCCCAGCGCCGAGGCGCTGCTGGCCGACCCCGAGGTCCGGTTCGTCGACCTGGCGACCGGGCCCGAGGGACGCCTGGACTGGATCGAGGCCGCGGTCGACGCGGGCAAGCACGTCCTGGCCCAGAAGCCGCTGACGCTGTCCGCCGCCGACCTCGACCGGCTACCCGCGCTGCTCGCTCGCGCCGAGGCGGCCGGCGTACGGGTCGCGGTCAACCACAACGGCCGGTGGGCACCCCCGTGGCGAGCGGCGACCCTGCTCGTGCGCGACGGCCGGATCGGCGACCTCGTCGGTGTCACCCACCTCCACGACAAGCCGCTGCCGCCGCTGGTCGGCACGCCGTTCGACGACGTCCCGCACATGCTGCTGACCGACTACCTGTTGCACTGGGTCGACATCACCCGCACGTGGCTGGCGGACGGCGGCGCCGGTCAGGTGATCGTCCGTGCAGGCCGCCGACTCCCGCGTGCCCGGCCAGCCGGACGACGCGCGCAACCCATGGGCCGCGACCCTGTCGATGACCGCGGCCACCGGCGCGACCGCGGTCCTGCGGATCGCCGGCAACGTGGTCTCGTCCGCCCCCGGCTGTCCGTTCTGGGTGCACGGCACCGACGGGACGCTGCGGGGCAGCGTGCTGCTGGACTCCGACCGCCTGGAGATCGACGACGGACAGGCCATCACCCCCGTGCCACTGCGCGGGGCGTGGTTCGTCGACGGCTTCGCGGCTGCGCTCGGTGAGCTGATGTGTGCGGTGGCGGAGGACCGGCAGCCGGAGAACTCGGCGGCCGACGCGGCGGAGTCGGTGCGGCTGGTGCTGGCGGCCCGGGAGTCCGCCGAGCGCGGGGGCAGCCCCGTGGAGGTCGGGACGTGAGCGACGACGCGGACGCCCTCGTCGACGAGGTCCCGGTCGATCCGGCCACCGCCCGCGTCTACGCCGAGGGGTGGCAGAGCTGGAGCCCCGCCACCTGGCACGCCGCCACCGCGACCGGCCGGGTCCCGGCGGAGACCTGGGAGCACCTGATGCGGTTCCGGCCGGGGACGCCGGTCACGGCCGAGGGCGTGCAGGGGGAGGGCCTGGTCGTCGTCGACCCCGGGACCGGGGCGCCTGCGCGCTGCTACGGCACGACCGACCCGGTCGCGGTGCCGACCATCCGGACGACGGTGGTCGACGACCGGGTGCTGGTGCGCAGCACGCGGCCCGGTCGACGTCACGCAGCACCCGGACGGCGAGAGCGCGCTCGTCGCCTACGGCGACGCCCTCGCCGCCACGGTGCCGCGGCAGCTCCCGCCGCCCACCGTGTGGTGCTCCTGGTACCGGTACTTCGAGGAGGTCACGGCCGACGACGTCCTCGAGGCCGTGCACGACCTCGACGCGAACGGCCTCGGCGTCGACGTGGTGCAGGTGGACGACGGGTGGAGCCCCGGGCTCGGCGAGGGGCTGCGGCCCGCGGAGCGGTTCGGATCGCTGGCGCGCGTGGTGGACGAGGTGCGGGCCTCGGGCCGGCGGGCCGGCATCTGGCTGGCACCGTTCGTCGTCGGGGCGGACACCACCCTGGCCCACGAGCACCCCGACTGGCTGGTCGGACCGGCCGGCAGGAACTGGGGACAGCGCCTCGTCGGCCTCGACCTCACCCACCCGGGTGTCCAGGAGCTGCTGGACGACGCACTGCGCCGCCTCCTCGACCTGGGCGTCGACTACCTCAAGCTCGACTTCCTGTACGCCGGCGCGGTGCCCGGTCGGCGCCGGGAGGACGTCGACGCGGTAGCCGCCTACCGAGCGGGACTCGGGCTGGTGCGCGACGTGGTGGGGCCCGACGTCTACCTGGTGGGCTGCGGCGCGCCGATCCTGCCCAGCCTCGGCCTCGTCGACGCCATGCGGGTCTCCCCGGACACCTTCCACGAGGGCGGCGAGGACGGCTCGACCGGGCTGCGGGGGCTGATGCCACTGGCCGCCCGGGCGTGGCAGCAGGGCCGGCTGTGGGTGAACGACCCCGACTGCGTCGTGGCGCGACCGTCCTACTCGCAGCGGGAGCGGTGGGCGCGGGCCGCCCGTCGCCTGGGCGGGCTGCGCTCGTTCTCGGACCGGCTGGCCGACCTCGACGCCTGGGGGCTGGCCACGGTCCGTGACCTCGTGGCGGCCGGCGGCCGGACCGCGCCCTTCGAGGCCGACGTCCTGGCGGAGTCCGCGGCGCTCGCCCAGGCGGAGGGGGCCCGGTGAGCGACGGGACCGACCGGCTGGCCGCGCGCATCGCGCCGTACCTCCAGCTCTGCTACCCGCTGGACCACGCCGACGGTGACGCGGCGTCTGGTGGCGCTGGCCGAGACCTACGCGGACCGCTCCCGCCCGCGGACGATGGAGCCGCCGACCCACCGGACCGGCTACCTGATCACCTACGGCGACGGCATCCGACGGCGCGGCGAGGCGCCCCTGCACACCCTGGCCGGCTTCCTGCACGACCATGTGCGGGGACCTGCTCAGCGACGTCCACCTGCTGCCGATCTTCCCGTGGACCTCCGACGACGGGTTCGCGGTCGTCGACCACCGGGTGGTCAACCCCGCCCTCGGCACGTGGGACGACGTGAGCGACCTCGCGGCGGAGCGCGGCGTGATGCTCGACTTCGTCGCCAACCACACCTCCAGCCACAGCCCGTGGTTCCGGGACTGGCTCGCCGGACGACCCGTCCCGCGCCGGCTCCTACGTGGAGCGCGACCCCGACTTCGACACGTCGCGGGTGGTGCGGCCGCGAACCACCCCGCTCTTCCACCCCTTCCGGAGGCCGGACGGCCGGGAGACCGAGGCCTGGACGACGTTCGGCCCGGACCAGGTCGACGTCGACGTCCGCGACCCGAGGACCCTCGAGGAGCTCACGGACGTGCTGCTCGGGTACGTCGAGAAGGGCGCGTCCGCGGTGCGGCTGGACGCGATCGGCTTCCTGTGGAAGGAGTCGGGCACCACCTGCCTGCACCTGCCCCAGACCCACGCGGTGATCAAGACGTGGCGGGCGCTGGTCGAGCACGTGGCGCCGGGCACGCGGTTGCTGACGGAGACCAACGTGCCGCACGCCGAGAACATCTCCTACTTCGGCGACGGGGACGACGAGGCCCACCTCGTCTACCAGTTCGCGCTCCCGCCCCTCGTCCTGCACTCCTTCGTGGCCGCCTCCACCGCCCGGCTCAGCACGTGGGCAGCCACCGTCGGGCCGGTCAGCGACACGGCGACCTGGTTCAACTTCCTGGCCAGCCACGACGGCATCGGGCTGCGGGCAACCGAGGGCATCCTCGACGACGCCGAGCGCGACGCGCTCGTGCGACGCACCCACTCGCACGGCGGACGCGTCTCGTGGGCGGCCCGGTCCGACGGGCCGCGCTCGGTCTACGAGCTCAACCTCAGCTACCTCGACGCGTTGTGCACGCCCGAGGAGGCTCGCAACCCGGACGTCGTCGTGGCCAAGAGCCTGGCCGCGCACAGCATCCTGTTCACGGTTCTCGGCGTGCCCGCGGTCTACCTGCACTCCCTGGTGGGCTCACACCCCGACCTCGAGGGCGTGGTGACCAGCCGCATCAACCGGCGGATCAACCGCGCCGTCCTCGACGCCGACCGGCTCGCACGCCGAGCTGCGCGACGACCCGCGCCGCCGCGGGGTGCTGACGGGGCTGAGCCACCTGCTCGACGTGCGCCGCCGGCACGAGGCCTTCTCGCCGTTCGGCACCCAACGGATCGAGCGCCTCGACGACCGGGTCTTCGCCGTGCGTCGGGGGGAGGGGACCCCCGACGAGCTGCTCTGCGTCACGAACGTGACGGGGGACGAGGTGCCGCTGGCAGTCCGGGGGACCGACGTGCTCACCGGTTCGGTCGTCGACCCGCTCGTGCTCGGCCCGTGGGGCTGCGCCTGGGTGCGGCCCGACCGGTGGGCGAGAAGGGGTGGTCACCGACCGAAGTACGCCGCCAGACCCGCCAGCAGCCGGTCGACGTCATCGTCGTCGGAGTACGGCGCCAACCCGACGCGGAGGCCACCGGTCGTGCCCAGGCCGAGCCGGCGCGACGCCTCGTAGGCGTAGAACGAGCCGGCGGGTGCGTTGACGCCGCGCTCGGCCAGGAAGTGCCGGATCTGCTGCAGGTCGTGGCCCTCGAACGTGGCGAGCAGCGTCGGCGTACGACGTGCCGCGCGGGAGTGCAGGGTGACGCCCGGGAGCGCTGGCGAGCTCCTCCTCGAGACGGACCCGCAGCCCGTCCTCGTGCTGCTCGAGTGCGGCCATCGAGGCCAGGATCCGTTCGCGGCGCGAGCCACCGTCCGCGGGGCGCCGGGCGCCAGGTCGGCCAGGAAGTCGACGGCGGCAGTGGTGCCGGCCATCAGCTCGTAGGGAAGCGTCCCGAGCTCGAACTTCTCCGGCACCACGTCGGGCGAGGGCAGCAGCTTGTCCGGGTCGAGCCGCTCCAGGATCTCCGGTCGCCCGGCGAGGGCGCCGCAGTGCGGCCCCAGGAACTTGTACGGCGAGCAGACGACGAAGTCCGCGCCCGACGCCGCCATGTCGATCGCGACGTGCGCAGCCAGGTGCACGGCGTCGACGAAGAACAGGGCGCCCGCGGCGTGCACCACCTCGGCGATGGCGGGCAGGTCGGGCATGGTGCCGATCAGGTTGGAGGCGCCGGTGACCGCCACCAGCCTGGTGGCCGGGGTGATCACCCGCTCGACCTGGCTCGGCGCCAGCTCGCCGGTCTCCGGGTCGAAGTCGGCGAAGCGGACGGTGGCGCCCACGGCCTCGGCGGCCAGCACCCAGGTGCGCACGTTGGCGTCGTGGTCGAGCCGGGTCACCACGACCTCGTCGCCCGGACCCCAGCCCTTGGCCAGGGTGCGCGCCAGGTCGAGGGTCAGCTGGGTCATGCTGCGCCCGAAGACGATGCCGCCGGGGTCGGCGCCGAGCAGGTCACCGAGGGCGGACCGGGCACCCACGACGGCGGCGTCGGCGTTGCGCTCGGCCGGCGTCGCGGACCCACGGTTCGCGAGCGGGGAGAGCAGGGTGTCGTGCACCGCCCTGGCGACCACGTCGGGGGTCTGGGTGCCACCGGGTCCGTCGAAGTGGGCGGCGCCGTCACGCAGTGACGGGAAGTGGGCCCGCACGGCGGCCACGTCGTACGACGCGGCGGAGCGGGTCGTGGTCTCGGACACGGATGCCTCCTCGGTGGTCCTCGTTCTACAGGATCGGTCACCAGTCGACGTCGTCGAGCGACTCCAGAAGCCGGCCGCCGGGCATCCGGCGCGATGCCGTGGGCAGCGCCTCGAGCGCAGGGTGCGTGAGCTGCGTGCGGTCCTCGAGGTCGAGCAGGTCCACCTGGTAGGGCGCGAACTCGCCCAGGTCGATCGTCGGGCCGGGATCCACCTTCTGCTGCAGCACGAACGCACTCGCGCGGAGCTCGGCGTCGAGCACGTAGACGAGCACCTTCCAGAACGCCTTCGGCACCAGCGTGCCGCGGTAGGGCACGTCGTCGTCGGTGAGGATCGGTCCGGCGAACACACTGACGCGGCGCTTCTCCAGACCGGTCTGCTCGAGGATCGCGTTCTCCAGCAGGCCCCAGAGGCCGTGCCGGAAGGACTGGTTGAAGTCGTTCATCTGCGGGGTGATGTTGGTGAAGTAGAACGAGTCGGAGTTGGCCTGCTGAGCGTCGGCCAGCGTGCCCCAGAGCAGGTCGGCGCGGCGGGCGAGGTGGCCGCGGTCGAGGTCGTTTTCGGTGTACACCGCCTCGCCGGTCTGGTCCTCCGGCCGCAACCGCGGGTCGAGCTTGAACTCCTGGTCGTCGCGCGGGATCGAGTCCCCCGGGAAGAGCGCGAGACCGTCGATGTTCCACGCCACCCAGCGCGCGAGCCGCCGCGACCGGCTCATCGCCAGCGAGTAGTGCGCGTAGTCGACCCGGGTGCTGCCGTCGACCACGACCAGGTCGTCGGCGATCGCCGCCTGCGGCTCCGGCACCACGACCTCCTGGCCCAGGAAGCCCGCGTCGTACGCCGCCGTCACCGCTGCTCCCGCAGCCGCTCCTGAAGCCCGGCCGCCAGCCCCCAGATCGTGAGCAGGTCGAAGGTGCCGCCGCCGTGCTCCGCCAGCCACTCACGCCGGACCGGCCCGAGGCGCACCCGCGAGTGCACGCGTGTGTGCGCCCCGACCGGGGTCAGCACCAGCGCCCACGAGAACGAGACCCGGCCGCGCTGCGAGCGGTAGACCAGCGCCCGCTCCGGGTCGATCTCGGCCACGGTCAGGGTCGCGTCGCGGCCGCCCCAGTCGGAGATCACCTGGCCGACCTCGTGGTCCTGGTACTCCGGCCGGATCCGGCGTGCGCCGCGACGGCCGGCGGGGAAGAAGCGCTCCACCGAGCGCGGGAAGTACCAGCCGGCGCGGTCCTTGCCGATCTGCACCAGCCATGGCCACACCTGCGCCGGCGTCGCGTCGAGGGTGAACGCCCGGTCCATCACCACGTCGGCGGCGACCAGGCCGTCACCGGGCAGCACCGCGCGCCGCTCGTCATCGGTGGGGGAGACCGCGGAGCCGAGGTGCATGCGGTCATCCTGCCTCGTGGTCGGTCACCCCCGGGACATCTTGGCCACCAGCTGGGTGCGCGAGTGCACGTCGAGCTTGGCGTAGACGTTCGTGAGGTGGTAGCCGACCGTCTTGACGCTCAGCACCAGCTGGTGCGCCATCTCGTTGTTGGTCAGACCCCGACACGCGAGCCGGGCCACGATCTGCTCCTGGGGCGTCAGCCCCTCCATCGGCGAACGCTCGGAGGGCTCGGGGGTCAGCCCGGCGGCGGCCAGCTCCTCGTCGCAGCGGTCCACGAACGGCGTCGCTCCCATGGAGACGAAGCGCTCGCGGGCGGCCTGGAGCCGCTCCTGGGCGGCGCGGCGTTCCCCCCGGCGCCGGAGGAAGCGGCCGAACGACGCGAGCGCGAGACCCTGCTCGATGGCGTCGGCGACGCCGTCGCCCAGGCGCAGCGCCTCCTCGAAGGCCTCACGGGCCACCGGGTGCTCGCGCCGCGCCGTGGCGAGCTCGCCGCGGAGCCGCGCCAGGGCCGCCAGCCGGGACCGTGACCCGCGCTCCCGGGCCGTCCCCTCGAAGGTCCGGATCGCGGAGTGGGCCTCGTCGAGGCGGCCGAGCTGGATCGAGGGCGGACACGTACGGCGCCGGCCAGGTCAGCCAGCCCGGCTCGTGGGTCGGGCCGTCGTCCAGCAGCACCAGCAGCTGCGCCCGCTCCACGACCTCGCCGGGCTCGCTGCGGTACGACGCGAGCAGCACGCCGGCGTTCTCGCAGACGGCGAACGTGGCCGGGTCACCGAGCACGCCGGCGATCCGGCGGGCATCGTCGAGATGCTGCTCGGCGCGCTTCCATGCCCCTCGCCCGCCGTACACCTGCATGGCGACGGTATGCAGGAATCCCAGCACCCACAGCTGCTCGCTGTCCTCGGCGAGCGAGATCGCGTGCTCGGCGAGCGTGACGGAGGCGTCCCAGTCACCCAGTCGGAAGTCCACCTCGGCCAGCACGCCCATGGCCACCAGTCGCTGGGGCGCGACCTCCCCCCGCGTCGCGCCCACGAACGCCTCGAGGTCCCGGCGCGCGCCGGGCAGGTCGTCCAGGGCAGCCCGCAGCGCACCGCGAGCGGTCAACCGGTGCTGCCCGTCACTGCCGACCTTCGTCGGGTCGGCCACGAGCGACCCGAGCGCGGCCAGGGCCTCCCTGCTGCGCCCGATCAGCGCGAGTCCCATCGCCCGAGCCGCGGCGGTCGAGTCGACCAGGTCCGGGGGGAGCTCCTCGGCCAGCGCACGGGCGGCCCAGTCCGCGGCCGCGCGTCCGTCGCCGCGCACGTTGTGCAGCTGGGCCAGGATCGCGGCCAGGGTGCCGCGCCCGGTCCGGTCGAGCTCCTCGGCGCGGGACCAGGCCAGGGTCGCGAGCTCCTCGGCCGTCGCCGGCTGGCCACCGAGCCAGGCGATCTTGGCCTGCAGGTAGAAGCGTCGCGCCCCCGCGGGGAGCTCCTCGAGCCTCGCCGCCACCTCCTTCGCCGACGTGACGTCACCGGCGATCAGGAAGAGGTTCGCGGCGTCCATCAGGTGGGCGTCGCCTTCGGGACCCGGCGGACCGAGCGCCCGTGCCTTGAGGAACATGCGTCGCGGCACGGTGGGCGTTCCCGTCGTTCTCGAGCTCGCGCGCCCGCTCGGCGAGCTCGGCGGACAGGCCCGGGTCCGGGCCGTGGGCGGCGGCCGCCCGGTGCAGGAGCGCGGCCTCGCCCGTCGTCAGCCGGGCGGCGCGGGTGTGGAGGTCCTTGCGTTCCCGCGGGCCCAGGTCCTGGTGCACGGCCGCGCGCGCCAGGGCGTGTGCGAAGCCGATCCGCAAGCCGTCGTCGGCGTACTGGCAGGTGATCAGGTTCGCGCGGACGAGCTCCTCGACGGCCTCCTCGGCCTCGGCGACATCCGCGACTCCTGCGGTCACCACCAGCGGGGTGCCGTCGGGCATGATCGCGGCGGCCCGGGCCAGGCGCCGCGCCTCGTCGGACAGCGCGCCGAGGGTGCCCAGGGCGAGGAGCGCGTAGGACTGCGGCGCCGGAAGCGGCCCGCTCTGCCGGAGGGCACTGGGCGAGAGCTCGTCCATCAGGGCGCGGAGGTACAGGGCGTTGCCACCCGTGTGCTCGCGCAACCGTTCCGCGTTGCGTCGCGAGAGCCGTGGATGACCCCGCGACGTCGCCAGCGCCCGCACCTCGTCCACACCCATCCCGGACAGGGGGATCCTGCCGTCCTGCGCCTCGGCGAGCCGGAGCAGACCGGACGGGATCCGGCCGATCTCGGTGTCCCGCACCGTGACCAGGGCCAGCACGCGGTCGGCCTGCAGGCGGCGCAGCGCGAACGTGAGCGCCGTGAGCGATGCGGTGTCGGCGAGGTGGGCGTCGTCGACGACGAAGACCGTGGGCTGGTCGCGATGCCGCTGGTCGAGGATCTCGAGGACGTGCCGGCCGGCCGCGAACGGGTCCGGCCAGGTCGCCGATCGCGATCCGAGCAGCTGCATGAGTGCGCCGAACGGGAGGAAGGTCTCCGCCTCGTCCCCCGACGCGCTGAGCACGCTGGCCGGGTCCAGGGAGGAGGAGAAGGCGTGCACCAGGGCGCTCTTGCCCACTCCGGCGGTGCCCTCCAGCACGACGGTCCGTGGCCGGCCGGCGGCAGCCTCGTCGTGCCGGGCCCCACAGGCCCAGCTCAGCTGACCGTCCGACGAATGTCGGCATGGCTCACCCGTCCCTCGGACCGGTCATCCGACCGGTCGCCTCGTTCAGCCTCGACGCTAGCGGACCCGCACCTGCCACGACGAGCGAACCGAGCGCGGTGGACAGCATCGCGACGACGAGGAGCGAGGCCGTTCCGGTGGGCCGCGACAGTCCCGGCCAGGTGACGTGCTCGACAGGAGGTCGACGGCGAGACGCAGGCGAGCACCCCGTACAGCGCGGCGTGCAGGCCGGCATGCCCGCCGTACGCCGCGCGCGGAACCGAACCGGCTTGTCCGCGAACTTCCCGGCGGGCCTCCGGTCAGGAACGTCTTGTAGGTCTCGATGGTCACCACCGAGGCACCTGCCGCTGCGACCGCGAGGAGCACCATGTCCCGGTGAACGGCAGAAGCAGGAACGCCCAGGCGGTGGCGACGACGGGACTCCGCAGGAACTTCCAGCCGCTGAAGCCCTCGATGGGCGCGTCCTTCCAGGCGCCGCCGACGGCGGTGAGCCAACCACCGACGCCCCCGACGGCGACCAGCAGTCCGGTGGGCATCCCGGGTAGGTGCTCCTGCAGACCTGGCCCGGTGACGCACACCAGCGCCAGGCCCGCCGCGATGGCCATCCCCACGCCGTACCGGGCAGCACGGTTCTCCACCGTGCGTCCGCCGACCGCCA
>CAVWFF010000055.1:0-31097 GCA_963754145.1 uncultured Actinomycetota bacterium
GGAGGTCTACGCGGAGCTCGTGCGCACAGCCCCGGCGGAGGACCGCCTGCTCTTCTGCCAGGGCGACTTTCTCCCTGGTCAGATCCTGTGCGACCCGAGTGGGTGGTCGGTCATCGACTTCGACGACAGCGGCTACGCGGATCCGCTGTCGGAGGTCGCGGCGATGTACCGCTCTCCCGTGAGCTCGGCGTGCCGGTAGAGCAGGCCGAAGTTGCGCGGCGCGCCTACCTCGAGGCGTACGCCGCCCGCGCCGGTGAGCCGTTCGACGAGCGGCGCTGGAGCTGGTTCCTGGCGCTTCTGCAGCTCGGAGAGCGGGCAAGCGGTTGATGAAGGGCCGGGTCGCCCCCGGGGAGACACAGACGGTGCTCGAGCGGCTCTCGCGCCGAGACGACGTCAGCCTCCCATGACACCGCTCAGCGTCCGAGCAGCCTCGCGACGTCGCGGTGCCGGCTCAGCTCGGCCTCGAGGTCCTGCTGCCACCCGGACGTGTGCCGGCGTAGGTGCCGGTAGCAGCGGTTGACGAACTCGGCGTCCGCGCAGACGGCGAGCATTGCGGCGTCGACTCCGGTGCCGGCGGCAGCAGAGTAGGACGACAGCAGCTGGTCCGCGACGGCCTCCGCGACGCCGTCGGGAACAGCGCGCAGGGCCAGGTCGACGAGGAACTCCGCGAGGTCGACCTCGGGGGGACCGTGCGCCATCGTGTCGAGGTCGACGAGGACGGGACCGTCCGCGGAGGCGACGAGCTGGTCGAGGTGGAAGTCCCCGTGGAGCGTGCACACACGCTCGCGAGCGACGTCGCCGCGCCGCTTCGCCGCCGCCGCCAGCAGGTCGGACACGATCGGCTCGACCGCGGGGTGGGCATGGGCGAGCTTCCCCGACTTCTTGCGCATCTCGGTGAGCAGGCCGTCGACCGACGTCGGCGGCAGCGGCCCGGTCGCGGACCCGTGGAGAGCCGCCAGCAGTGCGCCCGTGGGTCCGGTTGCCCCCGCGAGCTCACGCGGGGGAACCGCGTCCGTCAGCGTCGGACCCGGCACTCCGCGCGTCCACAACACCCGGCGTACCGGGTCGACGGCGAGCGGCTCGGCGACACGAAGCGGCTGCCCGGTCCCGTCATGGACCACAGCGCGCGGTGCCGTGCGCCGACAGCTTCGACCGAGCCGGCACCGAGATGCTTGGCGAACACGGTCGGTCCACCGGCCCGGGCACCCACGCGAAGGGTGGCGCTCGCCTCGGGTTGGTAGCGGACCACGGTGACGCACAGCCCGGACCGCGGCCCAAGTGCCGCGCCGACCGCCGCCGGGACGACCCGCGGCGCGAGGGGCGAGGCGAGCAGGTCCGGCAACGCGGGAAGCCGCGGGTCCTCGGGGAACCGCCACACGACCAGGTGGTGCTCGGCCAGGTGCTCGCTGCGCCCCGCAGGCCGGGCCGCACGATCCTGGCGCCATGCGGCCTCGCTGGTCGCACGGTCCGGGAACCCCTTGAGGTACAGCTGCACCGACGAGCCCCCGTGCAGCGCGACGACGTACGTCGCCCACCCTCGGCAGCGCGACGACTCCGGGCGGTGAGGGTTGCGTGAGCCGGACATCGACGAGCTGCGTGCTGGCGACCTCGCCGATCAGCCCCAGTTGCCCGGCGTGGCGGGACAGGACGTCGCGCACCCAGGCAGGGTCAGCCAGGTCGGGAAGCCACATGCCGCTTCCTCCCGTCACCACTTCGCACCAGGTGCTCATTGTGCAGGACGCTGCTGGTACTACGACCGAAGTGCACTGGCTGACACCGGAATGCGCTGGGACACTTGTGGCCAAGGCTTTCCAGGGAGGCGCGGGCATGGACACGAGGGATGTGTGCGTTCTCGGTCTCGGCTATGCCGGGCTCCCCGTGGCCTGTGCTGCCGCTGAAGCAGGACATCGAGTGATCGGGTACGACCCCGACACCGAGCGCATCGAGGGGCTGCGCCAGGGGCACAGCCCGGTCGAGGACATCGAGGACCGCATGCTCGAGAAGGTGCTGGCGAGCGGTCGGATCTCCTTCACGGACGACGCCCGGGAGATCCGGGGCAGCGACACGTTCGTGATCTGCGTCCCCACGCCGCTGAGGGACAAGACCCCTGACCTGACCATGGTCGACTCGGCGGTCGACGTCGTCTCTGGGGCTCTCCGGCCGGGCGGCATGGTGATCCTCGAGTCGACCACCTACCCGGGCACGACCGAGGAGCGGGTCGCTCCGCGGCTGGCCGCGGCCACCGGTCTGACGGCACCGGACGACTACCACCTCGTCTTCTCACCGGAGCGCGTCGACCCGGGCAACCCCGTCTACTCCCTGGTGAACACGCCCCGGGTGATCGGGGGGCTGGGAACGGCGGCGGGAGACGCAGCCGAGGCGTTCTACTCGACCTTCGTCGAGCAGGTGCACCGGGTGTCGGGACCGCGCGAGGCCGAGATGGCAAAGCTGCTCGAGAACACCTACCGGCACGTCAACATCGCGCTGGTGAACGAGATGGCGATCTTCTGCGAGGAGCTGGACATCGACCTGTGGGAGTCGATCGGCGCCGCGTCGACCAAGCCGTTCGGGTTCGCTCCGTTCTCACCGGGGCCCGGGGTCGGAGGGCACTGCATTCCGGTGGACCCGTCCTACCTGTCCTGGCGGGTTCGCCGGCTCGGGTATCCCTTCCGGTTCGTGGAGCTCGCCGCGGAGATCAACGACCGGATGCCGTCGTACGTCGCGTCGCGCGTCGCCGCCCTGCTCAACGACGAGCGCAAGGCGGTCGCGGGCTCACGCATCCTGGTCCTGGGCGTCGCGTACAAGCGAGATGTCGGGGACATGCGCGAGTCGAGCGCCCCGATCCTGATCCGCCGGCTGGAGAGCCGTGGAGCCGACGTGCGCTGGCACGACCCCCACGTCCCCACGCAGGGCCTCGCCGACACGTCGGCCGTGGCGGTCGAGGGCGAGCTGAGCGCGGAGGAGCTCGCTGCCGCCGATCTGGTCGTCGTGCACACCGACCACTCGGCGTACGACCCGGCGATGATCGTCCAGCACAGCAGGAAGGTCTTCGACACCCGCAACCTGACCGCACACCACCCCGCGCCGCACGTCGTCACGACTCTGACCGCGGGTGACCTTCCGTACCGGTCAGGCGTCCGGGAGCGCCAGCTGGTCGAGGTGTGCGACCGAGGCCGCCGGATGCGCGGCGAGCAGGCCGAGCAGCGCCCCGACGTCGGCGCGGTCCTGATCGGCCATGACCTCGTGATGCAGCATCACCCCGACCGGCCCCTGCTCCCGGGCCCTGTCGGCCAGCAGCTCGCCCCTCCCGGTGCGGTCCACGGGCACCTTCCTCCGCTTGGCGAACCAGTCCACCGCCACCGGGACCTCCTGCAGGCCGGGGACCCCCGCCACGCCGGCGGAGAGGTCCCTCGAGAGGATGGCGACGCCGAGGTCGCGAAGCACCTCGGCGGTCCAGGGGGCGCACCTGTTCCAAGGTGGGGTGAAGACCGGAGCGAGGCTTCCCAGCTGCGAGCGGAGCAGGTCGCGGCCGGCAGCGATGTCATCGGCCTGCTCTGTCACGGTGCGGCTGACGCCGAACTCACACTTGCGCCCCTCCGGCTCGTGGTTGACGTGCGCGAATCCGTGCTGGTGCACGGCAACGTCGTTCCTGCCCGCTGAGTGTCGAGCGGTGAGCAGCTCCACCGTCCGGGGGGTGACGGCCGTGGGGATGGCGGCGACGTCCAGCGGGGTGCCGTGCGGCTCGAACACGTCGAGCAGCCGTTCCAGGGCGTCGTCGTCCCAGCCGGCGTCGTCGTCGCGGAAGAAGAAGCGCACCTGCTCGTCGCTGGCATCGAGCACGGAGCGCAGCGGGTCGAGCCAGCCGCTCACGAGGCCGCCTCGACCTTCGCCCGGAGCAGCGACCTCAACAGCTCCGGGGTCCGGGTGCGTCCGTCGAGGTCGAGAGGGACGGCCAACGGCGTCCAGTCCAGGGCGTCGCGTACGGCGTCGGCGAACGTGTCTGCCGACAGCCGGTCCGGGTCGATGACGCGCACGGCACCGAGCCGTTCGAGCCGTCTTGCCCGTTCGGCCTGCTCGTCCTCGCGGCCCTCGCCGTACGGCACCACGACGGCCGGGGTCGCGCACCCGAGGATGTCCATCGTCGTGTTGTAGCCGACCTGGCTCACCGACACCGCCGACGCGGCCATCTCGGCGGCGAGGTCCGGCACGTAGCGGACGACGTCCAGCCCCGCCGTACCCGCCGCCGCGCGGGTGAGCTCGTCGACATGGGGCTCGGGGAGGAACGGGCCGGTCACGACCACCGTGCGCAGGCCGTGGTCGGCGAGCAGCCGCGGGTGGGCCGCGACCGCCGCCCGGAACAACGGCGCCCCGACCATCCCGCCGCCGGCCGACACGAGGACCCGGGCCTCGCGCTCCCGACCCGGCCCTGGCGTCGGGTTCGCCGCGGACGAAGCCCGTGTAGTGGACCGGGGTGCGGAGCGGGTCGGTGGGGTGGAACGTCTCCTCGAGGGTCGCGAAGCGGGCGTCGGCGTGGACGAGCAGGGCGTCGAAGTACTCGTTCGCGAGCCGACCGGCCCGGTCGTCGTGCCCCTGCTGGTCGCGCCGGCTGCCCACCAGGATGTCGCGGAGGCTGCACGCCACCAGGGTGGCCGGGCGGTCGGCGTGAGCGGCCTCGAGCAGCGGCATCAGCTCGGGCGTGAACTTCTTGCGGCCGAACGGGAACAGCTCGATCAGGACCACGTCCGGGGCGGTCTCCCGGTAGGCCTCCAGGATCATCGACCTGGCGGAGTCGCACCGCCTCCTCGACCGTGAACCGCTCGTCACGGCTGACCAGCGCGTAGTCCGCGTCCAGCCCGAGTGCGGGCAGGTGCACGATCTCGAGGGACCCGGGCTGCGGGAGGTCGCGGGCCACGGGCCGCCGTTCAGGAGCGTGACGTCGAAGTCCCCGGCCAGGCCGTCGGCCAGGTGCATCGAGCGCACCAGGTGCCCGAGCCCCACCGAGTGCTGGCAGTAGAACAGCAGTCGCGGTCGCCTCATGGTCGTCCGTCCGCACGGTCCTCGGTCCATCGGAGCGCCGTCGCGAGCACCTGCTCCAGGACTGCCAGGGTGCGTACGTCGACCCGGTGGACGGCGCGTGCCGCCCGCTCGACGAGGAGCGCCGCGGCGGCGTACCAGAGCAGGTCTCGGTGTCCCGGAGCCGGTCCGTAGGACGCGAGGAACGCGTCGGCCGCGGCTGCGGCGGTGTCGTCGGTGATCTCGTCCCCGGGGCGCGGGCACCACAGGCGCGCCAGCATGCCGCCGAGCTCGGCCGCGGCCGGCCCGGCGCCGGCCTGGTCGAGGTCGACGAGGCTGATCCCGGCGTCGTGGACCAGCACGTTCTTGGGGTGGAGGTCGCCGTGCAGCAGGACCGGCTCGCCCCGCGCCGGCGGCGAGAGGAGCAACGCCTCCACCAGGCTCTGCACGAGAGGAGCCAGGTCCGGTCGCGCCAGCTGCAGCACCTCGGCCGCGGCGCCGAGCCGGCTGGGATCCAGCCGCATGAACGGAGCGAACCCGTCGGTGGGCTGTCGATGCAGCACCGCGAGCCCCGCGCCGAGCGCAGCCATCGCCTCGGGCAAGCGGTCCCGCGGCAGCTGGTGGAGGGGCCGGCCGGGGGCAGGAGTGAACAGCGCCATGTGCCGGTCCGCCAGATAGGCGACCGCATCGGGCAGACGCAGCGGTCCCGGCATCCGTGATCCCTCGTCGCGCGGCACGCAGAACGGCGACGCTCCGCCGGCCCTCGTCACCGACCTGGACCTTCGCGAACCCGAGGACGCCGCCGGACGCGTCCTCGCACCGCACGGTCGCCGCCTTCTCCGGGGTGTACGCCAGGAGCTCGCTGCGCGACCACGATTCGGCCAACACCGCCCGCGTGGCAGGCGACGGGGACGTCAGCTCGGCGAGACCACGCAGCTTGCGGTCCTCCGGGAAGACCCAGAACACGGTGTCGAGCGAGTCGTCGAACAGCACCGAGGCGGACGACGCGCCCCGGCGGATCGCGGCGTCGCGGGCCTGGACGAACTTGGCCGACGCCCTGCTCGCCGTGAACATGCGCGCGCTGACCAGCCGCGCGCCGGCCCCGTCCTCGATGCGGTAGGTCGTCCGGAGGCTCTCACCTCGCCGGTACGTCGCGCGGACCCGGGTGCAGCTCCCCAGCGCCTGGCCACCCCCCTCGCCCCACAGCTCCCGGAGCCGTGCGCCGACCAGCGCGCCGTCGAGCAGGTCATCGCGCCGCGGGAGGGCCGGATCGGGCGCGAGCAGGGCGGTCAGCTGGGGAACGGGCGTCACGACGGCACTCCTGGAGCGCGCAGTGCGCTGAGGTCTCCGCGTCGTGCGAGGCGTGCCTCGAGGCGGGGAGCACGCCAGCTGATGTGGTCCGCCGTGCCGTCGGCGCAGATCCACCACCACCGCCCCCGACGTCGGGTCCGCGGCGCGCAGTGTCGGCGCGCGGCCGTCGAGCCGGGGCGCCAGCAGCGTCACGACGTCGACGTCCGTCTCGTGCGGTCAGCGACGCCACCACGACCGGCGCCGCCTTCTTCACGCCGTACTCGGTGGAGATCCACCCCCGCTCCGTCGTGACCAGCGTGGGACCGACGATGTCGAGGAACACGGTCGGAGTCGTGACGCGTGCCTGTCCCGCGCTCGGCGATGCGAGGTCGGGCGGCGGGTCGTCGGCAAGATGCCAGCGGATCGCGTAGTCGTGCGGTTCGGTCGGAGCGCACCGTGTCGAAGATCAGCCAGTACTCGCCGGCCACGAAGAGCACGGTCCGCTGGTGCACGGCGTCGTACGCCGGACTGGTGACCTCTCCGCGCAGAAGGTCCACGCCGTCGACGGACTGCCGGTCGAGCAGCCGGCTGCTCATCAACGGACCCTTGGGCTTGCCACGCCGGTAGGGCTGCTGGTCGAGGTCGTCGACGCTCAGGGTGTTGTGCGCGGCGGTGCCCTTGAACCAGTGCCGCCAGTTGGGGCTCCCCTCGGCGTAGGTGTAACGGCCGGGGTCGACGACGAGCGGGTGGCCGTGCCCGTAGGCCTCGACAGCGAGGGCGTCGTAGTGGCCGTGTCCCCCGTCGCCGAGCGGGCCGCAGCCGAAGACCAGGAAGCGCTCGTCGGGCAACGGCTCCTGCGCTCCCCATCCGCTGCGCTGCACGTAGTAGCCGCCGACCGGGAAGTCGGCGCAACGCTCGGACGGCGGCGTGCCCTCGCGCCCCCGGGTCGCCACGTAGCGCAGGTCCGCGGCGTCGAGGGAGTCGGCCGCGAGCCCCAGCAGGTCCAGGTAGCTGTCGGAGTCGCTGTCGGACAGCGCGGGGACGTAGCCGTCGGGTCGGTGCAGGTGCATGCCGAACCGCAGGGCTGCGCGGAGTCGCTCGTCATATGCGGGCGGGATGTGGCCGCCGAAGCGGGTGATGTTGACCCGCGCGGCCACGAACGAGCGCAGGGCGATCAGGTGGTAGTGGCTGGACCGCTCGCGGTGCACACCGTCGCTCCACACGTCGGTGAGCAGGTTGTCCTGGAGGTCGGCCCAGGCTCGTGACGCACGGACGCCACCCGGGTCGAGGACGGGGAGGCCCAGCGAGACGACCAGGAGGGCGAACAGCTCGAGGGTGCGGTGGTTGCGCTCGGGCGTGAGGTTGGTCGCGACGTGGTCGATCTGCGCGGCCAGGCTGGTCAGCAGCCGGTCCTCCAGCTGGGGGTCCAGCCCGGTGAACCCCGGCACCCGGTCGAACCCCTGCCAGGCGTACAGCCAGTTCTGCACCCGGCGGGCGGTGACCTCGGGCGGGTCGCAGTCGGGCTCGCGCTGGTCGATCCAGCTGGCGACCAGGCCCTGCCAGGCGTCGAGGTAGGACCGGTCACCGGTGACCGAGAACGCGTGGGCGAGATCGAGACCGAAGTAGAACTTGCTCCACTCGATGTGCCACTCCTCGTCGTCGGCGAGCCCGCCGTGGCTGCCAGTCCGGCGGGCTGCCCGAGGTCGAGGGTCACGCCGGCGTAGTGGAACCGGCCGGACACCGCGTCCTGGGCCACGTGCAGGTCCCGATGCTGCGCCTCGATCGGGCAGAACACCTGTCGCGGCCGGACCCGGATGCGCCGGTGGCCCCGCGGAGCCGTCGCGCAGGGAGGGCAGCCGCTCATCCGGCCGCCCCCGCCGGTGAGGAGCGACGCCATCCGGCCGGCGGTCGTCGCCGCGTCGAACCGCTCCGCGACCGTGAGGCGCCCTTGCTCCGCGAGCTGGTGCGCCAGCCCCGGGTCCTTGACCAGCCGGTGCAGCGCGTCGGCGAGATCGACGGGGCGGTCGGGCTCGACGATCAGCCCGTTCTCGCCATCACGCACCAGCTCGGTGATGCCGGAGACACCGGTGGTGACCACGGGGACGCTGCAGGCCATGGCCTCCATCAGCACGTTCGGGATCCCGTCGCGGTCGCCGTCCTCGAGCACCCGGCAGGGCAGGGCGAACACGCTGGCCCGGCGGTACTCCTCGAAGAGGGCGTCCTGGGTCAGCGGGCCCAGGAGCGTGACCCGGTCCTCCAGCCCACCGGCAGCCACCCGGTCACGGACCTCCTGCTCGCTCTCGCCGCTCTCGCCGACGATCACGGCCTCGAAGTCGAGGCCGCGATCCCGGAGCAGCGCGCACGCGTCCACGAGCGTGTCGAGCCCCTTCTTCCGGACCAGCCGTCCCACCGCCAGCAGCCGGACCCGCCCGGGCGTGTCGCGTGGCGCACCCGGCGGCGACCAGAGGCTCGAAGTCGGCGTTGAGGCCGTGGTAGAGCACGTGCACCGGCGTGCGCGAGCCGAGCGACGACAGGTGGCGGCGGTTGGCCTCGGTGCAGGTCACGACGAACGAGGCGGCGTCCATCTTGCGCCGCAGCAGGCCCGCAGGGTTGAGCTCCTCGGTGTAGATGTCCTTGGCGTGGCCGGTGAACGAGAACGGCAGGCCGGTGATCGTCGAGGCCAGCCAGGTGACCGTCGTCGTGCCGTGCGCGAAGTGGGCGTGGAGCCGGGCCACGTCCCCGGCCCGGTCGAGCCGGTCGGCCAGGTCCACGGCACGAAGGAGCTCGAGGACGTAGAGCTTGCGGGGCGACGCCCAGAACCTCCGTCGTGCGCGGACCGCCTGGGCGAGTGCCTGGCCGGCCGCTCGGGCCAGACCCACGGGGTGGCGCCGACCGGTGCGGACGACCGCGGGGAGGAACAGCCCCCGGTTCTGAGCGAGCCAACGGGGCAGCTGCGCCCTGGTCAGCGATGTCGGCTGCAGGAGGTACTCGGGCCGCGTCCGCACCCGGCGTACGACGTCGTGGTGGACGTCCTCGTCGGCCGCCTTGATGACGTAGAGGCGAAGCGGGACGCCGAGACGCTCCACGCGGTAGATCTCGCTGGTGATGAACACCTCGGAGAGCCGTGGGTAGCCCTTGAGGACATAGGCGACGCGGCCCGTCCCGGTCGTCGCCTCAGGCATCGGCGCCCTCGGACTGTCGGACGTGCAAGGCGTCCAGGTGCTCGACGAACCGACGGGTGCAGGCGGCGAGGTCGAAGTGCGCCTCGACGTGCCGGCGGCCGGCGGCCGCCAGGGCCGCGCGCAGCGCCGGCGCCCTCAAGGTGTCCAGGGCTTCGGCCAGCGCCTGGCTGTCGCCGGGAGGAACGACAAGACCGCTCCCGGCTGCCCGGACCGTGGGACCCAGGGCGGAGACGTCGGAGACGACCAGCGGACGGCCGCAGGCCATCGCCTCGAGGGCGACGTTGGGCAGCCCGTCGCGGTCGCCGTTGCTGTCCACGACCGAGGGCACGGCCACGACGTCGGCCCAGGCGTAGTCCTCGGGCAGGTGCTGGTGCGACCGGGGGCCCACGATCTGGACGCGCCGCGTCACATCGTGGTGGTGGATGCTCCTCTCGAGCGCCGTCTGCTCGACACCGGAGCCGACGATCCTCACCGTGACCGGGCCGCGCAGCTCGGGCCGCCGCGGCGACCAGCGTCTGGAACCCCTTCTTCTCCACGAGCCGTCCCACCGCCAGCACCCGGAGCCGGTCGTCACCCTCGGGGCGAGGACGTGGGACGAACCTGCTGAGGTCGACACCGTGAGCCAGACGCCGCACCCGGGCACCGGGTACGTCGACGTGCTGCGCGACGTCGGCGTTGCAGGCGACGACGCCGACCGCCGCCGCGGCGCGATCGGGCCAGCTCGGGCGCAGGCACCTTGCGAGCGTCCAGCGCGTGCACACTGAAGCTGAACCCCACTCCGAGAGCCGATGCGGCGTGGGCCGCGACCTCCGCGGGCTGGTGGGCGAAGTAGCCGTGCACGCCGTCGACCCCGAGGTCCCCCAGGTCGGTCACGAGTGCCGCCGCCTGCTCGGCCGCATCACCGACGGGCAGCACCCGCAGGAGGGGGAGCAGCTCGTCGACTCCGGGCTGCGGCACTGCGCCGTCACCGGCCTTGGTTGCGTAGAGACGCGCGAGCATCCCTGCCCGGGACAGGGCGACGAGCTCGCCGACCGCGAACGTCTCCGACGTCCGGGGGAACCCGCTCATCACGACCGCGAGCCGGGTCGTCATGCGGAGACCTCGCGAAGCGGTTCCCGCGAGCGCACCCAGGCGAGCTGGGCTGCCAACCCCTCGCTGAGGGACACGGTCGGTGACCAGCCGAGGTCGCGGCGGGCCAGCGCGACGTCGGCCGAGGTGCGGCGCACGTCACCGCGCTGGGGCGGGCGACGGTCGAGCCGGAGCCGGGCGTGGGCGAGCGACTCGAGGGTCGCGATGACCTGCGCCATCGTCGCCTCCTCGCCACCGCCGATGTTGTAGACGGGGGCCGTGGCGGTCGGCGTCCGCGCATCTCACCGTCGCGTCGACGGCGTCGGCCACGTACGTGAAGTCACGCGACTGCGACCCGTCGCCGTACAGCTGGAACGTGCCGCCGAAGGCGAGGGCATCGCAGATGCGACGCATCGCCATGTCCGGCCGCTGCCGGGGACCGTAGACGGTGAAGTACCGGAGTCCGGTGATGGCCAGGTCCGGGCTGCGATAGACCCTCGCGAGGTCCTCGCAGGCCCGCTTCGTGACGCCGTAGGGCGACCGCGGGAGGGTGGCGGTCGAGGCCTCGCGGCACGGGTGCGTCTCCGCGTCGCCGTAGACGGACGAGGACGAGGCCCACACGACCCGCGCGGTGCCGGCGGCCCCGGCCGCCTCGAACACGCGCTGCGTGGCGACGAGGTTGTTGTCGGCGTAGTGCTGGAAGCTCCGGCCGAAGCTGTCGCGAACGCCGGCCTGGGCGGCCAGGTGGAACACGACGTCCGCTCCCGACAGGGCCGCCTGCCAGCCGTCGCCCAGCAGGTCGCGCTCCAGCAGGTCGAAGGCGGGTGCGCGGGAGAGGCCCTCGAGGTTCGACAGCTTGTCTTCCCGTGGGTAGTAGTCGGTGAAGCAGTCGACGCCGGTCACGCGCCAGCCGTCACCCACGAGTCGTTCGCACAGGTGCGAGCCGATGAAGCCGGCCGCGCCGGTCACCACCGCTCGTCGTGCAGGTCCAGTCGTCATGTCCGCTCCACAGGACTGTCGTCGGGGATGCGCGCATCGAGAACCGCCGACGGATCGAGGTGCTCGAAGCCCAGTGGCTGCTGGGTTCTCGTGAGCATGCGGAACGCCGAGTCCCTGGACAGCAGCCGCTCCGGGGTGTCGTACTCGACGATCCGCCCTGCGGCCATCACCGCAACGTGGTCGGCGCTCCGCGCCAGCGCGGTCGAGTGGGTGATCAGGATCGTCGTGCGGCCCTCGATCAGCCGCTGCAGCCCCGCCATCACCTGCGCCTCGCTCTCGGCGTCCAGACCGGTCGTCGGCTCGTCCAGCACGAGCACGGGTGGGTTGCGCAGCAGGACGCGTGCGATCCCGATCCGCTGTCGCTGGCCGCCCGAGAGGCCCACGCCCCCCGGGCCGAGCAGGGTGTCGAACCCGTCGGGCAGGGACTGGATGAACGTGAGGGCGCCGGCTGCCTGGGCGACGTGCCGGATCATCGTCCATGTCGGCGTCGGTCCCGTAGGCGATGTTGTCCCGGACGCTGCCGCTGAAGAGGATCGTGTCCTGGAGCAGGACCCCGACCTGGTTGCGCACCCAGCGCAACGGCCACGACCGGGCGTCGCGGCCGTCGATCCAGACGGAGCCGTGCGAGGGGTCGTAGAAGCGCGCCACGAGGGCACCGACCGTCGACTTGCCGGCGCCGGACTCGCCGACGAGCGCGAGCCGGGAGCCCTTGGGCACGTGCAGGGAGACCCCGTTCAACGCCGGTCGGTTCTCGACGTACCGGAAGTGCACGTCGTCGAGCCGGACCGTGCCCACCGCCCGGTGGTCGGGCTTCGAGCCGTCGGTGCCGTCGACCAGCACCATGTCCGACGACAGGATCTCGGCGATGCGCTCGAGCCGGGCCAGGGACCGTGCGGCGCGGCTGGCCTGCTTCGCGATGTCCTTGAGCGGCTTGTAGAGCTTGTTGGTGTAGGACACGACGACGACCAGGTCGCCCGGGCTGATCCGACCGTCGGCGACGGACATCACGCCGAGGACGAGAACGAGCGCGGTCGCGACCGCCCCGAGCACGTCGACGAGGGCACCGAAGCGCGCCTCGACGCGGGAGCTCTCCACGCCCACCTGCGAGCCGCTCGGCGCTGGTCCGCTGCACTCGATCGTGCTCGAAGCGCTCGGTGCCGAACGCCTTGATGACCTGCATGGCCGACAGCGCCTCGGTTGCCAGCGACGCGATCTCGCCCTCCTTGGCCCGCTGGCTGCGAGCCATCTGCCGGATCCGCTTCTGGTAGTGCATGGTCGTCGCCAGCAGCAGCGGTGTGACCAGGAAGGCGACGAACGCCAGCAGCGGGTCGAGCCAGAAGGTCACCGCGAACATGCCGACGAGCACGAGCGAGGCAGAAGCCAGGGTTCCGAGGGTCTGGGTGAACAGGTCACCCACGGCATTGACGTCGCCGGTCACCCGGTTGACGAGGTCGCCCGTGGGACGGTTCGCGTGGAACATCAGGGACAGCCGCTGCAGGTGCTCGTAGACGGCTGTTCGCAGGTCGTGGACGATCTGCTCACCCGACCTGCTCAGCCAGAACTCCGCGAAGTAGTCGGCCAGTCGCGCTGACGACCGCGATGCAGAGCACCAGGGCCGCGAGCCCGAAGAGCATCGTGAAGTCGTCGCGGTCGAGGTGGAAGCTCGTGCCTCGGCCCGTGACCAGCTCGTCGATCGCGAACTTCAAGGGCCACGGTGCCGCCAGCTGAGCGAGCGTGAGCGCGACCGTCGACGCGGCGGCACCGACCAGCGCACCCCAGTGCCGACGCGCGTGGTCCCAGAGCAGGCGCATCGCCGGGTTGCGCGGAGGTGCCGGAGTGGCAGCGCCGCTCATCGCGCGGCCCGCGTCGTGCCGAGATCGTGCAGCAGGCGGGCTGCCGCCTCTGCCCCGCCGAGGTCGATGCCGGCGGCTTCGAGCTCGCCGTCGGCCAGGTGACGGGGACCCTGTCGCAGGAGCGTGGCGACCTCGGCCGGGTCCGCCCCGGCGTGGACCACGTCGGCCAGCCCCAGTGCCTGGAGCCGCGTCGCTCGGATCGCCTGCTCGGTGCGCGGGTGGCGGCGGGGCACCAGGATCGGGCGATGGCCGGCCGCGAGCGCCTCCAGGGTCGAGTTGTACCCCGCCATGCACACGATGGCGGCGGCGCGGGAGAACCACGTGTTGCACGAGTTCGACGAGCTCACGATCCGGGCCCGCCCCGGGACCAGCTCGTCCAGTCGGCGGAGGGCGTCGGGTCCGGCGTAGGGACCGGGGGCGAAGAGCCCGGACATCTCGGGGTGGAGAGCGAGCAGCTGGCCGCCCAGCTCGAACACCGCTGCTCCGTCGCCTCCACCGCCGGCCGTGACGACCAGCAGGTGGGGGTCCACCTCGCTCGGTCCGACCCGCTCCACGACCCAGCCGCAGTAGCGCACCGGGAGTGCGAGGCCGTACTCCGCCGCGTGGTCGACGAAGTGGCGGGCACCGTAGACCAGGATGTCGTCGTACACGTCTCCGACGCCTGCCCAGCCGAGTCCTTGCATCTCCTCCCGGACGACCGACGGCTCGTCGAGGACGTCGCGCAGCCCGAGCACCGCGGCGGCTCCGCACCGGCGCGCCAGGTCGAGCCCCGCACGCAGCTCACCGGCCGTCCCGTAGGGGTGCCGGTCGACGACCACGACGTCGGGGCGTTCCTCCTCGACCAGCCCTCGGAAGATCCGCTCGCGCTCTCGGACCGCGTCCTCGAAGGACAGCGTCTCGTGGCGGTAGGACCCGTCCGCGGCCTTCAGCAGGGGCGGCACCCGGTGGACGCGCATGCGCTCCGACTCGTCCAGCCAGCGCGGACGCGCCGTGAGTCCGGTGACCAGGCTCACCTCGGCCGCGGTATCGGCCTCCAGAACCGCTCGCGCGATGAGGCTGTTGCGGCGGACGTGGCCGAGACCGTACCCGTCGTGGGAGTAGAAGAGATATCGGCCCACCACAGTGCCCCCTTTCGCGGCGAAGAGGACCGGTCGGTGCCGAATGGTCGAGCAGTCTCGTTCCCGCCCGGTCCTGTTCAGCGAGATGCCCGGATCCCATCGTCGCCCCAGGTGCACTCTCCGGACCAGTGGACATAGGTCGTAGGACTCGGCTCGAGCTGCTCAGAACCACGACTGGACGCGACGTGCCACACTGCGTTCCATGAGCGGGGAGACTCCCGCGGCCGATCTGGGGGCGCCGTACCGCTACCGCCTGTCCTTGCTGGCGGACGGACGGATCGTCGAGGATCTTCTCGACTCGTGGGCGGCGGAGCAGTCGCCCCACCCGTTCGGGAGCTGGCGTCGCATCTACGGCAAGCTCCAGCCGCAGCGCTCGCCGTGGGCGCTGCTCGTCTTCCGTGCCGACTCCGGGGACACCGTGGGGGTCCGACTGCTCGAGCCGGACGACGACACGGCCATCAACGCCCGAGGCGACTTGTGCCCGTCGGTGACCTCGGCGTCGCCGAGATCATGCCCTGCGTGCAGGATCCCGCGCTGCCGGGACTGCGCTCGGTGCTCGAGGCACTGGAGGGTCCGAGGGTCGTGCGCTACCACCCCGGCAGCCGCTGCATCGTGCACGGCGGACTCGGGCCCGCGGGCCGGTACGTGAAGGTGTTCGCCACGGAGACCGACGACCAGCGGGAGGCACATGACCGTTGGACGGCTCTCGACCTCCGGAGCCCTCACGTTCGCCGTGGCCGAACCGCAGGGTTGGGACCAGCGGTCGCGTTCGAGCTGGTACGGCGTCGTGCCGGGCGACCCGCTGGAGCCACGCCTGCTCGGCCCCCAGAGCCTCCGGCTCGCTCGACAGGTCGGGATCTCGCTCGGCGAGCTCGCCGTGGCCCCGCTCTCCCCCGCCCACACCGATGACGCGGCACACCAGCTGAGGCGGACCGAGCGGGCCCTGGCCCGGGGAGCCGCGGCGTCCCCTGCCCTGACGCAGCGGGCTGCAGCGAGGGTTGGCGGTGCTCACCCGCCTCCACGACCGCCTGGGACCTCGCCCCCTGGTCCCGGTCCACGGGGCGGCACATCCCGGACAGTGGCTCGTGGACGAGACCGGCCGGCTCGGGCTCGTCGACTTCGACCGTTTCGCGTGGGGTGAGCCCGAGTTCGACCTGGCGAGCTTCCTCGTCGAACGGGAGGCGCTGGACGAAGGGGCGGCCCGGCGAGGCGTTCGAGGACGCAGTCGTCGGCGGTTTCCGTGAGGTCGCGGGCAGGGTCGACGCGGAACGGCTGGCCCTGTACGTCGCACACCGGCGGTTGGCCAGGGTGGCCCGCCTCGCAGCCGGGCTGCGACCGGACGGCGGGGACCGGGCCGCGCGAGCGCTCGAGGAGGTCGAGGTCGTGTTGCGGACACTGGTCAGCCACCTGTGACATCGGATGACCATGCTCGGGGCGCGGCCGACCCGGCCTGGGCGGCCCCCGAGCGAGGACCTGAGCTGAGCGAGGTTCTGCCCGGGGACCTGAGGCGGTCAGTCAGTGGCTCTGGCAGCCCGAGGTGTCAAACCGTTGACGAGGTCCGTCTCTGGTCCGAGTAAGCCACATGCGCCGGACCGACGCACCATCCCTGCGGCGGTTCGCTGTGAAAGCTGCTACGCGGCCGGCGTCGTCCGGGCGAGGCCGACGACCTGCCAGACGCGGCCGCGGTGGGTGTACTCGGCGTTCATGCCGCGCGCTCTCCGCGACCGCGACCATGGCTGCCGGCGGATGGGTGAACGTCCGGAACGACTTGCCCAGCAACCGGAAGGTGGCGTTCTGAGCGGTCATGAACGCACGGCTCACCAGGTTGCGGGGTGGGTGGCTGAAGACGAGCAGGTGTCGGGCGTGGTCGGCGGCTGCCGCGAGAAGTCGCTCGTAGTCCGGGTAGCAGCACACCACCCGGTGCAGGATGACGATGTCGGCCGGTTCGACGGCCTCCGGGGTGGCGGCGATGTCGACCAGACGGCGGGTGACCCGGTCGCTCAGGCCGCGCAGCCTCTGCGATCTGCGTCGCGTCGGTGTCGTAGACGTCGACGAGCTCGAGGTTCGTCGCGTGCTCGGCACCGCGGCGGAGCAGCTCGAGCTGGATGTCGCCGATACCGCCGCCGACCTCGAGGACGGTCGCGCCGTCGATGCCGTGGCTGGTGACGAAGTCGACGATGCGGGTCGCGGTCTTGTCGAGACCACGTTTGCGGTACCGGGACCTCAGGTGCCGCGAGAACCGGGGCCCGAACATGTCGTTGCACCCGCGGGGGTCGCAGCAGCCGCTCATGACGCGAAGTATCGCGGACATCGGGCACCGGGGTTCACCCTCAACGGATGATCCCCGACCTGCGCGAGCGGCGTTAGGTTCGCGGCCATCGTTGCCGCTCCAGCGGGGAGGCACCTGCCCCAGGAGGCACTCATGTCCGACCAGCCCAACATCCTGGTCATCTGGGGTGACGACATCGGGATCAGCAACCTGAGCTGCTACTCCGACGGCCTGATGGGGTACCGCACGCCGAACATCGACCGGATCGCGGCCGAGGGCGTGCGCTTCACCGACTACTACGGGGAACAGAGCTGCACGGCCGGCCGAGCGGCGTTCATCACGGGCCAGAACCCCTACCGCACCGGGCTGACCAAGGTGGGAATGCCGGGCGCCGACATCGGGCTCCGAGCCGAGGATCCGACCATCGCCACCGCTCTCAAGGCACGGGGCTACACGACCGGGCAGTTCGGCAAGAACCACTTCGGCGACCGGGACGAGTTCCTGCCGACTGCGCACGGGTTCGACGAGTTCTTCGGCAACCTCTACCACCTCAACGCCGAGGAGGAGCCGGAGCTCGACGACTACCCGAGCGAGGAGGAGTTCCCTGACTTCCGCAAGAACTTCGGCCCCCGCGGCGTGATCCACGCATGGGCGAACGCGGACGGCACCCAGCGCATCGAGGACACCGGGCCGTTGACCAAGGAACGGATGAAGACCATCGACGACGAGGTGGTGCCCGAGGCACTCCGGTTCATGCGCGATGCCCGGGCGGCCGACACCCCGTTCTTCGTGTGGCTCAACACCACGCACATGCACTTCCGCACCCACGCCAAGGACGGCAGCCGGGGCAAGGCCGGCCGGTGGCAGTCGGAGTACCACGACGTCATGGTCGACCACGACGAGCTGGTCGGCGACGTGCTGGCGTTCCTCGACGCCGAGGGGCTCGCCGACGACACGATCGTCATGTACTCCACGGACAACGGGCCGCACATGAACAGCTGGCCGGACGCAGGGATGACGCCGTTCCGAAACGAGAAGAACTCCAACTGGGAGGGTGCCTACCGGGTGCCGGCGATGGTCCGTTGGCCCGGCCACATCCCCGCGGGCACGATCCTGAACGGCATCGTGCCCACAACGACTGGTTCGTGACGTTCCTCGCCGCTGCGGGTGACACCGACGTCGCCGACCGGCTCAAGGCAGGGACCGACCTGGCCGGCACGACGTACAGGGTGCACCTGGACGGCCACAACCAGCTCGACTACGTCACCGGCGGCGCTGACGCCAGTCCGCGCCAGCACTTCTTCTACGTCTCCGACGACGGTGACCTGACCGCGCTGCGCTACGACAACTGGAAGTTCGTCTTCCTGGAGCAGCGCGCCCGCGGCACGTTGAACGTCTGGGCCGAGCCGTACACAGCACTGCGGGTGCCGAAGATCTTCAACCTGCGGACCGACCCGTACGAGCGGGCGGACATCACCTCGAACACCTACTACGACTGGCTGCTCGACCATGCCTGGGCAGCGATCCCGGCCCAGGCCTACGTGGCGCGGATGATGAAGACGCTCGCAGGAGTTCCCGCCGCGGCAGGAACCGGCGGACTTCAGCATCGGCAAGATGATGGCGAAGCTCAAGACCGGCATCCCGAGCTCCTGACGGGATGGCCACCTCCGCACGCACGCATGCGACACAGATCGGCCTGTCCGGTGGCGGGTTCGCAATGGGCTCCGACGCGCACTACCCGGAAGAGTCACCGGTGCACCGTGTTCGGGTCAGCGCGTTCTCGATCGACGCGCATCCGGTGACCAACGACCAGTTCGCCGCGTTCGTGCGCGACACCGGCTACACCACCGTCGCCGAACGTCCAGTGGACCCGGCCGACTACCCCGGGGCCGCAGAGGAGAACCTCCAGCCCGGGTCGATGGTGTTCACGCCGACCTCCGGCCCGGTCGACCTGCGCCACCTGAGCCAGTGGTGGACCTGGACGCCCGGCGCCTGCTGGAAGCACCCGAGGGCCCGGGCAGCTCGGTCAAGCGGCGCCCCGACCACCCGGTGGTGCACGTGGCGCACGAGGACGCACACGCGTACGCCGCCTGGGCGGACGCCGCCCTGCCCACCGAGGCCGAGTGGGAGTACGCCGCCCGCGGCGGGCTCGAGGGCACCGCCTTCACCTGGGGCGACGAGGCCCGGCCTGGCGGACGGATCATGGCCAACACCTGGGACGGGCCCGACTTCCCCTGGCGGAGCACCCGGGAGAGCGGCTGGATCCGCACGTCGCCGGTGGGCAGCTTCCCGGCGAACGGGTACGGGCTGTTCGACATGGCCGGGAACGTGTGGGAGTGGACCGACGACTGGTGGACCAGCCGGCACCCTGACGACCCCGGCAGCCCATGCTGTGCGCCGGAGAACCCCCGCGGCGGCGACCTCGAGTCGAGCTACGACCGCGCCCAGCCGCAGTTCCGGATCGGTCGCAAGGTCGTCAAGGGCGGCTCGCACCTGTGCGCCGACACCTACTGCCTGCGCTACCGCCCCGCTGCCCGACGGCCGCAGATGGTGGACACCGGGATGAGCCACGTCGGCTTCCGGTGCGTACGCCGGCCCGACAACACGGAGCACGGAGGAGCTTGAGATGTCCGAGGATCCGCACCTGCTCCCGTCCTGGCGGCCGGGACCCGTCCGCGACGCCGTGACCGGATTCCTCGACGCGGCGACGGCGGTCGCGCCGCGGGACCGCGTGGCCTGCTTCGACAACGACGGCACCTTGTGGTGCGAACGCCCCAACTACGTCCAGCTCGACTTCTTCCTCGACGCCCTGCGAGCCCGGTCCGCCAGGACCCGACTGTGGCCTCGACCCCGGAGTTCGCCGCCCTGCTCTCCGGCGACAAGGCGGCAATGGGCGAGCTCGGCCTGACCCGGATCGCCATGGCCCTGTCGGGCTCTTCGAGGGCATGACACCCGAGGCGTTCACGCACGGGTGCGGGACTTCCTCGACCGCGCCATCCACCCGACCCTCGGCGTGCCCGCTCCGGGCGACGACGTACCGCCCGATGCTCGAGCTCATCGAGGCGCTCCGCCGTCGCGACTTCACCGTCTGCATCGTCACCGGCGGCGGCACCGAGTTCGTGCGCGCCATCAGCCAGGACCTCTACGGCGTACCGCCCGAGGCAGTCGTGGGCACGATGGTGACGTACGCCTACTCCGCCGCCCCGGCCGGCCGGACGGGATCCCCGGCCCCTCCTCCGCCGGACAACCGGGCTGACGGGCGAGGCCAACGAGGGCGCCGCCAAGGTCTCCAACATCCAGGCCCAGCTGGGCCGCCGACCGATCCTCGCCGCGGGGAACTCGGGAGGCGACCGGCAGATGCTGGAGTGGGCGGCCGCCGGGGACGGGCCGACCCTGGCCCTGCTCGTCGACCACGACGACGAGCACCGCGAGTTCAGCTACGTCAGCTCGGCCGAGACGTTCGCCGAGCCGGAGCCGATCACCGAGGTCGGCGCCCGCCAGGGCTGGACCGTGGTCAGCATGGCGAACGACTGGGCGACCGTCTTCGGCGACGACGCGCGTCGGCTGGAACAAGCCGTCGCCAGCCGGATGAACCTCCTCATAGCCGTCCTCGTTGTCGTCGTGGCGTCCGCAGCGGCCATCGCGGCGATGCTGGTTGTGCGCCGCAAGGCACCCGATGGCAGCTACTTCCACGACGGCGATCGCGCGGCTGGGGTGTTCGGCGTGCTGGCGACCGGGTTTGCGGTTCTGCTCGGGTTCGTGGTGTTCCTGGCGTTCGCCAGCTACGACGCCACGCGGCGGGTGCGGAGGAGGAAGCGCTGATCGTGTCGCAGCAGGTCGAGACGGCCCAGTCCTTCCCGGCGCCCGCGGACCGGGAGCTCACGGGTGAGCTGGTCTGCTACGCCCGCTCGGTGGCAGGCGTGCAGTGGGACCGGATGGAAGCCGGCACCCTGGGCGAGGACCTCAACCCCTGGGCGAGCGCGATGTTCCGCACGCTGCAGACCGTCGAGCCGCGCACCCCCACCGAGCAGTCGGCCTTCGACACGTGGCTGAGCCAGAGGCAGGCCAGGGAGGCGGCCCGCAGTGACCGCATCCACGGAGCGGTCGGCGTGATCCCGACGCCGCTGTGGGTGGTGCTGTTCTTCACATCGGGGCTGATCTTCGTGTACATGCTGTTCTTCGCCGACAGCGGGGAGCGGGCGGTCGTGCAGGGGCTCATGATGGGCACGGTGGTCTCGGTCATCACGTCCATGCTGCTGCTCCTGACCTTCCTGGACCACCCGATCCACGACGGCGTCGGAGGGCTCCGTCCCGTGGCCATGGAACGGGCCCTGCAGGTGATCGACGAGGAGCTGCAGATCAGTGAGGCCGATGCCGCTCCCCCCTGCGATGCCCGCGGGAACGCGCGGTAGGCGGCTCGGGTCGGCGGGCTACGGCGTTGTCAGTACCCGGTGCCGATCTTGGTCTGCTCGCGCTCGACCTGGCGGGCTCCGCCCTTCTTGTCGAGGGTCGCGCAGGCGTCCGCGATGTCGCGGGTCAGCCGTTCGACCTGTTCGCGACTCATGGTCTCCTTGACCAGCGCCCGCATGATCTTCACCTTCTCGGCGTTGGGGGGAAGCGTGTACGCCGGCACCATCCAGCCCCGCTCCGCCGAGAGCTGCCACGCGATGTCTGACTCGTCGTACCCCGTGTGGTCGCCCGACAGCCGGAACGCCACGAGCGGTAGCTGCTCCAGGTCGTCGCCGATCACCTCGAACCGGCCGCTCTCGCGCAGGTTGGCCGCGAGCGCCTGGGCGTTCTGCTGCATCTGCTTCATCACGTAGGTGTAGCCGTCGCGTCCCAGCCGGATGAAGTTGTAGTACTGCGCCAGCACCATCGACGCGCCGGTGGAGAAGTTCAGCGTGAACGTCGCGTCGGTCTTGCCGAGGTAGTTCTCGTAGAAGACGAGATCCTGGGCGAGGTCGGACTCCTCGCGGAAGATCAGCCAGCCGATTCCCGGGTAGACGAGCCCGTACTTGTGACCCGACACGTTGATCGAGCGGACCTGCTCGAGCCGGAAGTCCCACTTGGAGTCTGGATAGAGGAAGGGCCACACGAACCCGCCGCTGGCGCCATCCACGTGGAGCGGGATGTCGAGGCCGCGCTCCTTCTTGACGTCGAGAAGCAGGTCGTTGATCCCGACGATGTCGTCCATGTGCCCGGTGAAGGTCGTGCCGAGGACGGCCGCGACGCCGATCGTGTTCTCGTCGAGGTGCGGCTCCACGTCCTCGGGGCCGATCGTGTACTTGCTCTCCTCGAGGGGGACGATCCGTGGCTCGACGTCGAAGTAGCGGCAGAACTTCTCCCACACCACGTGGACGTCGCCTCCGAACACGAGGTTTGGTCGCTCGGTCGACAGGTTCTCTGCCTGGCGGCGCTCCTTCCACTTCCACTTCAGGGACAGGGCGCCGAGCATGATCGCCTCGGACGACCCCTGGGTGCGGCAGCCGGTGGTCTCGCCGGGCGCGTTGAACAGGTCGGCCAGCATCCGGACACAGCGCTGCTCGATCTCGGCCGAGATCGGGTACTCGGCATGGTCGATGAAGTTGCGGTGCAGGTTCTCGGCGATGATCCGCTGGGCCTCCGGCTCCATCCAGGTCGTGACGAAGGTCGCCAGGTTTCGCTGCGGATCGCCTTCGAGGTTGAGGTCCTCGGCCAGCAGCCGCATCGCGTCGGTCGGGCGCATCCCGCTCTCCGGGAACACCGTCGCCGGCGCCGGTTCGGTCAGGAACCGATTGCCGAAGAGCGCTACCGCTTCTGCTTCACTGAGTTTCGTCATGACGTGTGTTGAACCGCCGTTCTTGTTGGAGTGGGTTTGTCGAACACCTGGATGAGCCCGCCGACCGCGAAGCAGACCGCCCCCGCGAAGGTCCCCCAGTTGACCAGGCCGATGTCGACGGCACGGGAGGTCGCCGGACGCGTGAATGCCGCGAGTCCCGCGAGGAAGAACAGGACCGAACCGAACTGGTTGACGGCCACCACCCACCAGTCGATCTGGTGGGCACGCACCCCGATGCGGCCCCCGCACACATCGAGCAGCGCGAGGTGTCCCGACACGAGGAAGCAGAGGCAGCCGAGGATGTCGGGGAACCAGATCCATCCGTTGGACTGACGCGGCGTGAGCCCAGAGGCGAACGCCGCCACGAGGCTCACCGCGAAGAGCAGGGTCCCGACGAACAGCACGACGGCACTGAGCCATCCGAGGTGATGGGGCTGGAAGCTCCACCAGCGCATCCGTCGCCTGGCCGTCCCGGGCGCTCACCTGGGTCATGTTGAGACGAGGAGGATCGACGTGTAGCCGCCGAGGCTGAAGAAGAATCCACCGACCAGATAGGTGATGTTGACCGTCTCCAGGCTTCCGACCCCGAACTGGGCGAAGGCTGCGCCCAGCGCGAACAGGGAACCGCCGATGGTGAAGGCAACGGCGGCGACGCGGTTGATGTGGCTCAGCCGCCTGGCTCCCGCCACGCGACCGAGTCGGCAATATCCTGACGCATGATGGCTACATCCCCGGACGTGCGATGGCATCCACGGCAGGGGTGACCTCCGCGCCAGAGCTGTCACGCACCCGGAACCGCATCTGTGCGGGCTCACCCACCGTTCGCTCCTTCCGCAGTTCTCGACCACCCTTCCCCTGCCTGCCGCGGTCGGCCTCATCCACAATGGGTGAGACGCTCAGTTCAGTGAAGGTTGCTCCGCGGTGGCAGCGCCACCTCGATCTGGGCAGCGACCTCGTCCAGGTCAGCAGCCAACGTCTGTTCCGTGCTCGTCGTGACGACCGTCGCCATCCGGGCGCGCGCAGCCCGGACGGTGTCACGGAGGACCAGCGCCCGGTCCCGGGATGCCTCGTCGGGAGCAGTGGCCTCCAGGGCGGTGAGCCGGTCCTCGGCCTCGGCGACGCGGGCCTCCCCGGCCACCCTCCACGCGCCCGCGGCAGCCTCGGGTGACCCGGCCCCGCGCACCTGCGGGATCAGCACCCGTGCGAACCACGCCACCTCTGTCTGGTTCGCGGAGAGGTCCGCGAGCCAGGCATTGCGGCGTCGAGCCCGGACGATCAACGGGATGCTCACGGCGCCGGCAACGAGGAGGAGCGCGAGGAGCCACCAGACCCAGGCCGGGACGCCCGAGGACTCTTCCGGGGTCCCCTCCACCTCCTCAGAGGCCTCCGCGGTGGCACTGGCAGTCGGGCTCGGCGACTCGGTCGGCGAGTCGCTCGGCGTCTCGCTCGGCGTCTCGCTCGGCGAGTCGCTCGGCGGCTCGGTCTCCGAGTCCGGGCTCCGCGAGGAGGTGGGCGACGCGGCGGCCGTCGGGGGGCTGGACGGGCTCGACGGAGGCGGACGTGGCCGATGGCGCCGATGCGGTCGCCGTGGGCGACTCCCGTCGCCCAGCGACCGCGTCGGGCTCGGCAGCAGTCGGCGATCTGGTGGCTGTCGCGGTCACCGAGGCCGTGACGCTCGGCGTAGGTCGCTCGCCGCCGCCCTCTCCGCCGCAAGCGGCCAGCAGGAAGAACATGCACGCCGCTGCGCCGACTCGCACGCCATGAGCGGACATGACGCCTCGATCGCGCTCCGGGTCTGCGCTCATCTCGGACCTCTCGACTGCCCGTTCGAGCAGTGTGCTCCGAGCTGGGGCGCACCCACGTTAGGACGTGCCCGTCCTGTTGGGAATCACCCGCCGTGGATGATGGACGAGACGCAGAAACCCGAGAGCGAGCTCACCCGTTCGGGCTGAGCTCGCCGGCGACATCCCGCTGCATGGTCTCCGCGACGTCTGCGGCGTCGAGGCCCTGACCGAGCAGGACCGCGAGCTTGGTCAGGGCGGCCTCGGACGTCATGTCGAAGCCCGGCACAGCGCCAGCGCGCAACAACGCCATCCCCGTCGCGTAGGCACCCGGTTGCACCGACCCCCTGACGCACTGCGTGACGACGACAACCACGATGCCTTCGGCGGTGGCGGCCTCGATGGCTGCCAGGAACTCCCGGTCCTCCGACGGGCCGTTGCCCGCGCCATAGGCCTCGATGACGAGGCCACGCAGTGGCGGTCGGCAGAGGTTCGCGAGGATGGACGCGGAGAATCCGGGGAACAGGCGCATCGCTGCGACGCGCCCCAGTTCTCCGATGGCCAGCCCCGGGAGCCCATCGGGGGGACGGACGAGGGCGTGGTTCACGACGATGTCGATGCCGATCCTGGCGAGCGGCGGGAACCGGGGCGAGTCGAACGCATCGAGGCCCGAGGCATCCACCTTCGTGGCCCGGTTGCCTCTGAGCAGGACCTCCCCGAAGAGCAACGTGACTTCCGTCCACCTGTGACCCCGCCGCGACCTGGAGGGCCCCGATGAGGTTCTGCCGGCCGTCACTGCGAGTGCGGGTGATGGGAATCTGCGAACCGGTCACGACAACCGGCTTGCCGAACGACGGCAGCAGGAACGAGAGCGCCGAGGACGTGTAGGCCATCGTGTCGGTCCCGTGCAGGACGACGAAGCCGTCGTGGTCCGCGCGGTGCTCGTAGAGGATCCTCGCGATGTCGCACCACTCGTCGGGCGTCGCGTTGGCGGAGTCGATCGGCGGGTCGAGCTCGAGGAACGCGATCGGCGGCAGCTCCCCCCTCGAGCTCTCGACGATCCAGTCGAGGTACGGCGCCAGCGCACCCGCCTCCGGAGCACGCCCATCGGGGCTCTCGACCATGCCGATGGTCCCGCCCGTGTGCAGCACGAGAACGCTCCCGCTCATGGCCCGGCTCCCTCCATCGCGGGTGAACCCCCACGCCGACCGCAGCGGGTTCCCGCCCCGACTACTGCCCGCTGGCTTCCTTCGCGTCACGCTCGAGTGCCTCGGCGTCGGCCTTGAGCTGCTTCTTCTGCATCTTCTCCGAGCGGCGCATGGACTCCTCGATCCTCGCCTCCATGTCCGTCACGCCGACGACGATCAGGCCCGCCTGCCCCTCGTCGAGGGACTCGCCGAGCTCCTTGAGGTCGCTGCGGCTCATCCCGGCGGCTGCATGCCCGGCGACCGCACCCAGAACGGCGCCGCCTGCGGAGGTGGCGGCGAGAAGTCCGCCACCGACGGCGGCGAACGGGAAGAGGGCGACCACGAGGCCGGTGGCCAGCCCTGCGCCACCACCGAGCACGCCACCGACGCGGGTCGGGGTCTCGTGCTTCCGGGTGATCTTCACCTTGCCGTCCTCACGGCGGTGGATGACCGCGGCGTCGTAGCCGTCCATCAGCCGCTCCTCGGCGTGGAGCTCCTTGACCAGGTCGTAGTCCGCCTCGGCGGACTCGACGTCGGGGTAGACCCCGACCAGGACCGTGAACGTGTCGAATGCCATGTCGTACCTCCCAGGCCGCCGGCGGACGCCGGCACCGCACACGCTAGCCGCAAGCGGGGTGGGCCGGTCAGGGCCCTGTCGTTGCGCTCGGTGTCGGGGCGGTGTTGGCTGGACCCGCCACCCGGCTGCGGGTGGCGCGCTCCCACCCGGATCCGGCGCAGGGTCACCGAAGAAGAGCGGATGAGCACACCATCGGCCTGCGACGCCGTCCGGCTGAACCTGACCAGGCCCGAGGACGACCAGCGGCCGCTGATGTCCCACCCGTTCGAGCAGAGGAGAGAGTAGTGACCACCTTCACGGTCTGGAAGTTCGAGGAACCCGACGGCGCCGCGCACGCGGAGTCCCTGTTGAAGACCGCCGAGGCCGACGGTCTCGTCACGATCGTCGACCACGCCGTCATGAGCTGGCCGCACGGCGCTTTGACGCCGGAGACCCACCATCACCACGACGACTCCAAGCGCGGTGCCGGCTGGGGCGCGCTCTGGGGCATCCTGGGCGGCGCGTTGTTCGCGGTCCCGGTCGCCGGGGCGGTGGTGGGTGCCGGCCTGGGCGCTCTCGCGAAGGCCACCTCCGGCACCGGCATCACCAAGGACGACCTGGAGCGGATCCGCACCCAGGTCGTGCCTGGGACGTCGGCTCTGTTCATCGTCACCGAGAACGCCGACCTCGACCGCCTCGGGGAACGAGTTGACCGCCGCGAGGCGACGCTCATCTCCACCAACCTGACCGAGGCCGAGCGCAGCACCCTGCTGGAAACCTTCGGAGGTGGCTGAGCCGTCGAGACGACCCGACCTGCTCGGCCTCGAGCGAGGAGGAGAGGGGGCGATCACCGGCACCGTCGTGTGTGCGGCAACGATCGCCTACAGCGCCGGCCAGGTCGAGACCGTTGGCCGCCTGTGCGTGACCATTCTCGGCGCGGTCGCCGTGTACTGGGTCGCGCACTTGCATGCGGTGACGATCGGCAGCGCCCTCACGCACCGACATCACCCGCTGGTCGCCGTTCGGCACGGACTCGCGGAGACGTTGCCCATCGCCGGGGCGTCCGTGGTGCCACTCGGGGTCCTCCTCGTCACCACCCTCCTGGGAGCCGACCTGGGCGCCTCGGCATGGGCGGCGCTGATCACGGCGATCGCTCTGCTCGCGACCTACAGCTACATAGCGGGCGCACGCGGCGGGATGGACATGTCGGAGCGCCTGTGGTGCGCCGCCGCGGGCGCCGGTGTCGGACTCCTGGTCGTCGCGCTCAAGGTCGCCCTGCACTGACAGGGCGCCGCGCCGCCGATCACCCTCGTCGCTCGCTCCTCGGGCCCATGTACAGTGCGCTCAGCCAGCCGTCTCGCGAAGGATCTCGCCATGCAAGAGCCGACCGCCGGGAAGCCGGAGTTCCGCCCCCTAGCCGAGCTAGAGTTCGAACCCACCGCATGTCCGGTCTGCGGAGCAAGCGAGGTTCGAAAGCCGCTGGAGAAGGAGTTCCAGGGACTCACCCTGCGCTTCGCCACCCTGCTGGAGGTGGCCTCGGCGGCCGGGTTCTTCCTGGCCGAAGCCAAGGCCGCGGGTTTCGACGCCGCGGGCGTGGAGTTCTCCAACCCGATGGCTGCCTACGCACGAGTCAACTCCGTACGGATATGCTTCAAAGGTTGCACAGGTCAACGAGTCATTTCTCGTGAGAGGCAGCTGAGATGGCTGAGAGCAGGGCCGAACCCGGCGCCGGTCAGCTCACCCCGCGTCAGATCGTCACCGCCATGAGCGGACTGGTCCTCGCGATGCTGCTGGCCCAGCTGGACAACATGATCGTCGCGCCGGCGCTGCCCACCATCGTCGGCGAGCTCGGCGGGCTCGACCACCTGTCCTGGGTGGTCACCGCCTACATCCTGGCCTCCACGGTGGCCACCCCGATCTGGGGCAAGCTCGGCGACATCTTCGGCCACAAGCACACCTTCATGGCCTCGATCGTGCTGTTCCTGATCGGTTCGGCGCTGTGCGGCGCGAGCCAGAACATGACCGAGCTGGTGCTGTTCCGCGGCGCTGCAGGGCCTCGGCGCCGGCGGCCTGATCGTCGGCATCATGTCGGTCATCGGGATGCTGGTCTCGCCGCGCGAACGCGGCAAGTACATGGGCGTGATGATGGCGGTGATGCCGGCGGCCATGATCGCCGGCCCGCTGATCGGCGGCTTCATCACCGACCACGCCTCGTGGCGCTGGGCGTTCTACGTCAACCTGCCGCTCGGCATCGTCTCGCTGTTCGTGGTCTGGTCGACGCTGCACCTGCCCACGAGCGGCCGCACCAGGGCAAGGTGATCATCGACTGGTGGGGCGCCGGCGTGCTCAGCGTCTGGATCACCTCCCTGGTGCTGGCCATCACCTGGGGCGGCAACCAGTACCCGTGGGGCTCGTGGCAGATCCTGACCCTGTTCGCGGTGGCCGCGGTCGGCCTGGTCGTCTTCCTGCTGATCGAGCGGCGCGTCGCCGAGCCGATCATCCCGCTGCGGCTCTTCGGCATCGCGAACTTCTCGCTGGCCACCTCGCTCGGGTTCATCGCCGGGTTCGCGATGTTCGGCGGCATCACCTTCCTGCCGCAGTACCAGCAGTTCGTGCAGGGCGCCTCGGCCACCAACAGCGGCCTGCTGCTGATGCCGATGATGATCGCGGCGATGGCGTTCTCCCTCGGCGGCGGGCAGGTCATCAGCCGCACCGGCCACTACCGGGCGTTCCCGATCGTCGGCACCGTCCTGCTCGCGGTCGGCCTGTGGCTGTTCTCCACGATGGGCGTGGACACCCCGACCTGGGAGACCAGCCTCTACATGGTGGTCCTCGGCGCCGGCATGGGCTGCCTGATGCAGACCACCACGCTGATCGCGCAGAACAGCGTGACCATCCGCGACCTCGGCGCGGCGACCGGCGCCTCGACGTTCGTGCGCAACCTCGGCGGCTCTCTCGGCGTGGCCATCCTCGGCGCGATCTACGCCAGCCAGGTCACCTCGACCCTGACCGACGCGGGCGTGTCCGGAGCCTCCACCGAGAGCACCGGCGGCCTCACCCCGGCGGTGCTGCAGACCCTGCCGCCCGCGGTGCAGGAGGTGGTCAAGCAGGCCATCGCCGACGGCACCCACGCGATCTTCCTGTTCGCCGCGGCGGTGACCGTGGCCGGCTTCGTGGTGTCCTGGTTCATCAAGCAGGTGCCGCTGCGCGACTCTGCCTCGCTGCCCGAACCGACCGCCGAGCAGGCCGCCGAGACAGGTCGAGTCCCAAATGATGTGAGCTCCCGAGAACGCAATCCCGTGAGAGGTTGAAACCTGTTGGATGCAGCAACCGCGCCCCGTCAACTGATCACGTCATGCGGCGCCGCATGACGTGGGTGGAAGCGGAACGCGCCTCCTTCGCGGTCGCCTTCCGCGCCGCGGATCCCAACGCGCCGACGCTTTGTGCGGGCTGGTCGGCGCGACATCTGTGCGCGCACCTGGTTCAGCGCGAGCATTCGATCCTGCGCAACGTCTGGGACCAGGTGACCACGAAGGCGCCCGGCGAGGAGCGGTTCATGCGGCGGCTGGTCGACGACGCGGGAACCCCTGATGGGTACGCCGCGCTCGTCGACAGGTTCGAGGCAGGACCTTCCCGGCACTCGCTGATGGGTCGGTTCGACGAGGCCCTGAACCTCGTCGAGTACGTCGTCCACCACGAAGACCTCCGCCGCGGATCCGGTCCGGTTCCGCCTCGGGACCTTCCTGCGGCCGAGCTCGACGAGATCTGGCGTCGCGCGAGGCCGATCCTGAAACGGGCCTACCGGAAGGCGCCCGTCGGAGTCCTAGCTCGCACCCGACGGCGGCGCGGTCACTGCCAGTACGGAATGGGCCGAGCGCCGTCACCGTGGCCGGTTCACCTCTCGAGCTCCTCCTGCACGCATTCGGCAGGCGCGGCGCCGCCGACGTACGGGTCGACGGGTCCGTCCGACGGCGTGAGCTCGTTCACCCGATGGGCGACTCGGGCATGAACTGCGGTGCGTCAGCTGACGTGACTGCTCACGCGGCTGGAGTCGCTGCTCGGGCCTCGGCCATCCTCGTCACCGTCAGCATTCCTTAGGTCCCGTGTCGAGGACACGACGCCCCGCGAATGGCCGCTGCGGCTGTGGCAACAACGCTTTCTGGAGGACCGGTCACGTCAACAACGGCACCGCATTCGTCTCTGCCAAGCGGCTCGAGAGCGGCGAACTGCGACTGCAAGAGTGAACTGGGCATGAAATGCCCGGCGCGACTGTGCATCCGTTCCTCGAGCACTTCGAACGGGGCGCTCAAGTGTAGGAAAAAGGTGCCGGGCGCTGCCGCTCGGATCACGTCACGGTAGACGCGCTTCAACGCAGAACACGTGGCTACGGTCGAGATGTCCTGGCGCGCGGATTCGGCGAGATGCAACGCAATGCTTTGCAGCCATGGCAGTCGGTCGGCATCGGTGAGGGCGACTCCGCTGGTCATCTTCTCGATGTTCGCCGGAGGGTGGAGCAGGTCACCCTCCAGGAACGAGAACCCCAGCAGGTCGGCGAGTCCCAGAGCGATCGTGCTCTTCCCAGTCCCCGAGACTCCCATCACAACCACCGTTGCCGGGTCGTGCGGGTCTTCTGGTTCCCTGTGGTGTGTCCGCTGGGATCCAAGTCCGGTGTCCCCGCTGTTCTGCGCAGTCACCGCGCTCCTCGTGACGAAGCCGTCTCCGCGCCCGTGCGCGCAGGTGAGCGGCGGATTCGAACTTACGATTCACTGGCGTGCACACACAACCCAGGAATCTTGCACATCGGCGCGCAGTCAGAGAGGTCGGGCTCCATCCGCTGGCCCACCGACATGGCGCTGCCCAACCCTGACGCTACCGCTCCTTTCACCCAGATAGGCCGTCGAAGAAGCCGCTGCACGGCGCCCAGATAGACGCACTACCCTCGCGGGCAGCGAACATAACCTGC
>CAVWFF010000056.1:0-18128 GCA_963754145.1 uncultured Actinomycetota bacterium
CACGCTGCCGGTCGACCAGGCCGTGCTGGTGGCTTCGGCCAGGAGCCGCAACGAAGCCTCGGGCTCCCCCGCCGCGGTCAGCAGACGTGCATGCGCGAGCAGGCTGCTGATCACCAGCCACGGCTCGCGACACCCGCCGGGCACCACGCCGGCCAGGTCGAGAATGTCCCGCGCCTCGGCGAGCGTGCCGCTCGAGATGGACCCAGGCGCGCGCCAGGTGAGCGTGCGTGGTGCCGGTGCCGCCCACCTCACCGGCGACCTCGAGCACGCGATCGGCGTGGAGCGCGGCGCGACGCAGGTTCCCGCGGAACGCCTCCAGCAGCGAGAGCTGACCTTCACAGTCTTCGCGGGCACCACACGTGTCGGGGACGGTGCGGGTCGACGCCCCTCGTGCCAGGGTGTGGGCAGCCTCGTGCAGACGACCCGCCAGCACCTGCAGGGCGCCCAGATGGGCATCAAGCAGGACCGAAAGCTCCGGGAGCCGGTCGAGGACGTGGACCGGCAGCTGGTGCATCAGGAGTCGTGCCTCGGCCTCGTGCGCGGTTCCGGTGACGACGTCACCGGTGAGCCGCGCGAGGGCCATCCGCGTGCACGAGATCCCGAGCCGCTCTGCGGCACCGCGCGTCTCGTCGGAACCGTCGATCCGGGCGAGGGCCGCTCCAGCCGCGGCCCTGTCTCCCCGAGCCACCGCGAGAGCGGCCCGCAGCACCGGTTGGGTGGCGCTCACGTCGGCAACGCCGGCCCACAGGTCGAGCGCGTTCTCGGTGCCGGCCAGGACCCGGACCACGGCGTGGGTGTCGACGAGACACGTCGCCACCGCTCTCCAGTTCCCGTCGGCGAGTGCCCCCCGCATGGCGGCTTCGCCGACCTGGCTCCCGTCGGGCAGGAGGCGGGCGCGGCCGAAGGAGCCGTCCGGCCGGACCTCGACCAGTGCGTACTCGCACGCGCTCGGCGCCTTGGCGCCAGGCGCCCGCATGATGGTGGTGGTCGTCAACGGGCCGTCTGTGGTGGCCAAAGAAGTCATACCGTCCGCCCTGAGGTCTTCCGAGAACTCCGTGTTCTGTAATGCCTCTCGCGGGGCGGGGTGACCGGGCCTCACCCCCACCGTGATCTCACCCGGGTGAGATGTCCGGCGCAGCCGGGGCCTGCGGGTCAGATCAGCAGGCTGTGGCGGGCGGTCTGGACCGCCTCGTCGCGCGAGTGGGCGCCGAGCTTGCGGTAGACGGCATGGGCGTGGGTCTTGACGGTGTTGGTGGAGAGGTAGAGCTCGCCGGCGATCTCGTCGAGGCTCAGCGAGCCCTGGAGCAGGCGCAGCACGTCGAGCTCTCGACCGGTGAGCGGCTCCCCTCCGACGCGCCGAGGCGCCGCGGAGCAGCTCCGGACGGCGGCGACCCGAGCGCGCATCGGGCGCATGCCGTCGGGGTAGCGGTCCATGCGGCCGGCGAGCTCGTCGAGCAGCTCCTGCGCCAGCGTCAGCTGGCCCGCTGCGACGGCGACGCGCGCCGTGCACGAGCAGGTGGTGGATCGTGCCCCATGGCCCCTGCGGCGGATGCCTGCCGGCGCAGGGCCAGACCCTGCTCGAGGGTCGCCATCGCGTCGTCGAGCTTCCCGGCGGCGGCCTGCGCCTGACCGAGGGCGGTGAACGCCAGGGACGCCTGGGGCATGGCGCGCAGGCCATGGGTCGTCGACGATCTGCCATGGCGAGCTCGGCGAGCTCGCGGCTGCGGGCGGGCTCCCGCGCTCGGCCTCCACCAGCGACTCGGCCGCGCAGGCTCAGCACGCGGATGATCGCCGGTGCGGCGCTCGTTCTGGGAGGCGCTCGCCAGCACATCGCGGCCAGGTCGAGGTCGCCCGCGACGTACGCGGCATGGCCGAGTGACGTGGGCGATCGCGTAGTACGGCGAGCCGACCGTCGGTCTCGAGCTCCACGGCCCGCTGCGCACCTGCCAGCATCTCGACGGGCCCGCCGTAGCCGAAGAGCCCCCGGATCATCGCGATCGCGGACTCGACCGAGCGTGCGCCGTCGGGGAGCGGGCCGTGGTCGCGGAACTCCTCCAGCGCCGCGCAGGTGCGTCGTCCAGCGTCTGCCTCGTCGCCGGACAGGGCGGCCATCCAGGCCGCCGTGACGCCGGGCGGCGGGGTCGTCGGCGACGGAAGGGCGTCCCAGCGCGTCGAGCCAGCCGAGCACGGTCGCCGCCCGGCCGGCGTCGACGTACGTCAGCCAGTTGGCCTGCACCAGCAGGCGGCGTCCCGTGTCCTGCCGGCCGCAGGCGCGTGCTTCGACCGCCTCGTCGATGTGGCCGTGGTCGCGGAACCATCGCGCGGCGCGCGCGTGCAGAGCCGCGCACCTGGTCCGGGCGCTCGATCTCGAGCTCGCTGCGCGCGACGGCCGCGAACAGGTGGTGGAACCGGAACCAGCGGCGCTCTCGTCGAGCGGGACCAGGAACAGGTTGGTGCGCTCGAGGTCGTGCAGGATCGCGGCCGACCCGGTCGCTGCCGGCGACGAAGTCGCACAGCGGAGCGGAGAACCGGTCGAGGATCGACATCGTGACGATGAACTCCCGCACGTCCGTCCGCGTGCACGGCCAGGACCTCCTCGGTGAGGTAGTCGCCGATGAAGCGGTTGCCGCCGCTGAACTCCCGGACGAACTCGTCCGGGTCGTCCCGGCCGGCCAGCGACAGCGTGGCGAGGTAGAGGCCCGCCGGCCAGCCCTCGGTGCGCTCCACCAGCTGGGCCACGCGAGTCGCTCGGCCAGTGCGCACGTCGCCATCGCCAGCAGCTCGCGCGCCTCGTCGGCCGTGAAGCCGAGGTCGGCGGCCCGGATCTCGGCCAGCCGCCCGAGGCGCGCAGCCGGCCCAGCCGCAGGCCGGGATCGGCGCGGGTGCTGATCACCAGATGCGCCTGGGGCGGCAGGTGCTCGATCAGGAACTCGACCTGGTCGTGGCACGCGGGGTCGTGCACGAAGTGGAAGTCGTCGAGCAGGATGACGACGTCGTCCGGCATTGCCGCCAGCGCGCTCAGCAGGCGCGGCAGCACGCCCGGCATGACCTCCCGCTGCCCTGCGGCCATCGACCGCGCCGAGGTCACTGGGCGAGCGACGCAGCCGGCCCGCTCGAGCGCCAGCGGCGACGTGGGTCCACAGGCGACCGGGGTCGTTGTCGCCGGCGTCGAGGGAGACCCAGGCCGTGGCCGGCGGACGCTGCGGTCGCTCGCCAGCCACTGGGCGACGCAGGGTGGTCTTGCCGTAGCCGGCCGGGGCCGCGATCAGGGTCACCGGCTGCTGGGTGGCACGCTCGAGACGGCCGATCAGCCGGTCACGGTCGACCCACGTCGCGCGCGGCGGCGGACGGTGGAGCTTCGCGTCCACGAACGAGTCGACGGACGTCGTGCGGGTTGCTGCTTCCGTTCGCGGGATCCGGACTCACACCCCTGATCGGTCGTGTCATGGTCCCTCCCCACCCCAAAGGATAGGTGCAACGGACCAATTTGTGCCGCAGCCGCCCATTTCGAGGAGCGACCGGTTCCGCATTTCCCCGGGTTCGCCCGCCGACGTCAGTCCTGTTCCTTGCGGACGTCGAGGAGCACCAGCCCCTCACGCCGCAGCGCCTCGAGGAGGCCGTGCAGCTCCGCCTCGTCGGTCAGGACGGCGTGCATCGTGGTGCTGGCAGGGTCGGCCTGCATGGTGACGCCGTCGAAGTCCTCGAGCAAGCGAGGCGCGACCTCCCCCACCACCCGGATCTCGTAGGCGGATTTCGCCATGGCCACCTCGATTCGTCAGGGCCGGGTGTGAACGTGACCAATTTCCTCCTGCCGGACCCGGAAGGCGCGTCACCCATAGCGGGTGACGTGTGCGGCTTCCGGCTGACGCACGGTGGGCGAATGACCACGTCCGGAACCGCACGTCCGCACCCGGGGTCCGCCGCCGACGACGAGGTGGCGCGCCTGCAGGCGGAAGTCGACCGGCTTCGGCAGGAAGTCGCCGAGGGCCAGGGCCGGCGACGAGGCTGGTGGCGCCCGGTCGTGGCCGGTCTCCTGGTGGCCATCGCTGCGCTGCTGGCGCCGCTCTCCGTGCTCGCCACGTGGGCGAGCGGCCAGATCCAGGACACGGACCGGTACGTCGCGACGGTCGGGCCCCTGGCGAACGACCCGGACGTGCAGAAGGCGATCGCGAGGCGCGCGGAGCAGGTGATCTTCTCCTACCTCGACCTCGATGCGGCGATGGATCAGCTGACCCAGGCGATCAGCGACCAAGGTGTGCCGCCCAGGGTGGACGCAACCCTGCAGGCGCTGGCGGGGCCCTTGGCGTCCGGGATCCGGAGCTTCGTCTCAGACCGGATCCTTGCGTTCGTGCAGACCGACGCCTTCGAGCAGGCCTGGATCGAGGCCAACCGGACAGCCCACACGGAGCTGGTGGCCGCACTCACCGGCGAGGACGGCGGCGCCGTGACCGTGAACAACGGGACCGTGCAGGTGAACCTCGCGGTCCTGATCAACACCATCAAGCAGCAGCTCGCCGATGCCGGGTTCGGCATCGCGGACCGGATTCCCGAGGTTCGGCAAGCTTCGCCATCGTCCAGTCGGACGATCTGGCGACGGTGCAGACCCTGCTGGGCATCATTGACGGCCTGGCCCCATGGCTGCCCGTCCTGGGACTGGGACTCCTGGCCACCGCGGTGATGCTGGCTCGCGACCGGCGGCGCATGGTGCTGGCCAGCGGCATCGCAGTCGGCGCGTCGATGTTGCTGCTCGGTGCGACGCTGAACGCCATCCGTCCCTTCTATCTGAACTCGCTGCCCGCCGACGCGTCCGCCGCGGCCGCGGGAGCCATCTACGACCAGCTGGTCTCCTTCATCCGGCTGGCACTCCGGGGGGTCCTGGTCATCGCCCTGACCGTGGCCGTCGTCGCGTGGCTCAGCGCCTCCACCGGCTCCGGTGCGGCCGCTCGTGGGGCGCTGGTCCGCGGCATCGACCTGGTCCGGGTCCGCCTCTCCCGCGTCGGCCTGCAGTCCGGCCGCTTCGGCGTGGTCCTCGGGCAGTACCGCACGTCGTTCCGGGTGGGGATCGTCGTGGTCGCCGCCCTGGCCTACCTCGCCCAGGACCACCCCACCGGCGGTACCGCGCTCGTCTTCGTCGTGATCACCGCGCTCGCGGTGCTGGTACTGGAGCTGTTGGCTGCCCCGACGCCCTCGGTCGCGGCCTCGCCGGCCGACCACCCGGACGTCACGGGTGCAACGTAGATGGGGAAAAGTGAAGCCGTGACCTCGCTGACCGTGTGGCGGTACCCGACGCCCTTCGGCGCCGACAAAGGTGAGCTCCAGCTCAAGGTCCTCGTCGAGCAGGGCGCTCTCGTCGTCCACGACGCAGCCAGCGTCATCTGGATGCCGGACGCCGATGAGCCGAAGGTGCAACACCTTCGTCACGCCACCGCACGCTCCGCGGGCCGTGGTGCCCTCTGGGGCGGCCTCGTCGGGATGCTCGTGCTGAACCCCGTTGCCGGAGCCGCTGCCGGAGCCGCAGCGAGCGCCGCGGTACACCGGTTGCGGAGCACCGGCATCGACGAGGAGTTCCTGGGCACGGTGCGCGAGCAGCTCAAGCCGGGGACGTCGGCACTGATCGTGATCAGCAGCGACGCTCGCGACGAGCTCATCCGGCCGGTCCTCGCGCAGTCCGAGGCCACCTTGATCACCGCCGACGTGAGCGACGACGTACGACGCCGCCTCGATGACCTGCTGGCACCACCCACCTGAGCCTCACGTGGCACCCCGGCTCATCCGTTCCGGGTGAGCCGAGTCCGATCCGCTGGTCCTAGCGTCTCGACCGAACGGCTCCCCGTTCGTCTCAGGAAGGACGTCACCATGAGTGCCAAGACCACCAACGACTCCGCCGGCGTGTACAAGGAAGTGTCGCCTGCGGCCTATGGCGTCTCCGTCTTCGCCGGAGTCGTCCTCGCCACCTTGTCGTCGTTCCAGTTCCTCGAGGGGCTGGCCGCCGTCCTGAAGGACGACCTCTTCGTCAAGGGCGCCGCCTATGCGTACCAGCTGGACGTGACCGCCTGGGGCTGGATCCACCTCATCCTCGGACTGATCGGCATCGCCGTGGGCGTCGGGATCCTCACCGGCCAGGTCTGGGCCTTCATCGGTGGTCTGATCTTCGCCTTCGTGTCGGCGCTGACACAGTTCATGTTCCTGCCCTACTACCCGTTCTGGGCCGTGCTGGTGATCGGCCTGGACGTCCTGGTGATCTGGGCCCTGGCCAACCGTCTGACCGCGGACTGAGCGCGGCTACAGCGGCACTTCGGGGTCCGCCGGCTGGAGGCGGTGGCGCAGCTGCCAGCCTCCCCATGCCAGCGCGCCCAGCGGGATGGGGAGCCAGTAGGAGGCGAGCCGGTACATCAGGGTGCCGATCGCGGCCTGGTCGGCGGGGACCCCGGACAGGACGAGCAACGTGGTCAGCCCGGCCTCCACGAACCCGAGACCGCCCGGGGTGATCGGGATCATCGCCAGGCCCAGCGCCACGACGTAGGCGAGCAGGACCAGCGAGGGACGGATGTGGGCGCCGACGGCGTAGAGCGCCGCGACCAGGGCCGCGTAGTCGAGCAACCTGTTGGCGGCCGCGTAGACCAGCGCCCCGTGCCATCGGCCGGCGAACGCGGCGGCGACCTTGTCCCGCTGCTCGACCAACGCCGCTGCGGCGGAGTCCTTGGTGACCGAGCGGCGGACCAGGTGGATGAGGCGACCCGCCGTTCGGCCGACCACGACCACGAACCGGTCCCAGGTGAGCATCATCGTGCCGATTGCGACGACGACGACCGCGAGCAGGAACGAGACCAGCAGGCCGAGCTGGAGCTGGCGCGCCGGTGGCGGTCCGATGATCACCGCCGGGATCGTCAGGACGGGCAGGCTCAGCAGCACCCCGGTGCTCATCAGGCCGGTAGCGGCCAGCGCGGTGGCGACAGAGGCTCCCGGTCGGCCCGCCTGGATGAGGATCCTGCCCTGGACGACGCCGCCCGTTGCCGCTCCCCCGGGCAGCACCTTGGACGCCGCGTTGCCGACCACCTGCGAGGTCGCGACCGCGGGCCACGGACGTGTGCGGGAGCGCGACGCGCATCAAGGCCCATGCGGCGGCGAAGCTGGCGAGCTCCAGCGCGAACAGGATGGCGAACCACCAGGGGCGCACGTTCCCGAGGTCGGGCCAGGCGTTCAACAACGTGATGACGCTGGGGGCGACGACGTACAGCCCGAACGAGGTGACGACGACGCCGACGGTGCGCCAACCCCACCGCCGTACGGCAGTCTGGAGCCACGTCACGCGCCGGGCCCCTGCCGCTGTCACAAGCCACTCAGGCCCTGCCGTCGGCATGGCCGCCCGTCGGCCGGCCGAGGACAGCAGGATCCACACGGAGAGAACTACGACCACCTGCATGGCCGCGGTGCACACCTGCACCTCGAAGGTGGCGTCGCGCGCGAACGGGACCACGGCGAGGCCGATCCCGACCAGCGCCATCAGCCAGCCGAAGAAGACCAAGGGGCGTGGCACCCCGAGCAGCAACAGGTGCAGCACGACCGCGGCTCCGAGCGCCAGCACGGCAGCGCCGGCCGGGTACGACGCCTGGTTCGACCAGCCAAGCACGCCGCGCTCGGTCGGCGGCAGCAGCGTGACGTCCACGAAGGTCTCGATGACAAGCACGCTAACCGCCGCGACCAGGGCCGCCACCACCACGGTGGCTGCCGCCGCGGCCCAGAGCTGCTTCGCGTCGACGGTCACACCGGTCACCGGGTGGTTCCTTCACGCATTCTGGACCGAGGGCTCCGCGAAGAGGCGCGCGCCGACGAACCCGAGCACAGCCTCGATGACGGAGATCACGACGGCGGCGACGATGGTCGCGAGGAAGCCCCCGACGTCGAGCGAGTCGCTGAGACCTGCAGTGAGAGCCAGCAGCGCGCCGTTGACGACCAGTCCGAACAGACCGAAGGTGATCAGGGTCAGCGGGAGCGAGATCAGATGCAGCAGCGGACCGATCAGGCCGTTCACGAGTCCGAAGAGAAGCGCCACCCACAGCAGTGTCCCGACTCCGCCGTCGAGGTCGACCGACGGGACGAGCGCCGCAGCGACAGCGATGGCGACGGCCGTCACCACCCACACGAAGATCAGCTGCTTGAGCATCACCCACTCCTTCCTGCGCAACAGCCCTCAGCGAGTGAAGAACTCGAGAGCGGTCTTTGTCTTGGTCGCCTGTTCTCCCGACAGGTCGATGCCGCGCTCCTCCAGGTAGACCCGGCTCTCGGCCGCCACCTGGAATGCCTCGCCCGGCACACATTTGGTGGAGAGCTCGAGGATGCGTGACCCGTCCGGGTAGGTCCACAGCTCGGCCACCAGCCGGCGGCCGAAGCCCGGCGGCCGGTACTTGAGCTTGAGCACGAAGATCGGTCCGAGAATCGAAAGGTCGTCGATCCCGGTCCGTTCCGGGGCGTGCTCGGCGAAGAAGGAGCGCTGCGCCTTGCTGAACAGCGACAGAGCGGCCCGGTCGCCGTCGACCGCCTCCTTCACCTTGCCCCGGCGCAGGGTGGACTTGAGGCGGCCGGAGCAGACGAAGCCGCCCGGCATCGCGTCGACCTCGACCCCGAAGCCGGGTGTGGCCCGGAGCCGTTCCGGGAGCTCGTGTGGGACGACGGGGCGCAGCTTGACCACGGAGTCGTCGCCGGCGGTGGTGCGCCGTGCCCGGACGATCACTCCCCGCGCATTGAGCTGCAGGTCCTGGGTGTCGAGGAAGAAGACCTGGCTCAGCTGGGCGTCCAGCGGGTCCATGTGGAGCGCGCGGACGGCCGAGCGCTGGTGACCGTCGGGCACCGTCAGCTTGAGCTCGACCGAGTCGGCGCCCTCCAGGAGCACGAGCAGGCGCGACAACTCGTCGGTCGAGAATCCGCGCAGGGTCGGTCGGGTCTCGGTCATCGGGCAGTCTCCTCGTGTGCGCTGCAGCTCTCACCGTCGCGACTCGGTGCCGCGGCAGCATCACCCTCCCGGGGTGAGACGACGAGGGGCCGGCGGCGGCACTCTTGAAGGCGATGACCGAGGTGGTGCGGGGACCGCGGCGCGAGACGCCCGACGTCCAAGCACGCCCGGACCGTCAGCAGGTGGTCGACGCGCTGGTCGAGATCGTCGTGGAGTCCCTGGCCGCCGGTGTCGTGGTGGTCCGGACGGCGTCACGCCTCGCTGCACCGGTGACCAGGCTCGTGTGGCGCCCGCCCCTCGTGCCGACGGCGCTCCAGCCGGCCACCCTCGTGGGGGTGCTCGCCCAGCGGGGGGCGGCCCACCGGGTTGCCACGGAGCAGCAGGTCGCCCACCTGCTCGACGCCTGGACCCCGCTGGTGGCCGACACCGTGCTGCAGCGGCTCGACCTCGACGCGATGATCCACCGTGTCGACCTCGTGGCGATGGTCGACGAGGTGATCGCCGGTGTCGACCTACCCGCGATCATCCGGGAGTCGACGGGGACGATGGCGTCCGAGACGGTGCGCGGCGTACGCATGACCGGGATCTCCGCCGACGAGGCGATCAGCCGCACGCTCCGCCGTCCCCTCTTCCGCCGGAACCGAGCGGTGGGACCGTTGCCGGAACCGACATGACCGACGCCTCCCTCACGCCCGTCCCCCGCGAGGCCCGGCCGTACCAGGGCGCTGCCGCCGGGGCGGCCACGCGCCTGGCCGCGGCCATGATCGACGTCGTCGTCGTCGGTGTGGCGATGCTGGCTGGGTACGCCGGCTATATCGGGCTGCGGCTGCTCAGCGACCCGCGAGGCTACCGCCTGCCCGACACGTCCCTGGCGGGTGCGATGACTGCGTTCCTCGTGGTGCTCGTCGCCTACCTGACTCTGCTGTGGTGGATGACCGGTCGGACGTACGGCGACCACGTCATGGGCATCACCGTGGTGAGCGGGCGGCGGTCGCGGATCGGCCTGCTGCGTGCGTTTGTGCGTGCCCTGCTGTATGCACTGTTTCCCATCGGTCTGCTGTGGTGTGCCGTCAGCGCCGAGCGACGTTCGCTCCAGGACGTCGTGCTCCGCACGCACGTGGTCTACGAGTGGCTGCCGCACCATTCCGACGCGTGACAAAAGGGCCGGGCCGAGTCACCCGGATCGGGTGAGCATGGGCCCGACACGTTCGCGCAGTCTTTCGGCATGAGCGAAGTGCACTCGTTGTCGCGACGGATCGCCGCGGAGTTCCTCGGCACCTTCGTGCTGGTGTTCGGAGGGTGCGGCGCGGCGGTGCTGGCCGCCGGGGTGGCCGACGTCGGCATCGGATTCCTGGGCGTTGCCTTCGCGTTCGGCCTCACGGTGCTCACGATGGCCTACGCGGTCGGACACGTCAGCGGTGGCCACTTCAACCCGGCCGTCACCCTCGGCCTCGCGCTCGCGCGGGCGCTTCCGCTGGAAGGACGTCGCCGCCGTACGCCGTGACGCAGGTCGTCGCCGCCATCGCCGCCGCCGCCGTGCTGTTCGTCGTGGCGAACGGCAAGTCCGGGTTCGACGCGGTCACGTCGGGCTTCGCCACCAACGGGTACGGCGACCGGTCGCCCGAGGGCTACTCGCTGCTGGCCGTCCTCGTGATCGAGGTCGTGCTCACGGCGGTCTTCCTCTACGTCATCCTCGGTGCGACCGACACCCGCGCCCCCAAGGGCTTCGCGCCGATCGCGATCGGCCTGTCCCTGACGCTGATCCACCTCGCCAGCATCCCGGTCAGCAACACCTCGGTGAACCCGGCCCGTTCGACCGGGCCGGCGCTGTTCGCCGGCAGCGACGCCCTCGTGCAGCTGTGGGTGTTCTGGGTCGCACCGCTGGTCGGGGCGCGATCGCCGGGGCGACGTACGCGCTCCTGTTCGGCAGGGACACGGCCGTCGCGCCGCTGCCGGAGGCGACCGAGGCCTGAGCTGGAGGTGCTGGCGACCGGGTGCGGCTGGTGGTGGGCGAGGTGTGGGGTGCGACGTGGCTGTCGAATTCCCACGGTATCGAGGTTTCTTGACGACGCCGGTTCGGGCTACCTCCCAATCTGATCTGACACTTCCCGCGGCGTACATGCCGGTGGTTCTAGCTAGTGACGCAACACCTCGATTTCGAGGAGTTGTCGTGACGGGTCGTCCGAAGCATCCGCGGGAGTTCGATCGTCGGTTCTGGGCCGGGGTCCGTGCCGGTCTCGGCGTGGAGGCTGCTGCCGTGGTCGCCGGCATGTCCGAGACCTGGGGCAGGTCGACGTTCCGGAAGGCTGGCGGGGTGAATCCCACTCGTGCCGCGGGCCCGGTCGGCCGGTATCTGTCGTGGTCGGAGCGTGAGGAGATCGCGGCGTTGGACCATGCCGGCCACGGGGTGTGTGAGATCGCGCGCCGGCTGGACCGGAACCCGGGCACGATCAGCCGCGAGCTGGACCGGGGTGCGACGCGTCGGGGGTATCGGGCCTCGGTCGGGCAGGCCAAGGCCGACGAGTCACGAACCGCACCACGAGCGGCGAAGCTGGCCACGAACCTGCGGCTGCGCAGGGAGGTCCAGGCGCGGCTCACACGCCGGGAGAGCCCGGAGCAGATCGCTGGCAGACTCAAGATCGATTTCCCCGACGAACCGGAGATGTGGGTGTCGGCCGAGACGATCTACCAGTCGCTCTACGTGCAGGCCCGCGGTGGGCTCAGGCGAGAACTGACCGCGTATCTGCGCACCGGCCGGTCCATGCGCAAGCCGCGGCGCCGCGAGGGCGAGCGTCGCGGCCGGATCCCCGGACATGGTCTCGATCAGCGAACGGCCGCCCGAGGTCGAGGACCGGGCCGTCCCCGGACACTGGGAAGGCGACCTGATCATGGGCTCGACGGCGTCGAACTCCGCGGTCGGCACCCTGGTCGAACGCACCACCGGGTTCGTGATGCTGCTGCACCTGCCCGGCCGGCTACGGCGCGCTTGGCGGTCCAAGAGGCACTGGTCGACAAGATGGCGACCCTGCCCGAGCAGCTGCTGCTCTCGCTGACCTGGGACCAAGGCAGAGAGATGGCCAACCACCTCCAGATCGCCGACGCCACCGGCCTGGAGATCTACTTCTGCGACCCCCACTCACCCTGGCAGCGCGGCTCGAACGAGAACACCAACGGACTGCTGCGCCAGTACCTGCCCAAGGGCACCGACCTGTCCTTCTACGGACCCGGGATGCTCGACAACATCGCCGCCGAGCTCAACTCCCGGCCCCGCAAACGCCACGCCTTCCAGACCCCCGCCGAAGTGCTCGAGCAACTACTCTCAAAGGCCGCAACCAACCACGGTGTTGCGTGACTACCTAGATTCCACCGCCCGTGGAGGTGCAAGAAGAGATTGGGAGGTGCGAGAGGAGATTGGGAAGCTGCGACGGACGACATCCGGCTTGCCCGAAGAATTCCTCGATACCTTGGGAATTCGACACGAGATTCGGTGGAGCTGAGGGGATTCGAACCCCTGACCCCCTGCACCTGTGGCACGAGTCTCGGGTGTTCGACGCCTCTCAAACTCTCTCGCCCAAACAGCCCTGACCTGCGGCGACGCCTCGAACCGACTGACTGGTGAGTCGAGTGTATCGGCTGTTCTCGGCCGTGCTCGAGTCGACTGGGTCCCTCCTGCACTCGAATTGTGTCCAATTTCTGTCCACCGAACGAGAACTGCCTCGCGCACGAACTGGATCCCACTAGTAACGCGCGGTAGCCGCACCACTGATACACGGCCGGTCGTCCCTGACTCATCGCTCAGCCCACGAGCCAGCGGAGGAGGTCGACGTACGCCTCCAGGTGGCGGTCCCCGAGGAAGCGGTCATACACGGTCTGGCGCCCGGCGTCGCCGAGAGCCGCGCACAGCTCCGGGTCGCCGAACAACGTCGTCAGTACGTCGCCGAGACCCTGCACATCGGTTGGATCACGAAGCAGCACTCCGTCGACCATGTCGGTGATCTGGTCCACGATCCCACCCACAGCCGAGGCCACCACGGGGCGGCCCTTCCACATCGCCTCGGTGACGGTGAGGCCGAAGCCCTCCACCAGGCTCTTCTGGACCACGATGCTCGCCCGGCGCTGCAACGCGTTGACCAGAATCGCGTTCTCGTCCACGTCGTCCATCGGCAGGCAGACGAGATGGACCCGTCGCTGCTCAGCCGGGCTCAGTCGGCGCCACCCGTCCCGACACTCCGCCAGGACGGCCGCTCCCTCCGGGTCGTCGGAGACTCCCGCGACCTCTGGTCCGGCCAACACCAGGTGGACGTCGTCCGGCAACGAGGCCATGGCCTCGATGAATCCCTGCTGTACGCCGGCCATGTCCTTGAGCCGATCCCACCGACTCACCTGGACCACCAGCCGCGCTTCGGCGGGAACCGGTTCGCCCTCCGCCTGCAGCCCGCGATGGCACCGCACCTCGCCCACCCGACCGTCCCTCCGGACAAACGGCAGCGAGGCGCTGTCACCGCCGTCCTCACCCGCACCCTCGACAATTCCGGAGCGGAGCAACACTGCCTGCACCATCGCATCGCTGAGGTCCTGGTTCTTCGCGCTCAACGGATCGATCGAAGGGGTGATGATGCGCACCGCCTCCGGCCGGCACCAGGCCGGGACATACGCACTACGCGAGAAGACGAAGGCGTCGGCGTGCTGGATCATCGGCCGCAGGAAGTCCCAGGCGCGATCGGTCAGCTCGTTCGAGGTGTCCCGGCCGACGTGGCAGCGCCACACCACACGTGCCCCCGCGGCACGGAGGCGGTCCACCATGCCGGCCGTCTGCGGGTCGTGCAGCAAGACGACGTCACCGACCGAGACCCGGGCGGTCATCTCCTCGATGTCGGCTTCCAGGGCATCGGCCACCACGCGCGCGCTCGGCCTCACCCAGAGGTCCGCCGTCACCCGGCTCGCCGTGCAGCATGTTGTGCACACGCTTGGTGACCGTGAAGAACTCCGGGCTGCCGGTGAGGACCAGCCAGCGGGTGTCGACGTAGCACGCCACGCACGTAGGCGAGCAGGGTCTGCAGCATCTCGGCCACGCCCCCGCCCTGTGCGGTGGCATTGACGTTCCAGATCATGCGTTCGCCCATGAGCGCACGCGCCTCGGCTGCCACGTCCGCGAACCGGATGATGCGATCCGGTGGCAGCAGGTCACTGAACCGGTCCATCTGCAGTGACTGGATCTCGACTTCCTGCATCGTCGCCACACCCCCACGCGTCGTCACAGAAGGCTTCATCATGGGTCCATGCCTCCGGGTCGAAGTTCCTGATCAGGTCGACCCTGCCCGGGGGGCCGGGCACACGTTAGGGCAGAAGGTCCCGGATCGGCTAGGTCACCGCCGCCCACGGGCGCAGAGCCGACGCCGTGCTCGAGGACGCGGACCGCCGGGTCCGCAGCGCGGCTCCTGCTCAAGGGCCTTGTCTCTCGGGACCTACGCCCCTGCCGCCCTCGCCCTTGCCGAACGAGGCTCGGAGCAATCGAGAGGCACACCCATGAGCGCACCCACCCGGACCTTGGCTCTTCGCGTGATCGAACTGGCCTGCCGTGCACCGAGCGTGCTCAACACCCAGCCGTGGCGCTGGCGCGTCGTCGATGACGCCACCATCGACCTGTACGCCGACCGGCAACGCCAACTGCAGGTCAGCGACCCCTCCGGGCGCAACCTGGCCATCAGCTGCGGCGCGGCGCTGCATCACGGATTCGTGGCTGCGCAGGCGCTGAGCCTGACGCCGACCATCGAGCTGATGCCGTCCCCCGAGGACCAGGACCACCTGGCACGCCTCACCCTCGCTCCCGGTGTTCCGACCGACGAAGCGCGCGAATCCCTGCAGGCACTCGAGACGAGACGCACCGACCGGCGCCGGTTCACCTCGTGGCCGATACCTGACGCACGGCTGGCCCAGCTGGCCGAGGCAGCCACGCGGTGGGGAGCACGTGCCATCCCCATCATCGATGTGAGCACCCGTTTCCGGGCCGAGCAGCTGGTGGAGAGTGCGATGTCGGCGCAAGCATCTGACGCGCGGTACGCCGAGGAACAAGTCACCTGGATCGGTCGCAGTCGCGTGGACGGGATCCCGATGGCCCACGCCATGCCGCACGCGCCGGACCTTCCGTCGATCCGCCCGAACCGATTTGCGAGCGACGCCGAGGCAGCCTCGGCCGCCGAGGCCGCCGCCCGGGTGGTCGACAGCTCGGACGGCCTGGTGGCGATCTGCAGCGCCGCCGACGACCAGCTGGCGTGGCTGAAGGCGGGAGAGGCACTCAGCGCGCTGTGGCTGCAGGCGACCCGTGACGGTCTCTCGATCGTGCCGCTGAGCCAGGTGATCGAGGTCGACGAAACCCGTGAAGCACTGCACGAGGACGTCTTCGACGGCATGGCCCGCCCCCAGGTCCTGGTGCGGGTGGGCTGGCTGGAGAGCACCCGAACGAGCCTTCGCCGCACCCCGCGTCGACCGGTCGCCGAAGTTCTCGAGGACTGAGCGACATGCACGAGGACACCAGATACGTCCGCGACTTCGCCGAAGGCGACCGGTTCCAGTCGGACCTGCTGGGAGGCAAGGGCGCGAACCTTGCGGAGATGTGCCGGCTCGGGCTCCCGGTACCGCCAGGCTTCACCATCACCACCGAGGCCTGCCGCGCCTACCTGCGCGACGGAGCCGTTCCGGACGGTCTCGACAGCGAGGTGGGCGAGCACCTCGCCCGTCTCGAACGACACATGAACCGACGCCTGGGTGACCGCTCGGACCCCCTCCTGGTCTCGGTCCGTTCGGGCTCCAAGTTCTCGATGCCGGGCATGATGGAGACCGTCCTGGACATCGGCCTCAACGACGAGTCCGTGCACGGCCTGGCCCGTCACGGTGGCGAACGCTTCGCCCTCGACTCCTACCGTCGCCTCATCCAGATGTTCGGAAGCACCGTGCTCGGGATGGAGCCCAAGGTGTTCGCCACCGCGCTCGCCGAGCTCAAGGACGATCGCTCGCGCGTGGACGATGCCGGCCTCGACGCCGATGACCTGCGCGAGCTCGTGAGCACCTACCAGGCCCTCGTTCTGCAGCACACAGGCCGCGGCTTTCCCCAGGACCCCCGCGAGCAGCTCGACCTCGCCGTACGGGCGGTCTTCGACTCCTGGCACACGCCCCGGGCCGCCTACTACCGACAGCGCGAGCACATCTCCGAGGAGCTCGGCACGGCGGTGAACGTGCAGGCGATGGTCTTCGGCAACCGAGGTTCGTCCTCCGGCTCCGGCGTGGCGTTCACACGCGACCCGGCCACGGGTGCCAGCGGCGTGTACGGCGACTACCTGCAGCACGCGCAGGGCGAGGACGTCGTGTCCGGCATCCGCAACACGGTTCCCCTGATCGACCTCGCCGAGCTGGACGAGGCCTCCTACGACGAGCTCCTCGAGAACATGGCCACCCTGGAGAATCACTACCGGGACATGTGCGACATCGAGTTCACCATCGAGGGCGGCAAGCTCTGGATGCTCCAGACCCGCGTGGGGAAGCGCACGCCCGAGGCGGCGTTCCGGATCGCGCACGCCATGGTCGATGAAGGACTACTGGATCTCGACGAGGCTCTCGGACGGGTGACCGGCGCGCAGCTCGCGCGCCTGATGTTCCCTCGGTTCGATGACCTGGCGACACGCGAACGCCTCACCGTCGGTGTCAGCGCCTCTCCCGGCGCCGCTGTGGGCCGGGTAGCGCTCGACTCCGAGACAGCCGTGGAGTGGAGCGAGCGTGGCGAGGACGTCATCCTCGTGCGTGAGGAGACCAACCCCGACGACCTCCAGGGCATGGTCGCTGCGCGCGGCACCCTCACCAGCCGCGGTGGCAAGACCTCCCACGCCGCCGTCGTGGCGCGTGGCATGGGGCGACCGTGCGTGTGCGGAGCCGAGGCCCTGACCGTCGATCTCGTGGGCCGACAGGTCCAGGTCCGCGGCGGGCCGGTCCTCCACGAGGGTGACGTCATCTCTCTCGACGGGACGAGCGGAGAGGTCTTCGCCGGCGCCGTTCCCGTCGTCGACTCGGCCGTCGTCGAGCTACTTCGACGGCAAGGAGGTCGACGACCCCGTGGTGGACGCCGTGGCCGCACTCCTGGCCCACGCCGACGGCGTACGCCGGATGGACGTGCACGCGAACGCCGATACCCCCGAGGACGCTGCACGGGCCCGCCGGTTCGGAGCCCAAGGCATCGGGCTGTGTCGCACCGAGCACATGTTTCTGGGCGCCCGGCGTGTCCTGGTCGAGAACCTGGTGCTGGCCACCGGCGACGAGGAGCGGGATGCGGCGCTGGCCGCCATGTTGCCGCTGCAACGCGACGGACTTCTCCCGGATCCTCACCGAGATGGACGGGCTGCCGGTCACGATCCGGCTCATCGACCCACCCCTGCACGAGTTCCTGCCCGACCTGACGCAGCTCTCGGTCGACACGGCCCTGGCGGACGAGCGTGGGCGGAGCGACCCCGTCGCGCACCGGCTCCTGGCGGCCGTGCGTGCGGCCCACGAGCAGAACCCGATGCTGGGCCTGCGCGGCGTGCGGCTCGGACTGGTCGTTCCCGGCCTGGTCGCCATGCAGGCGCGGGCGATCCTCGAGGCCGCGGCCGACCTGATCGAGGCCGGTGGCGATCCGCGGCCGGAGATCATGGTGCCTCTCGTCTCCACGGTGCGAGAGCTCGCGCGACTGCGGCGGGAGCTGGCCGGCGTGGCCGACCAGGTCGAGTCCGCGCGCGGCTTCGCCGTACCCCACCGCATCGGGACCATGATCGAGGTACCGCGGGCTGCCCTGACCGCTGACCAGATCGCGAGCGAGGCGGAGTTCTTCTCCTTCGGGACCAACGACCTGACCCAGATGACCTGGGGCTTCTCCCGCGACGACGTGGAGGCCGCCTTCTTCCCGGCGTACCTCACCCAGGGGATCCTGGCGGTCTCGCCCTTCGAGTCACTGGACACCGAGGGCGTGGGCTCGCTGATCACCACCGCGGTGGCCAAGGGACGAAGGACGCGACCCGACCTCACCCTCGGCGTCTGCGGCGAGCACGGGGGCGACCCGGACTCGATCCACTTCTTCGAGGCCGCCGGGCTCGACTACGTCTCGTGCTCACCGTTCCGCATCCCCGTGGCCAGGCTGGAGGCCGCGCGCGCCGTG
>CAVWFF010000057.1:0-39744 GCA_963754145.1 uncultured Actinomycetota bacterium
GCGTCGAGCCAGCGGCCGAGCTCGTCGAAGACCCGGGAGCGGGCCGGCTCGGGGGAGAGGGTCACGTCGTGCATCGCGCCCTGGACCTGCGCGATGGTGACGTGCCGGGGAGCGACGGCGCCCGGCGCCGGATCCGCTCCACGTCGAGCACCATGTCGGTGCACATCGCCGTCGTCGTCGAGCTGGGCTCGGTGCCGCTCGAGCGGTCGGAGCTGACCACGAGGACCGGCGCGCTCGATCTCCAGCCCGCGGTGCACCGCGCCTGGCCCGTGCGGACGGCGCGGATCCAGCCGGCGTACACCGGCGAAGCGACTCAGCGGCTTCCAGCGCAGGTCGAAGTCCCACTCGCCGGCGTGGTCGCGGTGCAGGCTGCGCGCGTAGGGCCGCTCACGTCGCGGGGGATCACCCGCATCGGCTGCCGGGCGCCGAGCCGGTCGATCACCGTGGTGCCGAGCGTGCGCATGAGCAGGCTCGCCGTGCATGTCGAGCCACGGAGAGTTCAGGAGCGACGCCGACGACCCGGTCGGGCCGCCGGTCGTGCAGCCACAGCGGCACGGTGAGCCCGCCGGTGGAGTGCGCGCGCAACACCACGTGGTCGTGCTCGGCCGCGACGACGGCCAGGGCCGCGTCGAGGTCCTCGTAGTACGTCGTGAGGTCGGCGACGTAGGTCGGCGTCTGGTGCGGCAGCCACGACCGGCCGTACTTGCGCAGGTCGAGCGCGTAGAAGTCGTAGCCGCGCTCGACCCAGAAGTCGGCGGCGACCGGTCTGGAAGAAGTAGTCGGCGAAGCCGTGCACGTGCAGCACCGCCCGGTTGCGTGGGCCGCGCGGCAGGCCGGCTGCACCAGCGTCGCGACGACCTCGCCCTCGTCGTCGGGTCGCAGCGGCAGGGTGCGGGCGGTGTACGGCGCACCCAGGACATCGGTGGCTTCCTCGGGCTCGGTCATGGCGGGATCCTCCCTCGCCCGAGCAGGCGCCACCGCCCGGGCAGCGTTCGTCAGGTGCCTGCCTGGGTGGCATCCTCCACGATCGGCGTCGCCGGCGTCGGCCTTCGCGTCGCTCGGGCTGGGCGCCGGGCGCGTCGCCCTCGCGCTCGCGTGCGCACCAGCTCCTCGATCTTCTTGCCGGTGTCGGCGTCGACGCTCGTCCAGTACTGGAAGGCACGCTCGAGCACGTCGCCCTCGACGCCGCCGAGCAGGTGGCCGGCGACGGTCTTGACGAACGCCTCGCGGATCTCGTCGTTCCAGACCTCGCGGACCAGGGTGCCGGCCTGGCCGAAGTCGTCGTCGTCGGCGCGCAGCGTGTAGGCCTGGCGCACCATCGCGCCGTCGGTCTCCCAGCCGTCCGTCGACCTCGCCGACCTCGTCGGCGTACCCGCGACCGAAGGAGTTCGGCGCGTAGACCGGGTCGTCGCCGCGGTGCTCGTAGGCCATCGGGCCGTCCTGGGTGTAGGTGTTCACCTCCACCCGGGGCCGGTTGACCGGCAGCTGCAGGTAGTTCGGCGCCGATCCGGTAGCGGTGGGTGTCGGAGTAGGCGAACGCCCGGCCGAGCAGCATCTTGTCGGGGCTGAAGCCGATGCCCGGCACCAGCGCGCTCGGCTCGAACGCCGCCTGCTCGATCTGCGGCGAAGAAGTTCTCCGGGTTGCGGTTCAGCGTCATCGTGCCGACCTTGATCAGCGGGTAGTCGCTGTGCGGCCAGATCTTGGTGAGGTCGAACGGGTTGAACCGGTAGGTCTTGGCGTCCTCGTAGGGCATCGCCTGGATCGACAGCGTCCAGCGACGGGAAGTCGCCCGCGTCGATCGCCGTCGTGGAGGTCGCGGCGGTGGAAGTCGGCGTCCTCGCCGGCGATCCGGGTGGCGTCGTCGTCGGTCAGGCCCTCGACGCCCTGGTCGCTGTGGAAGTGGTACTTCACCCAGTGCTTCTCGCCGGCCGCGTTGACCCAGAGGTAGGTGTGCGAGCCGTAGCCGTTCATGTGGCGGCACGTGCTTCGGGATGCCGCGGTCGCCCATCAGGTAGGTCACCTGGTGCGCCGACTCCGGGTTGAGGCTCCAGAAGTCCCACTGCATGTTGTTGTCGCGCAGCCCGCTGCCGCCACGACGCTTCTGGGAGCGGATGAAGTGCGGGAACTTCATCGTGTCGCGGACGAAGAAGACCGGGGTGTTGTTGCCGACCAGGTCGTAGTTGCCCTCGGTCGTGTAGAACTTCAGCGCGAAGCCGCGCGGGTCGCGCCAGGTGTCGGGCGAGCCCTGCTCGCCGGCGACGGTCGAGAAGCGGGCCAGCATCTCGGTCTTCACGCCGGGCTGGAACAGCGCGGCCTTGGTGTACCGCGAGACGTCCTCGGTGGTCTCGAACTCGCCGAACGCGCCCGAGCCCTTGGCGTGCACGTTGCGCTCCGGGACGCGCTCGCGGTTGAAGTGCGCCATCTGGTTCAGGAAGTGTACGTCGTGCAGCAGGATCGGGCCGTCGGGGCCGAGGGTCAGCGAGTTGCGGTCGCTGGGCGCCGGGGCGCCCGTGTCGGTGGTGGACCCGAGGCGGGCCTCCTCGGACGGCGCGGTCGCGATCGAGGCTGTCGGTCGGCTGCGGGCAGATCACGCGGAGGAGGTCATGTCCTCGACCCAACCAGCCGTTCTGGAACGAGTCAAGAACACTCGGGGTGGAAGCCAGGTGGTCGATCAGTGCTGGTAGGTGCCCGTGCACGATCGCCCGGCCGGCGGTCTTGAAGGCCAGGTTGAAGCGACACCACCGCGGGGGAGGCGTCGGAGTCGACGCCGAGGGTCTCCTCCTTCACGGCGTGCACCACGAAGTAGTAGCGGTGCACCTGGTCGCCCTCCGGGGGCGCGGCACCCATGAACGCCTTGGCCGCCGCCGTCGTTGCGGCACATGAAGGCGTTGCCCGGCAGGTCGGCTCCCTCGGCGCCGGCACCGGCGTCGAGCGAGGTGACGTCGGCCGGCAGGTCGACCAGCACCCAGTGCCAGAAGCCGCTCGGCGTCGGGCGCGTCGGGGTCGAAGCAGGTGACCGTGAAGCTCCTGGTGCCCTCGGGCGCGCCGCTCCAGGACAGCTGCGGCGAGGTGTTGCCGGCGTCGGCGACCTGGTCGTCCTTCAGCGGCTGGCCGTCGGTGACGTCGTCGCTGGTGACCGTGAACGAGGGCACCTGCGGGCAGCAGCTCGTAGGGGTCGGGGGAGACGGGTCGTTCGAGGCTCATGCTGGCTCCTGGCAGGACGGCGATCGGTCTCCGTCAACGTAGTCCGACCCGTGGTCGCGGGCCAGCGCCTCGTCGCGTGAGGGGTTCGATGGGGTCGTGACCGACTACGCGACGTACCCCGCCGGGCTGCGCCTGGCCGGACGACGCGTGGTCGTCGTCGGCGGCGGGCACGTCGCCCAGCGCCGGGTGCCGACGCTGCTCGCGGTCGGGGCCGAGGTCACCGTGGTCTCGCCCGAGGTGACGCCCGCGATCGAGGGGCTCGGGCCGGCGAGATCACGCTGGTGCAGCGCGGCTTCCGGTCCGGCGACCTCGACGGCGCCTGGTACGTGATCGCGGCGACCGACGACCGTGAGGTCAACGAGCTGGTCTCCGCGGAGGCCGAGGCGCCAGCACACCTTCTGCGTGCGGTCGGACGACGCCACGCGCGCCACGGCCTGGACCCCGGCCGTGGGCCGGCACGACATCGTCACGGTCGCCGTCCTCGACAACTTCGTCGGCGGTCGCGACCCGCGGCGCTCGGCGTACGTCCGCGACGAGATCCTGGCCGGGCTGCGGGACGGCGCGATCGCGGCGCCGCGGCACCGCGAGCGGACGGCCGGGGTGGTGCTGATCGGCGGTGGTCCGGGCGACCCGGAGCTGGTCACGGTCGCCGGACGCAAGGCGCTGATGGAGGCGGACGTGGTCGTCGCCGACCGGCTGGCACCTCGCGAGCTGCTCGGCGAGCTGCCGCCCGACGTCGAGCTGATCGACGTCGCGAAGCTCCCGCGCGGCCGGTTCACCGCGCAGGAGGAGATCAACCGGGTGATCGTGGAACGCGCCCTGGCCGGCAAGCGCGTGGCGCGGTTCAAGGGCGGCGACAGCTTCGTGTTCGGCCGGGGCTACGAGGAGGTCGAGGCGTGCCAGGCGGCCGGGGTGCCGGTCACCGTCGTTCCCGGGATCAGCAGCCCGCTGGCCGTGCCCGGCCGTCGCGGGCATCCCGGTCACGCACCGCGGAGTCGCGCACGACTTCACCGTCGTCTCGGGTCATCTGCCGCCGGGCCACGAGGACTCGCTGGTCGACTGGGACGCCCTCGGCCGGCTGCGCGGCACGGTCGTGCTGATGATGGCGGTCGAGAACGCGCCCGCGATCGCGGAGGCGCTGGTCGCGGCCGGACGGTCCGCCGGACGACCCCGGTCGGGATCGTCTGCGACGGCACGATGCCGGCGGAGCGCACCGTCCTCGGCACGCTCGGCAGCATCCGCGACGACATCGCCACGCACGACGTACGGCCCCCCGCGATCATCGTCGTGGGGGAGGTGGTGGCGGTGGCCCACCCGGAGCACTTCGGGCCGTTGGCATAGTGGCGCCATGCGCGTAGCAGTCATCGGGACCGGGATCATGGGCGCCGGCATCGCCGGCTCACTGGCGCGGGAGGGCCACGAGGTCGTGGTCTGGAACCGCACCGCCGCCAGGGCCGAGGCCGTCGCCGGCGACGGAGTCGACCGCCGCCGGGTCGGTCGCCGAGGCCGTGTCCGGGAGCGACGCCGTGGTCACGGTGCTCTTCGACACCGACGCCGTGCTCGCCGTCACCGGGGAGATCGTCGGTGCCCTCGGTCCCGACGCGGTGTGGATCCAGGCCAGCACGGTCGGTCCCGACGGTGCGCGACGGATCGCCGAGGCCGCCGGCGGGCAGATCGTCGACGCGCCCGTGCTCGGCACGAAGAAGCCCGCCCAGGACGGCGCGCTCGTGGTCCTCGCGTCCGGGCCGTCAGGACTGCTGGAGAAGGCGAAGCCGGTCTTCGACGCGATCGGCAGCCGGACGGTGGTCGCGGGCGACGTCGTGGGGCAGGCAAGCGCCCTGAAGCTGGCCACGAACTCCTGGGTCGGGCTGATCACCGCCGGAGCGGCGCAGTCCCTCGCCCTGGGCCAGGCGCTCGGCCTCGACCCCGGTCTCGTGCTCGAGGCGATCAAGGGGGGCCCCGCGGACAGCCCCTACCTGCAGCTCAAGGGCGCGGCGATGATCGAGGGCAGCTGGACCACCTCCTTCGCGGTCGACGGCGTGGTCAAGGACCTCGGCCTGATGATCGACGCCGCCGAGGGGGCCGACTTCCCGTCCGACCTGCTGCGGAGCGTGCGCGGGCTGTTCGAGACCGCGTCTGCCGAGGGGCACGGAGCCGACGACATGGCCGCCGTACGCACCGCGTTCCCGCACAGCCCGTGACGGGCATGATCTGCCGATGACGCCCCTCTTCGGCAGGACCCAGAAGCCGACGCTCCGCTTCGAGTACCGGGCCCTCGCCCCGTCCGGCCTCATCGACCAGTGCCTCTCGATCCACAACCGGACGACCCAGGCGGTGGTGCTGGCCGCGCGGGTCGCGATGTCCGACACCCGCGGCCAGCCGCTGCCCGAGGTCACCGTCCGCAGCGTCAACGGCAGCCTCGAGGGCGGCCAGGTGCTGGTGCCGGGCGAGAACGTCGACTTCCTGTCGTTCTCCGGTCCCGGTGCGGGGCTCGTCCGATCGGTCCAGGTGCAGGTCGAGGCCGTCGAGGAGGTCGCGTTCCCGGCGGTGCGCGGCGCGGTCGAGGTGGTGCCGTCCGACGTGGAGGGCAGCGAGGTCCGGCCCGGCGACCCCGGGCTCGACCGGCTGGCGCTGGTCAACCACGAGAACAGCGACGTGTCGGTGCGGGTGCGGGCCCTCGTCATGGACCACCCGCCCCCCGGGCAGCCCCAGCAGGTGGTGGACGTGCTCGACCTGGTCGGGCTGGTCACGGCGACGGTCGGGACGTCGTTCGTGGACCTGTCGCCCGACGTCCGCGCCGAGCTCGAGCAGCTGGGCCGACAGCAGTGGGTGTCCGTCAAGGCCGCCTTCGCCCGGTGACCCGGTGGCGACGCTGATCGAGGTCACCGACGCCGCCGACCCGCGGCTGGCCGACTACCGGGACCTGCGCGACGTCCAGCTCCGGACGCACCTCGAGGCGGAGCACGGCCTGTTCCTGGCCGAGGGCGAGAAGGTGGTACGACGGGCCGTCGAGGCCGGCTACGCGCCCCGGTCGTTCGTGATGGCCCCACGCTGGCTGGACGGGCTGGCCGACGTGCTCGCAGGCACCGACGCCCCGTGCTTCGTGGTGTCCGAGGCACTCGCCGAGGAGGTGACCGGCTTCCACGTGCACCGTGGCGCGCTGGCGTCCCTGGAACGCAAGCCGCTGCCCGCCCTGGACGAGGTGCTCGACGAGGCGCGGACCGTGCTGGTGCTCGAGGACGTCGTCGACCACACCAACGTCGGCGCGATCATGCGCAGCGGCGCCGCGCTCGGCGTCGACGCCGTGCTGCTCTCGCCGCGCTGCGCCGACCCGCTCTACCGGCGGTCGGTGAAGGTCGGCATGGGCGCCGTCTTCACCATGCCGTGGACCCGCCTCGAGGACTGGTACGACGCCCTGCCGGCACTGGAGGCCCGTGGGTTCACGACCGTCGCGCTCACCCTGGCCGACGACGCCGATGCCGGTCGACGAGGCGGTGTCCGGCGTCGACCGGCTGGCCCTCGTGCTCGGCACGGAGGGCCACGGGCTGTCGCCGCGCTGGGCCGCGTCGGCGTCCCGTCGCGCCGTGATCCCGATGGCGGCGGGCATCGACTCGCTCAACGTCGCCGCCGCGTGCGCCGTGGCGTGCTACGTCGCCCAGCGGCGCTAGCTATGCCGGGGCATTCAGCCACGGGTCACGCAGGTCGAGGAAGTCCGGCTCGCCGATCGCGAGCGCGTTCATCTCCTCCATCATCGCCTGCATCTCCGCGGGCGGCTCCTTGGCCTCGCCCTCGCGTGCCGCCTCCTCGGAGGTGAAGTAGATCGCCATCGTCCAGGCGTCGCTCGTCGTGGCCGACGGTGACCGTGCCGAGGATGTCCGGCCGGTACTCCGCCCAGTCGGTGTGGTCGGTCGCCATCAGCTCCGCGCCCGGCGGGGTCCTTGGTGCGGCCCTGCATCACCTGCACGAAGCCGGCCGTGGCGGGGTCACCGGGCGTGTCGACCTCGACGTACGTGCTGTCGTGGAACTGCGGGCCGTCCGTGAACAGCGCGGCCATCTCCTCCCACCAGGCGCCCTGCTCCGGCCGCTCGCTGTTCGGCCTGGGCGGCCTCCGCGGACTCGAACCGGGCCAGCGCGACCAGCCTGCCGTCGTCGGTGACACCGCCGCGTGGAGCCCAGCCAGCCCTTCGCCCCGGGCCCGAGCTCGGTCAGCCATCTCTCGAGCTGCCTGACGCACCTTGCCGTGTCGGACACCTGTCCCTGGATCACCTGCACGAACATCGCTGCCTCCCTCCGGCGGACGCGCGACCGCCTCGGGCTCCGCGACGCTACTCGAGCCGGAGGCGCCATCGCCGGGGTGGACTACGTCCGGGTCAGCGGCGCGGCGGCGTCCAGACGTACGGCGTCGTGCCGCCGACCACGTGCAGGCCCAGCCGCTCCAGGATCGGCCGGCTGTCGTCGGAGGCGTCGACCTGGAGCAACGAGTACCCGGCAGCCACCGCGTCGCTGGGCGCGCCGGGCGACCAGCGCGCGGTAGATGCCGCGACCCCGGTAGTCGGCCAGGGTGCTTCCGCCCCAGAGCCCGGCGAACCGGGTGCCCACGGTCGGCGCCAGCCAGGCCGCGCTGACCACGCGGTCGCCGTCCTCGACGACGTACACCGTGGCCGGACCGTGCGGGTCGGTGATGCGTTCGACGAGGTCGTCGGCGAGCCAGCTCCAGTCCTCGCCCCAGACCTCGGACTCCATCGCGGCCACGCGCTCCAGGTCGGCGCGGGAGTGCACCGTGCGCAGGCCCAGCCCGTCGGGCACGGGAGCATCGGTGGCGAGGTCGGCGGCGCGTGCCGATCACCAGCGCCTCGTGGTCCTCGGGCGACGAGCCCCCGCTCGCGCAGCACCGCGCCGAGGTCGGGGCGGTCGTGGTCGTAGGTCTTCCACTCGAACCGGCGGCCGCGCTCGGCATAGAAGGCGACCGTGCGGTCGGCCAGTCCGGCCAGCTCGTCGTCGGTGAGCTCGGAAAGGGACGTGGCCGCCATGGCGAACCCGCCCTGGGCGGTCAGGCAGCGCGTCAGTGGCCCGTCCTGGCTGGGCGCCCAGCCCGAGGGCAGCCGCCGGGCGAACGTCGACCGCACGTCCGCGTCGTACGCCGCGAGCAGGCCGGCCGCGTCGCTCATGCCGGCCAGTCCGGCCGGGTAGTCCTCGGCGGCCGCCTCCATCCGCTTGCGGAGCTTCTTCATCGACCGCGAGCTGATCCGGTCGCCGAAGACCGTGCCCCGGGTGTGGTCGGTCTCGTGCTGGAGGCAGCGGGCGAGCAGTCCGCCGCCCTCGTAGGTCACCGGCTCGCCGTCGAGGCCGGTGCCGCGCACCCGCGCGAAGTCGGGACGGGCGCACTCGATGAAGGCGCCCGGGAAGGACAGGCAGCCCTCCTCGCCGTCGTCGAGCTGGCGGTCGCGGCCCTCGGGCAGCTCGACCTCCGGGTTGCAGACGACGCCCCGGGTGACCACGCCGTCGTCGTCGGGGCAGTCGAAGACGAACACCGCGCGGTCGACGCCGATCTGGCACGCGGCGAGGCCGACGCCCTCGGCGGCGTACATGGTGGCGGTCATGTCCGCGACGAGCGCGCGCAGCTCCTCGTCGTACGACGTGACCGGTTGCTGCGGGGCGTGCATCACCGGCGCGCCCCACCGCGTCATCGGGCGGACCGTGCCGCCCTCGGGGAGCGCGACGGACGCCGGAGAGAGCCTGGGGAGCGTCGGGCATGGCGGGATCCTAGGTGCGCTGGCGCCGCGTGACCCGCGACACGCTGGCATGCTGTGGCGCGGTGTGTAACTCAGAGTTACATTTGCTGGCATGTCCTTCTCGACGCAGCGAAGAGCGCGCTCGCGCCCGGCGGCAGGAACGGCCTGGCCAGCAGCGAGCGGCGGGACCCGATCGGGCTCATGGTCGCCGCCCTCAACCGGCTGGCCCAGGCCGACGTCGTCGACCGGCTCGGCATCCGCAGGAGCAGCCGAGCAGACCGTCTTCCGGGTCACCAGCGCGGGCTTCCGCACCGTCGGGGCCACCAGCCGGGTCTTCGCCCGCAGCGGCAGGAAGGGTGCGGGCACCCGGGTACCGCAGCGCCGACCCGACCGGGGTCTTCGACCTGACCCCGTCCGAGGACCAGCAGATGCTGGTCGACGTCGTCACCGAGTTCGCCGCCGAGGTCGTGCGCCCGGCCGCGGCCGACGCCAACGAGGCCTGCCTGGCGCCCGACGACCTGCTCGAGGCCGGCCTCGAGATCGGGCTGCCGATCCTGGGCGTGCCGGAGGAGCTCGGGGGCATCGCCGAGGAGCGCTCCGACGATGGCCGGCACGCTGGTGCACGAGGCGCTGGCCCACGGCGACCTCGGGCTGGCCGTCGCCGCTCTCGCGCCGGGCGCCGTCGCCACCGCGATCGGCCGCTGGGGCAGCCGACGAGCAGCAGGCGACCTACCTGCCCGCGTTCACCGGCGAGCGCCGGCGACAGGTGCCGGCCGCGGCGCTCGCGCTGACCGAGCCGACGGCCGTTGTTCGACCCGCGCACGCCCGCGACGACCGCGCGTCCGCACCGGTGACGGCTACGTGCTCTAGGGCGTGAAGTCGATGGTGCCGCGCGGGCCCGACGCCGAGCTGTTCGTCGTCGGCGCCGACCTGGAGGGCAGCCCGGCGCTGTTCCTGGTCGAGTCGGGCACCGACGGGCATCGCGATCGAGGCGGAGCCCTCGATGGGCGTGCGCGCCGCGACGCTGTCCCGGCTGGTGCTCGACGACGTCGAGGTGGGCTCGATCGCGCTGCTCGGCGAGCCCGACGGTTCGACGTACGTCGAGGCGGTGCGCGCCTCGCGCGTGGCCTGGTGCGCCCTCGCCGTGGGCACCGGGCAGGCCGTGCTCGACTACGTCACGCCGTACGTCAAGGAGCGCAAGGCGTTCGGCGAGCCGATCGCGCACCGCCAGTCGGTGGCGTTCATGGTCGCCAACATCGCGATCGAGCTGCAGGCGATGCGGCTGGTCACCTACCGCGCCGCCAGTCGGCGTCGCGCAGGGCAAGGACGCCGCCCGCGAGGTCGCGCTGGCGCGGCGGCTCTGTGCCGAGAAGGGCATGCAGATCGGCCTGGACGGCGTGCAGCTGCTCGGCGGCCACGGCTTCGTCAAGGAGCACCCCGTCGAGCGGTGGTACCGCGACCTCAGGGCGACCGGACTCATGGAAGGCGGGGTGATGGTGTGAGTGATCAATCTCGAGAACCCCGAAGAAGTTCCGGCCGCTGGTCGACAAGGCCCACCAGGTCGCGATGAACATGCTGCGGCCGATCTCCCGCAAGTACGACGCGCAGGAGCACGCGTACCCCAAGGAGCTCGACATGCTGGCCGCGATGATCGACGGCCTCGACGAGTCCGGCCAGAGCCAGGGCGCGGGCGCGTCCGGCGTCCGGGCCAGCAGGGACGAGGAGTCGCCGGGGACGGGCGGCACCAGGAACGGCACCAACCTCGCGTCCGTGCTCTCCATCATGGAGATGTGCTGGGGCGACGTCGGCCTGCTGCTGTCGATGCCCCGCCAGGGGCTCGGCAACTCCGCGATCGCGTCGGTCGCCAACGACGAGCAGGCCGAGCGGTTCAAGGGCGTGTGGGCCGGGATGGCGATCACCGAGCCGGAGCGTCGGCTCCGACTCCGCCAACATCCGCACCACCGCGGTCCTGGACGGCGACGAGTACGTCATCAACGGCGAGAAGATCTACGTCACCGCCGGCGACCGCTGCGACGCGGTCGTGGTGTGGGCGACGCTGGACAGGTCGCCTGGGCCGCGCGGCGATCAAGTCGTTCGTGGTCCCGAAGGACACGCCCGGCATGACCGTGGAGCGGCTCGAGCACAAGCTCGGCATCCGCTCCTCCGACACCGCCGCGATCCGCTTCGAGGACTGTCGCGTGCCGGCCGAGAACCTGCTCGGCTCGCCGGAGATCGACAGCGCCAAGCAGGGCTTCGCCGGCGCGATGGCGACCTTCGACAACACCCGGCCGCTGGTGGCGGCGATGGCGGTCGGTTGCGCCCGGGCGTCGCTCGACCTGACCCGCGAGCTGCTCGAGCAGGCAGGTGTCGAGATCGACTACGACGCTCCGACGTACAGCCAGAGCGCCGCGGCCGCGCCGCTTCCTGCAGCTGGAGGCCGACTGGGAGGGCGCGTACCTGCTCACCCTGGAGTCGGCCTGGATGGCCGACAACCGGCAGCCGAACTCGATGCAGGCCTCGATGGCGAAGGCCAAGGCCGGCCGCGTCGGCTCCGACGTCACCCTCGGCTGCGTCGAGCTGTGCGGCAGCGTCGGCTACTCCGAGCACGACCTGCTGGAGAAGTGGGCCCGCGACTCGAAGATCCTCGACATCTTCGAGGGCACCCAGCAGATCCAGCAGCTGATCGTCGCCCGCCGCCTGCTGGGCCTCACCTCGACCGAGCTCAAGTAGGGGCAGGCACGGATAGTCCCGAGCACCTGACACGGTTCCCGGGCCTCTGGAACCTGTCGGCCGTTCGGGACTATCCGGCTCAGCGGCCGACCGGCGGGAGCTGAGAACGACGCGGCGCTGTGCGGGCGACCGGCGGACCGGGCATGCCCGATCGGGCTGCGCGGGCGCCGGCGGTCGGGCTCGCCGCGGCGTTGCCCCGGCGTCGACCGCGGCCGTTGCCGCCGTTGCTCCGACCGCGACCCGGCCCGACCGCCGCCGTTGCCGCGACCGCCGCCGCCGTTGCGGCGACGGCCGTCGGACTCGTCGGACGCGGAGCGCTGCGGCATCGCGCTGGCGGCGACGAACGTGCGCTCGCCGGGGGCGATCTGCTCGAGCAGCGGGTGGCCGGTGCCGAGGCGGGTGATGGTGGGCTTGATGCCGGCCTTGCGGGCCAGGTCGCGTACGTCGGAGACCTGGCTGTCCGGTCATCAGGGTCACGACCGTGCCCTCGTTGCCGGCGCGGGCCGTACGGCCGGAGCGGTGCAGGTACGCCTTGTGCTCGACCGGCGGGTCGGCGTGGATGACCAGCGCCGACGTCGTCGACGTGGATGCCGCGCGCCGCGATGTCGGTGGCGACCAGCGTGGTCGCGGTGCCGTCGGAGAACGCGGCGAGGTTGCGGGTGCGCGCGTTCTGCGACAGGTTGCCGTGCAGCTCGACCGCGGGCACGCCCTTCTGCGTTGAGCTGGCGGGCCAGCGATCTTGGCGCCGTGCTTGGTGCGGGTGAAGACGACCGTGCGACCGGGTGCGGCGGTCAGGTCGACCAGCACCGGGAACCGCGCGTCCTTGCCGACGTGCAGCACGTGGTGGGTCATGCGCCGACCGGCGACTGCGCCGAGTCGACGCTGTGCGTGACCGGGTTGTTCAGGAAGCGCTTGACCAGCACGTCGACGCCGCGCGTCCAGGGTGGCGGAGAACAGCATCCGCTGGCCGCGCCGCGGCGTCGTGTCGAGCAGGCGCTTGACGACCGGCAGGAAGCCGAGGTCGGCCATGTGGTCGGCCTCGTCGAGCACGGTGATCTCGACGGCGTCGAGGTTGGCGTGACCGCTGCGGAGGTGGTCCTCGAGCCGGCCGGGGCAGGCGACGACGATGTCGACGCCGTTGCGCAGGCCGCTGATCTGCGGGCTCGGGCCGACGCCGCCGAAGATGGTGAGCGTGCGCAGGCCGAGCGACCTGGCCAGCGGGGCGAGCGGCCGCGTCGATCTGGGTGGCCAGCTCGCGGGTCGGGCGCCAGGATCAGCGCGCGGGGCCGGCCGGGGCGGCGCTTGCGGGACGCTGCGCGGCGAGCCGGGCCAGGACGGGCAGCCGAACGCGTAGGTCTTGCCGGAGCCGGTGCGGCCGCGGCCGAGCACGTCGCGCCCGGCGAGCGAGTCGGGCAGCGTGGCGGCCTGGATCGGGAAGGGCTCGGTGATGCCGAGCTCGGCGAGCACGCGGACCAAAGGGTCGGGGACGCCGAGCGCCTGGAAGGAAGGGCGGGCATGGTCGAGAGAGGTGCGGACGCTGTGGACATGGGGGACTCCGAAAGCTTGAAGGGTCGTCCTGCCCGGCGCGAGTAGACCATCGCGGCGCGTGGGTCGTGTGACGCAGTCCGGCCCGAGGCAGAACTGAGGGGCCGATAGATCAAGTGTACGGGCGTTCAACTCGTCCCTTCGCACCGAACGCGCCTTCCCGGGTGTGATGTGCGCGACGCCGACCGGGCAGGGTGGCCCGATGAAGACCTCTCGGACCTCCCCGTACGGCGCGCCCGCCAGGTGGCGGGCGACGTGCTCCTCGTGCTCTGGATCTGGCTCTGGGTGTCGATCCCGACGTGGTTCCCGACGCGACTCTCGGGCTCGCGAAGCCCGGTCGGCAGATCGATGAGTCGGCCACCGGGCTGGCCGGCCGGCTGCGGGACGCGGGGGAGTCGATCAGCGGCGTTCCGCTCGTCGGCGACGACGCGCAGAAGCCGTTCGAGGGCGCCGGCGGTGCGGCGGACCAGTTCGCGGCCGCCGGGCGGGCGCAGGTCGAGGCGGTGCAGACGCTCGCGTTCTGGCTGGGCATCGCGGTCGCCCTGATCCCGATCCTGATCGCGCTCGCGGTGTACCTGCCTCCCCGCATCCGCTTCGTACGCCGGGCCACGGCGGGCAGGCGGTTCCTTGACGCGGCTGCCGACCTCGACCTCTTCGCACTGCGGGCGATGACCAACCAGCCGCTGCACGTGCTGGCCCGGGTGAGCGACGACCCGGCCGGCGGCTGGCGCGACCGGGACCCCGACGTCGTCCAGCGCCTCGCCGAGCTCGAGCTGAAGGACTGCGGCCTCCGGGCGCCGGCCGTCTCCGCGACTTGACTTTCCTGACAGGAAAGTAGATGCTACTTTCCACACCGGAAAGTCACCATCGAGGGGGAACCATGGACCAGATCGACCCGAACGCAGCCCGCGAGGCCCTCGCCGACGTGGAGGGCCGGCGCCGCCAGGTGGCCGGCGAGATCGGCGTCCCGGCGGCGTACTGGTGGGGCGTCGCACTGGGTTGGGTCGCCCTCGGCGTGATCGCCGACGCCGGCAACGCGGTGCTCACCACCATGGCCATGTTCGTGTTCGGCGCGGTCCACGCGAGCGTCGCCCCCGCGTGCTCGACGGTCGTCACGGCTCGCGGGACCTGAGTGTCCGACGGGAGGTGGCCGGCCATCGGATCGCGCGGCATCCTGCTCGGCTGCCTGGTCCTGCTCGGGGGCCTGACCGTCGCGCTCTCGCTGGCGGCGACCGCCGACGGCGCCGACCACCCGACGACGATCGCCAGCGTGGTCGTCGCCCTGGGCGATCCTGGGTGGTGGTCCGCAGCTGGTCGGCGTGCTCCGCCGTCGGGCCGTGCGAGGCGAGGGCCGCTGATGCCCGGCGCGCGCTTCGACGAGCTGATCCACCCGAGCACGCGGCTCTCGATCGTGGCGCTGCTGGCGGCGGCGGACTGGATCGACTTCCGATATGTCCGGGACCGGCTGGAGCTGTCGGACTCCGCCCTGTCGAAGCAGTTCGCCACGCTCGAGGAGGCCGGCTACGTGCGGGTCGAGCGGGAGGCCACCGGCCGCCAGCGACGCGTGCGGGTGCGGCTCACGCCGACCGGCCGCGACGCGTTCGAGGGCCACGTAGCCGCCTTGCGCGAGGTGCTCGCCGGAACAACAGCCTCCCGCGACGCCTTGTCCTGACATGGACATCCAGCAAGCACTCACCGCCGCCCGGGACCGCAACCAGTCGGTGCTGACGACGCTCAAGAGCGACGGGAAGCCGCAGCTCTCGAATGTCCTGCACGCCGTCGACGACGAGGGCGTGATCCGGGTCTCGACCACGGCCGACCGCGCCAAGTACGCCAACCTGCGCCGCACGCCGTGGGCCGCCCTGCACGTGCTCGGCAAGGACTTCTGGTCCTACGCGGTGCTCGAGGGCGACGTCGAGCTGTCCGAGGTCGTGGCGGACCCGCACGACGCGGCGGCCGACGAGCTGGTCGCGGTCTACCGGGGGCTGTCGGGTGAGCACGACGACTGGGACGCGTACCGAGCCGCCATGGTGCGGGACCGGCGCGTCGTGGTGCGGCTCCGGCCGACCCACGCCTACGGCCTGCTGCGCTGACCCGGAGGGTCCTGGAACCGGAGCACCCGCGCGGCGTCCGAGGCCCGCGCCGGGAGGTACGACGGCGAGCGCCACCCGTTGTCACGGAACACCGCGCTGACCGACTTCCGAACCGCGTCGACGCGGTCCTCGGGCACCAGGGCGATCGCCGAGCCGCCGAAGCCGCCGCCGGTCATCCGGGCGCCGACCGCGCCCCGGCCTCGACGGCGGTCGTCCACGGCGACGTCGAGCTCGGCGCAGGAGATCTCGAAGTCGTCGCGCATCGAGGCGTGCGAGGCGACGAACAGCGGCCCGACCGCGCCAGTCGCCGGCCTGCCAGCGCGTCGACGGTCTCGGCGACCCGGGCGATCTCGGTGACCACGTGCCGTGCCCGGCGCCGGACCCGCTCGTCGGCAGGTCCTCGAGGTCGCCGAGCGTGCGCCTCGCGCGAGCGGCTCGACCCCGAGCGCGTCGCGGCCGCCTCCTCGCAGTCGGCGCGCCGGCGCCGTAGCCGCCGTCGGTCAGCGCGTGCGAGACCCGGGTGTCGATGACCAGCAGCGCGAGGCCGGCGGCCTCCGGCCGAGCGGCACCGCGCGCGGTCGTCCGCGCGTCGAAGTCGATCAGCAGCGCGTGGTCCGGCGCGCGCGAGCAGCGCCACCGTCTGGTCCATGCCGCCGGTGGGCGCGCCGGCCACCTCGGTCTCGGCCCGGATGCAGGCGCGTCAGCCAGCGGTGCCGGCGCGGCGTCGGGCGAGCCTCCAGGCCGAGCAGCGCGGGCACCGCGACCGCCGACCGCAGCACTCCAGCGCCGCCGAGCTGGACAGCCCGGCGCCGAGCGGCACCGCCTGTCGACGCAGCACGTCGAGGCCCGGCACGCCGTGCCCGGCCTCGCGCAGCGCCCACAGCACGCCGCGCGACGTACGCCGCCCAGCCGTCGACGCTGCCGCGGCCCAGGCCGTCGAGGTGCCCTCCCAGGTCTGCGCTGCTGGCCGCTGGCGATCCGGACCCGGCCGTCGTCACGCGCCGTCGCGGCGGCGTACGTCGCGTGCGGGAGCGCGAGCGGCAGGCACAGGCCGCCGTTGTAGTCGGTGTGCTCGCCGATCAGGTTGACCCGGCCGGGCGCCGGCGCGACGACCGCCCGGCGCCGTCGCCGTAGGCGCTCGCGCGAACCGCTCGCTCGCGCGTCGTACGCCGTCGCCGGCGCTCGACGCCTCCAGTGTCGTCACCCTCGCAGCCTAGGGCCGGCCCGCGCCACGGCCTAGACTGTCGGCGTGCGCTTCCTCGACGACCGGCCCGGCCGACGACCTGACCTACGACGACGTGTTCATGGTGCCGCGGCACTCCGTCGGTCGCCTGCCGCGTACGACGTCGACCTCGCCACCGCCGACGGCACCGGCACGACGCTCCCGCTGGTGGTGGCGAACATGACCGCGATCGCCGGCACGCCGGATGGCCGAGACGGTGGCCCGGCGCGGCGGGCTCAGCGTCATCCCGCAGGACATCCCGCTCGACGTCGTGGCCGAGGTGGTCCGCTGGGTGAAGTCGCGGCACCTGGTCTTCGACACCCCGATCGAGCTGCCCCCGCACCAGACGGTCGCCGAGGCGCTGGCGCTGATGCCCAAGCGCGCGCACCGGGCGGCGGTCGTGGTCGACGACGGCCGGCCGGTCGGCGTGGTGACCGAGGCCGACTGCGTCGGCGTGGACCGGTTCAGCCCAGGTGCAGCACGTGATGACGCGCCGGCGATGGTCACGCTCCGCGACGACGCCGACCCGCGCGACGGCGTTCGACGCGCTGGCGAGCGCCCGGCACCGGCTCGCGCCGGTCGTGGACGCCGACGGCGTGCTGGTCGGCGTGCTGACCCGCACCGGCGCGCTGCGCGCCACGCTCTACCGCGCCCGCCGTCGACGGCGCGGGCGGCTGCGGATCGCGGCCGCGGTCGGCGTCAACGGCGACGTCGCGGGCAAGGCGGCGCGAGCTGCTCGAGACCGGCGTCGACTGCCTCGTCGTCGACACCGCCCACGGCCACCAGGAGCGGATGCTCGAGGCGCTCGCGCGCGGTCCGCGGCCGTCGACCCGAGCGTGCCGGTCGTGGCCGGCAACGTGGTCTCCGCCGACGGCGTCCGGGACCTGGTCGAGGCCGGCGCCGACATCGTCAAGGTCGGCGTCGGTCCGGGCGCCATGTGCACCACCCGGATGATGACCGGCGTCGGCCGGCCGCAGTTCTCCGCGGTGCTGGAGTGCGCCGCCGACGGCGCGCGAGCTCGGCCGGCACGTCTGGGCCGACGGGGGAGTGCGCCACCCGCGCGACGTCGCGCTGGCCCTCGCCGCCGGGCGCCTCGCAGGTGATGATCGGGTCGTGGTTCGCCGGCACGCACGAGTCGCCCGGCGACCTGCGCATCGACGCCGACGGCCGCGCCTACAAGGAGAGCTTCGGCATGGCCTCGGCCCGCGCGGTGGCCAACCGGACCTCGCGCGACGACGGCGTTCGACCGGGCCCGCAAGGCGCCTCTACGAGGAGGGCATCTCGTCGTCGCGGATGTACCTCGACCCGGCGCGGCCCGGCGTCGAGGACCTGATCGACCAGATCTGCTCCGGCGTGCGCTCCGCCTGCACGTACGCCGGCGCCGACGACCCTCGCGGAGTTCCCGAGCGCGCGGTGGTCGGCGTCCAGTCCGCCGCCGGCTTCCACGAGGGTCGGCCGCTGCCCGCCGGCTGGTGACGGCGCGGTGGTCGAGCAGCGAGCGTCGAGGCCGGTGGTCGCTGGACTCGTCCCGCTACTCGTCACCGCGCTCCTCCTGGTCGCCGGCTGCGGCTCCGAGTCCCGCCCGCGCGCCGACGTGCCCCCGGTGAAGCCGAGCCACTTCACCTTCGACCGCGAGCTCACCGAGGCGGGCGTGAGCTCCCAGATGGTCCAGAGCCTCTCCGAGACCGCGCAGTCGGCGGCGTACGACCGGGACGAGTTCGCCCTCACCAGCTCACGAGCGTCACAGGACCTCGCTCTCCTCGCGCTGCACCGGTGCCGGGCCGACGCAGCGGGCAGGCGCACCTTCGCGCAGTACGTCGCCGACGACGAGAGGCGCGGCATCCCGAAGGCCGCGGCGGTCAGCGTCAACCACTTCATCGAGCAGGGGTTCTGCCCCTCCCTCACGCGGTGACGGGCGGGCCGAACCGATGTGAAGGTTGCGCGCTTCCTTTGCTAGGGTTACCGGCGCGCCGGACGGCCCCACCAGGACCGTCCAGCACCACTCGTCCGGGTGGCGGAATAGGCAGACGCGCTAGCTTGAGGTGCTAGTCCCCGTATAGGGGGTGGGGGTTCAAGTCCCCCCTCGGACACCAGATCGACGCTCGACCGGCCACTAACCTGCACGGTGTGGCTGACCCCGGTGCGTTCCGTGTCGCGTTCGTGCCGGGCGTGATGCCGGACAAGTGGCTCGGCCGCTGGCGCGAGCGGCGGCGCGACCGCCTGGACGCGTTCCTGGTCGAGACCCACGAGCAGCGCTCCGTCCTGTACGACGGGCGGGCCGACATGTGCTTCGTCCGGATGCCCGTGGAGCGCGAGGGCCTGCACCTGATCCCGCTGTACACGGAGGAGCCGGTGGTCGTGATGTCCACCGAGCACCTGCTGTCCGTGCTGGACGAGGTCACCTGCGCCGACCTCGAGGACGTGCTGGTCAACGACGGGCCCGCCCGGCAGGCGATCGAGACCGCGGCCGCCGGCACCGGCGTCGTCGTCGTACCCCGGAGCGTCGCGCGCCTCCACCACCGCAAGGACGTCGTCGTTCGGCCGCTCGTCGACGGCGAGGAGTCGCAGGTCGGCCTGGCCTGGCGCACCGACCTCGACGACCCGCGCACCGATGAGTTCGTCGGCATCGTGCGGGGGCGCACCGCGCGGAGCAGCCGCGGTGAGACGCCGGAACCGAGCGTCGGGAAGAGGCAGCCCGCCAGGCGTCGGCCGGCGCCGAGGCAGCAGCGACGCCCGGGGCGCCGACGCCGCTGAACGGTCAGCCGAGCGAGGCGGCCGCGGCGAGCATCCGGAAGGCCTCCGTGGGCACCACGGGACGCGAGAACAGGAAGCCCTGCACACGCTCGCACCCGAGGTCGACGAGCAGCTGGCGCTGGTCCTGGGTCTCCACGCCCTCCGCGATCACGTCCAGGGCGAACGCGTCCGCGAGGTGCAGCACCGCCTCCACGACCGCCTGGTCGCGGTGGCCGTCGGTCAGTCGCACCACGAAGCTGCGGTCGATCTTGACCAAGTCGAACGGGTAGGACCCGAGCCGCGACAACGAGGAGTACCCGGTGCCGAAGTCGTCGAGCGCGAGCCGGACGCCCTGAGGCGCGGATCTCGACGCAGCGTCGAGGACACGTCGGTGTCGGTCGTCCCCAGCCCGGTCTCGGTCACCTCGAGCACGATCGCGCTCGGCGGCAGACCGTTCTCCGCCATCACCTCGGCCACCTGGTCGGCGAGCTCCGGGTCGGCGAGCTGCAGCGGCGACAGGTTCACGCTCACCGGCGGTACGACGGGGCCCAGGAGCGCCCGCCAGTCGGCGACGTCGCGGCACACGCGCGAGAGCACCCAGTGACCGAGCCGGCCGATCAGGCCGGTCTCCTCGGCCAGCGGGATGAACTCGTTGGGCGAGATCGGCCCGAGCGTGCGGGTGGTCCCAGCGCGCCAGCGCCTCGAAGCCCTCGATCCGGCCGGTCTCCAGGGAGACCACGGGCTGGTACGGCCACCGAGACCGCGTCCTCGTTGATCGCGCGCTCGAGGTCCGCCTTGAGGTCGAGCCGCGAGATCGCCTCGTCGTGCATGCCGGGGGCGTAGACGCGGAAGCAGGCGCCGCCCTCGCGCTTGGCCGTGTACATCGCCAGGTCGGCGTTGCGCAGCAGGTCGCGGCCGGCGTCTCGCCGTCGGAGAGGGCGATGCCCGACGCTGACACGCACCGCGATCACGCGGCCGTCGATGTCGACGGGCGTCGACAGCGCGGTGATCAGCCGGTCGGCGACGCGGCGGGCGTCGTCGACGCCGCCGGGGCTCGCCGACCAGCAGCGCGAACTCGTCACCGCCGAGCCGGGCGGCCATGTCGTCGGACCGCACGCCGGCTCGCCACGCGCTCCGCGAGCGTCACGCAGCATCGGTCGCCGGCGAAGTGGCCGAGGCCGTCGTTGACGGTCTTGAAGTCGTCCACGTCGACGAGCACCAGCGCGTGGCCGTCGCGCGACCGGGCCGCTCGGGGAGGTCCTCGCGGCACGAGCTCGGCGAGCCGCTGCATGAACCGGTTCCGGTTCGGCAGCGAGGTCAGCGGGTCGGTGAACGCCTGGTGCGCAGTTCGGACTCGAGCTGGCGGAACGCGGTCACGTCCCGGAAGCTCCACACCCGGCCCACGGCGCGCCCGTCGAGCAGCTGGGGCTGGGAGTACGCGCTCGAAGATCCGCCCGTCCTTGAACTCCAGCTCGTCGACGCTCGAGAGCTCGGGGTGGGCGTAGAGCCGGCGTACCTCGAAGATGAACGCGTCGCGGTCCGGCGAGCTGGTCCATCACGTGGTCCAGCAGCGCGTCGTCGTCGCCGGTCTCGATCAGCGCCGGAGGGATCGCCCACATGTCGCGGAACTTCTGGTTGGAGCTGACGATCCTGCCCGCGCCGTCCACGACGAGGATCCCGTCGGCGGTGGACTCGAGGGTGGCCGCGAGCAGCGAGAACGACCGCGCCTCACGCTCCGCCTGCCCCGCGCGGTCCACGGCGAGGGCGGCCAGGCGCTGGGCCCAGCCGAGCGACAGCGGTCGTCGGCGTCGAGCTCGGGCGCGTCACCGGCGGCGCCGTACACCACCAGGTCGCCGAGGACGGTGCCGTCGTTGCCGCGGAACGGCACCCGGATGCCGGGGTGCAGGGCGTCGCGGACCGGTGAGCCCGCCACGTACGTCGCCCGACCACGCACCAGCGACACCGCGGACGAGGTGGCGCCGGTGACCCGGACCAGCGCCTCCGCGAGAGCCCGGAGCGTCTCGTCCAGGCTCTCGCCGACGGCGATCCGCTCCAGCACGTCGGCCTGCTCCTCGATCAGGAGCTCGGCGACCTTGCGCTGGGTGATGTCGAAGAGCAGTCCGTGCTGGACGGAGCCGCCGGCGTCGCTCTGCAGGGTCACGTCGTCGAGGACCCACACCACGCGCCCGTCCTTGGCCAGCAGCCGGTACTCGGCGTAGGAGCGCTCGTCGGTGACGACCATGGCCCGGTCCTCCGCGGCGAGCACCCAGTCCCGGTCGTCGGGGTGGAGCAGCCTCGCCCAGAGGCCGGGGTCGTCCAGGAACTCCTGGGCGGAGTGCCCGAGGATCTCCTCGATCTGGGGGCTCGCGTAGAGCCATGCGCCGTCGGCGCCCGTGCGCGCGGTGTAGACCGCGGCGGGCATCAGGTTGGCCAGGTCGTGGGGCATTCCCTCGCTGCGGCGGGTGGGATCCCGGCGGTCGGGCACGGGGATGTGCTCGCTGGGCACAGCACGCACGGTCTGCACAGCGCGTCTCCGTCCCTCGTCGCTGACATTGGAGGGCAACCGCGCCGGGGGTCCATTTTGGGCGATATGTCTCCACGGACAGGCTAGGGAACCGACGTCCGCTCCGTGGTCGTTTTCGCAGGTCGGGGCGGATCCTGTCCCTTCGGGTGGGCTGGGGTGGCCCGCCGGGGTGAGGCACCATGGCGGGATGGGCACCCCGTCGTACGACCCGGCAGCCGAGGTCGTCGAGATCTGCCGCGACCTGATCCGGATCGACACCACCAACTTCGGCGACCAGCCGGGGCCGGGCGAGCGCAAGGCGGCCGAGCACGTCGCCACGCTGCTCGACGAGGTGGGGATCGAGTCCGAGCTGTGGGAGGCCGAGCCCGGTCGCACCAACGTGGTCGCGCGCTGGGGCGGCGACGCAGGGCGAGCCGCTGCTGCTGCACGGCCACCTCGACGTCGTACCCGCCGACGCCGACGACTGGCGCGTCCACCCGTTCACCGGCGAGATCGAGGACGGCATGGTGTGGGGCCGCGGCGCGGTCGACATGAAGGACTTCGACGCGATGCTGCTCTCGACGGTGCGGGCGCGCGCCCGGGCCGGCGCCGTGCCCGCCCGGCCGCTGGTGCTCTGCTTCACCGCCGACGAGGAGGCGGGCGGCACCAAGGGTGCCGGGCCGCTCGTCGACCGGCGTCCCGACCTGCTCGAGGGCTGCCGCGAGGCGGTCGGCGAGGTCGGCGGGTTCACCACGACGGTGCGGGGCCGCCGGCTCTACCTGATCGAGGCCGCCGAGAAGGGCATGGCCTGGATGCGGCTGACCGCCAAGGGGAACGCCGGCCACGGGTCGATGGTGCACCCGGACAACGCGGTCACCAGTCTCGCCGCCGCCGTCGCGCGCATCGGGCAGCACGAGTGGCCGGTGCGGCTCACGCCGACGATGCAGGTGCTGCTGGCCGCCGTCGCCGAGCTCGCCGGCACCGAGGCCGGCCCGGACAACGCCGAGGAGCTGATCGAGGAGTTCGGCTCGGCGGCCCGGATGCTCGGCGCCGTGATCCGCAACACGGTCAACCCGACCATGCTCGACGCCGGCTACAAGGTCAACGTGGTGCCGGGGGAGGCGACCGCCCACCTCGACGGACGGTTCCTGCCCGGCTACGAGGACGAGTTCCTGGCGACACTGGCCGAGCTGGCCGGGCCCGACGTGCAGATCGAGCACCTCACCAAGATGGACGGCCTCGAGACGCCGTACGACGGGGCGCTGGCCGAGGCGATGACGGGCTCGATCCTCGAGGAGGACCCGGACGCCGTCGTTGCGCCGTACCTGATGAGCGGCGGCACCGACGCCAAGCACTGGGAGCGGCTGGGCATCCGGAGCTTCGGGTTCACGCCGCTGCGGCTGCCGGCCGACCTCGACTTCACGGCGCTCTTCCACGGCGTCGACGAGCGGGTGCCGGTGGACGCGCTGGAGTTCGGGGCGCGCGTCTTCGACCGGTTCCTCGGCAAGATCTAGGCGAACCTAGAAGAGGATCACCTGGCGCTGCCGGATGATCTTGCGGCGCAGCACCACCCGGCGGGTGCCGTCGTGCCCGACCCGCACCCGGTCGAGCTCCCAGCCACCCTGCTCGGCGCGCTGCACGAGAAGCCGGGTGACGGACGAGCGGGAGTGCTCGCGCGAGATCAACAGCTTGTCGAACTCGTACTCGACTCCGGGCCGCGGCGCGCGCTGCGTGGCCCGGGTCATCGCTTCGGCTCGCTCATGCCATCCTCCAACAGGAGAATCCTACGGAACTTCCCCGGCCGCGTCGCCGGAAACGTCGTCGAGGGCCTCGGTGATCTCGGTGGGGAGCTCGCACTCCTCCACGCTCAGCGAGCCCTTGAGGTGGGCCGCGGTGCGGGCACCGACGATCGGGGCGGTGACCCCCGGGCGGTCGCGCACCCAGGCCAGGGCCACCTCGAGCGGGGTCCAGCCCAGCCCGTCGGCGGCGCGGGCGACGGCCTCGACGATGCTGCGGTTGCGCTCGGTGAGCAGCGGGTCGACGAAGCCGCTGAGGTGCGCGGAGGCGCCACGGGAGTCGGCCGGCGTGCCGCTGCGGTACTTGCCGGTGAGGATGCCGCGGCCCAGCGGCGACCAGGGCAGGATGCCCATGCCGCAGGCCGCGGCGGCCGGGACCACCTCGGCCTCGGGCGAGCGGTTGAGCAGGGAGTACTCGACCTGGTTGGTGGCGAGCACGGCCCGGCCGGGCACCGCCCGCTGCCAGGTGGCAGCCAGGGCGGTCTGCCAGCCGGACTAGTTGCTGACGCCGACGTACGACGCGCGGCCGCTGCTGACCGCGAAGTCGAGCGCGCTGAGCGTCTCCTCGACCGGCGTCGCGTCGGACCAGACGTGCACCTGCCACAGGTCGAGGTGGTCGACGCCGAGCCGCTTCAGCGAGGTGTCGAGGCACTGGAGCAGGTAGCCGCGCGAGGTGTCGAAGACCCGCTCCTTGCGCCGGACGCCGACGCCGGCCTTGGACGCCAGCACCACCTCGTCGCGCGCGCACGACCGAGCCGAGCAGCTGGCCGACCAGCTCCTCGGAGTCGCCGTCGGCGTACGAGTGGGCCGTGTCGAGGAGGGTGCCGCCGGCGTCGCAGAACGCGACCAGCTGGTCGCGCGCCTCGTGCTCGTCGGTGTCACGCCCCCAGGTCATGGTGCCCAGACCCAGCCGCGACACCGTCAGGCCGGTGTCCCCCACGCGACGCTGCTGCATGGCAGCACGGTAACCGGCAGGCCGTTCAGCCCCCGATCAGGCTCGCCGCGTAGGGTCTGGGACGCCCCGACGACCGAGGACCGAGGACCTGGAAGGCCCGCCACCCGCATGAACTACTTCGACGCCGTGATCCTCGGAATCGTCGAGGGACTCACCGAGTTCCTCCCCATCTCCAGCACCGGCCACCTCACGATCGTCGCGAAGTGGCTCGGCCTCGACATCGCCTCCAAGGACGTCACCGGCTTCACGGCCGTGATCCAGGTCGGGGCGATCCTGGCGGTGGTCCTGTACTTCGCGAAGGACATCTGGACGATCGCCCGCGCGTGGGTGCTCGGCCTGTTCAAGGCGGAGTACCGCGGCTCGTTCGACCACCGGATGGGCTGGTACGTGATCGTCGGCAGCATCCCGATCGGGATCGTCGGCCTGCTGGCGAAGGACCTGATCACCGGTCCGCTGCGCTCGCTCTGGGTGGTCGCCGCCGCGCTGATCCTGTGGAGCGGCGTGATGCTGTACGCCGAGCGCGTCGGCAAGCAGGACCGCGGCGAGAAGCAGCTCACGATGAGGGACGCGATCATCGTCGGCGCGGTGCAGTGCTTCGCGCTGATCCCGGGCGTCTCCCGCTCCGGCGCGACGATCTCGGCCGGCCTGGTCCAGGGCCTCGACCGGGTGACGGCGACCCGGCTCAGCTTCTTCTTCTCGATCCCGGCGCTGCTCGCCGCCGGCGCCTACGAGCTCAAGGACGCCCTCGGCGGCTCGATCGAGGTGGGCCCGCTCGTGGTCGGCACGGTGGTCAGCTTCGTGGTGGCCTACGTGACCGTGGCGTGGCTGCTGAAGTTCGTCGCGCACCACAGCATCGGCGCGTTCGTGCCGTACCGGGTGGCGCTGGGTGTCCTGATCCTGGTGCTGCTGGCGACGTCGGTGATGTCGGCGACGTAGGGGTGGGTCGTCGCTGGGGTCACTCGTGCCACAGAATTCCCAAGGTATCTAGGCTTTCTGACCGGACTTCCCAATCCTTTTTCACTTCCCAATCTCTTCTGACGCTTCCCGTGGTGTGCATGCCCCTGGAAGCGTCAGAAGAGATTGGGAGGTCGGAGGGCTGGCACCCGCCTTGGGCGTCCGAAGATTCCTCGATACCTTGGGAATTCCACGGTCCCGGCCCCAGCCACCCTCACAACCACCCCGCCCGCCTCGCGATCACCCACACCGCCAGCGAGCTCAGCGCCATCAGCAGCAGCGCCATCGGGTAGCCGAACGCCCACTGCAGCTCGGGCATGTGCGCGAAGTTCATGCCGTAGATGCTGCCGACCAGCGTGGGCGCCGCGACCAGCCCGACGCTCGCGGAGATCCGGCGCATGTCGTCGTTCTGCCGGATCGAGATCTGGGCGAGGTGCGCGTCGAACGCCGTCGACAGCAGGTTGTCGAGGTTGTCGATCGTCTCCGCCACCCGGGCGAGGTGGTCGGCCACGTCGCGGAAGTACGGCGCTGCGTCCTTGTGCACGCCGGGCACGGAGCCGGTCGCGAACCGCATCATCGGGTCGCGCAGCGGCAGCACCGCGCGGCGCATCTCCGCCAGCTCGCGCTTGAGCAGGTAGATCCGCCGGCTGTCGTCGGTGCGCTCGTCGGAGAAGACCGAGGTCTCGACCTCGTCGACGTCCTCGGTCAGGAACGCGGCGACTTCCTCGTAGCGGTCGACGACCTGGTCGCACACGGCGTAGATGACCGCCGAGGGCCCGTGCGCGAGCACCTTCTTCATGCCCTCGAGGCCACGGCGCGCCTGGTGCAGGGCGCCGCCCTGGCCGTGGCGCACCGAGATCACGAACTTCTTGCCGACGAACAGGTTGATCTCGCCGGTCTCCACGGCGTCGTTCGCGTCGACGTACCAGAGCGTCTTGAGCACCAGGAACAGCGTGTCGTCGTACCGCTCCAGCTTCGGCCGCTGGTGCGCGGTCAGCGCGTCCTCGACGGCCAGCGGGTGCAGGCCGTAGACCTCCTCGACCTGGGCGAGCTCCTCCTCGTCGGGCTCGTGCAGGCCGACCCAGACGAAGTCGGCGTCGTCGGTCGCCTTGGCGCGGACCGCGGCCAGGTCGGTCCGCGAGCAGTCCACCGGGACCCGTACGCCGTCGCGGTAGAGGGCGTTGTCGACGATCACGTCGCCAGACTAGGACGCCGCGCCACGCTCGTAGGCTCGGCACCATGCCGACCGTCATCCTGGCCCGTCACGGCCGTACGACGGCCAACGCGACCGGCATCCTCGCCGGGCGCAGCAAGGGCATCCACCTCGACGAGACCGGCAGGGAGCAGGCGACGGCCGCGGCGGCCCGGCTCGAGGGGCTCCCGCTGGCCGCGGTCGTCACCAGCCCGCTGGAGCGCTGCCGCGAGACCGCCAGGCTCCTGGCCCGGGACACGCGGGTGACCTCGGACCGGCGGCTCACGGAGTGCGACTACGGCAGCTGGACCGGCCGGCCGCTCAAGGAGCTGGGCAAGGAGACGCTGTGGCGGACCGTCCAGGCCCACCCGGCCGGCGTCGTCTTCCCGGACGGCGAGGCGATGGCGGAGATGAGCCGGCGCGGGGTGGCCGCCGTCCGCGACTGGGACGCGCGTCTCGCCGCCGAGCACGGGCCCGACGCGGTCTGGCTGGCGGTGTCGCACGGCGACGTGATCAAGGCGATCCTGGCCGACGCGCTCGGCATGCACCTCGACTCGTTCCAGCGGATCATGGTCGACCCGGCGAGCCTCTCGGTGGTGCGCTACACCGAGCTGCGCCCGTTCGTGCTCACCTCGAACACCTCCTCCGGGAGCCTCGCCCACCTCAGGCCGCCGGCGCGCAAGCGCGGCCGTGCGCGGCGTCGTACGTCGTCGGACGCCGTGGTCGGCGGCTCCACGGGCACGACCTAGGCTGGCCGGCATGCCTCCCGTGGTGCACCGGTTCGACCCGCCCGAGCGCTTCGTCGTGGGCACCGTCGGCGCGCCCGGACAGCGGACCTTCTTCCTCCAGGCCCGGGACGGCGCCCGGCTGACCAGCGTGGCGCTGGAGAAGCAGCAGGTGCAGATCCTCGGCCCGCGAGGTCGACGAGCTGCTCGACAAGCTGATCGAGGCCGGCGGCACCGAGACCACGGTGCCCGCGATGACGCCGCACGACCTCGCCGACGCCGAGCCGCTCGACAGCCCGATCGAGGAGGAGTTCCGCGCCGGCACGATCACGCTCTCGTGGGACGCCGACGACGAGCGGATCGTGATCGAGGTCTTCCCGGTGCGGTCGAGATCGACCCCGAGGCCGCCCGATGACGATCGAGGAGCCGGAGCCCGAGGAGATGTTCCTGGTGCGGATGCCCGCCGCGCAGGCCCGCGCCTTCTGCTCCCGCGCCGAGTCGGTGGTCGCGGCCGGCCGCGAGACCTGCCCGTTCTGCGGCGGGCCGATGGACCCGGGCGGCCACCTGTGCCCGCGCGCCAACGGCTTCCGCCGCACGGGGACGTGACCACACCCCCAGCGGCCGGCGGCCTCACGACGGGGGACGTCGTCGTGCTCGGCCGGATCATGCCCGCGTCGAACCACACCTTCGCCTGCGAGGTGGGCGACGGGGTCACCCGGATCCAGGCGCGTCTACAAGCCGGTGTCCGGGGAGCGGCCGCTGTGGGACTTCACCGACGGCACCCTGGCCTTCCGCGAGTACGCCGCCTGGGTGGTGTCCGACGCGCTCGGCTGGGACGTCGTACCCCCGACCGTGCTGCGCGACGGGCCGGCCGGCAGCGGCATGGTGCAGCTCTGGTGCGAGCCGGACGGCGGGGTCCGACCCGGTCGACATCGTGCCCGAGGACGCCGTGCCCGACGGCTACCTGCACGTGCTCGACGCCGTCGACGACCGCGACGGCCGGTGGCCCTGGTGCACGAGGACACGCGCCCGCTGCGCCGGATGGCGGTCTTCGACATGGTCGTCAACAACACCGACCGCAAGGGCGGCCACGTGCTGGCGATGGCGGACGGCCACCGCTACGGCGTCGACCACGGGGTCTGCTTCCACACCGACGACAAGCTGCGCACGGTGCTGTGGGGCTGGGCCGGCGACCCGCTCTCCGAGCGAGGAGACCGGTGCTCTCGCGGCGCTCGAGCAGGACCTGGCCGGCGGCGCGCTGCGCGAGCGACGCTGGAGGCCCTGCTCACCGTGCGCGAGGTGGACCGTACGGCGTGGCGGTGCCAGCGGCTGCTCGCCGAGGGGATCCTGCCGATCCCGAGCGGCGGCTGGCCCTCCATCCCGTGGCCGCCGTTCTGAGGCGAGCCGGCACCCGATAGGCTCGCCGGACATGCGTGCCTGGACCTCACCCGACGTGCCCCGGCTGCCCGTGCGTGGCTCCGCCGGTGCGGGTCCACGACACCTCCGCGGGCGCGGTCGTCGCGACGCACGCCGCCGACGGCCCGGCGCGCATGTACGTCTGCGGGATCACGCCGTACGACGCCACGCACATGGGCCACGCCGCGACGTACGTCGCCTTCGACCTGCTCAACCGGGCCTGGCGCTCGGCCGGCCACGAGGTCCGCTACGTGCAGAACGTGACCGACGTCGACGACCCGCTGCTCGAGCGCGCCGACGCGACCGGCGAGGACTGGGTCGCGCTCGCCGAGCGCGAGACCGAGCTGTTCCGCACCGACATGGAGGCGCTGCGCGTGATCGCGCCCGACGCCTACGTCGGCGCGGTCGAGGCGATCCCGCTCGTGGTCACGATGGTGCGAGCGGCTGCAGCGGGCCGGCGCGCGTGTACGACGTCGACGGCGACCTGTACTTCTCCGTCACCGCGCGACCCGGCGTTCGGCGAGGTCTCCGGCTGGGACCGGGCGCAGATGCTCACGGTCTTCGCCGAGCGCGGCGGCGACCCCGACCGGCCGGGCAAGAAGGACCCGCTCGACTGCCTGCTCTGGCAGGCCGAGCGGCCCGGCGAACCGGCCTGGGACTCGCCCTTCGGCCGCGGCCGGCCCGGCTGGCACGTCGAGTGCACCGCGATCGCGCGCGAGCACCTCGGCGCCGCGATCGACGTCCAGGGCGGCGGCAGCGACCTGGTCTTCCCGCACCACGAGATGAGCGCCTCCGAGGCGCAGGTGGCCGAGCCCGGCACGCCGTTCGCCCGGGCCTACGTGCACGCCGGCATGGTCGGCCTCGACGGCGAGAAGATGTCGAAGTCCAAGGGCAACCTCGTGCTGGTCTCCCGGCTCCGCGAGCACGGCACCGACCCGATGGCGATCCGGCTGGCCCTGCTGCGCCACCACTACCGCAGCGACTGGGAGTGGACCGCCGCCGACCTCACGACCGCCCAGCAGGTGCTCCAGGACCTCCGCGCTCGCCGTCGAGCAGCCGTCCGGCGCCCCCACCGCGCCCGGTCGTCGAGGCGGTCCTGGCCGCCATGGCCGAGGACCTCGACGCCCCGACCGCCGTCGACGCGCTCACCACCTGGGCCGCGCACACGGTCACCGACACGTCCGAGCCCGGCGCCGGCGACGTGATCCGGGTGCTGGCGGACGCCGCGCTGGGGCTGGAGCTCTGAGCACACGGCACAGGTCCCGTGGTACCGGAACTCCCACGATCGCTGGGAACATCCACGGGACCGTGGTAATCCAGCCCCCGCGCCTACCCCTCGTCCACGTCCCGCCGCTTGAGATACCGCTCGAACTCCTTGGCGATCGCCTCACCGCTGGCCTCGGGGAGCTCGGCGGTGTCCTGGTTCTCCTCGAGCATCCGGACGTACTCCCCGATGTCCTCGTCCTCCTCGGCCAGCTCGGCGACGCCGCGCTCCCAGGCGCGGGCGTCCTCGGGGAGGTCGCCCATCGGGATGCTGATCTCGAGCAGGTCCTCCACGTGGCCGAGCAGCGCGAGCGTCGCCTTCGGGCACGGGGGCTGCGGCAGGTAGTGGGGTACGGCGGCCCAGAACGACACGGCCGGCACGTCCACCTTCACGCAGGCGTCGAGCAGGACACCGACGATGCCGGTCGGGCCCTCGTACGTCGACTGCTCCAGCTTGAGCCGGTCCTCGAGGTCGAGCTCGGTGGCGGTGCCGCTGACCTGGATCGGCCGCGTGTGCGGGGTCTCGGCCAGCAGCGCCCCGAGGGTCAGCACCAGCTCGACGCCGAGCGTGTCCATCGCCGCCAGCACCTCCGCGGTGAACTGGCGCCAGCGCATGCTCGGCTCCATGCCACGCAGCAGCACGACGTCGCGGTGCGCGCCCGGCGGCCGGGCGACGCAGGATCTCGGTGCGGGGCCACGTGATCCGGCGCATGCCGCTGGCGTCGGTGCCGACCAGCGGCCGGTTGACCTGGTAGTCGTAGAAGTCCTCGGGGTCGACGCGCGCCACCACCCGGGCGTCCCAGACGTCGACCAGGTGCTCGACCAGACCGCTGGCGGCCTCGGCCGCGTCGTTCCAGCCCTCGAACGCGGCGATCAGCACCGGGCTGACCAGCTCCGGGGTCTCCTCGAACTCGATCACCGTTCCAGCCTAGGGCGTCGAGGGCAGCGTCCATGTACGCTCGCCCGCGGACAGAGCTACCACGTCGAAACGAGGGTCCCGGATGCATCCTCCGAGGGAGCAGCCGCAGTCCTTGCCGCGCTCGGCGTGCTGGCCGTGGCACCGGTCGCGGTCGCGCCCGCCACGCTGCCGACGCGATCGGCCCCGGGTCTCTCCGTGGTGCTCGCCGGTGGCGCCGCCAGCGACCTGTGGCGGGGGAGGCGACCCACGCGGGCGACCGGTCACGGTGCGGTTCGACGAGGTCACTGTCGATGGAGGACCTCGGCTCGCGGCGGTCGTGGACGCGGCCGCGCCCCTTCCGGGCCGCCGCGGATGGGCTCTCGCGACTGGACCTGGCCACGATGCTCCCGTCGACGGCTACGCGCTCGGCTCTGACCGCTACCGACTGAGCGGCAACCGGCTCGACGGTGAGGGACGGGTGAGGGAACGTCCGGCAACGGCATCCCGGGGGCGACCTCCGCACGCCGTTCGACCTGGTGGCCGGCGACGCCGACCTGAGCGGCACCACGACGCGGCGGACCTGGCCGACACGCAGGCCGCGCCGCTGAGGTCCGGGCCGAGGTGCGCGACCTCGGCGACGGGCTTCGCCTTGGCGCCGGACACTTCGCTGCTGGTGGCCGGGCTGGGGGACGCCGACGGGGACGGCACCGACGAGGTCGCCACCTTGCAGGAGTCGCCGACGCCGCGCATCCGGGTGCAGGGCGCCGACGACGCGGTCCCCGAGCGCGACATCACCCTGAGCGACCGCTACCACTGGCTGGCTCTGGCGGCACGCAGCGACCGATGGTCCGGCGCCGTCGTTCGGAGCGCTTGGCGTCGACGAGCGCACCGGCAGCTGACCGGATCTCCTTGTGGGACCGCTCGGGCGGCGTCGCCAGGACCTGGGTGCTCGGCCGCAGCGAGATCCCGCTCGACCTCGTGGCCTGGCAGGCCGCCGACGGCAGCGCCGATCTCGCGGTGCTGGGACGCACTCCGTCCGCCGACACCGCCCGGCTCCGCGTCCTGCCTCGGCCAACGGGACCAGCAGCGTGACCACGGTCGCCGTCGGCGTCGACGCCGCACGGGTCGTCTGGTCCCCGGCCACGGGGGCGGCCAGCTCCGAGCTCACGGTGGTGGCGCGTCGGCACTCGTCCGACACCTCACGCGTGCATCGCTTCGACGCGGACACGCTGGCCCGGCTGGCCAGCTTCCCGGTCGGCGCCGGGGCCGTCTCCGATGCGTCGGTCCTCGGCGACCCGGTGGCGGGGGAGCGGCGCTACGTGCTGCTCCGCGCCGGCACGGCCACGAGCGCGTCCGTCGAGGTACGCCGGCCCGACGGGGTGCTGGTGTCCCGGCGGTCATTTCCTGTCGCCGGCACCGCACGCCGCGTGGCAGCGTGGGTCGATGCCAACGTCCTGAGGGTCGGCGTGCTCGACGTCGACTCGACCACCGGGGCCACCGCTTCGCCGGTGTCGACGCCTCGGGCACGCACCCGTTCGTCACCTCCTTCGGCGCCGGGCGCGCCGGCACCGGGCTCGCCCTCGTCAGGGCGCAGGGCGCGATCGGGCTCGCGGTCGCGGAGCGCAACACCGCGGTGGGCCTCCAGCAGGTGCAGGTCCGTGCGGCAGAAGGGAACCACCGGGTGCGCACCCTGCCGCTGCCCGGGCCGGCGAGCGCCGACGACTGGTTCCTGGGGCACCGGGTGCACGGACACACGCGCTGGTACCCCTGGCACCCCACGCGCGCCGGCTTCTACGGCGTCGACGGCTACGAGCGTGCGGCGGCGGACATCGCGGACGTCGGCGCCCACGTGTTCACGCGCAGCGGCCGGCACTACGACGAGGACCCCTGGTGGCCCAGCGAGGTGCCGCTCGATGCCACCGGGCACCAGCAGTTCCTGGGCCCGAGGACGGAGCACGGGATCGCGCTCGCGGCCGGGCGCAGCCTGCTCCAGGAGTCGGTCACCGAGGCATGGGCCCACGACGAGCCGATGCTGGCCTACTACAACGACATGAGCGAGGCGTCCGTGGCCGCGGCGCATCCGGACTGGGTCTGTCGCGACGCCACCGGCGCTCCCGCCACGCACGAGACGAAGGGCATCTTCCTCGACATCACCGGACCGTACGGCGCGGTGGTGCGGCAACGGCTGCTCGAGCTCGCGGACGCGGGTGCGTCGGGGGCCTACCTGGACTTCCGGCACACCCCGGCCGGCGGGTGCTACGGCTCCGCGCTCGCCGCCGAGTACCAGGCCACGCACGGGTCGGTGCCCGCCCCCGGCCGGACCCCGGCCTACCAACAGTTCCTCGAGTTCAGCGCCCGTCGCCTCGACGAGACCCTCGACGGCTGGCGCCGTGCGGTGCAGCGGGAGTACCCCTCGTTCCGGGTGCTCACCAGCGTGACCTCGGTCCGGCGCTGACCCGGCTGGAGATGGACAGCCGGCTGGGCGTCGGCGGCGACACCAAGTCGGAGTTCGCCGTCGCGATCGCGCGCGGCCAGAGCAACAGCGTGCTGGTTAACAACCCCCGCGCCGCGCCGGACGACCAGGTCAGATCGGCTTCGGCCTGCGCGCTGCGCGACGCCCATCCGGCCCGGCGACGGCGTCGCCCGTCTGGAAGGGCCCCTCCCGACCGTCGGGCAGGCCGGTCGCGTCGGTGCGGCCCCGTCGGTGTGGTCGCGCGTACAACCTGGACGAGAACGGCCGCGGGCGTCCGGCCGCCGGGTTCCCCAGCCGTGCGGACTACGCGTCGGTGTTCGCCCGGGCGACCGGCTCCACCCGCTCTCGCGCCACCGCGCCGATCGGGCAGGCCGCGGTCGTCTTCAGCGAGCGGGAGCGCATGCGCTGTTCCCGTCGGGCGACGTGCAGACTGGAAGCAGCAGGTGCTGCCCGCCCTGGGTGGCTTCGACGCCTCGACCAGGTCCGGGCTCAGCCCGGGCGTGTCGACGACGACGCGCTGTCGGCCGGGATCCCCAGCGCGGTGCGCGCGTTGTGGGTTCCCGACGAGGCTGGCCTGACGCCGGGCAGAGGGCAGCCGTCGACGCCTTCCGGGCGCGGGAGGTCGGGCGCCGGGGGACGGCCTCTCCGGCCTCGCCTGGGCCACCCAGCCGGAGTACGACGCGTCGGTCGTCGCCCTGGAGCGGCAGATCGCCACCGACCCTCAGCCGGTGCGGGTCACCGGGCTGCCCGCCCGGGCGAGCCGCCGGCTACGTCCGGCAGTGGGACCGGCACCCGGCTCACAGTGGCGGTCACCAACGGCTTCGCCCATGTGCAGTCGGCCGCACCGGGAGGAGACGGTGCCGCCGGCGCGGTGAACCCGCAGCCCGACCCGGTGCCCGGCGGGGCCCTCCTGACCGTCGACTGGCCCGGCTCGACGCGACGTCGGCCGCGGACCTGCGTGCCTTCGACGCGCTGGGCACCCGCTTCAAGTCGCCGGGGCCGGCCCGGCGACGCGGCGGTGACCCTCCGGCTTCGACGAGGTGTTCCAGGTCACCGTGGTCGCTGGGCTCGGATGATTCGTGCCGGCCGAGCCGGCGACTTCCGTACCCTTGACCCATGTGCCCACCGCCGTCCCCGCCCGAGAGGAACCAGGTGACCGACGCGTCCACGCAACGTCCCGACCTGACCGACGAGCTCACCGCCACGCTGCAGGAGCGGATCCTGGTCATCGACGGCGCGATGGGCACCATGATCCAGGCCCACACGTTCGACGAGGCCGGGTTCCGCGGTGAGCGGTTCGCCGACTGGGACAGCGACGTCCGCGGCAACAGCGACCTGCTCAGCCTGAGCCAGCCCGACGTGATCCGCGACATCCACCGCGCCTACCTCGAGGCCGGCGCCGACATCGTCGCCACCAACACGTTCAGCGCCCAGCGCATCTCCCAGGCCGACTACGGCATGGAGGACCTGGCCTACGAGATGAACAAGCGCTCGGCCGAGCTCGCGCGCGAGGCCACCGACGAGTACTCCGAGCGCACGCCCGACCGCAAGCGGTACGTCGCCGGCGGTCTCGGGCCGACCAACCGCACCGCGTCGATCTCGCCCGACGTCAACGACCCCGGCTTCCGCAACATCACCTACGACGCGCTGGTCGAGGCCTACAAGGAGCAGGCGGCGGGACTGGTCGACGGGGGAGCGGACCTGCTCCTGGTCGAGACGATCTTCGACACCCTCAACGCGAAGGCCGCGATCTTCGCGCTCGAGACGCTCTTCGAGGAGCGCGACCGGCGCTGGCCCGTGATCATCTCCGGCACCATCACCGACGCCTCGGGACGCACCCTGTCCGGCCAGGTCACCGAGGCGTTCTGGAACTCGGTCCGGCACGCGCGGCCGCTCGCGGTCGGCCTCAACTGCGCGCTCGGCGCCAAGGAGATCCGGCCCTACCTCTCCGAGCTCTCCCGCGTCGCCGGCTGCTTCGTCTCCTGCTACCCCAACGCCGGCCTGCCCAACGCGTTCGGTGAGTACGACGAGACGCCGGACCAGATGGCCGAGGTGATCGGCGAGTTCGCGTCGGCGTCGCTGGTCAACCTGATCGGCGGCTGCTGCGGCACCACCCCGGAGCACATCTCCGCGATCGCCCAGGTCGCCAAGGGCGTCACGCCGCGCGAGCCGGCGCAGGTCGCGCCGGCGCTGCGGCTCTCCGGCCTCGAGCCGCAGAACATCACCGACGACTCCCTGTTCGTCAACGTCGGCGAGCGCACCAACATCACCGGGTCCGCCCGCTTCCGCAACCTGATCAAGGCCGCCGACTACGACACCGCGCTGACCGTCGCCACCCAGCAGGTGGAGAGCGGCGCGCAGGTGATCGACGTCAACATGGACGAGGGCATGATCGACGGCGTGGAGGCGATGGACCGCTTCCTCAAGCTGATCGCCTCCGAGCCCGACATCAGCCGGGTGCCGCTGATGATCGACTCCTCGAAGTTCGAGGTGATCGAGGCCGGCCTCAAGGTCGTGCAGGGCAAGCCGATCGTGAACTCGATCTCCATGAAGGAGGGCGAGGAGCCGTTCATCGAGCACGCCCGGCTCTGCCGCAAGTACGGCGCCGCCGTGGTCGTGATGGCGTTCGACGAGGACGGCCAGGCCGACAACCTCGAGCGCCGCAAGCAGATCTGCGAGCGCGCCTACCGGATCCTGGTCGACCAGGTCGGGTTCCCGGCCGAGGACATCATCTTCGACCCCAACTGCTTCGCGCTGGCGACCGGCATCGAGGAGCACGCCAACTACGGCGTCGACTTCATCGAGGCCACCCGCTGGATCAAGGAGAACCTGCCGGGCGCGCTGGTCTCCGGCGGCATCTCCAACGTCTCGTTCTCGTTCCGCGGCAACAACCCGGTGCGCGAGGCGATCCACGCGGTCTTCCTGTTCCACGCGATCGAGGCCGGGCTCGACATGGGCATCGTCAACGCCGGCGCCCTCGTCGTGTACGACGAGATCGAGCCCGAGCTCCGCGAGCGGATCGAGGACGTCGTGCTCAACCGGCGCGACGACGCCGCCGAGCGGCTGCTGGAGATCGCCGAGAAGTACAACGCGAGCGACGAGCGCACCGAGAAGGCCGAGCTCGAGTGGCGCTCGCTGCCGGTCGGCGAGCGGATCACGCACGCCCTGGTGAAGGGCCTCGACGCCCACGTCGAGGAGGACACCGAGGAGCTGCGGCAGATGATCTCCGACCGCGGCGGCCGGCCGATCGAGGTGATCGAGGGCCCGCTGATGGACGGCATGAACGTCGTCGGCGACCTGTTCGGCTCCGGCAAGATGTTCCTGCCCCAGGTCGTGAAGTCCGCCCGCGTGATGAAGAAGGCGGTCGCCTACCTGATCCCGTTCATCGAGGCCGAGAAGAAGCCCGGTGACGTGGAGCAGAAGAAGGGCACCATCGTGATGGCGACGGTGAAGGGCGACGTGCACGACATCGGCAAGAACATCGTCGGCGTCGTGCTGCAGTGCAACAACTACGACGTCATCGACCTCGGCGTGATGGTGCCGGCGCAGAAGATCCTGGACAAGGCCAAGGAGGTCGACGCCGACCTGATCGGGCTGTCCGGCCTGATCACGCCGTCGCTCGACGAGATGGTCAACTTCGCCACCGAGATGGAGCGCCAGGGCTTCTCGATCCCGCTGCTGATCGGCGGCGCGACGACGTCCCGCGCGCACACGGCGGTCAAGGTGACCCCGCGCTACAAGGGCCCCGTGCTCTGGGTGAAGGACGCCTCGCGCTCGGTGCCGGTGGCCGCGGCCCTCCTGTCCGACCGCAAGCAGAAGCTGCTCGACGAGGTCGAGGCCGACTACGAGTCGCTGCGCGAGCGGCACGCCGCGAAGAACGAGCGCCCGATCACCAAGATCGAGAAGGCGCGGGAGAACCGCACGCCGATCGAGTGGGAGGGCTACCAGCCGCCGGTCCCGACGACGCCCGGCATCACGGTCTTCGACGACTACGACCTGTCCGAGCTCCGTGAGTACATCGACTGGCAGCCGTTCTTCAACGCCTGGGAGATGAAGGGCAAGTTCCCCGACATCCTCAACAACCCGGCGTCCGGCGAGACCGCCCGCAAGCTGTACGACGACGCGCAGGAGATGCTGGACAAGGCGATCGCGGAGAAGTGGCTGACCGCGAACGGCGTGATCGGCCTGTTCCCGGCCAACGCGGTCGGCGACGACATCGAGGTCTACACCGACGACTCCCGCGAGACCGTGCGCTGCGTGATCCACAACCTCCGCCAGCAGGGCCAGCACCGCGAGGGCGTGCCCAACCGGTCGCTCGGTGACTTCGTCGCCCCCAAGGACACCGGTCTCGCCGACCACGTCGGCGGCTTCGCGGTGACGGCCGGGCTCGGCAGCCAGGACAAGGTCAAGGAGTTCAAGGACGAGCTCGACGACTACTCGGCGATCCTGCTCGAGTCGATCGCCGACCGGCTCGCCGAGGCGTTCGCCGAGCGGCTGCACCAGCGGGTGCGCCAGGAGCACTGGGGATTCGTGCCCGACGAGCACCTGGCCAACGAGGAGCTCATCGCCGAGAAGTACACCGGCATCCGCCCGGCTCCCGGCTACCCGGCCTGTCCCGAGCACACCGAGAAGGCCACCTTGTGGGAGCTCCTCGACGTGGACGAGAACGCCGGGATCGAGCTCACGGACTCGATGGCGATGTGGCCGGGCGCCTCGGTGAGCGGCTGGTACTTCTCCCACCCGCAGTCGCAGTACTTCGTCGTCGGCCGGCTCGGGCACGACCAGGTCGAGGACTACGCGAAGCGCAAGGGCTGGTCGATGGCCGAGGCGGAGAGGTGGCTGTCCGCCAACCTCGGTTACCAGCCGGACGACTGAGCTGCGCCGCCGCCGCGTCGCTTGTGGTGGGGAGTGTTATCCGGTTGCATGGCGGGAACGGAGATCGTCCGAAAGCCAGGAAGGGGACACGTGTTCGCCGAGGACTACCCACGGTTCATCGAAGTCAGCGAGCTCACAGCGAGAACCGCACCCGCAAGACCGACGCGACGCCGTCGAGGCCGCAGCGCCATCCAGCAGTCGGAACCGGATGAACGAGCGCTACGAGGCGCTGTTCGCCAGCAACCGGGACATCTTCGACGGGGCGCGGGTGCTCGATCTGGCCAGCCACGACGGGCGATTCTCGTTCGCAGCGCTGAAGGCCGGGGCGGCGCACGTGACCGGGGTGGAGGTCAGGCAGAGCCTCATCGACAAGGCTCAGGAGACATTTGCCTTCTATGGCCAGGACCCGGAGACCTACCGCTTCGTCTGCGGCGATGTCTTCGAGGTGCTGGCCCGGGAGAAGTTCGACGTCGACGTGGTGCTGTGCCTCGGGTACCTGTACCACACCTACCGGCACACGGAACTGATGTACCGCCTCCACAACCTGGCCCCAAGGCACCTGATCGTCGACACGATGGTCATGCCTGGGACGCAGCCGACCCTCAAGGTGCATTCGCGAACGAGACGTCGAGGACATCCGCAGTGCCGCCCAGGATGCCTACTCGGTGGGTCGGGTGTTGGTGGCGTGGCCCTCGGTGCCCGCGCTGCAGATGCTGCTGCGCGCCTACGGTTTCGAGATCGAATCCATGTACGACTGGAAGAGCAGGCTGGCCGGCCGACCGCCCATGCCTGGTCTCGAAGGCTACGCGAAGGGCAGGCGCGTGACCCTGCGATGCCGCTCCCGCGAAGCGGCTGTCGCAGCCGGATGGGAGCCGGTCGCTCCTCTCCCGGTCGCCGCGGGCCCACCCCGGGCGCGCGGGCGCAAACGGACCCCGACACCGCCCCCCGCGCAGCCGGCCGGTGGGTGGCGCGAGCGGGTCAACAAGACGCTGGCCAAGGCCACGGGCTACGAGCTGCGGCGAGCGTCCACCAAGCGTTGACCGCATCGAGAGAACCTGCTGCTCAGCACGAAGAGGCAGATGCGCGGTGGCCGGCGGCCGTCCTGTGGGACATGGACGGCACCCTGGTCGACACCGAGCCGTACTGGATCGCGGCGGAGTACGCCCTGATCGAGGAGCACGGGGGCACCTGGAGCGACGAGCACGCGATGAACCTGGTCGGCAGCGACCTGATCGACTCCGGTCGCTACCTGCGCGAGCACAGCGGGATCGACCTCGAGCCGGCCGAGATCGTCGAGGAGCTGCTCGACCGGGTGGTGGTCCGGATGGGGGAGCAGATCCCGTGGCGGGACGGGGCGGTCGAGCTCCTCGCTCGCTCCGCGAGGCCGGCACGCCCTGCGCGCTGGTGACCATGTCCTACCGCCGCTTCGTCACC
>CAVWFF010000058.1:0-14325 GCA_963754145.1 uncultured Actinomycetota bacterium
CTGAAGCTGGCCACGAACTCCTGGGTCGGGCTGATCACCGCCGGTGCAGCGCAGTCCCTCGCGCTGGGCCAGGCACTCGGCCTCGACCCCGGTCTCGTGCTCGAGGCGATCAAGGGGGGCCCCGCGGACAGTCCCTACCTGCAGCTCAAGGGTGCGGCGATGATCGAGGGCAGCTGGACCACCTCCTTCGCGGTCGACGGCGTGGTCAAGGACCTCGGCCTGATGATCGACGCCGCCGAGGGGGCCGACTTCCCGTCCGACCTGCTGCGGAGCGTGCGCGGGCTGTTCGAGGCCGCGTCTGCCGACGGGCACGGGGCCGACGACATGGCCGCCGTGCGCACCGCGTTCCCGCACAGCCCGTGACGGCCATGATCTGCCGATGACGCCCCTCTTCGGGAGCGGCCGGAAGCCGACGCTCCGCTTCGAGTACCGGGCCCTCGCCCCGTCCGGCCTCATCGACCAGTGCCTCTCGATCCACAACCGGACGACCGCCCCGGTGGTGCTGGCCGCGCGGGTCGCGATGTGCGACAGCCTCGGACAGCCGCTGCCCGAGGTCACCGTCCGCAGCGTCAACGACAGCCTCGAGGGCGGGCAGGTGCTGGTGCCGGGCGAGAACGTCGACTTCCTGTCGTTCTCCGGTCCCGGTGCGGAGCTCGTGCGCTCGGTCCAGGTGCAGGTGGACGCCGTCGAGGAGGTCGCGTTCCCCGAGGTGCGCGGCGTGGTCGAGGTGGTGCCGTGCGACGGGCTCGGCAACGAGGCGCGCGCGGGCGACTCGGGGCTCGAGCAGCTGGCGCTGGTCAACCACGGCATGACCGCGGTGCCCGTCCGGGTCCGCGCCCTCGCCATGGACCAGCCGCCGCCCGGCCAGCCCCAGCAGGTGGTGCACGTCCTCGACCTGGTCGGGCTGGTCACGGCACCGCCCGGGACGTCGTACGTCGCGCTGCCCGAGGAGGTCCGCGCCGGGCTCGAGCAGCTGGGCAGACAGCAGTGGGTGTCCGTCAAGGCCGCCTTCGCCCGGTGACCCGGTGGCGACACTGATCGAGGTCACCGACCCCGCCGACCCGCGGCTGGCCGACTACCGGGACCTCCGCGACGTCCAGCTCCGGACGCACCTCGAGGCGGAGCACGGCCTGTTCCTGGCCGAGGGCGAGAAGGTGGTACGTCGGGCCGTCGAGGCCGGCTACGCGCCCCGGTCGTTCGTGATGGCACCACGATGGCTGGACGGGCTGGCCGACGTGCTCGCAGGCACCGACGCCCCGTGCTTCGTGGTGTCCGAGGCACTCGCCGAGGAGGTGACCGGCTTCCACGTGCACCGTGGTGCGCTGGCATCCCTGGAACGAAGGCCGCTGCCCGCCCTGGACGAGGTGCTGGACCAGGCACGGACCGTGCTGGTGCTCGAGGACGTGGTCGACCACACCAACGTCGGGGCGATCATGCGCAGCGGCGCCGCGCTCGGCATCGACGCCGTGCTGCTCTCGCCGCGCTGCGCCGACCCGCTGTACCGGCGGTCGGTGAAGGTCGGCATGGGCGCCGTCTTCACCATGCCGTGGACCCGCCTCGAGGACTGGTACGACGCCCTGCCGGCACTGGAAGCCCGTGGGTTCACGACCGTCGCGCTCACCCTGGCCGACGACGCCGTCCCCGTCGAGGAGGCGGTGTCCGAGGTCGACCGGCTGGCCCTCGTGCTCGGCACGGAGGGCCACGGGCTGTCGCCGCGCTGGACCTCGTCGGCGTCTCGTCGCGCCGTGATCCCGATGTCGGCGGGCATCGACTCGCTCAACGTCGCCGCCGCCTGCGCCGTGGCGTGCTACGTGGCTCAGCGGCGCTAGCTATCCGGGAGCCTGGAACCACGGGTCACGCAGGTCGAAGAAGTCCGGCTCCCCGATCGCGAGCGCGTTCATCTCTTCCATCATCGCCTGCAACTCCGGCGGCGGCTCCTTGGCCTCACCCTCGCGTGCCGCCTCCTCGGAGGTGAAGTACATCGCCATCGTCCAGGCATCGTCGTCGTGGGCGACGCTGACCGTGCCCAGGATGTCCGGCCGGTACGACGCCCAGTCGGTGTCGTCGGCGTCCATCAGCTCCTTCGTGCGAGCGGGATCCTTGGTGCGGCCCTGCATCACCTGCACGAAGCCCGCGGTGGCGGGGTCACCCGGGGTGTCCACCTCCACGTTCTCGGAGTCGTGGAACTGCGGTGCATCAGTGAACAGCTCCGCCATGTCATTCCACCAGGCGCCCTGCTCCGGCCGCTCGCTGTTGGCCCGGGCGGCCTCCGCGGACTCGAACCGGACCAGCGCGATGAGCCTGCCGTCGTCGGTGACACCTCCGTGGAGCCCAGCCAGCCCTTCGCGGTGGGCCCGAGCTCGGTTGTCCATCTCTCGAGGACCTCGCGCACCTTGTCCTTGTCGGACACCCTGCCCTGGATCACCTGCACGAACATTTGCCGACCTCCCTCCGGTAGACGCCACTCGCGTCTGCTTCACGGCGTTCGACGCTACTCGGCGGAGAGGGTCCGTCAACCGTCCGGCGCGAGGTGGACTACTCCATGCGCGCCGCGCCCGGCGGCGTCCAGACGTACGGGGTCGTGCCGCCGACGACGTGCAGACCCAGCCGCTCCAGGATCGGTCGGCTGTCGTCGGAGGCGTCGACCTGGAGCAGCGAGTAACCGGCAGCCACCGCGTCGCTGGCACGCCGGGCGACCAGCGCCCGATAGATGCCGCGACCCCGGTAGCGGGCCAGGGTGCTCCCGCCCCAGAGACCGGCGAACCGGGTGCCCACGGTCGGCGCCAGCCAGGCCGCGCTGACCACGCGGTCGCCGTCCTCGACCACGTACACCGTGGCCGGAGCGTGCGGGTCGGCGATACGTTCGACGAGGTCGTCCGCGAGCCAGCCCCAGTCCTCACCCCAGACCTCGGACTCCATCGCGGCCACGCGGTCGAGGTCGGCGCGGGAGCGCACCGTGCGCAGTCCGAGCCCGTCGGGCACGGGAGCATCGGTGGCGAGGTCCCTGGCGGCGCCGATCACCAGCGCCTCGTGGTCGTCGGGGACGAGCCCCCGCTCGCGGAGCACTGCGCCGAGATCGGACCGGTCGTGGTCGTAGGTCTTCCACTCGAACCGGCGGTTCCGCTCGGCGTAGAAGGCGACCGTGCGGTCGGCGAGTGCCGCCAGCTCAGCGTCGGTGAGCTCGGACAGGGACGTGGCCGCCATGGCGAACCCGCCCTGGGCGGTCAGGCAGCGCGTCAGTGGCCCGTCCTGGCTGGGCGCCCAGCCCGAGGGCAGCCGGCGGGCGAACGTCGAGCGCACCTCCGCGTCGTACGCCGCGAGCAGGCCGGCCGCGCCGCTCACGCCGGCCAGTCCGGGGGGTAGTCCGCGGCGGCCGCCTCCATGCGCTTGCGGAGCTTCTTCATCGACCGCGAGCTGATCCGGTCGCCGAAGACCGTGCCCCGGGTGTGGTCGGTCTCGTGCTGGAGGCAACGGGCCAGCAGACCGCCGCCCTGGTAGGTCACCGGCTCGCCGTCGAGGCCGGTGCCGCGCACCCGCGCGAAGTCGGGACGGGCGCACTCGATGAAGGCGCCGGGGAACGACAGGCAGCCCTCCTCGCCGTCGTCGAGCTGGCGGCCGCGGCCCTCGGGGAGCTCGACCTCCGGGTTGCAGACGACGCCCCGGGTGACCACGCCGTCGTCATCCGGGCAGTCGAACACGAAGATCGCCCGGTCGACGCCGATCTGGCACGCGGCGAGGCCGACGCCCTCGGCGGCGTACATGGTGGCGGTCATGTCCGCGGCGAGCGCGCGCAGCTCCTCGTCGTACGACGTGACGGGTTGCTGCGGGGTGTGCATCACCGGCGTGCCCCACCGCGTCATCGGGCGGACCGTGCCGCCGTCGGGGAGCACGACGGACGCCGGGGAGACCTGGGGAGCGTCGCGCATGGCGTGATCCTAGGTGGTGGCACCCCGTGACCCGCGACACGCCCGCCTGGTGTGGCGCGGTGTGTAACTCAGAGTTACATTTGCAGGCATGTCCTTCATCGACGCAGCGAGGAGCGCGTTCGCGCCCGGCGGCAGGAACGGCCTGGCCAGCAGCGAGCGACGGGACCCGATCGGGCTCATGGTCGCTGCCCTCAACAAGCTGGCGCAGGCCGAGGTCGTCGACCGGCTCGGCATCCGAAGGAGCACGGAGCAGACCGTCTTCAGGGTCACCAGCGCCGGCTTCCGCACGGTCGGCGCCACCAGCCGTGCCTTCACCCGAAGCGGCGAGAAGGGTGCCGGCACCCGCGTGCCGCACGCCGACCCGGCCGGCGTCTTCGACCTGACCCCGTCCGAGGACCAGCAGATGCTGGTGGACGTGGTGTCCGAGTTCGCAGCCGAGGTGGTGCGCCCGGCCGCCGCCGACGCCAACGAGGCCTGCCTGGCGCCCGACGACCTGCTCGAGGCCGGCCTCGAGATCGGACTGCCGATCCTGGGCGTGCCGGAGGAGCTCGGGGGCGTCTCCGAGGAGCGGTCCGAGATGACCGGCACGCTGGTGCACGAGGCGCTGTGCCCACGGCGACCTGGGGCTGGCCGTGGCCGCTCTCGCGCCGGGCGCCGTCGCCACTGCGATCGGCCGCTGGGGCAGCGGCGAGCAGCAGGCGACCTACCTGCCGCACTTCACCGGGAGCACCGGCGACCAGGTTCCGGCCGCGGCGCTCGCACTGACCGAGCCGACCCCGTTGTTCGACCCCCGCAGGCCGCGCGACGACTGCCGTTCGCACGGGTGACGGCTACGTGCTCTCGGGTGTGAAGTCGATGGTGCCGCGCGGCCCGCGACGCCGAGCTGTTCGTCGTCGGCGCCGACCTGGAGGGCAGCCCGGCGCTGTTCCTGGTCGAGTCGCGGACCGAGGGCATCGCGATCGAGGCGGAGCCCTCGATGGGGGTGCGCGCCGCGACGCTGTCCCGGCTGGTCCTCAACGACGTCGAGGTGGGCTCGATCGCGCTGCTCGGCGAGGCCGACGGATCGACGTACCTCGAGGCCGTGCGCGCGTCCCGCTTGGCCTGGTGCGCGCTCGCCGTGGGCACCGGGCAGGCCGTGCTCGACTACGTGACGCCGTACGTCAAGGAGCGCACGGCGTTCGGCGAGCCGATCGCGCACCGCCAGTCGGTGGCGTTCATGGTCGCCAACATCGCGATCGAGCTGCAGGCGATGCGGCTGGTCACCTACCGCGCCGCCAGTCGGCTCGCGCAGGGCAAGGACGCCGCACGTGAGGTGGCGTTGGCGCGGCGGATCTGTGCCGAGAAGGGCATGCAGATCGGCCTCGACGGCGTGCAGCTGCTCGGCGGCCACGGCTTCGTCAAGGAGCACCCGGTCGAGCGGTGGTACCGCGACCTGAGAGCAACCGGACTCATGGAAGGCGGGGTGATGGTCTAGTGATCAACCTCGAGGCACCGAAGAAGTTCGGGCCGCTGATCGGCAACGCCCACCAGGTCGCGATGAACATGCTGCGGCCGATCTCCCGGAAGTACGACGAGCAGGAGCACGCGTACCCCAAGGAGCTCGACATGCTGGCCGCGATGATCGACGGCCTCAACGAGTCCGGCCAGAGCCAGGGCGCGGGCGCGTCCGGCGTCCGGGCCGCCAGGGACGAGGAGTCGCCCGGGACGGGCGGCACCCGGAACGGCACCAACCTCGCGTCCGTGCTCTCGATCATGGAGATGTGCTGGGGCGACGTCGGGCTGCTGCTGTCGATGCCGCGCCAGGGGCTGGGCAACTCCGCGATCGCGTCGGTCGCCAACGACGAGCAGGCCGAGCGCTTCAGGGGCGTGTGGGCCGGGATGGCGATCACCGAGCCGGAGGTCGGCTCCGACTCCGCCAGCATCCGCACCACCGCGGTCAAGGACGGCGACGAGTACGTCATCAACGGCGAGAAGATCTACGTCACCGCGGGCGACCGCTGCGACGCGGTCGTGGTGTGGGCGACGCTGGACAGGTCTCTGGGGCGTGCCGCGATCAAGTCGTTCGTGGTCCCGAAGGACACGCCGGGCCTGACCGTGGAGCGGCTCGAGCACAAGCTCGGCATCCGCTCCTCCGACACCGCGGCGATCCGCTTCGAGGACTGCCGGGTGCCGGCCGAGAACCTGCTCGGCTCGCCGGACGTCGACACGGCGCCGGGCTCTGGGCAGGGCTTCGCCGGCGCGATGGCGACGTTCGACAACACCCGCCCGCTGGTGGCGGCGATGGCGGTCGGCTGCGCGCGCGCGTCGCTCGACCTGACCCGCGAGCTGCTCGAGCAGGCGGGTGTCGAGATCGACTACGACGCTCCGACGTACGGCCAGAGCGCCGCGGCCGCCCGCTTCCTGCAGCTGGAGTCCGACTGGGAGGGCGCCTACCTGCTCACCCTGGAGTCGGCCTGGATGGCCGACAACCGGCAGCCGAACTCGATCCAGGCCTCGATGGCGAAGGCGAAGGCCGGCCGCGTCGGCTCCGACGTCACCCTCGGCTGCGTCGAGCTGTGCGGCAGCGTCGGCTACTCCGAGCACGACCTGCTGGAGAAGTGGGCCCGCGACTCCAAGATCCTCGACATCTTCGAGGGCACCCAGCAGATCCAGCAGCTGATCATCGCCCGCCGGATCCTGGGCCTGTCGTCCACCGAGCTCAAGTAGCGCCGCGCACGGATAGTCCCGGCCAGAAAGCACCTGACTTCCCGCTGCCGGGAGGTGCCGAATGGCCGGGACTATCCGGCTGTCAGCGGCTCCGCCGGTTGGTGGAGAACGACGCGGCGCTGTGCGGACGGCCAGCGGATGCCTGCGAGGTCGCGGCGCCGGAGCGGCCACGGCCACCGCGGTTGCGGTTGCCGCCGGCGGGCTTCGACGCGGCCGAGGAGTTGCCCCGGCCACGACCACGGCCGCGACCGCCACCGTTGCGGCCGCCGCCGCCGTTGCGACGCCGCCGTTGCGGCCACCGCGGCCGGCCTCGTCGTTGGCGGCGCGCTCGGGCATCGCCGAGGCGGCGACGAACGTGCGCTCGCCGGGGGCGATCTGCTCGAGCAGCGGGTGGCCGGTGCCGAGGCGGGTGATCGTGGGCTTGATCCCGGCCTTGCGGGCCAGGTCGCGTACGTCGGAGACCTGGCTGTCCAGCATCAGGGTCACGACGGTGCCCTCGTTGCCGGCGCGCGCCGTACGGCCGGAGCGGTGCAGGTACGCCTTGTGCTCGACCGGCGGGTCGGCGTGCACGACGAGGCCGACGTCGTCGACGTGGATGCCACGCGCCGCGATGTCGGTGGCGACCAGCGTGGTCGCGGTGCCGGTGGAGAACGCGGCGAGGTTCCGGGTGCGCGCGTTCTGCGACAGGTTGCCGTGGAGCTCGATCGCCGGCACGCCCTTCTGGTTGAGCTGGCGGGCCACGTTCTTCGCGCCGTGCTTGGTGCGCGTGAACACGATCGTGCGACCGGGTGCGGCGGTCAGGTCGACCAGCACCGGGATCCGCGCGTCCTTGCCGACGTGCAGCACGTGGTGGGTCATGGCGCCGACCGGCGACTGCGCCGAGTCGACGCTGTGCGTCACGGGGTCGGTCAGGTAGCGCTTCACCAGGACGTCGACACCGCGGTCGAGCGTGGCGGAGAACAGCATCCGCTGGCTGCGCCGCGGCGTCGTGTCGAGCAGGCGCTTCACGCCGGGCAGGAAGCCGAGGTCGGCCATGTGGTCGGCCTCGTCGAGCACGGTGACCTCCACGGCGCCGAGGTCGGCGTGACCGCTGCGGACGTGGTCCTCGAGCCGGCCGGGGCACGCGATCACGATGTCGACGCCGTTGCGCAGGCTGCTGATCTGGCCGCCGGGCTTCACGCCGCCGAAGATGGTGATGGTGCGCAGGCCGAGGGACCTGGCCAGCGGGGCGGCGGCCGCCTCGATCTGGGTGACCAGCTCACGCGTGGGCGCCAGGATCAGCGCGCGGGGCTGGCCGGGACGGCGCTTGCCGGGACGCTGCGCGGACAGCCGTGCCAGCAGCGGCAGCAGGAACGCGTAGGTCTTGCCGGAGCCGGTGCGGCCGCGGCCGAGCACGTCGCGCCCGGCGAGCGAGTCGGGAAGCGTGGCGGACTGGATCGGGAACGGCTCGGTGATGCCGTGCTCGGCGAGCACGCGGACCAAAGGGTCCGGGACGCCGAGCGCCTGGAAGGAAGGGGTGACAGGTGACGAGAGGGACGTGGACATGAGGTGACTCCGAAAGCTTGAAGGGCGTCCTGCCCGGCGCGAGTAAGACCATCGCGGCGCGTGGGTCGTGTGACGCAGATCCGGCCCGAGGCAGAACTGAGGGGCCGATGTGTCGAGTGTACGGGCGTTCACCCCTCCCTTCGCACCGGACGCGCCTTCCCGGGTGTGATGTCCACGACGCCGACCCGGCAGGGTGGCCCGATGAAGACCTACTCGGACCTCCCCGTACGACGCGCCCGCCAGGTCGCGGGCGACCTGCTCCTCGTGCTCTGGATCTGGCTCTGGGTGTCGATCGCCGACTCGGTGCACGACGCGACCCTCGGCCTCGCGAAGCCCGGCCGGCAGATCGACGAGTCGGCCACCGGCCTCGCCGGCAGGCTGCGCGACGCGGGCGAGTCGATCAGCGGCGTGCCGTTGGTCGGCGACGACGTGCAGAAGCCGTTCGAGGGCGCCGGCGGTGCGGCGGACAACCTCGCCGCCGCGGGGCGGGCGCAGGTCGAGGCGGTGCAGACACTCGCGTTCTGGCTGGGCATCGCGGTCGCGCTGATCCCGATCCTGATCGCGCTCGCGGTCTACCTGCCGCCGCGCATCCGCTTCGTACGACGGGCCACCGCGGGCAAGCGGTTCCTCGACTCGGCCGCCGACCTCGACCTGTTCGCGCTGCGGGCGATGACCAACCAGCCGCTGCACGTGCTGGCCCGGGTGAGCGACGACCCGGCAGGTGGCTGGCGCGACCGCGACCCCGACGTGGTCCGGCGCCTCGCCGCAGCTCGAGCTCAGGGACTGCGGCCTGCACGCGCCTCGCGAGCTGGTGGGCGGCTGACGGAACATCTGCGGGCGCCTGCGCCTTGACCTGACATGGACCTCGACCAGCGCACTCGCCGCCGCCCGTGACCGCAACCAGTCGGTGCTGACCACGCTCAAGAGCGACGGCAAGCCGCAGCTCTCCAACGTCCTGCACGCCGTCGACGACGACGGGCGTGATCCGGATCTCCACCACGGCCGACCGCGCCAAGTACGCCAACCTCCGTCGCACGCCGTGGGCCGCCCTGCACGTCGACGGCAAGAACTTCTGGTCCTACGCCGTGATCGAGGGCGACGTCGAGCTCTCGGAGGTCGCGGCCGACCCGCACGACGCGGCGACCGACGAGCTGGTCGAGCTCTACCGGGCGCTCGCGGGAGAGCACGACGACTGGGACGACTACCGGGCCTCCATGGTGCGCGACCAGCGCGTCGTCGTGCGGATCCGGCCGACCCACGCCTACGGCGCTGCTGCGCTGAGTCACCCCCGCAGCACGCGCGCGGCGTCCGACGCCCGCGCCGGGAGGTACGACGGCGCGCGCCACCCGTGGTCCGCGAAGACCGCGCTGACCGCGGTCCGCACCTCGTCGACCCGGTCGGCCGGCACCAGGGCGATCGCGGAGCCGCCGAAGCCGCCGCCGGTCATCCGGGCGCCCACCGCGCCCTGGGCCGTCGCGGTCTCCACGACGGCGTCGAGCTCGGCGCAGGAGATCTCGAAGTCGTCACGCATCGAGACGTGCGAGGCCAGCATCAGCGTGCCGACGAGCGTCCAGTCGGCGGCCGCCAGCGCCTCGGCGGTCTCGGAGACCCGCGCGATCTCGGTGACCACGTGCCGGGCGCGGCGTCGTACCCGCTCGTCGGGGATCCGGTCGAGGTCGTCGAGCGTCGCCTCGCGGAGCGTCTCGACGCCGAGCGTGCGCGCCGCCTCCTCACAGTCCGCCCGCCGCGACCCGTAGCCGCCGTCGCTGAGCGAGTGGTGCACGCGGGTGTCGACGACGAGCAGGGTGAGGCCGGCCGCCTCCGGCTCGAACGGCACCTGCCGCGTCGCCCACGACCGGCAGTCCAGGAGCAGCGCGTGGTCGGACGTGCCGAGCACGGCCACGGTCTGGTCCATGCCGCCCGTCGGCGCGCCGGCAACCTCGGTCTCCGCGCGGATCCCGGCGTCGGCAAGGGTGCGGCGCAGCGCGGGTGAGTCCTCCTGGCCGAGCAGCGAGAGCACCGCCAGTCCGACGCTGCACTCGAGGGCGGCGGAGCTGGACAGCCCGGCGCCGAGCGGCACGCAGCCCGACACCGCCAGGTCCAGGCCGTCGACGCGGTGCCCCGCCTCGCCGAGGGCCCACACGACGCCGCTCGCGTAGCCGGCCCAGCCCCGCGCCGCGGTCAGGTCCTGGTAGCTGCCTTCCCAGGTCTTGCGCTGCTCGCCGCTGACCAGCCGGATCCGGCCGTCGTCACGCGCGGTCGCGGCGGCGTACGTCGCGTGCGGCAGCGCGATCGGCAGGCACAGGCCGCCGTTGTAGTCGGTGTGCTCGCCGATCAGGTTCACCCGGCCCGGGGCCAGCGTGACCACCGCCGGCGCCTCGTCGTACGCGCTGCTGAACCGCGCGCTGGCCCGTCGTACACCCTCGTCGACGCTCCACGCCTCCAGTGTGGTCACCGACTCAGCCTAGGCTGTCGCCATGCGCTTCCTCGGCGACGATCCGCCCGGCTGGGACCTCACCTACGACGACGTGTTCATGGTGCCGCGCCGTTCGTCGGTGTCCTCCCGCTACGACGTGGACCTCTCGTCCGCCGACGGCACTGGCACGACCCTGCCGCTGGTCGTGGCGAACATGACCGCGGTGTCCGGCCGCCGGATGGCCGAGACGATGGCCCGCCGCGGCGGGATGAGCATCCTGCCGCAGGACATCCCGCTCGACGTGGTGGCCGAGGTGACCGCGTGGGTGAAGTCCCGGCACCCGGTGTTCGAGACCCCGATCACGCTCTCGCCGCACGAGACCGTCGGCGACGCGCTGGCGCTGCTGCCCAAGCGCGCACACCGGGCGGCGTTCGTGGTCGACGACGGGCGACCGGTGGGGGTGGTGACCGAGGCCGACTGCCTCGGCGTCGACCGGTTCAGCCAGGTGCGCGACGTGATGACCACGGAGATGGTCACCCTGCGTGACGACGTCGACCCGCGGGCGGCGTTCGACACCCTGGCCAGCACCCGGCACCGGCTCGCCCCGGTGGTCGACGGCACCGGCGTGCTCGTCGGCGTGCTCACCCGCACCGGTGCGCTCCGCTCCACGCTCTACGCGCCCGCGCTCGACGACGCCGGGCGGCTCCGGATCGGCGCCGCGATCGGGGTCAACGGCGACGTGAAGGGCAAGGCGGTGCGGATGGCCGAGATCGGCGTCGACTGCCTCGTCGTCGACACCGCCCACGGGCACCAGGAGCGGATGGTCGAGGCGCTCGCGGCGGTCCGCTCCGCCGGGGTCGACGTGCCGGTCGTCGCCGGCAACGTCGTCTCCGCCGAAGGGGTCCGCGACCTGGTCGACGCCGGCGCCGACATCGTCAAGGTCGGCGTCGGCCCCGGCGCGATGTGCACCACCCGGATGATGACCGGCGTCGGACGCCCGCAGTTCTCCGCGGTGCTCGAGTGCGTCGCCGAGGCGCAGGAGGCACGGCCGGCACGTCTGGGCCGACGGGGGAGTGCGCCACCCACGCGACGTCGCGCTGGCGCTCGCCGCCGGCGCCTCGCAGGTGATGATCGGGTCGTGGTTCGCGGGCACGCACGAGTCGCCCGGTGACCTGCGCACCGACAGCGACGGTCGCGCCTACAAGGAGAGCTTCGGCATGGCCTCCGCCCGCGCCGTGGCCAACCGGACCTCGACCGACACCGCGTTCGACCGGGCCCGCAAGGCGCTCTACGAGGAGGGCATCTCGTCGTCGCGGATGTACCTCGACCCGTCGCGGCCCGGCGTCGAGGACCTGATCGACCTGATCTGTGCCGGCGTGCGCTCGTCCTGCACCTACGCCGGCGCGACCACCCTGGCCGAGTTCGCCGACCGCGCCGTGATCGGCATCCAGTCCGCCGCCGGGTTCCAGGAGGGTCGGCCGCTTCCTGCGGGCTGGTGACGCCGGCCACGAGCACCTCAGGGAGCAGGATTCCGCGCCGCCTGACTGGCTGACGGGCGGTCCGCACCGATGTGAAGGTTGCCCCGTTCCTTTGCTAGGGTTACCGGCGCGCCGGACAGGCCCCGCTAGGGCCGTCCAGCACCACTCGTCCGGGTGGCGGAATAGGCAGACGCGCTAGCTTGAGGTGCTAGTGCCCGTATTAGGGCGTGGGGGTTCAAGTCCCCCCTCGGACACAGATTGACGGCGTCGGCGGCCTATCAAGCTTCCCGGGCGAGGCCGGCCGCCGGAGGCTCCCTCGGACGCCGGATCAGCGCATCACGTCGACGGCGAGAGCCGTTCGGTTCGTGATCACCGCGTCCACCCCGCGGTCGGCGTACGCCGCCAGGCTCGACGCGGTGTCGGGTGTCCAGACGTTGATCTCCAGCCCGAGCGCGTGCGCGGCACTCACGTGGGCGGCGCTGCTCTCGGGCGCATGCAGCGTGATCGAGTCGGCCCACGCGAGGGAGCTGACCTCCGCCGGGAACCTGGTCAGGATCGGGCTGACATTGGCGTCCGGGTCGAGCTCGCGAAAGCGCACGAGCGACTGCATGTCGAAGCTCTCGAAGACGACCCGCTCGTTGCTGCGAGTGCTGACCAGGCCGGCGTCGCGTACATGTGCCAGCATGCGGCTCTCGACGCCGGGCGAGGTGTCCGGGAACTTGGTCTCGGCCAGGAGGCCGACCCCGCGCTCCCGCACCAGCGCCAGAACCTCGTCGAAGGTTGCGATGCGCGTGCCCGCCCACACCAGGTCGAACCAGCTCCCCACGTCGAGGGTGGCGAGCTCGGCATAGGTGAACGTCGTGAGGGGGTCCTGCTGGCGGCCCGGGAACTTCCTGGCCACATCCGTCGTACGGGCGAGCGCGCGGTCATGGAAGAGCACCAGCACGCCGTCGGCGGTTTCCTGCACGTCGGTCTCGAGCCGGTCAGCGCCACGATCGAGTGCCCGCACGAAGGACGGCATGGTGTTCTCGGGCACCGCGGCCGCGGCTCCCCGGTGTGCGATGACCACGGGGGCGTGGACCGGCACCACCTTCACTGCCTTGACGCGTCCGCGCACGCGGGGGAGCGCCCTGTACCGCAGCACTGTGGCCTGCACCTGGTATCGACCGGACCGGCCGATCTTGAACGGGATGACGGCTGTGCCGTCGCCGCGCTCGCGGGCGGTCCCGAGCCGGGACCACGAGCCTCCCACGGCACGGAACCGGACCCGGACGACGCGCCCCTTGCGAATGGGCCGCGACGTCACGACGATCCGGGCGCCGACCCCACGGGTGATGACGGCAGGAGCGACCGTGGACACCCGTTGCGCGGTCGCCGCCCGGGCGGGTGGCCCGACGACGACGAGGCCGACGGCGGCCAGGACCACGGCCTCGGCGACCAGACGTGCGGTGTGCTGGACCACGGCTCATCTCCCCCGGGGCCGTCGAGACCCCGCCGCGATGGTCTCACGGGACCACACCGGCCGGGCAGTTCAGCACCGACGAACCGCCGTTGTGGCGGTGGGCCGCCAGCCGCCACATGGTTGGCTGGTGCGGTGCACCAGCAGCCGTTCCGTGTAGCCTTCGTGCCGGGCGTGATGCCGGACAAGTGGCTCAACCGCTGGCGCGAGCGGCGGCGCGACCAGCTCGACGCGTTCCTGGTCGAGACCGACGAGCAACGCTCCGTCCTGTACGACGGGCGTGCCGACATGTGCTTCGTCCGGATGCCGGTGGACCGCGAGGGCCTGCACGTGATCCCGCTGTACACCGAGGAGCCCGTGGTCGTGATGTCCCCCGAGCACCTGCTGTCCCTACTGGACGAGGTCACCTGGGACGACCTCACCGACGTGCTGCTCAACGACGGGCCGGCCCGGCAGGCGATCGAGACCGCGGCCGCCGGCACCGGCGTGGTCGTCGTACCCCGGAGCGTCGCGCGGCTGCACCACCGCAAGGACGTCACCGTGAGACGGCTCGTCGACGGCGAGGAGTCGCAGGTCGGCCTGGCCTGGCGCAGCGACCTCGACGACCCACGCGCCGAGGAGTTCGTCGGCATCGTGCGCGGGCGCACCGCGCAGAGCAGCCGGGGTGACGCGAAGGAGCCGGCCCCGAAGAAGCGGCCCGCGACGCGGCAGGCGCCGCCGAAGCAGCAGCGACGCCCGGGCCGCCGGCGCCGCTGACCGGTCAGCGCAGCGAGGGGGGCTGGGGTGGGCCGCCGG
>CAVWFF010000059.1:0-15518 GCA_963754145.1 uncultured Actinomycetota bacterium
ATTCTCGTTGACCGGCTTGAGCTGGTGTGACTGACCCGGACGGCTTAGCTCCGGCTGAAGATGACGCGTCCGTTGGGGATGGTCTTCATCTGGTACTTCGGTGAGTGGGCGTAGGTGTGGTGCCGGGGGCAGAGCAGGCGTCCGTCGTCGAGGTTGGTCTTGCCGCCGCGGCTCCAGGGGGTGTTGTGGTGGACGTGGCACATCGCGGCGGGCCATTCGCAGCCATGGCTGGTGCAGTGCTGGTCGCGGTGCCGGATCGCGATCCGCTGGGACCGGTCGTAGAGCCGGTCTGCGCGGCCGAGGTCGAGGACCTCGGACTTCCCGCCGAGCACGATCGGGATGATCCCGGCTTCGCAGGCGAGCTTGCGGGCCTGGTCGGCGGTGATCGGGTCGCCGGTGTCGAGGAGGGCCGGGTGTCTGGCTGTCGCCGAGCAGGTTGTCCAGGGTCATGGTGACCACCACGGTGGCGTCGACGCCGCCGGCTTGCGGGAGCCGGTCGATCGGGTAGCGGGTGACGTACTCGCAGAACGCGTGCCCCAGCCCTTTCGGGGTGCCGGAGTGCTGCCGGTGCCTGGGTGAGTTGATCGCGAGCACGGCCTGCTTGAGCATGGCGCCGACCGGGGCCGGGCAGGGTGAACCGGCCGTGGCACAGCCCGTGGCCGTCGTCGGCGATGGTGAACCGGCAGGCCTCCTCGGCGAGCGCTTCCTGGCGTTGCAGGGCCTTGAGCTCGTGTGCTTCGGCGATCTCGGGGGCGACCACCTCGAGGACCCGGTGCGCGAGCCGGCGCAGCGCGACCGGGTCGTGCTCGGCCGCGCAACCGATCAGATGCGCCTCGGCGTCGCGGCGGTGCTCGACCGGCAGCGCGTCGACGCCCTTGACGATCACCACGGCTTGTTCTTCGGAGACCTGGCCGGCGGCCATCGCGTCCCGGACCGGCTCGTGGTCGTGGTCCAGGGCGTGCGCGAGCTCCAGGCGACGCTTGGCGTCCCGTTTGGTCTGCCGGGTCTGGTTGGCCCAGTAGCTGCCGGTGTCGGCGGCACCGGCCGCGGCGCCGAGGTCGAGGCGGTCGGCGTGGTGGGCGTGGCGGAGCTCGAGCTCGGTGATCTGGTGCCGCAGCTGCGCCAGCGCGGTCAGGTTGGCCTCGGTCTCGGCCGGGCCGCAGGGTCCACAGCCCGAGGTCGGCGATGTCGTGCAGCAGCTGGGAGACGGCGGCGATCGTGGACGTGACCGGGTGTTGTCCGGTGTCGTCGAATGCCGTTGTCATACAGGGAATTCTCGGCATCCGCCACCGACAATCCCGGCCCGGGAACGGGCATTTCCGGCACTGTGGAGAAGTATTTCGAAAGTTTCTGGAGCGGCGATGTCGGTGGTCTCGACAAGCTCGACCAGCGGGGGAACACCGAGTCAAGCCGTGGTCTCGACACCCGCTCGCTGGCGCTCGCTGCTCGACCACCGGGGTCGGGGCGGAGATTTCGAGACGGCGCTGGGGTGCCTTTCCTCAACCACCGCCCCATGCCAACACGTGGTCGCGAAGCACCGCTGGTGGAGAAGCGCTGTCCAGCCGGAGCACCGGACAGTCGAGCGCTGGCCAGCCACGTCTCGTGTGAAACCCGACTGCGCCCCTCGAACGCCGGATCGTCGTACCCGCGGGCCCACTCCAGGAACTCAGCAAACGCCGCCTCATGGACAGCCGGCCCCCGTGGCGCGCACGCTCGCGAGCTTCGAGGCGGCGAAGCCGCTCGGCCGGGTCCAGCGTCAGGAACACCACCGCATCGCAGCGGGCCACGACGTCGTCACCCCACCCGAGCATCGAGCCGGACAGGACCCACGACTCGCGGGGAAGGAAGAGCCTCTCCATGAGCGCGACCCGTTCGGCTTCCGGTCGCTTCTCGACATACGGCGGATCGCTCGGTATCCAGAAGTAGTCATCCGCGTCAGCGTGTGGAACGGCCCAGTGGTCGGCCATGGCTCGTGCCAGTGTCGTCGTGCCGGCGCCGCTGGCCCCCATCACGTGAAGCCGGCAACGTCGCACTGGCTCATTATCCAGTCAGAACGTGTGCGAGGCTCGTCGGCATGTCAGCGCGAGTCCCGCTTGAACGGAGTCCTGAACAGCAAGCAGAGGAGGACGCCTTCCTGGCGCTGTACGGCGCGTGGTCGCCGTTGGCACCGAGCGAGTTCGCGAGGGAGATGGCCGGGTTCGCCCGGCCGTGGTGGGTCATCGGTGGATGGGCGATCGAGGCAGCCACGGGCTACCGCAGGGAGCACGAGGACACCGACGTGTCCATCCTGGCGACCGACGTGCCCGCATTCGTGGACTTCATGAAGGGCCGCTGGCACGTCTGGAACAACGTCGGCGGCGTTCTCCATCCGTTGGGCGGCCGGTGGCCGACCGTCGATGACCCCCGCAGTCAGCTGTGGCTGCGGGCGGACGCGGCGTCGCCCTGGGTCGTCGACATTCCCCTGACGCCCGACGTGGACGGGCTCTGGACCAACAAGTACGTGCCCGATCACGTTGCTTCGATCGATGACGTCACCTGGGTCGCCGATGACGGCATCCGGTACCTGCTCCCCGAGATCGTCCTGGTGTACAAGGCGCGACTCCGACGCGCGAAGGATGAGCCCGACTTCGAGGCGGCACTTCCGATCCTCACGGAACCTCAGCGGGCATGGATGCGCCAGGCGCTTGCCTCCGTCGTTCCAGACCACCACTGGCTGGACCGGCTCTGACCGGGCAACCGTAGCCTGCCGTAACCCGGCGCAGGTTCAGCAGTCGAACACCGACCAGCAGATGTCGTTGCGCAACCTCTGGTCGTCGAGTACGAGCTCGCGGATCGCCCCCGGCAGCTGGTCGCGCTGCCATTGGCACTCGCGTCGCCCTGCTGCCTCGCTCTCGCCTTCTGGCCCTGCTGCACGTGCGGCCCTGATCGCATAGGCGGCAGCACCGAGCTCGTGCGCGGCGACGTGTGCGACGGCCCCGGCCTGCCCTGCAGCGTAGGCGGCATGTCGTGCTGCCCCCCGCAGGTCTCTGGCCGCGCCCATCGCATGGCCGCCCGCCGCCCGTGCCCGCATCATCGTGACGTCGCCACGCACCCAGGCACGCGCGTGCTCGATCGCCTGCCGCGGTCGCGGGTCCTCAGGCTGAGCGGACTCGAAGAGGTCAAGCACGTGCTCCGCGCACGATGCCGCCCAAAGGGCGAGGAGCCGGTGGTCCGAGTCAGTGAGCGTGCCGCCGCGGCGGATCGTCACGAAGCGAGGGTCCCTGACCTTCGGAAGGATCATGGTCGGCCACCCCTTCTGATCGCGTACGTACTGTCTACCCCGGTGTCACACTGCCGATGTGCAGGTTCCCGACCCGGCTCTGGTGCTGCTGGTCGGCGCGGCCGGCTCCGGGAAGTCGACCTGGGCCGCGGCCCGCTACCGCGACGTCGAGGTGGTGTCCTCCGACGCGCTGCGCGCCGTGGTGGGCAGCGGCACCGCCGATCTCGACGCGTCCGAGGACGCGTTTCGGCTGCTCGACCAGATCGTCGAGGGACGCGCCCGGCGCGGCCTCACGGTGGTCGTCGACACCCTCGGCCTGGACCCGGAGCGGCGGGCGGCGTGGGCGGCGCTGGCTCACGGGTCCGGGCTCCCGCTGGTGGCCGTCGTGTTCGACACTCCCCCGGCGCTGTGCCGGGCGCGGAACGCCGCCCGCGGACCGGCCCGGTCCCCGCCGCAGTGCTCGGCGGACAGCTTCGCCGCATGCGCGACATCGGTGCGGAGCTCGAGGCAGAGGGCTGGGACGTCCGCGTCGTGTCCGCGGACGAGCCTCCGCCCAGCCCCGCCCCGGCGGCCCCGGTCGCCAGGAGTGGCGGGCGCCGGGCCGCGGGTGATCCTCCAGGTCGGGCGGTTCCCGTGGGGTGAGGACCCGCTCGACTGGCTGCGCGGCATCGCCCTCGCGGCGGCGGACGCGGGTTTCGCGGGCGTGGCCCTGATGGACCACCTGATCCAGATCCCGCAGGTCGGACGGGCGTGGGACCCGATCCCGGAGCCGTGGGTGACGCTCGGAGCGCTGGCGGCGCTGGGCACCGACCTCGAGCTCGGGACGCTCTGCACGCCGGCCACCTTCCGCGCGCCGGGCATCATCGCCAAGGCGGCCGCGACACTGGACGTGCTCACCGGCGGCCGGGCCTTCTGCGGTCTGGGCGCCGGCTGGTGGGGCCGCGAGCACGCGGCGTACGGCCTGCCCTTCCCGGCCACGGCACGACGCCTCGACGACCTCGCCGTCGCCGCCGAGACGTTGCGGGCCCTCTGGGCGCCCGGCACCAAGGCGTACGACGGCGAGCGGGTCACGCTGCCCGAGACCACCTGCTACCCGAGGCCGATCGGCCCGCTGCCGCTGATCGTGGGCGGCGGCGGTGAGCGGCGTACGCTGCGCATCGCCGCCCGCTGGGCCGACGCCTGCAACGTGCGCGCCGACCTCGACACGGTCCGCCACAAGACGGCCGTCCTGCGCCGGCACTGCGACGACATCGGCCGACCCCACGACGAGGTCGAGGTCACCGTCCTCGACGTGGCGGTCGTCGGCTCCAGCCGCGACGACACCTGGTCCCGCGTCGAACGACTACGCGGACGCACCAGGGCCACCGACTTCGCCTCGCGCCACCACGCCGGAGAGGTCGCGACCCACCGGGAGCGCCACGAGCGACTGTTCGACGCAGGGGTGCGCACCGTGTTCCTCGCCCTGCCCGACCTCGACGGACCCGACGACGTGGAGCGGGTGGCGGCGCTGGCCCGGCGGTGAAGGGCTCACGGGACTGACTCATGCCCGTTGCTTCCGGTTCGACTGGAGTTTGCCTTCGCGGGCAACGCTCGTGGCTCCCCCAGAACTAGGAGTGTCCATGTCCCTCGGTCGTCGAAGCCTCCTGACCAGCAGCGCCGCCGGTGTCGGCCTCGTTGTCGCCGGATCCGTTCCGTCGCTGGCGGAGGCCAGCCCGCAGAGCGCACCACCATGGTGCGGGAAGGCACGGCAACCGCCCGTTCCCGCCGCTCGTCGACGACCCGGACGGGATCCTCGCCCTTCCGCCGGGCTTCTCCTACGAGATCGTGACCTACGCCGGCAGGACCAGGCTCCGGGACGACCAGGGGCTCACACCCTCGAACCACGACGGGACCGCCGTGTTCAAGCGAGCCGCGGCCGGCTTCGGCTGATCCAGAACCACGAGCTGCCCGCAGGCTCGCCGCTCGGCGTACCGCATGTCGCCGGGACGGTCTACGACCCGACCGCGCTCATGGGTGGCGGCTGCACGGTCATCGAGACGAACCGTCGCGGCGCCAACTTCGGCGAGTTCGTGGGGATCTCAGGCACGCTCACCAACTGTGCGGGCGGTCCGACGCCCTGGGGCACCTGGCTCACCTGCGAGGAGACCGAGACGAAGGCCGGGACGCCCTGGAGCGGCAACGGACAGAGCGGCAGCTACTCCAGGGACCACGGCTACGTGTTCGAGGTCTTCGGCGACGGTCGGGCGCTTCCCAAGCCGATCAAGGCGTTCGGCCGCTACGCGCACGAGGCCGTTGCGGTCGACCCGAGCCGGACCCGGGTCTACCTCTCGGAGGACGCCAGCAACCCGAACGGTCTCTTCTACCGCTGGACCGCCCCGCGCGGCGTCAAGCTCGCAGCGGGCATGCGCCGACCGCCTCGGCGCAACCGAGGGCACGCTCGAGGCGATGGCGATCATGATGGACGACGGATCTGTGCTGCCCGACGTCGCCTACCTCACCTCCGCGCAGCTCGGACGACCGTTCCCCGTGAAGTGGGTGACGGTCGCGGAGCGGGACGGGCAGACGACGTCGGTGCGCAAGCAGTTCACCGACGAGATCACACGCGGCAAGAAGTTCGAGGGCGTCTTCGGCACCGACAAGGGTGTCTACGTCGTCAACAGCTTCGCCTTCAACACCGGAGACCTGCCCGAAGACGCGGTCAAGCACGACGGGATGGTGTGGTTCTACTCGTACGACGAGCAGACGATAACCCTGGTGACCTACTTCCCGCACCAGAGCAGCACGTCCGACGGGACGGCGCCGCGCTACGACGGTGTCGTCTTCGACGGGCCGGACAACGTGACGGTGACCCCGTGGGGATCGCTGGTGCTGGCCGAGGACGGCGTCGGCGCATCGCACGTCCTCAGCTCCGTGCCGGGCGGCCCGACCTACGCGATCGCGCGCAACCAGCTCAACATCGGTACGGCGAGCGCGCCGGAGTTCTCCGAGTTCACCGGACCGACGTTCTCCGCCGACGGCGAGGTGCTGTTCGTCAACATCCAGGTCCCGGGCATCACCCTGGCGATCACGGGCCCGTGGGAGAAGTTCCTGGGCTGACCCTCGTCGTACGCGGCGTGGTGGCTGCCTACCTCGCGTGCCCCCGCGAGGTGGCCGCCCAGGTAGCCGGCGACGCCGGCGACGGTCGCCCCGGCGAGGGCCAGCCGGGCCCCGGTGTCGTGCCGGCCACGCAGCCGGGCGACCCACGACGCCGTGTAGATGCCGATCGCGAGACCGTTGGTGACGGCGTGGACCAGGCCGACCCGCTTCTCCCGCGGCCCGGCCGCCGACCACTCCGCCCAGCCGGTCCAGGCGGTCGGGCCGACGGCGAGCAGGCCCGCGCCGACGAGCCGCTGGGCCGCCGCCGTCGAGTCGGGCCCTCCGATGAGGTCGAGCACGCTGGCGGAGGTCCAGGTGCCGATCACGACGTCAGTCAGCACGGGGTGGACCGCATGGCCGAGCCAGTCGCCACGCAGCACCGAGCCTCGCGTCCCGGTGCCGAACCAGGCCCGGATGTGAGGCTCAAGTGTCTGCACCGGCCCATCCAGCGCCGTCGCATCCTCGAGACCCAGCGTCGCGCGCACGAGTGCTGGGGGCCGCCCGATGGGGTTCATGTCGCTCCTCCTCGTTGACGTGCACTCGAGACGACATTCCCGGGCGCCGTCGAACCACCTTGCCCCGCGGGATGGGCAACATCAACCGGCGGACCCGCCGTACCGTCTTCAGGGGGTCAGCAGACAGAACTCATGGCCATCAGGGTCGGCCATCACCACCCAGCTCACCTCGCCCTGGCCGATGTCGACGCGCGTCGCGCCGAGGGACACGAGCCGGTCGGCCTCTGCCTGCTGGTCACCGTCGGCAGGTGGCGCGAGGTCGAAGTGCAGCCGGTGCTTCCCGGTCCTCGGCATCAGGGGCGGACCGCCCCACGTGATCTTCGGACCGCCGCGCGGCGAGCGGATCGCGGTCTCCTGGTCCTGGTCCCAGACCAACGGCCATCCCAGCGCCTCGCTCCAGAAGTACCCGACCTCCTGCGAGCCATCGCACGACAGCGCGCCGATGAATCCGCAGTCGGCAAGGAAGGTGTTGCCCGGCTCGATGACACAGAACTCGTTGCCTTCGGGGTCGGCGAGCACCACATGACCCTCCTCCGGGCGTTGACCGACGTCGATGTGCCGGCCGCCCAGTCCGAGCGCCTTGGCCACGGTCTGCTGCTGGTTCTCGTGGGAGGTGCTCGTGAGATCGAAGTGCATCTGGTTCTGGCCGGTCTTCGGTTCCTGGCTGGGGACGAAACGGATCCGGAACCCGGTGTCATCGTCCGGCAGGAGCGTGGCCCCCTCGCGGGGGTGGGCGATCGGCTCCCAGCCCAGGACGCCGGACCAGAAGCGCGCGAGCCCGGACGGGTCGTTGGCGTCGAAGCAGAGCGCGATGAGCCGAGACGTCATTTCTGCTGCATCTCCGATCTGCCAACTCACGGCGCATCCGACACGTGCTCACGGCACGAGGTCAGCAACGCTAGGCGCCCGGGAACTGCCGAGCAACGCGTTTGAGTGCGGCGCCCGGGGCCGCGTGCCCGAGGAAGCGGACGGGCGTAGATTCGGACCCGACCCTGGAAGGGAGGTTCCCATGCAGGCAGCGGTGGGTGACCGGTTGCATGTACACAGCCGGACCGTTGGCGTCCCCGACGAGACGTCCGAGATCATCGAGGTGCGGGGACCGGCGGGCGAGCCGCCGTACCTGGTTCGTCACGCCGACGGGCGCGAGGGGCTGGTCTACCCGGGAGCGGACGCGACGATCGAGCGTTCGCCAGGTCCCAGTAGCGCCTAGAGCTTGTCGTTCACAATCTGGGTGAACCATCTCCGGTGTCGCGTCCCGCGACCGGGCGGCCTCGGTCGGCATCGGCGGCCGCCAGCTCCTGGCGGAGCATGCGGTCCTCGTCGAGCGCTGAGGTCTGCACGATGATCACGTCGCACATGGCGTTCTTCACGACATCGCCGGGAACGGATCCCAGGAGCTGGCCTTCATTCGCCCCCAGACCGCGGTTGCCGACGACGATGAGGCTCGCGGGGTTGGAGCCGACCGTGTCGAGGAGGGCCTGGGCCGGGTCTCCCTTGACGAGTCGCTGCTCGATGTAGCGGGCCCGCTCCCGGGTCAGCCCAGTCACCGACTTGTCCAGGGCTCTGAGCGCTGCGTCCTTGCCGTACAGGTCGCGGTGCATCCCTTCGGCAGGGGTCGCCGCCGCCGGGGTCGGCGTCGGTGTACGCGGTGACGACGATCAGCCTGGCCTGGGCTGCCTGCGCCACCTCCGCGGCCCGGTCCACGGCGTACAGGCTGGTGGGCGTGCCGTCCGAACCCACCACGACCCGGTCGTAGACGGTGATGCTGCGCTTGCTCCCGAGCGGCACGATCGGCGACTCGTCCGCCTCGTCGGGCGGGTTCACCCAGAGCATCGCCACGGCGCCGAGACCCAGCAGGACGCCGGCGACCGTCATCGCGTTGGAGCCCTTGCTGTCGAGGAGGTTCTTGAAGATCCATCCGAACGTCACCGTCTCGATCAGCATCGGCACGACGATCATCATGTTGAGGATGCCCATGTAGACGCCGGTGCGCTTGGCCGGGACCATGCTGGCGACCATCAGGTAGGGGACCCCGACCGCACTGGCCCAGAAGATGCCGACGCCGATCATCGGGATCAGCGCGACGTACTGGTTCTCGATGCGCGCCAGCCCGACGAGCGAGAGCGCGGCCAGGCCGAGCGCGGCCGCGTGCACCCGTTTGGCGCCGATCCTCTGGGCGAAACCGACCAGGAAGAGCGCCGAGACCATCGTGACGAAGTTGTAGGCGCCGTTCATCAGACCGCTCCAGGCGATCGCGTCGTCCCAGGCCGGCCCGCCCTGCTCGGGCGTGCCGCCGAACACCGTCTCACCGAGACTGACGGCCAGGAACTGCCAGTAGATGAACATGGCGTACCACTGGAACATGAAGACCAGGCCGATCTTGTGCATCGCGACCGGCATCGCCTTGACGGCCGTCCTTGATGTCGCCGATGGCGTGTCCGAGGCCGCGGGGTGCGTTGCGGATCTCCTCGAGGTCCTCGTCGGAGGGGGTGAGCTCGCGGGTGCGCGCCATCGCGGTGAGCACGGTCACCAGGATGCACACCGTGCCGATCATGAACACCGTGTACATCCAGTAGGGCACGCCGTTGCCGGCTGTCTTGTCGAGCGCCGAGACCTTCTGCAGCGCGAAGAGCGACAGGTTCGCCAGCACGGCACCGGCCCCGGTGAACATGCTCTGGGTCAGGAACCCGCGCGCCAGCTGCGACTTGGGCAGCCGGTCGGAGATGAACGCCCGGTAGGGCTCCATCGAGGTGTTGTTGCCGGCGTCGAGCAGCCAGAAGCAGAGCACGCCCAGCCACAGGGCACCCACGAACGGGAACACGAACAGGATGACCGCGCAGAGGACCGCACCCGCCGTGATGAACGGTCGACGACGGCCCCAGCGAGGGTGCCAGGTCCGGTCACTGATGGCGCCGATCAGTGGCTGGATGAGCAGCCCGGTGATCGGCCCGGCGAGGTTGAGGATGGGGAGCTGGTCGGGGGACGCGCCGATCAGCAGGAACAGCGGGTTCACCGCCGACTGGGTGAGGCCGAAGCTGAACTGGACCCCGAAGAAGCCGAGGTTCATCATCAGCAGCGCGCTTGGTCGTCATGAGCGGCCTGCGCTCGTCCTCCCCGGCAAGCCGGTGAGACAGTCTCTGACGTCGTGATAGCCATGGCGACCCCTTCGGCCGACGCGATCCGAGTGACCCGTTTTGAAACTAGACCCGCGCTTTGCCGCCCGCAACCATCCATTCGGCCAGGACGGCTTCCGCAGGTGCCCGTGACTCTCGACGGGCCGAACGCTCTGTAATAGCGTCCGAAGCAGCAGGAGGAGTGCGGTCAGCGGCGTAGTCCGGACCCGCCTCCGCGGCAGCCGCCTCGGTCCTCGCCTCCCGCGACCGTCGCTGCGGCGACCTCCGGAGAGGAGTCGAGGGTGAGCACATGGAAGACCGTCGTGGTCGGCGTCGACGGATCGACCCCCAGTCACAAGGCTCTGGCGTGGGCTGCCGCTGAAGCCGCGGACCACCGGGCCGACCTGGTCGTCGTGAACGTCTGGGAGCACACGCTGCCGCCGCCCACCGGCAGCGTCAGCGTGTCGGAGAGGTACGTGCCCGACCCCAGCCAGCGCACCGCCGAGGACTTCCTCCGGGAGATCAAGGAGGTGCTCGGCGAGGACCCACCAGTGCTCGTCCAGCCGCGTCGTCAAGCAGGGTGTCGCAGCAAAGGTGCTCATCGAGGAGTCGGCGGACGCCGACCTGCTCGTGGTCGGTACGCGTGGCCACGGCGGCTTCAAGGGGCTGGTGCTCGGCTCGGTCAGCCAGCATGTCGCCGCCTACGCCCGGTGCCCGGTGACCGTGGTCCGCTGACGCGCTACCGGATGGGACTGCGGCCAAGTGCCGGACTGCTCGCCGAACGGGAGTCGATGCCTTGCGGTCGTCCGGCACGTCGGACGATGCTGCAGGCATGGCGAAGAGCGGCAAAGCGGCAGGCGGCTGGCCAGTGCGATCGAGCGTTCGCGGGCGGTGCCGATCGGGGACTACGGGTTCCTGAGCGACGGTGAGGTGTCGGCGCTGGTGGCGCCGGCTGGCTCGGTGGACTGGATGTGTGTGCCGCGCTTCGACGCGCCGAGTGTCTTCGGGTCCATCCTCGGCAAGCGCGCCGGCTCGTTCCGGGTGGCCCCGCTGGACGCCCGCGTCCCGGCCGCTCGCCGCTACCTTCCGGGGACGATGATCCTGGAGACCAGCTGGGGCACGGCGACCGGGTGGATGATCGTGCGCGATGTCCTGCTGGTCGGTCCGTGGCACCACCAGGACGACCGCTCGGTGACGTACAAGCGCACGCCGAACGACTACGAGGCCGAGCACGTCCTGCTGCGCACCATCCGTTGCGTCTCGGGAGAGGTGCAGACCGTCGTGGACTGCGAGCCGGTGCTCGACTACGGCCAGCAGCCTGTGCGCTGGGAGTACACCTCGGACAGCTACCACCAGGGTCGGGCCACCTCCGCCGACTCGGACGTCACGCTGACCCTCACGAGCGACATGCGCCTCGGCTTCGAGGGTGGCCAGGCCACCGCGCGCACCCTGCTCAAGCAGGGCGACACCCGGTTCGTGGCGCTGTCCTGGGGCGGGGCCGAGCCGCCCGCGTCCATCAGCCGACGCCTACAAGCGGCTGGTGTGGACGGCCCACCACTGGCAGCACTGGCTGGCGAGAGGGAAGTTTCCCGATCACCCGTGGCGCAGCTACCTGCAGCGCAGCGCACTGACCCTTCGCGGTCTCACCTACGCACCGACCGGCGCGGTCACCGCGGCCGGCACCACCTCGTTGCCGGAGACACCGGGCGGCGACCGCAACTACGACTACCGCTTCAGCTGGATCCGCGACGCCACGTTCGCACTCTGGGGGATGTACTCCCTGGGCTTCGACTGGGAGGCCGTCGACTTCTTCTCCTTCATCGCCGATCTCGCCGAGCGCGACGACGACCTGCAGATCATGTACGGCATCGGAGGCGAGCGCGACCTCACCGAGCAGGTCCTCGACCACCTGCCGGGTTACGCCGACTCGCGACCGGTGAGGATCGGCAACGCGGCGTACGCCCAGCGGCAGCACGACGTCTGGGGCGCACTCCTGGACTCCGTGTACCTGCACTCCCAGGCCGCCGACCACCTGGACAACCGCATCTGGCCGATCCTCGACAAGCAGGTGGGCGAGGCGCTGAAGCACTGGCGCGAGCCCGACGCCGGCATCTGGGAGGTCAGGGGCGAGCTGAAGCACTTCACGTCATCGAAGATCATGTGCTGGGTCGCCGTGGACCGGGGGGCCCGGCTGGCCACGATGAGCGGCGAGCACGGCAAGGCGGCCGAGTGGGAGCTGGCGGCCGCCGAGATCAAGGAAGACATCCTGAGCAACGGAGTCGACGACCGGGGCGTCCTCGTCCAGTACTACGGCGGCACCGCGCTGGACGCCTCGCTGCTGCTGGCTCCGCTGCTGAGCTTCCTCCCGCCCGACGACCCGCGCATCCGGGCGACGGTGCTCGCCATCCGCAACGAGCTGACCGTGGACGGCCTGGTGCTCCGCTACAAGGTCGAGGAGACCGACGACGGGTTTCACGGCGAGGAGGGCACCTTCACGATCTGCTCCTTCTGGCTGGTCTCGGCCTTGTGCGAGATCGGGGAGTTCAACAAGGCGCGCAAGCTCTGCGCGAAGCTGCTTTCGTTTGCGGGACCCCTCGAGCTCTACGGCGAGGAGATCGACCCACACAGTGGCCAGCACCTTGGCAACTTCCCTCAGGCGTTCACCCACCTTGCCCTGATCAACGCCGTCCTCCATGTGATCCGGCTCGAGGAAGAGAACGGCCAATGAGGGATGGCGACCTGACCTGACGCGTCGGGCATTCGACTGCTGCGCCTAGCGCTCCCGGACGGCGTAGGTCAGGTGCGTCACCCGCGGCGATGGCTCGGCGCGGAGCTGCGCCAGAGCCACACGGCCCGCGTCCACACCCTCGAACAGGCGGACTCCGGAGCCGAACAGCACCGGCGACAGCGCGATCGAGAACTCGTCGATCAGACCGGCGTTCAGGTACTCCAGGATCGTCGCGCCGCCGCCCGCGATGCGGACGTCGCGGTGGCCGGCGGCCTCGCGGGCCAGGACGAGCGCGGGCTCGATGCCGTCATTGACGAAGTGGAACGTGGTCCCGCCCGGCCGCTCCCAGGGGTCGCGCTTCTCGTGCGTCACGACGAAGACCGGTGTGTGGAACGGCGCTTCCTCCGGCCACGCCTGCTCGCCTGCGTCGAACATGCGCTTGCCCATCACGCTCGCACCGGTGCGCTCGAAGGTCTCCCGCACGATGTCGTTGTCGCGCCCTTCCTCGCCCCCCTCGCCGAGCTTCAGGTTCTCCCTCAAGAACCGCTGCGGGAAGATCCACTGCTGCAGTTCCATCCACTGCTGCCCCATCAAGTCCCCGAGCGACTCGGGCGCGATGAACCCGTCCAGCGACATCGACACGCTGAAGAACACCTTCCCGGCCATCAGCTCTCCGCTCCCAACCGGGCGATCTCGGTGACGTAGGCAGCCAGGTGGCTCAGGGTCTGCTGCCCGCCTTCGATCGCGTGGTACCTCTCGACCGCCTGGGCGCGCAGCTCCTTGGTGGGGAACACCGTGCGCATCTCGATTCGGGTCGCCGCGCCGTGGGGCTCGAACGTCAGGACCGACTCGAAGGCGTTCGGGTCGCCGCGGGACTCACCGTGCAGCAGCGCGATCCGCCCCGGCCGGGCGATCTCGGTCCAGGTGATCCACTCGGGGTAGTCCGTCCCGTCCGGGCCGTGCATCACGAAGTCCCACTCCCCGCCGACGCGGAACTCGAACGACTGCGTGGTCGTGGTGAAGCCCTCCGGTCCCCACCACCGCGACAGGTGCCGGACCTCGGTGAACGCCTCGAACACCACCTCCCGGGCGGCGTCGATGACCCGGGAGATGACGATCTCGCGATCGGCCGTCGCGGGCTGCGCCGGCGCTCCTCGTCCTGTCGCACGCATCCGCTATGCCTCCTGCCTCGGCGTCTTCAGGTCCTGCACGTAGGCATCCAGCCGGTCGAAGCTCTCGTTCCAGAACCGCTCGAAGCCACCGGTCCACTCGTGGACCGGCCGCAGCCCGCGGGCGTCGAGGCCGTACAGGCGCTGCTTGCCCGCCTTGCGGTCACGCACCAGCCCGACCTCCCGGAGCACCCGCAGGTGCTTGGACGCCCCCGGCTGGGTCATCCCCAGCTCCCGGGCCAGTTCGGTCACCGGCCGCTCACCCGCCCGCAGCAGCACCAGGATCTCCCGGCGCTGCGGCTCGGCGATCGCGTTGAAGGCGTCCGACGTCGTCGCTGCTCGTGCCATGCCAGCCATCATATGCCCATATCGGTATGCGTCAAGGTGACAAGGAGTCCAGACCCCTCGCGGCCTGACCTTCTTGCCTCGGTCAGCCCGTCACGCCGGGCGTCGCACCACGACCAGAGCGACGTCGTCCTCGACGCTGTCGTCACCGAGCCCCTCGGCGATGATGCGACTGCAGGCCGTTTCAGCGTTGTCGCCGGCCACGAACGCTCGTCGTACGAGCTCCAGGCGTTCGACGTCTGGGTCCGTGTGCTGGTCGGGCGCTCTTCGGCGCTCGACGAGACCGTCGGTGTAGAACGCGAGGGCAGCCCCCGGTCGAGAGCGGGACCTTCTCGCTGTGGCGTTGCTGCTCTGGATCGAGGCCCAGCAGCAGGCCCGCCGAGACATTGGCGATCTCGGCGAACGGTTGCCCTCGCTGGGCGATCAACGGTGCCGGGTGGCCGGCGTTGCAGATCGTCACGAGGTCGAAGGGCGGTTCGGTGACCGCGTACACGACGGTGGCCGTGATCTCGCTCTCGAAGTAGCAGAGTTTGCGATCGAGGCGGTACAGCACCTCTGCCGGGTCGTCGTGATCGAGGGCGTAGGCACGCAGTGCGCTGCGCAGCCGGCCCATGGCGACTGCCGACCGGAGGCCATGCCCCTCGACATCGCCCATCACGAAACCGACTTTGCCGCTGGGCAGCGTGAAGATGTCGTACCAGTCGCCTCCCAGGTCTCCTTCGGCGGGCAGATAGCGCACCGCGACGTCGAGGCCCTCGATGGACGGAGGCGCGGCCGGAAGCAGACTGCGCTGCAAGGCCAGCGCCGCCAGGTGCGCATCGTCCTCGGTCCTCTCGGACAGGCGCTGGCCGATCTCCGCCGCTGCGCCTTCCAAGCGCCTGGTGTCATCGGGCGTGAAGGTTCGTGCGATGAGGCATCCCACATGCAGGACCCCGAGCAGGCCCTTCGAACCGAAGACAGGGACCCCGAGGAGTCGCTGCACGCCGAAGTCTCGAAGGATGGGGTTGAGGACCGAGACCTCGTTGACCTCGTTGAGGACGACAGGTTCGCGCCTCGCGGCGACTCGTCCGGCGAATCCGGACCCGACGGGAACGTGCGTAGCACCGCGCCATCGACGACCAAGGCCGGCGGACGCGGCCGGCTCGAGGACAGTGCCCGTCTCGTCCAGCAACAGCAAGGTGGCAGTGTCCGAGTTCATGAGGGCACGAACGTTCTCGATGAAGCTCTGAACTGACGCCACGTTCGCGGTCACAG
>CAVWFF010000060.1:0-17145 GCA_963754145.1 uncultured Actinomycetota bacterium
GGCGGGACGCCCTGCACGTCGCGCAGGGGCTGGAACAGGTCGATGGTCAGAGCCGAGGTCGGCGCACCGCATGGCCACCTCGGCGGGTGGCAGCGGGCTCGCGACCAGGTCGTTGTCGAAGATCTCGACGCCGTCGAAGCCGGCCGCCGGCGATCGCGTCCAGCTTGTCGGCGAGCAGGCCGCTCAGCGAGACGGTGGCGATCCCGGTCGCGATCCGGCCGGCGTCGGGCCGGGTCCGAGGATCGTGCGGGTGGGAGCGGTCACGCCGTGAGCTCGTCGAAGTGGCGCGGACATCCGCGCGGCGTCGGGCTCGACCGCCCGGTGAAGCAGCTCGAAGGCGCCGACGGCCTGGAAGACGGCCATGCCGCCGCCCCCGAGCGACGCGGCAGCCCCGAGCTGCGGCCGCACGGTCGGAGGAGCTCGGTGTCGCAGCGGGAAGTACACGACGTCGGCGACCCACAGGTCCTCCGCGGAGGATAAAATAACGGGAGCGGGACGCCCTCGTGCCCGAGCATGCCGACCGGCCGTGGCGCTTCGACCAGCCCGTCTGCCCTCCCTCAGTGCCGACTGTCACGTCGACGGCCCGGTTCCACGCGGTCGTCGCCGTAGCGCTTGGCGAGGCGCGTCCACGCAGTCGTGCGTGCTGTTCTCGTCGGTGTCGTCCTGACTTACGGAGCGCCCTGCTCGAAGGAGCGCGTAGCCCACCGTCGGCACCGGCACCTCCCGCGCCGAGCACCAGCACCCCCGGTCCCCGCCAACCGCTCCGGCAGCTCCTGCCCAAACGCCCGGCCCCAGCCGGACCAGTCGGCGTCGTGTCCGGGTGAGCAAAAAAGCCCGGGGGACCACCGTGTTATGGCACGCCAGGTCGGGCGGCCTCTTCGGAGACTGTCGTCAAGCAGCGGGACGATTGCCCGCTTGAACGGGTGGGTGACGTTGAGCCCGTCGCAGCCGAGCCGGGTCGCCCTAGTGGCCCAGCAGGTCGGGGGGAGGACTCAGACCCCTGAACCCCTCCACCCTCGGCGTCGACCAGCCCGTAGGCCAGTGGCGAGGCCCGGCTCGCGCCCCTCGCGCTCTGTGGAGCGCGGGGGTCAGCGAGGCGTGGATCCCGGCACCGACGAGGCCGAGGACGAACGAGATCCACCCCTGACGGCGGGCGCGAGGTTGGGGCCCGGCGGCCCGTCGCTTCGAGGCCCCCGCCCACATCACGGGTGGCCAGACGGTGTGTGGCTGGGGGACCGGACAGCACGCCCACCGCGGAGATGGACGCAGGCGCCGACGGCGAACGGCGGCCCACCCGGTACCAGTCGTCGGCCTCTCCGGCCCATCATCTCAGCCCCGGCCGATCGTCGGGGGGCCAACCTGGCGAGCGCGAAGCCGAGCCGCGTGCCGATGGCCATGCCGCTGGTGCCGGGACGCTGGTCGGGAAGTACTCGGCGTACGTCGCCGGCCAGACGGCGTTGGGCAGGGAGTAGACGACGCCGGCCAGGAGTACCCCCCGTGACCCAGACCAGCGGGACGTTGCCGGCGTGCAGGGGCGGTGAGGAAGAGCTGTGACCATCACGGCGCTGCCCCGCGACCCCGGCCAGGAAGACCGGCTTGCGACCGATGCGGTCCGAGAGCCGGCCCCACCACGGGATCGTCGCGATGGCGACGACGTTCGCGACGATCGCGAGCCAGAGCATCATCGTCGAGCTGATCCCGATGCCGTAGTCGTCGGGGGTCGCAAAGTTCAGCGCGAAGACCTGGAACGTGGTGTTGACCATGGCGATGAACGCCGCGAAGAACACCCGGAGCACGCCGGCCCAGTGCTCGCGGAACAGCACGCCGAGCGGCGCGCGCGGCACACCGTCGCGGTCGGCCTCGGCCCGGAACTCCGGCGTCTCCTCGAGCCGACGCCTGATCACGAAGCCCGACGATGACCACCACGGCACTGAGCCAGGAACGGCACCCGCCAGCCCCGCGACAGCAGCTGGTCCTCGGGCAGGTACGACTGCGAGCGGGAGGAACGTCGAGCGGCGCCAGCACCTGCCGCCCTGCGTGCTGCTCAGGGTCCACGACTGGTGAAGAAGCCGCGCCGGCGTGGGCGCGTGCTCGAAGGACATCGAGTTGGCGCCTGCCTGCTCACCCGCGGCGGACAGACCCTGCAGGATCGGAGGGCCACGAGAAGCACCGGCGCCAGCATCCCCCACCTGGGAGTACGTCAGGAGACAGCCGACCAGGAACGTGGAGACGCCCATCAGCAGCAGGGTCCCGATCATCACGGTCTTGCGGCCGAGCCGGTCACCGATGTGGCCCATAGGGAAGGTCACCCTATCGGTCGGGGTGATGCAATCACGCCGAACGTGGCGAAGGCCGCCACGGTCGCCGCGGACTCGTTGCCCTCCGGGAAGAAGATCTTCGGGAACACCAGCGCTGCGGCGGTGCCAAAGATTGCTAGGTCGTAGTACTCCAGTGCGCTCCCCAACCGGGCGGCCGACGGCCGCCTTGCCGGGGGTGCGCTCCGGTTGCGAGGCTGCTCGTCCATGGTGAGATTTGCCCTTCGGTTCCGGTCCTCGGGAGCACCCGGAAATTGACGCCGAGTGTCGAGTGGCGCCCGCTCACATGGCAATCGTTTGCCAGATTTTGCCATAGGGTGGGCCGGATGGCCTCGTCGCAGGGAGCACAGCCGCCCCCGACGATCACCGACGTGCCTGACGGGCTGCTGGGGGTCGCCGTCGTCGACGGTGTCGCGATCCTTCACTCAAACCCGGTCGGGTCAACCCACGTCACCCGCGACCATGAAGTGGCTGCGGCCTGGCGGGCTCCGGCTACGCGCCCAACCCGACCGCCCGCGCGCTGGAGTCCGGCCGGACGAACACGATGGCGTCGCCGGTGCCCGACATCACCAACCCGTACTTCGTGGGGGTGATCAAGGGCGCCGAGCGCGCCGCGTCCGCGGCCGGTCTCACCCTGGCCCTCTCTACACCCAGGAGAACGCCGGCCAGGAACAGCAGCTGGTCCGCCGCCTGGGCCCCGCCGTTGACCTCGTGCTGAGCGCCTCGCGGATGCCGGACGAGATGCTCACGGACGCCGCCCGGCAGAACCCGGTCGTGCTCGTCAACCGGGCCGCTCCCGGGCTGGCGTGCGTGGTGGCGGACTTCAGTCCGCTCCCGGCAGATCGTGGATCACCTCGCGTCGCTGGGGCACCGGGGATTCGTGTTCCTGGGCGGGCCGGCCGAGTCCTGGTCGGGCGCGCGGCGGTGGGCCGGCCTCGGACGGGCGGCCGAGGAGGTCGGACTGGAGGCCACCGGTTTCGGCCGTACGCGCGGCGTTCGCCGGCGGAGCCGCTGCGGCCGACGCGGTGGTCGCGGCCGGGGCGACGGCCGTGGTTTGCCACAACGACATGCTCGCCATCGGCGTCCTGCAGCGGCTGGCCGCGCGCGGCGTCGCCGTACCCGGTCAGGTCAGCGTGGTGGGCTTCGACGACGTGTTCGGCGCTGCGTTCTGCTCGCCCCGCTCATCACCCTGGCGGAGCACACCGTCGAGGCCGGGCAGCACAGCATCGAGATGCTCGCCCAGCCCGGCCTCGTCACGCCGGGTGTGCTGGAGCGGCCGCCGTCGCGCGTGCTGCCCACGCAGCTGGTCGTGCGCTCGTCCAGCGGACCGGCCGACGGCCGCTGAGGTCAGCGCTTGCGGCTCAGGAAGGCGATCATCGCCTCGTGGGCCTCGTCGGAGCCGAACAGGCGCGCGGACAGGGCGGCCGTCGGCTCGGCCTCGGCGTCGATCCGCCGGACCAGGTCGGCGGCGAGCAGCGCCTTTGTCTCCCGCAGCCCCTGGGGGTGCGCCTTCTGGAGCTCGTCGCAGACGTCGGCCACGGCCGCGTCGAGCTCACCCGCGGGTACGGCGCGCGTGACCAGGCCCATCGAGGCGGCCTCCGCGGCGTCGAACGTGCGGCCGGTGAGGAAGGTGTCGGCGGCGGCACGGCTGGTCAGCCGCGGAAGCACGGTCAGCGAGATCACCGCGGGGGCCAGCGCCAGCCGCGACTCGGTGAACGCGAAGGTGACGTCGTCGCCGCAGATCACGATGTCGCTGGCGGCCACGATCCCAGGCCGCCGGCACGCACCGGCCCGGCGAGGCGAGTCACGACCGGCTTGGGGTGCGTCACGATCCGGCGCTGCATCTCGACCATGGTGCGCGCGCCCTCCTCCATGCCGCCCTCGGACGCCTCGGAGAGGTCCGCGCCCGAGCAGAACACCCGGTCGGCGGAACGGATCACGACCACGGCCGCGTCGTCGTCCGCGGCCGCCCGGTCGAGCCGCTCGAACAGCTCGGTCGTCAGCTGCCGGGACAGCGCGTTGCGGTTGTGCGGGGAGTCGAGCGTGATCGTGCCGACCCCGTCGGCGACCCCGTAGTGCACGAGCTCCGTCATGGTGCTCCTCTTTCGTTGAGATGCGCGTCCGGCCCCGTTCAGACGTGCCTCCGGCCCGGCCCCGACGCACATCTCAACGGAGCCGGAGGCACGACTCAACGAGTCTGTCAGTAGCTCTTCGGCAGGCCCAGCGAGTGCATGCCGACGAAGTTCAGGATCATCTCGCGGCTGACCGGGGCGATCCGGCCGGCGCGGGCGGCGACGAGCAGGCCGGCGACGCCGTACTCCTGGGTGATGCCGTTGCCGCCATGGGCCTGCACCGCGCGGTCGGCGGCGTCGCAGGCGGCCTCGGCGGCGGCGTACTTGGCCATGTTCGCCGCCTCGCCGGCCGCCAGGTCGTCGCCGGCCTCGTAGAGGGCCGCCGCCTTCTGCGTCATCAGCCGGGCCAGCTCGATCTCGATCTTCGACTGCGCGAGCGGGTGCGCGAGCCCTGGTGCGCGCCGATCGGGGTGCCCCAGACCTCACGCTCCTTCACGTACGCCGTGGCCTTGTCGAGCGCGTAGCGCGCGAGCCCGGTCGAGAACGACGCCGCCATGATCCGCTCGGGGTTGAGGCCGGCGAACAGCTGCACGAGCCCGCCGTCCTCGTCACCGACCAGCGCGTCGGCGGGCAGCCGCACGTCGTCGATGAACACCTGGAACTGCTGCTCCGGGGAGACGATCTCCATCGGGATGGCCGTGTACTCGAGGCCCTCGGCGTCGGTGGGCACCACGAACAGGCACGGCTTGAGCTTGCCGGTCTTCGCGTCCGAGGTGCGCGCGACCACCAGCACGTTCTTCGCCTCGTCGACGCCGGAGATGTAGATCTTCTGCCCGTTGAGCACCCACTCGTCGCCGTCGCGCTTCGCGGTGGTGGTGATGTTGTGCGAGTTGGTGCCGGCGTCGGGCTCGGTGATCGCGAACGCCATCGTCTCCGTGCCGTCGCAGATGCCGGGCAGCCAGCGCCGCTTCTGCGCCTCGGTGCCGTAGCGGCGATCACGGTGCCGCAGATCGCCGGCGAGACCACCATCATCAGCAGCGGGCAGCCCTGCGCGGCGAGCTCCTCGCACACCGCCGCGACGTCACCGATGCCGCCGCCACCACCGCCGTACTCCTCGGGGATGTTGATCCCGAGGTAGCCGGCCTTGCCGATCGCCAGCCACAGGTCGGTGGTCTTCTCGCCGCTGCGGGCGCAGCGGGTGAAGTACTCCCGCCCGTACGTCGACGCCAGCCTGGCGACCTGCCTGCGCAGCTCCTGGCGCTCCTCGGTCTCGGTGAAAGCGGTACTCATGACTCTCCTTCTACGACGGCCAGGACCTCGCCGGCAGCGACCTGCACGCCGGCCTTCACGTCGAGCTCGATGACCGTGCCGGATGCCGGCGCGCTCACGGTGTGCTGCATCTTCATCGCCTCGAGGACGAGCACCGGTGCGCCCGCCTCGACCCGGTCACCCTCGGCGACCAGCACCGTGATCACGGTGCCGGGCATCGGCGCCAGCAGCGAGCCGGCGGCGGCCGCCGCGGCAGGGTCGACGAACCGGGGCACGCGGCGCAGCCGGACGTGGCTCCCAGGCGCGTCCACCTCGACCCGGTCGCCGTGCACCGCCACGTCGTACGTCGTGGTGACGCCGTGCTCGGCGAGGGTGACCCGGTCGGGGCCGCCGACCACCACGTCGTACCCGTCGACGAGATAGCCGTCGCGGCCGGCGGACCACTCGACCCGGTGTCCCTCGAACTCGGTGACCTGGGGCTGCGAGAGGACGTTGCGCCAGGCGACCGGGATGCCGCGCTGCACGGTGCGGTCGCGTTTCCCCTGCTCGGCAAGGGCGATCGCGGCCGCGACGGCAGCGGCACCCGGGTCCGAGGGAGGCGCTGCCGGGCGCTCGTCGAGGAAGGCCGTGCTCACCTCACCCGCGAGGAACGCCGCGTCCCGCAGCGTCGCCACGAGCTGGTCGCGGTTGGTGGTGACACCGTGGATCCGCGCCTTGGCCAGGGTGTCCGCCAGTCGCCGGGCGGCCTGCTCGCGGTCGGGCGCCCAGGCGACCACCTTGGCCAGCATCGCGTCGTAGTGGGTCGAGACCTCGTTGCCCGGGACGAACCCGGAGTCGAGGCGGACCCCGGGCCGGTTGAGCAGGTCGAACTCGGCGTTCACGCCCGGGACGTCGAAGGCCGTCAGCGTCCCGCTCTGCGGCTGGTAGTCGGTGGCGGGGTCCTCGGCGTAGAGCCGCACCTCGATCGCGTGGCCGTAGGTCTCGCCGATGCGCTCGAGCTCGCGGCCCTCGGCGACGGCGAGCTGCATCTCGACCAGGTCGACGCCGTGCACGAGCTCGGTGACCGGGTGCTCGACCTGGAGCCGCGTGTTCATCTCCAGGAAGAAGAAACGGTCCTGCTCCGCGTCGTAGAGGAACTCGACCGTGCCCGCACCGCGGTAGTCGATCGCGCGCGCGGCCTTGCGCGCCGCGTCATGGAGGGCCCGCCGGGTCCGCTCCGGCAGGTGCGGGGCGGGGGTCTCCTCGACCACCTTCTGGTGGCGACGCTGGAGGGAGCAGTCGCGCTCGCCGAGCACCAGCACGCCGTGGCCGGTGCCGACCACCTGCACCTCGACGTGGCGTCCACGCTCGACGTACGGCTCGACGAAGACCGTGCCGTCGCCGAACGCCGACGCCGCCTCCGCCTCCGCCGCGGCCACCTCGGCCGGCAGCGCGGCGAGGTCGCGGACGACGCGCATCCCGCGGCCACCGCCACCCGCGGACGCCTTCACCAGCAGCGGAAGGTCGGACGCGGTGGGCTCGGCCGGCGCCTCCAGCACCGGGACACCGGCCTTGCGCATCAGCTCCTTGGCCCGGATCTTGGAGCCCATCGCCTCGATCGACGCGGGTGCGGGACCGACCCAGGTCAGCCCGGCGTCGAGTACGGCCCGGGCGAACTCGGCGCTCTCCGACAGGAAGCCGTAGCCCGGGTGCACCGCGTCGGCCCCGGTCCGCCGCGCGGCGTCGAGCAGCAGGTCGACGCGCAGGTAGGTGTCGGTCGGAGCGTTGCCGGGGAGCCGTACGGCGACGTCCGCCTCGCGCACGAAGGGCAGGCCGGCGTCTGCGTCCGCGTGCACAGCGACGGTCTCGATCCCTAGCCGCCGGCAGGTCGCGAAGACCCGGCGCGCGATCTCGCCCCGGTTGGCCACGAGGAGTCGCCGGATCGTCACGGACGGAACACCCCGAATCCTTGCCCGCCGGTCCAGGTCGTGTTGTCGATGACCGACAGGCAGATGCCGAGCACGGTGCGGGTGTCGCGCGGATCGATCACGCCGTCGTCGTACAGCATCCCGGAGAGGAAGAACGGCAGGCTCTGCTCCTCCACGGACGCCTCGACGAGCTCGCGCATGCCCCGGTCGCCGTCCTCGTCGTACTCCTTGCCACGCGCCTCGGCGGCGGCGCGGGCGACGATCGAGAGCACACCCGGCGAGCTGGGCCGGGCCCATCACCGCCGACTTCGCGGACGGCCAGGTGAACAGGAACCGCGGGTCGTAGGCGCGGCCGTTCATTCCGTAGTTGCCGGCACCGTACGACGCGCCCATGATCACGGTCAGGTGCGGCACGGTGGAGTTGGAGATCGCGTTGATCATCATCGCGCCGTGCTTGATGATCCCGCCCTGCTCGTACTCCTTGCCGACCATGTAGCCGGTCGTGTTGTGCAGGAACAGCAGCGGCACGTCGATCTGGTTGGCGAGCTGCACGAACTGCGTCGCCTTCTGCGCCTCCTCGCTGAACAGGACGCCCTGCGCGTTGGCGAGGATGCCGACCGGATGCCCGTGGCACGGGCCGTCGCTGGTCACCGGCTGGGCGAGGCTCCACGGGCATCCGGTCGGCATCCTCGCCAACGCGCAGGGGGTGCTGTTCAGCGAGGAGGCGCAGAAGGCGACGCAGTTCGTGCAGCTCGCCAACCAGATCGACGTACCGCTGCTGTTCCTGCACAACACGACCGGCTACATGGTCGGCAAGGAGTACGAGCAGGGCGGGATCATCAAGCACGGCGCGATGATGATCAACGCGATCTCCAACTCCACCGTGCCGCACCTGACGGTGATCATGGGCGCGTCGTACGGCGCCGGCAACTACGGCATGAACGGCCGCGCCTACGACCCGCGGTTCCTGTTCACCTGGCCGTCCGCGAAGTCGGCGGTGATGGGCCCGGCCCAGCTCGCGGGTGTGCTCTCGATCGTCGCCCGCGCCGCCGCCGAGGCGCGTGGCAAGGAGTACGACGAGGACGGCGACCGGGGCATGCGCGAGCTCGTCGAGGCGTCCGTGGAGGAGCAGAGCCTGCCGTTCTTCCTCTCCGGGATGCTGTACGACGACGGCGTGATCGACCCGCGCGACACCCGCACCGTGCTCGGCATCTGCCTGTCCGTCATCGACAACACGACCTGGACCGGCGGGCAAGGATTCGGGGTGTTCCGGCCGTGACGATCCAGCGACTCCTGCGTCGCCAACCGGGGCGAGATCGCGCGCCGGGTCTTCGCCACCTGCCGCCGGCTCGGGATCGAGACCGTCGCCGTGCACGCCGACGCCGACGCCGACCTGCCGTTCGTGCGCGAGGCGGACGTCGCCGTACGGCTCCCCGGCAACGCTCCGGCCGACACCTACCTGCGCGTCGACCTGCTGCTCGACGCCGCGCGGCGGACCGGAGCCGACGCGGTGCACCCCGGCTACGGCTTCCTGTCCGAGAGCGCCGAGTTCGCCCGCGCCGTCCTCGACGCCGGGCTGACCTGGGTCGGTCCCGCGCCCGCGTCGATCGAGGCGATGGGCTCGAAGATCCGGGCCAAGGAGCTGATGCGCAAGGCCGGTGTCCCGGTGCTGGAGGCGCCGACCGAGCCCACCGCGTCCGACCTTCCGCTGCTGGTGAAGGCGTCCGCGGGTGGCGGTGGCCGCGGGATGCGCGTCGTCCGCGACCTCGCCGCGCTGCCGGCCGAGGTGGCCGCGGCGGAGGCGGAGGCGGCGTCGGCGTTCGGTGACGGCACGGTCTTCGTCGAGCCCTACGTCGAGCGTGGTCGTCACGTCGAGGTGCAGGTGGTCGGCACCGCGCACGGCGTGCTGGTGCTCGGCGAACGCGACTGCTCGCTCCAGCGTCGCCACCAGAAGGTGGTCGAGGAGACCCCCGCTCCGCACCTGCCGGAGCGGACCCGGCGCGCCCTCCACGACGCGGCCCGCAAGGCCGCCGCGCGCGATCGACTACCGCGGTGCCGGCACGGTCGAGTTCCTCTACGACCCGGAGCGGGACCGGTTCTTCTTCCTGGAGATGAACACCCGGCTCCAGGTCGAGCACCCGGTCACCGAGCTCGTGCACGGCGTCGACCTGGTCGAGATGCAGCTCGCCGTCGCGGAGGGCCGCGAGCCGGAGCGCATCGGCGAGACGTACGGTCACGCGATCGAGGTGCGGCTGTACGCCGAGGACCCCGGCGCCGACTACCAGCCGCAGAGCGGCACGCTCACGGCCTTCGACGTTCCCGGCGTGAACGCCGAGTTCGACCTGCTCAACCGGCCCGGGGTCCGGCTCGACTCCGGGTTCGTCCCGGGCAACGAGGTCTCGACCCACTACGACGCGATGCTGGCCAAGGTGGTCGCCTGGGCGCCCGACCGCGAGCAGGCCGCGCGGCGCCTGGCGGACACCCTGGCCAAGGCACGGATCCACGGCGTCACCACCAACCGCGACCAGCTCGTGGCGACGCTGCGGGACGCGGCGTTCCTCGCGGGTGAGGTGAGCACGGCCTTCCTCGGCGAGCGCCCGGCAGCGCCTGCCCCGGACGCCGGCGCCGCTGCCGTCGCGGCCGCGATCGCCCTTGCCGAGCAGGGGAAACGCGACCGCACCGTGCAGCGCGGCATCCCCGTCGCCTGGCGCAACGTGGTCTCGCAGCCCCAGGTCACCGAGTTCGAGGGCACACCGGGTCGAGTGGTCCGCCGGTCGCGACGGCTATCTCGTCGACGGGTACGACGTGGTGGAAGCGGGCCCGGACCGGGTCACGCTGGCCGAGGACGGCGTCAGCGCGACGTACGACGTGGCGGTGCACGGCGACCGGGTCGAGGTGGACGCGCCCGGGAGCCACGTGCGGCTGCGCCGCGTGCCCCGGTTCGTGGACCCGGCCGACGGCGGCCGCCGCCGGCTCGCTGCTGGCGCCGATGCCCGGCACCGTGGTCACGGTGCTGGTCGCCGAGGGTGACCGGGTCGAGGCGGGCACACCCGTGCTCGTCCTGGAGGCGATGAAGATGCAGCACACGGTGAGCGCGCCGGCATCCGGCACGGTCATCGAGCTCGACGTGAAGGCCGGCGTGCAGGTCGCTGCCGGCGAGGTCCTGGCCGTTGTAGAAGGAGAGTCATGAGTACCGCTTTCACCGAGACCGAGGAGCGCCAGGAGCTGCGCAGGCAGGTCGCCAGGCTGGCGTCGACGTACGGGCGCGAGTACTTCACCCGCTGCGCCCGCAGCGGCGAGAAGACCACCGACCTGTGGCTGGCGATCGGCAAGGCCGGCTACCTCGGGATCAACATCCCCGAGGAGTACGGCGGCGGTGGCGGCGGCATCGGCGACGTCGCGGCGGTGTGCGAGGAGCTCGCCGCGCAGGGCTGCCCGCTGCTGATGATGGTGGTCTCGCCGGCGATCTGCGGCACCGTGATCGCGCGCTACGGCACCGAGGAGCAGAAGCGGCGCTGGCTGCCCGGCATCTGCGACGGCACGGAGACGATGGCGTTCGCGATCACCGAGCCCGACGCCGGCACCAACTCGCACAACATCACCACGACCGCGAAGCGCGACGGCGACGAGTGGGTGCTCAACGGGCGGAAGACCTACATCTCCGGCGTCGACGAGGCGAAGAACGTGCTCGTGGTCGCGCGCACCTCGGACGCGAAGACCGGCAAGCTCAAGCCCTGCCTGTTCGTGGTGCCGACCGACGCCGAGGGCCTCGAGTACACGGCGATCCCGATGGAGATCGTCTCGCCGGAGCAGCAGTTCCAGGTCTTCATCGACGACCTGCGGCTGCCCGCCGACGCGCTGGTCGGTGACGAGGACGGCGGGCTCGTGCAGCTGTTCGCCGGCCTCAACCCCGAGCGGATCATGGCGGCGTCGTTCTCGACCGGGCTCGCGCGCTACGCGCTCGACAAGGCCACGGCGTACGTGAAGGAGCGTGAGGTCTGGGGCACCCCGATCGGCGCCCACCAGGGCCTCGCGCACCCGCTCGCGCAGTCGAAGATCGAGATCGAGCTGGCCCGGCTGATGACGCAGAAGGCCTCCGCCCTCTACGAGGCCGGCGACGACATGGCGGCCGGCGAGGCGGCGAACATGGCGAAGTACGCCGCCGCCGAGGCCGCCTGCGACGCCGCCGACCGCGCGGTGCAGGCCCATGGCGGCAACGGCATCACCCAGGAGTACGGCGTCGCCGGCCTGCTCGTCGCCGCCCGCGCCGGCCGGATCGCCCCGGTCAGCCGCGAGATGATCCTGAACTTCGTCGGCATGCACTCGCTGGGCCTGCCGAAGAGCTACTGACAGACTCGTTGAGTCGTGCCTCCGGCTCCGTTGAGATGTGCGTCGGGGCCGGGCCGGAGGCACGTCTGAACGGGGCCGGACGCGCATCTCAACGAAAGAGGAGCACCATGACGGAGCTCGTGCACTACGAGGTCGCGGACGGGGTCGGCACGATCACGCTGGACTCCCCGCACAACCGCAACGCGCTGTCCCGGCAGCTGACGACCGAGCTGTTCGAGCGGCTCGACCGGGCGGCCGCGGACGACGACGCGGTCGTGGTCGTGATCCGGTCCGCCGACCGGGTGTTCTGCTCGGGCGCGGACCTCTCCGAGGCGTCCGAGGGCGGCATGGAGGAGGGCGCGCGCACCATGGTCGAGATGCAGCGCCGGATCGTGACGCACCCCAAGCCGGTCGTCGACCCGGCTCGCCGGGCCGGTGCGCGCCGGCGGCCTGGGGATCGTGGCCGCCAGCGACGTGGTGATCTGCGGCGACGACGTCACGTTCGCGTTCACCGAGTCGCGGCTGGCGCTGGCCCCGGCGGTGATCTCGCTGACCGTGCTGCCGCGGCTGACCAGCCGTGCCGCCGCCGACACCTTCCTCACCGGGCGCACGTTCGACGCCGCAGAGGCCGCCGCGATGGGCCTGGTCACGCGCGCCGTACCCGCGGGTGAGCTCGACGCGGCCGTGGCCGACGTCTGCGACGAGCTCCGGAAGGCGCACCCCCAGGGGCTGCGGGAGACCAAGGCGCTGCTCGCCGCCGACCTGGTCCGGCGGATCGACGACCAGGGCGAGCCGACGGCCGCCCTGTCCGCGCGCCTGTTCGGCTCCGACGCGGCCCGCGAGGCGATGCTCGCCTTCCTGAGCCGCAAGCGCTGACCTCAGCGGCCGTCGGCCGGTCCGCTGGACGAGCGCACGACCAGCTGCGTGGGCAGCACGCGCGACGGCGGCCGCTCCAGCACACCCGGCGTGACGAGGCCGGGCTGGGCGAGCATCTCGATGCTGTGCTGCCCGGCCTCGACGGTGTGCTCCGCCAGGGTGGTGAGCGGGGGCGAGCAGAACGCAGCGCCGAACACGTCGTCGAAGCCCACCACGCTGACCTGACCGGGTACGGCGACGCCGCGCGCGGCCAGCCGCTGCAGGACGCCGATGGCGAGCATGTCGTTGTGGCAGACCACGGCCGTCGCCCCGGCCGCGACCACCGCGTCGGCCGCAGCGGCTCCGCCGGCGAACACCGGCGCGTACGGCCCGAACCGGGTGGCGTCCAGCCCGACCGCCTCGGCCGCCCGTCCGAGGCCGGCCCACCGCCGCGCCCCCGACCAGGACTCGGCCGGTCCGCCGAGGAACACGAATCCCCGGTGCCCCAGCGACGCGAGGTGATCCACGATCTGCCGGGAGCCGGACTCGAAGTCCGCCACCACGCACGCCAGCCCGGGAGCGGCCCGGTTGACGAGCACGACCGGGTTGTGGCGGGCGGCGTCCGTGAGGATCTCGTCCGGCATCCGCGAGGCGCTCAGCACGAAGCCGTCAACGGCCGGGCCCAGGCGGCGGACCAGCTGCTGCTCCTGGCCGGCGTTCTCCTGGGTGTCGCCGAGGACCAGGGTGAGACCGGCCGCGGACGCGGCGCGCTCGGCGCCCTTGATCACCCCGGCGAAGTACGGGTTGGTGATGTCGGGCACCAGCAGCGCCATCGTGTTCGTCCGGCCGGACTCGAGCGCGCGGGCGGTGGGGTTGGGCGCGTAGCCGAGCTCCTCGGCCACCGCCAGCACGTGGTCCCGGGTCACGTGGTTGACCCGACCGGGGTTGCTGAAGGCGCGCGACACCGTCGACGCAGCGACCCCCGCGACCCTGGCCACGTCCGTGATCGTCGGGCGGCTGTGCTCCCTGCGACGGGCCATGCGGGCACCCTATGGCAAAATCTGGCAAACGATTGCCATGTGATGGACGCCACTCGAGACTCGGCGTAAGCCCCCGGGTGCTCCCGGGACCGGAACCGAAGGGCCACCTCCCATGGACGAGCAGCTCGCACCGCAGCGCACCCCCGGCAAGGCGGCCGTCGCCGCCTGGTTCGGGAGCGCACTGGAGTACTACGACCTCGCGATCTACGGCACCGCCGCCGCGCTGGTCTTCCCGAAGATCTTCTTCCCAGAGGGCAACGAGTCCGCGGCAACCGTGGCGGCCTTCGCAACCTTCGGCGTCGCGTACGTCGCCCGCCCGGTGGGGTCGTTCTTCATGGGCCACATCGGAGACAAGCTGGGCCGCAAGACCGTGATGATCGGGACGCTGCTGCTGATGGGTGTCTCCACGTTCCTGGTCGGCTGCCTCCCGACGTACTCCCAGGTGGGGATGCTGGCGCCGGTGCTGCTCGTCGCCCTCCGACTCCTGCAAGGTCTGTCCGCCGCGGGTGAGCAGGCAGGTGCCAACTCGATGTCCTTCGAGCACGCACCCGATGCCCGGCGCGGCTTCTTCACGTCGTGGACCCTGAGCGGCACGCAGGGGGGCCAGGTGCTGGCGCCGCTCGCGTTCCTCCCGCTCGCGTCGTACCTGCCCGAGGACCAGCTGCTGTCCTGGGGCTGGCGGGTGCCGTTCTGGCTCAGTGCCGTGGTGGTCGTCGTCGGGTTCGTGATCAGGCGTCGGCTCGAGGAGACGCCGGAGTTCCGGGCCGAGGCCGACCGCGACGGTGTGCCGCGCGCGCCGCTCGGCGTGCTGTTCCGCGATCACTGGGCCGGCGTGCTCCGGGTGTTCTTCGCGGCCTTCATCGCCATGGTCAACACCACGTTCCAGATCTTCGCGCTGAACTTCGCGACCGCCGACGACTACGGCATCGGGATCAGCTCGACGATGATGCTCTGGCTCGCGATCGTCGCGAACCTCGTCGCCATCGCGACGATCCCGTGGTGGGGCCGGCTCTCGGACAGCGTCGGCCGCAAGCCTGTGTTCCTCGCCGGCGTCGCGGGCAGCGCCGTGATGGTCACGCTGTTCCTGGCCGCCATCCACGCCGGCAACGTCCCGATGGTCTGGGTGACCGGGGTGCTCCTGGCCGGCGTCGTCTACTCCCTGCCCAACGCCGTCTGGCCGGCGACGTACGCCGAGTACTTCCCGACCAGCGTCCGCACCAGCGGCATGGCCATCGGCACGCAGTTCGGCTTCGCGCTCGCCGGTTTCACCCCGACGATCGCGGGCTGGATGATGGGCGGGGAGGCCGACAACTGGTACCGCGTGGCCGCGTTCGCGGTCGGTGCCTGCGTCGTCTCCGCGATCGCCGTGCTGTCCGGTCCCGCCGCCACCCATCGGCTGGCCACCCGTGAGGTCGGCGAGCCCGCTGCGCGAGCACGGACCGACCTCGCGTCCGTCAGCTGATGTCGTTCGTCCTCGGCCTGGTCGGCGCCGGGATCCACGCCTCGCTGACGCCCGCGCTCCACGAGCGGGAGGGACGCGAGCAGGGCCTTGCCCTGGCCTATGGGCTGATCGACGCCGAGGTGGAGCGGTTCGGGGTCGGTGACCTTCCCGACCTGCTGGCCTGGGCGACCCGGCTCGGGTACGACGGTCTCAACGTCACCCACCCGTTCAAGCAGGCAGTCGTCCCGCTGCTCGACGACGTCTCCGACGACGCGGCCGACCTGGGTGCGGTCAACACGGTCGTGATCCGGGACGGCCGTCTGACCGGGCACAACACCGACTGGTCCGGGTGGGGCCGGGCTTTCCGGCAGGCGTTGCCGGAGCGGGTGCGGGACCCTGTGCTTGTCCTCGGCGCGGGCGGCGCCGGGGCGGCGGTGGGGTACGCGCTGCTCGAGCAGGGCGCTCAGCACGTCGCGGTGCACGACCCGGACGAGGAACGCGCGCACGACTGCGTGACGCGCCTGGCCAAGCGCTACGGCGACGACCGCGTGGAGCGGGTCGTCGACGTGGCATCGGCGCTGCGGGAGGCCGACGGACTGGTCAACGCCACGCCGGTCGGCATGCTCGGGCACGACGGCGTCCCGCTTCCGGAGCAGCTGCTCCGCGAGGACCTGTGGGTCGCCGACGTCGTGTACTTCCCCCTGCGAACCCGCCTCCTCGACCGTGCGGCCGAGCTCGGAGCAGCCGTGCTCGGGGGCGGCGGCATGGCCGTCTTCCAGGCGGTCGGCGCCTTCGAGTGCTTCACGGGGGTCGAGCCCGACGCCGCCCGCATGTCCGCGCACTTCGACGAGCTCACGGCGTGACCGCTCCCACCCCCACGATCCTCGAGACCCGGCCCGACGCCGGCCGGATCGCGTCCGGGATCGCCACCGTCTCGCTGAGTGGCCTGCTCGCCGACAAGCTGGACGCGATCGCCGGCGCCGGCTTCGACGGGGTGGAGATCTTCGACAACGACCTGGTCGCGAGCCCGCTGCCACCCGCCGAGGTGGCCATGCGGTGCGCCGACCTCGGTCTGACCATCGACCTGTTCCAGCCCCTGCGCGACGTGCAGGGCGTCCCGCCGGAGCGGTTCGCGGGCGTCGCTGCACCGGGTGCGGCCAAGCTCGAGGTCATGGCGGAGCTCGGGGCACCGGGTCCTCGCCTGCTCGAGCGTCGCCGCCGACTCGTCCCCCGACATCGACCAGACCGCCGAGCAGCTGCACGCCGTCGGGGCGCCGCGGCGGAGTACGGCGGCACCGTCGCGTTCGAGGCGCTGGCGTGGGGCCGGCACGTCAACCGGGTGGGCCAGGCCTGGGAGGCCGTCGTCCGCGCGGGCCACCCGCTGTCACGCTCGCCGTCGACACCTTCCACATGCTGGCCCGCGGTGACGACGGCGCGGCGCTCGCGGGCATCCCCGGCGACCGGATCGGCTTCCTCCAGGTCGCCGACGCTCCGTTGCTGGACATGGGACTGCTCGAGTGGAGCAGGCACCACCGGTGCTTCCCGGGCCAGGGCACGCTCGACGTACCGGGGTGGTCGCGGCCGCGCTCACGGCGGGCTACCGGGGCCCGGTGTCGCTGGAGGTGTTCAGCGACGTCGTCCGCCAGGTCGATCCCGACGTGACCGCCCGCGACGCCAAACGGTCCCTGGTGTTCCTCGAGGACCTGCTCTTCCGGCGGTTGCCCGCCCGCGAGCGGTCCCTGGTCCATGCCGCTCCGCCGGCCTCCAGCCGGACCGACGCCGCCTTCGTCGAGATCGCGGACCCCGACGGGTCGGTCGCGGCGCTCGTCGGACGGCTCGGTTTCGCCCGCGTGGGCACCCACCACCGCTCGAAGCCGGTTGACCGGTGGGCCAACGGCAAGGCCCAACTGGTGCTCA
>CAVWFF010000061.1:0-28280 GCA_963754145.1 uncultured Actinomycetota bacterium
GGCGCGCGAGGCGATGCTGGCCTTCCTGGGCCGCACGAGGAAGTAGCCGCGGGCGCCATACGCTGGACGCCGTGCGTCTGGCCCTGCTCGTTCCGCTCCTGGTCCTCGCGTGCGTGCTGACCGGCTGCGGCGGCGACGACACCGCGGCGCCGAGCGCCGAACCCGAGCCGGGAGAGCACGTCCACCGCCAGACGTCGCCGGAGAGCAGCACGAGTCCCAGCCCGACGAATGCCCCGACCGGGGCCTCCCGGACGACGCCCGTGTCCAAGGTGCTGGTCGTCGTCGAGGAGAACCACTCCCTCGACCAGATGAGCGCGGGCATGCCGTACACGTTCGGCCTGGCGAAGCGCTTCGGCTACGCCACCCACTACACCGCGATCCGGCACCCCTCGCTGCCCAACTACGTCGCCATCGCCGGCGGCGGCACCTTCGGCATCGCCGACGACGCCCCGCCCGCCGACCACCCGATCCACGCGCCGTCCGTCTTCGGCCGGGCGATCGCGAGCGGACACACCGCCGCCCTGTACGCCGAGGGCATGCCGCGTCGCTGCGCCGTGGACAACGGCGGCGGCCCGGTACGCCGTCAAGCACAACCCCTGGGCCTACTTCGTCGACGAGCGCACCGGCGTGCCGCCGCCACGACCTCCCCGCCGCCCGGCTCGGAAGGGCGATCCGGTCCGGTCACCTGCCCAACGTCGGCATGGTCATCCCGGACCTCTGCAACGACGCCCACGACTGCGACCTCTCCGACGCCGACGCCTGGTTCCGCGGCGTCATGCGGCAGGTCTTCGCCGGGCGGGACTGGAAGTCCGGCCGGCTGGCCGTGGTCCTCACCGCCGACGAGGACGAGCACGACAACCAGGGCAACACGGTGCTCACGATGGTGCTGCATCGCAGCCAGCAGGCGCGGGTGGTCGACACCCCGCTGACCCACTACTCGCTCTCCGGCCTGCTCAGCGCGGTGACCGGCACGCGGCCGCTCGGGGAGGCCCGTACCGCACCCTCGATGGCGGCTGCGTTCGGGCTCCCGCTCGCCCGGGGATGAACCAGCCGCGCACGAGCGTTTGCTGCACATGACCGAGACGCCGGATGCCCGGCCGGACACGGCCGGACAGACCCCGTGGTCGTCCCGGCTGGCGCTGCCGCTGCGGGCGTTCCAGCGCACCGAGACCGCCAGCGCCGGCGTGCTCGCCGGGGCGATCGGGGTCGCGCTGGTCTGGGCGAACCTCGGCCCCGGCTACGAGGACCTGTGGAGCACCGAGCTGTCGCTGCGCCTGGGGAACCTGGTGATCGAGCAGGACCTTCGGGAATGGCTCAACAGCGGGCTGATGACGTTGTTCTTCCTGGTCGTCGGGCTCGAGGCGCGCCGCGAGTTCGACCTCGGGGAGCTGCGCGACCGCAAGCGGTTCCTGGTGCCGCTCGTGGCCGGCGTGCTCGGCATGCTGCTGCCGGTGCTGCTCTACCTCGCGGTCACGCGCGGAACCGATGCCGCGTCCGGCTGGGGTGTCGCGATGTCGACGGACACGGCACTCGCGCTCGGCTTCCTGTCGGTGCTCGGTCGCGCCGTGCCCGGCCGGGTGCGCGTCTTCCTGCTCACGGTGCTGGTCGTCGACGACCTCGTCGCGCTGGCCGTGATCGCCGGTTTCTACAGCGGCCCGATCTCGTGGTGGCCACTGGTCGTGGCCGTCGCCGTGTTCGCGGTCTTCCTCGGCACCCTTCGCTTCGGCGTCGACGTCCCGCTCGTCTACGCCGCGATGGGCGTGGTGATCTGGGGCGCCCTGCGCGCGAGCGGCGTCGACCCGGTCGTGGCCGGGCTGATGATCGGCCTGGCCGGCTCGGCGTACACCCCGAGCCGGGACACCCTCGAACGCGCCAGCAGCCAGTTCCGCGAGTTCCGCGAGGAGCCGACCCCCGAGCTGGCCCGCACGGCGTCCGTCGGGCTGACGGCGGCGCTGTCCCCGAACGCCCGGCTCCAGCGCTTCTACCTGCCGTGGACCAGCTACGTGATCGTGCCGCTCTTCGCGCTCGCGAACGCCGGCTTCGTCATCGACAGCGCGTTCCTCGAGCGTGCCGCGCAGTCGCCGGTCACGTGGGGCATCGTGCTCGGGTACGTCGTCGGCAAGCCGGTCGGGATCGTGACCGGGACCTGGCTGGTCACCCGGCTGAGCGCCGGCCGGATCCGCTCACCCCTCGGGTGGGCCGCGCTCGCGGGCAGCGGCACCATCGCCGGCACCGGGTTCACGGTTTCGCTGCTGATCGCGACCCTGGCGTTCCGGGGCGACGTACTGGCCGAGGCGAAGGCGGGGGTGCTGGTCGCCGTGGCCGTGTCGGTCCTGCTCACGGCGGGTGTCTTCCGGCTGACCCGCCGGATGCCGCCGGAGCGCCGGGTGCGGGCGTTGCTGGGCCGGGCCGAGCAGCTGGTCGACCTGGCCGTTCCGGTCGACCCGGAGCGCGACCACATCCGCGGATCGCTCGAGGGCCGCGTGACGCTGGTCGAGTACGGCGACTTCGAGTGCCCGCACTGCGGGGAGGCCGAGGCGGCCGCCCGCGAGGAGCTGGCCGAGGACTCCGACCTGCGCTTCGTCTGGCGACACCTCCCGCTGACCGACGTACACCCGCGTGCCCAGCTCGCCGCCGAGGCGTCGGAGGCGGCCGCCGCGCAGGGCGCCTTCTGGGAGATGCACGACCTGCTGCTCGACCGGCAGGACCACCTGACCGCGCTGGACCTGGTGCGGTACGCCGAGGAGCTCGGCCTGGACGCGGAGCGCTTCCACCACGACCTCAAGCGGCACTCCCACGCGGCGCGGGTCGACCAGGACCTCGACTCGGCCGACCAGTCCGGCGTCTCCGGCACCCCCACCTTCTTCGTCAACGGCCGCCGCCACCACGGCGCCTACGACCTGGCGTCCCTGCGGCAGGCGGTCAAGGTCGCCCGCGCCCGCGACGCCGCCGGCCTGGGGTAGGAGGACGGCGACCCGTCGCAGATGGTGGGTGTGGGGGCGGCGACCCGTCGCAGATGGTTGTCGGGCGCCGGTCGACCCGTCGCAGATGGTGGGTGCGGCGACGGCTCGGCGGACCTGGCGTCGCCATCTGCGACGGCTCGGCGGTCCTGGCGTCGCCATCTGCGACGGCTCGGCGGTCTAGTCGACGCGACGGCTCGGGAGGCGGCGTCGTGTCCGCGCCCAACGAGAACACGTTCTAGCGACGAGCCGGCCACTAGACTGGGCGACCGACCCCGACCGCCGAGGTGCCCGCTCGTGACACTCGACGTCCATCAGCTCGACCAGATCCTCCTGGTCGGCACCGGAGTGCTTCTGCTCGCGATCCTGGCGGTGCGGCTCTCGGTCGGCGTGGGCCTGCCCAGCCTGCTCGTCTACCTGCTGATGGGCGTGCTGCTGGGCGAGGGCGGGCCGGTCGGCCTGCAGTTCGAGAACGCCGAGCTCGCCCACGCGCTCGGCTTCGCGCGCGCTGGTGGTGATCCTGGCCGAAGGTGGTCTCACCACGCCCTGGCCGAAGATCCGGCCGGTGATGCGGATGGGCCTCTCGCTGGCCACCATCGGCGTCGCGGTGAGCGTGGCGATCGTGGCGGTCGCCGCGCACTACCTGTTCGGGCTGCGGTGGGAGGTCGCGGTCCTGCTCGGCGCGGTCACCTCGCCGACCGACGCGGCGGCGGTGTTCTCCGTGCTCCGCCGGGTGCCGCTGCCGAGCCGGCTGATCGGCGTCGCTGGAGGCGGAGTCCGGCCTCAACGACGCCCCGACCGTGGTGCTGGTGACCGCTGATCAGCACGGGCGGCCGACCACGGGTTCCTCGGAGTTCCTGGGCATCGTGGTCGGCGAGCTGTCGCTCGGCGTGGTCGATCGGCCTGGCGGTCGGCTTCGGCGGTGCGCGGCTGATGCGCCGGGCGGCGCTGCCGGCGTCCGGCCTCTACCCGCTCGCGGTGATGTCGCTGGCGGTGCTCGCGTACGCCGGCACCGCCGTGCTGCACGGCTCCGGCTTCGCCGCGGTGTACGTCGCCGCGCTGGTCCTCGGCAACGCCGAGCTGCCGCACCGGGCCGCGACGCGGTCGTTCTCCGAGGGTCTCGCCTGGCTGGCCCAGATCGGGCTGTTCGTGATGCTCGGGCTGCTGGCTGTCGCCGGGCCGGATCGGCCTGGACACGGTCGGGCTGGCGATCGTCGCCGGGCTGGTGCTCACGTTCGTGGCGCGGCCGCTCTCGGTGCTGGTCAGCGCGCTGGTGCAGCCGATGCCGGCGCGCGAGCTGGCGTTCCTGTCCTGGGCCGGGCTGCGTGGTGCGGTGCCGATCGTGCTCGCGACGATCCCGCTGGCCGCGGGCGTGCGAGGGCTCGGAGCGGCTGTTCGACATCGTGTTCGTGTTCGTCGTGATCTACACGCTGCTGACCGGACCGACCCTGCCGTGGGTGGCCCGGGTGCTGAAGGTGGCTCGGCGCAGCGAGCCGCGGGACCTCGACGTCGAGGCGGCGCCGCTGGAGCGGGTCGCGGCCGACCTGCTCCAGATGACGATCTCGCCGAAGTCACGCCTGCACGGGGTCGAGGTCGGCGAGCTGCGGCTGCCGTCCGGCGCCTCTGTCGCGCTCGTCGTACGCGGCGGCAACACGCTGGTGCCGGAGCGGCGGACCGTGCTGCGCCACGGCGACGACCTGCTGGTCGTGACGCCGCGCAAGCAGCGCGATGCGACCGAGCAGCGGCTGCGCTCGGTGTCGCTGGGCGGCCGGCTGGCGCAGTGGCTGCACGACGCGCCGGACTGAGCGTCCTACTGACCGGTGCCGGTCGGTCGACCTCGGCGATACAGCTGCGGATCGGCTTGTCGAGCTTGAGCGTCTTGGGGCCTGGTTTGCGCAGCTTCTTGAACTGCGGGCCCACGCATCACGTCGACGCCCGGGCCGTACTCGTCATCGGCCTGGACCACCTTGGCCCGTGGCTTGAACTGGTTGGCGACCAGCTGGGCTTCGGGGTCGTCCTGGTCTGTGGAGAGCACCTGCACATCGGCCGACCTTGATCCCGGCGGGGGCGTTGGCCACGTCGCCGGGCCGGAAGGAACGGCGCTCCAGCTCCGCCAGGGTGCGGTCGGCGAGCCCGCTCGCGCTTACTGTCGTTGTACACGCTGACCGTGACCTCGCGGCGGAAGATCTGCTTGCCTGACCTTCTCCGCCTGGCACGCGGGAGTGGACGCCGAGCACCTTCGGGAAGGGCTTGCTCGCGGCGTTCCACCCGATCACCAGCATCCCGGCAGCAGGACCACGAGCGAGCACCACGAGTGTGCCCGCCGTACGGCGCCTGCTCATCGGCCGACACGGCGCTAGCCCGCGACCACGTGCACGCGCGCGTGGAGCACGTTGCGCTGCTGGAGGGCGGCGCGGAGGGCCCGGTGGAGCCCGTCCTCGAGGTAGAGGTCGCCCCGCCACTCGACGACGTGGGCGAACAGGTCGCCGAAGAAGGTGGAGTCCTCGTCGAGCAGGGCCGCGAGCTGGAGGGTGTCCTTGGTGGTGACCAGCTCGTCGAGGCGCACCGTGCGCGGCGGAAGCGCGGCCCAGTCCCGGGGCGCCAGCTCGTGGGCCGGGTAGGGCCTGCCCTCGCCGACGCGCTTGAAGATCACGCTCGCCATCATAGGGAGATCCGCGCGGCCCAGCGGGGAGCCGCCGTTGCTCAGCGGTCGGTTCGGCATGACGCAGCGCCTAGTCTCGAAACCCGGCCACGACCGGACCGCATGACGACGGACCCGATCAGCGCCGCGGTGGCACCCGGATACCAGTTCGAGGGCGCCGCGCTCGAGCTCGGTGGCCTGATGCTCGACGCGGATCACCTCTCCGACGTGCACATCCGGATCCCGCTCGCGATGCTCAACCGGCACGGCCTGGTCGCCGGCGCCACCGGCACCGGCAAGACCAAGACCCTGCAGCTGATGGCGGAGCAGCTCTCCACGAACGGTGTGCCGGTCTTCGCGGCCGACATCAAGGGCGACCTGTCCGGGATCTCGGTCGCAGGCGAGGGCGGCGAGAAGATCGTCGCCCGCGCCGCGTCCGTCGGCCAGGAGTGGACGGCGACGGCGTTCCCGGCCGAGTTCTACGCGCTCGGCGGGCAGGGCACCGGCATCCCGCTGCGGGTGACCATGTCCGCGTTCGGGCCGACCCTGCTGAGCAAGGTGCTCGGCCTCAACGACACACAGGAGTCGTCGCTGGGGCTGGTCTTCCACTACGCCGACCGCAACGGGATGGCGCTGCTCGACCTGGCCGACCTTCGCGCCGTGATCCAGTACCTGACCTCCGACGAGGGCAAGGCCGACCTCAAGGACCTCGGGGGGCTGTCGTCGGCGACCGCGGGCGTGCTGCTCCGCGAGCTGATCGCGTTCTCCGACCAGGGCGCTGACGCGTTCTTCGGCGAGCCCGAGTTCGACACCGCCGACTTCCTGCGCACCACCGCCGACGGCAGGGGCATCGTCTCGCTGGTCGAGCTGCCGAACCTTCAGGACCGGCCCGCGGTGTTCTCGACCTTCCTGATGTGGTTGCTGGCCGACCTGTTCCACGACCTGCCGGAGGTCGGTGACGTGGACAAGCCCAGGCTGGTGTTCTTCTTCGACGAGGCCCACCTGCTGTTCCGTGACGCCTCCAAGGCGTTCCTCGAGTCGATCGCGCAGACCGTCCGGCTGATCCGCAGCAAGGGCGTGGGCGTCGTCTTCGTGACCCAGTCACCGACCGACGTACCGGACGAGGTCCTGGCACAGCTCGGCTCCCGCATCCAGCACCAGCTCCGGGCGCACACGCCGAACGACGCGAAGGCGCTCAAGCAGACCGTGAACACCTACCCCACCTCGGCGTACGCCGACCTCGGTGCCGTGATCACCGGTCTCGGCATCGGTGAGGCGATCGTGACCGTGATGAACGAGCGTGGCGCACCGACGCCGGTGGCGTGGACCCGGCTGCGTGCCCCCGAGTCGTTGATGGGCCCCGCACCCACCGCCGGCATGGAGGACGCCGTGGCCACGTCTGCGCTGCACGCGAAGTACGCGACGGCGATCGACCGCGAGTCCGCCCGCGAGGTGCTCGCGCGCAAGCTCGAGGAGGGCGCCGCCAAGGAGAAGGCCGAGGCCGGGGCGAAGGCGCCGTCCACGCCGAGGAGCCCCTCGCGTGGCCGTGCGCGTCAGGACAAGAGCGTGGTGGAGGAGGTCGTGGGCTCGACCGCGTTCCGCCAGGTGATGCGCACCGCTGCCCGCGAGATCGTGCGTGGTGTGTTCAAGACCGGGCGGCGCTGAGACCGTTCAGGCGGTCCACCGGATCGCCTCGGCCGCCAGATCGGCCGGCGGGTGCACGCCGCGGAGCTCGGGACGCTCCTCCAGCAGCTGGGCCAGGCCGCCGAGGCTGCGGTCTGCTCGGTCGCGGGCAGCGGCGACGAGGGCGTCACGGCGCTCCTCGGTCGCCGGCTCGGTGGCGGCCAGGATCCGGTTGGCGATGCGGGGCATGGTCTCTCCGTGGGCTTGGGGTCACTCGTGATGACCGTTGGGCAGCACCATGTCCAACGAACGAGACGCCCATGTTTCTCCGCGTGAACTCCCGGTGAACGGGAGAACTTTCGCTCAGGTGTCCTGGAGCAGCCCGATCACGTTGCCGTCGGGGTCGTTGAGCGTGGCTGTCACTCGGCCGCCGCCGACCTCCCGCGGGTCCTGGACGGAGGTCGCCCCGGCGTCCAGCATCGCCTGCCGGGTGGCCGCGAGGTCGGCGACGTGCAGGAAGGGGACCGGCCCGTCGAGACCGTTGCGCGCACCATTGGGGTCGAGGCCCAGCTGCTGGCCGTCGACCTCGAAGCCGACGTAGTAGGGCTGGTCGGTGGTCGGGCCGGAGCCGAGGGCGGCGGTGAAGACCGCCTTGGCGGCCTCGAGGTCGGTGACCGGGTAGATGATCGTGTTGATCGGCATGGTGGTTCCTCTCGTCGTGTCACATCGGACTGGTGGGGCTCGTCGTACCCATGACGGATCTCCGGACGGGAACGTGACATGACTGAAGCAGACTTCCTCGCGCAGCGGTTCGAGCAGAGCAGGCCGCACCTGGCCGCCGTTGCTTATCGAATGCTCGGGTCGACCGCGGAGGCCGACGACGCGGTGCAGGAGACGTGGCTGCGCCTGAGCCGGTCCGACCCGGCGGCGATCGACAACCTGACCGGCTGGCTGACCACGGTCGTCGGCCGCATCTGCCTGGACATGCTCCGCGCGCGTACGACGCGGCGCGAGGCGCCTCTCGACCAGACGCCCGAGCCCGCCGACGACCTCGGCCCGGAGCAGGACGCGGTGCTCGCGGACACGGTCGGCGCCGCGCTCTTGGTCGTTCTCGACACGCTGACGCCGAACGAACGGCTGGCGTTCGTGCTGCACGACCTGTTCGGGGTCGCGTTCGCCGAGATCGCGGCGATGATCGACGCCACCCCCGAGGCCGCCCGGCAGTATGCCAGCCGGGCTCGCCGGCGGCTGCGCGGCTCGGACGCTTCCGGGCGGCCGGACCCCCCGCGTCAGCGCCGGGTCGTCGAGGCGTTCCTGGCCGCCTCGCGCGGCGGTGACTTCGACGCGCTTCTGCGGCTGCTCGCGCCCGACGTGGTGGTCACTGGCGACGCGGCAGCGGTCGCGATCGGCGCCGACGCCGAGCTGCGCGGGCGACGCCAGGTGGCCGAGGCGTACTCGGGCCGCGCGCTGGCCGCCCGGCTGGTCCTGCTCGACGGGCTCGCGGGGGCTGCCTGGTCGCTGCGCGGCGAGGTGAAGGTGGCGTTCGTGTTCACGACCGACGGCGACCTGGTCACCGGGATCCACCTGGTCGCCGACCCGCGGCGGCTCGAGGAGATCAGTGTCGAGCGTGCCGTCTAGGAGGGCCCCGAGGACGCTCCCGGGCGCTGTGGGCCGAGCAGGTCATCGGCCGGGCGCGGCTTCCCGCCGGGGAGACCGACGTCGGTGCGCTCGGAGATCGTGCAGTTCGCCTCGAGCGAGCAGCTGACGGTCACGAAGCCGGTCTCCAGCCCGGATTCGCCGTCGACGTACTGCAGCCGCACCGAGAGCACCTTCAGGGGAGCCGACAGGGGGGTGGAGAACCGGCCGAACGTGGGTGCGTTCTCCACGCCCCCCGCCGTACCCAGCTGGTCGACGACGGTCCAGGTGACCTCGTCGCCGTCGGTGTTCCACAGGACCCAGGGCCCGTCGGTGGCGTGCAGGTGACCGATGTCGACCACGCCGGGCGGCTGGTCGGGAATGCCGTCGTCGTACGGCGCGGTCAGGCTGCCGTCCAGCGCGCGCACGGCGGTGAGGTCGTCGAGACCGAGGTAGCCGGCGACCGCGTCCGGCTGGTGCAGCAGCACGATCCGGCCCTGGCCCTCGCTGGAGTCGTCGTCGACCACCTTCCGGAGCCGGGCGCCCAGCTCCTCCTCGGTGACGCCCTCCTCGTTGGTCACGAGAACGCCGAAGAGTGCCTTGTGCTCCCGGTCGTGGGCGCCCGAGACCCGAAGCCCGTCCACTTCGAGGGTGTCGTGGTCGGGCAGCTCGATGCCGTCGTCGGCCATCTGTTGCCAGGTGCGTGTCGAGTCGTGGTCGCCGCCGACCGCGGCCACCGGCACGTCACCGCCGACCTTCGCCTCCGCCTTGATGTAGGCCGCTTCGGCCACGGTGCCGTTGGAGCTGACGTCGCCGGCGATGGTGCGCAGCGAGATCGCGTCGGGGCCGAGCGACGCGGCCAGCGCCTCGTACAGGGCGGTGCGCACGTGGACGCCGACGAAGCTGCCCTGCGTGTCTGCCTCGGCGATCACCAGACGTTCGCCTGTTCGGGGGCGCAGGTCCGCTCCCCGCCGTGCCAGCGCCGAGGTGAAGCTGCGCGTGGCCGCGTCCTCGTAGGCGCGGCCCTCCGCCTTGATCCGCCGGGTGTTCTTGTCGATGAACGGCTGGACCTGCGAGGCGATCTCGCGCGTCTCGGGGCTCCCGAACGACAGATGGTCGACGCCGGGCATGGTGTAGACGGTGCCCGGAGCGTTGTTGCAGTCCCAGGCCGCGAACAGCCCTCCGGCCGCGCCAACCGACAGCGCCGTCGCGACGCCCACCAGCGCCGCCGTCGTCGCGAGCTGGCGGCGCCGCGAGACGCTCGCCCACGGTCCGCGCGGCACGAGCACGAACAACAGCGCACCGCCCAGCGCGGCCGCCAGCAGCTCGTCGCGCACGAGGTGCTGGCGGAGGCCGGACGACAGCTCCGCGGCGTACGCGTCGACCGTGCGGTCGGGATCGTCGATCAGGGCGACATTGGCCTGGATGAACTTCGGGTCGACGTACGACGCGAGGGTGCCGCCCGCTTCGGGAGGGCCGGTCGCCCGGGCGTAGGCGCCCAAGCCGTAGGCGCCGGTCTGCGCCCAGAACACCTTGCCGAAGAGACCCGTGTCGAGGGTCGAGCGCCCGTCGTGGCAGAGGCCGACCTCGACCGGGAACGTGCCCAGGTGGTCGCTGAACCGCACTTGCTCGACGGCCCGTTCCACCGCCACCGGCAGCGCGATCAGCGCCGCCGCCAGGGCGCACGCGAGACCGCGGAGCACCGGCGCCACCCAGGGAGGCGCCGGACCCGTCAGGTGCCGGCGCCACGCGGATCGCGGGGTGCGCACCGCCCGATGGTACGAGCCGCCGGGTGCTGGTCCGCCTAAGCTGGCAAACGTGGCCAGTCTCGCGGACCGTCTGGACGCGTTCCAGCAGCGGCACCGCGTCGTCGGATTCCCGTTGGCGGTCACCTACAAGTTCTTCGACGACCAGAGCAACTACCTGGCGGCGACGGTGACGTACTACGCGTTCGCCGCGATCTTCCCGCTGCTGCTCATCTCCTCACAGGTGTTCGGGTTCCTGCTGCAGGGCAACGAGGAGCTCCAGAAGAAGATGCTGGACTCGACCCTGAGCCAGTTCCCGATCGTGGGCACCGCACTCGGCACACCCCAGGGACTGACCGGCAGCGCGGGGGTGGTGGCGGTGGCGATCCTGGCCGCGCTCTACGGCATCCTCGGGCTCGGCCAGGCCGCGCAGAACGCGATCCACGTCGCCTACGCGATTCCCCGCAACAGCCGTCCGAACCCGTTCCTGAGCCGCGTGCACTCCGGACTCCTGCTGATGGTCTCCGGCCTGGTGCTGGTCGTCGTCGCCACGATCACCAGCATCGCCGCCAACGCCGAGGTGTTCGGCGTTGGCGTCAACTTCACCATCGGCGTCGCGGTGAGCGTGGTCTCCGCGCTGCTGACCGCCACCGTCCTCGTGCTGATGATGCGCGTGGCCCTGCCCGAGGGCGTGCCGTTCGGGAAGCTACTGCCCGGCGCGCTGGCCACCGCCGTGCTGTGGCAGGCGCTGCAGCGCCTGGGCCGGTTCTACGTCAGCCACGTGGTGGCCCGCGCGACCGACTTCAACGCACTGTTCGCGCTCACGCTCGGCCTGCTCGCCCTGCTGTACGTCGCCGCCAACATGGGTGTGATCGGCATCCAGATCAACGTGGTCCTCACCCGCCACCTGTGGCCGCGCGCCCTGCTCACCCCGTTGCGCCTTCGCGTAGGCCACGTAGGCACGGCGGTCCGCCTCGGTGAGCTCGACGTCGTCGGTGAACGGGGTGAGCAGGGCGCGCGGCCACAGGTGACGGGTGAGGACCACGTTGATCTGGATGCCGATCACGCCCATGTTGGCGGCGACGTACAGCAGGGCCAGCAGGCCGAGCGTGAGCGCGAACAGCGCGTTGAAGTCGGTCGCGCGGGCCACCACGTGGCTGACGTAGAACCGGCCCAGGCGCTGCAGCGCCTGCCACATGCACCGCGGTGGCCAGCGCGCCGGGCAGCAGCTTCCGGAACGGCACCCGCTCGGGCAGCGCCACGCGCATCATCAGCGCGAGGACGGTGGCGGTCAGCAGCGCGGAGACCACGCTGACCGCGAGGCTGATGGCGAAGTTCACGCCGACGCCGAACACCTCGGCGTTGGCGGCGATGCTGGTGATGGTGGCGACGACGACCAGCACCAGGCCGGAGACCATCAGCAGGAGTCCGGAGTGCACGCGGCTCAGGAACGGGTTCGGACGGCTGTTGCGGGGAATCGCGTAGGCGACGTGGATCGCGTTCTGCGCGGCCTGGCCGAGCCCGAGGATGCCGTAGAGCGCGGCCAGGATCCCCACCGCCACCACCCCCGCGCTGCCGGTCAGTCCCTGGGGTGTGCCGAGTGCGGTGCCCACGATCGGGAACTGGCTCAGGGTCGAGTCCAGCATCTTCTTCTGGAGCTCCTCGTTGCCCTGCAGCAGGAACCCGAACACCTGCGAGGAGATGAGCAGCAGCGGGAAGATCGCGGCGAACGCGTAGTACGTCACCGTCGCCGCCAGGTAGTTGCTCTGGTCGTCGAAGAACTTGTAGGTGACCGCCAACGGGAATCCGACGACGCGGTGTCGCTGCTGGAACGCGTCCAGACGGTCCGCGAGACTGGCCACGTGGCCAGCCTAGGCGGACCAGCACCCGGCGGCTCGTACCATCGGGCGGTGCGAACCCCGCGATCTGCGTGGCGCCGGCACCTGACGGGTCCCGCGCCTCCCTGGGTGGCGCCGGTGCTCCGCGGGCTCGCGTGCGCCCTGGCGGCGGCGCTGATCGCGCTGCCGGTGGCGGTGGAACGGGCGGTCGAGCAGGTGCGGTTCAGCGACCACCTGGGCACGTTCCCGGTCGAGGTCGGCCTCTGCCACGACGGACGCTCCACCCTCGACACGGGTCTGTTCGGCAAGGTGTTCTGGGGGCAGACCGGCGCCTACGGCTTCGGCGCCTACGCCCGCGCGACCGGTCCTCCCGAAGCGGGCGGCACGCTCGCGTCGTACGTCGACCCGAAGTTCATCCAGGCGAACGTCGCCCTGATCGACGATCCCGACCGCACGGTCGACGCGTACGCGGCGGAGCTGTCGTCCGGCCTGCGCCAGCACCTGCTGCGCGACGAGCTGCTGGCGGCCGCACTGGGTGGTGCGCTGTTGTTCGTGCTCGTGCCGCACGGACCGTGGGCGGGCGTCTCACGGCGCCGGCAGCGCGTGACGACGGCGGCGCTGGTGGGCGTCGCGACGGCGCTGTCCGTCGGCGCGGCCGGAGGGCTGTTCGCGGCCTGGGACTGCAACAGCCCTTCGGGCACCGTGTACACCATCCCCGGCGTCGACCATCTGTCGTTCGGGAGCCCCGAGACCCGCGAGATCGCCTCGCAGGTCGAGCCGTTCATCGACAAGAACACCCGGCGGATCAAGGCGGAGGGCCGCGCCTACGAGGACGCGGCCACGCTCAGCTTCACCTCGGCGCTGGCACGGCGGGGAGCGGACCTGCGCCCCCGCACCGGCGAACGCCTGGTGATCGCCGAGGCAGACCCGCAGGGCAGCTTCGTCGGTGTCCACGTGCGCACGGCCCTGTACGACGCGCTGGCCGCGTCGCTCGGCCCCGACGCGATCTCGCTGCGCACCATCGCCGGCGACGTCAGCTCCAACGGCACCGTGGCCGAGGCGGCCTACATCAAGGCGGAGGCGAAGGTCGGGGGCGACGTGCCGGTGGCCGCGGTCGGCGGCGACCACGACTCGACCCGCACCTGGCAACAGATGGCCGACGACGGCATCGAGCTGCCCGACCTCGACACCGTCGAGGTGGACGGGCTTCGGGTCTCGGGCGCCCACGACCGGGAGCACAAGGCACTCTTCGGCGTCCTCGTGACCAACGAGGAGGGCGTTACCGAGGAGGAGCTGGGCGCCCGGCTCCGGAAGGCGGTCGACGACGACTCGGGCACGGGCCAGGGCCGGATCGTGCTGCTGCACCAGCCGGACGCGGTCGCCGGATACCTCGGTCTCGACGACCTCACCGCCGTGCGCGCGCTGGACGGCAGCCTGACCGCGCCGTACGACGACGGCATCCCCGACCAGCCGCCCGGCGTGGTCGACATCGGTCACCTGCACGCCACCGACGGGCCCTGGGTGCTGTGGAACACCGACGGCGACGAGGTCACCTGGACCGTCGTCGACCAGCTCGGCACGGCGGGCGGCGTGGAGAACGCACCGACGTTCAGCCGGTTCTCCACCCCGCTGTCGGCTCCCCTGAAGGTGCTCTCGGTGCGGCTGCAGTACATCGACGGCGAGTCCGGGCTGGAGACCGGCTTCGTGACCGTGAGCTGCTCGCTCGAGGCGGACTGCACGATCTCGGAGCGCACCGACGTGGGTCTCCCCGGCGGGAAGCCGCGCCCGACCGGCGACCTGCTCGGCCCGCAGCGCCCGGGATCTCTCGGGGCTCCTAGACGGCGCGCTCGACGCTGATCTCCTCGAGCCGCCGCGGGTCGGCGACCAGGTGGATCGCGGTGACCAGGTCGCCGTCGGTCGTGAACACGAACGCCACCTTCACCTCGCCGCGCAGCGACCAGGCGGCGCCCGCGAGCCCGTCGAGCAGGACCAGCCGTGCGGCCTGCGCGCGGCCCGAGTACGCCTCGGCCACCTGGCGTCGTCCGCGTAGCTCGGCGTCGGCGCCGATCGCGACCGCGGCGGCGTCGCCACTGACCACCACGTCGGGTGCGAGCAGCCGCAGCAACGCCTCGAAGTCGCCAGCGCGCGACGCGGCCAGGAACGCCTCGACGACCTTGCGCTGACGCGCGGGGTCCGGCCGCCCGGACGCGTCCGAGCCCCGCACTCGCCGGCGTGCGCGGCTGGCGTACTGCCGGGCCGCCTCGGGGGTGGCGTCGAGCATCTCGGCGATCTCGGCGAACGCGACACCGAACAGGTCGTGCAGCACGAACGCCAGCCGTTCGTTCGGCGTCAGCGTGTCGAGGACGACCACGAGCGCGGCGCCGACCGTGTCCGCGAGCACCGCGTCCTGCTCCGGGTCGAGGTCGTCGGCCGGCTCGGGCGTGTGGTCGAGGGGCGCCTCGCGCCGCGTCGTACGCGAGCGGAGCATGTCCAGGCAGACGCGGCCGACGACCGTGGTCAGCCAGCCGGTGAGGTTGTCGATCGCCGTGGCGTCGGACCGGCTCAGGCGCAGCCACGTCTCCTGCACCGCGTCGTCGGCCTCCGCGGTCGACCCGAGCATCCGGTAGGCCACCGCGGCCAGGTGCGGTCGGCTCTGCTCGAACCGCTGCGGCGAGGAAGTCTGCTTCAGTCATGTCACGTTCCTGTCGGGAGATCCGTCATGGGTACGACGAGCCCCACCAGTCCGATGTGACACGACGAGAGGAACCACCATGCCGATCAACACGATCATCTACCCGGTCACCGACCTCGAGGCGGCCAAGGCGGTCTTCACCGCCGCCCTCGGGTCCGGACCGACCACCGACCAGCCCTACTACGTCGGCTTCGAGGTCGACGGCCAGCAGGTGGGCCTCGACCCCAACGGCGCGCGCAACGGTCTCGACGGGCCGGTCCCCTTCCTGCACGTCGCCGACCTCGCGGCCACCCGGCAGGCGATGCTGGACGCCGGCGCGACGTCCGTCCAGGACCCGCGGGAGGTCGGCGGCGGCCGGGTGACGGCCACCCTCAACGACCCCGACGGCAACGTGATCGGGCTGCTCCAGGACGCCTGAGCGAAAATCCTCCCGTTCACCGGGAGTTCACGCGGAGAAACATTCGCGTCTCGTTCGTTGGGCATGCTGCAGCCCCATCGGTCATCACGAGTGACCCAGAGCCCAACGGAGAGACCCATGCCCCGCATCGCCAACCGGATCCTGGCCGCGACCGAGCCGGCGACCGAGGAGCGCCGTGACGCCCTCGTCGCCGCTGCCCGCGACCGCGCCGACCGCAACCTCGGCGGCCTCGCCCAGCTGCTGGAGGAGCGCCCCGAGCTCCGGGGCGTGCACCCGCCGGCCGACCTGGCGGCCGAAGCGATCCGGTGGACCGCCTGAGCGGTCTCAGCGCCGCCCGGTCTTGAACAGGCCGCGCACGATCTCGCGGGCCGCGGTGCGCATCACCTGGCGGAACGCGGTCGAGCCCACGACCTCCTCCACCACGCTCTTGTCCTGACGCGCACGGCCACGCGAGGGGGCTCCTCGGCGTGGACGGCGCCTTCGCCTCGGCCTCGGCCTTCTCCTTGGCGGCGCCCTCCTCGAGCTTGCGCGCGAGCACCTCGCGGGCGGAGTCGCGGTCGACCGCTGTCGCGTACTTCGCGTGCAGCGGCGACGCGGCCACGGCGGCCTCCATGCCGGCAGCGGGTGCGGGGGCCATCAGCGACTCGGGGGCACGCAGCCGGGTCCACGCCACCGGCGTCGGTGCGCCACGCTCGTTCATCACGGTCACGATCGCCTCACCGATGCCGAGACTGGTGATCACGGCGCCGAGGTCGTCGTACGCCGAGGTGGGGTAGGTGTTCACGGTCTGCTTGAGCGCCTTGGCGTCGTTCGGCGTGTGCGCGCGGAGCTGGTGCTGGATGCGGGAGCCGAGCTGGGCCAGGACCTCGTCCGGTACGTCGGTGGGTGACTGGGTCACGAAGACGACGCCCACGCCCTTGCTGCGGATCAGCCGGACGGTCTGCGCGATCGACTCCAGGAACGCCTTGGAGGCGTCACGGAACAGCAGGTGGGCCTCGTCGAAGAAGAACACCAGCTTGGGCTTGTCCACGTCACCGACCTCCGGCAGGTCGTGGAACAGGTCGGCCAGCAACCACATCAGGAAGGTCGAGAACACCGCGGGCCGGTCCTGCAGGTTCGGCAGCTCGACCAGCGAGACGATGCCCCTGCCGTCGGCGGCGGTGCGCAGGAAGTCGGCGGTCTCGAACTCGGGCTCGCCGAAGAACGCGTCCGCGCCCTGGTCGGAGAACGCGATCAGCTCGCGGAGCAGCACGCCCGCGGTCGCCGACGACAGCCCCCCGAGGTCCTTGAGGTCCGCCTTGCCCTCGTCGGAGGTCAGGTACTGGATCACGGCGCGCAGGTCGGCCAGGTCGAGCAGCGCCATCCCGTTGCGGTCGGCGTAGTGGAAGATCAGCCCCAGCGACGACTCCTGGGTGTCGTTGAGGCCGAGCACCTTGCTCAGCAGGGTCGGCCCGAACGCGGACATCGTCACCCGCAGCGGGATGCCGGTGCCCTGCCCGCCGAGCGCGTAGAACTCGGCCGGGAACGCCGTCGCCGTCCACTCCTGGCCGACGGACGCGGCACGGGCCACGATCTTCTCGCCACCCTCGCCGGCGACCGAGATCCCGGACAGGTCGCCCTTGATGTCGGCGGCGAAGACCGGCACACCGTTCGCGGAGAGCTGCTCGGCCATCAGCTGCAGGGTCTTGGTCTTGCCGGTGCCGGTGGCGCCGGCGACCAGGCCGTGCCGGTTGAGCATCGCGAGCGGGATCCGGATGTGCACGTCGGAGAGGTGCTCCGCGTCGAGCATCAGGCCGCCGAGCTCGAGCGCGGCGCCCTCGAACCGGTAGCCGGGTGCCACCGCGGCGCTGATCGGGTCCGTCTGCTCCGTCATGGGGACGAGACTAGGTGGTGCGCGCGCAGGCTGCCCGACAGGCGCCGGGGTCCCCCTCTCCATATGATGGCGGGCGTGATCTTCAAGCGCGTCGGCGAGGGCAGGCCCTACCCGGCCCACGAGCTGGCGCCCCGGGACTGGGCCGCGCTTCCGCCGCGCACGGTGCGGCTCGACGAGCTGGTCACCACCAAGGACACCCTCCAGCTCGCGGCCCTGCTCGACGAGGACTCCACCTTCTTCGGCGACCTGTTCGCCCACGTCGTCGAGTGGCGGGGCGACCTGTACCTCGAGGACGGGCTCCACCGGGCGCTCCGCGCCGCCCTCCAGCAGCGCAACGTGCTCCACGCACGCGTGCACGTGATCGCGAGCTAGCGCCGTGTCGGCGATGAGCAAGGGCCGTACGGCGGGCACGCTCGTGGTGCTCCTCGTGGTCCTGGCGGTGATGGTCGTGGTCGGGTGGAACGCCGCGAGCAAGCCCTTCCCGAAGGTGCTCGGGCCACTCACCGCGTGCCAGGCGGAGAAGGTCAAGAAGCAGATCTTCCGCCGCGAGGTCACGGTCAGCGTCTACAACGACAGCAAGCGCAGCGGGCTCGCCGACCGCACCCTGGCCGAGCTGGAGCGCCGTTCCTTCCGGCCCGGCGACGTGGCCAACGCCCCCGCCGGGATCAAGGTCAGCTACGCGCAGGTGCTCTCCACCGACGAGGACGACCCGGAGGCCCAGCTCGTCGCCAAGCAGTTCAAGCCGCCGGCCAACGTGGTCCAGGCGGACGACGAGTACGGCCCGGGCGTCGACGTGATGCTGGGCCCGCAGTTCAAGAAGCTGCGCAAGCCCGGCCCCAGGTCGCTCAAGCTCGACGAGCCGATCCGCAGCTGTGTCGACCGAGGTCGACACCGGCACCGGTCAGTAGGGACGCTCAGCCGCGCTCGTCGTGCAGCCACTGCGCCAGCCGGCCGCCCAGCGAGACCGAGCGCAGCCGCTGCTCGGTCGCCTCGCGCTGCTTGCGCGGCGTCACGACCAGCAGGTCGTCGCCGCGTCGCAGCACGGTCCGCCGCTCCGGCACCAGCGTGTTGCCGCCCCGTACGACGAGCGCGACGGAGGCGCCGGACGGCAGCCGGAGCTCGCCGACCTCGACCCCGTGCAGGCGTGACTTCGGCGAGATCGTCATCTGGAGCAGGTCGGCCGCGATCCGCTCCAGCGGCGCCGCCTCGACCTCGAGGTCCCGCGGCTCGCTGCGCCGCGCCACCTTCAGCACCCGGGCCACCCACGGCAGGGTCGGTCCGGTCAGCAGCGTGTAGATCACGACGAACACGAACACGATGTCGAACAGCCGCTCCGAGCCCGGCACCTCCGCGGCCAGCGGGATCGTCGCGAGCACGATCGGCACCGCTCCGCGCAGCCCGGCCCAGGACAGGAACGCGAGCTCGCGCGCCGGCATCGGCTGCACCAGCGAGCTGACCAGCACCGAGACCGGCCGCGCCACGAACGTGAGCACCAGCCCGGCGACGATCGCCAGCCCGACCGTGTCCAGGCCGATCCGCCCCGGTGACGCCAGCAGCCCGAGCATCACGAACAGCCCGATCTGGGCCAGCCAGGCGAGCACCCTCGGAGAACGACCGCGTCGCGGCCCGGTGCGGCAGGTCGCCGTTGCCCAGCACCAGCGCGGCGACGTACACCGCGGCGAAGCCGGAGCCGTGCAGCACGGCGGTGCCGGCGTAGGCGATCACCGCCAGCGACATCACGGCGAGCGGGTAGAGGCCGGACGCCGGCAGCGCCACCCGGCGCATCAGCGCGACACCGCCGAAGCCGACCGCGAGACCCATCGACCACGCCGAGCGTGAGCTCGCCGACCACGATGCCCAGGAACTCCAGGAACCCGTGGTGGCCGCCCATGCTGATCACGGTCACCAGCACCACGGTCGGGGCGTCGTTGAGACCCGACTCCGCCTCCAGCGACCCGATCAGCCGGCTCGGCAGCGGCACCCGGCGGAGCACGGAGAACACCGCCGCCGCGTCGGTCGGCGAGGTGACCGCGCCCAGCAGGACCGCGACCTCCCACCGCATGCCCGAACAGGTAGTGCGCCGGCGACCGCCACGATCGCCACGCTCACCGCGACGCCGATGGTGGCCAGCGAGAGGCCCATCCGCATCACCGGCCGGATCTTCGGCCAGGGCGTGGTGAGACCACCTTCGGCCAGGATCACCACCAGCGCACCGAAGCCGAGTGCGTGGGCGAGCTCGGCGTTCTCGAACTCCAGGCCGACCGGCCCGCCCTCCCCCAGCAGCACGCCGATCAGCAGGTAGACGAGCAGGCTGGGCAGGCCCACGCCGACCGAGAGCCGCACCGCCAGGATCGCGAGCAGAAGCACTCCGGTGCCGACCAGGAGGATCTGGTCGAGCTGATGGACGTCGAGTGTCACGAGCGGGCACCTCGGCGGTCGGGGTCGGTCACCCAGTCTAGTGGTCGGCGCGCCGCTGGAACGTGTTCTCGTTGGCCGCGGACACGACACCCCCCCGTCCTCGCTCAGCCGCCGGCCGTCGCAGATGGCGACGCCAGGCCCGCCGAGCCGTCGCAGATGGCGACGCCAGAGCCCGCCGAGCCGTCGCAGATGGCGATCGCCAGGACCGGCGAACCGTCCCCCCACCAACCATCTGCGACGGGTCACCGGTCCCAGACCCGCCATCTGCGACGGGTCGCCGGTGACCTACCCCAGGCCGGCGGCGTCGCGGGCGCGGGCGACCTTGACCGCATGCCGCAGGGACTCCAGGTCGTAGGCACCGTGGTGGCGGCGGCCGTTGACGAAGAAGGTGGGGGTGCCGGAGACGCCGGACTGGTCGGCCGAGTCGAGGTCCTGGTCGACCCGCGCCGCGTGGCAGTGCCGCTTGAGGTCGCGGTGGAAGCGCTCCGCGTCCAGGCCGAGCTCCTCGGCGTACCGCACCAGGTCCCGCGCGGTCAGGTGGTCCTGCCGGTCGAGCAGCAGGTCGTGCATCTCCCAGAAGGCGCCCTGCGCGGCGGCCGCCTCGGACGCCTCGGCGGCGAGCTGGGCACGCGGGTGCACGTCGGTCAGGGGGAGGTGTCGCCAGACGAAGCGCAGGTCGGAGTCCTCGGCCAGCTCCTCGCGGGCGGCCGCCTCGGCCTCCCCGCAGTGCGGGCACTCGAAGTCGCCGTACTCGACCAGCGTCACGCGGCCCTCGAGCGACCCGCGGATGTGGTCGCGCTCCGGGTCGACCGGTACGGCCAGGTCGACCAGCTGCTCGGCCCGGCCCAGCAGCGCCCGCACCCGACGCTCCGGTGGCATCCGCCGGGTCAGCCGGAAGACAGCCGCCGTGAGCAGGACCGACACGGCTACGGCGACCAGCACCCCCGCCTTGGCCTCGGCCAGTACGTCGCCCTGGAACGCCAGCGTCGCGATCAGCAGCGACACCGTGAACCCGGTGCCGGCGATGGTGCCGCTCCCCGCGAGCGCGGCCCAGCCGAGGGGTGAGCGGATCCGGCCGGCGCTCAGCCGTGGTGACCAGCCAGGTCCCGGTCACGATCCCGACCGGCTTGCCGACGACGTAGCCGAGCACGATGCCCCACGTGACCGGCGACCGCGCGGCACGCTCGAGGAATGCGCTGTCGATGACGAAGCCGGCGTTCGCGAGCGCGAAGAGCGGCACGATCACGTAGCTGGTCCACGGCAGGTAGAAGCGCTGGAGCCGGGCGTTCGGCGACAGCGCCGCCGGTCAGCCCGACGGACGCCGTACGGGCCAGCTCGGCGGTCGGCTCCTCGCGGAACTCGCGGAACTGGCTGCTGGCGCGTTCGAGGGTGTCCCGGCTCGGGGTGTACGCCGAGCCGGCCAGGCCGATCATCAGCCCGGCCACGACCGGGTCGACGCCGCTCGCCCGCAGGGCGCCCCAGATCACCACGCCCATCGCGGCGTAGACGAGCGGGACGTCGACGCCGTAGCGCAGGGTGCCGAGGAAGACCGCGAACACGGCGACGGCCACGACCAGCGGCCACCACGAGATCGGGCCGCTGTAGAAGCCGGCGATCACGGCCAGCGCGACGAGGTCGTCGACGATCAGCACCGTGAGCAGGAAGACGCGCACCCGGCCGGGCACGGCGCGACCGAGCACCGACAAGAAGCCGAGCGCGAGTGCGGTGTCCGTCGACATCGCGACACCCCAGCCGGAGGCGGCATCGGTGCCGCGCGTGACCGCGAGGTAGAGCAGCACCGGCAGCAGCATGCCGAGAACCCCGGCCACGAGCGGCACCAGGAACCGCTTGCGGTCGCGCAGCTCCCCGAGGTCGAACTCGCGGCGCGCCTCGAGCCCGACGACCAGGAAGAACAACGTCATCAGCCCGCTGTTGACCCACTCCCGCAGGTCCTGCTCGATGGCCAGGTCCCCCAGGCGCAGCGACAGCTCGGTGCTCCACAGGTCCTCGTAGCCGGGGCCCAGGTTCGCCCAGACCAGCGCGACCCCGATCGCCCCAGCGAGCACGCCGGCGCTGGCGGTCTCGGTGCGCTGGAACGCCCGCAACGGCAGCGTCAGCCGCGAAGACCACGGGGTCTGTCCGACTGTGTCCGGTCGTGCGCCCGACGTCTCGGTCATGTGCAGCGAACGCTGGGGCGTCGCCGGTTCATCCCCGGGCGAGCGGGAGCTCGAACGCAGCCGCCATCGACGGTGCGGTGCGGGCCTCCCCGAGCGGCCGCGTGCCGGTCACCGCGCTGAGCAGGCCGGAGAGCGAGTAGTGGGTCAGCGGGGTGTCGACCACCCGCGCCTGCTGGCTGCCGTGCAGCACCATCGTGAGCACCGTGTTGCCCTGGTTGTCGTGCTCGTCCTCGTCGGCGGTGAGGACCACGGCCAGCCGGCCGGACTTCCAGTCGGGCCCGGCGAACACCTTCCGCATGACGCCGCGGAACCAGGCGTCGGCGTCGGAGAGGTCGCAGTCGTGGGCGTCGTTGCAGAGGTCCGGGATGACCATGCCGACGTTGGGCAGGTGACCGGACCGGATCGCCCTTCCGAGCCGGGCGGCAGGAAGGTCGTTGCGGCGGCACCCGGTGCGCTCGTCGACGAAGTAGGCCCAGGGGTTGTGCTTGACGGCGTAGCGGATGCCGCCGTTGTCCTCGGCGCAGCGACGCGGCATGCCCTCGGCGTACAGGGCGGCGGTGTGTCCGCTCGCGATCGCCCGGCCGAAGACGGACGGCGCGTGGATCGGGTGGTCGGCCGGCGGGGCGTCGTCGGCGATCCCGAAGGTGCCGCCACCGGCGATCGCGACGTAGTTGGGCAGCGAGGGGTGCCGGATCGCGGTGTAGTGGGTGGCGTAGCCGAAGCGCTTCGCCAGGCCGAACGTGTACGGCATGCCGGCGCTCATCTGGTCGAGGGAGTGGTTCTCCTCGATCACGACCAGCACCTTCGACACCGGCCTGGCCCGGGCGGCCGAGCTGGGCGCGGTGCTCGGGCTGGTGGTCGAGCTGCTCTCCCGGCTCGGGGCGACGGCTCGACGAAGACGAGTCGCTGCCGCACGCGGCGATGGTGGGCAGCAGGAGCAGCAGCACGAGGAGCCGAGGCGGGCGGCGCATCCGGTCAGCGTAGGTGGTGCGTGGGTGCCCGCTGCTCGTGAGCCGCCTGCATCGCCAGCCGGACGTGGGTGCTCGCCGCGCCGTACCCGTCGTAGCCGCCGCGGCGCTCGAGGAGCTCGACGTGGAACCCTCCGTCGAGGACCTGCGTGTAGGCGTGCAGCAGCTCGCCCGACCCGGCGCGGTCGTAGAGCACGCCGTGCCGGCGCAGCGTGTCCAGGGTGTCCGGGTCGAGGTCGAACCGTGCCTGCAGGTCGACGTAGTAGTTGTCCGGCACCGGCATCATCGGCACACCGCGGCCGCGGAGCGCCGCCACCTGGCGGACCACGTCGTCGCACCGGAACGCGAGCTGGGTGACCCCGACGGGCGCCGATGGTGGCCCGGTCGGCCACGTTGAGCACGACCCGCAGGTCGCCCGCGGCGGGCCTCAGCGCGCGGCTGAGCAGCCTGCCGTGCGGCTCGATGAACTCCTCGACCGGCCCCGGGGACAGGCCGAGCACGCTGCGGAAGAAGCTGACGATCTCGTTCACGTCGTCCGGCGCGACGGCGATCCCGACGTGGTCGATGCCGGTCCACCCACCGGGCCCGTCAGGGGGCTGGTCGTCGCCGCTGCCCGGGTCACCCACGAAGTCGGTGCGCCAGTCGTCCGCCTGCGCCGGGCTCGTCGCTGACGAACAGGTGCAGGCCCCCCGGCAGCGTGACCCCGGGCAGCAGCGCCTCGTCGTCGCCGCGGGTGCGGTCGACCGCCGGCCACAGCAGGGTCCGGGCTCGGGCAGCGACGGCGGTCACGGGAGCCGCGACGATCCCGAGGGCGGTCGTCGCGGTCTCCGCGGCGGGGGCGCGGTTGAGCACCAGGTGGGCGTCGCCGTTGGCCCACCGGTCGACCGGCTTCGAGCGGTGGGTGCCCACGCGGGCGAAACCGAGCCGGCCGACCAGCGCCGCGACCGAGCCGTCGGGGTCCGCGATCTCGACGAAGGCGGCGTCGGTCCGGCTGGAGGCCGGCGGAGCGGCATGGACCAGGGACCGCTCGCGGGCGGGCAACCGCCGGGAGAGCAGGTCCTCGAGGAACACCAGGGACCGTTTGGCGTCGCGGGCGGTCACGTCGGGGTCGACCTGGCGGACGACGTCGCTGAACACCTCCAGCGACACCGGGCCCCGGTAGCCCGCCGTGAGCGCGGCCGCGACCACTCCCGGTACGTCGAGCGTGCCCTGGCCCGGGAAGCACCGGTGGTGCCGGCTCCACTCGAGCAGTCCCATGTCCAGCAGCGGAGCGTCGGCGACCTGGAGGAAGCCGATCCGGTCGCCGGGGATGCCCGCGAGCGCCGCGCCGTCGTCGCCGCGCGCCAGCATGTGGAAGGTGTCGACGGCGAGCGTGACTGCGGGATGGCCCGCGCGGACGACGGCCTCCCAGGCCTGGCCCACCCGGTTGACGTGCCGGCCCCACGCCAGCGCCTCGAACGCGACGGTGCCGCCGTACTCCGCCGCGAGCGCCCCGACGGCGTGCAGCTGCTCGGCGGTCAGGTCGATGTCGGGGGACGAGTCGGCGGCGACGCTCGAGCAGGCGAGGATCCTGGTCGCCCCGAGCTCCGCCATCACCTCGAGCTTGGTGCGCACCCGGTGCAGCACGGCGGGGAACCGCTCCGGCGGGACGCCCTGCACGTCGCGCAGGGGCTGGAACAGGTCGATGGTCAGACCGAGGTCGGCGCACCGCATGGCCACCTCGGCGGGTGGCAGCGGGCTCGCGACGAGGTCGTTGTCGAAGATCTCGACGCCGTCGAAGCCGGCGCCGGCGATCGCGTCCAGCTTGTCGGCGAGCAGGCCACTCAGCGAGACGGTGGCGATCCCGGTCGTGATCCGGCCGGCGTCGGGCCGGGTCTCGAGGATCGTGGGTGGGAGCGGTCACGCCGTGAGCTCGTCGAAGTGCGCGGACATGCGGGCGGCGTCGGGCTCGACCCCCGTGAAGCACTCGAAGGCGCCGACCGCCTGGAAGACGGCCATGCCGCCGCCCCCGAGCACGGCTGCTCCGCGCTCGGCCGCACGGTCGAGGAGGCGGGTTCGCAGGGGGAAGTACACGACGTCGGCGACCCACAGGTCCTCGCGGAGCAGGTGCTCCGGAAGCGGGACGCCGTCGTGCCCGAGCATGCCGACCGGCGTGGCGTTGACCAGCCCGTCGGCCTCCCGCAGCGCCGATGCCACGTCGGTCGACCCGGTCCACGCGGTCGTCGCCGTAGCGCTTGGCCAGGCGCGTCACGCAGTCGTGCGCGCGTTCCTCGTCCGGGTCGTGCACCGCGACGTGCTCGAGCGCCCTGCTCGAGCAGCGCGTAGCCCACCGCCGCCCCGGCGCCGCCCGCGCCGAGGAGCACACGGTCGCCGCACCCGCTCCGGCAACGCCTGCCGGAAAGCCCGGCCCCACCCGGACCAGTCGGTGTTGTGCCCGGTCCGACGGCCGTCCCGGATCACGACCGTGTTGACCGCCCCAGGTCGGCCGCGTCGTCGGAGACGTCGTCGAGCAGCGGGACGACCGCCTGCTTGAACGGGTGGGTGACGTTGAGCCCGTCGAACCCGAGCCGGCTCGCCCAGGCCAGCAGGTCGGGCAGGTCGACCGACGCCGAGGCCGGCACCTCGGCGTCGATCAGGCGGTAGGCCGAGGGCGAGGCCCGTGCTCGCGGCCCTCGCGCTCCTGCAGCGCGGGCGTCAGCGAGGCGGGATCCCGGCGCCGACCAGGCCGAGCACGAACGGACGGTCATCCGACGGGAAGCGAGCGTCGGCCCGGCTCGCGGCTCGCGCAGCGCCGGCTCCGCGCCGACCTCCTGGGTGGGCAGCCGGTGCGTGCGGCTGGGACCGGTGGCCACGGCGATCGCGGAGATCACACAGGCGAGGACGGCGAAGAGCGGCGACGCGGTACCAGTTGTCGGCCTCCCCGGCCATCAGGGCGGCGGCGATGGTCGGCGTGAAGCCGGCCAGCGCGAAGCCGAACTGCGTGCCGATGGCCATGCCGGAGAGCCGGACGTTGGTCGGGAAGTACTCCGCGTACGTCGCCGGCCACACCGCGTTGGGCATGCTGTAGACGACCCCGGCCAGGAGCAGGCCCGGACCCAGACGAGGGGGACGTTGCCTCGGGCGATGGCGGCCAGGAACAGCGGTGACCACCACGGCGCTGCCGAGCGATCGCCGGTGACGAAGATCGGCTTGCGGCCGACCTTGTCGGACAGGCTGGCCCAGAACGGGATGATCGCGATGGCGATGAGGTTGGCCACGATGGCGATCCAGAGCATGATGGTCGAGGTGAACCCGATGCCGTAGTCGTCGGCGGTCGCGAAGGTGAGCGCGAAGACCGTGAAGAGCGTGTTGATCATCGCGATGAAGGCGGCGAACATCACCCGCAGCACGCCGCGCCAGTGGTACTTGAACAGGACGGCCAGCGGGGCGCGGGGAACCTCGCCGTGCTCGACCTCGTCCTGGAACGCCGGGGTCTCCTCGAGCCGGCGCCGGATGATGTAGCCCGACCGCGACGACGATGGCGCTGAGCAGGAACGGGATCCGCCAGCCCCAGGTCAGCAGCTGGTCCTCGGGCAGGAGCGCGGCGAGCGGGAGGAAGACCGCGCGGGGCGAGCACCTGGCCGCCCTGGGTGCCGCTCAGGGTCCAGCTGGTGAAGAAGCCGCGCCGGTCGTCCGGTGCGTGCTCGAAGGACATCGAGTTGGCGCCGGCCTGCTCGCCGGCGGCCGAGAGGCCCTGGAGCAGGCGCAGGACGACGAGGAGGATCGGCGCGAGGATGCCGATCTGGGCGTAGGTCGGCAGGCAGCCGACGAGGAACGTCGAGACGCCCATGAGCAGCAGCGTGCCGATGAGCACCGGCTTGCGGCCGAGCCTGTCGCCGAGGTGGCCCATCAGGAACGACCCGATCGGCCGGGCGACGTAGCCGACACCGAACGTCGCGAGCGACGCGACGGTCGCGGCGGCCGCGTTGCCCTCGGGGAAGAAGATCTTCGGGAACACCAGCGCGGCGGCGGTGCCGTAGATGACGAAGTCGTAGTACTCCAGTGCGCTGCCGATCCACGCGGCGATGGCGGCCTTCTTCGGGTCCGGACGGGAGCCCGTCGCGGGGACCGCAGCGGCGCCTGGGCGGTCTGGCATCGTTGCCGACCCTTCGCGAGGATCGCCTGGGCGTGTCCGACGGTGGAGTGGCGCCCGATCACATGGCAAACGTTTGCCATAATTTGCCAGGGTGCATGGCCCCCGCAGCGAGCGCCGCCGCCGCCGACGATCACCGACGTGGCCGGCGCGGCCGGCGTGGCCGCCTCGACGGTGTCGCGGGCCGTCACGCGCCCGGACCGGGTGAATGCCGTGACCCGCGAGCACGTCCTGGAGGTGGCGAGCGGGCTTGGCTACGGGCCCAACCCGGTCGCCCGCGCGCTGGAGTCCGGACGCACCCGGACGCTGGCCCTGGTCCTCCCCGACATCACCAACCCGTACTTCGCCGGCGTGATCAGGGGCGCCGAGCGTGCGGCGGCCGCGGCCGGCCGACGCTGGTCCTCGGCGACACCGAGGAGAACGCCGGCCGGCGAGGCAGCAGCTGGTACGCCGCCTCGGGCGGGCGGTCGACGGATTCGTGCTCAGCGTGTCGCGGCTGCCGGACGACGACCTGCGCGCCGCCGCGGAGCTGCGGCCGGTCGTCCTCGTGAACCGGCAGACCGCCGGGCTCACCAGCGTGGTCGCCGACTAGGAGTCCGGGACCCGGCAGATCGTCGACCACCTCGCGTCGCTGGGCCACGGGAGGTTCTGTTCCCGGCGGTCCGCCGGAGTCCTGGCCGGGCTCCCGCCGCTGGGCCGGCATCGGAGCGCGGCGGCCAAGCGAGCGCGGATGAGCGCGAGCCGGTTCGGCCCCTACCGCCCGACGATCGGGGGCGGCCCCGCTGCGGCCGACGCCGTGCTCCGGCTCGGGGCCACCGCGGTCGTCTCCCACAACGACCTGCTCGCCATCGGGGTGATGCGGCGACTCGCGTCGCGCGGGGTCGGGTGCCCGGGCAGGTCAGCGTCGTGGGCTTCGACAACATCTTCGGCGCCGAGTTCTGCTCGCCCCCGCTGACCACTCTGGCCGAGCGCACCGAGGAAGCCGGGCAGCACAGCATCGAGATGCTCGCCCAGCCCGGCCTCGTCACGCCGGGTGTGCTGGAGCGGCCGCCGTCGCGCGTGCTGCCCACGCAGCTGGTCGTGCGCTCGTCCAGCGGACCGGCCGACGGCCGCTGAGGTCAGCGCTTGCGGCTCAGGAAGGCGAGCATCGCCTCGTGGGC
>CAVWFF010000062.1:0-35798 GCA_963754145.1 uncultured Actinomycetota bacterium
TCCGGCGTGGGCTCGCCGGTGAAGACAGGGGTGTCGAGCTCGCAGCGAGGCGGGTGGTCGTTCCGGTGAGGGCCCAGGCGGCTTGCCGGGCGGCGCCCCGGGCGACGTGCTCGGCCGGCTCGGGCACCTCCACGGGGACGCCGAGGATCCGGGCGCCAGCTCGCGGACGGCGTGCGAGCGGGCGCCGCCACCCAGCAGGGTCACCCGCTCGATCGACACGCCCTGCCGACGGACGGCGTCGGCGGCGTCGGCCATCAGGCAGAGCAGGCCCTCGACCGCCGCCCGCGCGAGGTTCTCGCGGGTCAGCGAGGCCGAGCGTCATGCCGTGCAGGCTGCCGGTGGCGTGCGGGAGGTTCGGGGTGCGCTCGCCCTCGAGGTAGGGGACGTGGACGAGCCCTCCGCCCCCGGTCCGGCAGCCAGGGCGAGCCGGCTGAGCTCGTCGTGGTCGACGCCCAGCAGCGCCGCGGCCGCGTCGAGCACGCGGGCGGCGTTCAGCGTGCAGGCGAGGGGGAGGTGGGCGCCGGTGGCGTCGGCGAAGCCGGCGACCAGACCGGTGGCATCGGTCGTCGGGGTCGTCGAGACTGCGGCGACCACGCCGGAGGTGCCGATCGAGATCGAGGTCTGGCCGGTCGCCAGCCCGATGCCGAGGGCGCCGGCGGCGTTGTCCCCGCATCCGGCGCCGAGACAACGTGCGCCCAGCCACGAGACTCGTCGCCGTGCCCGGCCTCTCGTCGGGGCGCGAGTACCGTGGGCAGGCGGATGTCGGGCGACTCCGCCTCGGTGCGTCGGAGGGCGAGGGCCAACAGGTCGCGGCGGTATGGTTGTTGGCGGGGTCGAAGTAGCCCGTGCCCGACGCGTCCGAGCGATCGGTGGTCAACGACCTCAGGTCGTCGGAGCCGCGGATGCGCCAGGTCAACCAGTCGTGGGGGAGGGCCACGGCGGCGATGCGGCGCGCGTTTTCGGGTTCGTGATCGGCAAGCCACCTCAGCTTCGCCACCGTCAGGGCAGCGACCGGCACTGAGCCGACCTCTCGAGCCCAGACCCGGGAGCCGGTCCCTTCGTCGCCGTCGCCGAGGTCCCGCACCAGGTCGCTGGCCGAGGACGCGGAGCGCACGTCGTTCCAGAGCAGCGCGGGACGGATCACCTCCCCGCGCTCGTCGAGTGCGATCAGCCCGTGCTGCTGGCCTGCCACGGAGACCGCCTCGACATCGTCGAGTCCACCGGCCCGGCCGACTGCCGACTCCAGTGCCTCCCACCACTCCTGCGGGATCGACCTCCGTTCCGGGTGGGTGAGGCGCGGATCCTGCCCGCACCTGTCGCCCGGTGGCGGCGTCCAGGACGACGACTTTGCAGGACTGGGTGGAGGAGTCGATTCCGGCGACGAGCGTCATGGGCGGCTGGTCAGCTGATCAGGTGGGCGAGGGCGAGCTGTTGGAGCCTCACGAACCCGTAGTTGCGCTGCGCAGCGACCTCGGGGTCGAAGTCCTCGGGCGAGGCGAGAAGATCCGCGACGGTCTCGTTCTCCTCCAGTGTCGGTGTGGCCAGACCCAGGACGCCGGAGGTCGCCAGCGCTTCCTGGACCTCGGAGTCGGCGCGAAAGGCGCGTGCCTTCTCTGCCAGCAGCAGGTAAGTCTCCATACAGGCGCGCGCGGAGTCCCAGACGCCGTCCATGTACTCCGTCCGAGAGGGCTTGTAGTCGAAGTGCCGAGGTCCCTCGTAGCGTGGGGCCTCGGGGTTTCCGGGAAATCCGTTCTCGAGCAGGTCGACGGTGAAGAACGCCGAGATCAGGTCGCCGTGTCCAAACACAAGGTCCTGGTCGTACTTCAGGCCGCGCTGGCCGTTGAGATCGATGTGGAAGAGCTTGTCGCACCACAGCGCCTGGCCCAGGGTGTGGGTGTAGTTGAGGTTGGCCATTTGCTCGTGCCCGGTCTCGGGGTTGAGTCCGACGATGTCGCCGTGCTCGAGCTCCGCGATCAGCGCCAGGGCATGGCCTGCGGTGGGCAGGAAGATGTCGCCGCGTGGTTCGTTGGGCTTGGGCTCCAGCGCGATGCGCAGGTCGTAGCCCTGGTCCTTGATGTAGCCGGCGACCGCGTCCAGCCCCTCCTTGTAGCGCTCGAACGCCGAATAGACGTCCTTGGAGCCGTCGTACTCGCTACCTTCGCGCCCGCCCCACATCACGAATGTGGAGGCGCCGGCAGCGTGGGCCAGGTCGACAGCGCGGAGAATCTTGCGGAGCCCGAAGCGACGCACGCCGCGGTCGTTGGAGGTCAGGCCGCCGTCCTTGAAGACCGGGTGGGTGAAGGTGTTGGTGGTGACCATCTCGATCACCAGGCCGGCCGCGTCGGTCACCGACTTCAGCCTGTCCACCGCCTTGTCCTTCGTCGGCCTCGTCTGCGTCGAAGGGATAGACGTCGTTGTCGTGGAACGTGATGCCCCACGCCCCCAGCTCGGCGAGCTTCTCGGCGTACTCCCAAGGCTCGAGCAGCGGCCGGGTCGCCACTCCGAACGGGTCCACTCCTGGCCAGCCCACGGTCCACAGACCAAAGGAGAACTTGTCCTCAGTCACCGGGTGACGCGTCATGATCTCGAACCTCCGCATTTTGTTGTGTCGATAAAACATATTCGCGATTCGCGATAGGTTCAAGGGGTGAACAGCCGCGAACCCGCCGTGGGACTGGCCGAGTCCGCCATGCCGCTGGGGACGACCGCGGGCGTGCGTGAAACCAATCTGTCGCTGGTGCTGCGGACCGCTCTGGCCGCCGAGAAGGATGCGCCGCTATCGCGTGCCGGGGTCGCCGCCGTGACGTCGCTGACCAGGTCGACGGTTTCCCGGTTGGCCGATGAGCTCGTGGCTGGACAGTTGCTGAGTGAGCACGAGCCTCCGGACCAGGCCGGCCCCGGACGTCCCGGGCGACCGCTCGTGGCAGGTGCACGGGATCGCGGCATTGGGCATCCAGGCAAATGCGGGCTATCTGGCCGTTCGTGTCCTTGATGTGTCGGGTCAGGTGGTGGCCTCGGACAGGGTGGACGGAAGCCAGGCCGGTCGCGATCCCGGGACTGTCCTCGGCGAGCTGGGGAGCATCTGTCGAGACGTGCTCGCAGCTGTGCCCGCCGGGGTCCGCGTGGTCGGGGCCGGGCTGGCGCTTCCCGGGATTGTGACCCGCAGTTCGGGGCAGCTCTTGCTTGCGCCCAACCTCGGCTGGCAGGAGGTGGACGTTGCGCCCTTGCTCGCGCTCCCGGAAGAGCTTGGGGCAGGACTGCACATCGCCAACGAGGCCAGCCTGGCCGCAGTCGCGACTGCGCGTGAGCGCCCCGGTCGCGCTCGGCGTTATGGCGACTTCGTCTATCTCTCCGGCGAGGTCGGCATCGGTGGTGCCGTCATGCTCGACGGCAAGGCCATGATTGGGGACCACGGATGGTTCGGCGAGGTGGGACACATCTGCGTCGACCCGCACGGTCCGGACTGCCCCTGCGGATCCACCGGGTGCCTGGAGCGGTACGCCGGAATGGAGGCGATCCTGAATGCCGCCGATCTTCCTCTTGACACCGACGTCGCCGTGCTGTCCGACCTGGCCCTGTCAGGAGGAGCGGCCGCGCAAGCTGCGCTGGAGCAAGCTGGATGGGCGCTCGGTGTGGCACTGGCCAGTGCCATCAACCTCCTCGACGTCCATGCGCTGGTCCTCGGCGGCCACCTGGGTCAGCTGTGCGAAGTGCTGCGCCCCACGCTGCAGAGGACGTTGGACGCGCGCGTGATCAGCGCCCGATGGGTGCGACCGTCGGTGCACGCGGCACCCGAGGACCCGGCCCCTGGCGCGACCGGAGCCGCCCTTACAAAGCTGGAAGAGGTGCTCGATCGGCCATCTCGATGGATCGCCACTGCGTGAGAGGCTAGTTACCTGAGCGCGACTTGACGTAGGACTCGATGACGTCGTACTAGCGGAGGTGGGCAGCGGCAGCCCCATCTCGCTGGCCAGCAGCCCATAGCGAGTGTCGCGCTGCTGCGGTCACAGGTCGGGGCGAGAAACGGGCGGCTAGGCTGCCTCTGGACTTTGTTCGTGGAGCAACGTGCGGTTGGGCGCCGATGGTCGCGTCGGCAGTGCCATCCACCAGGCTTGCGACCAGCTGCTGTACACCGCCGGTCTGGTTTGTGCCTTGGTCGTCCTGCCCATCAAGAAGGCGAGTAGCCCGTGACGCTCGACATCGACCACCTGCTGACCGAGCTGACTCTGGAGGAGAAGGCGTCTCTGACCAGCGGCTCGTCCTTCTGGTACACCGCTCCGGTGGAGCGCCTGGGGATTCCCAAGATCATGGTCTCCGACGGGCCACACGGCCTCCGAGCCCAGCCCGGCGAAGGCGACCACCTCGGCCTGGGCGGCTCGCTCCCAGCGACCTGCTTCCCCACCGCCTCGGCGGTGGCGTCGACCTGGAACCCGGACCTGTTGCGGCGGATTGGTCAGGCACTGGCTCAGGAGGCCCGGGCCTGCAACCTCTCGGTGATTCTGGGACCCGGCGTCAACATGAAACGCTCGCCTCTGTGTGGGCGCAACTTCGAATACTTCTCCGAGGACCCATTCCTGGCCGGTGAGCTGGCTGTCGGCATCGTCAACGGCATCCAGTCCCGCGGGGTCGGCACGTCGGTCAAGCACTATGCGGCCAACAACCAGGAGACCGACCGGCTCCGGGTGGACGCCCAGGTCGACGAGCGCACCCTCCGCGAGATCTACCTGCCCGCATTTGAACGGGTCGTCAGGACCGAGCAGCCGTGGACGGTGATGTGCTCATACAACAAGGTGAACGGCCAGTCCGCGTCGGAGAACATCTGGTTGCTCGACACGGTCCTGCGTGGCGAGTTCGGGTTCGAAGGTCTGGTCGTCTCGGACTGGGGCGCGGTCTACCACCGGGTACCAGCGCTCCTCGCCGGCACCGACCTGGAGATGCCCCCCGCGGTCGGACGCAGTCCCGAGGCGGTCGTCGCTGCGGTCCAGTCTGGTGAGGTGCCGACCGAGGTCCTCGACGCCCGGGTCCGGGAGGTGCTGGAGCTGGTCGCCAAGGGCATGCCCGTGCTCGACCTCGACGAGTCATTCGACGCGGACGCCCACCACACCCTGGCGCGGGAGGCGGCAGCCGAGTCGGTAGTGCTGCTGAAGAACGACGGGGTGCTGCCGCTGCCCGCCGACGCGAAGATCGGGGTGGTCGGCGAGTTCGCCCGGAAACCCCGGTTCCAGGGCGCCGGCTCGTCGCAGGTCAACCCGACGCACGGTGGACGCGCTACTCGACGAGCTCAGTGCGGTCTACGGCGAGGTCGCATTCGCGGCAGGCTACGGCCTCGGCGAGACCGGTGATGACGCGGCTCTGCTCGCTGACGCCGAACGAGTTGCCGCGTCGGCCCAGACGGTGGTGATGGTCATCGGATTGCCCGGGGCTGATGAGTCCGAGGGCTTCGACCGGACCCACATGAACCTGCCCGCCAACCAGCTGGCGGCGCTCGTGACGGTGGCGGCGGCCAACCCGAATGTCGTGGTGGTGCTGGTGAACGGCTCGACGGTGGTCCTCGGCGAAGTGACTCCGCACGCGAAGGCGCTGGTCGAGGCGTGGCTGGGCGGACAGGCCGCGGGCGGAGCGATCGCCGACGTGTTGACCGGCAGGGTGAACCCCTCCGGACGCCTGGCGGAGACCATCCCGCACCGGCTGGAGGACAACTCGTCCTACCTCAACTTCCCCGGGGACTCCCAGGTTGTCCGGTACGGGGAAGGGCTCTTTATCGGCTACCGCGGCTACGACCAGGCACATCGAGACGTCGCGTTCCCGTTCGGCTTCGGGTTGTCCTACACCACCTTCACCATGTCGGATCTTCAGGTGGCCACCCGGGGTTCGGTGTCCGATGGCACGCTCGCCGCGACCGTCACGGTAACCGTCACCAACACCGGCACCGTTCCCGGAGCCGAGGTGGTACAGGTCTACGTGGCTGACGTCGAGTCCAGCGTGGCGCGGCCAGTGCGTGAGCTGAAGGGGTTCGCCAAGGTCTTCCTCGAGTCGGATGCCTCGCAGTCCGTGTCGATCGAGCTGGACCAGCGAGCCTTCTCGTTCTGGTCGACAAAGCTGCGGCGCTGGGTGGTCGAGGCAGGGGACTTCGAGATTGGCGTCGGCCCGAGTTCACGGCACCTTCCGCTGTCCGAGACCGTCTCGATCGAGGCACCCCGCCTCGCCGAACCACTCAGCAGGGACTCGACGCTGCAGGAGTGGATGGCCGATCCGAGCGGACGTCGGCTCATCGAGCGCGAGGTGGCCGGTGGTCAGCCCGCCGCCGTCCTGGAGGACGAGCTGATCAACGTCATTGGCACCATGCCAATGAGCACCCTTGCCAACTTCGGCGGCATGAGCCTCGACCACGACGCCTTGGACAGGGTCGCCAATGCCTGGCGCCAAGAAGCTGAAACTCCCCAATCCAGATCCGACATGGTGTTCACAAGGGACAGTCCGGACTAGTCCGGCACGGCCCAGCACGGTCCGACAAGGGAGCGAACGGTGGCAACGGTGCAGGTCAGGAGCCGATCCGGCCGTCTGACCTGCACCCACTCAGATGTGCCCCAGGCCAGAGTCGAACTGGCGACCTTTCGCTTAGGAGGCGGCTGCTCTATCCACTGAGCTACTGGGGCTGACGCCGGGTGCGAGGTTACTAGAGGCCCGGAAAGAAAAGACGAGGTGCCCGGCAGCGGTGGGGGCCGCCGGGCACCTCGAGCTTTTGATCAGGGAGGTGGAACAGTCTGCTCAGGACCTCACCTCCCAACTATCAGAGGAGGTTGAAGGCTCGTGGTCAGGTCACCTCCCAGAGCGGTCTTCACCGTGATGGTGCCGGCCGCGGTGGCTCGCAGGGCTGCCGGCGTGTTCTTGAGCCGGAAGTCGAAGCCGCAGACGCCCAGGGTGGCCGTCGGGGTGGTGGTGCCCAGCAGGACCGGCGTGCTGCCCGGCTTGTTCCAGTAGACGCTCACCAGGTTGTTGGCCGAGCAGTACTGGGCTCCGCCGCGGACCCGCCACTCGAGGCCGCCGCGCTTGTACTGCGCGTCGTCCACGGTGACGTCGTCCGGGTCAGTGCTTGACGGTGACCGAGTCCGTCGACGGGGTGCCGTTGACGTCCTTGATCGTGAGCGTGAACGTGTAGCTCTGGCTCGTCGTCGCCGACGGGACCACGAACGTCGGGTTGGCGGTCGTGGCGTTCTTCAGGACGACCGGGTCACCCGCAGTCTGGAGCCCAGCTGTACGTCGAGGCGAACTTCGACCCGGTGCCGTTCAGGGTCACGGTCGAGGTCGGGACGGCCCCCACCTGGTCCGGCCCGGCGTCGGCGACCGGAGTCGCCGACGCGCTCGGAGACCGTGATCTTGAAGGTGTCGGTCGAGGTGAAGCCCTGCGCTCCGGTGACGGTCATCTTGACCGTGTACACGCCCGCTGCGGTTGCGGTGAACGTCCTCGCCGCACCCGTGCCGGTGAGGGTCGCCCCGGTAGTGGGAGTGACCGACCAGGCGTAGCTCGTGACAGTGCCGGTCGACGCGAGGCCGTCGAGGGAGACCGCCTGACCGATCTGCACGTCGTTGGTGTCACCGGTGATCGTGGCCACGACCTGGGCCGCCGGGTCCTCGGCGCCCTTGATCACGACGTCCTCGGAGTCGACGCCGCCCCGGTTCGACGTGACGAGCACGTCGGACGGCGGGACCGCAACGTTCGGGATGGTCCAGGTGCTGACCCCGTTGGCCACGGTCGGCGCCGCGGACTGGCCGTCGAGCTTGAGCGTGGCGGTGTCGTCGCCGGACTCTGCGCTCACCGTGAGGGTGCGGTCGTCGTTGCTGTAGACCGAGCTGTCGATGTGCACCTTGTCGCCGAACATGGCGGCGTCGATGTGGTCGACGCTGTTGGGGGCGTCGGTCTTGTTCGTGACCGCCAGGTCGGCCGGCGGCGCGCCGTCGGCGAACACGCGGGCGTAGTACCGACCGGTGGTCGCGTCCTCACGCATCTTGGTCTGGGGGATACCGGTGCCGGAGACGATCAGGTTCTGGCCCGGCTCGGAGAACGCGAACAGGTCCATCATGTGCCCGGTGCCGGAGTTGGCGTAGTAGGCCTTCGTGACCTCCACGCCCGCCCTGGTGGCGAGCTTGCCCTGGACCGAGAACTGGTTGGACTCGATGCAGTCGTCGGTCGCGACCGGCGAGTCACCGAGCGCCGGGTTCGCGCAGAGCTGGGTCGAGCCCGTGAACGAGCCCGCCGGGCCCTCGAGCCGGAAGTAGTTGGTGTCGTAGGGGCTGCCGGTGACCGCGTGCTCCACGGTCGGGTCGCCGAGGTAGCCGGCAGGAGCGCCGGTCGGCCACTTCAGGAACGGCGCGGACTTGGACGACGAGCGTCGCGTCGAACGTGCCGTCGGGCACGAGCCCGCCGATGTCCTCGGTGGTGTTGATCCCCTTCACCGCGCCGGCCTCGGCCTGGATGTGCTCCACGCCGTACGGGTGCGTGACCGTGTAGTCCGCACCGTCGACCAGGCCGGCGGCACGGATCCGGATCCGGCCGAAGCTGATCTGCCCGCCCTTGGCCGGCAGGCCGTCGGCGGTGCCGAAGGCGGCCTCCGTCGCCGTCACCAGCAGCGCCTCGTCGCCGCCGCCGGCGTCGATGGAGGAGTCGGCCACCGACCAGAAGGCCTCGTCCGGGAAGTTGTCCGGGAACGAGACCGGCTGGCCGGGGTTGGGCAGGTCGCCCATGATGCAGTTGGAGTCGCTGGGATCAAGGCACAGCTGCGAGGCGGACGTTGTTGGTGTCCTTGAACCAGAGCGGGTAGCCGTTGGTCTCGTCGATGGGACCGACCTGCTTGAGGCCGTCCTTGCCGCCGTTGTGTGCGGGCGGAGGCGTTGCGGCGTTGGCGGCGAAGCTGCCGGAGGCTGCGAGCGCCAGCACCGCCAGCCCCGCGACAGCAATCCGGCGGCTGCGCCGGACTCGAGCGAATGAATACATGGGTTCCCCAAAGGTGTTGTACGGAACAGCGGCAACCACACCGTGACCGGCTCCGAGAAAGCGCCTGCCCACTGCATCTGATGGTTTGGTGGCTCCGGCTAGGTCTGCCCCGTTGCCCCCGTGGGGTCGAAGGTAGGTAGTGGGATCGGTCCTCGCAACAGTTGACTCATGGTCCTAGGACGATCCCGGGTTCTGCGCCCCAAAAGGCCCGATGGTCGTAAGACCATGGTCCCAAGACCCCCCATCATGGTGGGGTCCGTTCGGGTCATGCCCTGGTCCGTTCGGGTCAGCCCGTAGGTATGGCGAGCAGATCCTGGTGGTGGACGGTGACCTCGAGCCGTCCGGAAATCGCCTCCGCGAGTCGGCGCCGCCGGTAGGAAATCGCGCGATCGCCCAGGTCGGGCTGCTGCTCGAGGGCGGCGCCGAGCCAGCCCTCGAACCAGGCCGAGGCCAGTACGGCTTGGTCGCTGCCGAGCTGCCAGGGGCTGGGGCGCACGACCACGTCCAGCCCGCGGCCGACGAACGCCGACACCGCCCGGTCGAGTGCGTCGGGGCCGAGCAGCCGGCCGGCGCCGTTGTCGCGTCGCTGGTGCGCGTTGAACGCCGCCTGCACCACGTCATCGAGCGGGTCGGCGGGGTCGAGCTCGACGCGACCGACGACCGAGAGGGTGACCAGGACGGGGCAGCCGGCTCCGGCGCAGGACGCGACGAGCCGGTCCAGCTCCTCGGCGGTCAGCATGTCCAGGAGGGCGGACGCCGTGACCAGGCCGGCGCCCGAGAGCTCCTCCGGGGCGAGCCGGGTGATGTCGCGCCGACGGGTCTCGAGGGTGAGCGGGCCGGCCCCGGCAGGGACGGCCGGCGGGTCCGCCGGGACCAGCGCGAGCAGCTCGACGTCCCGGTCGTACAGGATCCAGTGCTGGCGGCCGGGCAGCCGCGGGGCGAGCCAGCGGGCCATCGACCCGCTGCCGGACCCGAGGTCGTGGACGACGAGGTCTCGACCGCCGGGGAGGTGCGGTCGAAGCGCCTCGACCAGCTCGACCGAGCGGGCCGCGGCGTCGGCGGGCTCCCGCAGGGTCAGCCAGCCTGCGCTCGCGCGGACCGGTTCGGTGGACATGACGCGTCTCCTCTCAGCCCGACGGGTGCCATGGACCACCGGCGGGTGAACCGAACGCACGCGGCAACCGTAGAAGGAAATGACGGCGGCCGTCGACGGTCGCCGTGGCACTGAGCTCGTGGGAGGGCGTGTGGTCGGGATCGGAGTCGGCCTGCCGGCAGGCTTGGCTGCCCTGACCAGCGTGATCACCGCCCTCACCGTGAGCGTCGGTCTGTCGTTTCTGGGATGGCTCGTCGGGCTGGTCTGCGGCGTGGTGCTGGCCGTGTGCGTCCGCCTCGGCCTGGGTCGCAGCGGCACCACCACGCTGGGCCCCGCCGACCTGGTCACCCTGGTCCGCGCCACGCTCGCCTGCGGCGTGGCGGCACTGGTCGCGGACTCGTTCGTCACGCAGCCCGCCGTGGCCGCGATCGTCGTGCTCTCGGTGCTCGCGCTGGTGCTCGACGTCGTGGACGGGTGGGTCGCCCGGCGCACGCGCACGTCGACGGCCTTCGGAGCCCGGTTCGACGGGGAGGTGGACGCGTTCCTGATCCTGGTCCTCAGCGTCTACGTCTCGCACTCTGGCCGGTGCGTGGGTGCTCGCGATCGGGCTGGCGCGTTACGCCTTCGCGGTGGCCGGCTGGGTCTGGGCGTGGATGCGCCGGCCGCTCCCGTACCGCTACTGGCGCAAGGTGACCGCAGGGGTCCAGGGCGTGGTGCTGACGGTGGCGGCGGCCGAGGTGGTCGCGCCGCGGGTCATCACGGCGGCGCTCCTGGTCGCCCTGCTGCTGCTGGCCGAGTCCTTCGGTCGTGACGTGCTCTGGCTGTGGACGCGGCGACGGCCCGGGTCGGCGGGCGAGCGCACCGCTCCGGGACAGGTCGAGGAGCCGGGTTCGCTGCCCGAGCGCGTCCGGTGAAGCAGGACGAGCGCACGCCCTTCGACCGGGCGCTGCAGCGGGCGCGTGTGGCGGCGTACGCGCCCGGCGAGTTCGTGGGCCAGGAGAGCTTCATGCGGGCCGGCGAGATCCTGTCGCTGGCGAGGAGGGCCGGCATCGGGCCGGGGGTCTCCGTCCTCGACCTGTGCTGCGGCGTGGCGGGGCCGGGACGCCACATCGCCGCGGAGCTGGGCTGCACCTACCTCGGTGTGGACGCGAGCCCGAGCGCGATCGAGCTGGCCCGGGACCGCGCCGACGGACTTCCGTGCAGCTTCGAGGTGGCACATGTGCCTCCGGTGCCGGCGGGGCCGTTCGACGTCGTCCTGCTGCTGGAGACCCTGCTCGCGTTCGCGGACAAGGAGCCGCTGCTCCGCGGAGTCTCCGCGGCCCTGCGCGTGGGTGGCCGCTTCGCCCTCACCGTGGAGGAGGGCGAACCGCTGACCGCTGGGGAGCGGGAGCGGATGCCCGACGCCGACACCGTGTGGCTGGTGCCGCTCGCGGAGCTGCGCTCCTCCCTCGAGCGCGTCGGCCTCCGGGTGCGCTGGCAGCAGGAGTGCACGAGCTCCCACCGGACGATGGTCGGGGCGCTGCTCGCGGCGTTCCTCGCCGAACGGGCCGTCCATCACCGAAGGGCTCCCGTCGCAGGCGTTCGAGGAGCTGGTCGCCGCCCACCGGCTCTGGAGCGACTGGCTGACGGAGGGCCGGGTCCGCAAGTTCGCCCTCGTGGCGGAGCGCGTGCCGTCCGACTGAGCCCGCCGCCGGTCTCAGTGCGAGCTCGCTGCCTGGGTGCCGGCCAACCTGACCGAGCCGTAGGCGCCGAGGAACCGGTCGCGGAACGCGTCCATCCGCCACACCGGCGCCTCCGGGCTGGGGTGGATCCCGGGATCCCAGCCCCAGCCGGAGATCCGGTCGAGGACCTTCGGGTCGTGGGCGACGATCGCGACCGGTACGTCGTGCGAGGCGTTGTTGCCGGACACGATCGGGGCCGGCTGGTGGTCACCGAGGAAGACCACGACGGTGTTGTCGTCGGCGTACGACGTGATGAACGTGGTGAGGGCCTTGAGCGAGTACTCGATGGACTCGCCGTACGCCTTCTTGACCCGCGTCGGAGACGGCCAGATGTCGCGCTCCGAGGGGAGCTGCTCCGGCATGCCGTCGTAGACCGAGCCGTCGCCGACCGCCGCCTGGTTGATCATCCGGGGGGTCCTGGACCACGGCGCGTGGCTGGTGATCAGGTCGATCTCGCCCATCACCGGGCGACGGTCCTTGCGGGCGAGCTCGAGCCGGTGGAACGCGTCCAGCGTGTACTGGTCCGGCATCGTGGGGTAGCCGAACCGCGGACCCCGGTAGCCGACGTTGCGCGAGTCGTAGATGTGGTCGTACTGGTAGAAGGCGCCCTGCGGCCAGGCCCGGTTGTTGGCCGGGATGTCGGCGACGGTCCGCCACCCGGCCTGCCCGAAGATCTGGCTGAGGGTCTGCCGCCGGCTGGTGACCAGCACGTCGTAGCGCTGCTGGCTGTCGACCCAGAGGCCGGACTGGAACGTCGAGTGCGCCAGCCAGCTGATCGCACCGAACGTGGGCGACGTGAGCCAGGCGCTGCGACTGTGGAACCCGGCCTTGTCGAGATCCTGGGACGACGAGGCGAGGACCTCGACGACGCCCTTCGAGAGCGAGGAGTCCTGGACCGCGACCTTGCCGTAGCTCTCCACGAAGACGAAGAGGACGTCCTTCCCGCGCAGCCCGCTCACGAGGTCGGCGGCCTGGTACCTGCGCAGCGAGTCCTTCTGGGCCGCGGTCTCGAACTGTCGTTGGTCGCGGAGCACCGACGGGATGCGGCTGACCTGCCCGTAGAGGTAGCCGGAGGTGTCGCGCGACGCGACGTCGCCCGTGGACACCCGCACGTCCATCACGGCGAGCACCAGCCACACGGCGGCGAGCGCGGCGACCGTGCGCAGGCCGGCCTGGCGGTGCCCGACCGTGAGCCGGGTGAGCCGGAGTACCGCGAGCGGCAGCAGCACCAGCAGCCCGATCGCCAGCAGCGCTGCCACCAGCAGCATGACCGTGCCCAGACCCTTGCCGAACGAGTCGCGCACCAGCTCGATCAGGTCACGCGTGTAGGTCCAGTCGATGACGACGTCGAACGGCCGGTTGAGCGCCTGCAGGAAGCCCATGTCGAGCAGCCGCAGGATCATGGTGAGGCCGAGCAGGAGGCCGGCCACGAGGGCCAGGCCGGTCCGGAGTGCGTGGAACCTGGCCGGGATCAGCAGGACGATGACGAGGTAGACGAGGGCCTCGACCGGCAGCCGGAGGAACGCCGAGGGGTGGAGCTGGTCGAGCCGGTCGGGGAACGTCAGCGCGACCAGGACCAGCAGCACCGCTGCCCCGGTGAGGACCCCCGCGCCGATCCTGCGCGTCATCGATCGGGCGTCGCGACCCGCATTCTCCGCAGGCCTCTCGGGGTGCTCCACACCCATGGAACGGCGGAACCACTGCTTCGGTTCAGGCCACCGCCCGGGCATCGGCGCGCTCAGCTCGCGACCGGCTCGTGGCGCCCGGCGGCGGCCACGGCGGCCTCGACCTTCTCCGCCGGCCCGGCGAGGAACAGGAACTCGGTGTTGCGCAGGTGGCTGACCTCGCCGACGCGCTCGCCGCGGAGGTTGTGGATGCCGATCTGGGCGCCGACGTAGCGCTTGCTGTCGAAGCCGATCGCCTCGACGCGCTCGTGGCCGGCCTCGTTGAGCGCGGCGGTGATCTCCTCCGGGCGCATCCAGCTCTCGTCGTTGTACGACGCGACCACGACCTCGGCGCGGGTGCGCGCGATCACCGAGCGCAGCGCCTCGGGCATCGAGCCCCGGTAGTTGAACACCGACTTGGTGGCCGGGTCACGGGCGTCGGCGCGCTTGCAGGCGATGCCGTAGTGCGCGGGCCGGTCCCAGCGGACGAGCGTCTCCCAGACGTGGTAGTTCGTGAAGTAGCGGTGCTGGTTGTAGGGCGGGTCGAGGTAGGCCAGGTCCGTCGCGGGCAGCTCGTCGACGAGCGTCGTCGCGTCGCCGAGCACCGCCGTGCCCGGGCCGTCGAGGAGCGCCGGCGCGACCAGGGTCAGCGGGTGGGCGGCCCGGGGAGCCCACTGCTTGAGGTAGGCCATCTGCAGGCCGGTCGTGGAGTCGACGCGGTCGGCGGCGAGCAGCAGGGAGGTCAGCAGCACCGGCCGCAGCGCCTCGTCGTACTCCTCGATCGCGTCGCGTACGGCGTCGATCCGGCGACCGTTCTCGGGGCGGAAGTAGCGCGCGTCCTCGCAGAACGTGCGGGTGACGTAGCCGCGGCGGCCGCGCAGCCCGTTGAGCCGGCCGAGCGCCTCGGCCAGCCGGTCGTGGTCGACGGCGCGGGCGTCGGTGGCGACGTAGCAGCGGGCCAGCACCTCGGCGTACGTCGCGACGTCGACGGCGGTGACCTCCAGGCCCCGCCGCTTGAACTCCTGTGCCACCCGGGTGGTGCCCGTGAACAGGTCGACCGCGGTGCGCGCCCCGACGGCGCTCGCGATCCGGCCGAGGACCGGGACCAGCAGGCGCTTGGAGCCGAGGTACTTGATCACCTTTTGCCCCTCTGTCGTCCACCCGGCCGGGTGGATCTCACACCTGTCCGATTGGAGTCTGGCAGTCGGGCCCCCCACAATGGGGGTGCCCATACGTGTTGCCCGAGAAAGAATGGGCCGCAGACCCGAGGTCCCGTTCTTGTCCGAGTACCAGCCGCGACGACGTGCCGAGCCCTCGCGCGCCCGCAAGATCGGCACTCGCGTGCTGATCGGTGTGCTGTCGCTCTCGCTGGTCCTCGGCGCCGTGGGCGTGTACTTCTACAAGCGCTTCGAGGGCAACATCACCCAGCTCGACATCACCAAGGACCTCGGCAAGGACCGTCCGAAGCGCCTCGACACCGGCCCGAAGACCGCACTCAACGTGCTGGTCATGGGCTCGGACACCCGCAAGGGCAAGGGCAACCACGTCGCCGGTGAGACCCCGGGCCTTTCCGACACCACGATCCTTCTGCACCTCTCGAAGGACCGCAGCCGCGCGTACGGCGTGAGCATCCCGCGCGACGCGATGGTCGACCGGCCGACGTGCGAGAAGAAGGACCACAGCGGCACCGTCGCGGGCGGCCTGACCCAGTTCAACGCGGCGTACGAGGTCGGCGGCCCGGCCTGCACGATCAAGACGGTCGAGTCGATCACGAAGGTGTTCATCGACCACTTCGTGGTGGTGGACTTCAACGGCTTCAAGAAGATGGTCGACGCCCTGGGTGGCGTGAAGGTGTGCGTGCCCAACGAGGTCGACGACACCGTCGGCAACATCCACCTCGCCGCGGGCACCTACAACGTCACCGGCGACCAGGCCCTCGACTACGTGCGCGTGCGCCACGGGATCTCGGCCAACGGTGACATCGGCCGGATGAAGCGCCAGCAGACGTTCGTCGCCGCGATGATCAACAAGGCGGTCTCCGCCGGCACGCTGGCCAACCCGGTCAAGCTGGTGCGCTTCCTCGACGCCGCCACCAAGTCGCTGACGACCGACCCGGGGTTCGCGCACCTGAAGGCGCTCGCCTCGCTCGGGTCGTCGCTGAAGAACATCGGTCTCGACAAGATCACCTTCGTCACCGCGCCGTTCGAGCCGTACGCGCCGGACCCGAACCGGCTGCAGCTCAGTGCCGACGCCGACGCGCTGTGGCAGGAGATCCGAGCCGACCAGGCGCTCGGCCCCAAGTTCACCGGCGAGGTGGTCAAGGCCTCCGACAGCACCCCCGGCACGAAGACGAGCCCGATGTCCAAGGCGCCGGCGACCGCAGCGGACGCCGGAACGCAGAAGCTCGAGAGCAGCGACACGATCAGCGCCGATGAGCGCCGGATCGCCGCCGAGAACGGTCTCTGCGCCTAGCGTGACGAAAGTCGACTGATTCCAGCGCGTGGGTGGACCTGCATCCGGCGGAGTCGATCGGTGACGCGGTCCGGGGTGAGCCGCCCGCCACCCACCTCCCCACCAGCCTGCGAGCACGAGAGTCGGTGTGGGTGGTCCGGTGCGTCAGCGCCGAACGAACCAGACCCTCGAGCCCCCCGACGCCTGACCGATCACCTTCACCACGCGGGGAGTGGACGGCGAAAAGGGTGAATAGGGCGAGATCCCCGCAAAGTCGTGCGACAAACCGGACTTCTGGCGCGCGGGTTTGCTCGTTACGCGTTTGTTATCGGAAGATGGCTCGGATGCGCGTTGCTGTGACCGGTGCCACCGGGGTCCTGGGAAAGGGCGCCGTCCGGGCTCTGGTCGACGCCGGTCATGACGTCGTGGCGATGGCCCGCGACGACCGGGGCGCCGACCTGGTGCGTGGGCTCGGTGCCACACCCCAGGCCGCTGACCTGTTCGACATCGAGTCCCTCACCCGGCTGTACGACGGCTGCGAGGCGGTCGTGAACCTCGCCACCCACATCCCGATCGGCTACGCCGCCGCCCTGCCCTGGACCTGGCGGGTCAACGACCGGCTCCGCACTCGTGGCGTCGGCAACGTGGTGGCCGCCGCCCATCGGGCCGGCGTCCGGCGGCTGGTGCAGGAGAGCGTGTCGTTCGTCTACGCCGACCACGGCGAGGACTGGGTCACCGAGCAGGACCCGATCGAGATCACGCACGCGACCGAGCCGCTGGCCGTGGCCGAGTCGCACGTGCAGGACTACGCGACGGGTCCCCGGGTCGGCGTCGTGCTCCGGCTGGGCACCGTCGTCGGCGACGACCGGCTCACCGAGTTCCAGCTCCACGCCGTGCGCCACGGGCGCCCGGTCGGCATCGGCCGGCCCGACGCCTGGTCGCACCTGGTGCACACCGACGACCTCGGTCCTGCGGTGCTCGCCGCGCTGCACGCGCCGAGCGGCGTCTACAACGTCGGTGCCGAGCCGGTACGCCGCCGCGACGTGCTCGCCGCCTTCGCGGAGGCGGCGGGCGTCCAGCGCACCGGCTACCTCGGCCCCGTGCTGCGGCGGCTCGCCGGGCCGCGCATCGAGCCGCTCAGCCGCTCGCTGCGGATCTGTTCGGAGCACTTCAGCTCGCAGACCGGCTGGGCGGCGACCCGCCCGACGTTCGGCGTCGACTGGCTCGACTCCTGGCGCTCCCGGGTGCCGGAGCAGACCTCGTGACCGACGAACCCGCCGAGCGCTCGGACGCCCTCACCGCCGAGGAGCGCGCCGCGCGGGCCAGGCGGCTGGCCGAGGTCTTCGGCGACGTGCTGCCCGAGCAGACGTCGGACGACCGCGACCCCGACGAGCCCACCGGGGACGGCGACGCCTGGTTGCGGGCGCAGGTGCCGCCGCACCACGGCTGAGCTCAGGGCTGGCTGGAGCGCCCGGACGCGAGCAGGTCGCGGATCTCCGTGAGCAGCGCGATGTCGGCCGGCTCGCCGGGGGACTCCTCGGGGAAGTACTTCTGTCTTGGCGGCCGTGTAGGGCTTCACGATCAGGAAGTACACGACCGCGGACAGGATCAGGAACGAGATCACCGCCGTGAGCCAGGCGCCGACGTGGACCCCGCCGGGCGCGTAGCTGCTGAAGTCGGGGGTGCCGCCGACCTTGCCGATCAGGTCCATGATCACGGTGACGGTCGCGGTCACGACCGAGGCGAAGGCCAGGCCCATGATGAACGCCACGGCCAGCTCCACGAGGTTTCCTCGCAGGACGAAGTTCTTGAAGCCTGTCATGTGCCGGCGAGGCTAGCGGTGCAGCGTGACCGTCAGATAGCCCGCGAGTCCGGCCGCCGCGACGTCGGCCGCTTCGGCGCCGGGCACCGCCATCAGGACCAGGCGGCCCTGCATCCCGACGTCGTCGACGGACGGTCGCGCCCGGGGGATCGCGATCACGGTGACCCGGGACGCCACCGTCCGCGCCGCGGCCCGGCCCTGCGGGTCGGCGGCCACGAGGTCGACCAGGTCACCCACCCGCAGCAGGTCGACCACCCCGCCGTCCGCGAGGCGCACCGGTGTCGCGACGCGCCCGGGATACGCGGACGTGAGCGGGCGGGAGACCACGCTCAGGTCGGTCAGCGGCGCTCCGCGGCGCAGGGGCGCGGCGAGGGTGCGTCCGACCACCGCGGCCGGGTCGCCGACCACGCCGGCGGGCACGCTCCCGGGCGCGTACGACGTGCGCCGCAGGTCGTCGTGGGCCAGCACCCGGCCGGCCGGGAGGTCGTGCGCCGCGGTCCAGACCTGGGCCGTGGCCGGAGCCGGCGGCTGGGTCGCTCGCAGCGCCGCCAGCACCGCGAGCGCGGCGAGCACGGCCGCGAGCGGGCGACGGTGGATGAGCACGCGGCGGCGTACCTCGCCGGGCAGATGCGTCAGGTGCGGCATGGGGCGACGCTAGGTCGCCCGCCCGGGTCACGCTGCCGTCGTCCACAGGCGCGGCAAAGCCGCAGGTCAGGACGCTGCGGCAGTGCTGGATGAGGCCGAGGGTCGCCGACGACGACTTCTCGCCGGACGAGGACTTCTCCGCCGGGGACGCCGTCTTCTCGGTCGAGCCGCCGCCGGACTTCTCCGACGACCCGGGGCCGTCGGCGTTGCTGCGGCTGTCGTTGCGGTAGAAGCCGGAGCCCTTGAACACCACGCCGACGGCGTTGAACACCTTGCGCAGCTTGCCGCTGCACACGGGGCACTCGGTGAGCGCGTCGTCGGTGAAGCTCTGGAACTGCTCGAAGAAGTGGCCGCACTCGGTGCAGGCGTACTGGTAGGTCGGCACCCGGTCCTCCGCCGTCTCGGTCAGGATGTTCCTGAGCTTGTGGAAGGGCGACTGGCACTCAGCGCCTTCGAGTGCCAATCATACCCGTGCCCGGCAGAATGTGCGCGTGACGTCCGCCAGCGATCCCGACCGTGACCGGTTCCGGGACTGGCCGACGCCGGCGCGCTACACCGTCTACGGGGTGGCGGGTGTGGTGCTGCTCCTGGTGCTCGCCCTGATCGCGGGCGCGATCGTGGTGCGGCGGCCGCTGCCGCAGACCACCGGCGACCTGCGGCTCAACGGCCTCGACGACACCGTGCAGGTGCGGCGCGACGGGCTGGGCGTGCCCCAGATCTACGCCGGCACCAGCCATGACCTGTTCTACGCGCAGGGCTTCGTGCAGGCGCAGGACCGGTTCTGGCAGATGGACTACCGGCGCCACCTCAGCGCCGGCCGGCTCAGCGAGCTGTTCGGCGCGCGCACGCTGAGCAGCGACATGACCGCCCGCACGCTCGGCTGGTACCGGACCGCCGAGCGGGAGTACCAGCTCGTGTCGGCCGAGGCCCGCGAGGCGCTCGAGTCGTACAGCGACGGCGTCAACGCGTGGCTGTCGTCGCACTCCGGCTCGGGGGCGTCGCTGGAGTACACCGTGCTGTCGGTCGACGTCAACTACCGCCCCGAGCCCTGGACGCCGGTCGACTCGCTGGCCTGGCTGAAGTCCATGGCGTGGGACCTCGCCGGCAACGTCGACGACGAGATCGCGCGCGCCCGGCTCTCGGTCGACCGCGACCCGGCGCAGATCGCCGAGCTCTACCCGTCGTACCCCTACGCCGAGCGGGCGCCGATCGTCGACACCCGGCGGGCCGCCCGTCAGGCCGCCCGGCCGGCCGCGCTGCCCCCGCCGCGGATCACACGCGCGATGCTGCGACCGCTGGAGCGGGTCGCACGGTCGACCCGCGCGATCCCGAGGGCCGTGGGCAGCGGCGACGGGCTGGGCAGCAACGGCTGGGTCGTCGCGGGTTCGCACACGACCACCGGCAAGCCCGCTGCTCGCGAACGACCCGCACCTCGACGTGGGCCAGCCGGGTGTGTTCTACCAGATGGGCCTGCACTGCCGGACCGTCGACGACTCCTGCCCGTACGACGTGGCGGGGTTCAGCTGGGCCGGCTTCCCCGGCATCGCGATCGGCCACAACGACGACATCGCCTGGGGGATGACGAACCTCCGCGCCGACACCACCGACCTCTACCTGGAGAAGGTCACCGGCAAGGACTACCTGTACGACGACCGCCAGCTCCCGCTGGAGGAACGCGACGAACGGATCCGGATCGCCGGCGGTGACTCCAAGCTGATCACCGTGCGCTCGACCCGGCACGGGCCGCTGGTCTCCGACGTCTCCCGTGAGCTGTCCAGCGTCGGGGCCAACGCGCCGGCGCCGACGGGCGCGCCCGACCGGGGCAACGGCTACGCGGTCGCGGTCGACTGGACCGCGTCGTCGCCGGGCACCTCGACCGACGCCCTGCTGGCGATGAACCGGGCGGGCGACTGGGCTGCCTTCCGCGCGGCCGCCGCGGACCTCGGCGCACCGGCCACGAGCCTCGTCTACGCCGACAGCCTCGGCAACATCGGCTACCAGGCGGCCGGCGCCGTGCCGATCCGCAAGGCCGGCCACACCGGCGACTACCCGGCCGCGGGCTGGAAGAAGTCCCAGGACTGGACCGGCAAGCTGGTGCCGGCCACGAAGCTGCCGACCGAGCTCAACCCGGCGTCCGGGGTGATCGTGGCGGCCAACCAGGCGGTGACCGGGCCGAACTACCCGTACCGGCTCGCCGACTGGTTCGACTACGGCTACCGCAGCAACCGCATCCACCGTCTGCTCCGGGCCGGCGTCGCGGACGGCTCGAAGCTGCGGGTCGCGGACATGGCCGAGATCCAGAACGACACGCGCAACCCGATGGGCCCGGTGCTGGTGCCGTACCTGCTCGACGTGCTGCTGCCCTCGGCGTACTACGCGAGCGGCCAGCAGCTCCTGTCCGGCTGGGACTACACGCAGCCCGACGACTCGGCGTCCGCGGCGTACTTCAACGCCGTGTGGCGCAAGGTCCTCGAGCTCACGTTCCACGACCAGCTGCGCGAGTCGCTGTGGCCCGACGGCAGCTCGCGCTGGATGGCGGTGATGACGCAGCTGCTGCAGCATCCGGACAGCCCGTGGTGGGACGACGTGGACACCAGCGACGTGGTCGAGAACCGCGACGTGATCCTCGGCAAGGCGATGCAGGAGGCCCGCGACGAGCTGGTGCGGCTGCAGTCGCGCGACCCGAAGCGCTGGACCTGGGGCCACCTGCACCAGCTGCGGCTCGACCGTCCGACGTTCAGCAACGGCAGCTGGATGGTCGGTGCGCTGTTCGACCGGCACGGCCATGGTGCTCCGGGCGGCACTGGCGCGGTCAACGCGACCGCCTGGGACCCGCGCGCGGGCTACACCGTCACCAACGCGCCGGCGATGCGGATGGTGGTCGACCTCGGCGACCTCGACCGCAGCCGGTGGGTCAACCTGGCCGGCCAGTCCGGCCACGCCTTCGACGACCACTACACCGACCAGGTCGACATGTGGCTCGACGGCCGGACCGCGCCGTGGCCGTTCTCGGCTGACGCGGTGCGGCGAGCGACCGACGACACGCTGGTGCTCAGGCCGGAGGAGTGACGCGAGGGGGCCGATACCACGGGACCGTGGTAACAGTCCTCTTCCCTAGCGGATTCGGCTAGGAAGAGGCTGATACCACGGTACCGTGGTATTCGGCCGGGCCCCGCGTCACGCCGACATGCTCCGCCGGAACCGAAGCACGCCGTCCTCGGTGACCACGGCGGTCACCTGGCGGTCGTGCGGGTCGGCGGGCACCTCGTCGCGCACCTCGCTGGCGTGCAGCACGACGCAGGTGAAGGTGCCGACCGGCACCCGTCCGAGCGCGCGGTCGTAGGATCCGCCTCCCCGCCCCAGGCGCAGACCGGTGCGGTCGACGGCGAGGCCGGGCACGATCACGCAGTCCGCGGTGCCGATCGCGTACGGGCCGAGGGGGGTGCCGACCGGCTCGAGGAGGCCGCGCCGGGCGGGCACCAGCGAGTCGGGTCCGCGGTAGACCGCCCAGTCGAGGTCGTCGTCCGGCTGCAGCAGCGGCAGGATCACGCGCTTGCCCGCCGCCGCGAGCGCGGCCAGCAAGGGACCGGTGCCGGGCTCCCGCCCGACCGAGACGTACGCCGCGACGGTGGCCGCCCGGCGTACCTCCGGAGAGGCCAGCAGGTGCTCGGCGACGGCGCGCGCATGGTCGGAGAGGACGGGCACCGGGACCCGGCCGCGCGCCGTCACGAGCTGGTCACGGAGCGCGAGCTTGGCGGCCGACATGTTCACGCTCACCCGGCAAGCCTACGATCGGAAGCATGAGAACCACCTCACGAGTCGCTCGCTGCGCTCACGCCTCGCTCGGGGCATGAGAGCGACAAGGGCCTGAAGATGTGCCGCCAGAAGATGGCGGACGCCGGCGTGGACGAGACGGCGATCGACGTCTTCGCCCACTACTACCGGCTGATCCAGCACGGGGAGACGGGAATGATCCCCGAGTCCTCCATCAAGCCGATCGAGATGGAGTCCCTCGCCGACGTCGAGGTGCCCGACGAGACGGCCTCCGACGCGATCCGGACCACAGTGGTGATCAAGCTCAACGGCGGCCTCGGCACCTCCATGGGCATGGATCGCGCCAAGTCCCTGCTGTGCGTACGACGCGGCCTGTCGTTCCTCGACATCATCGCCCGCCAGGTGCTCCACCTCCGCAAGGAGTACGGCGCCCCGCTCCCGCTGATCTTCATGAACTCGTTCCGCACCTCCGCCGACACCCTCGCGGCGCTGGCGCGCTACCAGGACCTCGCGGTGGAAGGGCTGCCGCTGGAGTTCCTGCAGAACAAGGAGCCGAAGCTCCGGGTCGACAACCTCGAGCCGGTGAGCTGGACGATCGACCCGGCGCTCGAGTGGTGTCCGCCCGGTCACGGTGACATCTACACCACGCTCCGCAGCACCGGCCTGCTCGACCAGCTGATCGACGCCGGCTTCAAGCGCGTGTTCGTGTCCAACTCCGACAACCTCGGCGCCGTCCCCGACGCGCGTGTGGCCGGTTGGTTCGCGCAGTCCGGGGCACCGTTCGCGATCGAGGCCGTGCGCCGCACCGCCAGCGACAAGAAGGGCGGGCACTTCGCCACCCGCGTCAACGACGGCCGGATCGTGCTCCGCGAGACCGCGCAGACGCTGCCCGAGGACCTCGAGGACCTGACCGACCTGAGCCGGCACAAGTACGCCTCCACCAACAACGTCTGGTTCGACCTCGAGGCGATGCGCACCGAGCTGGACCGTCGTGACGGCATCCTCGGCCTGCCCCTGATCCGCAACGAGAAGACCACCGACCCGAGCGACCCCTCGAGCCCGAAGGTGATCCAGATCGAGACCGCGATGGGCGCCGCGATCGAGGTCTTCGAGGGCTCGCAGCTGATCGAGGTCACCCGCGACCGCTTCGTGCCCGTGAAGAACACCAGCCAGCTGCTGCTGATCCGGTCCGACGTCTACGAGCTCGGCCGCGACTTCGTGATGGACATGCGTCCCGACCACGCGCCGTACGTCGAGCTCGACGAGCCCTATGCCCTGGTCGGCGAGTTCGACAAGCGGTTCCCCTCCGGTGCGCCGTCGCTCAAGGAGGCGGAGTCGCTGGTGGTGCACGGCGACTGGACCTTCGGCGAGGGCGTGTCCGTGGTCGGCGAGGTCACCCTCGACGCGCCCGACGGCCATGGCCGGATCGCGTCCGGCACGGTGCTCCGGGAGGGCCGAGGCACGCCGGGTCGTAGGCTCGGAGCATGCCTGCCGAGACTCCGCTGGTCCCTGTCGACGAACACCTCAAGCGGATCCTCGACTCGATCGACACCCTGCCGGCGTACGACCAGCCGCTGCTCGAGGTGATGGGTCTCCCGATCGCCGAGGACATCATGGCGCCGCTTCCGCTGCCGGCCTTCGACAACTCAGGCATGGACGGCTACGCCGTCGTCCACCACGACGTCGCCTGAGCGAGCGAGCAGCGACCCGTGCACCTGCCGGTGGTGGGGGAGATCGCGGCCGGGGCCGCGACGATCATGGCGATGTCGCCCGGTACCGCGGTGCGGATCATGACCGGAGCCCCGGTCCCGCAGGGCTGCGACGCGATCGTCCCGGTCGAGTGGACCGACGGCGGCACCTCCGCCGTGGTGATCGAGCAGGCGCCCGAGGTCGGCCAGCACATCCGGCGCGCGGGCGAGGACGTCGAAGGTCGGCGACCGGCTGGTCAGCGAGGGCGACCTGATCGGTCCCCGGCAGATCGGACTGCTCGCCTCGGTCGGCACCTCGCGGGTGGCGTCGCGCCCGCGGCCGCGGGTCGTGGTGATCTCGACCGGTGACGAGCTCCGCGAGCCCGGGGAGAAGCTGGGCAGCGACTCCATCTACGACGGCAACTCCTACATGCTTGCCGCCGCCGCGCGGGCCGCCGGGGCGATCGCGTACCGGGTGGGCATCGTGCGCGACGACCACGAGGGCTTCGCCGAGGCGCTGAGCGACCAGCTGGTGCGGGCCGACGTGGTGGTCACCAGCGGTGGCGTGAGCAAGGGGGCGTACGACGTGGTCAAGGAGGTGCTGCAGGAGCAGGGCACCGTGCGGTTCGACGAGGTCGCGATGCAGCCGGGCAAGCCGCAGGGCTTCGGGTTCGTCGGCGAGGACAGCACGCCGATCTTCACGCTGCCGGGCAACACCGTGTCGTCGTACGTCTCGTTCGAGGTGTTCGTGCTGCCCGCACTCCGCAAGATGATGGGCCGCAAGGTGCTGTCCCGGCCGCTGATGCGGGCGACCACGACGGCGCCGCTGCGGTCGTTCCAGGGCAAGCGGCAGTACGTCCGTGCCCGCTACGAGGTCGGTCGCGAGGGCGCGACGGTGACGCCGGTCGGCGGTCACGGCTCGCACCTCGTCGGTGACCTCTCCCAGGCCAACGCGCTGGTGGTGCTCGCCGAGCAGCAGACCACCGTGGCGCCGGGGCAGCCGGTGCCGGTGCTGCTGCTGGACCGGGACTTCTGATGTCGCGAAGGAGCTCACGCACGTCGACGAGTCCGGCGCCGCCCGGATGGTCGACGTCTCGGGCAAGGACGTCACCGCCCGCGAGGCGGTTGCCACCGGGCGGGTGCTGGTGAGCCCGGAGGTGGTGGCGCTGCTGAGGTCGGGCGACGTGCCGAAGGGCGACGCGCTGGCGGTCGCGCGGGTGGCCGGGATCATGGCCGCCAAGCGCACCCCCGACCTGGTGCCGCTGTGCCACCCGCTGGCGCTGTCCGGGGTCACCGTCGACCTCGAGGTCACCGACGACGCGGTCGAGATCCGCGCCGCCGTCCGCACCACCGACCGCACCGGGGTGGAGATGGAGGCGCTGACCGCGGTGTCCGTGGCCGCGCTGACCGTGTTCGACATGGTCAAGGCCGTCGACAAGTCCGGCGTGATCAGCGACGTACGCGTGGAGTCGAAGTCGGGTGGCAAGAGCGGAGAGTGGACGCGTGAGTGAGCGCCTGCAGGCGACCGTGGTGGTGGCCTCCAACCGCGCGGCTGCTGGTGTGTACGACGACACCACCGGGCCGCTGATCGTGGAGTCGCTGGAGGCGCTCGGCTTCGACGTCACCGGCCCCAAGGTGGTCTCCGACGGCGAACCGGTCGGCCAGGCGATCCGGCTCGCGGTCTCGGCCGGCGCCCGGCTCGTGGTGACCACCGGGCGGCACCGGCCTGACCCCCACCGACCTGACCCCCGAGGTCACCGCGGAGCTGCTCGACCGCGAGGTGCCCGGGATCGCCGAGGCGATCCGCCAGCACGGGGTGGCCCAGGGTGTGCCCACCGCTGCCCTGTCCCGCGGACTTGCCGGCGTGCACCGCGACGCGCTGGTGGTCAACCTGCCCGGGTCGCGTGGCGGGGTGAAGGACGGGCTCGCCGTTCTCGAACCGCTGGTCGTGCACGCGGTGGAGCAGATCGTGGGGAGCGACCACTGACCGCCCCGGGCGACCGCGTGAACGCCTGGCCGGTCGTGCTGCGCTCCCAGGACGTCGTGCTGCGGCCCCTGCGCCGTCGCGACCGCAAGGCCTGGCGCGAGGCCCGCGAGCGCAACCGCGACTGGCTGCGCCCGTGGGACGCCACCTCGCCGGCCGGCACCCACCCGCCGCGCACGTTCGGCTCGATGGTGCGGCACTCGGAGCGGCAGGCCGCGGCCGGGCAGTCGATGCCGTTCGTGATCGAGATCGACGGCGGGCTCGTCGGTCAGGTCACCGTCAACAACGTGGTCCGCGGCTCCGCACAGTTCGCATCGATCGGCTACTGGATCGACCAGGCGTACGCCGGCCGCGGGATCACCACGCGGGCGGTGGGCATGGCCATCGACCACTGCCTGTTCGTTGCCCGGCTGCACCGGATCGAGGTGGCGATCCGGCCCGAGAACACCGCGTCGCTGCGCGTCGTGGAGAAGCTCGGCATCCAGGAGTACGGCTTCGCCCCGCGCTACCTCCACATCGACGGCGACTGGCGCGACCACCGGCTGTTCGCGGTGACCGTGGAGGAGGTCCCGGGCGGGATCCTCAAGCGCCTCGACGGCTGAGACCCCATCAGTCACAGGAGTCTCTCTGCGACACACCGCCCCGGCTGCGGGGCGAGACGCGTCCGCGCTCCTACCCTCGTGGCGTGGACCTGTCCGGACTGATCTTCGTCGTGCTCGCCGTCGGGTGGGCGGCCTACCTGATCCCCCGGGCGCTGCGGCACCACGAGGAGATCGCGGCCAGCCGTCCCGTCGACAACTTCTCCGAGACCATGCGGGTGCTCGAGCGGACCCCGGCCACCATGAAGGCGCTGCTCACGCCCCCGGCCGCGACCGAGGCCACGCCGTCGCCGCGCGCCAGGCGCACCAGGCGACCCTCGACGCCGGCGCGTCGCCGTCGCCGCGTGCTCGGCCTGCTGCTGGTGGTGACCGCGGCCACCGGCGTCGCGGCGTACCTCGCCTACCTGCCCGCCTGGTCGCCTGCGATCCCGGGCGCGCTGGTCGTCGCCTGGCTGGTGTTGTGCCGGCTGATGGTCCGCAAGGGCGCTCCGGTGCGCCGCCCGGTCGCTCGCGACCGCGGTGGCGGCAGGAGGGCCTCCCGGTCGCCCGTCCCGAAGCCTCCGACTCCGCCTGCCCCCGTGGTCGAGCCTGGTCGAGACCGTGCTCCCGCCGACCTCCTCGGTGGTCGAGCCTGTCGAGACCGACGACGGGTCGCTCTGGGACCCGCTGCCGCTCACGCTGCCGACGTACGTCTCCAAGCCCGCCGCCCGTCGTACCGTCCGGACCATCGACCTGACCCAGACCGGCGTCACCTCGTCCGGTCACCGCGCCGAGGACACCGAGCTGGCCCGCAAGGCCGATGCCGACGCGAAGGCGCGGGCCGACTCCGAGGCCGCCGTGCAGCGCAAGGTCGCCGGCGCCTGACGGTTCAGCCGCCCTCGCCACGACCGGTCACAGGCCTCCGAGCCACTGCGCGTCGCCGTCCTCGTTCTGCTGCGCCACGAACATCGCCAGGTCGTCCACGGTGCGCGTCAGGTCCTCGTCGAACGCGAGCCCGGCGGGACCGGCAAGGGTGCGCGCGTCGGCCAGCACCTCGCGGACTGCGTGCGCGACGCCGGCCCGGGCCAGGGTCGAGACGACACGGAGCTGCTCGTCGGGTGTGTCGATCAGTCGGAGCGCCGCCTCGCGGACGATCGCGGCTGGCGGTCGCCAGGTGGGTGCGGAGGCGGCCGAAGCGGGTGGCCTGCGTCGGTGTCCGGCGAGGTACGGCGAGGGCGAGCAGGTCACAGATCCGCGCTGCGCCGCCCACCCACACCGCGGCCACTCCGACGCCGCCCGGGAAGAACCCCGGACGCTCGAGGTAGAAGTCCGGTGGACCGACCTCGGTGGCGTCCGTGACGAACCCCGTGAGCGTGACCTGGTGCGAGCGGCTCTGCTCCATCGCACGGGTCCGCCAGGCCTCGGTGTCGAACGTCCAGTCGCGCACCTCGAGGTCGAGCAGCTCGTGGACGTCGGGGGAGGGCCAGACCGGGACCAGGGCGCGGTCGACCACACCTGCGCCCGAGGCGAACTTCAGGGTGCCGTCCAGGACCCACCGGTCGCCGTTCCGCCGGGCGGCGATGCCCGAGGCCCGCGACCGGGACGCCCAGACGCCGTACGCCGCCCCCGGCACCGGCTTGGTGCCCGCCTGGTCGAGGATGCGCAGCGCGTCGACGTGCCCTTCGGTCAGGCGCGCCATCGGCACGTCCGTGCGTCCCAGGGCGAGGAGGTACTCCGTCAGCGTGGGCCAGGACTGGTCCGCATCGGTGCCCGACGCGAGGTGGAGCATCGCCGTGCGTTGGCTGGTCGCGCCTGCGTGGTGTCGATCGAACCCAGCCGGCAGCGGGAGCGGCGGCGGGACGAGGTCGGGCATGGCGGTCACGGGTGCCGCCACCATCCGGCCATCGCGAAGTCCGTGTCGTCGTGGCGCCATGCCGCTGTCCAGCCCGCCGAGGTCAGGTCGGCGTCCAGCTCCTCGGTGGCCGCAGCCCCGCTCAGGTAGGCGTCGTCGGGATGGTGGCGCCAGTGCACGGACACCAGCTCGCCGGCCTGGTTCCGGAGCATGCTGCGCGTCCGTGCGCGCTCGTCGTCCGGCAGGTAGTAGAGCACCTCGGCTACCACCGTGAGCTCGACGCCTGCCGCCTCGACCGGGCGGTCCGGGAGCCGGGAGACGAGGGAGCGGACCCGCGGAGTGTCCCGGGTGCGGTCCGCGGTCAGCCGCACCGCCGTCGGTGAGGCGTCGGTGGCGAGCACACGGTCACACCGCTCACCGAGCGCGTGCGCCAGGTGCCCGGTGCCGCACGCAGCGTCCCAGGCGCTGGCGTAGTGCTCCCGCGTGAGACTCGAGAGAAGCACGGCCTCCTTGCGTCGTTCGTACCAGCTGGTCGCCACGTCGAACGGGTCGGCGTCGTGCTGGTAGAGCGTCTCGAAGTCGGGGCGGCGCATCAGCGGGGGTTACCTCTCCCTGGTCCTCATGTCCGAGGCTTCCGGTCTCGACGCTAGTCGCCGGTTCAGGCTCGAGGGCACACCTCCCGAGGTGAGGGTCGACGCGGCAACCGATTCGGAACCGTGCCGGGCCGGGTGATAACTTCTTCCTCGCGCCGTGAGGCGCACCCGGGGCTGTGGCGCAGTTGGTAGCGCGTCTCGTTCGCAATGAGAAGGTCAGGGGTTCGAATCCCCTCAGCTCCACCACAGCGGCACCGCGTCTGACCAGCGGAAACGGTGATACGCCACCTGCGCTCAATCGGTCGTCATGCTTGGTCCTGGTCGGAACGTGTGCCCCATGTGTTCCCCCGACTGTTGAGGCGGTCGAGACCGGTTTGGTCGGCTCCTGTCCCGAGATGGTGCAGGTAGATGTTCGTCGTGGCGATCGAGGCATGTCCCATCCAGCTCTGAACCGTCGCGAGATCGACACCCCTCGCGAGCCACAGACAGGCGGCGGTGTGGCGGAGGTCGTGAATGCGGCGACCCCCCGATAGAGACGTCCACCCAATCGTGCGTTTCACTGCCGACGCGTGCAGCTGATGACCCGACTGAGTCACGAAGAGCAGCGAGTCACTGGACTTCGCCTGCGCCAGCTCCTGGACGATCGGCAGGATCCGGTCGGCCACGGGAACGCGGCGGCCACGACCGCTCTTGGTGACCTTGACGTGGACGCCTTCCGGCTCGGCACGCTCGACCACCAGCAGTGGCATCGGGATCTCCACGAAGTCGCGCACACGGAGGGCACGCAGCTCCGACCAACGAAGCCCGGTCCAGCCGGCCACCAACAGGATGTTGGCGAGTCGCTCGTTCCGCGTCGTGGCCGCCTCCCAGAACGCCTCGAGCTCCTCCTCGCCGAACGGGTGCATCTCGACCGGAGGGTTGCCGACGGTGGGGACGCGAGTGCCGATCACCGGGTTCGAGGCGATGATCCGCTCGCGGACCGCCCATGCGAAGAAGGACGACAAGGTGGCGCGGAACCGTCGCACCGATGACTCAGCCAGGCCTTGCCGTGTCAAGGTGATGAGCACGCGCGAGACGTCCCGGTCCGTGACGGCTCCGATGTGCAGTGAAGCCACCGAGGTCGGGAGCAGGCGGGGAAGGGCCGAGTCGGCGACGTACGTCTTCGCCGTGACGGTGACTCTGCGTTCCTCCAGCCAAGTTGGGAGCAGTTTCCGGACGGTGGTCCTGCCTGCGCGCGGATCGAGACCGCCGGCTAGAGCGGCCCTCTCCCTTGTGAGCCATGCCTGAGCGTCGCGGCGGGTGTCGAAGGTCTTCCCCGCGACGTAGATGCGCCCCGACTTCAGCCGGGCGTGCCATCGGCCGCTGGGAAGTTTCCGCAGGCTCACGCCACTACCCGTTCGAGCCACTCGACGATGTCGTCCACGCAATACCGGGGGCTGGCTGTGCCCAGCCAATACACGCGCGGGCCCGTGCCGTCGGCTCGCCAGCGGCAGAGCGTTGACGGTGCGACGTTCAGGATCCGGGCCACTTCCCTCGAGGTGAGCAACGTGGTGAGTGCCGCAGACAATGCCGGTTGCGCGAGATCGCTGTTCGCCGTCATCGGATGTCTGCTCCCACGAGTCGGTCTCGGCTGTGCAATCCGGGACGCCCGTGCCTGGCTCATCGCAGCTTCAGTTCCAGCAGCTCGGCGGGGCTGGGAGAGACCCAGGACAGATCGTCGAGATGCGCTTCGCAGACGGGGAGCAAGGTCCCATCCAGGTGGTCCTGATGCACACCGCGGGCGTGGGGCAGGCCGGTGTGGAAGCAGGTCGGTCGATTCGGGAGGTAGAGCTCGGCGGCCGCGAACGGCAGCCGCAGCTCGTCCCAGTGTCGTCCGCAGTACGCCTCGACGGAACCACGGTTGGAGTCGACGACGATGGAGGCGACGTTGTCGCAGCCGATGGCGGAGCAGCACCAGTGAGCCCGCTCTTCGGTGGTCACGTCCGTAGTTCTCTTTGCGCTGCCCATCTCGCATCCCTTCGACCGGTTCGACCAAGCCAGTGGAGCAGGTCCCAGAGCCCGGCGGCAGGTGATGCTGGGTGCTCCCAAGGGCGCAACCCAGCAGGGAGAGGTCAGAGCAGAGGACAGTCCCAGTCGGCGGGCGCCACTCGGATCCCGCACTCAGCACACGTGGATCCAGATGGGTCCATTTCAACCACAGCGGAGCCACAGAACGAGTTATCCACAGCTCGGAGCACGCGCTTGCGATGACCGCGCGGCTGTGATCTCTGATTGCGGGGTGTTGTCGCAACCCCGGTCGAATGCGCGGATCCACCGAGACGCGGTGGCACCCTCGAAGGGAAGTGGAACGGGGTAGGGCGATGGTCAGTCGTATCAGGGAAGCTCGGCGGTCACGGGACTGGTCGCAGACGAGGCTCATCTCCGAGATGGAACGTGCCGCGGGGCGTCAAGGCAAGTCGCTCCCGAGCCGCGAGACCTTGAAGGCGAGGATCTCGCGCTGGGAGAACCACCACGCGGTGCCAGACGAGTTCTACCGCCGCCTGCTGCGTGAGGCATTCGGTCTGGACGATCACGAGCTGGGGTTTGTCGAGCCGGCTCTCGATCGTGCAAGCGACGGCGATCGAGGAGCTGCGGATCCGGCTCGTGACGGACCCGGCGCCAGACGGGAACCTGCTGGCCGCCCTGGCGACCCAGACGGACGCCGTACGTCGACACTAGTTCCTCGTACGTCATACCATTCTGAATTCCAACGAAGAAGTGCAGGACCCGAGCGAATTCCCAATGGTCAAATCGGGCGCATAGATAATCCCGCCAGAGGAGCATCACCACTTGCATCGCCGGCCTCGAGTCAGGGAGCAGAAGTAATGAACTTCGGAATGCGATTCATTGTATGTCGCTTGTAAATTGCACAAGACGCGAGCTCGCGGAACTGAATCGGGTGCAAACGTAGTCTGCACCTGAGCTTCGCAAAGTATGGCCTTATCATCTGCTGCTGTTCGTTTCCGTCCATCAATACAGCGGTTACGCCGATGTCGCCCATCCGAAACGCGACGACCTGATTCGCGACGTTGTCTAGCCGTAGCCTAGGTGAATTGCTCATAATGGATGCTCGAGTCCGGCACCTGCAACGTGCGCAGCGCCGCTGCCACCGCGACCATCATCGCCGGCGGTCCGCAGATGAAGGCCTCACGATCCTCCACATCGGGAACGAGCCTCGCGAGCATCGGTCCGTCGACGCGGCCGCTTTCGTGCGCGCCAGCCGCGTCGGCTGAGTGAGACAGAACGAAATGACAGCGCGCGCTCAGGGCGCGAAGCTCTGAGGCAAACACCAGATCGTTGACGGTCCTGACCGCATACACCAGCACGATGTCCCGACCGGCCTCGGCCAGGGACTCGATCAACGCTCGGATCGGCGTGATGCCAATCCCGCCGGCCACCATGAGGTATTTGTCGCGGGGCGCAGCGGCGGTGAAGGCGCCGAGCGGGCCGTCGAGTAAAGTGATCGTGTTCGGCCTCAGGTCGCGGATTCGAGCGGTGAAGTCCCCAACCGCCTTGATTGACAGCCTCAGGAACTGACCATTCGGGGCCGCGGAGAACGAAAAGGGATGCGGTGACCAGCAGCCCTTCGACAGGAAGGCCACATTGGCGTATTGGCCTGGACGGAACACGAAGCGATCGAGCCGACGACCTGTCAGATACACCGACGTGACGTCGCCGCTCTCCGCGACGATTCTGTCGATACGGAATCGATGTCGGGCGCACCTGGCGATCGGCCGGCCCGCGCGAAACGTCAGGAAGCAGCCGAACACCAGCAGGTGCAAGGCGAGCCAGTAGATGGCCCAGGGTTGCCCCGCGATGTCCGCGCCGTTCGCCTGGTGCACCACGGCGAGGCCGATCGCTACGTACATGGTGAGATGACTGACGTGCCACGTCTCGTAGGTCAGGCGGCGTCTGATCGGTGGAGTCGATGACAGCACGACGAGCGCGATGATGGTGAAGGCCGCAAATGCCAGCCGTGTCGGCCAATCTGAGATGAACTCGGTGAACTGCTGGACGGCGCCGAAGTGATTCCTGCGGGCGTAGCCGACAGTGAGCAGGACGGGATGAGCGAGAAAGAGTGATCCGATCGTAAAACCGAGCCGCCGGTGCCACCGAGACAATCGGTCGCTTCCGAGCGACGGCTCGAGCCACGGCAGGCGGCCGACGAGCACCAGTTGCAGCAGCACCGCCGAGCCGACCAGGAGCCCGGCCAACCGGCCGAGCGCCACTACGTGTCCGCCCGGTCTGCCACTCAACAGCAGGTGGCTCGAGGCGTGCCACCACGCGACGCCAAGCACCGCGGCGTGAAGCCCGCAAGCCGCGGCGAGCCACTGCGCCGGCGTGATGCGTCGCTCGCGGTCACCCGCCAGGACGCGATCGGCTATTGCTTCCCCCCCCTTCCCCCCCCCTCCCTCCTTTCCTCCTTTCCCTCCCCCCTCCTCTCCCCCTCATAGCCGATCGCGCCCTCGGCGGGTGACGCGAGCGACGCATCACGCCGGTGCAGTGGCTCGCCCGGCTTGCAGGCTTCACTCCGCGGTGCTTGGCGTCGCGTGGTGGCACGCCTCGAGCCACCTGCTGGGTGGCGACTCAGGCGGACACGTAGTGGCGCTCGGCCGGTGGCCGGGCTCCTGGTCGGCTCGGCGGTGTTGCTTCAGCTGGTTCTTGTCAGCCGTTTGCCCTGGCTTGAGCCGTCGCTGGGAACCGACCGATTATCTCGGTGGCACCGGCGGCTCGGTTTTACAATCGGTTCCGTGTTTCTCGCTCATCCCGTGTTAGTCACAGTCGGATACGCCCGCCGGAATCACTTCTCCGTCATCCAGCAGTTCACGGAGTTCGTCTCGGATTGGCCGACACGGCTGGCAATTGCGGCCTTCATCGTCATTGCGCTCATCGTGCTGTCATCGACTCCACCGATCAGGCGGCGATTGAGCTACGAGACGTGGCACGTCAGTCATCTCGGCATGTACGTCGCTCTCGGCCTTGCCGTGGTGCACCAGGCGAACGGCGCAGACATCGCCGGGCAACCGCTGGGCGATTACTGGATCGTCTTGCACCTGCTGGTCTTTGGCTGCTCGTAGTGTTTCGCGCCGGCCGGCCAATCGCCAGATGCGCCAGACATCGATTCCGTGTCGACAAAATCGTCTCGGAGAGCAGCGACGTGACCTCGGTGTATCTGACAGGTCGTCGGATCGATCGCTTCATGTTCCGTCCTGGCCAATACGCCAACGTGATGTTCCTGTCGAAGGGCTACTGGTCACCCCATCCCTTTTCGTTCTCCGCCGCCCCGAATGGTCAGTTCCTGAGGCTGTCAATCAAGGCGATCGGGGACTTCACCGCTCGAATCCGCGAACTGAGGCCGGGCACGATCGCGTTACTCGAGGGTCCGCTGGGCGCCTTCACCGCCGCTGCGCCCCGCGACAAATACCTCATGGTGGCCGGCGGAATTGGCATCACGCCAATCCGAGCGTTGATCGAGTCCCTCTCTGAGGCCGGTCGGGACATCGTGCTGGTGTATGCGGTCAGGACCGTCAACGATCTGGTGTTTGCCTCAGAGCTTCGCGCGATGAGCGCGCACTGTCATTTCGTTCTGTCTCACTCAGCCGACGCGGCTGGCGCGCACGAAAGCGGCCGCATCGACAAGCCGATGCTCGCGAGGCTCGTTCCCGATGTGGGGGATCCGAGGCCTTCATCTGCGGACCGCCGGCGATGATGGTAGCGGTGGCAGCGGCGCTGCGCAAGTTGCAGGTGCGGGACTCGAGCATCCATTATGAGCAATTCGCCTAGGCTACGGCTAGACAACGTCGCGAATAGGTGGTCGCGTTTCGGATGCGCGACATCGGCGTAACCGCTGTATTGATGGACGGAAACGAACAGCAGCGGATAATAAGGCCATACTTTGCGAAGCTCAGGTGCAGACTACGTTTGCACCCGATTCAGTTCCGCGAGCTCGCGTCTTGTGTAATTTAAGACGACATACAATGAATCGCATTCCGAAGTTTAATAGTTTCTTCTCGCCTCCTGACTCGAGAGCCAGCAATGCAAGATGGTGATGCTCCTCTGGCGGGATTATCTATGCGCCCGATTTGACCATTGGGAATTCGCTTGGGTCTGCACTTCTTCGTTGGAATTGAGAATGGTATGACGTCCGAGGAACTAGTGTCGACGTACGGCGTCCGTCTGGGTCGCCAGGGCGGCCAGCAGGTTCTCGTCTGGCGCCGGGTCCGTCACGAGCCGGATCCGCAGCTCCTCGATCGCCGTCGCTTGCACGTCGAGGGCCGGCTCTACAAACCCCAGCTCGTGATCGTCCAGACCGAATGCCTCGCGCAGCAGGCGGCGGTAGAACTCGTCTGGCACCGCGTGGTGGTTCTCCCAGCGCGAGATCCTTGCCTTCAAGGTCTCGCGGCTCGGGAGCGACTTGCCTTGACGCCCGGCGGCGCGCTCCATCTCGGAGATGAGTCTCGTCTGCGACCAGCCCCGTGACCGCCGAGCTTCCCTGATACGACTGACCATTGCCCTACCCCGTTCCACTTGCCCTTCGAGGGTGCCACTGCGTCCCGGTCGATCCGGGCATTCGACCCGGGTTGCGGCAACACCCCGCAATCAGAGATCACCGGCGACGGGCTCGCAAGCGACCCGACGCGGGCTGTGGATAACTGCGTCGCTGGCCGGTGTTGCAGCCCAAGATGCACCTCGCAGCATCTGGCGCCGGTTGGTGTCGCTTGCTCGACTGGCGGTGACCCGGTTATGGACCCGAGGAGGCCGACATGGGCACCGACGATGCTGACGGCGCATTGACCATCGACGGACACCGCTTCTGGTGCTGCACCGCCATCGGGTGCGACAGCATCGCGTCCATCGTCGTCGACTCCAAACGTGGTTCCATCGAGGCGTACTGCGGACGA
>CAVWFF010000063.1:0-17737 GCA_963754145.1 uncultured Actinomycetota bacterium
CCTCCTCGGAGAGCACGGCGTCGTCCGGGCGGTGCCGCGCCATCAGCTCCATCAGCAGGTCGTGCGATGCGAGGTCCCCGGCGTCCTCTAGCTGGCTGCCGGTCAGCCCTTCCTGGCGCACCTGCACCAGCAGGTCACCGGCCACCGAGGCGGCCCACGCGGCGAACGCATGGTCGTCGGCGCCCTCGGGCGGCGTACCCGGATCGAAGTCGGTCACCCGCCGAAGCCTATGCGTCCGCCTTCCCCCACCCCTCCGCCGACCCGGCGCAGATGGTCACGTCAAGCACGTCGAGCCGTCGCAGATGGTCACGTCGAGCACACCGACCCGTCGCAGATGGTCACCATCTGCGACGGGTCAGCGCCAGTCACACCGCCATCTGCGACGGGTCAGCGCCAGTCACACCGCCATCTGCGACGGGTCAGCGAGAACGAGTCAGGAGTTGAACTGGCCCTGGGTGCGCTCGAGGCCGACCGCGAGCAGGGACTCGACGGCGTCGGCGGCACGGTCGACCTGGAACACCAGCTCCTTGCGCTCGGCGGCGGAGTAGTTCGACAGCACGAAGTCCGCGGGGTCCTGGCGACCCGGGGGCCGCCCGACGCCTACACGCACCCGGTAGAAGTCGCCGGCGCCGAGGGAGGACCGCAGCGACCTCAGCCCGTTGTGTCCGTTGTCGCCGCCGCCGAACTTGACCCGGAGCGTGCCGAACGGGATGTCGAGCTCGTCGTGGACCGCGACGATCCGGTCCGTCGGCACCTTGTAGAAGCTCGCCAGCGCCTTCACCGGTCCGCCCGACTCGTTCATGTAGCCGCGGGGACGCGCGAGTACGACGCGCGGGCCGGGCTGGCCGGGCGGTGTCAGCCGGCCCTCGACCACCGCGGCCCGGCCGGACTTGTGGGCCCGGAAGGGCGACCCCATCCGGCGGGCCAGCTCGTCGGTCACCAGGTAGCCGACGTTGTGCCGGGTGCCGGCGTAGTCGGGCCCCGGGTTGCCCAGGCCCACGACGAGCCAGACCCCGGTCGACGGGTCGGTCACCTCGGGATCTGCCATCGCTCGCTTCAGGGGGTTGCCCAAGAGATGCCGCAGGGTCACTCCTTGTCGGAGGAGCCCTCGTCGGAGGACTCTCGTCGCCCTCGCCCTCGGCGGACGCCGCCTCGGCCTCGGCGATCTCCTCGTCGGACTCGTCGCGCTCGATGCCGACCTCGGCCTCCGCCTCCTCCAGCTCGGCCTCGACCTCTTCGGCGGTGGGCGCGTGCGTCACGTTGACGACCATCATGTCGTCGTCGCTGAGCAGCAGCGAGCCGGTCGGGAGCACCAGGTCGGAGGCGTGGAACTGCGTCCCGACGTCGGCGCCCTCGATCGAGAGCTCGATGAACTCGGGGATGTTGGTCGCCTCGGCCTCGAGGGAGACGGTCGTGTTCTCGGTGACGACCAGGGCCTCGGGCAGCGCCTCGCCGACCAGGTGGATCGCGACGTCGACGGTGACCTTCTCGCCCTTGCGCACCTCGACGAAGTCGATGTGCTCGAGGAAGCCCTTGATCGGGTCGGACTGGATCTGCTTGGTGAGCGCGAGGTGCTCCTTGCCGTCGATGTCGAGGTAGAGCAGCGCGTTGGAGCCGCCGTGCTTGATCGCCAGCATCGTCTCGTGGCCGGGCAGGGTCACGTGGATCGGGTCGTTGCCGTGGCCGTAGATGACGGCGGGCACCTTGTTGGATCGGCGGATGCGGCGGGCCGCGCCCTTGCCGAACTCGGTGCGGGACTCGGCCTTGATCTTGATCTCGTCGGACATGCGGTGGATCTCCTCGTCGTGCGTTGCGTGCGGTCGTGCAAGACAGTGGTTGCCCGCGACCGAGACGCGAAAATGCACCGGGCGCGAACGGCACGGTGCATCACGTAGATACCGACCGCGTCGATCACGGAGCGTCCCATCGCTGGGCGCTCCCTCGCCGAGGCAACCCATGAATCCTAGCCGGGACAGGCGGTCCGCGCTAATCCGGCTACGGTCGCCCCGTGACCAACCGATCCCTGACGCGCGACGAGGCGGTACGACGGGCAGCACTCCTGGACGTGGCGTCGTACGACGTCGCGCTCGCGATCACAGACGCCGCCACGTTCACCTCGCGCAGCGTGGTGCGCTTCAGCTGCTCCGCGCCCGGCTCCTCGACCTTCGTGGAGCTCGCGGACGCGCACGCCTGGGTCGCGACCCTGAACGGCGCGGGCGTGCCCGACGACCACCGCGAGGGCAACCGGATCAGGCTGGACGGGCTGCTTGCGGACAACGAGCTGGTGGTCGAGGCGACGCTCCCCTGCGTCACCACCGGCGACGGGATGCACCGGTACGTCGATCCGGCCGACGGCGCGACGTACCTCACCGCGTTCTGCGGCAGCGACCTCGCGCAGCGGGTGTTCGCGTGCTTCGACCAGCCCGACCTCAAGGCGACGGTGGCCCTCTCCGTGAGCGCCCCCGAGGACTGGACGGTGCTCGGCAACGGCCGGCCGGCCACGACCGTCGGCGGCGTCCGGCACTTCGCGACCACGCCCCCGATCTCGACGTACCTGTTCGTGGTATCGGCGGGTCCTTGGCACTCGGTGGGCTGGGAGCACGCCGGGCTGCCGTTCGCGTGGCACGCGCGGGCCTCGCTGGCCGACGCCCTGGAGCGGGACGCGGCACACCTCCGTGAGGTCACCGAGGCCTGCTTCGACCACTACGCGGACCTGTTCGACGAGCCCTACCCGTTCGACTCCTATGACCAGGTCTTCGCGCCCGGACTCAACTGGGGCGCTCTGGAGACCCCCGGGTGTGTCACCTTCCGCGACGAGCTGCTCGCGCCCGACGGCGGGTCGCACACCGACAACCAGCTGCGCGCGATGGTGATCGCGCACGAGATGGCGCACATGTGGTTCGGCGACCTGGTGACCCTGCGCTGGTGGGAGGACATCTGGCTCAACGAGTCGTTCGCGGACTACATGGGCTACGAGGTGGCCCAGACGGCCGTCGGCTTCGAGGCGACCTGGGCATGGTTCACGCTGAGCCGTGAGCACACCGGCTACGCGGCCGACGAGCGGCGTTCGACCCACCCGGTGGCACAGCCCCCGAGTCGGTGGTCGACACCGACACAGGCTTCGCGAACATCGACATGATCACCTACTCCAAGGGCAACGCCGTCCTCCGCCAGCTGGTCACCTGGCTGGGACGGGAGACGTTCGTGGCCGGGGTCAACCGCTACCTCAACGCGCACCGGTTCGGAAACGCCGACCTCACGGACTTCCTCACCGCGCTCGACGGCGCCAGCGACCGCGACGTCCGGGGCTGGGCCGACGCCTGGCTGCGGACGACCGGCTTCGACACGCTCGTCGTCCGGCATCAGGACGGCGAGCCGGTGCTCCACCGCGAGGGCTCGCGACCGCACCGCACGCAGGTCACGGCGTACGACGTGCGCGACGGTCGGCTGGTCACGGCCGGGCAGGAGCAGATCGACATCGCGGACGACCCCGTTCGCCTGGCCGCCCGCGCCGGCCAGGTCGTGCTGCCGAACTCCTCCGACGAGACGTTCGCCCGGGTGCGCCCGGACCCGGAGTCGTGGTCCGCACTGCTCTCGGGCGTCGGCACGATCGCGGACCCGCAGGCACGGGCCGTGGTCTGGACGACGGCCTTCGACCTCGTCGCGCACGCGGCGCTCGCGCCGTCGTCACTGGTGGCCGCGGCGCTCGAGCGGCTCCCCGGCGAACCCCTGCCGTCGATCTGGGAACCGGTCGTCGAGCGGCTGCTCGAGGTGACGCTCCCGCGGCACGTCGACCCCACCGACCTGCCCGCGACGCGCGAAGCCCTGACCCGGCTGGCCGACCGCACCACGAACCCGGCGTTGACGCTTCCGGCGCGCCGGCTGATGGTCTCGTGCACACGTGACGTGGAGCGGCTGTCCGCGATGATGGAGGACGACCCGGACCCGGAGCTGGCCTGGCGGATCCTGGTCCGGCTGGCCGAGCTCGGGGCGGTCGGCGCCGGCAGGATCGAGCGCTTCGAGGCCCGACGGCCGTCCGCCCAGGCGCGCACGGGCGCCGCCCGCGCCCTCGCCGCCATGCCGACGACCGAGGCGAAGGCGCGCGCGTGGGAGGTGTTCTCCGCCGACGAGGTGGACAACCGGGTCTTCCACGCGGTCGGCCTCGGGCTCTGGACACCGGAGCAGGCCGCGCTCTCGGCACCGTACGTCGAGCGCTACCTGACCGAGTCGCCGATCTGGGCCGCACGCCGTGGGCAGGGGTTCAGCCGCACGGTCGGCGGCGTCTTCCCGATGCATGCCGTGGCCGAGACGACGCGTGAGGGGCTACGCACCGCCCTCGACGGTGAGGTGCCGACGGTGCTGCGCCGGGCCTGGAACGACCGGCTCGACGACCTCGAGCTGGACCTGCGGGTCAGGCGTGCCCGTCGAACATCGAGGTGACCGAGCCGTCCTCGAAGACCTCCTTGATCGCGCGCGAGATCAGCGGCGCGATGGAGAGGCAGGTGAGCTTGTCGAAGCGCTGCTCGTCGTTGAGCGGCAGCGTGTCGGTGACGATGATCTCCATCGCCGGGCTGTTCTTCAGCCGGTCGACGGCGGGCTCGGACAGGATCGGGTGGGTCGCGGCGATGACGACACCTGCGGCGCCGTCGGCCATCAACGCCTCGGCCGCGTTCACGATCGTGCCGCCGGTGTCGATCATGTCGTCGACGAGCACGCAGATCCGGCCGTTGACCTTGCCGACCACGCGGTTGGCGACGGTCTCGTTGGGGCGGTCCTCGCGCCGGGTCTTGTGGATGAACGCCAGCGGTGCGCCCCCGAGCCGGGCGGACCAGCGCTCGGCGACCTTGATCCGGCCGGCGTCCGGCGAGACCACGGCCAGCGGCTGCTCGCCGTACTTCTCCCGGACGTAGTCGGCCAGGATCGGCAGCGCCATCAGGTGGTCGACCGGGCCGTCGAAGAAGCCCTGGATCTGGTCGGCGTGCAGGTCGACCACGATCAGCCGGTCGGCGCCGGCGGTCTTGAACAGGTCGGCCATCAGCCGCGCGGAGATCGGCTCGCGGCCGCGGTGCTTCTTGTCCTGGCGGGCGTAGCCGTAGAACGGCTGGACCACGGTGATCCGCTTCGCCGACGCGCGCTTGAGCGCGTCGACCATGATCAGGTGCTCCATGATCCACTCGTTGATCGGCGCCGTGTGGCTCTGGATCACGAACGCGTCGCAGCCGCGCACGGACTCCTCGTAGCGGACGTAGATCTCGGAGTTCGCGAACTCGTACGCCGACGTCGGCACCAGCCCGGTGCCCAGCTGGTGGGCGACCTCCTCGGCGAGCTCGCGGTGGGCCCGCCCACTGAAGACCATGAGGTTCTTCTCGGTCGTCTTCTTCATGCCGCTCACGACGTGCTGCTCCTCCTGGGGCGAGGCGGGTACTTCAGGATTGTGTCCCACGCTGGTCCAGTGTCCTCGACTCCGGGTCCGGAATCGAGCGCGGCGCGGGCCGCGTCAGCGCTCGGCGTGCCCTCGCGCTTGCGGAACACCCAGCCCTCGATGTGCCGCTGCTGGCCGCTGGACACGGCGAGGGAACCCGGCGGTACGTCGCGGCGGATCACGCTCCCGGCGCCCGTGGTCGCACCGTCACCAATGGTCACGGGTGCGACGAAGCTGTTGTGCACACCGGTCTTCACGTGCCGGCCGACCGTCGAGCGGCTCTTGGTGACGCCGTCGTAGTTCGCGAAGATCGCGCCGGCCCCGATGTTCGTGCCCTCGCCGATCTCTGCGTCGCCGACGTACGACAGGTGCGGGACCTTGGCGCCGGCACCGATATCGCTGTTCTTCACCTCGACGAACGCGCCGATCTTGCCCTTCGCGCCGAGCCGGGCGCCCGGGCGCAGGTAGGAGAAGGGTCCGACGTCCGCGCCCGCCCCGACGACCGCGAGCTCGCCATGGGTGCGGACCACCTTCGCGCCCTCGCCGATCTCGACGTCCTTGAGCGTGCAGTCGGGGCCGACCACGGCGTCCTCGCCGACGACCGTGGCGCCGAGGAGCTGTACGCCGGGAAGGATCGTGACGTCGGGCGCGAGCACCACGTCGACGTCGATCCACGTGGTCGCCGGGTCGATGACCGTGACCCCCTCGGCCATCCAGCGGGCCAGGATCCGCCGGTTCTTCTCGTGCGCGAGCTCGGCCATCTCGGAGCGGTCGTTGACGCCCTCGGTCTGGAGCACGTCGTCGATCGGGAAGGCGCCGACCTTCTGCCCGCCCTCTCGCGCCAGCTTCACCGTGTCGGTGAGGTAGTACTCGCGCTTCGCGTTGTCGTTGGACAACCGCGGCAGCACGTCCTCGAGGAACGCCGCGTCGAAGGCGAGGATGCCGCTGTTGATCTCACGGACCGCCGTCTGCTCCTCGGTCGCGTCCTTCTGCTCCACGATCGCGGCGACAGAGCCGTCCGGGTCGCGGATCACGCGACCGTAGCCGAACGGGTCCCGCACCTCCCCGGTCAGGATGCTCACGGCCCGTCCGGAGCCGGTGTGGTCCTCGGCGAAGGCCCGCAGGCTCGCGCCCTCGAGCAGTGGGGTGTCGCCGGTGGTGACGATCACGGTGCCGGACTGGCCCGGCCCGAGCGCCTCCATGGCGACGCGGACCGCGTGCCCGGTGCCGTCCTGGCTCTCCTGCACCGCGAGCACCACCCCCGGGACGAGCGCCTCGATGTGGGGCCCGACCTGCTCCCGCTGGTGGCCGACGACCGCCACCACGCGGGTCGGCTCCACGGCCATGACGGCGGTGAGGACGTGGCCGATCATGCTGCGCCCGGCGATCGGGTGCAGGACCTTCATGGTCTTCGACTTCATCCGGGTGCCGCCCCCGGCAGCGAGGACGATCACGGTCAGGTCGGGCATGCGGCTCCTGGGGTCGGTGGTGGTCAGCTCCCCGGGTAGGAGTCGAACCTACGTCGCTATTCCTGATTCAAAGTCAGGCGGGCCGCTGCGAGCTTGTGCTGCAGCACCGGTCAGGGCGACAGGTCGCCGTAGATGTCTTGATCCAGCCCGCCGGCTCGCGGGCAGGTGTCACCGGTGAAGGTGCCGTCCGGCCGCTGAGTGCGGCACTGCAGGACGTCGCCGCGGGTGCCCGCGGTCCGGGGGTCGTTGCCGGGCACCGTGTTGCGGTAGTCGGTCCAGGTCGAGAACGTGCGGCCCGCGGCCGAGTCGATCCACAGGTAGTCGCCGGCGAAGGGCACGGTGCGGCCGCCGAACTGGTCCCAGTTCGGGTTGCTGGTGACGTCCGTGACTCTGGTGATCGCGGCCGGGGCCAACGTGGTGCGGTCCAGGGTGGTCCCGTAGACGTCCAGAGACGGGACCAACGCGCCGTTCGCGCAGTTGCCGACCGGGCGGGTGGGCGAGTAGCACGAGTCGTTGCGGCTGTCCCACCACATGACGTGGACGGCGCCGGAGTCGGCGACCACGTCGGCGAACAGCTGGTGCCCGGTAGCCTCCGGGGCGATCCGGACCAGACCGCTCTTCGCTCCGGTCAGCGGGTTGAACCTGATCGCGTAGACCGCGCTCTGGCCGCCGACGCCCACCTCGGTGGCGCCGTACGTGGTGCCGGTCGGCACCTGCGACCCGGGCACGACCGGATCCACCACGAGGTAGACCCACGGGTTGCCGGGCGCGGTCTGGTCCGCGGAGGAGCGGGGCGAGGTGGTGCGGCGGAAGAAGATGTAGCCGCTGGCGCAGGCGGCCTCCAGCACGCCGCAGTCGCGGGCGTTGCCGGCTGCCTCGGCCTCGCCCTCGGCGCCCTCGAAGTCCGGCCCGGAGGTCGGCGCCTCGGCGGTCGGGGCGGCGACGTCCTGGGCGTCGTAGGAGATGTACGGTGGTCAGCGTTCCGCGAGGGCGACCAGGTGGCGCCGCCGTTGGTGGACACGGAGTAGTTGATCGAGTCGAGCGGGCTCTTCTTCGACGACGAGTCCCAGGTGACCGTGACGGTCCCGTCGCCGCGGATGGCGATGTCGGGGTCCTGGATGTCGTTCTCGCTGGTGGTCAGCAGCTTCGGCTTGGAGAACGTGGCGCCGTGGTCGGTGGAGCGGACCACGTAGATGTTCGAGCCGCCGTTGCCGGTGAACCGGGACCAGGCGAAGTAGACGTTGCCGCGGGTCGCCGGGTTGTTCGTCCGGTCGGCCGCGATCGAGGTCTTGTCGTTGAAGACGCCGATGAGGTTCGGCGCGGAGGAGCCGCGGGCGACGACGACCGACCGGCGGAACTCCTTGCCGTCGTTGATCGTCGCGCCGCCCACTCCTGCTGGGTTCTCGTAGGTGGCGACCCACACGTCGCCGAACGTCTTCTTCGATCCGGCCGGGTCGTCGGAGCTCTCCGACCCGGCGAACAGCCGGCCGTCGCCGTCCCAGGCGAGGACGGGGTCGCCGGCGCTCGCGGTGCGGACCTGCGCCCGGGCTCCGTACGGCGAGGTGTCCCCGGGGTATCCCGGAACCAGCGAGGACTGGAACGATGCGCCGCCGTTCTGGGACCGGTAGTAGCCCAGCCAGATCGGCCCGACCGGCAGCGGCGCACCGTCGGCGTCCGCGCCGTCGTTGTAGGTCCCGCAGTAGTCGTTCGAGCTGCCCACGATCACCTGCGCGTTGCGCGGGTTGACCGCGACCGAGGGCTCGTTCTGCCGGCCCCGGGCGCGGGAGCACTCGGCGAGGGTGGCGTCGGTGTAGGGCTGCCCGGTCACGGCCGTGTAGTTCGAGACGTACCCCGACGTACCCGGCGCATCGTTGGACAGCCGGGAGTCCGCGCCTGGATTCGACGCACTGGCCGAGCCCAGCAGCGCACCTGACAATGCCAGCGCGGCGACCACACCTGCGACAACGATCCTGCGAACGAACATGACCGGCCCCGTCTCTCCCTGAATCCGACCGGCATCGGACCTCGACGCGACGCTACCCCCCCACGGGCACCCTAGGAAGACCGGTCACCCTCGGGTTTCGGGCCCGCAACCTTGGAATCGAGAACACCATCAGCAGCGCGTGCTTGCCCGGGTCCTGATCTCGTGCGACCCGGTCGGTGCCGGGCGGCAGTTGGCCCCTTCTTCACGCTGTCGGTCCCGCGATCCACAACGCGGTGGTGCAGGTGATGCCTGGATCCCTGGGGGCGCGGAGCCAACGCCAGACACGGGTTGTTCGCTCGGTTCGCCAACAGGGACCCGGTGAAGGCACCGACCCGTCCCAAGCCCGGGTCATCATTGGATCGCCGAGACCTGCCGGATCTTGCTCCCCGGGTAGGAGTCGAACCTACGTCGCTAGTCCTGATTCAAAGTCAGGCGGGCCCTGCCGGCAGACCAACCGGGGATTGCATCGCAAAGGCTACGGGTAGCGGGTCTCCCTCTATGTCCGGCAGACCAACCGGGGATTGCACCGCAAAGGCTACGGGTAGCGGGTCTCCCTCTATGTCCGGCAGACCAACCGGGGATTGCACCGAAAAGGCTACGGGTACGGGGCGCCTCCACCCGAACGAACGGTTGAAGCCGACGCCACCGTAACTTACGCTACCGTAGGTAAGCACGTACCCAGCTCCGAGGACTCCATGACCACCACCTTGCCGGACCAGGCCGCCCCCGAACGCGCAACCCTCGGTGGTGATCAGCAGTCCCGTAGGGAGCAGGTCGCCCTGGCCGTCTTCATCGCGGTCCCGTTCCTGGCGGTGTTCGCCGCGATCCCGGTCGCCTGGGGTGGCTGGCTGAGCTGGACCGACGTCAGCATCATGATCGTCATGTACTGGCTGACCGGGCACGGTGTCACGGTCGGCTTCCACCGACTCTTCACGCACAAGTCCTTCAAGCCCAACCGGGTGGTGAAGATCCTGCTCGCGGTGGCCGGGTCGATGGCGATCCAGGGGCCGATCGTGCGCTGGGTGGCGGACCACCGCAAGCACCACAAGTTCTCCGACCGCGACGGCGACCCGCACAGCCCGTGGAAGTACGGCACCAGCCTGCGGGCGCTGCTGAAGGGCTTCGCGCACGCCCACATGATGTGGCTCTTCGACGAGGAACAGACACCGCAGCGCAAGTACGCCCCCGACCTGATGAAGGACCGCGACATCGTCCGGATCTCGCGCCAGTTCCCGTTGTGGGTGGCGGTCTCCCTGATCGCGCCGGCCATCGCCGGCGGCCTGATCACGTGGTCGTGGCAGGGCGCCGTCACCGCCTTCTTCTGGGGCTCGCTGGTGCGGGTCTCCCTGCTGCACCACGTGACCTGGTCGATCAACTCGATCTGCCACACGCTGGGCGAGCGGCCGTTCGTCTCGCGCGACAAGTCCGCGAACGTGTGGTGGCTCGCCATACCCGTCCATGGGCGAGTCGTGGCACAACCTGCACCACGCCGACCCGACCTGCGCGCGCCACGGCGTGCTCCGCGGCCAGGTCGACACGTCGGCGCGGGTGATCCGCTGGCTCGAGCAGGCGGGATGGGTGAGCGACGTCCGCTGGCCGGTCGCGGAGCGGATCGAGGGCAAGCTGGTCGCGAACCGGTCGGTGGCCAGCGCGGCGTGACGGCCACCCCTCCCCCCGCACGCAAGGCGCCGCGCGGGCGGATGACCGCCGCCGAGCGCCGCGAGCAGCTGATCGCGATCGCCCGAGGAGCGTTCGCCGAGCGCGGCTTCGACGGCGTGTCCGTCGAGGAGATCGCCGCGCGCGCCGCGGTGTCGAAGCCGGTCGTCTACGAGCACTTCGGTGGCAAGGAGGGCCTGTACGCCGTGGTCGTCGACCGCGAGGTGCAGCAGCTGCTCGGCACGATGCGCGAGGCGCTGACCGCGACGTCGCAGCGGATGCTGCTGGAGCAGGCGACGTACGCGCTGCTCGACTACGTCGAGGGCTCCTCGGACGGCTTCCGGATCCTGGTGCGCGACAGCCCGCCCGGCTCGGGCACGGGCACGTACGTCTCGATCATCAGCGACACCGTCACCCGGGTCGAGGGGATCCTGGGCGACCAGTTCGCGGCGCGCGGGTTCGACCCCAAGGTGGCGCCGCTGTACGCGCAGATGCTGGTCGGCATGGTGAGCACGACCGGCCAGTGGTGGCTGGACGCGCGGACGCCGGACAAGGACGTCGTCGCCGCGCACCTGGTGAACCTGGCGTGGAACGGGCTGGCGAACCTCGAGCAGGACCCGGAGCTGCGGGGGCGCTAGGGGGTGGCCCGGCATTCTTCGAGCAAGCTGGGTGTCGTCCCGAACCTCCCAATCTCTTCTGTCGCTTCCCGGGCCATGTACACCGTTGGAAGCGTGAGATCGGGTTGGGAAGCATCAGATCAGATTGGGAAGTGGCTGGGCCCGGTGGGTCAGGAAACCTAGATACCTTGGGATTCTCTCTTCCCTCAAACCCCCAAACCACCAGCCCTCCCCTCACCTCTGCACCACCACGAACACCCGCCGGAACGGCAGCACGACGCCGCTCCCGTCGTCCGGGTACGCCGCCCGCAGGAGTCGCTTGAACTCGTCCTCGAAACGAGGCCGCAGACTCTCGTCCAGCGCCTGCAGGGTCGGCCGGGCGCCGGTGCCGCTGACCCAGGTGAACACCGGGTCCTCGCCGTGAAGCACGTGCAGGTACGTCGTCTCCCAGGCATCCACGGAGGTCACGAGCGGCTGGAGCGCGCGGAGGTACGTCGCGGCGTCGTGGGCGTCGGGCGTGGCCACGCCCGCGGTCTGCGCGTCGTACGGCGGCGTCGCGGCGAGGTCGCGGCGGATCGTGTGGCTCGGCTCGTCGAAGTTCGCCGGCACCTGGAACGCGAACCAGCCACCCGGGCGCACGGCCTCGACCAGCGACGGCAGCAGGGCGAGGTGGTCCGGCACCCACTGGAGCGTGGCGTTGGACACCAGCACGTCGACCGGGGTCGACGGACGCCAGTCGCGCAGGTCGGCGACGTCGTAGGCCACCCCGTCGTCGCGACCCCGCGCGGTGGCGATCATCTCGGGGGACGAGTCGAGGCCGGTCACCTGCGCCGAGGGCCAGCGCTGCTTGAGCAGGCCGGTGAGGTTGCCCGGCCCGCAGCCGAGGTCGACGACGGTCCGGGGGGCGTCGGCGGCGACCCGGCCGACCAGCTCCACGAACGGGCGCCCGCGCTCGTCGGCGAACCTCAGGTAGCGCTCCGGGTCCCAGGTATGGGTCAAGCCGCGCTCTCGGCCGCGGCGTCGTGGATCGCCCGCGCCAGGGTCAGGTCGCGGTCGGTGAGCGCGCCGACGTCGTGCGAGCTCGTCGTCACCTTCACCACGCCCGGGTAGCCCAGCGAGACGTCGGGATGGTGGTTCTGGCTGTCGGCGATGGCCGCGATCCGGGCTACCAGGGTGCCGCCGGCGGTGAAGCTGCCGCACTCGTACGACGCCTCGGCGGTGTCGCCGGAGACCTGCCACTCGGTCAGGCCGAGCTGGGTGAAGTCGTCTGCAGTGGTCATGGACCGAGCGTAGGACCGCCTTATCTTGACGTCAAGATTCTTGAGCGCACTAGCATGACCTCATGCGGGACGAGGTCGACCGGCTGGTCGAGGCGTGGCACCGCGAGCGGGCCGACCTCGACCTGGCCCCGGTTGAGGTGTTCAGCCGGATCAGCCGGCTGGCCCGGCTGCTCGACCGTGCCCGCCGGCGTGCCTTCACGGCGCACCGGATCGAGCCGTGGGAGTTCGACGTGCTGGCGGCGTTGCGCCGGGCGGGCGCGCCGTACCAGCTCTCCCCCGGGCGCCTGCTGCACGAGACCCTGGTCACCAGCGGCACCATGACCAACCGGGTCGACCGGCTCGCCGGGCGCGGCCTGGTCGACCGGCTGCCCGACCCCGGCGACCGGCGCGGGGTGCTGGTGCGGCTGACCGCCGAGGGCAGGAGCACCGTCGACGCCGCGTTCGAGGAGCTGCTCGCCCACGAGCGCGACCTGCTCGCCGCGCTGCCCGCTGACGACCGCGCGACGCTGGCCACGCTGCTCAAGGTGCTGATGACACCGCTCGGCTGACCCGCCTCACTCCAGCAGCGCGGCGGCCTCCAGCCACTCCTGCTCGAGCGCGTCGCGCTCGGCGGCCAGGCCCGAGAGCTGCGTGGAGACCGAGGTCAGCAGCTCGTGGTCGGCCGCGTTGTCGAGGATCTGCTGGTTCAGCTCCGCCTCGCGTACGGCGAGCCGGGCGAGCTGCTTGTCCACACGCGCCACGGTCTTGCGAGCCGCCCGCTCCTCCGCGCCGCCGGACTTCGCCTTCGTGTGACCGGTCGGCGCAATTTCGCCAACCATCTCTGACCGGTCGGCGGGCTGGGGGGGTACATCTGCGGCCGCTCGGCGGCGGTGCGCGAGGTACTGGTCGACGCCGTTGGGGAGCATGGAGACCTGGCCGTCGCCGAGGAGGGCCCAGGTGGAGTCGGTGACGCGCTCGAGGAAGTAGCGGTCGTGCGAGACCACGACGAGGGTGCCGGGCCAGCGGTCAAGGAAGTCCTCGAGCACGTTGAGGGTCTCGATGTCGAGGTCGTTGGTGGGCTCGTCCAGGAGCAGCACGTTGGGCTCGGTCAGCAGCAGCTTGAGCAGCTGGAACCGACGGCGCTCGCCGCCGGACAGGTCGCCGAGGCGCGCGGTCAGCCGGTCGCCGGTGAAGCCGAACCGCTCCAGCATCGCCGTCGCCGACACGTCGGACCCGTCGGAGAGCCGCGTCACCCGGCGGATGCCCTCGACCGTGGCCAGCACCCGCGCCTCCGGATCCACCACGTCGATCGCCTGGGTGAGGTGCTGCAGGGCGACCGTCCGGCCGTGCTTCACCCGGCCGCTCTGCGGCGACAGCTCGTGCGCGAGCAGCGACAGCACCGAGGTCTTGCCCGCGCCGTTGACGCCGACGATCCCGACCCGGTCGCCCGGGCCGAGCCGCCAGGTGGCGTCGCGCAGCAGCGTGCGCTCGCCGCGCACCAGGTCGACGTGCTCCATGTCGAGCACGTCCTTGCCGAGCCGCTGGGTCGCGAACTTCTGGAGCTCGAGTCGGTCGCGAGGCTCGGGCACGTCGTCGATCAGCGCGTTGGCGGCGTCGATCCGGAACTTCGGCTTCGAGGTCCGCGCCGGCGGCCCCCGCCGCAGCCAGGCCAGCTCCTTGCGCACCAGGTTCTGCCGCCGCTGCTCGCTCGACGCCGCCTGCCGCTGCCGCTCCGCCTTGGCCAGCACGAACGCCGCGTAGCCGCCGTCGTACACATCGACGACCCCGGCGCCGTTCGCCGCCGGGTGCACCTCCCACGTGGTCTCGCACACCGCGTCGAGGAACCAGCGGTCGTGCGTCACCACCACCAGGGCGGTACGACGGGCCGACAGGTGCTGCGCGAGCCAGGACACGGCCTCGACGTCGAGGTGGTTGGTCGGCTCGTCGAGGATCACCAGGTCGTGCGGCTCGAGCAGCAGCCGGGCGAGCGAGCAGCGCCGGCGCTCCCCGCCGGAGAGCCCGTGCACGACGCGGTCCAGCGAGACCCCGGCCAGCAGCTCCTCCACCACCTCGCGCGTCGTCGCCTCGGCGGCCCACTCGTGGTCGGCCTTGCCACCGAGCACCACCTCGCGGACGGTGTGGCTGTCGTCCAGCTCGTCGCGCTGGTCGAGGTACCCGACCTGCAGACCGCGGGTGCGGGCAACCCGTCCGCTGTCGGGCTCCTCGCGCCCCGCGATCAGGTTCAGCAGCGTGGTCTTGCCGTCGCCGTTGCGGCCGACGACCCCGATCCGGTCGGTGTCCCCGACACCGAGGCTGACGCCGTCGAGCAGGATGCGCACGCCGTAGGACTTGGAGACGCGCTCGAGGGAGACCAGGTTGGCCATCAGGCGTACTCCACCACGTGGGCGCCGGCGACCGGCCCGGTGGCCACCCGGATGTCGCGGTAGCCCCGGTCCAGCATGTGCTCACACACCTCGTGTGCGCGCTCCTGGGTCTCGACCAGGCCGAGGAACGTCGGCCCTGAGCCACTCAGCAGCCGGAACGCGCGGGCCTCGAACAGGTCCAGGTCGGTCTGCTCCAGGTCCGGTCGCAGGCTGAGGGCGGCCGGCTGCAGGTCGTTCTCGAGGTTGCGGCCGAGGAGCCGGAAGTCGCGCGTCCGGAGGATGCCCGGCATGTCGTGCACCCGTAGATGGTGGTGCGAGAGCAGATCCGGGTAGAGCCGGTCGAACTCCCGGTAGACCTCGGGGGTCGACATGCCGGTCGCATTGGGAACCACCACCCACCACCAGGTGCCGGGGTCGTCGATCTGCTCGACCACCTCCCCGCGACCGGTGCCTCGGGCGGTGCCGCCGAGCAGCGCGAACGGCACGTCGCTCCCGAGCTCTGCGGCGAGCCGCAGGAGGTCCTCGTCGGTGGTGTTGAGGTCCCACAGCCGGTCCAGCGCCACCAGCGCCGCCGCCGCGTCCGCGCTCCCCCCGGCCAGCCCACCGGCCACCGGGATCCCCTTGGCGATGCGGATCGCGGCGGCACGCTCGCACCCCGTGGTGCGTGCTCAGCAGACGGCCGGCCCGCACGGCGATGTTGGACCCGTCGAGCGGGGCACCCGAGCAGTCCAGGTCGCCCGTGGGCTCGACGGCCACCGACCAGGCGTCGGCGTCGCTCACCGTGACGTCGTCGTACAGGCTGATCGCCTGGTAGACGGTCAGCAGCGGGTGGAAGCCGTCCTCGCGGGGAGGTCCCACGGCCAGCCGGAGGTTGATCTTGGCGGCCGCCCGGACCGTGACGCTCATTCGGGCGATCCGATCGAGGATCTCCTCGGCGATGCGGGTGAACTGTCGGACGTCGAGCGACTCTCCCCGCGCCATCGGGTCGATCCCGGCGCGGCGCAGCGCGTCCTCGGCCGCCTCGGCGGAACCGGCGAGCTCGCGCAGGGTGCGCCGCAACGCCTTGCGGCGGTGGGCGAACGCCGCGTCGACCACGGCGAACACGTCCTGGCGGCTGACCTGGGTCGAAGGTGGCTCGCGACGTTTCCACGCCACCAGACCCGAGTCGACGTTGGGTGCCGGCCAGAACACGGAGCGGCTCACCGAGCCGGCCCTGCGGACGTCGGCGAACCAGGCCGCCTTCACCGACGGCACGCCGTACACCTTGGAGCCGGGCGGCGCCGCCAGCCGGTCGGCGACCTCGGCCTGCACCATGACCAGGCCGTGCTCCAGCGACGGGAGCAGCGCCAGCAGGTGGAGCAGCACCGGCACGGAGACGTTGTAGGGCAGGTTCGCGACCAGCGCGGTCGGCGCCGGACCGGGCAGGTCCTCGACCCGCATCGCGTCGCCCTGCACCACCTCGAAGTGGTCCGCCTGTTCAGGCGCGTACGACGCGATCGTCGCGGGCAGTGCCGCCGCGAGCGCGGGGTCGACCTCGACCGCGACAACGCGACGCGCGACCGCCAGCAGGGCCAGGGTCAGGGAGCCGAGCCCAGGGCCGACCTCGAGCACCACGTCGTCGCCGTCGACGCCCGCGTCGCGGACGATCCGGCGCACGGTGTTGGCGTCGATCACGAAGTTCTGTCCGCGCTGCTTGGTGGGCCGGAGGCCGAGCGCGGCCGCGAGCGAACGGACCTCCGCCGGACCGAGGAACCTCGGTCCGGCGGAGGAATCGTCAGGTTCGCTCACCACACGGGCGAGCGTAGTCTCGACAGGCTCGACCTACGGTCGTCAGGCCCGGGCGCCGCACACGGGCCAGGCGCCGTAGCCACCCTCGGCAGCGCGGACCCGCTCGGCCACGGCGATCTGCTGCTCGCGGCTGTTCTGGTCCGGCCTTCCGGAGCCGCCGTACGCCTGCCAGGTGCCGAGGCTGAACTGCAGCCCGCCGTAGTAGCCGTTGCCGGTGTTCGCCGCCCAGTTGCCACCGGACTCGCACGCGGCGATCCGGTCCCAGGCGGAGCCGCCGCTGGAGTAGTTCGGCGCTGGCGCCGGCGCCGCCACCGGCTGGGGCTCCGGCCTGGGCTGGGGCTTGGGCTTGGTGCCGACGTGCACGATGCGCGAGACCGGGGCCCGCAGCACCTTCGCCTTGAGCACCCTCTTCTTGAAGACGTCACCGTTGTGGGTCACCACGCGGTAGGTCACGTCACGGACCCCGGATCGGCCCTCACGCACGGTGCTGGTCTCGCCCTTGGTCATCGAGTCGTCCGCGCGCGTGACCGTGTCGAAGCCGAGCTTCTCGTGGCCGACGTGCACCTTCCTCTTGGTGACCTTGGTGAAGACGACCTTGTCGCCGTCCTTCACGAAGGAGTCGAGCGACGGTGTGACCTTGTCGTTCTTGTCGTAGCCGACGTGGAGCTTGCCGAGCACGCCGCGCACGGTGATCGCGCTGATGTTGCGCTTCTGCTGCTTCGCACCGGCGATCTTCAGCGTGAGCTTCTTCGGCGTCGCGATCCGCAGGGCCATGCCCTCGCGGTCGATGTCCGCGGAGCGGGAGCTCGAGTAGTCCGCACCGAAGAACCGCAGGCCGAGCTGGTTGACCGCGCCGCGGACGGTGGTGGCGGTGGTCCAGTAGGTGGTCTTCTCGCCGTCGAGGTTCACGGCCAGCGGCTTGCCGTAGCGCACCGCGATCCGCGAGTCGTCCCCGATCTCGGAGTCCAGCGACGGAGCGACCACGTCGTGGCTGTTGAGGTCGATGTGCTGGCTGGCGAGCAGGTCGCGCACCGTGCCTTTGAGGGTGTGCACCTCCCGCGACTTGCCGTCGATGGACAGGGTCACGTTCTTGCTCACCGCGGCGTAACCCACGGTGGTACCTGCCACAGCCAGCACCACGAGGGCGACGAGTGCGGT
>CAVWFF010000064.1:0-6741 GCA_963754145.1 uncultured Actinomycetota bacterium
TTGGTTGCACCGTGACGCGCACGGTCGAGGCCGACTACCTGGTGGTCGGGGCCGGGGCGATGGGCATGGCGTTCACCGATGCGCTGATCGACCACGCCGACGTGCGCGTCGCCCTCGTCGACCGCCGCCACGGTGTCGGCGGCCACTGGCTCGAGGCCTACCCGTTCGTGCGGCTGCACCAGTCGTCCACCTTCTACGGCGTCGCGTCGACGGTGCTCGGCGGTGGGCGGATCCAGCAGCGCGGGCCCGAGGCGGGGCTCCACGAGCGGGCCGACCAGCCGACGATCTGCGCCTACTACGACGACCTGCTGGCGGACCGGATGCTCGGCGTCGGGCCGGGTCGAGTTCTTCGCCGGCTGCGAGTACGTCGGCGACCGCACCTTCGTCTCGCGCGTCTCGGGCGAGCGGTTCGAGGTGCCGGAACGTGCCGGATCGTCGACGCGCGCTACCTCGCCCCCGACATCCCGGCGGAGACGCCGCCGAAGTTCGGGGTCGCCGACGGCGCGCGGGTGATCCCGGTCAACGACCTCGTGCACACCGGCGAGGCTCCGAGCCAGTACGTCGTCGTCGGCTCGGGCAAGACCGCGACCGATGCCTGCATCTGGCTGCTGGCGCGCGGGGTGGACCCCGACGCGATCTGCTGGGTGCGGCCACGCGACCCGTGGATGCTCAACCGGGCGCTGATCCAGCCGGATCCCGTCATCTACCTCGGCATGGTCGCCGACATGATGCAGGCGGCAGGGGCGGCGGCGTCGCTGCAGGACCTGTTCCTCCGGCTGGAGGACGCCGGCATCATGCTGCGCATCGACCGCTCGGTCACGCCGACCATGGCCAAGGCGCCCACCCTCGGGACGTGGGAGCTCGAGCTGCTGCGCAGCATCGAGAACGTCGTACGCCTCGGCCACATCGACACGGTGAGGCGCGGCCGGATCGACCTCGCGCGACGGGTCGGTCGCGATCGCGGACGACGCCCTCGTCGTGAACTGCGCGGCGGACGGCCTGAAGAACCCGCCGCTGGTGCCGATCTGGGGGCCGGAGGCGATCACCCTGCAGCCGATCCGGGCCGGGTTCCCGTGCTTCGGGGCCGCGCTCGCCGGGTACGTCGAGGCGACCCGCGACGACGACGACGAGAAGAACCGGCTGTGCCCGCCGTCGTCGTTCGGCAACACCCTGACCGACTGGGCGCGGATGAACGTCCTGGGCCTGCGGAACTCGGCGTCGTTCGGCTCCGAGCCCGACATCAAGGCGTGGACCGACCGGGTCGCGCTCAACCCCGCGCGCGTCCCGCCCGAGCACGGCGGGTCGCCCGAGCTGGACGACGCCCTGGACCGACTCCAGGCCCACGTGCGGACCGGGCTGGCCCGGCTGGCCGAGCTGAGCGACCAGGTGCCCGGCTGAGCGGAGCCTGGTCGCCGGCTACGGACGCGTCGTGGGCCGGCCGGGCACCCGCACGTCGATCATCGAGGAGCTTCTGGCGCATCAGGACCGCGAGCACCTCGGCCTTCTTCGCGGACTGCGCGGCGTCGCCCCACTTCACGAGCCGGCCGCTGCGCATCACCAGCCGGATCTGGTCGATCGTGGCCACCGACACGTGGTCGACGCGCGCGAGCACGGCCGGCGGCAGCGCGCCGACGACGCGGGCGGCCTCCTGCAGCGCCGCGGTGTCGGCGCCCTTCTGGTCGCGGATCACGGGCAGGCCCGGTGGCCGCGCGTCGTAGGTGCGGAAGAGGACGCCGTCGGGGGCGAGGCCGCGGAAGCCTCCGGCGCGGGGTACGACGGCGACCGCGACCCGCTCGGTGACCGCGATCGCGACACCGTGCGGCCACGCCCGCGTCACCCGCACGGACTTCACCTCGGGCAGCGAGGCCACCCGGCCGCGCACCGCGTCGAGGTCGAGCCGGGCCAGCGGCTCACCGATCGGCACCCGTGCGGCCTCGCGGACCTGGACCGGCGCGAGGGCGTCGGTGCCCGTGACGGAGACCTCCTCGGTGGCCAGGAGCGGCGAGAACCACACGACGTACGCGCCGGCCACGAGCAGCACCACCGCCAGCAACGCACCGAGCCAGGGCCGCATCCGGCCGAGCCGGCCCCAGCGGCGCCGCTTGCGGAACAGCTTGCGCTCGAGCGCGATCGTCTCCTCGTCGGGCTCACCCGACGACCCCGGCCTACTCATCAGGCTGGTCACCGGACACCTCCTCGGGATGGAGGTCGCCGAGCTGGGCGAGCACCTCGGGCGCGAGCAGGGTCACGTCGCCGGCGCCGAGCGTGAGCACCACGTCACCGGGACGCGCCCGCTCGACGAGGTGAGCGGCGGTGCTGGCGTAGCGCGGCTCGAACACCACCGCCTCCGGCGGCAGGGGTACGGCGTCGGCGACGAGGGCGCCGCTGACCCCCGGCTCGGGGTCCTCGCGGGCGACGTACACGTCCATCACCACGACCACGTCGGCCGCGCCGAGCGCCCGGCCCATCGCGGCGCCGAAGATCTTGGTGCGGGACACCATGTGCGGCTGGAACGCGACCAGCACCCGCCCCTCCCCCGCCAGCGACCGGGCCGCCTGCAGGTCACCGGCGATCTCGTTGGGGTGGTGGGCGTAGCTGTCGTAGACCCGGATGCCGCCGGCCTCGCCCTTGAGCTCCATCCGGCGCCGGGTGCCGCTGAACGAGCCCAGCCCGCGGGCCAGGTCGGCGAACGGGAAGCCGAGCCCGAGCCCCGCGGCGAGCGCGGCCAGGGCGTCGAGGACGTAGTGGCGGCCCGGGATCTGCAGCCGCACCTCGCCGAGCCGGCGGCCGCGGTCGATCACGGTGAACGTCGACGTCGCGCCGACGAAGCGCACGTCGGCGGCGCGCACGTCGGCGGCGTCGGACTCCCCCACCGTCACCACGGTCAGGCCGCGGCCGCGGGCGGTGACCGCCAGTTCGGCGGCACCGTCGTCGTCGACGCACATGACCAGGAAGCCGGCGGTGTCGATCCGGCCGAGGAACTCCTCGAACGCCGCGTGGTACGCCTCCTCCGTGCCCCAGTTGTCGAGGTGGTCGGCCTCGACGTTGGTGACCAGGCCGACGTACGGCGAGTACACGAGGAACGCCCCGTCGCTCTCGTCGGCCTCGGCCACGAACAGCTCACCGGAGCCGTCGTGGGCGTTGGAGCCGGACTCGTTGAGCTCGCCGCCGATCGCGAAGGACGGGTCGGCACCGCAGTGCTGGAGCGCCACCGTGAGCAGCGACGTGGTGGTGGTCTTGCCGTGCGTGCCGGCGACCGCGACCACCTTGCGGCCCTGCATCACCGAGGCAAGGGCGGCCGAGCGCGGCAGCATCCGCAGTCCGAGCCGCTGCGCCTCGACCACCTCGGGGTTGGTCTCGCGCACCGCGGTGGAGACCACGAGCGTGTCGGCGTCGCGCACCTGGGACGCGTCGTGGCCGACGTAGCAGGTGGCGCCGAGCGCCCGCAGCGCGTCGAGCGTGAGCGACTGCTTGGCGTCGCTGCCGGACACGGTGAGCCCGCGCGCGAGCATGATCCGGGCGATGCCGGACAGGCCGGCTCCCCCGATGCCGACGAAGTGGACCCGCCCCAGCGCCTCGGCGGGCAGCAGCTCCGCGGGGACCGGCACCCTCATGAGGCCGCCGCCGCCAGGATCATGTCGGCGAGCTTCTCGTCGGCGTCGAGCGGGATCACGTCGGCCGCCGCACGGGCCATGCCGGACAGCCGCAGCGGGTTGGTCAGCAGCGCCGGGATGTTCTCCGACACCCACGCGGGCGTGAGGTCGCCGTCGGCGACGAGCAGCCCGCCGCCCGCGTCGATCACGGGGCGGGCGTTCTGGGCCTGTTCCCCGTTGCCGATCGGGAGCGGCACGTAGATCGCGGGCAGTCCCACGCCGGACACCTCGGTCACGGTGTTGGCGCCGGCCCGGCACAGCACCGCGTCGGCGGCGGCGTAGGCGAGGTCCATCCGGTCGACGAACGGCACCACGACGTACGGCGGGCCGGAGGGCCCCTGCTTCGCGGGTACGTCGACCTCGCCGGCCGGCCCGGACACGTGCAGCACCTGGACGCCGGCCGCGGCGAACGCGGGCGCGGCGGCGGCCACCGACTCGTTGAGCCGGCGCGCGCCCTGCGAGCCGCCGGTCACCAGCAGCGTCGGCAGCCCGGGCTCGAGCCCGAAGTGGGCGCGAGCCACCTCGCGCAGCTCGCCGCGGTCGAGGGTCGCGATCATCCGCCGGATCGGCAGCCCGACGTAGGTGGCGTGACGCAGCTCGGTGCCCGGGAAGCTGGTGGCCACGAAGCGGGTGAAGCGAGCCCCCAGCTTGTTGGCGATGCCGGCGATCGCGTTGCCCTCGTGGACCACGATCGGCACCCGCCGGCGGCGGGCGGCGAGGTAGGCCGGCACCGACACGTAGCCGCCGAAGCCCACGACCACGTCGGGCTGCACGCGGTCGATCACCTCGAGCGCGGCCTTGACCGTCGCCCGCAGCCGCATCGGCGTGCGCAGCAGGTCGCCGTTGAGCTTGCGCGACAGCGGCACCGGAGGCACCAGCTCGAGCGGGTAGCCGGCGGCGGGAACGACGCGGTTCTCGAGTCCCCGCGGCGTGCCGAGCGCGGTGATCTCGATCGAGGGATCGCGGCGGCGCAGGGCGTCGGCGGTGGCGAGCAGGGGCGAGGTGTGGCCGGCCGTGCCCCCGCCGGCGAGGAGCACGCGCATTATTTGCGGCTCGCGGTCGCCCGGGTGGCGCGGGCGGGACGGGCGCTGACGCCGGAGCGCCCGCGCCCACGGCGACGACGGTCGCGCAGCTCGCGCGCGGCGGCGGGCTCGTGCCGCGCGAACGAGATCAGGAGGCCGATCGAGACCAGCTCGGGCACCAGCGAGGACCCGCCGTACGACACCAGCGGGAGCGGGATGCCGATCACCGGGAGCAGGGCGAGCACCATGCCGATGTTGATCATCATCTGCGCGGTCAGCCAGATCGTGATCCCGGCGGCCATGTAGCGCACGAACGGGTCGCGTGCCTGCAGCGAGATCCGGATGCCGGCGTAGGCGATCGCCAGGAAGAGCGCGAGCACGAGCAGGGTGCCGACCAGCCCGAGCTCCTCGCCGAGGACGGCGAAGATGAAGTCGGTGTGCGGCTCGGGGAGGTTGCCCCACTTCTGCTGCGAGGCGCCGATGCCCCTGCCGAAGATGCCGCCGCTGGCCATGCCGAGGATGCCGTGGCCGCTCTGCCAGCCGGCGCCCTCGAAGTCGCGGAACGGGTCGACGAAGTTGGTCAGCCGCGACAGCCGCTCGCTGCTGGTCGTGGCCAGGAACAGCGCGACCACGCTGACCATGGTCACGGCGCCGAGGAACAGCCGCGCCGGTGCGCCGACCACCCAGAGCATGCCGAGCATGATCGCGAACAGCACCAGCCCGGTGCCGAGGTCGCCGCCGAGGCCGACCACGAGCCCGGTCAGCAGCGCGACGAACGGCACCACCGGGACCAGGGTGTGCTTCCAGTCGCCGAGGAGCTTCTCCTTCTTGGCGTAGATGTGCGCGCACCAGATGATCAGCGAGAACTTGGCGATCTCGGCCGGCTGCACCTGCAGCGGCCCGAGCGCGAGCCAGTTGCGGTTGCCGTTGACGGTGACGCCCAGCGAGGACTGGGTGCCGATCACGAGCAGCAGGCTGAGGAAGATCGAGGGCCACGCGAACCAGCGCAGCAGCCGGTGGGGCATCCGGCTCGCGACCAGCGCGACCGGCACTCCGATCGCCACCCAGGTCAGCTGCCGGAAGAACCAGTGGTAGCTGGTGCCGAACTGCTTGTACGACGAGACGCTGGAGGCGCTGAGCACCTCCATCAGGCCGATCGCGAGCAGCAGGGCGGTGGCACCGAGCAGCAGGTAGTACGGCGTCAGCGGCTTGGCCAGCGTCGAGCGGAGCGTGTCCAGCCAGCCCTGCACGCCGGGTCGCGCGACGGGGGCATCGGCGGGTCGGGTCGGGGCCGGCGAGTCGATGCTCGTGGTCACCTGCTGCCCTTCCCCTTCGTGCCGTTCCGCCTCACACGGCTCCGTGCCGCCGGACGGCGTCGGCGAACGCGTCGCCACGCTCTCCGTAGTTCGTGAACATGTCCATGGAGGCACAACCCGGGGCAAGCAACACCGTGTCCCCCGGCCGGGCCAGCGCAGCGGCCTGGGCCACCACACGATCCATGACAGGAGTCTCCCCGGCCCCGACAAGGATCACCGGAACATCCGGCGCGTGTCGCGAAAGCGCCTCCCGGACCACCTCGGCGTCGCGGCCGATCAGCACCGCCCCGCGGAGCCGCTCGCGCACCCGGGTGACGAGGTCGTCGAAGCGCGCCCCCTTGGCGAGGCCACCGGCCACCCAGACCACCGGCTCGTAGGCCTGCAGTGACGCCAGCGCGGCGTGCGGGTTGGTGGCCTTGGAGTCGTCGATCCAGGTGACCCCGTCGTACGTGCCGACGTGGGCGATCCGGTGGCCGTCGGGCCGGAAGCCGCGCAGCGCCTCGCGGACCGCCTCGGTGGGCACGGAGTGGGACCGGGCGAGCGCCGCGGCCGCGAGCGCGTTGGCGACGTAGTGCGGTGCCGGCGTGGCCAGGTCGTCGATCGTGCAGAGCTCCGCGGCGCTGGTCTGGCGCTCCTCCACGAAGGCCCGGTCGCACAGCACGTCGTCGACCACGCCCATCATCCCGACGCCGGGCGTGCCGAGCGTGAACCCGATCGCGCGTGCGCCCTCCTGCACGTCGGCCTCGCGGA
>CAVWFF010000065.1:0-17011 GCA_963754145.1 uncultured Actinomycetota bacterium
TCAGTGGTTCTTGTGCCGCGGCTTCTTGCCCGTGTGCGGGGCGGACGAGCCGTGCTTGCGCGGGGGCCCCGAGGAGTGGCTGCGGGACGGGCGACCGTCGTCCGGCTTGAGGTCGATCAGGACGCCGGAGATGCGCGTGGTCGACAGCGCGGAGAGGGTCTGCTGGGACATGTCCGCGGGCAGCTCGACCAGGGAGAAGCCCGGCTTGATGTCGATCCGGCCGAAGTCGCCGCGGCGCAGGCCGCCCTCGTTGGCGAGGGCGCCCACGATCATGCGCGGCTCGACGCGGTGCCGCTTGCCGACCGCGATCCGGTACATGGTCAGGCCGGAGCCAGGCTCCCTGCGCTCGCGCGCCTCGCGTCGTACGGGCTCGGGGTCGGCCTCGATGAACAGCGGCACGCCGTCCTGGGCGAGGACGGCGATCGCGGCCGCGATGTCGGAGGCGGGCACGTCGTGCTCCTGCTCGTAGGACTCCACGAGCCCGCGGAACAGCGGCAGCTGGGTGTCCCCCAGCGCCTTCGTGATCGCCTCGGTGAACTTGGCGACCCGGTTGGCGTTGACGTCGTCGACGCTCGGCTTCGGCATCTCCGTGATCGGCTGCCGGGTGGCCTTCTCGATCGAGCGGAGCAGGTACTTCTCGCGCGGCGTGACGAACGAGATCGCGTCGCCGCTGCGGCCGGCGCGGCCGGTGCGGCCGATCCGGTGCACGTAGCCCTCGGCGTCGGTCGGGATGTCGTAGTTGATGACGTGGCTGATCCGCTCCACGTCGAGTCCGCGGGCGGCGACGTCGGTGGCGACCAGGATGTCGAGCTTGCCCTTGCGCAGCGACTCGATCGTCCGCTCACGCTGGTTCTGTACGACGTCGCCGTTGATCGCGACCGCGGAGAACCCCCGTGCCCGCAGCCGCTCGGCGAGGTCCTCGGTGGCCTGCTTGGTGCGGACGAAGACGATCATCCCGTCGAAGTTCTCGACCTCGAGCATCCGGGTGAGCGCGTCCAGCTTCTGCTGGTGGGAGACGTACAGGTAGCGCTGCGCGACGTTGGCCGCGGTGCGGGTCTTGTTCTTGACGGTGATCTCGGCGGCACCGGGCGCGTAGCGGTTCGCGATCCGCCGGATCTGGGCCGGCATCGTCGCCGAGAACAGCGCGACCTGCTTGTGCTCCGGCGTGGTCTTGAGGATCGTCTCGACGTCCTCGGCGAAGCCCATGTTGAGCATCTCGTCGGCCTCGTCGAGCACGACGTACTGCACGTCCGAGAGGTCGAGCGTGCCCTTCTCCAGGTGGTCCATGACGCGGCCCGGCGTACCGACCACGACGTGGACACCGCGACGCAGCGCGGAGAGCTGGACGCCGTAGCCCTGCCCGCCGTAGACCGGCAGCACGTGCAGGCCCTTCACGTGCGTGGCGTAGCGCTCGAACGCCTCGGCCACCTGCAGCGCGAGCTCGCGGGTCGGGGCCAGCACCAGTGCCTGCGGCGTCTTCGCCGAGGTGTCGATCCGGGACAGGATCGGCAGCGCGAAGGCGGCCGTCTTGCCGGTGCCGGTCTGCGCGAGACCGACCACGTGCTTGCCCTCGAGCAGCAGCGGGATGGTCTGCGCCTGGATCGGCGACGGGGACTCGTAGCCGACGTCGCGCAACACCTTCATCACCCGGTCGGAGAGACCGAGCTCGTCGAAGGTGATCGTCTGCTGCAGCTCGTCGTCGGACACCGACCAAGACTAGTGCCAGCACGCGAAACGGGCCCTACCAGAAGTGCCTAGGCTCGTGTGATGACCGACACCGACGAGCTGCGGCTTCCCGACGGTCGACGCGTCCAGCTCTGGGTCGGCGGCGATCCGGTGGGCACGCCGGTGGTGTTCTTCCACGGCTGCCCCGACACCCGGCACGCCGCGATGACCGGGCACGACGCCGCCGCACGGATCCGGGGTGCGGCTGGTGGCGGTGAACCGGCCGGGGTACGGCGTCTCCGACGTGCACGAGTCGGGCCAGGCCTCGGTCGCGGACGACGCGGTGGCGGTCGCCGACCTGCTCGGCATCGACGGGTTCGCCGTACTGGGCATGTCGACCGGCGGTCCCTACGCCCTCGCCTGCGCTGCCCGTCACGGCCGACCGGGTGAGTGCTGCCGCCGTGGTGGCGGCGCCGAGCGAGGAGGAGTCGCTGCGTCGGTCGACGGGCGGGACGGTGGCCGAGGCGATCGAGAGCGCCAGGCCGGAGTTCGCGTCGTTCGTCGCGTCCGTCGCCCCGGACGACCCCGACGACTTCGCCCTCGCATCGCGCTGGCGCACGATGCTGCCCGCGCAGGACGCCGCGCTGCTGTCACTCGCTCGCCGATACCGACGTCGCGGCACTCGGTGCGCGAGGCACTGGCGCAGCACGACGGGTTCCTGCGCGACGCGGCCGTGACGTTCCGGCCGTGGGCGTTCCGGGTCGAGGACGTCACCTGCCCCACGACCCTCTGGTACGGCGAGCGCGACACCAACGCGCCACCGGCCAACGGAGCCGAGCTGGCCGCCCGGCTTCCCCACGCCACCTTGCGCCTGCGCGACACCACGCACCTGGCGACCCTGCTCGACCGGGTGGGAGGAGATCCTCAGCTCGCTGCGGGCGTGAGCAGCGGCGGGTCGGGCACCCGGGCCAGCCAGGCGCTCGCCGCCATCCCCCAGTCGGCCAGCTCGGCAGGTGACATCGGCGGCGTCGCCCGCAGCCAGGACTCGTGCCGCGCCAGCCGGGCCAGCCGCAGCGCGTGCGGGAGCGCCGCCCGGAGCTCGCGGGCCGGCGCCAGGTCGCTCCAGACCTCGACCAGGGCCTCGGCGACCTGTCCCAGCCGTGGGTCGTCGGGAGCGCAGTCGAGCTCGTCGGCCAGGATGCCGAGCGGGATCAGCAGCACCCCCAGGGGGTCGGTGAACATCGCGTCGCCGAGGTCGAAGAACCGCATCACCTCACCCGGCTCGGCGAACACGTTGCCGCCGTGCAGGTCGTTGTGGTTCAGCGCCATCGGCAGGCCGAGCGCGCCGACCACGTCGACCGAGCGCCGGAGCTCGGGCAGGCCGGCCCGGATCGCGGGCACCGCCTCGTCGGCCAACCGTCGCGGGTCTCCCACCGGCAACGCGTTGAGCGCGTCGGCCCGCTCGACCACGAGCTCCTCGAAGTCCTCCGGGCACATCGTGTGGACACCGGCGGCCGTGAGCCGGTCGGTGTGCGGCAGGAGCGCGCGCTGCAGCTGGGCCCACTGCCGAACGATCTCGCACCAGGAACCGAGGTCGGTGTGCCCGGAGCCGAACACCTCACCCTGGTCGGGCATCAGCAGCAGGCCGCGCACGCGGTCGACCGCGCGGAGCGGCACCACGCGGTCGGGCTCGAGCTGCCCGATCTCGTCGACGAGCGCCGCCTCGAACAGGTTGAGCGAGCAGTTCTGCTTCGCCCAGAACAGCCCCTCGCCGGCGTACGCCTTGAGCACCGTCGCCCAGCCGCGCATCTTGTACTGCTCCAGGCGCACCGGACCGACCGCCGCCTCGACCCAGGTGCGCAGCTCTGCCTCGAACTCCGGGCTGGACCAGCGATCCGTGGTGGACGGCTCGGCGGGCGGGAGTGGGAAGCGCATGCGCAGATGGTGGTGCCTGGCGGCGTCCACGGCCAACCGATTTCCGGTGGGACGGCCACGCACGACCTCGTATTGCAAACGATCCGCAACAACGTATGGTGAGCAGGAGGACTCTCATCCGCGAAGGGAGCACCCATGCACGTGCCCGACGGTTTCCTGGACGCCCCGACGTCGATCGGCACCGGAGTCGTCGCCGCGGTGGCCGTCGGGGTGGCGCTGCGCGGGGCACGACGCGAGCTCGACGACCGCACGGCACCGCTGACCGGGCTGGTGGCCGCCTTCATCTTCGCGACCCAGATGCTCAACTTCCCGGTGGCGGCGGGCACCAGCGGACACCTGCTCGGCGGCGCCCTTGCCGCGATCCTCGTCGGGCCCTACACCGGGCTGCTGTGCATGAGCGTGGTCTTCCTGGTCCAGGCCCTCCTCTTCGCCGACGGCGGGATCACGGCGCTCGGCACGAACATCGACCTGATGGGCCTCGTCACCGTGGTCACGGGATGGGCCGTGTTCCTGGTCCTGCAGAAGGTGCTGCCCAAGCGGCTCGGCATGGTCGCGCCGTCCGCTGGGATCGCCGCGCTCGTGTCGGTCCCGGTGGCGGCCCTCGCGTTCGTCGTGCTCTACGCGATCGGCGGCACCGCCGAGGTCCCGCTGGACAGCCTCGCGTTCGCCATGGTGGGCGTGCACGTCCTGGTGGGCGTCGGCGAGGCGATCATCACGACCCTGGCGGTCGGGAGCATCATCGCCGTGCGGCCCGACCTCGTGTACGGCGCCCGGCGGGTGCTCGAACGGCGCGAGCTCGTGGTCCGCACACCCGACCGTCAGGGGGCGACCGCATGAGCGGCGCACGCCGGCCCAGCACCAGAGCGGTCCGCTCGGCATCCTCGTCGTCGCCCTGGTCCTCGCCGGACTGGTCAGCTACTACGCCGCCAGCAGCCCGGACGGGCTCAACCGCGTGGCCGAGGACAAGGGGTTCTCGCCTCGACCCAGAAGGACCACGCGACCTCCGACAACCCGCTTGCCGGCTACAGCACGAAGGGCATCGGCAACGACCGGCTGTCCGGCGGGTTGGCCGGTGTGGTCGGCGTTCTCGTCGTCCTCACCCTGGCCGGCGGGCTCGTCGCTCGTCGTACGCCGTCGCCGGACCCCCGGCGACGAGGACGCCGGCTGACCATGGGCGCCGCGCACGGCCACCGGCTGCACTACCACGGCCACTCGCCGGTCCACCGCTGGCCGGCGCACCTGAAGGTGCTCGGTCTGCTCGGCTTCATGGTCGTGGTGGTGGCCACGCCCAAGGAGTGGTTCGCCGCGTTCGGCGTCTACCTGGTGGTCGTGGGTGCGGTCGTCGCGCTGTCCCGGGTGCCGCCGACGTACCTCCTCAAGCGGCTGGTGATCGAGGTCCCGTTCCTGCTGTTCGCCCTGCTGCTCCCGTTCGTCGCCCAGGGCCCGCAGATCGAGGTGCTCGGCCTGACGGTCAGCGAGCACGGCCTGCTGGCGGCCTGGGGGCTGCTGGCCAAGGGCACGCTCGGCGTGCTGGCGAGCCTGACCCTGGCCGCGACCACCGAGCCGCATGACCTCCTCGCCGGGCTGGAGCGGCTGCGACTTCCCGCGCAGCTGGTGGAGATCATGGCGTTCATGATCCGCTACCTCGACGTGGTCACCGACGAGATGCAGCGCATGAAGGTGGCCCGCACGTCGCGAGGGTTCAGCGCCCGCAACCCCACCCACTGGCCGGTGGTGGCGCGCTCCGCCGGCGCCCTGTTCATCCGCTCCTACGAGCGGGCGAACGCGTCCACCTGGCGATGCTCTCCCGCGGGTACGACGGACGCATGCCGCGGCAGGGTCACCGATGAGCGTCCCGGTGCTCGACGTCCGGGGGCTCGCGTTCGCCTACCCCGACGGCCACCAGGCCTTGTACGGCGTCGATCTCCGGGTCGAGCAGGGTGAGCGGGTCGCGCTGCTGGGGCCCAACGGCGCCGGCAAGACGACGCTCGTGCTGCACCTCAACGGCATCCTCACGCCCGGGCGCGGGGAGGTCACGGTCAGCGGCCTGCCGGTGTCGGGTGAGCACCTGCGCGAGATCCGGCGCCGGGTCGGCATCGTCTTCCAGGATCCCGACGACCAGCTGTTCATGGGCACGGTGCGCGCCGACGTCGGCGTTCGGCCCGGCGAACCTCGGGCTCGCGGGGCGCGGAGCTCGACCGCCGGGTGATGCACGCCCTCGACCTGGTCGGGATGGCCGACTACGCCGACCGGCCGCCACACCACCTGTCGTTCGGCCAGCGGCGCCGGGTCGCGGTGGCCACGGTGCTGGCCATGGAGCCCGAGATCCTGGTGCTCGACGAGCCGTCATCGAACCTCGATCCCGCGTCGCGACGCGAGCTGGCCGACATCGTGCGCTCGCTGGACGTGACCGTCCTGATGGTGACCCACGACCTGCCCTACGCGCTGGAGCTGTGCCCGCGCTCGCTCATCCTCCACGACGGCACCGTGGTCGCCGACGGCGCGACGTACGACGTGCTCACCGACGACGCCCTGATGCGGGCCAACCGCCTGGAGCTGCCGTTCGGCTTCGACCCACGGACGATCGGCGACGCCCGACTAGGCTGCTGGCATGTCCGAGACTCCCGCACCCGCACCGCTCGAGCCGCTCCGCGAGGACTGGGAGCGCATGCTCTGCGTCGTCGCCCACCCCGACGACATGGAGTTCGGCGCCGCCGCCGCGGTCGCGCGCTGGACCGGACAGGGCAAGTGGGTCGGCTACTGCATGGTGACCAGCGGCGAGGCCGGCATCGACGGCATGGAGCCCGACGAGTGCCGCCGGGTCCGCGAGGCCGAGGAGATCGAGTCCGCCCGGATCGTCGGCGTCGACACCGTCGACTTCCTGGAGCAGCCCGACGGCGTGCTCGAGTACGGCGTCCCGCTGCGCCGGGCGATCTGCGCCGCCGTACGCCGGCACCGGCCCGACATCGTGGTCACCGGCAACTTCCGCGACACCTGGGGCGGCCAGAACCTCAACCAGGCCGACCACATCGCCACCGGTCGCGCGGTCGTCGACGCGGTGCGCGACGCCGGCAACCGCTGGGTCTTCAACGACCAGCTCACCGACGGCCTCGAGCCGTGGGGAGGCGTCAAGCAGGTCTGGGCGTTCGGCTCCCCGCAGTCCGGCCACGGCGTCGACACCACGGACACGTTCGACGCGGGCGTCGAGTCGCTGAAGGCGCACGCGGCGTACATCGAGGGCCTGGGCTGGGAGAACTGGGACGAGCGCGAGTTCCTCGAGGGCATGGCCCGCGCCACCGGCCAGCGCCTCGGGGTCACGTTCGGCGCGCCGTTCGAGGTGTTCCCGATGGGCTGGGGCGACTAGCGCCCTCGACCGGGAACTGTCAGCTCGGACTCCAGCTCCTCGAGCAGCTGCTCCACGCGGCGCCGGATCTCGTCGCGGATCGGCCGGACCGCCTCGATCTCCTGACCTGCCGGGTCGTCGAGCTCCCAGTCCTCGTAGCGCGTGCCGGGGAAGAACGGGCACGCGTCGCCGCAGCCCATCGTGACCACGACGTCGGAGACGCGGACGGCGTCGTCCGTGAGCACCTTGGGCGTCGCCGCGGCGATGTCGATGCCGACCTCGGCCATCGCGGCGACGGCGACCGGGTTGACCCGGTCGGTCGGCTCCGAGCCGGCGGACAGCACCTCGATCCGGCCGTCGCCGAGGTGCTGCAGGAACCCCGCAGCCATCTGCGAACGTCCGGCGTTGTGCACGCAGACGAACAGCACGGTCGGGCGTGGTCATGACGACTCCTTCACCGGGTAGAGGAAGCCCACGAGCAGCGCGGCGAGCCCGCCCGCGAGCAGCTGCACCGACCACGAACGCCGGCACCGACGACGGCGCGATGCCGGCGAAGGTGTCGGAGAACATCCGGGCGACCGTCACCGCCGGGTTGGCGAAGCTGGTCGAGCTGGTGAACCAGTACGCCGCGGCGATGTAGCCGCCCACGGCGAACGCCACGGTCTGGAGCTGCTGCTGCCGCAGGCTGCCGAACACGACGACGACCAGGCCGATCGTGGCCACGGCCTCGCCGAGCCAGAGTCCGCCACCCGAGCGCTCGTGCGTCGACCAGGACACGGCGGCGTCGCCGTACATCAGGTTCGCGAGCACCGCGCCGAGCACTCCCCCGGCGAGCTGCGCCGCGATCGCGAGGCCGGCCTCGCGGGAGTCGATCCGCCGGCGGACCCGCTCGACGAGCGTGACGACCGGGTTGAACGAGGCCGAGACCGGCTGCAGGGCCAGGATCAGTGCGACCAGGACGGCACCGGTGACGACGCTGTTCTCGAGGAGCTGCAGGCCGGGCTCGTCCGGCGAGAGCCGGGTGGCGGCGATGCCCGACCCGACCACGGCGGCGACGAGGAACGACGTCCCCACCAGCTCGGCCGTGGCGAGGCGTGCGAGCCGGGCTGCGGCTCACGCGGCGACGCCGCCGAGCAGCGCGCGACGTTGGCCAGCGCAGCGGCCTCGACCCGGTAGAAGACCCAGACGCCGCGCTTGGTGCGCTCCAGCAGGCCGGCCTCGTGCAGCACCTTGAGGTGGTGGCTGATCGTGGGCTGGGACAGGTCGAAGGCGTCGTTGAGGTCGCAGACGCAGGCCTCGCCGTCGGCGTGCGAGGCCACCAGGGAGAGCAGCCGCAGCCGCACCGGGTCGGCGAGCGCCTTGAGCAGGGTGGCCGCCCCCTCGGCGCTCGCCCGGCTCAACGGCTCCTTGGTCAGGGGCGAGCAGCAGGCGACGGTCTCGACGGGCGTGAGCTCCAACAGGGACTTCGACATACGTCTATATTGACGGATGTCGATGTGCATGGCAACCTCGGAGCATGTCCAGACTCCAGCTCGCTCTCAACGTCGACGACCTCGACACCTCCATCGCCTTCTACAGCAAGCTTTTCGGCACCGACCCCGCGAAGGTGCGCGACGGCTACGCCAACTTCGCGGTCGCCGAGCCGCCGCTCAAGCTGGTCCTGATCGAGAACCCCGGCCATGGCGGCAGCGTCAACCATCTCGGCGTCGAGGTCGCCGACGCCGACACGGTCGACGCCGAGCAGACCCGGCTCGCGGGGGTCGGTCTGGCCTCGGTCGACGAGCGCGACACGGTCTGCTGCTACGCCAAGCAGGACAAGTTCTGGGTGCAGGGCACCCCGAACGGCGAGCAGTGGGAGATCTACACCGTGCTCGAGGACAGCGCGGTCTACGGCGAGGACGGCATCACCGCCGCCTGCTGCACCTGAGTCGACGAGGACGCCTGTCCCTCTGGGCTACGGTGAGAGCCCCATCAGTTGGAGGCATGCGGTGGACGACTACGTCTTCGGTTCCGACGGATCCATCACGAACGGTGCCAAGGGGCCTGTGATTGCGCTCATCGCCAAGGACCACCGAACGGTCAAAGACCGTCACGGCAAGGTCGTGGCCTACATCGACAACGACGGGACGATCAAGCCCGGCCCGTACAGCACCAAGGTCCTGGGCCACGTCGACTCCGAGGGGACCATCAGGGTGGACCGCTACAGCACCACGGTGCTCGGCACGGTCTCTCCCCCGCACGTGGAGGTCAAGGCGGCGTTGTTCCTGGTCTTGTAAGCCGCAGGCGCTTCGCACGACGACAAACGCCCCGACCCTTCCAGGCCGGGGCGCTCGCGGCGCGCGGTTTGGGTCAGCCCTTGTACGGGCCGACCAGGGTCACGTCCTTGGCGATCGCGGCCAGTGCCTTGCCCTTGATGCCAGCGTGCGCGGCACCGGAGACGTACTCGCCGTGGTTGCCGGTCACCGTGGCGGGAACCTCGGGCGTGGCGCAGGTCGGGATGCCGGTGAACGAGCCGACCACGCTGCCGAAGTTGGCGTCCGTGTGGCCGGTGGTGCCGAAGTTGTAGACCTCGGTGCCGCCAGCGGCGGTCGCGTTGGCGTCGGTCCAGGCGCCGCCCGGAGCGTACGTGCCGCCGTAGTGCCAGTCGTAGCTGCCGGTCGCGCCATCGAAGGCGAAGGTGCCGCCGTTGGCGCTGTCCGGAACGAGCACGCCTGAACCACTGCCGCCGTCGAAGATGATCTTGAAGTTGACCACGGTCTTGCCGTCGGCACCGATGCCGCAGGTGTAGTCGGTGGTGAGGACGTGGTGGTACGTCGTCCCGTCCGAGTAGGTCGTCGTGTCGAGCGTGCCGGTGTGGTCGGCGGCGTTGGCCGGGACGGCGAGGGCGACGCGGGCTGGCGATCGCGGCGGTGGCCACGAGGCCGAGGATGATCTTGCGCATGCAGATGGTGCCTTCCGTAGGGGTGGGACGCGAGGCTGCGCCGGGCGGCAACGCACTGAATGCAGGAGACGTTGTTGACGGTATGCTAACAGTTTTGTTGACAGGTCGCCAATTACACCGTGCGTCGAGGCGAACCGAACGTGCGGAGGACGTGCTCGAGCGTGGAGGCGAGCAGCTCGTGTGTCGCCTCGCGGGTGGCCTCGCCGCGCAGCCAGCGTCGCGTCGCGGCCCGGTTGAGACCGGTCCAGCACTCCAGCGCGTGGCGCAGACGCGGGGAGTCCTCGGCGATGTCGGCGTGGAAGGCCGCGAGCTGCACGACGGCGCGGCGCACCAGGTCGGCGACGACGCGCCGTGACGTCGGGGTCGGCGATGTCCTCACCGGGTGCGATCGTGCCCAGGTAGATCGTCGCGTTCGCCTCGGTCCAGTCCAGCCAGCGTGACACCGAGTCGGCCACGCGCGCACGGGCGCTGCGTCCCAGGGGCGGCCTCAGGTCTTCCTCGCGGCCGGCGGCGACCCGCTCCAGCAACGCGAGGTAGACCTCCTTGCGACCGCCGAAGTAGTGGTGCACGAGTCCGCGCGCGACACCGGCCGCCTTCGCGATGTGGTCGACCGTGACCTCCTCGTACCCGCGCTCGGCGAGCAGCGCGTTGGCGACGTCGAGGAGCTGGTCGCGACGCTCGTCGGCGTTCAGGCGCTGGTACTTCGGCGGTGTGCTCATGCCGCCACTCTACGGAATTGGCGCTCCGTCAACAAGTCTGTTAGCATTCTGTCAACAACGGAGCTCCCGACGGCGGCACTCACTGACCTGATCGCCGTGCCGTCCGGCTCCCCCACGGCCCACCCACTAAGAAGGACGATGTCAATGCACAAGATCACCAAGGTGCTGCTCGGCACGGTCGCTCCGGCGGCACTACTGGCCGGCGTCATGACGGTCTCGCCCGCCAATGCCGCCACCGACCACCGCGCATGTGTCACCAAGGCCGAGTATCAGTCGGTCCAGGTCAACATGAGCAACAGCCGGGTCAAGGGCATCCTCGATGGCCAGGGCGCGCTGCTCACCAGCCAGTACTACGGCTTCTGGGTCGGTGACTGGGTGTGGGACGACTACTCGGGCGACTACTACTGGGACGACTACGCCTCCTACGAGGAGGGCCACGACACCGTTCGCGCCTACAAGAAGTGCACCGCCTGGGGCGGTGGCGGCCGGGTCGCCATCAATTTCGCCAACTACGACCAGGACGGCGAGTGGACCGACGGCATGAGGGTCTGGGACAAGTACCCGAACCACGCCCAGTCCGTGGCTGACTACATCGACTACCTCTACTGGGAGCTCAACAACAGCGAGGAGTGGATCACCTCCAGCTCGCTGGACGGTGAGCCCAAGCCGGACGAGGCACACAACCCCAATGGCGGCGAGGACCGCAAGCTGCCGCAAGCGCCGGACGGACGGCGCCCAGCCAAGCCGACCCAGCCGCCGGCCGGTGTGAAGGCCGTCTCCTGACGACGCGCGAGCCGGTGGTGGCGATGCGGCAGGCACGTTTCTCGCGTGCCGGTGCTCTGTGCCTGTTCGGCGCAGGGAAAGGACAAGCCGTTGGCCGGGAAGGTGGCAGGTGCGCTGGAGTCGGCGGAGTCCGAATCCGAGCGCGAGCCCACCGCCTCCCAGCGGGGTGCGGTCGAGGAGGCCCAGGACCCGCTCGCCAAGGAGCCCCGCAGCCGGTCGCGTCTGGTCGAGGAAATGACGGCCCATGGGCTCTGAAGGCCGTCAAGAGGGCCGGGAAGCTCGAAGTTGTAAGTCGAGCGGAGGTTCGGGAGTGCGGACCCGCCCTAGGAGGGAGAGGGCGGGTCCGCGCTCCGGCTAACCGATGTCAACGAGAGAAGCACAGGATGCAGACCAGCAACGACAGGCTGGAGCGGGGAGCGGTCGGCGGCCTCTACGAGGGCGGCAAGCAGGGCGGGCTCAACGACGCGCGGATCTTCCCCGCAGAGGTCACCAAGTGGTACGAGGTGTTAAAGGACGTGTCCGACCACCTGCTGCCCCCGGAAGTGCGCGGGTACCGGGAGGGCTTGAGGCAGGGGCTGGGGCTGTGAGCCACGACATGCCTTACGCCGGGAGCCTCTGACCTGCGCTTGCTCCCCCGGTTGGACTCGAACCAACAACCCTCCGGCTTCCGGCGACCGGTCCCCGGGGGTCCCACACCGTGCCACTCACGCGGCAGGGCCACGGATTCAGTTCCCCGGAGTACCTGACAGTCTCTGGATCTGCTGCCCAAACTGCCGCCCAACCTGCCGCCCGTGCGTAAGGGTGTCCGCACGCCCGACGACCGTCGCCACCACGGCGGGTCTGTTCGGCGGTGTTGTATGCCTTCCCTGGTCCCAGCGACTCGCGCGGCCATCGCGTCGAGGCGTTCGACCAGAGAGAGGCCGCCCGCAGAGTCCACTCCCCTGCCCGGCCCTGCGGCGGTGCGTCTCTCACCATGCGCCCGTTGGCCCGAGCGTGTCCGGCGAACCGCACAAGTTTCCACCGCGGGCGAGGCGACACGAGGTCGATGGCGCGCCGGATGCCTTGATTACGCCTCCCCACGCATCCAGTCGGATACGTGCTCGCCGATCATGATGCAGGTCAGGTTGGTGTTCGCGCGTGGGATGGTCGGCATGACCGACGCATCGACCACGCGCAGGTTGGGGATGGCGCGGAGCCGGCAGTGCTGGTCGACCACTGCCATCGGATCGCCGGCCGGGCCCATCGCGGCCGTGCCGCAGGGATGGAACTGGGTCGAGACCGTGGCCCGGACGTAGGCCGCCAGCGCGTCGTCCGAGCCCATCGCTTGCTCCGACAGCAGGGCGACCCGGCGCGCGTGGCGGGCGATCTCCGGCTGGTGGGCGATCTGCCAGGCGAGGCGGACACCCTCAACGAGCCGCCGCAGATCCTCCGGGTCGCTGGCGAAGTCGAGATGGATCCGCGGTGGGACCCGAGGGTCGGTGCTCGCAAGCTCCAGGCGGCCGCGGCTGTTCGGGCGTTCGAGCGCCACAGGCAGCCCGATCGCCACCGGTGTGCCCACCGCCGCCACCGCCTGCTGGCCGCCGATGCCGGCCACGTCGACGTGGCTGAAGATGACCTGCTGCATGTCGTTGACCTCGGCGGAGCCGGGTGCGGTGTAGCGGAGCACCACCTGCGCCAGCGGGGTCCGTGGATCGCAGCTGCCGGGCCTGGGGACCAGCAACAGCCGGGTGACCGGGTGATCGGCCAGCCCCGCGCCAACGCCGGGGAGGTCCACCACGGGCTCGATGCCCAACCGGGCGAGCTCGGCCCGGGGACCAATGCCCGAGCGCAGAAGGATCGCCGGCGACCCGATCGCACCGGCCGCCAAGGTGACGCGCCGCCCCCGGACCTGCTCCGCGTCGCCTTCGCCTGCGATCTCCACCCCAACCGCTCGGTCGCCGTCGACCAGCACCCGGTTGACCAGGCAGTGCGGGCGGATGGTGAGGTTCGGTCGCTGCCGGGCTGGCAGCAGGTAGGCGAGCGCCGTCGATACACGCAGGCGGTCCTGCCGGTTCTGGGGGAACGGGCCCACGCCCGACGACCGCGGGTGGTTGTGGTCGGTGACCTCGGGGAAGCCGAGACGGCGACACACCTCGAAGAACGCACGCTGGATCGGGATCAGCTCATCGAGCCGCCACCGGCTGATCGCGACCGGGCCGCCGCGCCCATGCAGCTCGCTGGCCCCCTCTGGGTCATCCTCCAGCCGGCGAAAGGACGGCAGCACCTTCGCCCAGCTCCACTCATCGTTGCCCCTGGCCGCCCACTGGTCGTAGTCGGCCGGCACGCCGCGCAGCGCGATCGTGGCATTGACAGCAGAGGACCCGCCGACCACCCGGCCGCGCGGATAGGGGATGACCCGGCCGGGCACAGCCTCGGCGGTCAGCCCCCAGTCATGGGTCCGCAACGACATGCGCCAGCCGTCTTGCAGGTCCTCGGGGGTTGACTCCAGCGTCGCGTAGTCCGGGCCCGCCTCCAACAGCAGCACACGGCGGGCGGGCTCCTCCGACAGCCGCGCCGCCAGCACCGCACCCGCCGAACCACCACCCACAACGATGTCGTCGTACTCCATGGGCTGTACCTCCTGCGCGTCGCGGCGCGAGAGAGGGGGTCAAGAAATTCCGATCGTCTCACCCGCAGCGCTGCCGTAGCAGACCACCTTGTCGCTGGCCGGGGCTCCGGGCCGGAATCGAACACCCCCGGCTGAACTGTCTGCGCAGGTCAGGCGGGCTCTCTGGGCTCCCCCGGTTGGACTCGAACCAACAACCCTCCGGTTAACAGCCGAATGCTCTGCCAATTGAGCTACAGGGGATCGCTTCTCAGCGACCGACACCATAGCAACCGGGAGGCGGTGGTCACTAAATCAGTTCGGACCGCGCCTGCTCCAGAGCCTGGCCGGCGAGCGCGCGCACGCTGGGGTCGTCGGGGTCGAGGCCCTCGTCGTACTCCACGAACCAGCCGACCTCGCCCCCGGTGGGCGCCCGGCGGGCGATCACGTTGAGCCCCTTCCGACCGCGTACGACGGCGCGTCGCTGGAGGACCACCGACGCGGTCACGCGCTCGCGCATCAGCTCCAGCAGCCGACCGGGCTCGTCGAGCACGAACCGGTGGACCGGCCGGGACAGACCCCACTCCCCCACCTCGGAGACCTCCAGGAGCGAGGTGTCCCGGTCCCAGGTGGCGCGCTCGACCTGCTCCCACGGGATCCGGCTGTGCTGGGTCTCGGCGACCACGAGGAGGGCCGCCCGGGTGCCCAGGAGCCACACACCTGCGCTCTCGGCCGAGGCCAGCACCTTCTCACCGCGCGGGAGGTCGGCGCGTGCCACCACCTCGGCGGAGCCGGCTCCGGCCAGTCCCGCGCGCCGAACCGCATCAGCTGCCGCCGACGGCGAGCTCACGGAGGTTGCGGCGGTGCTGCTCGAGCGCGACCAGCTCACCGAACATGCGGTTGTACTCCGTGGCGTGCTCCACGGGGTTGGTGCGCTGGAGCCGGGACTTGAGGTCGGCGATGCGGCGGAGCGCGGTGAGCTCCTGCAACCGGAAGACATGGGTGGCGGCGTAGGTCTCGTCGGGCTCCTTGCCGGTGAGCAGTGGCTCGACCGCCACTGCGCTCAGCAGCGCCTGCACGGTCGGGTCGTCCGCCGCCGCGCGGAGGTCGGAGGCCCACTGGGCGCCGGCGGCGCTCGGCCCGCCGGAGCGCGCGACGGTCGCCCAGACGCCTGGTAGGCGGGGTGGGTGAAGTCCTTCGGGTCAACGTCCTTGGTGGAGCCCGGCAACCGAGGGTGCTGGACGACGAGCTTGAGCGTCTCTCGCTCGATCGTGAGCCGAGGGTCGCGCGGGTCGGGCATCGGGATGCCCTGCCGCGGCGGAGATACGGCCTGCGCACGTGCCCGGCGGGCGACGCTTCGACGCGGCCCGTCGTACCTCGCGCTGCGCGTCGTCCGACCTCGATCCCGAGCATGCCCGCGAGCTCGCGGGCGAACGCGTCGACCTTGGACCGGTCGCGGATCGAGGAGACCAGCTTCGCCGCCTCGCGCAGCGCGTCGATCCGGCCGTCGGCGCGGTCGAGGTCGTAGCGGTGCACGACGTTGGCGAGCACGAAGCGGTACAGCGGCACCCGTCGCGCGACCAGCTCGCGCACGGCGGCGTCACCCTTCTTCAGCCGCAGGTCGCACGGGTCGAGGCCGTCGGGCTCGATCGCGACATAGGTCTGGGAGACGAACTGCTGGTCGCCGGCGAACGCGCGCAGCGCCGCCTTCTGCCGGCCTCGTCGCCGTCGAAGGTGAAGATCACCTCGCCGCGGAACTCCTCGTGGTCGTGCAGCAGCCGGCGTACGACGCGGGCGTGGTCGTCGCCGAAGGCCGTGCCGCAGGTCGCGACCGCGGTCATCACGCCCGACAGGTGGCACGCCATCACGTCGGTGTAGCCCTCGACCACCACGGCCTGGGAGGAGCGCGCGATGTCGCGGCGGGCGAGGTCGATGCCGTAGAGCACCTGGCTCTTCTTGTAGATCGGCGTCTCGGGGGTGTTGAGGTACTTCGCCTCGATCCGGTCGTCGTCGAAGATCCGCCGGGCGCCGAAGCCGATCGTGTCGCCACTGGTGTCGCGGATCGGCCACATCAGCCGGCCGCGGAACCGGTCGTAGAGCCCGCGCCCCAGGCCGATCAGGCCGGACGCGACCAGCTCCTCGTCGGTGAACGCCCTTCTTGAGATGCTGGAGAGGACCTCGCCCCCGCGCGGGGAGAACCCGACGCCGAAGTGGCCGCCGCGTCCGGGTCGAAGCCGCGCGGGTCGAGGAACTGGCGGGCGGTGAGCGCCTCGGGGGTGGCCAGCTGCTCGGCGTACCACTCCGCCGCGACCCTGTGCGCGTCGATCAGCCGCGGCCGCTGCGGGACCCCCGGTGGGCGGGGCGCGCCACCCTCCTCGTAGCGAAGCTGGACGCCGTACTTCTCCGCCAGCCGCTCGACGGTCTCGGTGAAGCCGAGGCCGTCGATCTCCATCACGAACTTGATGACGTCGCCGCCTTCCTGGCAGCCGAAGCAGTGGTAAAATTGCCGGGACGGGTTCACGTGGAACGAGGGGGACTTCTCGTCGTGGAACGGGACAGACCCTTCAACGAGCCACCGCCCGCGCTGCGGAGGGTGACGTAGGCGGAGACGACGTCGTCGATGCGCGCCTTGTCGCGCACCTCGGCGATGTCCTCTTCCCGGATCCGGCCCGCCACGTCGCGGAGTCTACGTGGGGCCACTGACCTGTCGGCGGGCGCGCGTAGCGTCGCGCCATGAGCAAGGTGACCTACTACACCGCGACGACCGTCGACGGGTTCATCGCCGACGCCGACAACTCCCTGCAGTGGCTCTTCGACGTGGGAGACCCCGACGACGACGGGGGCGAGTGGGACGACTTCATCGCCCGGATCGGCGCCCTCGTGCTGGGACGCACGACCTACGAGTGGGTGCTCGACCACGAGGACCTGCTGGCCCACCCGGAGCGCTGGCGCGGCTTCTACGGCGACCGGCCGAGCTGGGTGTTCAGCCACCACGACCTGCCGCCGCTGCCGGGGTGCGACCTGCGCTTCGTGCAGGGGGG
>CAVWFF010000066.1:0-42930 GCA_963754145.1 uncultured Actinomycetota bacterium
GGCCCGGGGTGCAGGCGTCCGCGAGCAGCTGCACGACCATGTGTTGGTTGCTCGGTCCGTCCGGCAGGTCGGCACCGAGCCGACGGGCGACCTCGGCGGCGGTGGCCTGCGGCGGCACCGGACGATCGGCCAGCGAGTCCAACCAGGAGGACGCCGCGCGGTGGGCGATGTCGAGGGCGGCAGCACGCTCGGGCATGGCCCAAAGATGTGCCATCAGTATGTCCCCGGCGGCGTCCGGACGCCCGGTCAGCGATCAGAGCCGGAGCCGCGCTGCGTGAGGACGTCGTACGCCGGGCGGCAGGCGTCGGCCACGCGGCGTCGTGCGGCGAGAGCTGGACGTCGCGCGGCCGCCAGGGCTCGAAGCCGGTCGAGCGCTCGACGGCGTCGTACCAGTACGGCGCCCAGACGCCGTCGCTCTCGCGCGGGCCGGCCGGCCAGTGCAGCATCCGGTCGGTGAACGCGATGCCGAGCCAGTCGCACAGCCAGCGCAGGTAGGTCTCGGGCGCCCGCAGGAAGTCCCGGCGTCGATCACCGGGGGAGACTCGGGCATCGCGTCGAGCAGCCGCACCTGCTGGAGCAGGCCGATGTCGGCGGGCTCGCACGTCTCCCGGGAGCGGACGTACGACGCCACCACCTCGGCCGGGTCGCGCACCAGCAGCACGTTGCGGAACTCGGCGACCCAGGCCAGGTCGGCGTCGTCGGCGAGATGGTGCGTCATCTGCTTGGCGTAGTGGACGTCGGCGTCCACGGGCGCCCGGAGCCTGCGCACCACCTCCGCCGGGTCGGTCGGCTGGGAGGCGATCACGGCGTCGCGGCCGGGGTGGTCGATCCCGGTCCGGGCTAGGTAGGCGGCGTAGAACGGCTCGTCGACGACGACCGTGTCGGGTCGGTTCTCCCAGGCCCGCATCATCGCCGTGGAGATGTTCCGCGGGCCGCTCCACATCGCGACCCGGACGGTCATCGGCTGCGGGCGGCCACGTCCGCCGCCACGTGCTCCTGGTAGAGCCCCTGCAGCCGCTCGACGACCGGGCCGCGTGCTCCGGTGCCGATCGTGCGGCCGTCCACCGTGCGCACCGGCACCACGCCGGCAAGGTGCCGGTCACGAACGCCTCGGCGGCGTTGTAGACGTCGGTGAGGCTGAACGTGGTCTCGCGCGCGACGAGGCCGTTCGCCCGGCACACCTCGAGCACGTTGCCCCGGGTGATCCCGCCGAGGCAGAACCGGCCGTCGGAGGTCCAGACCTCGCCCCCTCGCGTGACGATGAAGAAGTGCGTGCTGTTGCAGGTGGCCACGAAGCCGTGCGGGTCGAGCATCAGCGCCTCGTCGGCCCCGGCCGTGTAGGCCTGGATGCACGCGGTGATGTCGTTGAGCTTGCTGTGCGCGTTGAGCTTGGGGTCGAGCGTGTCCGGCGTCGCCCGTCGTACGTGCGTGGTGAACAGCGTGATGCCCTCGGTCACCGTGGCCGGCATCGGCTCCTTGTGCTCGGCGACGATCACCACGGTCGCCGGGCCGATGGTCAGCCGCGGGTCCTGGTACGGCGTGGACTTCACGCCGCGGGTCACCATCAGCCGCACGTGCACGCCGTCGGTCATGTCGTTGGCCCGCAGCGTCGCGTAGATCGCGTCGGTGATCTCCTCGCGGGTCATCCCGGGGTCGAGCAGGATCGCGCGTGCGCCCTCCTCGAGCCGGTCGAGGTGCCGGTCCAGGAACGCCGGATGGCCACCGCTGACCCGCAGGCCCTCCCAGACGCCGTCACCGAGCACGAAGCCGGAGTCGAACACCGACACGACCGCGCGGTCCCGCGGCACCAGGTCACCGTTGACCCAGACCAGCACCTCGGCGTTGCGGGGGTCGTCGGCATGGTCATGGGTTCCGTGGGCCATGTCGCCGAGCCTAGGACCGCTCGAGCGCTGGAGTGGTTCGCCCGGGCAGCTTCGCGTGACCCGTCGCAGATGGTCCGAAGCCCGCTGACCCGTCGTAGATGGTCACCGAGGCGCGTGACCGTCGCAGATGGTCACCGCGAGCGCGCTGAGCCGTCGCAGATGGTCACCTCGGGCGCGCTGAGCCGTCGCAGATGGTCGCCATCTGGAGTTGGCACGCATCGCCATCTGCGACGGGTCGCCCACCTGCGGGTCGCCATCTGCGACGGGTCGCCCACCTGCCGGTCGCCATCTGCGACGGGTCGCCCATCTGCCGGTCGCCATCTGCGACGGGTCGCCCACCTGCCGGTCGCCATCTGCGACGGGTCGCCGAGACGCCGGTCGCCAGTCCTCGACCCTGAGTAGGGTCGGCGACGATGAGCGACGACGAGCAGGGCTCCGGGGGCGAGACCACGTTCACCGTCGTGCTCGCGTTCTTCGCCAACGCCGGCATCGCCCTGGCGAAGACCGTCGTCGCGCTGATCACCGGCTCGGCCTCGATGCTGGCCGAGAGCGCGCACTCCTGGGCCGACACCGGCAACGAGGTGCTGCTGCTCGTGGCCGACAAGCGCTCGCGGCGCGCCCCCGACGAGTCCCGGCCGCTCGGGTACGGCCGGGAGGCGTACGTCTGGTCGATGTTCGCGGCCATGGGGCTCTTCGTCGCCGGCGCGGTGGTCTCGGTCTGGAACGGCGTGACCAAGCTGTTCGAGACCAGCGAGGACACGTCGTACTTCTGGGCCTACGTCGTGCTCGGGGTCGCGTTCGTCCTCGAGGGAGTCTCGTTCGCGCAGGCCTACCGGCAGACCCGGCGGGAGGCCCACGGGCTCGACCGGCAGGTGGTCGAGCACGCCCTCACCACGTCCGACCCGACGCTCCGGGCCGTCTTCGCCGAGGACTCGGCGGCGCTGGCGGGACTGGTGATCGCGACGCTCGGGATCTTCCTGCACCAGGTGACCGGCGATGCGGCGTACGACGCGGTGGGGTCGATCCTGGTCGGGATCCTGCTCGGTGTGGTCGCCGTGGTGCTGATCAACCGCAACCGGTGGTTCCTGACCGGGCAGGAGAGCAGCCCGGGCATCCGCGAGCGGGTGCTCGGCGACCTCAAGGCGATGCCCGAGATCGACAAGGTCGCCTACCTCCGGCTGGAGTTCGTCGGTCCCCGACAGCTGCTGCTCGTGGCGAGCATCGACCTGACCGGTGAGCGACCCGAGTCGCACGTCGCCTACACCCTCCGGGACCTCGAGCACCGGATCGAGCAGAACCCCAACCTCGTCGACGCCGTGCTCACGCTGGCCACGCCGGACGAGGCTGCGCTCTAGCCGGCGGCCGGACCTGTTACTGTCGGCCGCGATCGACATCCTTTAACGAGCCGTCCTGTGAGGCGGAGAAGGAGGTCCGGCACTGGTGTCTGTGTCCACACCTCAGCCCGCACCCCACGGTCCGACCGATCCGTCAGCAGACGGTGGTCGGACCGTTCTCGATTCCGAGGCGATCTCCCGGGCGCTGACCCGGATCGCCCACGAGATCCTCGAGCGCAACCGGGGCGGCGAGTCCCTGGTCCTGCTCGGGATCCCGTCGCGCGGCGTCCCGCTCGCCGAGCGGATCGCGGCGAAGATCTCCGAGGTCGAGCGCGTCCACGTCCCGGTCGGGTCGCTCGACGTGACGATGTACCGCGACGACCTGCGGATGCGCCCGGCCCGCACCCTGCTGCCCACCCAGATCCCGCCCGGCGGGATCGACGACAAGACGGTGGTGCTGGTCGACGACGTGCTCTACTCCGGGCGCACCATCCGGGCCGCGCTCGACGCGATGAACGACGTCGGCCGCCCGCGGTCGGTGCAGCTCGCGGTGCTGGTCGACCGCGGCCACCGGGAGCTGCCGATCCGGGCCGACTTCGTCGGCAAGAACCTGCCCACCTCGCTGGCCGAGAAGGTCGCCGTGCGGCTCGAGGAACACGACGGAGAGGACGGGGTGTGCATCCTGTGAAGAAGCACCTGCTGAGCGCGGCCGACCTGAGCCGCGACGACGCCGAGCTGGTCCTGGCGACCGCCGAGGAGATGCGGTCGCTGGCCGACCGGCCGATCAAGAAGCTGCCCGCGCTGCGCGGGCGCACCATCGTCAACCTGTTCTTCGAGGACTCCACGCGCACCCGGATCTCGTTCGAGGCCGCCGCCAAGCGGCTGTCGGCCGACGTCATCAACTTCAGCGCCAAGGGCTCCTCGCTGAGCAAGGGCGAGTCGCTCAAGGACACCGCCCTGACCCTGGAGGCGATGGGCGCCGACGCCGTCGTGGTCCGGCACTGGGCCTCGGGCGCACCGCACCTGCTGGCGCACGCGGGCTGGTCGAAGTCCTCGGTGGTCAACGCCGGCGACGGCACCCACGAGCACCCGACCCAGGCGCTGCTCGACGCGTTCACGATGTGGCGGCACCTCGCCGCGACCAACGGGGGAAGCCTCGACGGCCGCCGGGTCGTCATCGTCGGCGACGTGCTGCACAGCCGGGTGGCGCGCTCCAACGCCCTGCTGCTGCAGACGCTCGGCGCCGAGGTGACCCTGGTCGCGCCGCCGACGCTGCTGCCGTACGGCGTCGACACGTGGGGTGTCACCACGTCGTACGACCTCGACGCGGTGCTGCCCAAGGCCGACGTGGTGATGATGCTGCGCGTGCAGCGGGAGCGGATGAACGCCGCGTTCTTCCCGACGGTGCGCGAGTACAGCCGGCGCTACGGCATGGACGGACGCCGGATGGCGACGCTCCAGGACCACACGATCGTGATGCACCCCGGCCCGATGATCCGCGGCATGGAGATCACCGCCGACGTCGCCGACTCCGAGCGCTCGGTGATCGTCGAGCAGGTCACCAACGGCGTCGCCGTCCGGATGGCCGTCCTGTACCTGTTGCTGGGCGGGTCCGAACCCGCCATCGGAGGAGACGAGTGACCACGTACCTGATCCGGGGCGCCTCGATCCTGGACGGCGAGCCGACCGACGTGCTGATCCGCGACGGGGTGATGGCGAGGGTCTCGACAAGCTCGAGCCACCGGCGGGGCCACCACGAGGCCACCCGAGGCGACAGGCTCGACCACCGAGATCGTGGACGGCACCGGCATGGTGCTGCTGCCCGGGCTCGTCGACCTGCACACGCACCTGCGTGAGCCCGGCCGCGAGGACGCCGAGACGGTCGAGACCGGCACCATGGCGGCCGCGATGGGCGGCTTCACGGCCGTGCACGCGATGGCCAACACCGAGCCGGTCGCCGACACGGCCGGCGTCGTCGAGCAGGTCTGGCGGCTGGGCCGCGAGGCCGGCCACTGCGACGTCTACCCGGTCGGCGCGGTCACCGTCGGCCTGCAGGGGGAGCGGCTCGCCGAGCTCGGCGCGATGGCGGACTCGGCGGCGCGGGTGCGGGTGTTCTCCGACGACGGCAAGTGCGTCTCCGACCCGGTGCTGATGCGGCGGGCGCTGGAGTACGTCAAGGCGTTCGACGGGGTGATCGCCCAGCACTCCCAGGAGCCGCGGCTCACCGAGGACGCCCAGATGAACGAGGGCGAGCTCTCCGGCCGGCTGGGACTGCGCGGCTGGCCCTCGGTCGCGGAGGAGGCGATCATCGCCCGGGACTGCCTGCTCGCGGCCCACGTCGGCTCCCGGTTGCACGTGTGCCACGTGTCGACGGCCGGGTCGGTGGAGCTGATCCGCTGGGCCAAGTCGAAGGGCTGGAACGTCACGGCCGAGGCCTGCCCGCACCACCTGCTGCTGACCGACGAGCTCGCGGCGTCGTACGACCCGATCTACAAGGTCAACCCGCCGCTGCGCTCGGCCGACGACGTCGAGGCGCTGCGGGCGGGGCTGGCCGACGGCACGATCGACGTCGTGGCCACCGACCACGCGCCGCACCCCCACGAGGACAAGGACTGCGAGTGGCAGGCCGCGGCGTTCGGGATGCTCGGGCTGGAGACGGCGCTGTCCGTGGTGCAGGAGGCGATGGTCGACACCGGCCTGCTGACCTGGGCCGGGGTCGCCGAGCGGATGTCCTACGCGCCGGCCCGGATCGGGCAGCTGTCCGGCCACGGGCGCCCGGTTGCCGAGGGCGAGCCCGCCAACCTGGTCCTCTACGACCCGTCCGCGCGGCACGTCGTCGAGTCCTCCGAGCTGGCGTCCCTCTCGCGCAACACGCCGTACGCCGGGCGCGAGCTGCCCGGGCGGGTGGTCGCGACGTTCCTGCGCGGCAAGCCGACCGTGCTCGACGGCAAGCTCGCATGAGCGACGGCGTCCGGATGATCCCGGTCGAGACCCCCTCCGGCACCTTCGAGGTCTGGACCCGCAAGGCGGGCGACAACCCGCGGCTGCGGCTGCTCCTGCTGCACGGCGGTCCGGGCGCCACCCACGAGTACCTGCTGCCGATGGAGCAGGAGCTGGTCGACGCCGGCGTCGAGGTCTACTTCTACGACCAGCTCGGCTCCCACTTCAGCGACCAGCCTGACGACCCGTCCCTGTGGGAGATCGACCGGTTCGTCGACGAGGTGGAGCAGGTGCGCGTGGCACTCGGGCTCGGCCGCGACGACTTCGTGCTCTACGGCCAGTCCTGGGGCGGGGTGCTCGGCATCGAGTACGCCCTCGCCCATCAGGAACACCTCAAGGGGCTGGTCGTCTCCAACATGATGGCCAGCGTCCCGGCCTACAACGACTACGCCGAGCGCGTCCTGATGCCGACCATGGACCAGACCGCGCTGGCGGAGATCAAGCGGCTGGAGGCGGACGGCGAGACCGACGACCCGTCGTACGAGCAGCTGCTCATGGAGCACCACTACGTGCACCACGTGCTCCGCCGACCGGCCGACGAGTGGCCCGAGGAGGTGGTGCGAGTCGCTTCGGGCACATCAACCGCGAGATCTACGTGCCGATGCAGGGGCCGAGCGAGCTCGGGGCCAGCGGCAAGCTCCTGCACTGGGACCGGAGCGAGGACCTCCGCCGGATCGAGGTGCCGACCCTGGTCATGGGTGCCGAGCACGACACGATGGACCCGGCCCACCTGCGGTGGATGGCCGGGCAGCTGCCGCGGGGCCGCTACCACCACAGTCCCGAGGGCAGCCACATCGCGCTGGTCGACGACCACGAGACCTACATGGGCGGCCTGGTCGACTTCCTGCACGAGCTCGAGAAGGTCGACGCGTCGACCACCGGGGGGCGATCCTGGTGCTCGAGGACGGGCGCACGTTCCGCGGAGAGTCCTACGGCGCCGAGGGCGAGACGTTCGGCGAGGCGGTGTTCTCCACCGGCATGACCGGCTACCAGGAGACGCTGACCGACCCGTCGTACCACCGGCAGGTGGTGGTGATGACCGCCCCGCACGTGGGCAACACCGGCATCAACGACGACGACCCGGAGTCGTCCCGCATCTGGGTCAGCGGCTACGTCGTGCGCGACCCCGCGCGGGTCCCGTCGAGCTGGCGCTCGGTCCGCTCGCTCGACGACGAGCTCCGCGCCCAGGGCGTGGTCGGGATCAGCGGTGTCGACACCCGTGCCCTGACCCGCCACCTGCGCGAGCGCGGCGCGATGCGGGTCGGGATCTCGACGCTGACCGCCGACAGCGACGACCTGCTGCAGCGGGTGCTGGCCTCCGCGGAGATGACCGGCGCCGAGCTGGCCGGCGAGGTCTCGACGACCGAGGCGTACGTCGTGCCCGCGGTGGTCTCGACGAGCTCGACCAACGGGAAGTCGACCGACGGAAAGCCGCGGTTCACGGTCGCCGCGCTCGACCTCGGGATCAAGGCGAACACCCCGCGGATGATGGCCGAGCGCGGTATCGAGGTGCACGTGCTCCCCGCCACCGCGTCGCTCGACGACGTGCTCGCGGTGGGGCCCGACGGGCTGTTCTTCTCCAACGGCCCGGGCGACCCGGCCGCGACCACCGGCCAGGTCGAGCTGCTGCAGGGCTGCGCTGGAGCAGGGGCTGCCCTACTTCGGGATCTGCTTCGGCAACCAGCTCTTCGGCCGGGCGCTGGGCTTCGGCACCTACAAGCTCACCTACGGCCACCGGGGGATCAACCAGCCGGTGATGGACCGCACGACCGGCAAGGTCGAGGTGACCGCGCACAACCACGGGTTCGCGGTCGACGCTCCGCTCGACGCGCCGACGCAGACGCCGTACGGCGTCGCCACGGTCAGCCACGTCTGCCTCAACGACGACGTGGTCGAGGGGCTCGAGCTGCGCGACGCCGACGGTGCGCTGACCAGCTTCTCGGTGCAGTACCACCCGGAGGCCGCCGCCGGACCGCACGACGCGGCGTACCTGTTCGACCGGTTCTGCGCTGATGGGGGGCTCCCGGTGAGTGCGGTTGTCCCGGTGGGCGCACGCTCGCGCCGCTGCAGACCAGTCTGCGCGGTCGTTGAGATGTGCCTCCGGCCCCGTTCAGTTGCGCGTCACGGCCCTGCCACCGGGCCGGAGACACATCTCAACCTGCCCCATCACCGCCCTGCCGCGCTCGGTGGTTTGGCTGAGGCCGGGGAGCTGACTCCAGGAGGTCTCGGCTGATGCCCAAGCGATCTGACATCGAGAGTGTGCTGGTGATCGGCTCGGGGCCGATCATCATCGGGCAGGCCTGCGAGTTCGACTACTCCGGCACCCAGGCCTGCCGCGTGCTCCGCGAGGAGGGCATCCGGGTGATCCTGGTGAACTCCAACCCGGCCACGATCATGACCGACCCCGAGTTCGCGGACGCGACGTACATCGAGCCGATCACGGCGGAGTACGTCGAGAAGGTGATCGCCAAGGAGCGCCCCGACGCGCTGCTGGCCACGCTCGGCGGCCAGACCGCGCTCAACGCGGCGATGGCGCTGGACAAGGCCGGGGTGCTCGAGAAGTACGGCGTGGAGCTGATCGGCGCCAGCATCGAGGCGATCGACCGCGGCGAGAACCGCGAGTCGTTCAAGAAGATCGTGGAGTCGCTCGGCGGCGAGGTCGCCCGCTCGGTGATCTGCCACTCCCTCGACGACTGCTTCGCCGCGGCCGCGGATCTCGGCTGGCCGATGGTGGTCCGCCCGTCGTTCACGATGGGCGGCACCGGCTCCGGCATGGCGTACGACGAGAACGACCTGCGCCGGATCGCCGGCTCGGGCCTGGCCGCCAGCCCGACCACCGAGGTCCTGCTCGAGGAGTCGATCATCGGCTGGAAGGAGTACGAGCTCGAGGTGATGCGCGACACCGCCGACAACGTGGTGATCGTGTGCTCGATCGAGAACCTCGACCCGATGGGCGTGCACACCGGCGACTCGATCACGGTCGCGCCGGCGATGACGCTCACCGACCGCGAGTACCAGCACCTGCGCGACCTCTCGCTCGGCATCATCCGTGAGGTCGGTGTCGACACCGGCGGCTGCAACATCCAGTTCGCGGTCAACCCGGCCGACGGTCGCGTGGTCGTGATCGAGATGAACCCGCGGGTGTCGCGCTCGAGCGCGCTGGCCTCGAAGGCCACCGGCTTCCCGATCGCGAAGATCGCGGCCAAGGTGGCGATCGGCTACACGCTCGACGAGATCCCCAACGACATCACCAGGGAGACCCCGGCCAGCTTCGAGCCGACGCTCGACTACGTGGTCGTGAAGGTGCCGCGGTTCGCGTTCGAGAAGTTCCCCGGCGCCGACCCCGTGCTGACCACGCACATGAAGTCGGTCGGCGAGGCGATGGCGATCGGCCGCAACTTCACCGAGGCGCTGCAGAAGGCGCTGCGCTCCCTGGAGAGCCCGCAGGCGGTCTTCGACTGGTCGCACGCCACGGTCGAGCTCGACAAGGACGACCTGCTGGAGCGGGCGCGGGTGCCGCACGACGGCCGGCTGCGGCTGGTGATGGACGCGCTGCGGGCCGGCGCCACGGCCGAGGAGGTCTTCGACGCGACGAAGATCGACCCCTGGTTCGTCGACCAGCTGATGCTCGTCAACGAGATCGCGGTCGCCGTGATCGACGCCCCCGAGCTGACGCCCGGGCTGCTGCGGCACGCCAAGCGGCACGGGTTCTCCGACGCCCAGCTCGGCCGGATGCGCGACATGCCGGAGGCGGTCGTGCGCGGGCGTCCGGCACGCGCTCGGGGTGCGCCCGGTCTACAAGACGGTCGACACCTGCGCGGCCGAGTTCGCCGCGACCACGCCGTACCACTACTCGTCGTACGACGAGGAGACCGAGGTGGCACCGCGGGACAAGGAGGCGGTGATCATCCTCGGCTCCGGTCCGAACCGGATCGGCCAGGGCATCGAGTTCGACTACTCGTGCGTGCACGCGTCGCTGGCGCTCGGGTCCGGCCCGGGCGGGGCGGGCTACGAGACGATCATGGTCAACTGCAACCCGGAGACGGTCTCGACCGACTACGACACCTCCGACCGGCTGTACTTCGAGCCGCTGACGCTGGAGGACGTGCTCGAGATCGTGCACGCCGAGCGGGCCGCGGGCCCGGTCGCCGGCGTGATCTGCCAGCTCGGCGGCCAGACGCCGCTCGGCCTGGCCCAGGGGCTCGAGGACGCCGGGGTGCCGATCGTGGGCACGTCGCCGGCGGCGATCCACCTGGCGGAGGAGCGGGGCGCGTTCGGCCGGGTGCTGGCCGAGGCCGGGCTGACCGCACCGAAGCACGGGATGGCGACCTCGTTCCCGCAGGCGCAGGCGATCGCGGCCGAGATCGGCTACCCGGTGCTGGTGCGCCCGTCCTACGTGCTCGGTGGGCGCGGCATGCAGATCGTGTACGACGACGACGCGCTGTCGTCGTACATCGCGGCGGCGACCGAGATCAGCCCCGACCGGCCGGTGCTGGTCGACCGGTTCATCGACGACGCGGTCGAGATCGACGTCGACGCGATCTTCGACGGCGAGGACCTGTTCCTCGGCGGCGTGATGGAGCACATCGAGGAGGCCGGCATCCACTCCGGCGACTCGTCGTGCGCGCTGCCGCCGATCACGTTGGGTGCGGCGGAGATCGAGCGGATCCGCGAGGCCACGCTGGCGATCGCGCGTGGGGTGGGGGTGCGCGGACTGCTCAACATCCAGTACGCGCTGGGCTCCGACGTGCTCTACGTGCTCGAGGCCAACCCGCGGGCCAGCCGCACGGTGCCGTTCGTCTCCAAGGCGACCGCGACACCGCTGGCGAAGGCAGCCGCGCGGGTGATGATGGGGGAGTCGATCGCGTCGCTGCGTGCGGCCGGTGTGCTGCCCGAGGGCCGCGACGGCGGCGACCTCCCGGGTGACGCGCCGATCGCGGTCAAGGAGGCGGTGATGCCGTTCAACCGGTTCCGGCTCCCCGACGGCAGCCACGTCGACACGGTGCTCGGCCCGGAGATGAAGTCCACCGGTGAGGTGATGGGCTTCGACGCCGACTTCGGCAGCGCCTTCGCCAAGGCGCAGACCGCGGCGTTCGGCTCGCTGCCGACCAGCGGCCGGGTGTTCGTCAGCATGGCCAACCGCGACAAGCGCACCATGATCTTCCCGATCAAGGTGCTCGCCGACCGCGGCTTCGAGGTCCTCGCCACCCAGGGCACGGCGGAGGTGCTGCGGCGCAACGGGATCAAGGCCACCGTGGTGCGCAAGCACTTCGAGGGCGAGGGCCCCAACGGCGAGCCGACCACGGTGCAGCTGATCCTGGCCGGCGAGATCGACCTCGTGATCAACACGCCGAACGGCGCGACCAAGGGCGGCGCGGCGCGCATCGACGGCTACGAGATCCGCACCGCCGCCGTGCTCGCGAACATCCCGTGCATCACGACCGTGCAGGGTCTGGGCGCCGCGGTGCAGGGCATCGAGGCGCTCCGCGCCGGGGACGTCGGGGTGCGCTCGTTGCAGGACTGGGCCCGGCGATGACGGCGCCGTACCGCTTCCTGTTCGACCACCTGGCGACCCGCACCGACGCCGAGCGCGCGCACCACGCCGGCTTCCGGGCGATCCGGGCCGGCCGTCCGGTCGCCCGGCACACGCTGGGACGTCGGGCTGGCGAGCCGGTCGAGCGGATGGGGCTGCGCTTCCCCGGCGTGCTCGGGCTGGCGGCCGGCTTCGACAAGAACGCGGTCGGGATCGACGCGCTGGCGGCGCTCGGGATTCGGCTTCGTCGAGGTCGGCACGGTCACCGGCCGGCCGCAGCCGGGCAACCCGCGGCCACGGCTGTTCCGGCTGCCCACCGACCGGGCGATCGTGAACCGGATGGGCTTCAACAACGACGGCGCCGAGGTGGTCGCCGAGCGGCTCGCCTCGCCGGCGCCGCACGGGCGTCGTCGTGGGCGTCAACATCGGGAAGACGAAGGTGGTGCCCGAGGACCGAGGCGGTCGACGACTACCGGCTGAGCACCCGGCTGCTGGCGCCGCACGCCGACTACCTGGTGGTCAACGTGAGCTCGCCGAACACCCCCGGGCTGCGCGACCTCCAGGCGGTGGAGAAGCTCCAGCCGCTGCTGGCCGCCGTACGACGGGAGGCGCTGCTCGCCACCGACCGGCACGTGCCGCTGCTGGTGAAGATCGCCCCCGACCTCAGCGACGACGACGTGCTCGCGGTCGCCGACCTGGTCGTGGCCGAGCGCCTCGACGGGATCGTGGCGACGAACACGACGATCAGCCGTGACGGGCTGCGCAGCACGGCCGCCGAGGTCGAGCGCGCCGGAGCCGGCGGGCTGTCCGGTGCGCCGCTGCTGCACCGTTCGCTGGAGGTGCTGCGGATGCTCCGGTCGCGGATGGGGGAGGAGCCGACGCTGATCGGCGTCGGCGGCATCGCGACCGTCGGTGACGCGGTGGAGCGGCTGGCGGCCGGTGCCGACCTGCTGCAGGCCTACACGGCCCTCATCTACCAGGGGCCGACCTGGCCGGGCAGGATGAACCGCGCGCTGGCCCGTCGTACCGAGCCCGCACTCTCCGGGAAGGACGCCCGATGAAGCAGCACGACCGACCGTTCGGCGCCCGGCTCCGCGACGCGATGGACGACCGCGGGCCGCTGTGCGCCGGGATCGACCCGCACCCCGGGCTGCTCGACGACTGGGGGCTGACCGACTCGGTGACCGGCCTCGAGCGGTTCGCGCTCACCGCCACCGAGGCGCTGGCGCCGGTGGTGGCGGTGCTGAAGCCGCAGTCGGCGTTCTTCGAGCGGTTCGGGTCGGCCGGGATCGCGGTGCTGGAGCGGGTGGTGGAGACCGCGGACCAGGCCGGCGCGCTCGTCGTCCTGGACGTGAAGCGCGGCGACATCGGCTCCACCTCGCAGGCGTATGCCGACGCCTACCTCGACCCGAGGTCCCCGCTGTTCTGCGACGCGGTGACCGCCTCGCCGTACCTCGGCTTCGGCAGCCTCGACCCGCTGCTCGCGAAGGCGCGCGCGCACAACGCCGGGGTGTTCGTGCTCGCCCTGACCTCCAACCCGGAGGCGCCCTCGGTACAGCACGCCCGGACCGCCGACGGGCACAGCGTCGCGGGCGGCGTGCTCACCGCGCTGGCCGAGGCCAACGCGGGCGCGGAGCCGATGGGGTCGTTCGGCGCCGTCGTCGGCGCCACGATCGGCGAGACCGGCGAGGACCTCGACGTCAACGGGCCGCTGCTGGTGCCCGGCGTCGGCGCCCAGGGCGGCACCCCGGCGACCGTGCGGCGGATCTTCTCCGGCGTGCTGCCGCAGGTGCTCCCGGCCAGCTCGCGGGAGATCCTCGGCGCCGGACCCTCCGCGGCCGGGCTGCGTGCCGCGGCCGAGCAGACCGCGCAGTCGTTCGCGGCGCTGCTGGACGAGCGTCCGTGAGGCGTCTCGCCGCCGCCGTCCTGACCCTCGCGCTCGTCGCCACGCTGTGCGGGTGCGGCGACCAGGAGGAGAAGTACTGCGACGCGCTCCGCCAGGACCGGACCAGGATCGACGAGATCATCAACGCCTCCGGCGGCGACGCGCTGCTGGCAGGGCCTGCCGGTGTTCCGCGACCTCGCCGACGAGGCGCCGGACGACCTCACCGACGAGTGGCAGACGTTCGTCAACGCGCTCGAAGGCCTCCAGGACGCGCTCCGACGACGCCGGGGTGAAGCCCTCGGAGTTCCGGGACGGCAAGATCCCGGCGTCCGTCACCGGCGACGACCGGCAGTCGATCGTCGCCGCGGCCGACACCCTCAGCTCGGCCCCGGTGGTCAGCGCCGTGTCCGGCATCGAGACCCAGGGGCGTGACGTGTGCAAGGTGAACCTGGGGCTGTAGGGCTTGGGCGGCGGTGGTTGGGCGGTTGGGTGGAATTCCCAAGGTATCTAGGTTTTCTGGCGCATCCAGGGGCATGTACGCCGCTGGAGGCGCAGGTTTTCCGCGATACCTTGGGAATTCTCCAGGTCACGATCACGACTCGCGTTGCAGCGCCCACACCCGATGGCTAGATTGCGCCAAGCGGCCCCAGACAGGACGCCGACGCATCCGGACGAAATCGAGGTCTCCCAGTCGTGCCCCTCCCGGAGCTGACTCCCGAGCAACGCCAGGCTGCGCTCGACAAGGCCGCCGCCTCGCGCCGGGAGCGCGCAGAGGTCAAGAACCGGCTCAAGCACTCGGGTGCCTCGATCGCCGAGGTTCTCGACGAGGGCCAGCACAACGAGGTGATCGGCAAGATGCGGGTCTTCGACCTGCTGCAGTCGATGCCGGGCGTCGGCAAGGTGCGCGCGAAGCAGATCATGGAGCGGCTCCACATCTCCGACAGCCGTCGGGTCCGCGGGCTGGGGGCCAACCAGGCCCAGGCGCTGGTCGCCGAGTTCGGCCGCGGTGAGTGACGACGTACGACCTTCGCGTCTGACCGTGCTCGCCGGGCCGACGGCGGTCGGCAAGGGCAGCGTCGCGGCGTACGTCCGTGAGCACCATCCGGAGGTCTGGATCTCGGTCTCCGCGACGACGCGGCCACGCCGGCCGGGCGAGGTCGACGGCGTCCACTACCACTTCGTCAGCGACGAGGAGTTCGACCGGCTGGTCGGCGACGACGCGCTCCTGGAGTGGGCCGTGGTCCACCGCGCGGCGCGCTACGGCACCCCGCGGGCCCCGGTCGACGAGGCGCTCGCCGCCGGGCGGCCGGCGCTGCTGGAGATCGACCTGCAGGGCGCGCGGCAGGTGCGGGAGCGGATGCCGGGCGCGCTGTTCGTGTTCCTGGCGCCCCCGTCGTGGGACGAGCTGGTCAGCCGGCTGGTCGGCCGGGGCACCGAGGACCGGGCCGAGCGGGAGCGCCGACTGGAGACCGCACGGGAGGAGATGGCCGCCGAGCGGGAGTTCGACGCGGTCGTCGTCAACCGGGAGATTCCCGCTGCGAGCGAAGAGTTGGTAGCCTTGATGAGGCTCCCGCGGTAGTTCCGCGAGCCTTTGCCTGTCTTCTAGCACCCATGTGAGGCGTGACACGTGCCCGGTCCCCTGCCCATTGCCGAGGGAATCACCAACCCCCCGATCGACGACCTGCTGACCAAGACCGACTCGAAGTACCAGCTGGTCCTCTACAGCGCCAAGCGCGCCCGGCAGATCAACGCCTACTACTCCCAGCTCGGCGAGGGCCTGCTGGAGTACGTCGGCCCGCTCGTCGACACCCACGTCCAGGAGAAGCCGCTCTCGATCGCGCTCCGCGAGATCAACGAGGACATGCTCACCTGCGAGGAGTTCGACCCCGAGGCCGAGGCGGCCGCGGCCGAGGAGTCGGCCTCCGAGTGACCCACGGGGCCACCACGTCTCGATCCCGTCCCCACGTCGTCCTCGGCGTGAGTGGCGGGATCGCTGCGTACAAGGCCTGTGAGCTGCTGCGTCGGCTCACCGAGTCCGGCCACGACGTGACCGTCGTGCCGACCGCGTCCGCGCTCGCGTTCGTCGGCGCCCCGACCTGGGCGGCCCTGTCCGGCAGGCCGGTCGCCACCGACGTGTGGACCGACGTCCACGAGGTGCCCCACGTCCGGATCGGGCAGAGCGCCGACCTGGTCGTGGTCGCTCCGGCGACGGCCGACCTGCTGGCGAAGGCCGCGCACGGCCTCGCCGACGACCTGCTCACCAACACGCTGCTGACCGCGCGCTGCCCGGTCGTGTTCGCCCCCGCCATGCACACCGAGATGTGGGAGCACCCCGCGACGCAGGCCAACGTGGCCACGCTCCGCGAGCGCGGGTCGCACGTGGTCGAGCCCGCCGAGGGCCGGCTCACCGGCGCCGACTCGGGCAAGGGCCGGCTGCCGGAGCCGGGGGAGATCTACGCCGTGGCCGTCGACCTGCTCGCCCGTCGTACGGCGAGCACGCGCGACCTGGCCGGCCGCCGGGTCGTGGTGTCGGCCGGCGGCACCCGCGAGTACCTCGACCCGGTGCGGTTCCTCGGCAACCGCTCGTCGGGTCGCCAGGGCTTCGCGCTGGCCCGCACCGCCGCCGCCCGCGGGGCCGAGGTCACGTTGGTCGCCGCCAACGTGGGCCTGGCCGACCCGGCCGGGGTCAAGGTGGTCCACGTCGAGACCACCGAGGAGCTGCAGCGCGAGGTGATCGCCGCGTCGTCCGGCGCCGACGCGGTCGTGATGGCCGCGGCGCCCGCCGACTTCCGTCCGCTCACCGAGTCCGGTTCGAAGATCAAGAAGTCCGGCGACGGCACGACGCCGACGATCGAGCTGGCCGAGACGCCCGACATCCTGGCCGGGCTGGTCCGCGACCGCGACGCCCGCGGGGACGCCCAGGTCGTGGTCGGTTTCGCGGCCGAGACCGGCGACGACAACGGCTCCGTCCTCGACCACGCCCGGGCCAAGCTGGCCCGCAAGGGCTGCGACCTGCTGGTGGTCAACGACGTCGGCGGTGGCGCCGTGTTCGGCAGCCCCGACAACGAGGCGGTGGTGCTCTCCGCGAGCGGCGAGGCGGTCCCCGTCCCGCGCGGCTCGAAGGAGTCCCTGGCCCACGTCGTGTGGGACCAGGTGGCCGCGCTGCTCGACGTACCACTCGGGCAGAGCCCGTCCTGAGACCGTTGTCCGCGGGCGGAGACGCTCGGGATAACGTTCTCTCTCGAACCCGACCGATCCGGTCGACCACGTACAAGGGAGAAGTTTGTGGCTGGACGCCTGTTCACCTCGGAGTCCGTGACCGAGGGGCACCCGGACAAGATCGCCGACCAGATCAGTGACTCGGTGCTCGACGCCATGATCGAGCAGGACCCGCAGAGCCGGGTCGCGGTCGAGACGCTGCTGACGACCGGCCTCGTGGTCGTCGCCGGCGAGGTCTCGACCACCGGCTACGTCGACATCAAGCAGAAGGTCCGTGACCGGATCCTCGTCGATCGGCTACGACTCCTCCGAGAAGGGCTTCGACGGTCATTCCTGCGGCGTGATGGTCGCGATCGGCGGCCAGTCCGGCGACATCGCCCAGGGCGTGGACTCCGGGCACGAGAGCCGCACCGGCTCGGTCGACGCCATGGACAAGCAGGGCGCCGGCGACCAGGGCCTGATGTTCGGCTACGCCTGCGACGACACCCCCGAGCTGATGCCGCTGCCGATCACGCTGGCCCACCGGCTCGCGGAGAAGCTGACCGAGGTGCGCAAGAACGGCACGCTCGACTACCTGCGTCCCGACGGCAAGACCCAGGTCACCATCGAGTACGACGACGACGACCGCGCCCTCCGCGTCGACACCGTGGTGCTGTCCACGCAGCACGCCGAGGGCGTCGACCTCGACACCCAGCTGCACCCCGACATCCAGAAGCACGTCATCGACCCGGTGCTCGCCGACTTCGACATCGAGTCCGAGGGCTACCGGCTGCTGGTGAACCCCACCGGCAAGTTCGTGGTCGGCGGCCCGATGGGCGACGCCGGCCTGACCGGTCGCAAGATCATCGTCGACACCTACGGCGGCATGGCCCGCCACGGCGGCGGCGCGTTCTCCGGCAAGGACCCGTCGAAGGTCGACCGCTCCGCGGCCTACGCGATGCGCTGGGTGGCGAAGAACATCGTCGCCGCCGGCCTCGCCCGCCGGGCCGAGGTGCAGGTCGCCTACGCGATCGGCAAGGCTCAGCCCGTGGGTGTGTTCGTGACCACGTTCGGCACCGAGAGCGTCCCCGTCGACACGATCCAGAAGGCCGTGCTCGAGGTGTTCGACCTCCGCCCGGCCGCGATCATCCAGGACCTCGACCTGCTCCGCCCGATCTACGCCAAGACCGCGGCGTACGGCCACTTCGGCCGGGAGCTCCCGGAGTTCACCTGGGAGCAGACCAACCGGGTCGACGAGCTGAAGAAGGCTGCCGGCGTCTGAGGCTTCGGCCGCGTCGAATTCCCAAGGTATCGACGTTTTCTGGCACTTCCAGTGGCGTGCACGCCGCTGGGAGTGCCAGATCTCATTGGGAGGTCCGCGAAGAAACCTCGATACCTTGGGAATTCACGCCGCCACCCCACCCACCCGACAGGCTCACTCCCATGGACCAGCGGATCAGCTTCGTGACCCTCGCCGTGGCCGACCTCGACGCGACCCGGCGGTTCTACGTCGACGGGCTCGGCTGGGAGCCGGCGCTCGACGTGCCGGGGGAGGTGCTGATGATCAAGGCCGGGGAGCACCTCGTGCTCTCGCTGTGGTCGGAGAGCGGGTTCGAGGCGGAGGTCGGGACCATCCGGCGCGGTGAGGGCGTGGTCCCGCTGACGCTCGCGCACAACGTGCCCTCCCGCGAGGAGGTCGACGAGGTGCTCGCGACGGCGCGGGCCGCGGGCGCCGACCCGGTGATCGACGGCGTGGAGCGCGACTGGGGCGGCTACACCGGCTACTTCGGCGACCCCGACGGGTTCCGGTGGGAGATCGCCTGGAACCCCGGACCGATCGGGCAGGTCGTCCTGCCGTGAGCGTGGTCTTCCCGCGGCCGCTGCGCCCCGGCGACCGGATCGGGGTCACGTCCCCGTCCAGCGGTGTGGACAAGCCCCTCCTGCCACGGCTGCGGGCGGGGATCGAGGCGCTCCGTGCCCGCGGGTACGACGTGGTGGTCGGCGACTGCATGGACGGCACCGGTCCCACCTCGGCGCCCAAGGAGCAGCGAGCCGCCGAGCTGACCGCGATGCTGGCCGACCCGGCGATCGCGGCGGTGGTCCCGCCGTGGGGCGGCGTGCTCGCGATCGACATCCTCGACCAGCTCGACTGGGACGCCCTGGCCGCGGCGGAGCCGACCTGGCTGGTCGGGTTCAGCGACACCAGCACGCGTGCTGCTGCCGCTGACGCTCCGGCTGGGCTGGGCGACCCTGCACGGGACCAACCTGATGGACACGCCGTACCTCCCGCCCGACGGACTCCTGCACTGGACCGACGTCGCCGCCGCGACCGCGCCGTTCACCCAGCGCAGCCCCGGGCGGCACCGCGCCGAGGGATGGGACGACTACCAGCACGACCCCGGCGTCAGCCACATGACGCTGCCCGACGCCGGCCGCTGGACCGTCCTGGACGGCGCGGGAGACGGCGGCGGCGTCGACGTGACCGGACGCCTGGTCGGCGGCTGCATCGAGACCATCTCGCCGCTGGCGGGCACGCCGTACGGCGACGTCGCCGGCTTCGGCGCCGCGCACGCCGACGAGGGGCTGGTGGTCTACCTCGAGGCCTGCGAGGACGACGCCTACACGATCGGCCGCGCGCTGCACGGGATGCGGCTGGCCGGCTGGTTCGAGCACGCCCGGGCCGTGCTCGTCGGGCGCACCCCGGCTCCGGACGCCGACGGGCTGACCCAGCACGAGGCGGTCGCCGACGCGCTCGGCGGCCTCGGGATCCCGGTCGTGCTCGACGTCGAGTGCGGCCACGTGCAGCCGTCCCTGCCGCTGGTCAACGGCGCCTACGCGCACGTCGTCGCGGATGGCGACCGGCAGGAGATCACCCAGGTGCTCGGCGGCGGCCGAGGCTAACGAGGGGCTCCGACCAGGTCGCCCAGTCGTGCCAGCACGTCGCTCCAGCCCTGCCGGTAGTCCTCGCCCGAGCCGCCGCTGCGCATCTCGTGAGCGACCACGACCCGGGTCGTGTCGTTCCCCAGGTCGGCGAACCCGACCGTGACGCGGTCCTCGGGCTCCTCCTCGCTCCCGGTGAGCCACACCCACGAGAAGACCAGCTCCCGAGGCTCGTCGACCCGTTCGAACGTCCCGCGCACGCCGATGCCCGCCTGGACGGAGCTGATCCGGTACTGGCCGCCTCGTCGCGCGTCCACGGCGTACGCCGTGTCCGGGAGGTGTGGCCACCACCAGGCCGCGAGGCCCGCGGACGTGGTCCAGGCGGCCCACACCCGCTGAGGAGGCGGCCGCGACGACCTGCTCGATCCTGATCGTGCTCATCCCTGCTCCCTGTCCAGCAGACGACGGTCCTTCAGCGTCGCACTCGAGCCACGACCTCGGCTAGCGTGCGGCGGGTGACCGACCGTCTCGCCGAGGGCAGCCGCACCTACCTCCGCGCCGGTGACGCACGCCGACGCCGCCGAGTTCGTGGCCGCGTCGGTCGCCAGCCGCGACCTGCACCACCCGTGGGTCAGCGCGCCGCAGGACGCCGAGGCGTTCGCGGCGTACGTCGACCGGGTCACGGACAACCCGGCCAAGATCGGTCTGGTGTTCTGCGACCTCGCCGACGACCGGATCGCCGGTTCGCTGAACATCAGCAACATCGTGCACGGCGCCTTCCAGCTGCGCCGCGCTCGGCTACTGGGCGTTCGCCCACGCCGCCGGGAAGGGACTGATGGGCGACGCGCTCGACACCGTCGTCCGCTACGCCTTCGGCCCGCTCGGGCTGCACCGGCTCGAGGCCAACGTGCAGCCCGGCAACGCCCGCTCGATCGCGCTGGTGAAGCGGCACGGCTTCCGGCTGGAGGGCTTCTCGCCGGACTTCCTCTACATCGACGGCGCCTGGCGCGACCACGAGCGCTGGGCGATCACCACCGAGATGGTCCCCGGCTGAGTCGACCGGCCTCCCGCTTGTCCACAGGGAGGCCTCCGGGCCGTGCCCGCGTCGGCACCGGCTGGTTGGATCGGTGCCGTGACCGAGCCCGACGCCGCCCCGCACGAGGGGCAGGAGCAGCTCTCGCTGCCCGGGCTGGCCCGTGCCGAGGCGCGCCGCGCGAAGCCGCCGAAGGAGAAGCCGCCGGTCCGGCCGGCCGAGGTCGACCCGGTCGCGCAGGTGCTGGTCGACGTGCCGCTGGCGCACCTCGACCGCCCGTTCGACTACCTGGTGCCCGACACGATGGCCGACGACGCGGTGCCGGGCGCCCGGGTGAAGGTGCGGTTCGCCGGGCAGGACGTCGACGGGTTCGTGCTCGCCCGCGCCACCGAGTCCGCCCATCCGGGCCGGCTGATGCCGCTGCGCCGCGTGGTGAGCCCCGAGCCGGTGCTCACGCCCGAGATCGCCGCGCTCACCGGCGAGATCGCCGCCCGCTGGGCCGGCACCCGGTCCGACGTGCTCCGGCTCGCGGTCCCGCCCCGCCACGCCACCACCGAGAAGAAGCCGAGCCCGCCCGCTCCCGGCCTGCCCGCCGCCGACCTCACCCGCTGGGCGCCGTACGACGGGGGAGCGGCGCTGCTGGACGCCCTGGCCGCGGGCGGGTCGCCACGCGCGGTCTGGTCCTGCCTGCCGGGTGACGACTGGGCGCTCCTGCTCGCCGAGGCCGCCGTCGCCACCGCGCGGTCCGGCCGCGGCGCCCTGCTGTGCGTGCCCGACCACCGCGACGTGACCCGGCTCGACGACGCGCTGACGGCGCTGGTCGGCGGCGGGCACCACGTCGTGCTGACCGCCGACGCCGGGCCGGCGAAGCGCTACGCGGCGTTCCTGGCGGTCGAGCGCGGAGCGGCCCGGATCGTGATCGGCACCCGCGCCGCGGCGTTCGCGCCGCTGCGCGAGATCGGCCTGGTCGCGGTGTGGGACGACGGCGACGACCTCTACGCCGAGCCCCGTGCGCCCTACTGCCACACCCGCGACGTGCTGCTCCTGCGCGCTCGGCAGACCGGGTGCGCGGCCATCGTGGGCGGGTCATGCCCGGAGCGCCGAGGCGCAGTACCTGCTCCGCACCGGCTGGGCGCGGGAGGTGGTCGGCCCCCGCGACACCGTTCGGTCCCGGGTGGCGGTGTCGGTGTCCGGCGCGACCGACTTCGACCTCCAGCGCGACCCGCTGGCGCGCAGCAGCCGGCTGCCGCAGGAGGCGCACCAGGCGATCGCGGCCGGGCTCAGGTCCGGGCCGGTGCTGGTGCAGACCCCGCGGGCGGGCTACGCGACCCGGCTGGCCTGCGACCGCTGCCGCACGCCGGCCGCGTGCGCGGTGTGCCACGGGCCGCTGCGGATCACGTCCTCCGGCGCGGTGCCGTCCTGCGCCTGGTGCGGCACCGACGCCCCCGGCTGGACCTGCCCCGAGTGCGGGGGCCACGGGCTGCGCGCGCCGGTGCTCGGCGACCGGCGCACGGCCGAGGAGCTGGGGCGGGCGTTCCCCGGCACGCCGGTCCGCACGTCGTCCGGCGACCGGGTGCTCCCGCGGGTCGGCGCGGAGCCGGCGATCGTGGTCGCGACACCGGGCGCGGAGCCGGTCGCCGACGGCGGCTACGCGACGGTGGCGCTGCTCGACACCTGGCTGCTGCTGGCCCGCTCCGACCTCCGCGCCGACGAGGAGGCGGTGCGCCGCTGGAGCAACGCCGCCGCGCTGGTGCGCCCGGTGCCCGACGGCGGCCGCGTGGTCGTGGTCGGCGACCCGGGAGCGGCCGGCGTGCAGGCGCTGGTCCGGTGGGACCCGGGCGGCTACGCCGAGCGGCTGATCGCCGAGCGGCTCTCGGCGCACCTGCCGCCCGCGTCCCGGGTGGCCACCCTGACCGCGAGCCCGGCGGTGCTGGAGGAGGTCGAGGCCGCGCTGGGCCTCCCGCCGGCCGCGGAGGTGCTCGGACCGGTGCCGCTGCCCCACGAGGGGATCGACCGGGGCAGCGACGACGACCTGGCCCGGCTGGTGCTCCGGGTGCCGCGCGCCGAGGGACCGGCGCTCTCCGCGGCGCTGGCCGACCTGCAGCGCGGCCGCTCGGCCCGCAAGCAGCCCCACGTGCGGGTCGAGGTCGACCCGATCCGGCTCGGCTGAGCGCCGCCCTAGACTCGGGGGCGCCCACCCCTCCGACGAGAAGGTCCCGCATGTCCGTCCAGCCGATCCGGCTCTTCGGCGACCCGGTGCTGCGCACGGCGGCCGCCCCGGTGCGTCGACTTCGACAAGGAGATCCGCACGCTCGTCGCCGACCTCACCGAGACCATGCTCGACGCACCGGGCGCCGGGCTCGCGGCCCCGCAGATCGGCGTCGGCCTGCGGGTGTTCACCTGGCACGTCGACGGCGAGCTGGGACACCTGGTCAATCCCGACCTGACCCTGTCCGAGGAGATCCAGGACGGACCCGAGGGCTGCCTGTCGCTGCCCGGCCTGAGCATCGACTGCAAGCGCGCGCTCCACGTCGTCGCCCGCGGGTTCGACATGCACGGCGAACCGGTCACGATCGAGGGCTCCGAGCTGCCTGGCCCGCGCGATCCAGCACGAGACCGACCACCTCGACGGGATCCTCTTCCTCGACCGGCTCGACCGCGAGGCGCGGCAAGCGAGGCGATGCGGATCGTCCGCGAGTCCGAGTGGTTCGGCGAGCCGGCACCGGTCGGTGAAGTTCTCCCCGCACGCGACCCGCGGGCTCGGCCTGTGAGGGTCGTCTTCGCGGGCACGCCCGAGGTGGCGCTCCCCGCCCTCGAGGCGGTCGCCGCGTCCGCGCACGACCTGGTCGGCGTCGTCACCCGGCCCGACGCGCCCGCGGGCCGCGGCCGCCGGCTGGTGGCCTCGCCGGTCGGCGCTGCGCGCCGAGGAGCTCGGCGTGCCGGTGCTCAAGCCGGCGCACCCCCGCGAACCGGAGTTCCAGGCGGCGCTGCGCCGCGCTGGAGCCGGACTGCTGCCGGTGGTGGCGTACGGCGCGCTGCTGCCGCAGTCGGCCCTGGCATCCCGGCGCAGGGCTGGGTCAACCTGCACTTCTCGGTGCTGCCCGCCTGGCGCGGCGCGGCGCCGGTGCAGCACGCGATCTGGGCGGGCGACGAGGTGACCGGTGCCACCACGTTCCGGATCGTCAAGCGAGCTCGACGCCGGACCGACCTACGGCCTGATGACCCAGACCATCCGCCCGACCGACACCGCGGGTGACCTGCTGGCGCGGCTCGCCGAGGGTGGTGCCGGGCTGCTCGTGGAGACCCTCGACGGCATCGAGGACGGCTCGCTGGAGGAACGCGACCAGCCGCGCGACGGGATCAGCCTCGCGCCGAAGATCACCGTCGACGACGCCCGGGTCGACTGGTCCGAGCCGGCGGTGGCGGTGGACCGGCGGGTGCGCGCGTGCACCCCGGCACCCGGCGCGTGGTCGACGTACGACGGCGAACGGATCAAGCTCGGACCCGTGCGCCCCGACCCGGACCACGAGCCACCTCGACCCCGGCGCGCTCGCCATCGCGAAGAACAGCGTGCACGTCGGCACCGCCACCGACCCGGTGCGGCTCGGACTGGTGCGTGCCCACGGGCGCAAGGAGATGCCGGCCGCCGACTGGGCCCGCGGGCTCCGGCTCGACGCGGACGAGCCGGTGGGAGCTCGGCTGATGGAGCGCGCGACGCCCGGCCGACGTCGACGCGATCTGCGGCGCCCTGCCGGAGACCGAGCTCGGCACCTCGTGGGGCGACCGGCCGACCTGGAAGGTGCCCACCGGCAGGAAGGGCCGCGGGTTCGTGCTGCACCGCGCCCCGCAGAAGAACGTCGTCGACCCGGCGACCGGCGAGCCCTATCCGCGACCTGCTGGTGATCAGCGTGCCCGACGAGGCGGCCAAGCTGGCGCTGGTGGAGAGCGACGGCCCGTTCTTCACGATCCCCCACTTCGACGGCTACAACGCCGTGCTCGTGCAGCAGTCCCGGCTCGGCGAGATCAGCCGCGTCGAGCTGGCCGAGGTGATCACCGAGGCCTGGGCGGCCGTGGCGCCCGCGCGGCTGGTCAGGGAGCACCTTGGCGACTGACCGCGCGCTTCCGCGACCAGCCCCGGCTGGCGGCGTACGACGTGCTGCGGGCCGTGTCCGCGGACGACGCCTACGCCAACCTGGTGCTGCCGCAGGTGCTCCGCGAGCGCGGGCTGAGCGGTCGTGACGCGGCGCTGACGACCGAGCTGGTCGGCGGCACGCTCCGCGGCCAGGGCACGTACGACGCCGATCGTCGCGTCGCTGGCCAACCGCGCCGTCGACCCGCCGGTGCTCGACGCGCTGCGGCTCGGCGCCCACCAGCTGCTGGCGATGCGCGTGCCCGGCCACGCCGCGGTCGCCACCACCGTCGACCTGGTGCGGCACCGGGTCGGGCACCGGCCGGCCGGCTTCGTCAACGCGATCCTGCGCAGGGTGTCCGCGCACGACCTCGACGGCTGGGTGCGACGGGTGGCCCCCGACCCGACCGCCGACCCGACCGGGCACCTTGCCGTGGCCACGTCCCACCCGCGCTGGGTGGTCGAGGCGCTCGCGGCGGCGCTGGGCCGGCCCGGCGAGCTCGACGCGCTGCTCGCCGCGGACAACGAGCGGCCACGGGTGACCCTGGTCGCCCGGCCCGGGCTGTCCACCGTCGCCGAGCTCGGGGGGAGGCCGACGCTGAGCCCGCTCGGGGTGACCCTCGACGGCGGCGACCCCGGCGAGGTGCCCGCCGTGCGCGACGGACGGGCCGGCGTGCAGGACGCCGGGTCGCAGCTGGTCGCGCTCGCCCTCACGCGTGCCGGGGTGGACGGCACCGACGAGCGCTGGCTCGACCTGTGCGCGGGCCCGGGCGGCAAGGCGGCGCTCCTCGCCGCGCTGGCGGCGGAACGTGGTGCCCGGGTGCTGGCCGCCGAGCGGCAGCCGCACCGGGCGCAGCTGGTGCGCCAGGCGCTGCGGGCGACCACCGCGGGCGTGGCCGGCGTGGTCGCGGCGGACGGCACCCGGCCGGCCTGGGCCGACCGCGGCTTCGACCGGGTGCTGGTGGACGCGCCGTGCTCCGGTCTCGGTGCCCTCCGGCGCCGTCCCGAGTCGCGCTGGCGGCGCCGTCCCGAGGATCTCGCCGAGCTGGTGCCGCTCCAGCGCGCGCTCCTCGACTCGGCCCTCGACGCCACCCGGCCCGGGGGAGTGGTGCTCTACGCGACCTGCTCCCCGGTGGTCGCGGAGACCGTCGACGTCGTGCGGGCGACGCTCGCCGGGCGCGACGACGTCCGGCTCGAGGACGCGGGACCGCTGCTCCCGGAGGCCGAGGACGCCACGTGCGTGGGCCTGCCGGAGGCCGTGCAGCTGTGGCCGCACCGGCACGCCACCGACGCGATGTTCCTGGCTCTTCTGCGAAAGTCCTGAACCGGGACGAACCTGCGCGCCGGCCCGGGCGGCTGGTGGCCTGGGATCTGTGAGGTGGCGGGTTGGTGGGCTCGGGCGGGCGCCGGGCGGGGGTTTCACCACGGTATGCAGCCGAACCTGCGCCTCCCACGATGAGCAGCTCGTGGGAAGCGCGGGTACGTCGTGGGAACCGGCACGCCTCGCGGCCCGGATGTCCGTTCTGCCGTGGTTATCCCGGCATACCGTGGTGAACCCGCGCTCCCCACGACCGCCCTACGCTCGACCCCATGACCACCGTCGTCGACATCCAGCAGAAGCTCGCGCTGTTCTCGGAGCACTGGTCACCCAAGGTGGTCGCCCGGCTCAACGACTACGAGATCAAGCTGGTCAAGCTCAAGGGCGAGTTCGTGTGGCACACGCATGCCGACACCGACGAGCTGTTCCTCGTGGTCGAGGGGTCACTCACCATCCAGCTCCGGAACGGCGACGTCACCCTCGGTCCCGGACAGCTGTACGTCGTCCCGCGCGGGGTCGAGCACTGCCCGATCGCGGAGGGCGACGTGAGCGCGATGCTGATCGAGCCGGCCGGCGTGGTCAACACCGGCGACGCCGACACCGACCGCACTGCGGCGTACGACGCGAGCCTGCTCGACGGCTAGAGTCCTGCCGTCATGGGCATCCAGATCACTCCGAGCATCCTCAACGCCGACTTCGGCAACCTCGCCGCCGAGGTGGGCCGCATCCCGAGCGCCGACATGGTGCACGTCGACGTCATGGACAACCACTTCGTGCCGAACCTGACCCTCGGCCCGACCATGGTCGAGGCGCTGAGCCAGGGCGACCGAGCAGCCGCTCGACATCCACCTCATGATCGACGACCCCGACCGCTGGGCGCCGGCGTACGTCGAGGCCGGTGGCGCCAGCGTCACCTTCCACGTCGAGGCCGCAGCGGCGCCGGTCCGGCTCGCGCGCGAGCTGCGCTCCCAGGGTGCGCGGGCCGGGATGGCGCTCAAGCCGGCCACGCCGGTCGACCCGTACGAGGACCTGCTCCGCGAGCTCGACATGCTGCTGGTGATGACCGTGGAGCCCGGGTTCGGCGGCCAGAAGTTCCTCGACCTCTGCCTGCCCAAGATCACCCGCGCGCGTGAGCTGGCCGACAAGCACGGGCTCGACGTGTGGCTGCAGGTCGACGGCGGGGTGTCGCCGGAGACCATCGAGCGGGCGGCCGCTGCCGGCGCCGACGTGTTCGTCGCGGGCTCGGCCGTGTACTCCGCGGACGACCCCGACGCGATGGTCGAGGAGCTGCGCGCCCTCGCCCTCAAGGCCGCACCCGGCCTGAGCGCGCTGTGGCCGGGGTCACCTCCCGGACCGGCCGCGTGCGTGGCATCCTTGGGGACGACGAGCTAACGCTCGCGTGCAACTGGGGTCGGTGAAATTCCGAGCCGGCGGTCACAGTCCGCGACCCGGTCACAGCCAGTGGCCGGTTGACCAGGTGGAACTCCTGGACCGACGGTCAGAGTCCGGATGGGAAGTCGCACGCGCGGTGGTCGCACCCCTCAGCGGGCGGGCGAAGCCGTACGTCGAGCCCCGGTGTTCGTGAGCCGGACCGAGAGGGGCACCGATGTTCTCCGCCGTCGAGACGCGCGCCATGCGGCGTGCCCTCGAGATCGCGCGCACAGCCGGGGTGCCGCTCGGCCCCAACCCGCGCGTCGGCTGCGTGCTGCTCGCGCCGGACGGCTCCGAGGTCGCCGAGGGCTACCACCGGGGCGCCGGCACCCCGCATGCCGAAGCGGTGGCCCTCGCGAACGCCGGCGACGACGCCCGGGGTGCCACCGCGGTGGTCACGCTCGAGCCCTGCAACCACACCGGCCGCACCGGTCCCTGTGCACAGGCGCTGCTCGACGCCGGCGTCAGCGCGCGTGGTGTATCGCGCAGCCCGACCGCAACCCGGTCGCGTCCGGCGGAGCCGCGACCCTGCGTGCGGCCGGGCGCCGACGTCGCCGAGGGGCTGCTGCTGCGACGAGGCGCGCGACCTGAACCGGGCGTGGACGTTCGCGATGGACCACGGCCGGCCGTTCGTGACCTGGAAGTTCGCGACCACGCTCGACGGGCGCAGCGCCGCCGCCGACGGCAGCAGCCGCTGGGTGAGCTCGCGTGCCGCCCGGGTCGACTCGCACCGGCTGCGCGCGCAGTGCGACGTGATGCTGGTCGGCACCAACACCGTGGCGGTGGACGACCCGGAGCTCACCGTGCGCGACGAGTACGACGAGCCGATGCCGCACCAGCCGCTCCGCGTGCGTGATGGGGGAGCGCGACCTGCCCGACGGCAAGCGGGTCTTCAACGACCGGGCGGAGACGCTCCAGCTTCGCACCCGAGACCCCGAGAAGGCACTGGCCGAGCTGTTCGCGCGTGACCGGCAGCACGTCTTCCTCGAGGGCGGCCCGCAGCTCGCGGCGGCGTTCCTGCAGGCGGGCCTGGTCGACGAGGTGGTCGTCTACGTGGCGCCGAAGCTGCTCGGGGCCGGCACCGCCGCGGTCGCCGACCTCGGGATCACCACGATCGGCGACGCGATCGACCTGCTGGTCACCGACGTGACCACGGTCGGCACCGGCGCCGAGGCCAACGTCCGGATCACGATGACCACCCCAGGGAGGGCGCTGAGATGTTCACCGGCATCGTCGAGGAGCTCGGCACCGTCGCCGCGGTCGAGGACCAGGGCGACGCGGTCCGGCTCACCATCGCCGCGACCGCCGTCCTCGAGGACGCCGCGCTCGGCGACTCGGTCTCGGTCAACGGCTGCTGCCTCACCGTCGCCGACGGTCTCGACCACCGGCCGACCGACCTCGTTCACCGCCGACGTGATGCGCGAGACGCTGGACAAGACGGCCGTCGGCGACCTGACGCCGGGCGACCGGGTGAACCTCGAGCGCGCGGTCACGCCGACCACCCGGCTCGGCGGGCACATCGTGCAGGGCCACGTCGACGGCACCGGCGCGGTACGGCGCCGTACCCCTCAGCGAGCACTGGGAGCTGGTCGAGGTGGTGGCTGCCCGCCGACCTGCTGCGCTACCTGGTGCCGAAGGGCTCGATCACCGTCGACGGCATCTCGCTGACCGTGGTCGACGTCCTCGCCGACGGGTTCACCGTCTCCCTGATCCCCGAGACCCTCGCCCGCACCACCCTGGGCTTCCGGCAGCCCGGCGACGGGTGAACCTCGAGGCCGACGTCATCGCCAAGCACGTCGAGAACGATCGGTGACAAGCTCGACCACCGCACCGAGACCGGACCTGTCATGACCAGCATCAGGCTCGACAGCATCGAGCGGGCGATCGCCGACATCGCCGCCGGCAAGGCCGTGGTCGTCGTCGACGACGAGAACCGCGAGAACGAGGGCGACATCATCTTCGCCGCCAGCAAGGCGACCCCGGAGCTGATGGCGTTCACGATCCGTCACTCCAGCGGCGTGATCTGCGTGCCGATGCCGGCCGCGATGCTCGACCGGCTCGAGATCCCGCTGATGACGCCCCACAACAAGGACAAGCTGCGCACGGCGTACACGATCTCCGTCGACGCCCGCGACGGCGTCAGCACCGGCATCTCGGCCGCCGACCGCGCGCACACCGCCCGGGTCCTCGCCGACTCCGCGACCGAGCCGTGGGAGGTGACCCGGCCCGGTCACGTGTTCCCGCTGCGCTACCGCGAGGGCGGCGTGCTGGTGCGGCGCGGCCACACCGAGGCGGCGGTCGACCTGGCCCGGATGGCCGGGCTGACCCCGGCCGGCGTGCTGGTCGAGGTGGTCAACGACGACGGCACCATGAAGCGCGGCCCGGAGCTGCGGGAGTTCGCCGACGAGCACGGGCTGGCGCTGATCTCGATCGACGACCTGGTGCACTACCGCCGCCGCACCGAGAACCACGTCGTGCGGGTCGCGGAGACGCGGCTGCCGACCCGGCACGGCGAGTTCACTGGCGTTCGGCTACCGGATCACGATCGACGACTCCGAGCACGTCGCGCTGGTGTACGGCGACCCGGCCGACCTTCGCACCGGCGTGCCGGTGCTCACGCGGGTGCACTCCGAGTGCCTGACCGGCGACGTGTTCGGCTCCGAGCGCTGCGACTGCGGTCCCCAGCTCGACGAGGCGCTCGAGCTGATCGTCAAGGAGGGCAGGGGAGTGGCGGTCTACCTCCGCGGGCACGAGGGGCGCGGGATCGGGCTGCTCGCCAAGCTGCAGGCCTACCAGCTGCAGGACGGCGGGCGCGACACCGTCGACGCGAACCTCGACCTCGGGCCTGCCCGCCGACGCCCGGCACTACGGCGCGGCCACGCAGATCCTGCGCGACCTCGGCATCGACAGCGTGCGGCTGCTCACCAACAACCCCGACAAGACCCAGAGCCTGGAGGCCTACGGGATCCGGGTCACCGAGCGGGTGCCGCTGACGCCGCGGCCCAACGACCACAACCTGACCTACCTGCGCACCAAGCGCGACCGGATGGGCCACGTCCTCCCCGGCCTGAGCCTGGCGAGCCATGGCACCACCGCAGGAGGAGCCTCAGTGAGCGGCGACGGGGCACCGGACACCCGGCCCTTCGACTGCCACGACCTCCGGGTGGCCGTGGTCGCGTCGAGCTGGCACGAGACCGGTGATGGACGGGCTGATCGACGGCGCCACCCGGGCGCTCGAGGCGCACCAGGTCGAGGCGCCGGTCGTGGTCCGGGTGCCGGGGTCGTTCGAGCTCCCGGTGGTCGCCTCGGCGCTCGCCGGGCAGGGGTACGACGCGATCGTGGCCCTCGGCGTGGTCATCCGCGGCGGCACTCCGCACTTCGAGTACGTGTGCTCCTCGGCCACCGACGGCCTCAACCGGGTGGCGCTCGACACCGGCTGCGCGGTCGGGTTCGGCCTGCTCACCTGCGACACCGAGGAGCAGGCGCTCGACCGGGCCGGGCTCGACGGCTCGCGCGAGGACAAGGGCTACGAGTCCGCGCAGGCGGCCCTGCTCACGGCGCAGACCCTGCGCCGGATCCGCCGCCGGCAGCCGGGCGACTGAGGCGTCGGTGACCGAGCCGGGACCAGCCGTGCGGTCACCAGCGGACCGGCTCGGCGCCTGGGTGGTGAAGGCCAACCCCGCGCTGGCGTCCGTCGCCGACGCTGGCCGGCGACGGCTTCGCGGGAGTCGCCGCGCTGGTGCGTGCGCCCGAGCTACCGGACCGGCGCTGGTGGCAGCAGGCCAGCCGGTGCTGCTCTGGGTCAGCGGCAAGGACCCCGGGTTCCCGGCCGGCTTCCACGCGTTCGGCGAGGTCACCGGGCCGTGCCGGCGTCGACGCCGGGCAGCCCGAGATCCCGATGCGGCTGCGCCCGATGCCGTCGCCCGGTGCTGCGCGCCGAGCTGCTGCTCGACCCGGTCCTGGCGACGGCGGAGGTGATGCGGATGCCGGCCGGCAGCAACCCGTCGTACCTCGACCGGGAGCAGTACGCCGCACTGCGGGCGGCGTACCTGCCCGCCCCCGGCAACGCCTAGGCTGACCCGGTGAAGACGTTCGAGGAGCTCTGGGCCGAGCTGAGCGAGAAGGCGCAGACCCGGCCCGCGGGATCCGGGACGGTGGCGGCGCTCGACGCCGGCGTGCACGAGATCGGCAAGAAGCTGGTCGAGGAGGCCGCCGAGTCGTGGATGGCCGCCGAGCACGAGGGCCATGAGCGGGCGGCCGAGGAGATCAGCCAGCTGCTGTACCACGCGCAGGTGCTGATGCTCGCCGCCGGACTCTCCCTCGACGACGTCTACGCACACCTCTAGGAACCGCCCATGACCGTGTCATCCGATCCTTCCGCGCTGCTGCGGATCGCCCTGCCCAACAAGGGCTCGCTGTCCCAGCCGGCCGCCGAGATGCTCCGCGAGGCGGGCTACCGGCAGCGCACGGACTCCCGCGAGCTCACGCTCACCGACGCCGAGAACGGCGTCGAGTTCTTCTTCCTGCGCCCGCGCGACATCGCGCTGTACGTCGGCGAGGGCACGCTCGACCTCGGCATCACCGGCCGCGACCTGCTCCTCGACTCCAGGGCCAAGGCCGAGGAGGTGATGGCGCTCGGCTTCGGGTCGTCGCGGTTCCGCTTCGCGGCCCGGCCCGGCACCGCGTCCACGCTCGAGGACCTGACCGGCAAGCGGATCGCCACGTCGTACGCCGGCGTGGTGCGCAGCTACCTCGAGGAGCACGGGATCGACGCCACCGTCATCCGGCTCGACGGCGCGGTGGAGACCTCGATCCAGCTCGGCGTGGCCGACGTGATCGCCGACGTGGTGGAGACCGGCAGCACCATGCGCCAGGCCGGGCTGGCCGTCTTCGGCGAGGTGATCCTGGCCTCCGAGGCGGTGCTGGTCACGCGGGCCGGCGCCGACCGGCTGGGCGGGGTCGAGGTGTTCCGGCGCCGGATCGAGGGCGTGATGGTGGCCCGCACCTACGTGATGATGGACTACGACATCCCGACCACCGCGGTCGCCGCCGCGGTCGAGCTGACCCCCGGGCATCGAGAGCCCCACCGTCGCGCCGCTTCATCGGGAGGGCTGGAGCGCCGTACGCGTGATGGTCCCGCGCAACGGCTCCCAGCGGCTGATGGACGAGCTCTACGACCTCGGTGCCCGCGGCATCCTGGTCACCGACATCCATGCCTGCCGACTCTGAGCCCGCCGCGTGCCGGGCCGGTGCTGCCGCACACGTGGCGTCCGTTCGGCGTCCGCCTGGTCGGGGTGGTCGCGGGGCTCGGGCTGCTGGCGGTCTGCGTCGCGGCGTGGATCGCGCTCGGGGAGGACATCCGGAGCCGGTTCACGCCGTTCGAGAAGCTGACGCTGGTGATGCTCGGCATCCTCGGCGCCGCGGTCTGGTACGCGCTGCTGCGCTCCCGCCTGAGCGCGACCGACGACGACGTGGCGGTGGTCAACGGGTTCCGCGCCCGGCACTACGACTGGGCGCAGATCGTCGCGCTGCGGCTGCGCCGCGGTGCGCCCGTGGGCGGAGATGGACCTCTCCGACGGCACCACGATCCCGGTGATGGCGATCCAGGGCTCCGACGGCGACCGCGCGAAGACCGCCGTCCGCGAGTTCCGCCGCGTCCTCGCCGCCCGGACCCGTACCGACCGCAACGACTGACCCCCCGCCGACCGGTCAGAAATGGTTGGTCGAAACGCGCCGAGCCCGCACACACATGACGCCTCGGCGTCGTACCAGCAACCAGGAATGACCTCTCGCGGAGGGGATCAGCCGGTGGCCTTGTCGAGGCGCTGGAGGAGGTCGTGGGCGGCGAGCTCGACGTCCTTGTGGCGCCACTCGGCGGCCCGGTAGACGCAGGCGATCAGGCCGGTGCGGTGCACGCGGCGGAGGTCGCCGTAGACGAACGCGTAGCGGGCCTTGGTCTCGTCGTTGGCGCCGTCGGTGAGGCCGAGGTGCCAGGCGGCGTACTCGTCCCAGGAGTGCTTCTCGAGGAAGGCGTTCTGCGCCTCGGCGCCGGGCTGCACCTCGCCCCAGTCGCTGTCCAGGACGTACTGCCGCTTCTCGATCAGCTCGCGGCAGTGGGCGACCGCGGCGTCGTTGACCAGGTACTTCGCCATGCCGCCATCCTGCGCGAGGGCGGGCGGGTCAGTCGAGGGCCCGGATGCCCCAGGTGGCGGAGAACGTCGCTCCGGGGTCGAGCACCACGAGGTCGTCGCCGCTGTTGAAGGCGTCGGGCGGTGCGGTCATCGGCTCCACCGCGAGCGCCGTCCGCGCGGTGTCGGGGCCCTGGTCGTCGCCGGTGTAGGCCTGCAGCCAGCCGAAGCGCTCGTCCGCCCACAGCTCGACGCCGTTGCCGGCGGGGGAGCGGAGCACGACCCGGGCGCGGCCGTCGGCGTCGCGGACCAGGTCCGTGAACGCGTGGTCGAGCACGGTGTCCCCGATCGGACGCCCCTCCCGGAAGTCGTACGGCGAGCCGGCGACCGGTTCCCGCCCGGTCGGCAGCTTGCGCTCGTCGTCGGTCAGCAGCCGGGTGGCACCGGGCAGCGCGAGCACGTCGTCGTCGACGCGCGCCGACCCGGTGGTGAGGTACGGGTGCGCGCCGTACGCGAACGGCGCGGACCCGGCGGCCAGGTTCGTCGCGGTCACCGTCACGGCCAGCCCGTCGTCGTCGAGCGCGTAGCGGCAGGCCAGGTCGAGCGTCCACGGGTAGCCGGTCTGCGCCATCAGCCGGTAGCGCATGGTGACCGACGCGGGCCGCTCGCCTCGGCCGCGCCAGGAGACCCAGCGGACCAGGCCGTGGCTCGCGTTGTGCCGCGCGGGCTCCGACAGCGGGAGCTGCTGCGAGGCGCCGTCGAAGGTGTAGGCGCCGTCGCGGATCCGGTTCGGCCACGGCATCAGCACCTGGCCGCGGCCGCGCGGACGGCATCCGGTCCTCGGGGAAGCCCTGCACGAGGTCGCGCCCGTCGTACGACAGGGAGCGGAGCGTGGCACCGCTCTCGGTGACCACCGCCCGGTATCGGCCGTGGGTGAGCAGGTGCTGGTCGCCGCTGGGGCTGGTCGTCACCTGCCCGACGCTACCGTTGACGGGGTGACGATGCAGCGCACCGAACGCCGGTCGACGTGGGCGCAGGCCGGGCTGATCAGCCTCGGCTTCGTCGCGCTGCTCTGGGTGCTGGAGATCGTCGACGCCGCCAACGGCCACGCCCTCGACGGGTACGGCGTCACTCCCCGCAGCGAGGACGGCCTGGTCGGCATCCTGTTCGCGCCGCTCCTGCACGGCGGCTGGGCGCCACCTGGAGGGCAACACGCTCCCGGTGCTGGTGCTCGGCTTCCTCGTGCTGCTCGGCGACGTCGCCCGCGGCCTGGCCGCGACCGCGGTGATCTGGCTGGTGAGCGGGGTCGGGGTGTGGCTGGTCTCGCCCCCGAACACGATCACCCTCGGCGCCTCGGTGCTGGTGTTCGGCTGGCTGGTGTACCTGATCCTGCGCGGGGTCTTCACCCGGCGCAGCAGCGAGATCGCCACCGGCGTGGTGCTCCTGTTCTTCTTCGGCGGGCTCCTGCTCGGCGTGCTCCCGGGCCAGCCGGGCGTGTCCTGGCAGGGCCACCTGTTCGGTGCGATCGGCGGCGGACTGGCCGCCGCGTGGGTCTCGCGACGGCCCCGCCGGAGGTACGCCGACCTCAGGTGATGTCGCGCCGCGAGAGCAGCCAGGAGCCGATGCCCGCGAGCGCGATCGAGTAGCCGACGAAGATCAGCGCGCACACCCACCAGTCGAAGAACGGACTCGGGCCACCCGCCCCGTTGGTGGGGTCGGACGTGACCAGCATGCCCTGGCTGAGGCTGTTCGGCAGCAGCTTCGGCGGGGTGTCCCAGTGCAGCGCGCTGAACAGGACGGCCAGGATGATCTGCGCGATCAGGGCGACGCCGAGCGCGATGAACACCGCCGCGAGCTGGTTGCGGATCAGCATCCCGAAGCCGAAGCCGAGCAACGCCCACAGCACGAAGACCAGCAGGATCATCACGAACGTGCGCCACACCTGGGCGTCGTCGAGGTAGGTCCGCTCGCCCTTGATCACGAGCACCAGCGCCCCGAAGCCACCCGACGAGGCGACACTGACCACGCCGTACACGACGCCGATCAGGACCACCGCGACGGTCTTCGACACCAGCACCAGCCACCGGTGCGGGGTGGCGAGGAACGTCGAGGACACGGTCTGGTGCCGGAACTCCTGGGTGATCAGGATGACGCCCAGCGCCAGCGGGATCAGGGGGGCGATCAGCCAGAAGAACCCGGCGGAGTAGATCAGCTGGGCGGTGCCCACCGACATCTTCAGGAACGGGTTGTCGGCCGGGTCGGTGCCGGCTTGCGTGGTGCCCACGAGCGACGCGAACAGGGCCGAGACGCCGCCGCCGATGAGGACGACGCCGAAGAGCATGCCCCACCACAGCCGGGTGGTGAAGATCTTGCGGATCTCCGCGCGGACGGCGCCTCCCATCACGCGACTCCTTCCGTGGTCGTGAGGTTGCGGTTGGCGTTCTCCGGTGCCTCGGTCAGCTCGAAGAACAGCGCCTCCAGGTCGGCGTCCTTGCCCCGCAGCTCGTGGACGGCGACGCCGGCGGCGAGGGCGACCTCGCCGATCTGGCGGAGGTCACCGCTGTGGACCGTGAGCGCGCCGTCCTCGATCGGCGAGGACGCCAGGCCGGCGCGGTCGAGGGCCTGCGCCAGCGTCGCCGGGTCGGCGGAGCGCACCAGCGCGGTGGCCTCCCCGTGGAGCTCCTGGATCGGTCCCTGCTTGATCAGTCGGCCGTTCGCGATGATCACGACGTCGTCGACGGTCTGCTCGACCTCCTGCAGCATGTGGCTGGAGACCAGGATCGTCTTGCCCTCGCCGGAGAGGTGGCGCAGGAAGCCCCGCAGCCAGCGGATGCCCTCCGGGTCGAGCCCGTTGGCCGGCTCGTCGAGCAGCAGCACCTGGGGGTCGCCCAGCATCGCCGCCGCGAGCCCGAGCCGCTGCCGCATGCCCATGGAGTAGCCGCCCGCGCGGCGCCGGGCCGCGGCGGGGATGCCGACGAGCTCGAGCATCTCGTCGACCCGGCGGGTGTCGACGCCGGCCGTGTCGGCCAGCACCAGCAGGTGGTTGCGACCGCTCCGGCCGGGGTGGAAGTTCGTGGCCTCGAGCGCCGCTCCGACGACCCGTTGGGGCTGCGGGATCTCGGCGTACCGCTTGCCGCCGATGGTCGCGGTGCCGCTGGTCTGGCGGACCAGCCCGAGCAGCATCCGCAGCGTGGTGGTCTTGCCGGCGCCGTTCGGGCCGAGGAACCCGGTGATCCGGCCCGGCTCGACGGTGAAGCTGAGGTCGTCGACGGCGGTCAGGCTGCCGAACTTCTTGGTGAGCCGGTCGACGACGATGGTGCCGGAGCCGATGGCTCCCTCGTCGGTGGCGTGCGTCATGGGTCTCCTCCCCGTGGGGGATACAGCCAACCAGACGCAGGGGGCAGCGTGACAACGCCATTTGTCACGATCCGCGCGGAAACGGGCTAGAGCGCGTTCGCTCCGGCAGATCGATGGCGCGGTGTGCCGAGCGGGTCGGGCGCTGGCACGGGGCCGACGACCTCGAACTGGGTCATCATGTCGTGGTCCTCGTGGGTGAGGTTGTGGCAGTGCATCATGTACTTGCCGGTGCCCTCGTCGAACTTGATCAGCAGCCGTACGGACTCGTTCTCGCCGAGGTACACGACGTCCTTGGGTCCGGCCTCGTGCGGCATCGGCCGGCTGGCCGTTGCGCGAGGTGATCTTGAAGTCGACGAGGTGGATGTGCGCCGGGTGGTGCCACCCGCCTGAGGTGTTGCGGAGCTCCCAGATCTCGACGCGTTCGAGCCGGGTCGACGCGACCACCTGCGTGAAGTGGCTTGCGCACGATGTCGTCCCAGGTCATGCCGTTGATCGTCCACAGCCCGTTCTTGCGGACGAAGTCCATCTGCCGGGTGCGCACCGCGTCGGACTCCTTGAGCAGCATCGTGGGCTGGTTCGGGTTGAGCTGGTCCGGGATCTGGTTGTCGGCGCGTCGAACGGCTCGTCGGTCACCAGGAACTGGAGCGCCTTGTCGGTGTTGGTGAAGCTGATCGTGTTCTTCGGCGCGCGCGTTGCGCAGCATGATCCGGTCGCCCGCCTGGTACTTGGCGAAGTCGATCACGATCTCGTAGCGCTCGGCAACGCCGTGCCGGAAGCTCTTCACCGGTATCGGCCGCGGCACCAGGCCGGCGTCGGTGCCGATCACGTCATCGTGTCGCCCGAGTCCAGCGACCACTTGAACGATCGTGCGCGGGCAGGCGTTCAGGAAGCGGAAGCGGTACTTGCGCCGCTTGACCGTCATCACCGGCCAGGGCTGGCCGTTGACCAGGATCACGTCTCCGTAGAGGCCCTTGTTGTCGTTGTTGTCGAAGAGGACGGACCCGTCGGCGTTGAACGAGATGTCGGCGAACATCAGCGGCACGTCGAACTCGCCGTGCGGGATTGGCAGCGCCAGCTCGAAGGCGTCGTGGAGGAGGTAGAACGCGGCCAGGCCCATCTGCACGGTCTCGGCCGTGTGGTGCACACCGTGGTCGTGGTACCAGAGCGTCCGGGCCTCCTGCACGTTCTGGTACTCGTAGTCCTTGTACTGCCCCGGGTTGGTGATGTCGCTGGCGTAGCCGTCGAACTGCGGCAGCGAGGCGTGGCCGTGCAGGTGCACCGAGGTCCATGGCGTGAAACCGAGGGTCGGGTGCACCCGCGGGCAGGTTGTTGATCTGCCGCACCCTCGTGGGCAGTCCGTTCGCTGGACGTCGATCGTGGGCCCGGGGTAGACGCCGTTGTAGCCCCACAGGTCGGTCTGCAGGCCGGGCACGATCTCGGCCCGGAACGGCCGCATCTCGATCCGGTAGATCTGGGTCCCGGTCAACGGGTCGGTCCGGACCGGCACGGCCACCGTTGGTCGTGTGAACGGCCTGGCGAAGGGTCTGGGCAGGCGGCTCTCCGCGATGCGGTTGCCGGACACCGAGTCGCCCAGGGCATGGGACACAGGCAGCCCCACCGCCGCCCCTGAAAGCACCGAGATCTTCATCACGTCTCGCCGGGTCATGCCCATGGCTGTTCGCCCCTGACCGACCCCCCTCGGCTTGTGGACAGCATATCTCGGAAATCTTGAGGAAACGTTGTGATTTCCTCAGGTCAGGGCGTGGGTACGACGAGGTGGGCGCGGGCCCGGGTCCGCTCGCGGGAGAGCAGCAGGTCCTCCTGGACCATGAACCGTCGCCAGTGCTCTGCCTGCCCGTCGCCGTCGCGGTCGAGCCCGCGCCGCAGCCGCACGCTGCGTGGAGCCTCGACGTACACGAGGGTCGTGGTCAGCGCCGGCCCAGGCCCGGCTTCCCGAGCCCACGCCCTCGAGCACGCAGCAGGCCACCGGGTCGCACCTGGTGCCACTCCGCGAACCGTCCGGCGTGCCAGTCGTACCGCTGCCAGGGACCGTGGAGACCGTGCGCCAGCGGGCGCAGCAGCCGCTGCACCTGACCGGCCACCTAGAGCAGGCCGTCCCATCCGCCGTACAGGTCGTCCATGTGCACCACCTGCGCGGCGGTACGGCGCGCGACGGCGTCCGCGAGCGAGGTCTTCCCGGAGCCGGCGGGACCGTCGACGCAGACCAGGCGACCGGCGCCGAGCGTAGGTGGACGGGACAGCGCATGCTGCACCACCAGGGCGGCAGCCGCGTCAGGGGTCACGCGGGCCGGGCCATCGGCACGTGCGGGATGCCGTCGTCGAGGAACTCGGGGCCGGTGACGACGTAGCCGTAGCCCTCGTACCAGCCCGCGAGCGGGACCTGTGCGTCGAGCAGGGACGGCCGCTCGCCGACCTCCTCGAGCGCGGCCTCCATCAGCCGGTCGGCCAGCCCACGGCCGCGGAACGCCCGGGCCAGCAGCACCCGTCCGATCCTCACCTTCCGGTCCCGCGCCCTCGGTCCGAGCTTGTCGCGGGGTCGACGAGGATCCGCAGGTAGCCGGCCAGCACGCCGTCCACCTCGAGCGTGAGGTGTCGGGTGCCCGGTTCGACGTCACGGCCGTCGAGGTCGGGGTAGGGGCACTCCTGCTCGACCACGAACACGTCCTGGCGCAGCCTCCACACGTCGTACGCCGTGCGCGCGTCGAGGTCGTCGAACCCTCGCGAGCGGAGGGTCACCATGCCAGCCCGAGCCCGCGGTAGGACGGCACGGTGTCGACGATCTCGTCACCGCTGAGCAGGTGCACGAGGTTCGCGTGCTCGGCCAGCTCGCCGCCCTTCGCGTGCCGGAACCAGACCAGGTCGCCGATCGCCAGCGTCGCGGCGCCGGGGCCGGTCAGCGGCGTCTGCACCTCACCCGCACCCTCGAGCCCGGTGAGGTGCAGGCCGGGAGGGGCCCACGGGATCGGCAGCCGGTCCTTGCCGGAGGGCCCGCTGGCGACGAAGCCGCCGCCGGCGACGGTGGCGATCGAGTCGGACGGACGGCGGGCGACGCGCAGCCCGAAGTACGCCGCAGGGCGCGGCTCGAACGACTCGTAGTGGTCGAACAGCCCCGGCACCAGCAGCCCGGAGCCCGCTGCGACCTCGGTCACGGCCGGGTCGGCGACGGTCGACTCGACGCTGCCGGAGCCGCCGGCGTTCCAGAACTCCAGGTCGGCCACCTCGCCAGGGCGGCCGCGATCCGTGCGCGTCGCTCGGCGAGCTGGTTGATCGAGGCGCTCTTGAGCCTGCGCACGATCAGCGACTTCGCGCGCTGCCCCGGCACGTCGTCGTGCACGCCGGCGACCTGGCCCTCGTAGGTCATCACGCCGACCAGGGCGAACCCGGGGCGCGCGGCGATCGTGTGAGCGAGGTCGACGACCTGCGCCTCGTCGTACAAGGGCGAGCGCTTGGGGCCGACGTGGGACGTGCCCAGCCGCAGCCCGGCGTCGACGTCGATCGCGACCCGCACGTCGCGTCGCGGCCGGCCCGCACCGCGTCGACGAGGTCGAGGTGCGCCGGGTCGTCGACCATGAGCGTGACCGATGCCAGCGCCCGCTCGTCGCCGAGCAGCCGGTCGATCCCGCCGCGGTCGACGGACGGGTAGCCCATGACGGCGTCGTCGGTCACGCCTTCGGCGACCTGCCACAGCGCCTCGCGGAGGGTGTACGCGAGGACCCCGTGGAACCCCGGCACCGCGAGTGCACGGCGGGCCAGCGCGGGGACCCGCACCGACTTGGAGGCCAGCCGGACCGGCTTCGGGGTGGCTCGGCGCACCAGGTCGGTGGCGTTGAGGTCGAAGGCGTCGAGGTCGACAACGACCAGTGGCGCGGCTGGGTCGTCGAGCCGGGCCACGGCGGAGGAGAGTCGTCGGGCAAGGCGGTGCCGCTCGACGTCGTCGAGGAGGTGGTCCACTCCCCCTATGTGATCCCGTGCTTCTTGAGGATCGCTGACACGTCGTCGTCCACGAGCCGCTCGCGGCCGGCCGCTCGCTCGCGCCTGGGGGCCTCGACCTGCTTCCGCTCGGCGCGCGGGGCGCGCTCCCGGGTGCCGATGCCACGCCGGCGCATCGTCGCGGAGGTGCCGAAGAGCACGACGGCGACCCCGGCCAGCACGATGCCGAGCCACGTGAACGGGTCGAACACCAGGTCCGCCGCCCACCCGGTGACGGCGTCGACGACGTCGCCGGCCAGGCGAGGGTGCCGGTCAGCCAGGCCGCGACCGGGACCAGCGTCCACGCCAGCCCGCGCACGCCGGCGGCCGGACCGCTGCCGCCGCCAGGCGACGTACGTGTACGCCGCGCCGCCCGCGGTCAGCAGCAACGCGAGGGCAGCCCAGGTGGTGGAGTCGAGCGACACACCACGAGCCTACGGCGTACCTCTACCATCATCGCCGGGTGCGCATCGACTTCCCGACCCGGGCTTCGCCGGCGACGACGGCACGGCTCCGGCGGCGCTGGCGTCGCGCTCGCGGCGTACGACGCGGACCCGGACGCGGGATACCTGCCGGCGCTCGCCGCCCTCTGCACGTCCCGCGTGCTGGTGCCGGTCGTGGCGGTGCTCGGCGAGGTGGCGTACGACGAAGCGGGGCTGGCCCACGACAAGTCCTCGCGACATGGCCGCGGTGCTGATGCAGCGGCCCGACGGCCGCACCGCGCTGCTCGCGTTCACGAGCACCGACGCGCTGCAGGGCGTGGAACCCCGAGGCGCCGGCCGGTGCCGGTCCCGGCGGCCACCGCGGCGCTGTCCGCGGTCCAGGACGGCGCCGACGCGCTGCTGGTCGACGTGGCCGGCCCGGTGCTGTTCGTGGTCGAGGGCGAGGACCTCGCCTGCCTGGCCCGTGGGTGGCGCCTGGTGCGGCTCGAGGACGGCTGGGCTGGCTGGCGCACCGTCGGACCTCCCGCGGCTGCACGGGATGTGCAATCCGGAGCCTGCCTTGTACCCTTGTGCCTGACCGATCGGTGCCACCGCAGGCCGATCACGCAAGCGGGATCCGACAAGCGGAGGCCTCCTCCCACCCGCATCGACCGCAGCACCACCAGGTCGTCGGGTCCGGTCCAGCGCGATGCGGCGCCGACAGATGATCGTCGACCGCGGGCTTCCGTGCGTCAGCGCGGAGGCCCTTTTTCGTTCGCACAGGGGCTTCCGGGGTCCGACCACGTCGTACGACACAGGAGGACACATCAGCACCGAGCTGCGCATCAACGACCGGATCCGGGTACCCGAAGTCCGGCTCGTTGGCCCCAACGGCGAGACCGTCGGCATCGTGCCGACCGACCAGGCGCTCAAGCTGGCCCAGGAGGCCGACCTCGACCTCGTCGAGATCGCGCCGCAGGGCAAGCCGCCCGTCTGCAAGCTCATGGACTACGGGAAGTTCAAGTACGAGAACGCCCAGAAGGCCCGTGAGGCGCGACGCAACCAGACCAACACGGTCATCAAGGAGATGAAGCTCCGGCCGAAGATCGACCAGCACGACTACGAGACCAAGAAGGGTCACGTCGTGCGGTTCCTCGGGCAGGCGACAAGGTCAAGATCACGATCATGTTCCGCGGTCGCGAGCAGCACCGCCCCGAGCTCGGGTTCCGGCTGCTGCAGCGGCTGGCCGAGGACGTCACGGAGCTGGGCTTCGTCGAGTCCGCCCCGAAGCAGGACGGCCGCAACATGATCATGGTGCTCGGACCCCACAGGAAGAAGTCCGAGGCCAAGGCCGAGGACAGGGCCGAGAGGCAGGAGGAAGGCCGCCGCCCGCCAGGCCGAGCAGGCCG
>CAVWFF010000067.1:0-27938 GCA_963754145.1 uncultured Actinomycetota bacterium
CGGCACCGGCTCCCGCGCACCTGGACCCGGGTGGAGGCGGGGGACCTGCCGGCGTGGCGGGCCCGGCGGATCGCCCGCGCCACGATCGCGCTCACCCGCGCGGCGGCGGGGTTCGTGGACGAGCAGGTGGCGGGGTTCGCGCACCGGATCCGGCCGGCCGGTGGGCCGGCTGGTCGAGGAGGCGATCGTGCGGTTCATGCCCGATCAGGCCCGGCGCCGCCGGGAGGCCGCCGCCGATGGCCGGCACGTCCACGTGCACACCCATCAGGTGTCCTTCGAGGGCACCGTATGGGTCGAGGCGCAGGTCGACCTCGCCGACGCCCTCGACCTGGACACTGCGCTGTCGGTCGGTGCGGCCCGGCTGGCCGACCTCGGCTCCACCGCGTCGCTGGACGTGCGCCGCTCCGAAGCGCTCGGGCAGATGGCCCGGCACCAGCTCGCCCTGGACCTCGACACCAGCCCCGAGACCGAGACCGCGTCACCGGGCGCGACGCGGCGGAAGTCGTCCTGCACGTGCACCTGTCTGAGCGACGCGATCACCACCCCGGACGCCCGGCTGCATCTGGCCCGGGTGGCGAACACCCGCTCCTTCGTCGACGCCGAGCAGGTCCGCGACTGGTGCGGCCTCCCGGGCACCACGGTGACGGTGAAGCCGGTGGTGGACCTGGCCGAGCACCTCCACGTCGACCAGTACCAGGTCCCCGACCGGCTCGCCCAGCAAGCCACCGAACGCGACGTCACCTGTGTGTTCCCGTGGTGCACCCGCCCCGCGGAGAAGTGCGACACGGACCACGTGATCCCCTACTCCGAGGGCGGACCGACGGCCAGCGACAACCTCGGGCCGCTGTGCCGGCGGCACCATCGGCTCAAGACCCACCACTCCGGTTGGGGCTACACGGTGCTGGAGCCCGGGTGCTACCTGTGGTCCTCACCGCACGGCTACCAGTTCCTGCGCGACCACCGCGGCACCACCGACGTCACCCGCGACCGGGCCTCGCACCCTCCCGACCAGTAGCGACCCCGCCCCACACCCCGCGCCAGGCCACTCGCGCGGGGCCTCCGGCATGTCCCAGTCGGATCAGCCGCCCGGCACCCCTTCCCCACCCCAGCCTGCGAGCACGAGAGTCGGCTGCGCCGGACGGCACGCGGGACGCTGCCGGCGGGAGCGTAAAGGGTGGCGTGGCGGCGACGGAGTGCCCAACCCGGCGGCGGCCGCCGCCGACACGGCACCCAGCGACCGCCGGAGGGGCCGGGCGCCGGAGCCAGCCCTCGAGCCCCCGACGCCTGACCCACCCCGCCGGCCGTTAGCATCGCCGGATGCCCCATGACCACACCCAGATGTACTCACTCGCCTCAGAACGCGAGGCCCTGGAAAGCTTCCTCGACGCTCAGCGCGAGGGGCTGATCAGGAAGATCGACGGACTCGATGACGCCATGGCGCGAAAGGCGCCGAGCGCGAGCTCGTTGTCGCTGCTGGGGCTGGTGAAACATGCCGCGACCTGGGAGCACCGCTGGTTCCAGGTCGTCATGGGCGGACGCGAAAGCCCGGACGGGTGGCCCGAGGTCAGACCCGAGCCCCGCGACGTCGACATGATGGTCGATGAGAACGACACAGTGGACCACTGGGTCGCGCACTACCGGGAGCAGATCGCGCAGTCCAAGGCTGTCGCGGCGTCGATGGATCTTGCCAGTCCATGCGCGCGCACGGACATCATCGAGTGCAACGTGCGGTACGTCCTGTTCCACATGATCGAGGAGACGGCGCGCCATGCCGGCCACGCGGACATCATCCGCGAGACCCTCGACGGCTCACGCGGAATCTGAGCCATACCCGGCGTCCCGTCGAGCGACCTCGAACGCGATCACCGCCGCGGCGCTGGCGACGTTCAGTGACTCGACGCCGTGGGCCATCGGGATCGAGAGCCGGACGTCGACGAGGTCCCGGCTTGCCGCCGAGAGGCCCTCGGTCTCGTTGCCGAGCACGAACAGGCTGCGTCCCTCGAGGTCCTGCTCGTAGAGCGTGGTGGTGGCCGACGCGTCGAGGCCGTACGACGTGAACCCGGCGGCGCCGAGCGTCCGCAGCGCGTCGCCGGGCCTGCGGCAGCGGACGATGGTGGCCCGGAACGCGATCCCTGCCGACGCCTTGATCACCAGCGGCCCGAGCCCCGGCGACCCGGCGCTGGGCAGCACGATTCCGTCCAGGCCGGCGGCGGTCGCGGTCCGGATGATCATGCCGACGTTGGAGGGGTTGCTCACGCCGTCGAGGAGGAGGACGTTCGCGTCTGCGGGGCAGCCGGCGGCGAACTCCTCGAGCGACCGCAGCCCGGGCGCGACCACGTCCGCGACCACGCCCTGGTCGTGCTTGCCGTTGCCGGCGAGGTACTTCACGCGCTGCGCGGAGGAGGTCTCGACGCGCACCGACCGCTTCTTCGCGAGGTCCAGTGTCCGGCGCAGGCTGCCGGGCGCCACGGTGTCGGCGACGATCAGCTTGTCCACGGTCAGCCGACGGTCGAGCAGCACCTCCTCCACGGGCTTGCGGCCGTAGACGGTGATGAACGACTCGCGCGGGGAGCGACGGGGAGGTCCGCTCGACGAGGCGCTCATGCGAGCAAAGCATGCCACCACGCGACGTGTCTGGCTTCTCACATCCCCGTGCCTCGGGACGCCGGGGGTGCCAGCGTGGGACGGGTGAGCACCGACCTGCACCTGCCCGGGACGACCGGCTTCCGCCGGCTGAACCTGGCGATGGTGCTGGCCGGGCTGGCGGCGTTCGGGATCCTCTACGCGACCCAGCCCGTGCTCCCGCTGATCGGCGCGACGTACGGCGTGGGGCCGAGCCGGGCCAGCCTGACCGTGTCGGCGACCACGGGCGCACTCGCGCTGGCCGTGCTCCCGATGGCCGCGCTGGCGGTCCGGATCGGGCGCGTGCGCGCGATGCGCGTCGGCCTCCTGCTCGCCGTGCTGCTGACCGCACTGGCCGCGGTGGCGCCGACCTTCCCGGTGCTGGTCGCTGCTGCGGGCGGCGACCGGCGTCGTGCTGGCCGCGGTGGTGGCGGTCGCGATGGGGCACGTCGGCGCGGAGGTGGAGCCGCGGGGTCTCGGCGCCGCGATGGGGCTCTACGTGGCCGGCAACTCCCTCGGCGGGGTCGGCGGGCGGGTCCTGTCCTCGCTGGTCGCGGACCACACCTCGTGGCGTTTGGGCATCGCCGCGGTCGCGGCCGGGGCATTGCTCGCGACCGCGGCGTTCTGGTGGCTGCTGCCCGAGCCCGTGGGTGACCCCGAGGCCGCGGCGCCGGACGGCGGCGGCGGCGCGTACGGGGCGCTGCTCCGGCGGCCCGCCATGCTGGCGCTGCTGGTCGTGCCGGTGACGCTGATGGGCGGCTTCGTGACGGTCTACAACTACCTGAGCTACCGACTCGTGGCGCCGCCGTTCGACCTGCCGCTGGCGGTGGTCGGGCTGGTGTTCCTCGCCTACCTCGCGGGCACCGGCAGCTCGACGGTCGCCGGACGTGCCGCCGACGCGCTCGGTCGTCCCCGCGTGGTGCTGGTCTCGGTGCTGGTGATGGCCGCAGGACTGGCCCTGACGCTGCCCGACCGGCTGCCGTGGGTGATCGTCGGGCTGGTCGTGTTCACCGGAGGCTTCTTCGCCGCGCACGCCACCTCGAGCGGCTGGGCGCCGGTCGTCGGTGCGCCGTACGGCACCCGGGCGAGCGCGCTGTACGTCGCCGGCTACTACGCCGGATCCAGCGTCTTCGGCACGGTGCTCGGTGGCGCCTGGTCGGCCGGCGGCTGGCCCGCGATCGTGGAGTCGGTCGGTGCGCTGGTGCTGGTCGGGGCGCTGGCGGCGGTCGTCGTGGCGGCTCAGACCCGGACCGCGATCTCCTCACCGAGCCGCGCACCGTCGAGCAGGTCGAGCCGGGCGCCGGACCAGAAGCTGCCCGGGTCGTAGGAGTTCGTCGGCAGCCCGTCGTCGAGCAGACCCATCGCGGTGTACGTCGCCGCCACCACCTCCGCGCAGTACGTCACCTCCGCGCCGGCCGCGTGCGCGAACCGCCCTCGTGCCCAGCGCGCGGCGAGCGCGGCGGTCGGCGGGAACGGCGTGCCGTCGAGCCGGGCGACCGTCCGCAGCACGGCGTTCTCCTGTTCGGTCGTGACCGTCGCCTCGAGCTGCCGCAGCCAGGCGCGCTGCCCGTAGCGCCCGCACCACTGCACCACCGCCTCCCGCAGGTCGTGGAGCTGTACGCCGCGGTGGTGCGAGTCGGTCCAGACGTCGCGCAGGCCCTTGCCGAGCTCGGCGTGCCACATCAGCGGCGGCATGTCGTCGAGCACCACGGCCATCCCGACGTGGTTCACCGGCGCGTTCGTGATCACCCGGATCGCCTGGTCGGCCCCCGAGCGGCCGCGGAACAGCCACAGGTCCCCGGTGCGCGTGAGCTCCACCGCTTCGTCCAGACTGATGCTGCTGTCCATCGAGAGGGTCCTCCGTGAAGCTGTCGCGCAAGCTGGGCTGGAAGCTGGTCGGTCTCGCCGGGGTGGCCGGGGTGACGGCCACCGGGGTCATCATCGCCCGCGACCACCGGCAACGCGCGGAGCTCACGCCGGAGGAGATCCGGGCGCGTCTCCACCAGCGGCTGGCGGACGCGGAGGCCGAGGCGCCGGAGTCCTGAGGTGGAGATGCACGGCGCGATCGCGGAGCGCTACCGCGACTTCGCGGCCTACGCCCGGGACGACTCCCCGTGCTTCGAGGCCTGGGCGCTGGGCGTCGCCGACGATCCCGAGGTGCAGGCGTGGCTGGCCGACCTGCCCCGGATCAAGCAGCAGCCCAACCTGGTCTTCGCGGCCGCCCGGTGGCACGGCGCACCCGCCCCCGCGCCGTACGACGCCCTGCGGGAGGTGCTGCTCGGCGACGAGGACGTGAAGTCGACCATCCGCGCCCGGTCCACCCAGACCAACGAGGCCGGCCGGCTGGCCACGCTCACGCCAGTGCTGGCCACGTTCGACGGCCCGCTTGCACTGGTCGAGGTCGGAGCCAGCGCCGGGCTGTGCCTCTACCCGGACCGCTACGACTACCACTGGCCACCGCTCGGCGCGCTGTCGGGGAGCGGTGGACCGACCCTGACCTGTTCCGCCGACGGCGCAGTGCCCGTGCCGGCCCGCCATCCCGACGTCGCCTGGCGCGGCGGCGTCGACCTCAACCCGCTGGACGTCGCCGACCCGGACGCGACCGACTGGCTGACCACCCTGGTCTGGCCGGAGCAGGACGACCGGCGGGCGCTGCTGCGCGCCGCCGTCGAGATCGCCCGCGGCGACCCACCCGACCTGGTTCGTGGCGACCTGCTCGAGCTGATGCCGGCGCTGCTGGACCGGGCCTCTCACCACGGCGCCCCGGTGGTCCTCCACAGCGCGGTGGTGGCCTACCTCGACCAGGACGACCGGGAGCGCTTCGCGGAGACGATGCGTGGCCACGTGGCAGCCGGGCGCTGCCACTGGGTCGCCAACGAGGCGCCCGGCATCGTGCCCGGGATCGAGCCGCCGGAGCCCCGGGTGCCGGCCCGGTTCGTGCTCGCCCGCGACGGTTCCCCGGTCGCCTGGACGCACGGCCACGGGCACGCGATCAGCTGGCTGTGACACCCGCCGTGTCCTGTCGGACCGCCCTGCCAGACTGACGTAGGCTGACGGCTCTTCCCCGGGAGAGCGCCTGCCACGCGACTCCCCAGCGGTCCGCCGCGCCGTACTGACGACCCTCCGGGAAGGTGTTGAGAAGGCCCCCATGTCGACCGGTTCCAGGGACGGGTTCGCACACCTCCACGTGCACACCGAGTACTCCATGCTCGACGGCGCGGCCCGGCTGACCGACATGTTCGAGCGCACCGCCGAGCTCGGCATGGACGCGATCGCGATGACCGACCACGGCAACGTGTTCGGCGCCCACGAGTTCTGGTCCAAGGCCCGCGCGGCCGGGATCAAGCCGATCATCGGCATGGAGGCCTACGCCACGCCCAACACCCCGCGCCAGGAGCGCAAGCGGGTGCGCTGGGGCGACGGGGGCGACGACGACGTCTCGGCGGGCGGCGCCTACACCCACATGACGCTGCTGGCCGAGACCACGGAGGGCATGCACAACCTCTTCCGGATCTCGTCGTGGGCCAGCATCGACGGCACGTTCTACAAGCCGCGCATCGACCGCGAGCTGCTCACGACCTACGGCGCCGGCCTGATCGGCACCACCGGGCTGCCCCTCGGGCGAGGTGCAGACCCGGCTCCGCCTCGGCCAGTACGACGAGGCCCGCCAGGCGGCCGCGGACTTCCAGGACATCCTCGGCAAGGACAACTACTTCCTCGAGCTGATGGACCACGGCCTCGACATCGAGCGCCGGGTGCGCGACGACCTGACCCGGCTCAGCAAGGACCTCGGCATCCCGCCGATCGCCACCAACGACTCCCACTACGTCCGCCGTGAGGACGCCCCGTCCCAGGAGCACCTGCTCTGCGTCTCCTCGGGCAGCACGATGAGCGACCCGAAGCGGTTCAAGTTCGACGGCGACGGCTACTACGTCAAGTCCGCCGCGGAGATGCGCGACCTGTGGCGCGACCTGCCCGAGGCCTGCGACAACACGCTCCTGATCGCCGAGCGCTGCGACGTGACGTTCAACGAGAACGCCAACTACATGCCGCGCTTCCCCTGCCCGGAGGGGGAGGACGAGAACTCCTGGTTCGTCAAGGAGGTCGAGAAGGGTCTGCGCTACCGCTACCCCGACGGCATCCCCGACGACGTACGCCGCCAGGCCGAGTTCGAGACCGGCGTGATCACCTCGATGGGCTTCCCGGGCTACTTCCTCGTCGTGGCCGACTTCATCAACTGGGCCAAGGACAACGGCATCCGCGTGGGTCCCGGCCGTGGCTCGGGTGCGGGCTCGATGTGCGCCTACGCGATGCGGATCACCGACCTCGACCCGCTGCGCCACGGCCTGATCTTCGAGCGCTTCCTCAACCCCGACCGGGTCTCGATGCCCGACTTCGACATCGACTTCGACGAGCGCCGGCGCGGCGAGGTGATCCGCTACGTCACCGAGAAGTACGGCGACGACCGGGTCTCGATGATCGTCACCTACGGCACGATCAAGGCCAAGCAGGCGGTCAAGGACTCCTCGCGGATCCTCGGCTACCCGTTCGCGATGGGCGACCGGATCACCAAGGCGATGCCGGCCGCGGTCATGGGCAAGGACATCCCGCTCAAGGACATCTTCGACACCGAGCACAAGCGCTTCGGCGAGGGCGGCGAGTTCCGGGCGCTCTACGACGCCGACCAGGACGTCAAGACGGTCGTCGACACCGCGATCGGCATCGAGGGGCTGAAGCGCCAGTGGGGCGTCCACGCCGCGGGCGTGATCATGTCCAGCGAGCCGCTCATGGACGTCATCCCGGTGATGAGGCGCGAGGCCGACGGCGCGATCATCACGCAGTTCGACTACCCGACCTGCGAGAAGCTCGGCCTGATCAAGATGGACTTCCTCGGGCTGCGCAACCTCACGGTGCTCGACGACGCGCTGATCAACATCGCCAACAACCGCGGCGAGAAGATCGTGCTCGAGGACCTCGAGCTCGACCGACCCCGCGACGTACACCCTGCTCCAGCGCGGCGACACGCTCGGCGTCTTCCAGCTCGACGGCGGACCGATGCGGGCGCTGCTGCGCAGCATGCAGCCCGACACGTTCGAGGACATCTCCGCGGTCGGCGCGCTCTACCGGCCCGGCCCGATGGGCGCCGACTCCCACAACAAGTACGCCCGCCGCAAGACCGGCCGCGAGCCGGTCGTCGCGATCCACCCCGAGCTGGCCGACGCGCTGGAGGACGTGCTGGGCGAGACCTACGGCCTGATCGTCTACCAGGAGCAGGTGATGGCGATCGCCCAGAAGCTCGCGGGCTACTCGCTGGGCCAGGCCGACCTGCTGCGCCGCGCGATGGGCAAGAAGAAGAAGGAGGAGCTCGACAAGCAGTTCGAGGGCTTCTCCGCGGGCATGGCCGAGCGCGGCTACTCGGCCGACGCGGTCAAGACGCTGTGGGACATCCTGGTCCCGTTCTCCGACTACGCCTTCAACAAGGCGCACTCGGCGGCCTACGGGCTGGTGTCGTACTGGACGGCGTTCCTCAAGGCCAACTACCCGGCCGAGTACATGGCCGCGCTCCTGACGTCCGTCAAGGACGACAAGGACAAGATGGCGATCTACCTCAACGAGTGCCGCCGGATGAAGATCCAGGTGCTGCCGCCCGACGTCAACGAGTCCGAGGCCAACTTCACCCCGGTCGGCGAGGACATCCGCTTCGGCCTGACCGCGATCCGCAACGTGGGCTGGAACGTCGTCGCGCAGATCATCGAGGCGCGCCGCGAGAAGGGCCGGTTCGCCGACTTCGCCGACTTCATGGGCAAGGTGCCGCCCCAGGTCTGCAACAAGCGGCTGATCGAGTCGCTGGTCAAGGCCGGCGGCTTCGACTCGCTCGGCCACGGCCGGCGGGCGCTGGTGGCGATCCACGAGACCGCCGTCGACCAGTACGTCGACATCAAGCGCAACGAGGCGATCGGCCAGGACTCCCTCTTCGGCGGGCTCGACGACGAGGACGGCGCCTTCGGGGTCAACGTCGCGGTGCCCGACATCCCGGAGTGGGACAAGACCACGCTGCTCAGCCACGAGCGCGAGATGCTCGGCCTCTACGTCTCCGACCATCCGCTGATGGGGCTCGAGCACGTGCTCGCCGACGCCGCCGACTGCACGATCGGCCAGCTCCTCACCGACGAGTCGCGGCGCGACCGCGAGCAGGTGACCATCGCCGGCCTGATCACCTCGGTGCAGCGCAAGATCACCAAGCGGGGCGACGCCTGGGCGATCGTCACGGTCGAGGACCTCGAAGGTGCGATCGACGTGCTGCTGTTCCCCAGCAGCTACCAGCTGGCCAGCACGATGCTGCTCGAGGACACGATCGTGGTGGTCAAGGGCAACCTCAACCGTGACAAGGACCAGCCCGAGGTCCACGGCCGCGAGGTCAGCCAGCCGTCCCTGGAGTCGGCCGCCGCGGGTCCGGTCACTGGTCACGCTGCCGTCGACGCGCTGCACGCCGCCGGTGGTCGAGCAGCTCAAGGACGTCCTGCGCACCCACCCGGGCACCACCGAGGTGCGGCTCAAGCTGATGGCCCGCGGCCGGCACCACGGTGCTGCGGCTCGACGACCGGCTGCGGGTCACCCCGTCGCCCGCGTTGTACGCCGACCTCAAGCACCTGCTCGGGCCCGGGCTGCCTGGGATGACCCGCTCCCTCGGATGAACCCGCTCACCGCCGGTGCCGCAGAATGCTCCTCGTGACCGACGAGTCGATCCGGCCCGCCGAGGCCCAGCCGCAGGAGGCTGCCGCAGCGCGCCGCAGCGGCGGAGCGCTGGCCGACCTTGTCTGGGTGCTCGGCTACTTCGCGGTGGCGGGCGTGGTGGCCGGGTTCGTGTGGTGGCAGGTCGCCACCCCGGCGTCCTACACGCGCACCAGCGACAACGCGGTCATGCTCCAGGTCGAGCTCGGTCAGCGGGTCCAGGGCGACGGCTGGTTCGTCGTGATCGGGCTGGTGGCTGGCCCTTCTCGGTGGCGTGGTCCTCACCCACTGGCGCAACCGCCGCCCGCTGCTCGTCGTCCTCGTCGGCTACGCCGCCAGCCTCGCCGGCGGCTTCCTGGCCCTCGCGCTGGGCCGGATGCTCGGCCACCAGGACGTCGCCGCGCTCGCGAAGAGCGCCGCAGTCGGCAGCCGGTTCCCCGACTCGCTCAACGTGATCTCCCCGCTCGTGGTGGTGGCCTGGCCGATCGGGTTCCTGATCGGCTCGGTGGTCGTGATCTGGGGGACCAAGGCGGTCACCCGCGACGTCCAACCTTCCTAGGTCCGGCCGATCCGGGCCACCTGTGCGTCGAGCACGCGGACCAGGTCGGCCGGGTCCAGGCCCAGGTCGACGCCCCGCCGGCCGCCGCTGACGTAGACGGCCGGCTCGGGTCGTCGCGGTCTCGTCGACGACGGTGCGCAGCCGCTTGCGCTGCCCGATCGGGGAGATCCCGCCCACGACGTAGCCCGTCGTACGCTCCGCGACGGCGGGGTCGGCCATCGCCGCCCGCTTGCCACCGAGCGCCGAGGCCAGCGCCTTCAGGTCGAGCTGTCCGCTGACGGGCACGACCGCCACGACCAGCTCGCCGTCGACCTCGGCGAGGAGGGTCTTGAAGACCGCGCCGGGTCGAGGCCGAGCGCGTCGGCCGCCTCCAGGCCGTACGACGCGCTGCGCGGGTCGTGGTCGTACGCGTGGACGGTGAAGGCGACGCCGGCCCTCTCCAGCGCCACCGTCGCGGGAGTCCCGACCGGTCCGCCGTCTCGCCATCAGTTGGGGTTCCAGCGGGTGCGCGCGACCTCGGTCGCGGGCAGGGAGGGAACGGCCTTCATCGCGCGCAGCTCGTTGACCAGCAGCGGCGCAGCAGCACCAGCCGGGTCGCGGTGTCCGGCGCCTCCAGCAGCGACTGGCGCTCGGGCAGCGTGAGCAGGCAGGCGGTCGCCAGCGACCAGGAGAGGTAGGTCGGGTCGCGCGGCAGGCCGCCGGACAGCACGGGCCCGCCGCGGAGCTCGCCGACCGTCGCCGGTAGGTCGTCGAACGTGGCCAGGGTCCGTTCGGCCTCGGCCTCCGCCTCGGGTGTGTCCGGCTCCTCGAGGATGTCGACCAGGCCGACCGGGTAGGGCCCCGACGTGTCGAGGTCGTGCAGCCGCATCCGCTGCCGGCCGACCACCTCGATGTCGAAGCGGCCGTCGGCGTACTGCTCGACCTCGGTCAGCTGCATCACGGTGCCGGTGCTGTGGAGCGACTGGACGCCGTGGTCGCCCACCTCGTAGCCCTCCCGGATCGCGGTCACGCCGAACAGCCGCTGGGTCGGGTCGTCCTCGCTGAGCAGGTGGTGCACCAGCGCCCGGTAGCGGTCCTCGAAGACGTGCAGGGGAGTGGTCACGCCGGGGAAGAGCACCGTGTTCAGCGGGAACATCGGCAGCGTCATGCCCCGCGAGCCGTCCACGAGCGGTCCAACGGCGTCACGGCCGGTCGGGTACCTAGACTGGCCCCATGATGCGCCGGATCGACCTCCGCGGAGCCGCTGCCGGCTCCCCGGACTACCGCACCCTGGTGCCGCGCGCCGACGTCGACGTCGAGGCCGCGCTGGACGTGGTGCGCCCGATCTGCGACGACGTGCGGGTGCGCGGGATCGAGGCGGTCCGCGAGTACTCCGAGCGGTTCGACGGCGTCGTGCAGGACGACATCCGGGTGCCCGCCGCGGCCCTGGCCGAGGCGCTCGAGACGCTCGACCCGGAGGTCCGGGCCGGTCTCGAGGAGTCCATGCGCCGGCTGCGCGCGACCTGCGCCGCCGAGCTCGAGACCGACGACGCCACCGACCTCGGCCCGGGTGCGCGCGTGACCCAGCGGATGGTCCCGGTCGACCGGGTCGGCCTCTACGTGCCCGGCGGGATCGCGCCGCTGGTCTCCAGCGTGCTGATGAACGTGGTGCCGGCGCAGGTCGCCGGCGTCGGCTCGATCGCCCTGACCAGCTCGCCCCAGAAGGACCACGGCGGCCTGCCGCACCCGACGATCCTGGCCGCGTGCGCGCTGCTCGGCGTCGACGAGGTCTACGCCGTCGGCGGCGCCCAGGCGATCGCGATGTTCGCGTACGGCGCCGGCGCGTGCCGCCCGGTCGACCTGGTCACCGGTCCCGGCACGATCCACACGGTCGCGGCGAAGCGGCTGCTCAAGGGCGTCGTCGGCATCGACTCCGAGGCCGGGCCGACCGAGATCGCGATCCTCGCCGACGACACCGCCGACGCGGCGTACGTCGCCGCCGACCTGATCAGCCAGGCCGAGCACGACCCGATGGCCGCCTCCGTGCTGGTCACCGACTCGCTGCGGCTGGCCGACGACGTCGAGGCCGAGCTCGAGAAGCAGGTGCACGCGACCCGGCACACCGAGCGGATCCGCACCGCCCTGAGCGGCAGCCAGTCCGGCATCGTGCTCGTCGACGACCTCGACCAGGGCCTCGACGTGGTCAACGCCTACGCCGCCGAGCACCTGGAGATCCAGACCGCCGACGCCGCCGCCGACGCCGCCCGGGTGCGCAACGCCGGCGCGGTCTTCGTCGGCGCCTTCGCCCCGGTGTCGCTCGGCGACTACTGCGCCGGCTCCAACCACGTGCTGCCCACCGGCGGCTGCGCCTGCCACTCCTCGGGCCTGTCGGTGCGCTCGTTCCTGCGCGCGTGCACGTCGTCGAGTACGCCCGCGACGCGCTGGCCGAGGTGGCCGACCACGTCGTGACGCTCGCCGAGGCCGAGGACCTGCCCGCGCACGGCGCCGCGGTCCGGGTGCGCTTCGAGCGAGCAGTGATCACCCGCGATGCAGTGGACCCCTCCGCTGCGTGACGAGCTGCGCGGCATCGAGCCGTACGGCGCGCCGCAGCTCGACGTGCCGGTGCAGCTCAACGTCAACGAGAACCCCTACCCGCCCGTCGCAGGCGGTGCGTCGCCGACATCGCGGCGGTCGGTGCCGAGCGCCGCCGCGACGCTGAACCGCTACCCCGACCGCGAGTTCACCGAGCTGCGCGCCGGCCTGGCCGCGTACCTCGCGCAAGGAGTCCGGCGTCGTCCTGACGCCCGAGCAGGTCTGGGCGGCCAACGGCTCCAACGAGGTGATGCTGCAGCTCCTGCAGGCCTTCGGCGGTCCCGGGCGGACCGCGGTCTCGCTTCGCGCCGACGTACTCGATGTACCCGGAGTACGCCCGCGACGCGATGACCACCTGGGTCGCCGGCCGCGGCGCGAGGACTTCGGCTTCGACCTCGACCACGCCCGGCGACCTGGTCGCCGAGCACCGGCCGAGCGTGGTGCTGCTGCCCGTCGCCGAACAACCCGACCGGCACCGCGCTGCCGCACGACGTGATCGGCGCGCTGTGCGAGGCTGGTCGGTGACACCGGCGTGGTGGTCGTCGACGAGGCGTACGCCGAGTTCCGCCGCGCCGGCACGCCCGAGCGCGCTGGAGCTGCTGGCGCGAGCACCGCGAACCTGGTCGTCACCCGCACGATGAGCAAGGCGTTCGCGCTCGCCGGCGCCCGGCTCGGCTACCTGGCCGCGGCGCCGGAGATCTGCGACGCGCTCCGGGTGGTGCGGCTGCCCTACCACCTGTCCGCGGTCACCCAGGCGGCCGCGCGCGCCGCGCTGCGGCACGCCGACGAGCTGCTCGGCCAAGGTCGACGACGCTGCGCGCCGGAGCGCGACCGCACCGTCGACTGGCTGCGCGGCGCAGGGCTACGAGGTCGCCGAGAGCGACGCCAACTTCGTGCTGTTCGGCCGGTTCGCCGACCGGCACGCCGTCTGGCAGGCGCTGCTCGACCGCGGGGTGCTGATCCGCGAGACCGGGCCCGAGGGCTGGCTGCGCGTGTCCGATCGGCACGGCGGAGGAGATGGCAGCGTTCACGCAGGCACTGGACAATGTGTCCGACGCACAGGAGAACGGAAGGGTCGCGACATGAGCCGCCCAGGCACGCACCGCACGGATCGAGCGCCAGACCAAGGAGTCGAAGGTCCTCGTCGAGGTCGACCTCGACGGCACCGGCCGCACCGACGTCTCCACCGGCGTCGGCTTCTACGACCACATGCTCACCGCGTTCGCCCGGCACGCGCTGATCGACCTGACCGTGCAGACCGAGGGCGACACCCACATCGACGCCCACCACACCGTCGAGGACACCGCGATCGTGCTCGGCGAGGCGCTGCGCGAGGCGCTCGGCGACAAGGCCGGCATCCGCCGCTTCGGCGACGCGCTGGTGCCGCTCGACGAGGCGCTGGTGCAGTGCGTCGTCGACGTCTCCGGCCGGCCCTACTGCGTGCACACCGGCGAGCCGGAGGGCCAGGAGTACGTCGCTGATCGGCGACGCCGGTACCTCGGCTCGCTGACCCGGCACGTCTTCGAGACGCTCGCCTACCACGCGCAGATCGCGCTGCACGTGCGGGTGCTGGCCGGCCGCGACCCGCACCACATCGTCGAGGCGCAGTTCAAGGCGTTCGCCCGGGCGCTGCGCGACGCGGTCGCGCTCGACCCGCGCGAGACCGGCGTGCCCGTCCACCAAGGGCACGCTTTGAGTGCCGACGTCAGCGCGTCGTCGTCCTCGACTACGGGTCGGGCAACCTCCGCTCGGCCGTGCGCGCCCTCGAGCGCGCCGGCGCCGAGGTCGACGCTGACCGCCGACCGCGACGGCCGCGCATGGACGCCGACGGCCTGGTCGTGCCCGGCGTCGGCGCGTTCGCCGCCTGCATGGCCGGGCTGCGCGCGGTCAGCGGCGACGAGATCATCGGCCGCCGGCTGGCCGGCGGCCGGCCGGTGCTCGGCATCTGCGTCGGCATGCAGGTCCTGTTCGAGCGCGGCGTCGAGCACGGCGTCGAGACCGAGGGCTGCGACGAGTGGCCGGGCACGGTCGAGCGGCTGCAGGCGCCCGTCGTGCCGCACATGGGCTGGAACACCGTCGACGTCCCGCCGGCAGCCGCGCTGTTCGCCGGCGTCGAGGACGAGCGGTTCTACTTCGTGCACTCCTACGGCGTCCGCGACTGGACCCTGGTCACCAACGACCGCACCCGCGCGCCGCTGGTGCACCTGGGCCGAGCACGGCGGCGACCGGTTCGTCGCCGCGGTCGAGAACGGCCCGCTGTCGCGCCACCCAGTTCCACCCCGAGAAGTCCGGCGACGCCGGCGCCGCGCTGCTGCGCAACTGGGTCGACGCCTGCGCTGTGAGCGACCGATGAGCAAGGAACGCGCCCGCGCCGCGCGGAGCGCGAGCGCGAGGCCGGCGATCGAGGCGGCCGCCCGGGCGCGCGAGGCCGAGCGCGCGAGCGACGCGCGCGCCCGCACGCCGGGCCGCTGACCGGCTGGCTGCCCAGCGGCCGCGCGCGCGCCGACCGGCATGCTCGCCGCAGCGCCGCCGCACGCCAGGCTCGGCGCTCACCGTCGCGCCTGCTGCTCGTGCTCAACGTGCTGGTCTGGATCGTCCGCCCCGACTGGCCGGCCCGGCGATGGCGCTGCTCGTGGTCAGCCTGCTGGTCGCTCCCGTGCTGCACATCGTGCTCGTTCACCGCCGATGACCCGGAGGACTGACCCATGACCTGACCACCTCGAGCTGCTGCCCGCCGTCGACATCGCCGACGGCCAGGCCGTCCAGCTCGTCCAGGGCGTGGCCGGCTCCGAGAAGCGCTTCGGCGACCCGGTCGAGGCCGCGCTGCGCTGGCAGGAGGCCGGCGCCGAGTGGATCCACCTCGTCGACCTCGACGCCGCGTTCGGGCGCGGCGCACAACCGCGAGCTGCAGGCCGACGATCGTCGGCGCCCTCGACATCCAGGTCGAGATGAGCGGCGGCATCCGCGACGACGAGTCGCTCGCCGCCGCGATGGCCACCGGCTGCCGCCGGGTCAACATCGGCACCGCCGCGCTCGAGCAGCCGGAGTGGTGCGCGCAGGCGATCGCCGAGTACGGCGACCGGGTCGCGGTCGGCCTCGACGTCCGCGGCCGCACGCTGGCCGCGCGCGGCTGGACCCGCGACGGCGGCGACCTCTACGAGGTGCTGGCCCGGCTCGACGCCGAGGGCTGCGCCCGCTACGTCGTCACCGACGTCAACAAGGACGGCATGCTCCAGGGCCCGAACCTCGCAGCTGCTGCGCGACGTCTGCGCCGCCACCGACCGGCCGGTCGTCGCCTCCGGCGGGATCACCGAGCTCGCCGACCTCGAGGCGCTGATGGAGCCTGGTCGCCGACGGCGTCGAGGGCGCGATCATCGGCACCGCGCTCTACGAGGGCCGGTTCACGCTCGAGGACGCGCTCGCCCTCACCTGGCCGGACGGCGCCGGCATGACGCCTCGCCGTCCGCGTGATCCCGTGCCTGGACGTCGACGCCGGGCGGGTGGTCAAGGGCGTCAACTTCCAGCGAGCTGCGCGACGCCGGCGACCCGGTCGAGCTGGCCCGGCTGTACGACGCCGAGGGCGCCGACGAGCTGACCTTCCTCGACATCTCCGCCTCCCACGAGGGCCGCGCGACCACGATGGAGATCGTGTCGCGCACCGCCGAGCAGGTGTTCATCCCGCTGACCGTCGGCGGCGGGAGTCGCGCAGCGTCGACGACGTCGACCGGCTGCTGCGCGCCGGCGCCGACAAGGTCGCGGTCAACACCGCCGCGATCCACCGGCCCGAGCTGGTCGCCGAGATCGCCGACCGGTTCGGCAACCAGGTGCTGGTGCTCTCGCGTCGACGCCCGCCGCGCGCCGCGGCACCGACTCCGGCTTCGAGGTGACCACCCACGGCGGCCGCAAGTCGCGCCGGCCTCGACGCGCTCGAGTGGGCCGCGCCGCGCCGCCGAGCTCGGCGCCGGCGAGATCCTGCTCAACGCGATGGACGCCGACGGCACCCAGGACGGCTTCGACCTCGAGCTGATCCGCGCGGTCCGCGCGCGAGGTCACGATCCCGGTCATCGCCTGCGGCGGCGCCGGGCGCGGTCGAGCACTTCGCCGCCCGCCGTCGACGCCGGCGCCGACGCCGTCCTCGCCGCCACCGTCTTCCACTTCGGCACCCTGCGCATCGCCGAGGTGAAGGACGCCCTCGCCGCCGCCGGCCACCCCGTCCGCTGACACGTCACTTCTGGTTGCGCCGGAAGCGCCGAGGTGCGACACGACTGCCCTGTCGGTGCATTTCAGGCAACCACAACTGACCTCTCGCGGAACTGGCTGACATTGTCACCTCCGGGTCGTGATCGGGGGACGAGGGGCGGAGGGGCGCGAGGCAGCAGGCTGGGCGCATGACAGTGCAGATGGAGAGCGCCTCGGGGCGTACGACGGGGGTGTCGGTGCCGGCGGTACGGCTGACCGGGGTGACCAAGGACTTCGGGTCGGTCCACGCGGTGCGGGGCGTCGACCTGGTGCTCGAGCCCGGCGAGGTCGTCGCGTTCCTCGGGCCCAACGGGGCCGGCAAGACCACGACCATCGACATGATCCTCGGGCTCTCGCGGCCGACGTCGGGATCGGTCGAGGTCTTCGGCATGGAGCCGCGCCAGGCGATCGCCCGCGGCCTGGTCGCCGCGGTGATGCAGACCGGCGGGCTGCTCAAGGACCTCACGGTGCGCGAGACCGTGGAGTACACCGCGAGCCTGTTCGCGGACACCCAGCCGGTCGACGAGGTGCTGGCCAGCGCCGGGATCGCCAGCATCGCCGACCGCAAGGTGGCGAAGTGCTCCGGGGGCGAGCAGCAGCGGCTCCGGTTCGCGATGGCGCTGCTCTCCGACCCGGCGCTGCTGCTCCTCGACGAGCCGACGACCGGCATGGACGTCGAGGGACGCCGCGCGTTCTGGGGCGCGATCCGCGCGCGACGCCCAGCAGGGCCGCACGGTGCTGTTCGCGACGCACTACCTCGAGGAGGCCGACCAGTACGCCGACCGGATCATCCTGGTCAGCAACGGCCGGATCGTGGCCGACGGCAGCGGCAGCGAGATCAAGGCGCTCGCCGCCGGCCGCACGGTGCGGGCCACCCTGCGCGGGGCCGACACCGCGGCCCTGTCCGCCCTCGGCGGAGTGGACAGCGTCGAGGTCCGCGGCGACCAGGTCTACGTGCACGCCAAGGACAGCGACGCGGTCGCGCGCTACCTGCTCACGCAGACCGACGCCCGCGACCTGGAGATCGCCGCCCGCGGGCTCGAGGAGGCGTTCCTCAGCCTGACCGGGCGCCCGACGACGAGGACCAGACCAGCGACCGAACCGCGCAGCCACGATCCGCGGAGCCCCGATGAGCACCGTCCCGATCGACCCGACCGCCCGGCGCGTGCCGCCGTTCGGCGGCTTCAACGCCACCGTGCTGCGGATCGAGCTCAAGCGGATGCTGCGCAACCGGCGCACGATCATCTTCACGCTGATCTTCCCGGCCGCGATGTTCTTCGCGTTCGGCGGCACCAGCGGCTCCGAGGCCCGCGTCGGCAGCGGCAACGTCTCGGCGTACATCATGGTCTCGATGGCGCTGTACGGCGCCGCGCTGACGGCCGCGGCCGGTGGCGCGATGGTCGCTCTCGAGCGTTCGCTGGGCTGGTCCCGCCAGCTCCGGCTGACCCCGCTCAACCCGGTCGTCTACATCCTGATCAAGGCGCTCGTCGCCCTCGTCATGGGTGCGATCGCGGTCGCCGTGGTCAACATCGCCGGGATCGTCCAGGGCAAGCCGGAGATGCCGCTCCACGTCTGGATCGCGTGCGCGCTGGTGACGCTGGTCTGCACCCTGACCTTCGCGGCGCTCGGCGTCTTCGTCGGCTACGTGGTCCCGGGCGAGAACGCGATGCAGATCCTCGGCCCCGGCCTGGCGCTGATGTCGTTCCTGGGTGGGGTCTTCATCCCGCTCGACCGCGGGCTCCGCGGTCTGGCACGTCGCGGTACTTCACGCCGATGTACGGCGTCGCCGAGGTGGCCCGGTCGCCGCTGACCCACGAGCTGCCCGTGGTACGCCCTGGTCAACGCCGTCGGCTGGTTCCTGGTGTTCGTCGCCGGTGCCGCCTGGCGGATGAGCAAGGACACCGCGCGGGTCTGACCCGCCGGGACTAGCGTTGAGCGCGATGAGCCAGCCGGAGACCACCCGCAGCCCGGTCCGGGCGACCTCGACGGTCGCCCCGGCCGCTGGGGGCTGTTCTTCGTCGCGATCTGGACCCTGTTCCTGATCCAGCCGCTGCGCGGCCGGGTGGGACCAGCGCGACCAGCTCTCCGGCTGGGTCGGGATGGTGGCGCACGCTCGCCTTCGCGGCGGCGTACATCGCGGTGTTCGCCCGCCGCCGGATGTCGATGCGCGAGCGGTCAGCCGTGCCAGCCGCTCGGCCGGGCACTGGCCAACCTCGCGCGTGCTGGCCGGGCTCGTCGCTGGTGGTGATGCTCAGCATCGGCCAGCCGGGCACCGCGACCGCGGTCTACCTCTGCGTGGTCTGCGCGATGATCCTGCCCAACCCGTGGTCGATCCCGGCGGCGCTGGTCACCGCGGGCGCGTTCTACGCTGGCCGGCTTCGTGGTCCCCGGGTGGGAGCCCGACCCGGGCCTCCTGCTGAGCATGCTCGCGGCCACGGTCGCGGTCTGGGGCATCCAGCAGATGCTGACCCGCAACGTCGCAGCTGATCGTCGCCAACGAGGAGAACCGCCGGCTCGCGGTCTCCGAGGAGCGCAACCGGTTCGCCCGCGACCTCCACGACATCCTCGGCCACTCGCTGACCGTGATCACGGTCAAGGCGGAGCTCGCCCAGCGCCTGCTCGACGTCGACCCCGCCCGGGCGAAGGCCGAGGTCGCCGACCTGGAACGGCTCTCCCGCGACGCGCTCTTCGACGTACGACGCGCGGTGGAGGGCTATCGCGAGCTGACCCTGCCCGGCGAGCTGGCCCGCGCGCGCACGGCGCTGGCGGCCGCGGAGATCGACGCCGACCTGCCGAACTCCACCGAGGAGGTGCCCAGCGACCGGCGCGAGCTGTTCGCGTGGACGGTGCGCGAGGGCGTCACCAACGTGATCCGGCACAGCGGCGCCCGGCGCTGCACCGTGCGGCTCACCCCCGACGCGCGCCGAGGTGCTCGACGACGGGCGTGGCCCGAAGGAGGCGCCGGCCGGTGGCAGCGGGCTGCTCGGGCTCCGGGAACGCGCCGCTGCCCTCGGCGGCACCGTCGTCACGCGGGCGGTCGAGCCGTCGGGCTACGCGCTCCGGGTCCTGGTGCCGTGACCACCCCCCGCAGGACGATCCGGCTGCTCCTGGCCGACGACCAGGCGCTGGTCCGCGGCGCGCTCACCGCCCTGCTCAACCTCGAGCCCGACCTCGAGGTGGTCTCCGAGGTCGGCACGGGCGACGCCGTGGTGCGCGGCCGTCCTCGAGCACCGGCCCGACGTCGCGCTGCTCGACGTGGAGATGCCCGGCCTCGACGGGATCTCGGCGACAGCGGCGGTGCGCGCCGCGGCGCCGGAGACCAAGGTGCTGATCGTGACCACGTTCGGCCGGCCCGGCTTCCTGCGGCGCGCGCTGCAGGCGGGCGCCAGCGGGTTCGTGGTCAAGGACACGCCGGCCAGCCAGCTCGCGGACGCCGTCCGCCGGATCCACCAGGGCCTGCGCGTCGTCGACCCGGCGCTGGCCACCGACAGCCTGCTCGCCGGGGAGTCGCCGCTGACCGCCCGCGAGAGCGACGTGCTCCGGGCCGCGCGCGACGGTTCCTCGGTCGCCGCGATCGCGAAGAAGCTGTTCCTCTCCGAGGGCACCGTGCGCAACCACCTGTCCGCCGCGATCGGCAAGACCAACGCCGGCAACCGGGCCGAGGCGGTGCTGGTCGCGGACGGCAACGGCTGGCTGTAGCCGGCGGCCACTAGTCTCGGGCCGAGATGACCTGGGACGACCTGTACGACGACAGCGACCGGGCCCGCTGGGTCGACGAACCGGCCAAGCGCGTGCCCGCTCCGGAGCGCACGCCCTTCGAGCGCGACCGGGCGCGCGTCGTGCACTCCGCCGCCCTGCGCCGGCTCGCCGCGAAGACGCAGGTGGTCGGTCCCGCCACCGACGACTTCGTGCGCAACCGGCTCACCCACAGCCTCGAGGTCGCCCAGGTCGCCCGCGACGTGGCCCACGTCGCTCGGCTGCCACCCCGACCTCGCGGAGACCGCCGCGCTCGCCCACGACCTCGGGCACCCGCCGTTCGGCCACAACGGCGAGCGGGTGCTCGACGAGATCGCGCGACTCGACGGCGGGTTCGAGGGCAACGCCCAGACCCTGCGCATCCTCACCCACCTCGAGGCGAAGTCGACCGACGCCGACGGCCGCTCGGTCGGGCTCAACCTGACCCGGGCCACCCTCGACGCCTGCACCAAGTACCCGTGGCCGCGGGGCGAGGGCGACCGCGCCGTGAAGTTCGGGGTCTACGACGACGAGCGCCCGGTCTTCGGCTGGCTCCGCGCCGGGGTCCCGGGTGACCGACGCTGCGTCGAGGCGCAGGTGATGGACCTCGCCGACGACGTCGCCTACTCCGTGCACGACCTCGAGGACGGCGTCGTCGGCCGGGCTGATCGACCTGCCCGCGCTGGCCGACGACGGGCTGCGCCACGACGTGTGGACGACGGTGCGGGGCTGGTACCTCCCCGACAGCGACGACGCCGAGCTCGACGCGGCGTACGACCGGCTGCGCGCGATCGACGCCTGGCCGACCGCGTCGTACGACGGGAGCCGGCGGGCGCTGGCCGCGCTGAAGAACCTCACGTCCGACGTGATCGGGGTCTTCTGCGGCAGCGTGCAGCACGCCACCCGTGACGTGCACGGCACCGGGCCGCTGGTGCGCCACGCGGCCGACCTCGTGGTGCCTCGCGAGACGGCCGCCGAGATCGGCGTGCTCAAGGGGATCGCGGCCCGGTTCGTGATGGAGGCGCCCGGCCGGGTCGAGGTGATGGACCGGCAGCGGGTGCTCCTGCACGAGCTGTTCGCGGCGCTGGAGAAGGGGGGACCGGATCTGCTCGACCCGCAGTTCCGGCTCGACCACGAGGCCGCCGTCGACGACGCCGCGCGCACCCGGGTCCTGGTCGACCAGATCGCCTCGCTCACCGACGGGTCGGCCGTCGCCTGGCACCGCCGGCTCGTCCGGCCCTCGCGAGCTGCGGGCGCACTGACGGCTACGAGATCCGCGTCCGCCACCACGCGATGGTCTGCGCCGCCATCTCCTCGACCGGGGTCGGCGCCAGGTCGAGCAGGGCCTGGCTCTTCCCCGACTCCATGACGAAGGGCTGCTCGAGCTGGTACTGCATCACCGCCAGCTCGCGGGTCGGCGGGTGCACCAGCTCCGATCGCGCGCAGCAGCCAGCCCGGGACCGTGCCGAGCCGGGGCGACGTGGTGCCCGCCGCGCGCACGAAGGCGGCGATCATCTGTCGCTGGGTGAGCGGCGCGTTGGTCGGGGCGTGGAGCACCGAGTTCCAGAGGTCCGGCCGCTGCGAGGCGCGGACCATGGCGGCGGCGAGGTCGGGCACGTAGGTCCACGAGTGCGGCTGGTCCAGCGACCCGAGCACCCGGATCGTGCCGCCGTCGAGGACCTTGCTCACGACGCGCTCACCCATGTAGCCGTTGGCCAGCAGCCGCGGGCCCACGAAGTCGGACGCCACCACGCTGACCGTGTCGGTGGGGGAGTCGGCGCGAGCCCGCAGCAGGTCACGTCGCACCGCGCCCTTGCCGTGGTCCCAGTCGCGCGGGTTGTCCTCGGTCATCGGCTCCGTGGGCCGGGTGTAGGAGTACAGGCTCTCCGGGAACACCACGACGGCTCCGTTGTCGTGGGCGACCACGCAGCACGGTCTGCTCGGTGCCGGGCAGCTCCCGGCGCCAGGTCTTCTCCGAGTACGACGTGCCGTGCACGCAGTGGAAGACCGCCCGGGCGCCGCGTGCTGCAGCCGCGAAGGCAACGGCATCGGAGACGTCGACGGCACGGCGCTCGACCAGCGGGTGCTCCGGGCCGGACCCGGACCGGGTCAGCACGCGCACCTCCTGGCCGGCCCTCGCGAGCTGCTCGGCGACGGTCCATCCGACGGGGCCGGCTCCGGTGACGACGTGGAGATCTGACATGGGGTCCTCCTGGGAGTGCTGCTGGCCCGCGTGTCGGGCTGTCTCCAGCGTGCATCCATTTCTTCAGAAAAGCAAGAGCACTGCTCTCTAAAATGAGCAACGCACGCAAAAGTTGACAGCGATCTCGCTCTTGTCGACGATGGGGCCATGCCCACGCCCCGTCAGCGCGCCCATGAGCAGACCCTCGACGACATCCTCCGGCTCGGCCGCGAGCAGCTCGCCAGCGTCGGCGCGGCGTCGCTGTCCCTGCGCTCGGTGGCGCGCGACCTCGGCGTCGTGTCGTCGGCGGTCTACCGCTACGTCAGGAGCCGCGACGACCTGCTCACCCTGCTCGTCGTCGACGCCTACGACGAGATCGGCGACCGGGTCGACGCGGCGATCGCCCGCCGTCGGGCCGGTGACCACGCCGGACGGCTGCGTGCCGCCGGCCACGCCGTCCGGGACTGGGCGCTGGCGGAGCCGGCCAGGTACGCGCTGATCTTCGGCAGCCCGGTGCCCGACTACCGCGCCCCCGCCGAGCGCACCACCGAACCGGGCACCCGGGTCGTGGTCGCCCTGGCCCGTCTGGTCGCCGACGCCTGGGTCGACGGCACGGTCGCCGACGGGGGACAGGCGACCAAGGTGCCGCGCAAGCTGTCCGCCGACTTCGCACGGATCCGGGACGAGATCGGCGTCGACCTGCCCGACGGGGTGCTGGCCCGGGCGATGCTGGCGTGGACCGCGCTCTTCGGCTCGGTGAGCTTCGAGGTGTTCGGGCAGTACGGAGCGGACACGCTCACGGAGCCGCGACAGCTGTTCGACCACCACCTCGACCGGCTCGTGGAGCTGACCGGGCTCGGCCTCCTAGGCTGGGCCGATGAGCACCTCGGAACCCCTGGTCTGGCTGCCCTTCGACGCCTCACACCTCGACCCGGCGCCGGCCGGACTGCGCTACGAGAAGGCCGACCCGACCCGCGACGACTGGCAGCGACCGGCGTCGATCGACGAGGTGGAGCTCTACGTGCCGCCGTACAACTTCGCGCGCGGCGCCGCGGAGCTGATGGCCGCGATGCCGCGGCTGCGCGTGGTGCAGACCCTGACCGCCGGCGTCGAGCACATCGCTCCGCACGTGCCCGAAGGTGTCCTGCTGTGCAACGGGCGCGGTATCCACGACACCTCCACCGCCGAGCTGGTGCTGGCGCTCACGCTGGCGTCGCTACGCGGCATCCCGGAGTTCGTGCGCGAGCAGGACCGCGAGGAGTGGCACCAGCGGCCGCTGCCCGCCCTTGCCGACAAGCGGGTGCTGATCGTCGGGTACGGCGCCATCGGCGAGGCGATCGAGCGCCGGCTGCTGCCGTTCGAGGTCGAGGTGGTCAAGGTGGCCCGGCGGGCGCGCGAGGACGTGCACGGCTTCGAGGAGCTGCCCGACCTGGTGCCCGGCGCGGACGTGGTGGTCCTCGTGGTCCCCCTCACCGACCAGACCCGCGGGCTGGTCGACGCGGGCTTCCTGGCCCGGATGAAGGACGACGCGCTGCTGGTCAACGTGGCCCGTGGTGCGGTTGTCGACACCGACGCGCTGCTCGCCGAGCTGACCTCGCGCCGGATCGCGGCCGCGATCGACGTGGTCGACCCGGAGCCGCTGCCGGCCGGCCACCCGCTGTGGAAGGCGCCGCGCCTGCTGGTCTCGCCGCACGTCGGCGGCGCCAGCAGCGCGATGTGGCCGCGGGCCTACCGGCTCGTGCGCGAGCAGGTGTCCCGGTTCGCCGCGGGCGAGCCGCTGGTGAACCAGATGACCGGCGACTACTGAAGGCCGGTGTGCGTCTGCCACAGGTGGCTTGGGCTCGCTCGAGCCCGTGGTGCTCTTCACCTTGTCGGCCGCGGCATGGGCACCCTCGGTCACCTTGTCCTTGATCACGGGTGCCTGCTCACGGGCCACGTCGGCGGCCTGCTTGGCCTTCTCCTGCACGCGGGGGTCGTTGCTGCACCTTCAGGACGGCGTTGCGCATCTGGTCGTAGCGCTCGCGCCCGGCCTTCGTGCCCAGCACGTAGCCAACCCCGGCGGCGATCAACAGCGGAAGCTTCTTCATGCCTCCACCCAACCAGCCGGGCGGTGAGCCCGACACCTCCCAACGGGTCAGCCTGCCGACTCGGCCCTCCGGCGTACGTCGAAGGACAGCCGCGCGTGCTGCCCGCGGCGGCTGACCTCGCGCAGCGAGACGCGCTCGGACGTGAGCCGGCGGGGGAGCAGGGGTGCGCCGGCTCCGAGGAACACCGGCATCACGGAGACCACGATCTCGTCGAGCAGGCCGGCGTCGTCGAACTGGCCGACCAGGTCGCCGCCGCCGACCACCCACACGTCACGGTCGCCGGCCGCCGCCAGGATCTCCCCGGCGTGCTCGGTGACGCCTCCCTGCACGAAGCGCAGGTCGCACCCGGGCAGCGGCGGCAGGTCGTGGTGGCTGAACACCCAGCTCGGCCGGTCGCCGTAGAAGCCGCGCCAGCGCTCCGGGTGCGCCAGCAGGTCCTCGTGGTCGAGCACCCACTCGTAGGTCGTGCGCCCCAGCACGAGGGCGCCGATGCGGGCGATGAAGTCGTCCCACTCGCCCCCGTCGTCCTCGGGGTCTCCCACGTCGAAGAGCCACTGCAGGGAGTTGTCGGCGTCGGCGATGAACCCGTCGACGGTCGTCGCGGTGTAGTAGGTCACCTTGCTCATGGCGCGACGCTACGCGCGCCCGCCGACAGGTCCGTGGCCCCACGTAGACTCCGCGACGTGGCAGGCCGGATCCGCGAGGAGGACATCGCCGAGGTGCGCGACAAGGCGCGCATCGACGAGGTGGTCTCGCAGTACGTCACGCTCCGGAGCGCGGGCGGCGGCTCGTTCAAGGGTCTGTGCCCGTTCCACGACGAGAAGTCGCCGTCGTTCAACGTCAACCCGTCCAGACAGTTTTTCCACTGCTTCGGCTGCCAGGAAGGCGGCGACGTCATCACGTTCGTGATGAAGATCGACGGCCTGCCCTTCACCGACACCGTCGAGCGGCTGGCGGAGAAGTACGGCGTCCAGCTGCGCTACGAGGAGGGCGGCCCGGCGCGCCCCACGCGGTGGTCCCCAGCGGCCGCGCCTGATCGAGGCGCACAAGGTCGCGGCGGCGTACTACGTCGACCAGCTGGCCACGCCCGAGGCGCTCGCGGCCCGGCAGTTCCTCGACCAGCGCGGGTTCGACCAGGAGGCGGCGGCCACGTTCGGGGTCGGGTTCTCCCCGCGCGGCGGCGAGGACCTCTACAAGCACCTCAAGGCGCGCTCGTTCGGTGACGAGGAGCTGGTCGCGTCCGGCCTGATCGGGCTGGGGCGCGGGCACTACGACCGGTTCCGCGGCCGCCTGATGTGGCCGATCCGCGACACCAGTGGCGACACGATCGGCTTCGGCGCCCGGCGGATCTTCGACGACGACCGGATCGAGGCGAAGTACCTCAACACCCCCGAGACGCCGATCTACAAGAAGAGCCAGGTGCTCTACGGCATCGACCTCGCCCGCCGCGACATCGCGCGCTCCTCGCAGGCCGTGGTGGTCGAGGGCTACACCGACGTGATGGCGTGCCACCTGTCCGGCGTGATGACCGCGGTCGCGACCTGCGGCACGGCGTTCGGCGACGACCACGCCCGCGTCGTACGCCGGCTGCTGCACGACCACGAGGAGTTCCGGGGCGAGGTGATCTTCACCTTCGACGGCGACGAGGCCGGCCAGAAGGCGGCGCTGCGCGCGTTCGGCGGCGACCAGCAGTTCGTCTCCCAGACCTACGTCGCGATCGAGCCCGACGGCCTCGACCCGTGCGACCTGCGGCTGCAGAAGGGTGACGCCGCCGTGCGCGAGCTCGTCGCGCGACGGGTGCCGCTGTACCGCTTCGTGCTCGGCAACGTCGTGCACCGCTACGACCTCGACCGCGCCGACGGCCGGATCGACGCGCTCCGCGAGGCGGCCAAGCTGGTCTCCTCGATCCGCGACCGGTCCAAGGTCGACGCGTTCGCCCGCGAGCTCGCGGGCATGCTCGGGATCGAGGTGGACGACGCCCGCCGCGAGGTACGACGGGCCGCATCGAAGTCGTCGCGCCCGCCGGTGCACGTGCGCAGGCCGCATCTCCGCCGCGGCAGGGCATCCCGATGCCCGACCCGCGCGACCCTCGGCTCACGATCGAGCGAGAGACGCTCAAGCTCGTCGTCCAGCACCCGCGGCTGACCGGCCTGGCCACCAAGGACGTCGGCCCCGACGACTTCACCCACCCCGCCTACCGCGCGGTCTGGGAGACCGTCGCGCGCTCCGGCGGGCCGAGCGCTGCCGGCGCCCAGTGGGCCTCCGACCTGCGCGCGGCGGCCGACGACCCGACCGTGCAGGCGCTGCTGAGCGCAGTGGCGGTCGAGCCACTGCTCACCGGCAAGGAGCCCGACGAGACCTACGCCGCCACCCACGTCTTCCGGTTGCAGGAGCTCACCGCGCTCCGCCGGATCGCCGACCTCAAGTCCCGGCTCCAGCGCACCAACCCGGTGGAGCACGCCACGGAGTACAACCGCATGTTCGGCGAGCTGGTCGCGCTCGAGCAGCACCGCCGCAACCTCCGTGAGCTCGCCGTCGGCGGCAGCTGATGCGGTTCGGCGCGCGGGAGCGGCCGGAGCGGCTCCCGCCGAGGTGGTGGCACGCGCCGACCTCCCGCGCGGGGAGAAGGTGCTGGCCTCGGCCGAGAGCGCAGGAGTGTGGCTCCTGGGCACGCGGGCGGCCTTCGTCGTGGTCGCCGAGACCCAGCACAGCCGGATCCCGTGGGAGCAGGTCGAGCGGGCCACCTGGGACCGCGACGCGTCGCTCCTGGAGGTCTCCGAGGTGGGGGAGTGGGGCCTGTCCCGGCCGGTCCACCGGTTCGTGCTCGACGAGCCCGGTCGGCTGCTGGAGCTGATGCGCGAGCGCGTGACCGCGTCGGTGGTCCTCCAGCGACGCGCCGTCGTACGCGGGCGGAAGGGGCTCAACGTGATCGCCCGCCGGGCACCGACCGGGGGCGAGGTCGGCTGGTTCGTGGAGTACGACGAGGGCGTCGACCCCGACGACCCGAGCGTGCGCGCGCTCGCCGGTCAGGCCCTGGAGCAGGCGCGGTCCGAACTGATTTAGTGACCGCCGGTCCCGGTTGCTATGGTGTCGGTCGCTGAGAAGCGATCCCCTGTAGCTCAATTGGCAGAGCATTCGGCTGTTAACCGGAGGGTTGTTGGTTCGAGTCCAACCGGGGGAGCCCCGACAACCCGCCTGACCTGCGCAGACA
>CAVWFF010000068.1:0-22871 GCA_963754145.1 uncultured Actinomycetota bacterium
TAGTTCGGCCTCTCGGCCTTACGCGGGGGCAACCTGGTAAAACTTACCGGTTCGGACCAGGCCCGTCAAATCGGAACCCGGGCTGTCACCGGCCTCTCCACGCCTGTCGAACCGGGATCCGCGAGGCCGCCGAAGCGCGCACTCGATCCACCCGGTCGAAGGTGATGTGAAGGGGTCTCGCCTCGGGGCCGGCCGCCCGGCCTCTCGGCCTTGCGTCCCGCCGCACCCTGGCGACATCCAGAACACTAGGAGGTCGCCACGACGGGAGTCAAATCGGTTTCGGGTGGGGCCGGTCACACGGGCTCGGACGGCGCGTTTGCCGTTACCCAGCAGGCGAATCTGGTACGGCGGGCAGCAGGTCACGCGCCTCCCGCAGGTCCCGGCACCCCGCCAGCCGCAGGGCCTCCAGCAGCTCGCCGGCGAGCTCGTGGAGCAGCCGCGTCACCCCGTCCTGCCCGGCGGCCGCGAGCGCGTACAGCGGTGTCCGGCCGAGGAAGGCGGCGTCCGCCCCGAGGGCCAGCGCGGTGAGCACGTCGAGGCCGGAGCGGACTCCCCCGTCGACGTACACCTCGACCTCCCCGCCGACCTCGCCGGCGACCGCCGGCAGCGCGGTGGCCGAGGCCACCGCGCGGTCGAGCTGGCGGCCACCGTGGTTGGAGACCCAGACCGCGGCCGCGCCCGCCGCGACACACCGCCGGGCGTCGTCCGGACGCAGGATCCCCTTGACCACGACCGGGAGCCCGGTCGTCTCCGCCAGCCAGGCGACGTCGGCCTCCGTGACGTCCCGCGCCCACACGCCCGGGGAGTCGCGGACGTGCCCGGCGAAGTTGCCGCGGTGCCAGGACAGGTCCACGCCGGCCCAGTCGGCGTCGTCGACCCCGCGCTTGCTGCCGACGACCGGGGTGTCCGCGGTGAGCACCACTGCGGCTGCCCCGGCGTCCGCGGCGGCCCGGAGCACCGGGAGCGTGTCCGCGCGGTCGGCGGTCAGGTACGCCTGGAGCCACCACGGCCCGATCGCGCCGACCTCGGCGAGCGGGAACCCGGCGTTGCTCGAGACCACGTGCGGGACGCCCGCGACGGTCGCGGCCCGGGCCATCGCCCGCTCCCCCTCCGGCGTGGCCGCGCGCTGCAGCGAGGTGGGGGCGATCCCGAACGGCTGGGCGTAGGGCGCGCCCAGCAGCCGCACCGAGGTGTCGACCGCAGTGACGTCGCGCAGCGCGTGCGGCGACAACCGGACGCGCCGCCACGCCTCGCCCGCCTCCGCGGCGCTGGTGCCGTCACCGGACCCGGTGGCGAAGTAGTGCCAGACCGGTGCCGGCAGCCGTTCGCGGGCAAGGTCGGGGAGCGCGTCGATCCAGCGCGTCCCGGCCTCATCCATCTCGGTCGCCCCGGCTCAGTGGACCTCGACGCCGGCCAGGTGCTTCTTGCCCCGCCGGAGCACCAGCCAGGTGCCGTCGATCAGGTCGTCGTCGCCGGGCACGTGGTCGGGGTCCGTGACGCGCTGGTTGTTGAGGTAGGCCCCGCCCTCGCCGATCGTGCGGCGGGCCTCGCCCTTGCTGCTCGCCAGGCCGGACTCGACGAGCAGGTCGACGATGCCGGTGCCCCGTGGCCGCCGATCCGGCCCCGGCTTCGCGCAGCGCGGCCGCCAGCGTCGACGCGCTCAGCTCGCGGAGGTCTCCCCCGCCGAACAGCGCGGCCGCCGCGGCCCTGGCGTGCGCGGTCTCCGCTGCCCCGTGCACCTCGGTGGTGACCGCGTCGGCCAGCGCCTTCTGGGCGGCCCGCTTGTACGGCGCCTCCGCCGTCTGCTGCTCGAGGTCCTCGATCTCCGCACGCGAGAGGAACGTGAAGATCCGGAGCAGGTCGCCGACCTTGTCGTCCTCGACGTTGAGCCAGAACTGGTGGAAGGCGTACGGCGACATCATCTCGGGGTCGAGCCACAGCGCACCGGCCTCGGTCTTGCCGTACTTGGTGCCGTCGGACTTGGTCACCAGGGGTGTGGCGAACGCGTGCGCCTTGCCGCCGTCGGACCGCCGGATCAGCTCGACCCCACCGGTCAGGTTGCCCCACTGGTCGGAGCCGCCGAACTGGAGGGTCACGCCGTGGTCGCGGAACAGGTTGAGGAAGTCCATCGACTGCAGCAGCACGTAGCTGAACTCGGTGTAGCTGATCCCCGCCTCGAGCCGGGAGCGCACGACGTCACGCGCCAGCATCCGGTTGACCGGGAAGTGCTTGCCGATGTCGCGCAGGAAGTCGATCGTCGACAGGCTCGCGGTCCAGTCGTAGTTGTTCACCATCGTCGCCGCGTTGGTGCCCTCGAAGGAGAGGTACGGCTCGATCTGGGCACGCACCTTCTCCACCCAGCCCTTGACCGTGTCGAGGGTGTTGAGCGTGCGCTCCCCCGACTCCTTGGGGTCGCCGATCATGCCGGTCGCGCCGCCCACGAGGACGTACGGCGTGTGTCCCGCGAGCTGGAGCCGCTTGGCGGTGAGGATCTGGACCAGGCTGCCCATGTGCAGGCTGGGCGCGGTCGGGTCGAACCCCACGTAGTAGCGGACGCTGCCCTCCGTGAGGGCCGCGCGCAGGGCGTCGGGGTCGGTCGAGTGCGCGACGAGGCCGCGCCACTCGAGGTCGTCCCAGAGGTGGGGGTCGGTGTTCACGGCACCTAGCCTGCCTCATCCGCTGCGGCGGGCGCCTCCGGGTTCCGGCCGGTCGCAGCCCATGCCCCGGCGCGGCATGCTGGAGGGATGACTGGCACCGCGCATCCGACCCTGATCGTCCTCGACGTCAACGAGACCCTCTCCGACCTGTCGCCCCTCGCGTCCGTGTTCGAGGAGGTCGGCGCTCCCCGCGCGGCCGCGCCGCTCTGGTTCGCCACCACGCTCCGCGACGGGTTCGCGCTCGGCATGGCCGGGCAGAACGCGCCGTTCCTGGACGCTGGCCAAGGACGTGCTGCGGACGGTGCTGGCGCCGTACGTCGCCGACGAGCAGCAGCGCGACGCCGCCGTGGAGTCCGTGCTCGACGCGTTCGGCGCGCTCGACACGCATCCCGACGTGCCGGACGCGCTCCGCGACCTGCGCGAGGCGGGGATCCGCCTGGTGACCCTCAGCAACGGCTCCGCCCGGGTGGCGGAGTCCCTGCTCGGCCGGGCCGGCCTGACGGACACGGTCGAGCAGCTGCTCAGCGTCGAGGATGCCCCCGCGTGGAAGCCCGACCCGCGCGCCTACGAGCTACGCGCTCCAGCGCACCGGGGTCGCGGCGGAGCGGGCGATGCTCGTCGCCACCCACCCGTGGGACGTCGACGGCGCCGCGCGCGCCGGCCTGCGCACGGCGTGGGTGAACCGGTCCGGGATCGGCTACCCCGCGTCGTTCCGGCCCGCCGACGTCACGGTGCCGAGCCTCGCCGACCTGCCGATGGCGCTCACGGCCGGCTGACGAGCACCGCCTGCGTCTGCGTGGTGCGCGAGACGGTGCGGCCGGCGTCGTCGACCAGCTCGGTCTCGACCACGATCGTGGTGCGGCCCCGGTGCACCAGGCGTCCGGTGGCCGTGACCACGCCCTCGCGGGCGCCCCGGATGAAGACGGTGCTCGAGGAGATGGTGCTGGTGCCGGCGCCCTCGGGCAGGTTGAGGAAGGCCACGGCGCCGCCGACCGAGTCCGCGAGCGCCATCAGCGTGCCGCCGTGCAGCGCGCCGCCGGCCGTGGTCAGCCGCTCGTGCCAGCGCACGGTGCCGACGACGGTCTGCGGGTCGGCCGAGACCAGCTCGAGGCCGAGGGTGGTGCCGAGCGGCATCAGCGTGTTGAGGGCGTCCGTGGTCAGCTCCATGCCGCAGTTCTACCGGGTCGCCCGCTTCGCGGGCACGTAGCGCGACACGGTCGGGTCGTCGGTGAGCCAGAACCGCCACGGCCGGTCGGCGGCCAGCCGGAGGCCGACGCGTGGTCCGGTGCTGACGTGGGTCGCGGGCGGGCCGAGGCTCAGGTGGCCCCGCAGGTCGAGGCCGTTCTGCTCGCGGCCGATCGCCATCGCCCTGCACATCCGGGCCGGGCCCCGCGCCAGGTCGCGGTCGCCGCTCCCCGGCCGGCGCTCGCGGGCGAGGTCGAGGCCGTCGACCACCTCCGCGGCGCGGAGCAGCACCGCGGACGCGCTGCCCTCGGGTCCGGTGACCACGTTGCAGCACCAGTGCATGCCGTAGGTGAAGTACGTGTACAGGTGCCCCGGCGGGCCGAACATCACCTCGTTGCGGGGCGTCAGACCACGGTGGGCGTGCGAGCCCGGGTCGGCCGGCCCGTCGTACGCCTCGACCTCGGTGAGCCGCACGCTCACCCCGGCGTGCGTGAAGGTGGCTCCGAGCAGCCGCGGAGCCACCTCGAGCACCGGACCTGCCAGCAGCTCGGTCAGCGACTCCATCGCACGATTGTCCCGGTCGGGCGCATTGCCCGGCGAGCCGTCAGCCCAACCAGGCTCGGTGGTCCGCGAGCACCGACCGCAGCTCGTCCAGCTGCTCGGCGACGCGCACCTGCGCCGTCCCGCCGCGGCCGTCGCGCGAGCCGATCGAGCCGGCCACCGTCAGCACCTCGCGTACGGCGGGGGTGAGCCGGGCGTCGACCTCGGCCAGCTGCGCGTCGGTGAGCTCGGCCAGGCCGATTCCCAGCTCCTCGCAGCGGCGCACGCACGCGCCGGCGACCTCGTGCGCCTCACGGAACGGCACCCGCTGCCGCACCAGCCACTCGGCGACGTCGGTCGCCAGCGAGAACCCCTCCGGCGCCAGCGCCGCCATCCGCTCGGTGTCGAAGGTCAGCGTCGCGACCATGCCGGTGAACGCCGGCAGCAGCACCTCGAGCGTGTCGACCGAGTCGAACAACGGCTCCTTGTCCTCCTGGAGGTCGCGGTTGTAGGCCAGCGGCAGCGCCTTGAGCGTGGTCAGCAGGCCGGTCGCGTTGCCGACCAGCCGGCCGGCCTTGCCGCGGGCGAGCTCGGCGATGTCGGGGTTCTTCTTCTGCGGCATGATGCTCGACCCGGTGGAGTAGCCGTCGTCGAGCCGGACGAAGCCGAACTCGTGCGTCGCCCACACGATCACCTCCTCCGCCAGCCGGCTGACGTCGACGCCGACCATGGCGGTGACGAAGCCCAGCTCGGCGGCGAAGTCGCGCGCGGCGGTGCCGTCGATCGAGTTCGGGCTGGACCGGTCGAAGCCGAGGTCGCGGGCCACCTGCTCCGGGTCGAGGCCGAGGCTGGAGCCGGCCAGCGCTCCCCCGCCGTACGGCGACTCCGCGGTGCGGGCGTCCCAGTCCCGGATCCGGCCGACGTCGCGCAGCAGCGGCCAGGCGTGCGCGAGCAGGTGGTGGGACAGCAGCACCGGCTGGGCGTGCTGGAGGTGGGTGCGGCCCGGCATCGGCGCGCCCAGGTGCGCCTCGGCCTGGTCGGCGATGGCGGCGGCGAGGTCGAGGACCTGGCCCGCGACGGTGCGCGCGTGGTCGCGCAGGAACGCGCGGAACAGCGTCGCCACCTGGTCGTTGCGGCTGCGCCCGGCACGGAGCCGGCCGCCGAGGTCGGCACCGACCTCGGCCAGCAGCAGGCGTTCGAGCGCACCGTGCACGTCCTCGTCGGACGGGTCCGGACGCAGGTCGCCCGCGGCGTAGCGCTCCCCCAGCGCGTCGAGGCCGGCCACCAGCCCGTCCAGCTCGCCGTCGTCGAGCAGGCCCGCCGTGTGCAGGGCACGGGCGTGTGCACGCGACCCGGCCAGGTCGTAGGGCACCAGCCGCCAGTCGAAGTGCGTCGAGCGCGACAGCGCCTCGAGCTCGGGGCTGGGACCGCCGGCGAACCGGCCGCCCCAGAGCTTGCCCTCGTTGGTGGTCAGCTGCTTCCCTCCCGGGTGTCACCTTCGGTCAGTCGGTCCCGGACTCCATGGCCGCGTGGTCCAGCAGCTCGCTGCCATCGGCCTCCGCGGCGGGGTTGCGCGAGATCCGGTCGCCTCCGCCGGCCTCGATCTCGCCGAGCAGCGCCCCGTTCTCGACCAGCACCTGGCCCTGGTCCAGCGGCTGCGCGGCGTAGAGCTCGAGCTTGGAGCGGGAGTCGGCGATGTCGAGGTTGCGCATGGTCAGCTGGCCGATCCGGTCGACCGGGCCGAACGCGGCGGACTCGGTGCGCTCCATCGACAGCTTGTCGGGGTGGTAGGAGAACGACGGTCCGTCCGTGCGCAGGATCGAGTAGTCCTCGCCGCGCCGCAGCCGCACCGTCACCTCGCCGGTGACCAGGGACGCGATCCAGCGCTGGATCGCCTCCCGCTGCATCAGCGCCTGCGGGTCGAGCCATCGGCCCTCGTAGAGCAGCCGGCCGAGCCGACGCCCCTCGACGTGGTAGCTGGCGATGGTGTCCTCGTTGTGGATCGCGTTGAGCAACCGCTCGTAGGCGATCCAGAGCAGCGCCATGCCGGGTGCCTCGTAGATGCCCCGGGACTTGGCCTCGATCACCCGGTTCTCGATCTGGTCGGACATGCCCAGGCCGTGGCGGCCACCGATCGCGTTGGCCTCGTGCACCAGCGCGACGGGGTCGTCGTACCTCCTGCCGTCGATCGCGACCGGCCGCCCGGAGTCGAAGCGGATCGTGACGTCCTCGGGTGCGATCTCGACCAGCGGGTCCCAGAACCTCACGCCCATGATCGGCTCGACGGTCTCCAGCGAGACGTCGAGGTGCTCCAGCGTCTTCGCCTCGTGGGTGGCGCCCCAGATGTTGGCGTCGGTGGAGTAGGCCTTCTCCTGGCTGTCGCGGTAGGGCAGGTCGCGGTCGGTCAGCCACTGGCTCATCTCGTGCCGGCCCCCGAGCTCGGCGACGAACTCGGCGTCCAGCCACGGCTTGTAGATGAGCAGCTCCGGGTTGGCCAGCAGGCCGTAGCGGTAGAACCGCTCGATGTCGTTGCCCTTGAACGTCGATCCGTCGCCCCAGATGTCGACGCCGTCCTCGTGCATCGCGCGCACCAGCAGGGAGCCGGTGACGGCCCTGCCGAGCGGCGTGGTGTTGAAGTAGGCGCGGCCGCCGGAGCGGATGTGGAAGGCACCGCAGGCCATCGCGGCCAGCCCCTCCTCGACCAGGGTGCGCCGGCAGTCCACGACCCGGGCGATCTCGGCGCCGTACTGGAGGGCGCGGCCGGGCACCCCGCTGACGTCCGGCTCGTCGTACTGGCCGATGTCAGCGGTGTAGGTGCACGGGACCGCCCCCTTCTCGCGCATCCAGGAGACCGCGACGGAGGTGTCGAGGCCGCCGGAGAACGCGATGCCGACGCGCTGGCCGACGGGGAGGGAGGTGAGGACCTTGCTCATACGGGGTCCCCGGCGAGATGCGAGTGCAGCGAGTGTTTCGTTGGGGTGTTCACAGGGTGTCCTTGGGGATGTCGGGGTGGTGGTGGCTGGCCAGGTCGAGCAGGCGTCGTGCCAGCGCGTCGCCCTCGGGCTCGCGGCCGATCACCAGGATCGGTGTCGTCGCCCGCGATGGTGCCGAGCACGTTGCCCAGGACGGCCTTGTCGAGGGCGGAGGCCAGGAACTGTGCGGCACCTGGCGGCGTGCGCAGGACGACGAGGTTGCCGGACGCCTCCGCGCTCACCAGGAGCTCGGTGGCCAGCCTGGCGAGTCGGCTCTCGGCGGCCGCGGAGTCACGCGGGGCGACCGGCGTGCGGTCGCCGCCCTCGGCGGGTACGGCGTAGACGAGCGCGCCGGAGGACGTGCGGACCTTGACCGCGTCGAGGTCGAGCAGGTCGCGCGAGAGCGTGGCCTGCGTGACCGAGACCCCGGCCGCCGCCAGCAGGTCGGCGAGCTCGGTCTGCGAGCGCACCGGCGTGCTCTCGAGCAGCTCGACGATCCGCTGCTGGCGGGCGTTCTTGGTGAGCGGGCTGTGCGCGGCGCTGGTCACGTCTGCTCCCCGGCACGCTGGGTCATGGTCAGGACTCCTCGTAGGCGGTGGCCAGGATCGCCGGCCAGGCGGCCAGGAACTCGTCCGCATCCTGCTCGGTGAGGACCAGCGGAGGGGCGAGGCGCACCCGGTCGGGCGTGCACATGTTGAGGATGAAGCCGGCGTCCTGCGCCGCCTGCACGACGCCGGCGGCCAGCTCGTCGTCGAGGCTGATCCCGACCAGCAGGCCCTCGCCGCGCACCTCGGTGACGTGGGCGTGCGCCAGGCCGGCGCGCAGGTGCTCCCCGAGCCTGGTCACGTGGTCGAGAAGACCGTCGGACTCGATCGTGTCCAGCACCGCGAGCGCCGCCGCGGCCGAGACCGGGTTGCCCCCGAACGTGGTGCCGTGGTTGCCGGGCTGGAGCAGGGTGCCGGCGTCACCGAAGGCGAGGCAGGCGCCGATCGGGATGCCGCCGGCCAGGCCCTTGGCCAGGGTGACCAGGTCGGGCTCGACGCCTTCCTCGGTGGCGGCCGCGAACCAGCGTCCGGTGCGACCGATACCCGTCTGCACCTCGTCCAGCCAGAGCAGGGCGCCGTGGTCGCGGGTGATCCGGCGTGCGGCCGCGAGGTAGCCGGCGGGCGCGACGTTGACCCCGGCCTCGCCCTGCAGCGGCTCGAGCACGACGGCGGCCGTCTCTTCGGTGACGGCGGCGGCCAGCGCGTCGGCGTCGCCGTACGGGACGAACGTGACGTCACCGGGCAGCGGCTCGAACGGCTCGCGGTAGGCGGCCTTCGCGGTGAGCGCGAGCGCGCCCATGGTCCGGCCGTGGAAGGACTCCTCCGCGGCGACGAGGTGGGTGCGGCCGGTCTTGCGGGTGGCCTTGAGCGCGGCCTCGTTGGCCTCGGCGCCGGAGTTGGTGAAGAACACCTTGCCGGGGCGCCCGCTCAGCGCGAGCAGCCGTTCGGCGAGGCTCACCTGGGGCTCGGTGGCGAAGAAGTTCGAGACGTGGCCGAGCGTCTCCAGCTGGTGGGTCACCGCGGCGACCAGCGCGGGGTGGCCGTGGCCGAGCGCGTTGACGGCGATCCCGCCCAGGAGGTCGAGGTACTCCTTGCCGGTGTCGTCCCAGACCCGTGCGCCCTCCCCGCGGACGAGGGTGAGCTTGGGCGGGCCGAACGTGTTCATGACGGCCTCGGCGTAGCGGTCCTTCAGGGTCATCGTCTTCCCCTCTTGATCGCGGTGCGGATCTTGGTGGTGACGCCGGGCAGCACCTGGGTGCCGACGCCCTCGTCGGTGAAGATCTCGAGGATCACGGCGTGCGGCTCGCGGCCGTCGACGACCGTGGCACGCGGCACGCCCTCGGTGACCGCCTGCAGGCAGGCCTTCATCTTCGGCACCATGCCGGCGTCCAGCGTCGGGAGGATCTCGGCCAGCGCCTCGGGGCTGATCTCGCCGATCACGTCGTCGCTGTCCGGCCAGTCGCGGTAGAGGCCCTCGACGTCGGTGAGCACGAGCAGCTTCTCGGCGCCCAGCGCGACCGCGAGCGCGGCGGCGGCGGTGTCGGCGTTGACGTTGTGCACCTGGCCGTCGGGGTCGGGGGCGACGCTGGAGATCACCGGGATCCGGCCGGCCTCGACCAGGTCGAGGACCGCCTCGGGGCGCACGTGCGCGACCTCGCCGACGTTGCCGAGGTCGACCTCCTCGCCGTCGATGATCGTGCCGGTACGACGGGCGGTGAACAGGCCTGCGTCCTCGCCGGAGAGCCCGACCGCCACCGGTCCGTGCTGGTTGACCAGCCCGACCAGCTCGCGCTGGACCTGGCCGACGAGCACCATCCGGACCACGTCCATCGCCTCGTCGGTGGTCACCCGCAGCCCGCCCTTGAACTCGCTGTGGATGCCGAGCCGGTCGAGCATCGAGCTGATCTGCGGGCCGCCGCCGTGCACCACGACCGGCTTGAAGCCGGCGTAGCGCAGGAACACGATGTCCTCCGCGAACGCCTTCTTGAGGGTGTCGTCGGTCATCGCGTTGCCGCCGTACTTCACCACGATCACCTTGCCGTGGTACTTCTCCAGCCACGGCAGTGCATCCGCGAGCGTGGCGGCCTTGTCCTGCGCGGCCTGCAGCGCGCGGGCGGAGGCGTGCTGCTCCTCGGAGGTGTGGGGTGACCTCAGGTCTGGGGTGTTCATGAGGAGTAGGCGCTGTTCTCGTGGACGTAGGCGTGGGTCAGGTCGTTGGTCCAGACGGTGGCGAGGGCGTCGCCGGCCTTGAGGTCGATGGTCACGGTGACCTTGCGGTCGGAGAGGTCGACCAGGGCCGGGTCCTCCGCCGGGGTCGAGCCTGCGGCAGACCCAGACCCCGTTCATCGCCACGTCGAGGTCACCGGGGTCGAACGCCGCGTCCGTGGTGCCGATGCTGGCCAGCACCCGGCCCCAGTTCGGGTCCTTGCCGAACACGGCGGCCTTGAACAGGTTGCTGCGCGCCACCGACCGGCCGACGGCGACCGCGTCGTCCTCGCTGGCGGCGTTGACGGTGGTGATCGCGATCTCGTGGTCGGAGCCCTCGGCGTCGGCGAGGAGCTGCATCGCCAGCTCGGAGCAGGCCCGCACCAACGCTCCGGAGAACTCCTCGAACGACGGCTTCGCGCCGGAGGCGCCACTGGCCAGCAGGGTGACGGTGTCGTTGGTGGACATGCAGCCGTCGGAGTCGAGCCGGTCGAAGGTGACCCGGGTCGCCGTGCGCAGCGCGTGGTCGCAGGTCGCGGCGTCGACGTCGGCGTCGGTGGTCAGCACGACCAGCATCGTGGCCAGCTGGGGCGCGAGCATGCCGGCGCCCTTGGCCATGCCGCCGATGCTCCAGCTTCCGCCGGCTCGGTAGCGCCTTCGACGACGACCTGCTTGCTCACGTGGTCGGTGGTCATGATCGCGTGCGCGGCGTCGTCGCCGCCGTCGGCGTCGAGCCGGGGAAGGACGGCGTCCACGCCGGCCAGCAGGTTCTCGCGAGGGTTGGTCAGGCCGATCAGGCCGGTCGAGCAGACCACCACGTCGCCGGCGCCGATCCCGAGCCCCTGTGCCACCTGCTCCGCCACCGCGTGCGTGGTCTGGAAGCCGTCGGGTCCGGTGTAGCAGTTGGCGCCGCCGGAGTTGAGGACGACGGCACGGACGACGCCGTCCTTGACCACCTCCTTGCTCCAGATCACCGGGTTGGCGATGCAGCGGTTGGCGGTGAAGACGCTGGCGCTCGCGCGACGACGGCCCGTCGTTGACGACGAGGGCGAGGTCGAGGCCGCCGGAGGACTTCAGGCCCGCGGCGACGCCTCCGGCGCGGAAGCCGGCGGGGTGGGTGACGCTCATGTGGGGTTCCTTCGGACGGGTGCTCAGACGGGTGCTCAGACGGGGACGGCGGGGGCGACGGTGTGGCCCTGGCGTCGCCAGGCGTCGGCGGCCGCGTCCGCCTTGGCAACCGGCACCAGCACCCAGTCCGTGTCGTACGTCGAGACGCAGAACACCGGCACCTCCGCGTCGGCCAGGGGTGCGAGGAGACCGGCGAGGATGCCCGTGGCGGTCAGGTCGAGCGTGCCCTCGACGGCGAACGCCGTGAACGGCCCGGCCTGCGGCACCTTCTTCGGCACGCTCCGGCCGGCGCAGACGATCGAGGTCTCCGTGGCGGTGGCGGTGACCGAGAACAGCGACGAGGACTCGGCCCAGTCGGGCACCTCGGCGCCGGGCGCGAGCCGGGCGACGACGAGCTTCTCGGGAAACTGCTGCAGCGTGTGGGTGCCCGTGGCGGAATCGGTCACGGTGCCAGTCCTACCGTGCTCAGCCCGGTGGTCTCGGGCAGCCCCAGCGCGAGGTTCATGCACTGCACCGCCGCTCCCCCGGTGCCCTTGGCCAGGTTGTCGACCGCGCCGACGGCGACCAGCCGGCCGGCCGTCTCGTCGACGGTCACCTGCAGGTGCACGGCGTTGGAGCCGATCACGGACTTGGTCTGCGGCCACTGGCCCTCGGGGAGCAGGTGCACGAACGGCTCGGCGCCGTACGCCTTGTCGTAGGCGGCGCGCACCTCGGCCGCGTCGGCGGTGGTCGGCGCCGAGCAGGTGGCGAGGATGCCGCGGGACATGGGGACCAGCATCGGCGTGAAGCTGACCCGCACCTGCCCGGTCGGTCGAGCTGCCAGGCCGGAGAGGTTCTGCACGATCTCGGGGGTGTGCCGGTGCGTGCCGCCGACGCCGTACGCGCTGGCGTTGCCGATCACCTCCGAGCCGAGCAGGTGCGGCTTCGCGGCCTTGCCCGCGCCGCTGGTGCCGGAGGCCGCGACCACCACCAGGTCGGCGGTGTCGACCAGCCCGGCGGCGACGGCCGGAGCGAGGGCCAGCGTGGAGACCGTCGGGTAGCAGCCCGGGACCGCGATCCGGGTCGCGCCGGCGAGCAGGTCGCGCTGGCCGGGGAGCTCGGGGAGGCCGTAGGGCCAGGACCCGGCGTACCGCAGCTGCCGTGCCGTAGAACCTCTCCCACGTCGCCTCGTCGGTGAGCCGGAAGTCGGCGCCGCAGTCGACCACGACGACGTCGTCGCCGAGCCGGGCCGCGACCGCTCCCGACTCGCCGTGCGGCAGCGCCAGGAACACCACGTCGTGGCCGGACAGCACCTCGACCGTGGTCTCCTCCAGCACCCGGTCGGCCAGCGGCACCAGGTGTGGCTGGAGCACACCGAGCGGCTGGCCCGCGTTGGAGGCGCCGGTGAGGGCCCCGATCTCGACCTCGGGGTGCGCGAGCAGCAGCCGCAGCACCTCACCGCCGGCGTACCCGCTGGCGCCGGCGACCGCGACGCGCTTCTTCTCGGCCATGTGCATGACCATACATGAGACGTGCATGTTCGCGCGAGCCGGGTCAGGGGTGGCGGCGCAGCCTCCGCCGGGCCACCACGCCCCAGGCGAGCGCGATCACGAGCAGCAGCACGGCGGCCCCGATCCGGTCGATGTCCTCCGCGGGGTCGGCGACCGCGATCACCAGCGGCGCCGCCGCCAGCATCACCGCGATCGTGAAGATCACGAACAGCCCGGTCGGCGGTGACGATGCGGCCGGCCGGCCGGTGAGCCGGGCCAGCCTCTGGCGGCCGCGCCACAGCGCGTACCACACGATCGTCCCCGTCGCCGCGATGCCGAGGAGCAGCGCGGAGGCGGCCTCGAGGGCCTTCACGCGGCCCATCCTGCCTGTTCGTGAAACGGGGCACACCGCTTCGGCGAAACCACGGTGAAACCGGCCGCCCCCACGCTGGAGCCATGACCCACACCAACCCCACCCTCGCGGTGCACGCCACCGGTCTGGTCAAGGACTTCGGTGACAACCGCGCCGTCGACGGCATCGACCTGGAGGTACGCCGCGGCGAGATCTTCGGCGTGCTCGGCCCGAACGGCGCCGGCAAGACCACGATGCTCTCGATGCTGGCGACGCTGCTGCGGATCGACGGCGGCGACGCCGAGATCTTCGGCGTCGACGTCCGGACCCACCCGCACGAGGTGCGTCAGCTGCTCGGTGTCACCGGGCAGTACGCCGCGGTCGACGAGAACCTGACCGCCACCGAGAACCTGATGCTGTTCGGCCGGCTGCTCGGGCTGTCCAAGGCCGAGGCCCGGGAGCGCGCCGCGACCCTGCTCGCCCAGTTCGCGCTGGAGGACGCCTCGGACCGGCAGATCGCCAAGTTCTCCGGTGGCATGCGCCGCCGGCTCGACCTCGCGGTCAGCCTGATCCGCCGGCCGCCGCTGATCTTCCTCGACGAGCCGACCACCGGTCTCGACCCGCGCACGCGCGGCCAGATGTGGACCACGATCCGCGAGCTGGTCGCCGACGGCTGCACGATCCTGCTCACCACCCAGTACCTCGACGAGGCCGACCAGCTCGCCGACCGGATCGCGGTCATCGACCGTGGCGTCAAGGTCGCCGAGGGCACGCCGGCCCAGCTCAAGGCGTCGGTCGGGTCCTCCACGCTGCAGCTGCGGCTCACCGACCCGTCGTACCTCTCCCAGGCGGCGGCCGTGATCCACGGTGTGCTGCCGGACGAGCCGGTGCTGACCCCGGAGGCGGGCGGGCTCAACGTGCCGCTGGTCGACGCCGACCAGGCGGCCGAGGCGCTGATCGCGCTGCGCCAGCACGGGATCAGCGTCGAGTCGGTGTCGGTCGCCCAGCCGACGCTGGACGAGGTGTTCCTCGCCCTGACCGGCCACGACGCCGGCGAGTCCGAGGCGTCCGACTCATCACCCGACGCATCCCCCAACGACGAGAAGGAACTGGAGGCCGTGCGATGACCACGATGACCCAGACCGACCCGGCCGCCATCGTGCGGCACCGGGTCAGCCCCGCCGACGCGTTCAGCCAGACGATGACGATGGCCTGGCGGGCGACGATGAAGATGCGGCGGAACCCGGAGCAGTTCTTCGACGTGATCGTGCAGCCGCTGCTGTTCACGGCGATGTTCGCCTACATCTTCGGCGGCGCCATCTCCGGCGACGTGGCGAGCTACCTGCCGCTGCTGATCCCCGGGATCCTGGCGCAGACCACGCTGACGGCGTGCATCGCGACCGGCACCCAGCTGCGCGAGGACATGGACAAGGGCGTCTTCGAACGGTTCAAGGTGCTGCCGATCGCGCGGATCGCGCCGCTGGCGGGGCCGATGGTGGCCGACCTGCTGCGCTACACGATCGCGACCGTGCTGACGTTCGCGACCGGGATCGTGATGGGCTACCGCCCCGGTGGCGGCGTGTTGGGCGTGACCGCCGCGGCGCTGCTCACGATCGCGACCGGCTGGTCCATGGCCTGGATCTTCACGTTCGTCGGGATCACCGGCAGGAGCGCACAGGCCGTGCAGGGCATGTCGATGATGATCATGTTCCCGCTGACGTTCCTGTCGAACGCGTTCGTCCCCGAGGACACGCTGCCGGACTGGCTGCAGGCGTTCGTGCAGGTGAACCCGGTCTCGCACGTCGTCTCGGCGGTGCGTGACCTCGCCAACGAGGGCGCCGTCACCGCGCAGGTCGGCTGGGCTGTGCTCGCCTGCGTCGCCGTGGTCGCGGTGTTCGCGCCGTTGTCGGTGCGGGCGTACCGGCGGGCGATGTAGGGGATCTTGCGCCGGGCTGGGTTGGTGGGCCCCGCGGGGGTGGCGGGCGCGTGCGACACGTCGGCCGGCGCGACAAACTGCGCACATGCGGGGTTGTGGGGCTGCCTGGACGCGAGCGAGGACCCGTAACTGCGCAAATGCGGAGTTCCCCGGAGCACCGACACCCCCCTCAGCGCCGCCACCAACCCCAGCGCCTCGCCCCGCAGCTCGACGGCGGGGCGGGCGGCGTACTCGGCGACCAGGGCCTCGACCCGTGCCTGGTACGCCGGGTCCACCGACGCGAGCACCTGCAGCACGTTGGCCCACGCCATGGTCGGCAGCGTGCGGTGGTAGCCGAAGCGCTGGCCGAGCGCGGTCATCCGCAGCGAGGTCTCGGCGACGCCGACGCCGCCGGTGAGGTCCCAGGTGCCGAGCGCGAGCAGGCCGCCACCGCAGACCGGGAAGTCGACGTGTGGGCCGTTCTCGTCGAGCGCCTGCGGCAGCACGCCGCGCAGGTCGGAGGCGAGGTCGGCCGCGGCGTCGCGCCGGCCGTGCAGGACGTGCGCGAACAGTGCGGAGGACGCCGCGAACATCACCCACGGGGTCCGGTCCACCGGGATGTCGATGCCGGGCATCCGGCGGTTGCGCGCGATGTCGATGCACTCGCGGTACAGGGAGAGCCCGCGGTCCAGCTCGCCGCGCGCCAGGGCGAGCTCGGCCTGGCCCGAGATCCCGGCGACGCTCCAGCCGATCGTCCGGTCGGTGTGCTCGCCGGCGGCGATCCGGTCGAGCTCCTCCGCGGCCTCGTCCAGCCTGCCCGCGCTCAGGTCGGCGAGCGCGATGACGCTGCGCAGCTGGATCGCGTCCTCCGCGGCCCCGAGCGCCTCCATCACCGGCAGCGACTCGCGGGCGTAGCGGACCGCGAGCGGCCAGTCCCCGACCTGCGTGGCCAGCCCGCACAGCTGGCCGCAGATCAGCGCCCGCGTCCACGGACCATCGGAGTCGTCGCACTGTTCGAGGGCGCGCTGTCCTGCCTCGATCGCGCCGGCGACGTCACCGGCGTTCTCCTTGGCCTGGCTGGCCCACTGGAGAGCGAGCCGGGACACCGCCGGGTCCTCGTTCGCGGTGAGCTCGTCGATGCGGGTCAGGTCACCGTCGCCGGAGTCGTACACGTCGAGCAGCACCCGGCACATCGCCGCGGTCCGGCTTCCGGGGGTGCCGACGCCCAGCGCGCGGAGCTGGGCGACCGCACCCACCGGCGCGTCGCCGGTGAAGATCGTCGCGTTGATGATCATCGCCACGAGCACGCCGCGGAGCTCGTCCTCATGCCCCGGCTCCGGCGTGTCGGCCTCCACCAGCAGCTCGAGCACGGGGCGAGACAGGCCGAGCACCGTGAGGTGCTCGCCCTCGATCGTCCAGAAACCGCCGAGCACCGCCACCAGTGGCGTCACCGCAGCCGCGTCCCGAGCAGCGAGCGCGGCCCGCATGACACCGGCCAGGTTGCCCACCTCCGCCCGTACGGCGCCCATCACGGCCACCTGGTCAGGGGAGAACAACCGCGCCAGCAGCTCGCGCGCCAGCCCGACGGCCCACGCCCGCAGCCGGCCGCGGACCTCGTCGGTCCCGCCGGCGGCGGCGAGCTGCTTGAGTCCGTACTCGCGCACCGTCTCCAGCAGCCGGTAGCGCACGTCGTCGCCCTCGCGCACGACCACGAGCGACTGGTCCACGAGCTCGGCGAGCGAGGACAGGGCGTCGCGGCCGAGCACGGCGTCGGCACCCTCCAGCGAGAAGCCGTCGGGGAACATCGCCAGCGCCCGCAGCGCCGTCCGTTCCTGCTCGTCGAGCAGGTTCCAGCTCCAGTCGATCACCGCCTCCAGCGTCTGGTGCCGCTCCGGCGCCGAGCGGTCTCCCCCGGTCAGCAGCGTGAAGCGGTCCTCGAGCCGGCGGGCGATCTCCGCCACGGACATGACCCGCACCTTCGCTGCGGCGAGCTCGATCGCGAGCGGCAGGCCGTCGAGCCGGGCGACCAGCTGCGCGACCTGGGCAGCGTCGAGCCGGACGTCACGGCGGGCCGCGGTGGCCCGCTGCCGGAACAGCAGGGCTGCGTCGGCGTCGTCGAGCTGCGGCAGCAGGTACACCTGTTCGGCCGCGATGCCGAGCGGCGCGCGGGAGGTGGTCAGCACGCTGGTGGTCTCGGTCGTCGCCGCCAGGAAGGCGACCAGCGACGCGACCTCGTCGACCAGGTGCTCGCAGTTGTCCAGGATCAGCAGCGTCGGCGGCCCGGCCAGGTGCTGCGCGATCCGCGAGCGCAGGTCCGCCGTCACCCCCGGCTGACGCCGCCCGGCCACCGAGTCGCGCACGCCCAGAGCCGACGCCACCTCGGGCACCACGCCCTCCGCCGCGTTGACGCCGGCGAGCTCGACGAAGTGCACGACGGGCTGCGGCGCGAGCCGGCCGACCAGGTGAGCCATCCGGGTCTTCCCCAGTCCGCCCGGCCCGACGACCGAGACCACCCGCGAGGTCTCGAGCAGCGTGCGGATCCGGGCGACGTCGTGGTCGCGGCCCACCATCGGCGCCGCGTCGTACTTGAGGCCCTCCCGCACGGGCGCGTCGCGGGCCAGCAGCTCGGCGTGCATGCGACGCAGGTCCTCGCCCGGTTCGGCGCCCAGGGAGTCACGCGTGCGCTCGACGTACGACGCGTAGCGGGCGAGCGCGGCCGGCACCCCGCGCACGTTGGCCTCGGCGCGCAGCACGTCGGCCAGCCGCTGCTCGTCGGCCGGGTCGTCGCCGAGCGCGGACTCCAGCAGCGGCAGCGCCTCCGCACTCTCCCCGCGCGCCAGCAGCGCACGGCCGAGCAGCCGACCGGCGGCGGCGAGGTCGCGCTCGGCGGCCGCCACCAGTCGGCCGAGCGGGCCGTCCTGGGCCGCCGTCGTGACCTCGATCGCCACGGCCTCGAGGCAGGCCAGCCGCACCACGTCGAGGTCGCCGGCCGCGGCGCCCTCCCGCGCCGAGACCACCAGCCGGCGCAGGCGCAGCGCGTCGACCTCGTCTTCGCGCAGGCCGATCCGGTAGCCGGCCCCGGTGTGCACGACCGCGTCCGCCGCGGTGCGCGCCCGGGTGCGGGAGACCAGCACCTGCAGCGCCTTCTCGGGATGCTCCGGCTCGTCGTCGGCCCACACGTCGTCGACCAGGTCACCGACGCCGACCGCACGCGGTGAGGCCAGCACCAGCGCCGCCAGCAGCGCATGACCGCGCTCCCCGGTGACCGGGTCGCCGTGCCACCGCACCCCGTCGAGCAGCGTCAGCGCCGGCGAGCTCACCGGCGGGGCTCGGCCCCGTGCCGTTCGACGGCCAGCGCGACCGCGGCGTCGCGGGCGGCACCGGTCTCGGCCTCCGTCAGGGTCCGGTCGGGAGCCCGGAAGCGCAGCGCGAACGCCAGCGACTTCCGTCCGGCCCCGACCTGGGCGCCGGTGTAGAGGTCGAACAGCCGCACCGACTCGCAGAGCGCGCCCGCACCGTCGCGCAGCGTGGCCGCCACGGCGGATGCCGGCACGTCGTCGTCGACGACGAGGGCGACGTCCTCCTTGGCGACCGGGTAGCTGGAGAACCGCGGCGCCGTCGGCACCTCCGGCGCGGCGGCGAACAGGAAGTCGAGGTCGATCTCGAGCACCGCCGTCCGGGCCGGGAGCCCGAAGGCCGCGCTCACCTTCGGGTGCAGCTCGCCGGCGTGCCCGAACTCGGCATCGCCCACGAACAGGCGGCCGCAGCGTCCGGGATGCCAGGGCATCCGCTGCGCGGCCTCGACACGTACGTCGACCCCGAGCTCACGGCCCAGCTCGCGCACCAGCTCGATCGCGTCGGCCCAGCCGGCGTCCCGGCCCGCGCCCCACCAGCCGCTCCGGTCGACCTCGCCCGCCAGCACCGCGGCGAGGTACAGCGGCTGCGCCGGCACCGCGTCGTCGAGCTTGCGGAGCTCCTCGTCGGTGGGCCGCCGGTCGACGGGCAGGATCGGCGCCGCGGACCCGGTCGGGAACGCGACGGTGCCGATCTCGTACAGCGCCAGGCCCGGGGCGCCGCGACCGAGGTTGCGGGCCGCGGCCTTGAGCAGCCCGGGCACCAGGGTCGTGGTGTACTCCGGCTCCTCGGTGGAGAGCGGGTTGGCCAGCCGGACGGTACGACGCAGCACGTCGCCCGCGGGCAGCCCCAGCGCGTCGAAGGTCGCCGGTCCCACGAACGGGAACGAGATCACCTCGACGCAGCCGGCACCGGCCACGACCCGGCCGACGCGGCGGCGCAGGCGCTGCACGCGCGTGAGCCCGCGCCCGGACGGGGCGTCGGGCAGCAGCGACGGCACGTCCTCGTAGCCGACGATCCGGGCGACCTCCTCGACCAGGTCGTGCGGGTCGCCGATGTCGGGGCGCCACGGCGGCGGGGTCACGGTGAGCCGGTCGCCTTCCACGTCGACCGTGCAGCCCACGGCGCGCAGGTGGTCCACGGTGGTGGCGGCGTCGATCGGCATCCCGGTGATCCGGGCGGGCAGGCCGGCGTCGATCTCCACGGTCGGCATGGTCGGCGCATCGCCGACCTCGGTCACCCCGTCGTCGACGGTGCCGCCGCCGTAGCGCACCAGCAGCTCCGCCACGCGGTCGGCGGCCGCGGCCGGCAGCGTCGGGTCGACACCACGCTCCCAGCGCTTCGCGCCCTCGGTCGGCAGCTTGTGGCGCTTCTGGGTGCGGAAGATGCCGACCGGCGTGAAGTGCGCGGCCTCGATCACGACGGTGGACGTGGCGTCGTTGAATCTCGGTGCTCTCGCCGCCCATGACCCCGGCAAGACCGATCGGGCCGGAGTCGTCGGTGATCAGCAGGTCCTCGGTCGAGAGCGCGCGGCGGGTGCCGTCGAGCGTGGTCAGGGTCTCGCCCTGGCGCGCCCGGCGGACCACGATCGGCCCCTGCAGCCGGTCGCCGTCGTAGCCGTGGATCGGGTTGCCCAGCTCGAGCATCACGTAGTTCGTGACGTCGACGGCGAGCGAGATCGGGCGCATCCCGGCCAGCTGCACGCGCCGCGCCAGCCAGCGCGGGCTGGGCGCGGTCGGGTCGAAGCCGGTCACGGTGCGGGTCACGAAGACCGGGCAGCCGTCGGTGGCCTCCACCCGCACCGGGTAGCCGGTGCCGTTCGGCTCGGGGGTGTCCCGCTCGGCGGGGTCGGTGTACGGCGCGCCGTACGCCAGCGCCGCCTCGCGCGCGATCCCCCGCAGCGACAGCGCGTAGGCACGGTCGGGGTTGATCTCGAACTCGATCACGTCGTCGCGCAGGTGGAGTGGCCGAAGGCGTCGTCGCCCGGCTCCCCCGCGTCGGCCGGCAGCACGATGATGCCCGTCGTGGTCGTCGCCGAGGCCGAGCTCCTTCGCGGAGCAGATCATGCCGGCGGAGACGTGGCCGTAGGTCTTGCGCGCGGAGATCTCGAAGCCGCCCGGCAGCACGCCGCCGGGCAGCACCACCACGACCAGGTCGCCGACCGCGAAGTTGTGGGCGCCACACACGATGCCCTGCGGCTCGCCGGTGCCGTTGGCGTCGCCGACGTCGACGGTGCACCAGTTGATGGTCTTGCCGTTCTTCTGCGGCTCGGCCTCCATCGTCAGCACCCGGCCGATGACGAGCGGCCCGGTGATGTCGTGGCCGGGGTGCTCCAGCGCCTCGAGCTTGAGCCCGAGCGCGGTCAGCCGGCGCGCGAGGTCGCCGGCGGTGACGCCGTCGGGCAGGTCGACGTAGTCACGGATCCAGGAAAGGGGGGCCTCACGGCTCAGATCTCCGTTCCGAAGGCGCCGGCGAAGCGGACGTCGCCCTCGAAGAGGTCGCGCAGGTCCTCCGCGCCGTGGCGGAACATGAACATCCGGTCGATGCCGAAGCCGAACGCGAAGCCCGTGTAGACGCTCGGGGTCGATGCCGCAGGCGACCAGCACCCGCGGGTTGACCACGCCGCAGCCCCCCAGCTCGATCCAGCCCTCGCCGCGGCAGGTGCGGCAGCCCTCGACGGCCGGGGCGACGCCGCGGCAGACGAAGCAGATCATGTCCATCTCGGCGGACGGCTCGGTGAAGGGGAAGTACGACGGGCGGAACCGGGTGCTGATCCCCTCGCCGAAGAGCGCCCCGAGCATGTGGTCGAGCGAGCCGCGCAGGTGGGCCATCGTGATGCCCTTGTCGACCACCAGCCCCTCGACCTGGTGGAACATCGGGCTGTGCGTGGCGTCGTACGGGTCGGTGCGGAACACCCGCCCGGGGCAGATCACGTAGATCGGCGGCTCGCGGGTCAGCATGGTGCGGGCCTGCACCGGTGAGGTGTGCGTGCGCAGCACGATCGCGTTGTCGGCCGGCTCGGTCCAGAACGTGTCCTGCATGGTGCGCGCCGGGTGGTCGGGGCCGAGGTTGAGGGCGTCGAAGTTGAGCCACTCGGCCTCGACGACCGGGCCCTCCGCGACCTCCCAGCCCATGGCCACGAAGACGTCGGCGATCCGCTCGGACATCGTGGTGATCGGGTGCCGGGCGCCCTGGTGCCGCGGTCCCAGGCAGCGTGACGTCGACCGTCTCCTCGACGAGCATCCGCTCCTCGTGCTCGGCCTCGAGCACCGCCTGGCGCTCGGCGAAGAGCCGCGTTGACCGCGCCGCGGGCCTGGCCGACGCGCTGGCCGGCCTCCTTGCGGGCCTGCGGCGGCAGCGCACCGATCTCGCGGTTGGCGAGCGCGAGCGGCGAGCGGTCGCCGGCGTGCTCGGTGCGGACCTGCTTGAGCGCCTCGAGGTCGGTGGCGGCGGCGATCGCGGCCAGCGCCTCCTCGCGCATCGCGGTCACCTCTCCTCGTCGCAGCGGGGTGACCTCGACGGGGTCGTACTCGGAGTTGGGGCCCGACATGGCTGCCTTTCGCTGGTGGTGCAGCGCGCCGGTCATCGGAGCGGGCGCGGGGCCAGTCTAGGAAGTCGCGGGCGACGCGCGGCGAACGGGATTCGGTCAGTGGCGACCGGTCGGCGAGGGCCAGTGCGACGTGATCCGGGCGCCACCGCCGTGTGAGTCGCCGATCTCCAGCGGCCGCCGTGCGGCGCGGACGAGGCCGTTGACGATGTACATCCCCAGCCCGGTGCCGCCGCGGACGCCGTGCTTCCAGAACTTGGTGAACACCCGCGCGCGGATCTCCTCGGGGATCCCGTCTCCCTCGTCGTCGACCGGATCAGCGCACCCTGCCGGCGGTCCTGGTCGACGCTCGACGCGAGCTCGTGCCCTCGCCGTGCCGGATCGCGTTCTCGACCAGGTTGGTGACGACCTGGGTGATCTTGTCGGGGTCGGCGAGACCTCGGGCAGATCGTCGGCGTACGACGACTCGATCGTGCGCGGCGGTCCCGCCCGGACCGATGTCGATCAACGCGCCACCACGTCGTGATGTCGACCGGCGCGGGTAGAGCGGAGCCGGCCGGTGTCGATGCGGGCGACGTCGAGCAGCTCGGTGATCAGCCGGCAGCCGGTCGGCGTCGGCGTGGACGGTGTGGAGCATCGGCTTCTTCTGATCGTCGTTGAGCCTGTCCCACTGGTTGAGCAGCGCGTAGACGAAGCCCTTGACGCCGGTCAGCGGCGAGCGGAGCTCGTGGGCCACGGTGGCGACGAGGTCCGACCGGTCGCGGTCCAGCCGGGCGCGACCGCGGCCGGAGCGGATCACCAGTGCGACTCTCCGACCGGTCCGAAGCGGCCCGTCCGGTTGATCCGGCCGGTGACCAGCACCTCGGTGCCCGCGGATGTCAGCCAGGCCTGCTCGGTAAGGCCGACCCGGTTGCGCGGACCGTCGTACGGCCGGTTGCATGGTCCACCACTCCGTCGCCGTCGCGGTCGCGGAGCAGCAGCACGTCGCGCAGCGGTCGGCCG
>CAVWFF010000069.1:0-16372 GCA_963754145.1 uncultured Actinomycetota bacterium
GTTGTCGTGCTTCGTTCAGCGTATTGCTGATCAGCGCGGAGCGCACCACTGGCCATGCCCAGGGCGGCAACAGCGCACGTACGACGGGCCAGCGGCCCGCGCCGGTCACCAGCCCGCAGCCACCGACCCCCCCGGCGAGCGTGATCGAGCCGAGAAGCGTGAGCACCAGCGACCCGGACACCTCGGGGGTGGCCGCGGCGCCAGGAGGAGAAGCCGACGACGGGCAACCCCACCAGGTCGCGGCGACGACGATGAAGTAGAGCACCCCGCCGAGGGTCTTCGGCCGATGGAGCGGGGGCAGCTGTCGGGTCACGCGGGCAACGGAATCGAGCTGTTCCGCTCGGCGATCTCGACGATGTTGGTCAGCAGCATCGCGCGGGTCATCGGGCCGACCCCGCCGGGGTTGGGCGACACCCACCCGGCGACCTCGGCCACGTCGGCGGCGACGTCACCGGCGATCTTGCCGTCGACGCGGGAGACGCCCGACGTCGAGGACGGCCGCGCCGGGCTTGACCATGTCGCCGGTGATGATGTCGGGCACGCCGGCCGCGGCGACCACGATGTCGGCCTCGCGCACGTGGGCGGCGAGGTCCCGGGTGCCGGTGTGGCACAGGGTCACGGTCGCGTTCTCGGTACGGCGGGTGAGCAGCAGCCCGAGCGGCCGGCCGACCGTGAGCCCGCGGCCGACCACGACCACCTCGGCGCCCGCGATCTGGACGCCGTGGCGGCGCAGCAGCTCGATGACGCCGACCGGCGTGCACGGCAGCGGTCCGGGCTTGCCGAGCACCAGCTTGCCGAGGTTGGTCGGGGTGCAGGCCGTCGACGTCCTTGCCGGGGTCGACCCGCGACAGCAGCGCGAACTCGTCGAGCCCGGTCGGCTGCTGGACGATGAAGCCGGTGCAGGCCGGGTCGGCGTTCAGCTCGTCGATGACCGCCTCCACCTCGGCCTGGGTGGCCGTCGCCGGCAGGTCGCGCCGGATGGAGGTGATGCCGATCTCGGCGCAGTCCTTGTGCTTGGCGCCGACGTACCAGTGCGAGCCCGGGTCGTCGCCGACCAGCACCGTGCCGAGCCCGGGGATGACGCCGCGCTCGCGGAGCGCGGCGACGCGCTCGGTCAGCTCGGCCTTGATCGTGCGGAGGGTGGCGGTGCCGTCGAGGATCTGTGCGGTCACGGCGTCATCCTAGGGACGGTGCGCGGTCAGTGGCGTCACGACGTCGCGCGACGCGCTCCCGTCGTGACCGGTCGACTCGCTCACGTCGACTCGCGCTCAGTGGAAGAAGTGGCGGGTGCCGGTGAGGTACATCGTGACGCCGGCGGCGTGGCGGCCTCGATCACCTCGTCGTCGCGCACGGAGCCGCCGGGCTGGACGATCGCGCGGACGCCGGCGTCGATCAGGATCTGCGGGCCGTCGGGGAACGGGAAGAACGCGTCGGAGGCGGCGAACGAGCCCTTCGCCCGGTCGCCGGCCCGGGTGACGGCCAGCTTGCAGGAGTCCACCCGGTTGACCTGGCCCATGCCGACGCCGACGGAGGCGCCGTCGCGGGCGAGCAGGATCGCGTTGGACTTCACCGAACGGCAGGCGCGCCAGGCGAACGCCAGGTCGGCCAGCTCGGCGTCGGAGAGCGCCTCGCCGCTGGCGAGGGTCCAGGACGCGGGGTCGTCGCCCTCGGCGTCGACCACGTCGCGCCCCTGGAGCAGCAGCCCGCCGGAGATCGGCCGCAGGTCGTTGCCGCCGCGCCGCAGCGGCGCGCAGACGAGCAGCCGGATGTTCTTCTTGGCCTGGAGCACCTCCACCGCACCCTCGTCGTACGACGGCGCGACCAGCACCTCGGTGAAGATCTCGGCCACCTGGGTCGGCCATCTCCACCGACACCGGCACGTTGGTCGCGATCACGCCGCCGAACGCCGACGTCGGGTCGCACTCGTGCGCCTTGCGGTGGGCCTCGGCGACGTCGGCGCCGACCGCGATGCCGCACGGGTTGGCGTGCTTGATGATCGCGACGGCCGGCTCGTCGAAGTCGTACGCCGCCCGCCGGGCCGCGTCGGCGTCGACGTAGTTGTTGTAGGACATCTCCTTGCCGTGCAGCTGCGTCGCCTGCGCCAGGCCGGGCTCCGGCTGGAAGCCGTTGGTGTAGAGCGCGGCGCTCTGGTGCGGGTTCTCGCCGTAGCGCAGCACCGCCTTCCGGTCCCACGTCGCGCCCATCCAGGCCGGGTAGCCGGACCCCTCGGAGGTGTCGGTGAGCACGTTGCCCATCCACGACGCCACGTGCACGTCGTACGTCGCGGTGTGCACGAACGCCTCTGCCGCGAGCCGCTGGCGCTCGGCCAGCGTGAACCCGCCGGCGCCGACCGCCGCCAGCACGTCGGGGTAGCGGTCGGGCGAGGTGACGATCGCGACCGACGGGTGGTTCTTCGCGGCAGCGCGCACCATCGACGGGCCGCCGATGTCGATCTGCTCCACGCACTCGTCGGGGCCGGCGCCGCTCATCACGGTCTCGGTGAACGGGTACAGGTTCGACACCACCAGGTCGAACGGCTCGATCCCGAGGTCGGCCAGCTGCTGCACGTGGGACTCGAGCCGGCGGTCGGCGAGGATGCCGGCGTGCACCTTGGGGTGCAGCGTCTTCACCCGGCCGTCGAGGCACTCGGGGAAGCCGGTCAGGTCCTCGACCCTGGTCACCGGCAGCCCGAGCTTCTCGATCAGCGCGGCGGAGCCGCCGGTGGAGACCAGCGCCACCCCCGCGTCGTGGAGCCCGCGCACGAGGTCCTCGAGCCCGGTCTTGTCGTAGACGGAGACGAGTGCCCGCCTGATCGCGATCCTGGTCGTCGCTCATTGTCCGATCCGGACCTTCCTGTGCTCGATGGTGAAGCCTTCGCGCGCGAGCCTGCCGACGCTCTCGACGAGCATCACCCGCTCGGCGGCCTTGATCCGTTCGTGGAGGGACTCGACGGTGTCGTCGTCCTCGACGGGCACGACGGTCTGGGCGACGATCGGCCCGGTGTCGACACCGGCGTCGACGACGAACAGCGTCGCACCGGTCACCTTCACGCCGTGCTCGAGCGCGTCCGCCGCTCCGTGCATGCCGGGGAACGACGGCAGCAGCGCCGGGTGGGTGTTGAGGTAGCGCCCGCCGTACGAGTCCAGGAAGGCGGCGCCGGCCAGCTTCATGAAGCCGGCGGAGACCACCAGGTCGGGGTGGTACGACGCGCACGACTCGGTGACCGCCGCGTCCCAGGCCTCGCGGCTGTCGAAGTCCTTGACCCGGTGCACGAACGTCGGGATGCCCGCCCGCTCGGCCCGCGCCAGCGCCCTCGATGCCGTCGCGGTCGGCGCCCACGGCCACCACGCTCGCGCCGTACGAGGGCAGCGCGGACGCGTCGAGCAGCGCCTGCAGGTTCGTCCCCGAGCCGGAGACGAGCACCACGAGCCGCGCCGGAGCAGTGGGAGGCGGGGACACGCGGAGAGACTAGTCGCTGTCCAGCCGGACCTCGACGGTGTCCTCCTCGTCGTCCGGAGCCTCGCGGACGTCGTGGACCCTCGGCAGCGGGCGCGGTGCGGAGGTCCGGGCCGGCGAGACCTCCACGGTCGCCTCGGTGGCGTCGTCGGCGACCGGGCTACGGCGCTGGAGGTAGGTGGTCACGAGCGCGCCGAGCAGTCCGCCGGTGCCCATCGCCAGCATCGAGGCGACGAGCACCTCGCCGGTGGACGCGCCGAGGTCGGCCATCCGTCCGTCGCCGAGCGCCCCGCCGGCGAACGAGGTGAGGATGCCGGTCAGCACCCCGGCGATGACGCCGGACCCGAGCCCGCGCAGGGCGGCGAAGTCCCAGGCGCGCACCGGGTGCCGGCGCTGGACCAGCGCGACGGACACTGCGGCGACGAGCACCGGCAGCCCCATGAGTGCGGTGGTGAACCACGGTGTCGCGCCGTCGTCCGGCAGCGCCGCGAGCAGCGGGAAGGCCGGCACCGGGCCGAGCTGGACCACGCTCGGGGACACCAGGGTGCCGGTGCCGAGCGCGAATCCGGGCCCGAGCACGTAGGCGCCGCCGAGCAGCACGGCGTTGGGTGCGACGAGGGCGGTGAGCAGCACCATCATCAGCGCGTCACCGGCGTGGAGTCCCAGCCGCGAGACCACCGTGGCGGCCGAGCCCGCGTCGAGCGCGAACGCGGCCACGACCACCAGCGCCGAGCAGGCCAGGAAGCCGACCACGGTCGCGAGCGCCGCGCGCACCACGGGCCACGCCCACGACGGCAGCAGTGCCCGTACGACGGGCCACCGGCCGGCGCCGGTCACCAGCCCGCAGCCGCCGACACCCCCGGCGAGCGCGATCGCGCCGAGCAGCGTGAGCACCAGCGACCCGGCCACCTCGGGGGTGGCTGCCACGACGCAGGTGACGATCGCGACCACGACGTAGGCGCTGGTCATCAGCGCGATGCCGACCAGGAGCTCGCGGTCGTCGGCCGGGGGCGAGGTGGCGCCGGCCCAGCGGCCGGTCCGGAAGGCGACCCACGCGAGCAGAGCGGTCAGACCGAGCGGGACCACGGCGTAGGTCACCCCGCCGTAGGTCAGGTGCGAGCCGTGGCCGAGCAGCCAGGCGTCGGCGCCGACCCGGAGGGCGTCGCGGGTGTCACCGTGCGCGCCGCCGTCGGCCAGGAACCAGCCGGTCACCGCCACCGCGAGGCAGACCACGAGTCCGGAGCCTGCCGCGACCAGCCCGGCCAGCGCCGCGGTGACGGTCAGCGGACGCCCGGGGGGCGCCTCGTTCCGGGCCGAGGCGGAGGGGTTGCGGGTCAGCAGGTCGGTCACGTCGGGGTCCCCGCGGAGGTATGAGCGACGCGAGCGGCTTCGGGGGGTGAGTTCATCGCCGCCATCCTCGCCCGCGAACCGGAGGATTTGCCGTTCCCACGCCTGACGAGAGCCTGGTCGCGAGCCCACGTGGCCGATAGTCCCGGCCATCTGGCAGGTCCAGTGGCGGAGGAATCGTGTCAGGCGGTCGGGACTATCCCGGTCAGCGACTCGGAAACTCGCGACGGTACGTTCGCGCCATGACCATCACCACCGCCGAGGAGCTCGACGAGCGGAACCCGCTCCGCGGGCACCGGGAGCTCTTCGACGTGCCCGACGGCGTGATCTACCTCAACGGCAACTCGCTGGGCGCCCTGCCCCGCGGCGTGCCCGGGCGGCTCCAGGAGGTGATCACCCGCGAGTGGGGCGCCGGGCTGATCCGGTCCTGGAACGACGCAGACTGGATCGGGCTGCATCGCCGCGTCGGCGACCGGATCGCACCCCTCGTCGGTGCCGCGGCCGGCGACGTCCACGTCGGCGACTCCACCAGCGTCAGCCTGTTCAAGACCATGGTGGTCGCCCTGCGCCTGCGCCCCGACCGGCGCGTGATCGTGGTGGAGCCATCGACGTTCCCCACCGACGGTTACGTCGCGCAAGGGGTCGCGCGGCTGACCGGGGCCGAGCTCCGCTGGTGCGACCCCGCCGACCCGCTGGCCGCGGTCGACGACGACGTCGCCCTCCTCGCACTCACGCACGTCGACTTCCGCACCGGTGCGATGTACGACCTGCCCGGCATCACCGCCGCCGCGCACGAACGCGGCGCGCTCGTGCAGTGGGACCTCTGCCACTCGGCGGGCGCCGTACCCGTGGACCTGACCGGGGCCGACGCCGATCTCGCCGTCGGCTGCACGTACAAGTACCTCAACGGCGGGCCCGGCTCCCCCGCCTTCACCTGGATCGCGCCGCGACTGCAGGCCGACATCGACCAGCCGATCACGGGCTGGATGGGGCACGCCCGCCCCTTCGCGATGGAGCGCGACTACGTGCCGCTGCCCGGCATCGCCCGGATGGCCTCCGGCACGCACCCGGTGCTGGCGCTGTCGGCACTTGACGCCGCACTCGAGGTGTACGACGGCGTGAGCATGGCCGACCTGCGCGCCACGTCGCTGTCGCTCACCGACCTGTTCGTATCGCTGGTGTCGAGCCGCTTCGGCGACGCCCTGCCGGTCGTGACGCCGCTCGACCACGCCCGCCGGGGCAGCCAGGTCTCGCTGCGCCATCCGCAGGCCTACGGGCTGGTGCAGGCGCTGATCGCGCGGGGCGTGATCGGCGACTTCCGGGAGCCCGACATCGCGCGGTTCGGGTTCGCGCCGCTCTACGTCACGCACGCCGACGTGCGCGACGCGGTCGAGCACCTCGCGGCCGTGCTGGACAAGGGCGAGCACCTCGACCCGTCGTACGCGGAGCGCAACGCGGTCACCTGAGCCACCTCCGGCTCACGGCGGTAAAGGACGCCGGCACGACGGCGGCCGGCAGGCTTCTGAGCTTCGCGAGAACTTTTTCGCCGCAACGAGCATCACACCGAGCATGAACCTTCGCCCTTACCTCATCGCTACGACGATGCTGAGCATCACCATGACGGTGGTCGGTCTACCCGCCACCGCCCACGCCGCGCCCGTATGCGGCGGCATGAACGACTTCGACGGCGACCGCCACAAGGACATCGTCGTCGGTAGTCCCAACGCCACGGTTGGCGGTGTGCCGCAGGCCGGCCGGGTGCAGATCCGGCTCAGCGCCGGAGGCGTGGTCAACCTGACCGCGCCCGGCATCCGCCACGCCGGCGACCACTTCGGTACCTCGGTCGGCGACGTCGACCTGTCCTCCGGGAGCGACGCGCTGAACTCGTGCTCGTCACTCGTGGTCGGCGCCCCCGGCCAGGACGTGAACGGCGAGGTCGACGCCGGCGCCGTCTACGTCTACCCGACGCTTGCCTCGGCTCCGACCCGCCTCGACCAGGACTTCAACGAGGAGGCACCCGGCGTTCAGGCACGCGCGCACTTCGGCGCCCTCATCACCGAGCAGAGCACCGGAGACGCCGAGGGAGAGCTGAACCGCGCTCCGGTGTTGTACGCCTCGGCACCCGACTACGACCTCGGGGCGATCACCGACGCCGGCGTCGTCCAGCGGATCACGCTCACCATGGCGGAGTCCGGCCGGCCGTCCGTGGCGTCCGTCGAGACGATCACCCAGGACGCAGGCTTCCGCTCGTCTGCGGAGCCGGGTGACCACTTCGGTGCCGCAATGAGTGCGACCCCGTTCCCCGACGAGCTGCTGGTCGGCGCGCCCGGAGAGTCGGTCGGCGGCGCGACCCGTACCGGGGCGATCACCTTCTGGACTCCCGAGTCGGTGCAGTACCTCCACCAGGACAGTGCCGGCATCCCCGGCGCCGCCGAGACCGGTGACGGCTTCGGTGCCACCATCTTCCTCGGCTCCGAGGTGGACATGGCCGCCCAGCGCATCGGCGAGGACCAGGCGATGCGGCTGTTCGTCAGCGCCCCGTTCGAGGACGTCAACGGCCAGGCCGACGCCGGCGCGCTCACCCAGCTCGTGCTCGACCCGCCACTCCGTCAGGGCACGCGCAGCAAGGTGATCGTCTCCGGCGCCCGGTCGTGGACCCAGGACTCCGCCGGGGTCGCCGGCGGGGCCGAGGCCGGGGACCGCTTCGGGGTGGCGGTGGGGTCGCTGGACCTCCAGCCCTCCGACGAGAACGGCGGGAACATCCCCGACCCGGGCGCTCCACTGTTCGTGGCAGGCGCACCCGGCGAGGACATCGAGGGCGTCGTCGACGCCGGCGCAGTGCTGTCGCTCGGCGAGAACCGGTGGTACGACGAGGCGACCCCGGGCGTGCCCGGGACTCGCGGGCGAGGGCGACCGGTTCGGCGCCAGACTCGGTGCCGCCAGGGACTTCGGGATCGGCGCCCCCGGCCCCGGCACCTGGTCGCGCGGACTCCTGGTCGGCGTCCCCGGCAACGCCACCGGCGACGGCGCCGTCGTGGTCGGCCTGCCCAACAAGCGGGTCACCGCGGGCACCCTCCTCACACCCCCCGCCCTGGACGGCGGCTACGGATCAGCCCTCGGCTCGACGCGCTGAGCCTCGATAGTCCCGATCGTTTCGCATCTCCCGGCCACCCGGGAACGTGCCGAAACGGTCGGGACTATCCGTGCGTGCAACCGACGCGAACACGCCGGGCGTAGAGAGGGCATGACGAGCGACCCGGCCGGTGCGACGGCCATGCTGGAGACGGCAGCGGCACGGCCAGTGGTCAGGAGCGGGGGCATGGACGAGACCGAGTTCGACGAGTTCTACACAGCGTCGTTCGCGCGGCTGGTCGGCCAGCTCCAGGCCATGATCGGCAGTCGTGACGAGGCCCAGGACTGCGTGCAGGAGGCGTTCGCCCGGGCCTGGTCGCACCGCGCAAAGCTGGACCGCACCGAGCACCCCGAGGCCTGGGTGCGCACGACCGCCTACCGGCTCGCGGTGAGCCGCTGGCGCCGCACCGTCGTACGACGCCGGCCGGCCGACCGTGCGCTCCAGCCCCAACGGCCGGTCGCGGGCCCCGACCCCGACCGGGTCGCCCTGCTGGCCGCGTTGGCGCGGCTGCCCGCTCGACCAGCGCCGGGCGCTGGTGCTGCACCACCTCTGCGACCTGAGCGTGGCCGCCGTGGCGGCCGAGACCGGCGCGCCCGAGGGCACCGTCAAGGCCCGCCTGTCCCGGGGCCGGGCCGCGCTCGCCGCCCTGCTCGACGATCCCCGCACCCGAGAGGAGGGAGCCCACCATGGCTGACCTGCTCGACGCCCTGAAGCGTTCCCCCGAGGACGACCTCGCCCCCCTGCCCGCCCACGAGGTCCGCCGCCGCGGCGACCGGCTCCGGCACCGGCGCCGCGCCTGGCAGGTGGCCGGCGCCGCAGCGGCGGTCGCCGTCGTGGTCGGTGGTGGCGCGATGCTGAGCGGTCCCGACCGCACCCCCCGCGAGCTGCCGATCACCCACCCCACCACCAGGCCCGCGATCAGCACGGTCATCCCGTCCGGCCTGCCGATCACCAACGGCTGGACCGACCCCGGCGGCGACGGCTCGATCAGGGTCGGCGGCAGCACACCGGCACTCGGCGACATCCCCTACTGCGGACGCACCGCCTACCCGGTCGCCGAAGCAGGCCGACCGGCTCACCGCTCGCTACCAGGCCCCCGAGGACTTCCGCACGCGTGAGCTCACCACATACGCCGACGTGGCGACCGCCCGACGCGCGCTGGAGACGTTCCGTACGGCGGCGGAGAGCTGCTCGGGCGTCCAGGAGGGACCCACGGCCACCCGCTACCGCACCCGGCCGGGGGCCGTCGGGGACGAGTCGTTCGCCGTGCTCGCGTCCCCGGAGGACGCGAAGGCGATCGGCATCGAGTCGATCGTCGTCGCCCGGCTCGGCAACGCCCTCGTGGTGAGCACCCGCGCCGATGAGGGCCGCGCCGACCAGGTCGCGCAGCAGGCGGACACCGACGGGCGCGACCTGGCACCGCTGCTGCGCGCCCTCGCCGACCGCGAGACCGCGCCCTCGTCGGACGTGCTGACCCTCGACGGCGCCGGCGACCTCCGGCTCGGCACCACCCGGGACGACCTGGTCGCCACCGGTCAGCTCACCCTCGCCACCCCCGTGGCGGGCGCCGCGTGCGACGGGCTCGTGGTGAACCGATGGGGACCGCTCGAGAACGCGGTCGACGGTTTCGTCTCCCACCAGCACGGCCTGGCCGCGGTCTTCGCCCGGCCCGGCGTCACCCGCACGGCGGAGGGCATCCGGGTCGGCAGCACCGAGGCGGCCCTGCATGCGGCGTACCCCACGGCGAAGGATACAGACGGCGGCCTCGTGCGATTCACCGACGCCGACCACCCGGGGCGCAGCCTCACGTTCACCCTGGAGGACGGGAAGGTCATCGGTTTCGTGGCCGCGCTCGACAGCCAGGACTGCTACGGCTGAGGGTGGCGGCGGCTACGGAGCAGCCTCGGCTCGACGTGCTGACCGCGATAGTCCCGATCGTTTCGCACCTCGCCGGCCACCCGGGAAGGTGCGAAACGGTCGGGACTATCCGTGCGTGCAACCCGGGCCCGTGGACCGTCGCCGGTCACATCTGCAGCAGGATCTCCCGCATCAGCTGGGCGGTCTCCGAGGGCGTCTTGCCGACCTTGACGCCGGCGGCCTCGAGGGCCTCCTTCTTGGCCTGGGCGGTGCCCGAGGAGCCGGACACGATGGCGCCGGCGTGGCCCATGGTCTTGCCCTCGGGCGCGGTGAAGCCGGCGACGTAGCCGACGACCGGCTTGGTCACGTGGTCCTTGATGTACGCCGCCGCGCGCTCCTCGGCGTCGCCACCGATCTCGCCGATCATCACGATCGCCTTGGTGTCCGGGTCGGTCTCGAAGGCCTCGAGCGCGTCGATGTGCGTGGTGCCGATGACCGGGTCGCCGCCGATGCCGATCGCGGTGGTGAAGCCGTAGTCCTTGAGCTCGAACATCATCTGGTAGGTCAGGGTGCCCGACTTGGAGACCAGCCCGATCGGGCCCTTGCCCGCGATGGTGTGCGGCGTGATGCCGGCGAGCGACTCCTCCGGGGTGATGATGCCGGGACAGTTCGGACCGATCATCCGGGTGGCCCCGTGGTTGCTGGGCCCCTCGAGGTAGGCGAACACCTCGGCGGTGTCCTGCACCGGCACGCCCTCGGTGATCACCACGAGCAGGCCGATGCCCGCGTCGATGGCCTCGATGCACGCGTCCTTGGTGAAGGCCGGGCGGCACGAAGACGACCGACACGTCGGCACCGGTCTCGTCCATCGCCTCCTTGACGCTTCCGAACACCGGGAGGTCCTTGCCACCGAGCTCGACCGACGTACCGGCCTTGCGGGCGTTGACACCACCGACGATGTTGGAGCCGGCCTCGACCATGAGCGTGGTGTGCTTGGAGCCCATCCCACCGGTCATGCCCTGGACGATGATCCTGGAGTCCTTGTTGAGGTAGATCGACATGCTCTTCTCTCCGTCTCAGGCGTTCGCCAGCTCGGCGGCCTTGTCGGCCGCGCCGTCCATGGTGTCCACCAGCGTCACGAGGGGGTGGTTCGCCTCGTCGAGGATCCGGCGCCCCTCCTCCACGTTGTTGCCGTCGAGGCGTACGACGAGCGGCTTGGTCGCCTCGTCGCCGAGGATGTCCAGCGCACCGACGATGCCGTTGGCGACCTCGTCGCAGGCGGTGATGCCACCGAAGACGTTCACGAAGACCGACTTGACCTGCTCGTCGTGCAGGATCACGTCGAGCCCGTTCGCCATCACCTCGGCGTTGGCGCCGCCACCGATGTCGAGGAAGTTGGCCGGGGTGACCCCGCCGTGCTTCTCGCCGGCGTACGCGACGACGTCGAGCGTCGACATGACCAGCCCGGCACCGTTGCCGATGATGCCGACGGAGCCGTCGAGCTTGACGTAGTTGAGGCCCTTCGCCTTGGCCTTCGCCTCCAGCGGGTCGGCGGCGGCCTTGTCCTCGAACTGCGCGTGGTCCGCGTGCCGGAACTCGGCGTTCTCGTCGAGGGAGACCTTGCCGTCGAGCGCCTCGAGCCTGTCGCCGGCCAGCCGCGCGAGCGGGTTGACCTCGACCAGCGTGGCGTCCTCCTCGACGAAGACCTTCCAGAGCGCCTGCACCAGCGAGACCGCCTGGTCCTTGAGCACGTCGGGGAACGCGGCCTCGTCGACGATCGCGCGGGCCTTGGCCTCGTCGACACCGGTGTCGGCGCCGATCGGGATCTTCTTCACGGCGTCGGGGTTGGTCTTGGCGACCTCCTCGATCTCCACGCCGCCCTCGACGCAGGCGATGCACAGGTAGGAGCGGTTGGAGCGGTCGAGCAGGAAGGAGAAGTAGTACTCCTCCTCGATCTGCTCCGCGGGCACGACGAGCACCCGGTTGACCGTGAGGCCCTTGATCTCCATGCCGAGGATCGCGGACGCGTGCTCCTCGGCCTCCTCCGGCGTCTTGGCGAGCTTGACGCCGCCGGCCTTGCCGCGGCCGCCCGCCTTGACCTGCGCCTTGACGACGACCGTGCCGCCGATCTCCTCGGCCGCGGCCCTCGCGTCGGCCGCGCTCTCCACGGTCCTGCCGAGGGTCACCGGTACGTCGTGCTTGGCGAAGAGCTCCTTCGCCTGGTACTCCATCAGGTCCACGGTTCACCCGTTCTTCTCGGCCCGGCCGAGCGCCGGTGCGTGCGGGAGGTCTGCCTCGACCGACCCTAGTGCCGAAAGGAACGGGGTCACCACCGGGGCTAAGTTGCCCTCATGCTGTCCGCGGTCGGCTGGGGTGCCCTCGCGGCGTCCTCGCTCGTGCTCGGCGCGATCCTCGGGGTCGCCCGCTCCTGGAGCGACGGCTTGGTCGGCGCGGTGCTCGGCTTCGGTGCCGGCGCGCTGATCTCGAGCGTGGCGTTCGAGCTGGCCGAGGAAGGGCTCGCGACGTCGGGCCCGACCGAGGTCGCGATCGGGCTGGCTGTCGGTGCCGCGGCGTACTTCCTGGCCAACCGGCTGGTGGCCCGGATCGGCGGCCGCAGCTCGCGCTCCACGGCGGGCGTCCCGATGGCGCTCGGTGCCCTTCTGGACGGCATCCCCGAGCAGGCCGTGCTCGGGATCGGCCTGGCATCCGGTGGCGGCGTCGGTGTCGCGCTGCTGGTGGCGATCTTCGTCTCCAACCTGCCGGAGTCGATCGGCTCCGCGACCGCGATGCGCGCGGCCGGCGAGGCCCGGCGCCCGATCTTGCTGCTGTGGCTGGCGGTCAGTGTGGCGTGTGCGCTCGCCACGGTGGTCGGGTACGCCGTCGCCGACGTGGTCGGGCCGTCGGTGCGCTCCGGCGTGGACGGCTTCGCCGCGGGAGCGCTGCTGGTGATGCTCGTCGACTCGATGGTGCCCGAGGCGCGGGAGAAGGCGGGCGACTGGGCGGGGCTGGCGACCGTGCTCGGGTTCGCGGTCGCGGCCGCCCTGTCCAAGCTCGCCTGAGGACACCCGTTCCGGCGGACGAACCGTGACCTTCACCCGGGAACGCTCGTTACCGGTGCGTAAGCAGTCCTGGGAGGGAACATGTCCGTCCGTCGCAAACGCCTCGCCGCCGGCCTCATCTGCGGCGCCCTCGCCGTCACTGGCCTCGCCCTCGTCGCCCAGCCGCCCGCACGGGCCGCGGACACGACGCCCGGCTACTCGGTCACGCCGATCACCGTGAGGGTCGAGACCGGCCCGCACAACGACCAGCCGTGCACGGTCAGCGCCGACATCTACAAGCCGGACGACGTCAGCGACGCCCAGAAGGCGCCCGCGATCCTCACCACGAACGGGTTCGGCGGCAGCAAGGACGACAGCAACGAGGCCGCCATCGGCAAGGGCTTCGTCAACCAGGGCTACGTGGTGCTCGCCTACTCCGGCCTCGGGTTCGGCACCACCACCTGCAGGATCTCGCTCGACGACCCGCAGTACGACGGCAAGGCCGGCCGCGGCATGGTCGACGTCCTCGCCGGATCCCGGGGCTACACGCTCGACGACGGCTCCGGCACCACCGGCCGGATCGGTTACGTCGCCCGTGAGTCCGCCGGCGACCCGCGGGTCGGCATGATCGGCGGCTCCTACGGCGGCCAGATCCAGTACGCCGTCGCGTCGCTCGACTCGCGGCTCGACGCGATCGTCCCGATCATCACCTGGAACGACCTCTCCTACTCGCTGGCGCCGAACAACACCGACCTGAGCAGCGGGGTCACCTCCCGCACGCCCGGCGTGGCCAAGAAGGAGTGGATCGACCTCTTCTTCGGCGCCGGCATCGCCTCCGGTGCGCAGAGCGTGGCCATCGACCCAGAGACCATGGCCGGCTGCCCGAACTTCGTGCTCGAGGCCTGCCGGGCCGTCGCGCAGCTCAACACCGCCGGCTACCCCGACGACGCGACCCTGGCCCTGGCACGACACGCGTCGGTGTCGAGATACCTGCAGAAGGTGACCGTCCCGACCCTGGTCGTGCAGGGCCAGAAGGACACCCTGTTCAACCTGCAGGAGGCCGTGGCGACGTACAAGTCGCTGCAGGCGCAGGGCACCCCGACCAAGATGGTCTGGCAGTCCTGGGGTCACTCCGGCTCCAACCGGCCCCCGGTGAGCTCGACTTCGGTGCCGCGTCGATCAAGGACTCCTACCTGGGCCGCCGGTTCCTGAGCTGGATGGACCACTACGTGCGCGGCAACGCCAGCGCCTCCACCGGTCCGGAGTTCGCCTACTTCCGCAACTGGGTGAGGTACGACACCTCGCCCGCCAACGCGGGCACCGCGGTCGCCCGCGCGTACCGGGCGGAGACCACCTTCAGCGACAGGCCCACCGCCACGCTGTACCTCTCCGGGAGCGACTCCCTGACCTCGTCCCCCGGCTCCGTCCGGCCCGGCTCCGCGTCGTACGCCAACGCCGCGGGCGCTCCGACGTCGTACTCCGAGACCTCGGGGCTCGAGGGCGGCCAGGTGAACCATCCGCCGAGCGACGCCCCCGGCACGTTTGCCGGCTTCGTGTCACAGCCGCTGAAGGCGACGACCTACCTGGTCGGGTCGCCGAAGCTGCGCGTGCGCCTGTCCGCCCCGCTGGCGGAGCGGAGCCAGGTCACGCCGGGCGGCAAGCTCGTGCTGTTCGCGAAGCTGTACGACGTTGCGCCGGACGGCACCAGGACCCTGCAGAACCGGTTGATCTCGCCGGTGCGCGTCGGCGACGTGACCCGGCCGGTGCAGGTGACCCTGCCGGCGCAGGTGCAGCGCTTCGCGAAGGGGCACCGGCTCGAGCTGGTGGTGGCCGCGAGCGACATGGCGTACGCCGGCAACCACGTGCCGCAGCCGGTCACGATCGTGACCAGCAGGGCCGAACCCGGCACGCTGAAGCTGCCGCTCACGGCCCCGCTCACGTTCTGAGGCAGACCCGCTGGTCGAGCAGCGAGCGCATGCGACCGGGTCTCGACAGGCTCGACCGCCGGGTAGGTGCTACGCGGCGCCCTGCTTCTCGAACTCCGAGACCCAGCCGGTGATCTCGGTCGTGGTGGCCCCCGGGGTGAAGATCTTGGCCACGCCCATCTTCTCGAGCGGGGCGATGTCCTCCTCGGGCACGATGCCGCCGCCGAAGACGCCGATGTCCGCGGCGTCGCGCTCCGCGAGCAGCTCGACCAGCTTGTTGAAGAGCGTCATGTGCGCGCCGGAGAGCACCGACAGCCCGACCAGGTCGGCGTCCTCCTGGATCGCGGTCTCGACGATCTGCTCGGGGGTCTGGTGGAGACCCGTGTAGATCACCTCGTGGCCGGCGTCGCGCAGCGCGCGGGCGACCACCTTGGCGCCCCGGTCGTGCCCGTCCAGCCCGGGCTTCGCCACCACGATCCTCAGCATGGTCGCAGGGTATCCCGACGGCCCTCCCGGAGGTGACCTCGCGCACGGCAGACCAGCCATATTCGGCGCCGTTTTGCATCGGTTTGAATGCGTTTCCGCCGGGTGGGAGGGCCTCGGGACGCAGCCTCGATTTCACTCCACGTGACCCGTCCGTTACCGTTTCGCGCGGCATACGAGACGTTCGCCCGGCAACGGGGTCGAACCAGGGATACTGAGTATGGGGAACCACCGGGCAGACAGGCGCGACACGCGACCTGTCAACTCGGGCGCCCGGGTCCGGGCGGCGGACGCCGCAGGGCGGAAAAGGCGCCGCGGCACGAGCTGACCGGGCTGGCCGTGATCCCCACAGTCGCCGGCGCTCTCGCGCTCGCGGTCGCAGCCGGCGGTGCCGTCACGGCCGGTGCCGGACAGGCCTGGGCACACGAGGCCTCGAGCGCAGCACCACGCACGGCCTCATGACCCCCACGGCCACCGAGTTCGACACCGCTCGGCATCGACCTCAGCCTCGACGACCGGCAGCGCGCGATCTCGCGGGACAGCGAGCGAGACGCCCAGCGCGACGCGGCCGACGAGCAGCTGAGAGGGCCGTCGAGTCCCAGGCCCGGCAGCGCAACGCCGCCCTGTCCTCGCTGGCGAAGTCCGCCGAGGGCAGGCCAGCAAGATCGCCAGGAACCAGTGGGTGCTGCCGACCACCGGCTACCACCTGACCGCCCGCTTCGGCATGGCCGGCGGCCTCTGGTCGAGCAACCACACCGGCCTCGACTTCGCGGCCCCCTCCGGCACCCCGATCGTGGCCGTCGCCAACGGCACCATCACCAAGACCGGCTACGACGGCTCCTACGGCAACAAGACCGTCGAGACGCTCAAGGACGGCACCGAGATCTGGTACTGCCACCAGTCCGCGATCTCCGTCCAGCACCGGCGACCGGATCCCCGGCGGCCAGCGGATCGGCAGCATCGGCGCGACCGGCAACGTGACCGGCCCCCACCTCCACCTCGAGGTCCGCCCAGGTGGCGGAGACCCGGTGGATCCGTACAGCGCACTGGTTCATCAGGGGCTGCAGCCCTGAGAGCTCGCGCAGCGAGCGAGCGGCCGGCGCAGGTCAGCAGGGCGTGACCACCGCGGTTGT
>CAVWFF010000070.1:0-11778 GCA_963754145.1 uncultured Actinomycetota bacterium
ATCGGGCTGGTCTGCCACACCGGCACCTCGTGGCACTTGCCGAACTGAGCCGTGCTGTAGCCGTTGAGCAGCAACGTCTCCGCCAGCGGCGAAGCGTTGTTCGGGCGCACCGAGCTATACCCCGGAGCCGAGGTCGCGATCTCGGTGATGGCACCCATCCCGACCGCGTGGTGGTTGCGACCAGTCAGCAGCGCCTGCCGGGTCGGGGCGCACAATGCGGTGGTGTGGAACCGGGTGAACTTCAACCCCGTTTCCGCAAGGCGCTCGGCGTTCGGCGTCGGGCACGGGCCCCCGAACGCGCTCGACGCCCCGAAGCCGATGTCGTCCAGCAGGATGACCAGGACATTCGGCGCACCTTCGGGTGGACGCAACGGCTCGATCGGCGGAAACGCCGTGTCCGGGTCCCTCGCGTCGTACGTCGTCAGGGAGGGCTTGGAGCGCCTCGGAATGGGAAGAACCGAACGTGAGCCAGGCGCCGCAGGAGGCTTCATCTCGACAGTCTTGCCCTACGCTGCCAGCCTGCCTAGACGAAACCTCCGCACATCCGCAAGGCACGCTCTGACGATGAGCGGATGAGCGCTCTTCGCTGTCACGCACACCGGTGTTTCACTATCCGGGACCACCGTGTCGGATTCGCCTGTCGCCGTTCGTGGGGTAGGTGAACGCGGACCACCGGGTCCGCCCGAGGAGAAGGAGCGGTCATGACCGAGTACCTCATCTACTTCAACCAACAGTGGGTGGGCGACCACTCCGAGGAGTGGTTCCGCGGGCGCGGACCGCTCGCCAAGGCGGTCGTGGACGAGATGAAGGCTGCCCACGTGTACGTCTTCGCCGGGGGGCTGAGGAGGAGGACGGCCCGGTCTACAGCGCCGACCCCACCGGGGGCGACGTGTTGATCACCGACGGACCGTACGTCGAGACCAAGGAGTGGCTGGGCGGGTTCGCCGTGGTGGACGTGGCCGATGACGAGGCCGCCAAGATGTGGGCGGGCAGACTCGCGGAGGCATGCGGCTGGCCCCAAGAGGTTCGGCTTTTCGGGTCGCAGCCTCGGGCCGAGTGAGTTCGTCGTCGGGCTCGGTGCGACCGGTACGGCTCGGCCATTGCAGAATGAGGCGTGGTGCAGTGGTGGCGCGGCTTCGTCTCCCGGGAGCTGGCGCGCGTACGTCGCGACGGCCGCGCCTCGGTGCTGTGGTCGCTGCGCATCACCGTCGCGGCCACGGCCAGCTACCTCGTGGCGTCCCTGTTCTTTCCCGGCACCCAGCCGCTGCTCGCGCCACTGACCGCGATGCTGGTGGTGCAGGTGACGCCGCTCTCGCTGCTCGCCAGCGGGCTCGACCGCGTCATCGCGGTCGTGGCCGGGGTGGCGCTGGCCGTCGGGTTCGCGGCCGTCGTACCGCTGGAGTGGTGGAGTCTCGGCGTACTCATCCTGATCTCCATCACCATCGGCCAGTTCCTGCGCCTGCGTTCCAACCTGGTCGAGGTGGCGATCAGCGCCATGCTCGTCCTCGGCGTCGGAGCGATCGGCGCGGAGGCGGCGGCGTGGCAGCGGATCGCCGAGACCCTGGTGGGCGCAGCGGTGGGCATCATCGCCACGCTGGTCTTCCCGCCGAAGGTCGCCAGCTCCGACGCCGGCCGCGCGATCGATGGTCTGGCCGACGCAGTCAGCGAGCTCCTGGTCCGGGCGGCCGGGGAGCTCGACGCCATGGCCGAGGGAGAGCCGCATCGCCTGTCCGGTGCCGCCCGGGAGTGGCTCGACGACGCCCGGCGCATCACCCACAACATTCCGGTCGTCGGTGCCGCGCTGCTCCGGGCCGAGGAAGGGCGGCGTCTCAACGTGCGTGCCGTTCGTACGCCGCACGTCGAGCCCGGCCTCCGGCAGGGCCTGGAGGCACTCGAGCACACGGCGGTGGCGATCCGCGGCCTGATGCGCTCGGTGGCCGAAGCCTCCGACGGCGACTGGCTGGACGAGGACTCCGCGAGCGAAGTGCTCCGCGACCTGGCCGAGACCTTCCGCGACGCTGGCGGCCGGCGCCGACGCCTTCGGCGAGCTGGTCCGTCACGAGGGCGACGTCCAGGTCAGCCTGAGCCGGGATGACATCGCCCGTCTCCAAGAGGCCCAGGACGGCATGCTCCGAGCACGAGCCCGCCTCGACGCGGCGCTGACCGAAGCCCGGCCCGCCGACGTGGTCGAGCTCTACGCCGCCACCCGCGCCACCGTCCGGCGGCTGCAGCACGAGCTGGGGCTGGATGAGCGGGTACGCCGCCAGCTCCGCCTGCTCCCCCAGCGCCGCCTGCCCACCCGCCCCGGCGTCCGTCGACGACCTGCCGGCGACATGCCCCACCCGACCGGCCCCGAGGAGGAGACCCAGGTGTTGCCACGGCTCCCCGATGAGCCGCCGGAGGATGGTCCCTGACCGCATCCGTCGAGGACCACGCCGCGACGTGCCCAGTGCGAGATCGTCCCGCGTTCGGTCGCGACGTCCTACTGCATCGGTTGCCGCTCGGGTGCCGCCTGCGCGTCGGACGCCAGCCGACGTTCGGTGACCCAGGCGGCGATCCGGGACCGGGAGTTGAACCCGAGCTTGCGCAGGATGTTCTCCACGTGCCCCTGGGCGGTGCGCACGGAGATGAACAGCCGGGCGGCGATGTCGGGGTTGGACAGCCCGTCGGCGACCAGGTCGGCTACCTCGAGCTCCCGCTTGGTCAGCGGAGACGGCTCGACGGGTGCTGCGGGCGGTTCCGCGTCGTTGTCGGCTCCGAGGGCGATGGGGACGATGTCGTCGAGGGTGAGCTGGGATCCCCGGCGGAACAGGTCACGGAAGCGTTCCTTGCCCAGAAGTTCGCGGGCGTGCCGGAGCCCGTCGGAGCGGGACGGCGCGAACGCGAAGGGGTTGCCGGTCTCCGACATGCCGACGACGTCCCAGATGCCCTCGGCAGCACCCAGCAGCAGCGCTGCCCGCTGTCCTCGACCCTGGGCGGTCGCGACTCGACCCAGCGAGTCGAGCCCGACCGCGATGCCCATCCGGTCACCGAGCTCGCGGGTCAGGACGATCGCCTCACCGAACAGGGCGTCGGCCTCGTCGAGGTGGCCGGCCGCCAGCTCCTGCTCCCCCAGCCCGGCCACCGCCAGCGCCTTCATGTGGCGTTCGCCTTGCTCGTCTGCGCGGGCGACGCACTGCCGATGCCGCGCGGTGGCCTGCACGCTGTTGCCGGCGAACCCATGGCAGACCCCCGCGACGAACAGCGCCAGCAGTTCGCCGGGACGGTTGGACGCATCGCGCAGGAGCGTGACCGCCCGGTCGGCCTGCTCCGCCGCCACGGCCGGGGTGCCGTCCAAGGCGGAGAGCATCGCGGCGGGCACCAGCAGCAACCCGAGCGTCAGGGTGTCACCGCGGGGGTCGGCCAGGTCGGTCCCCTCCTCGATCAGCGCCCGGGCCCGGAGCCGGTCGTTCTGCAGCACCGCGAACCGGGCCGCCACAGCCAGTGCGAGGGCTCGCTCCTGCCGCGATCCGGCGCCCGAGGCCAGCCCGACCTGCAGCCAGTGGCGTGCCTCGTCGAGAAGCCCACAGGCAGACCAGTACAGGTCGAGCTTGCGTGCCATCACCAAGCCAGCCGCGGCACCCTCGGCCGCCCCCGCGAAGTGGTCGAGGACCGCGCGCAGGTTCGCGTGCTCGAGCCGGAGCCGCCGCAGCCAGTCGAGGCTGGTCCGGTCCGCAGACCTCGTCGTCGAAACGAGAGACCAGATCAGCGCCCCAGGAGGCGTGCCGCTCCTGCATGCCGTGCAGCTCGCCGTCCTTCTCGGCCCGCTCCAGGCCGAACTGCCGGATGTCGGCGAGCATCCGGTACCGGGTGTGCCCGTCGTCGGCTCGCACCGCGACGAGGACCGACTGGTCGACGAGCGCACCGACCAGGTCGAGAATCTCCTCCGCGGGCAGATCGTCGGCCGCACAGACCGCGGCCGCAGCCTGCAGGTCGAAGCCGCCGGTGAACACCGAGGACCGCGCCCAGAACCTCTGCTCCAGCTCGGTGCACAGGTCGTAGGACCACTCGACGCAGGCTCGCAGCGACTGGTGCCGATCCTCGGCGTCACGGTAGCCCCGGTGGAGCACCGTCAGCCGCTCCGCGAGGCTGTCGCAGATCTCCTGAGGTGAGAGCACCCGGCTCCTGGCCGCGGCGAGCTCGATCGCCAGCGGGATCCCGTCCAGCTCGCGGCACAGGGTGACCACCGCCGGCGCGTTGTCCGGGGTCAGCTCGAAGTCCGAGCATGCCGAGCTGGCACGGTCGGCGAACAGGTTGACCGCCTCGTAGTGGCTGATCGTTTCCGGGTCGGCCACACCCACCTGGTCCGGCAGGTCCAGCGGTGGGACCACGACCACCTCCTCGCCGCTGAGCCGCAACGGCCGCCTGCTGGTGAGCAGGAACCTGAGGTTCGGGCAGCGCCGCGCGCAACCCCTCCACCAGGTCGCCGACCGCGGACAGCAGGTGTTCGCAGTTGTCCAACACCAGCAGCGCGGTTCGGTGCGCGATGTATTCGGCGAGCATGTCGACCCGCCACGGCCGTCGGTGCCCTGCAGACCCAGTGCCTCGGCGACGGCAACGATCAGGAGCTCGGGACGACCGACCTCGGCGAGCGGCACCACCCAACACCGTCGCGGAAACTGCGCTGCTCCACCTCGGTGATCCGCACGGCGACCCGGGACTTCCCCACCCCACCGGGCCCAACCAGAGTCACCAGCCGCGACGATGCAAGGCGCTCGCGCACGGTGGCCAACAGTGCCCTGCGGCCCACGAAAGAGGTGTAGAAGACGAGAGAGTCGATGCCACCACCATAAGTGCCGCCCTGCCACGCCAAGGCCCTCGAGACAGGTAACCGAACCCGTAAGTCGGCGGATGTTCAGCCACCCGACCGCGCGCGACCATCGTCCCATCGGGATTCCTAGCGCGCTTGTGCACATTCAGGGTGGAAGGAAGGTCGGGACAATGCGTCGTGCGTTCGAAACGTTCCCGCGGAGCGAGTTCGGGTCGCCCCACGTAGGACGGCAGGCTGTGAGCTACTTCGTCGCCGAGGATGTGGCGCACGTCCGGTTGGGGGATCGCTCGAACTTCGTGTCGGCGTGCGGGTACGAGTATGCGCCGATCGCTGTGGACTGGGCCGACGAGTTCGAGCCCGATGCCTGGCCGAGCTGCGAGGACTGTTTGACTGCTCGGTCGGACCCGGAGCCCCCGTCGAGGATGTGGTCGTCGTCCAGGGCGCCTACGCCCTCGACAACGACGCGCATCTCCTGGTCGGCCGTGACGGGACGTCCTGGCTCTCCCTGTGTGGACGTAGCGACCAGAGCGATGCAGTGGAATGGGCGGGTCAGGAGTGGCCGGAAGCATACGACGAATGCCCCGAATGCGCCGCGATGGTCGATGCGGATCTCTGGTCCGCGACCAGTACCGAAGATGTCGGTGACCCGGTTCGCCCTCAGCCGCGGTCGCTTGTACCGCGCATCCGGAAGTACCGGCTCTGGGTGGTCACGGATGGCGGGATCGAACATCGGCCGACTGACGAGACCCTCAGCACGGCGATGTGCGGCACCGAGCTCCAGCCTGGGGATGTTCAACGGGCCATACCGATGGGCGGTCCCGGACACTGTCATGCATGTGACGATGCGGTCGACGCGGCGAGGGCTGCCAGGCGCAAGGTGAGGGTCGGCAGGCGAGCGCGACAGCCCTTGGCCGGATCGAAGCGCGTCTCGGTGCGGCCCGCGAGGAGGACCGGCCGACAAACCCATACTTCAGGCAACCGAGAGCGGCGGTCTCCGACTGGCACAGACAAGCAGCTCGATCTGTCTGTGCGGAGGATGATTGTGCCGGTTCGATTCGTCCGGGGCGGTTTGCCTGCGCTCGGTATGCGTCGTTAGCACCTCAGGCTTCGTCGTCGGGGACCCGGTTGCGGAGCCCGGTCGGGACGGAAGCCGTGGTCGATGCCCCAGAGCACCGCCTGGCTGCGGCTGCGGACGCCCATCTTGCGGTAGGCGGTGCGGATGTAGGACTTCACCGTGTTGATGCTGAGGTAGGCGCGGTCCGCGATCTGCTCGTTCGTCAGGCCCTGCGTGATCAGCGCGATGATCTCGGACTCCCGCTCGGAAAGACCGAACGTGCGGCCCGGCCAGTCGCCGCTGCCGGGCTGCGGGTCGGGCGAGGTCTCGGGCGCCACCACCTCGCCCGCGTTGATGCGCTCCAGGGCGGAGACCAGCTCGTCGGCGGTGAGGTTCTTCGGCAGGTAGCCGGTCGCCCCGATGTCGAGCGCGATGTCGACGAGGGCCGGGTCGATGTGCCAGGTGTAGATGACCAGGTGCCGGGCCCGTGCCTGGCTGAGCAGGACGTCGAGATCGAGATCCTTGTGGTGGGGCTGGCCGAAGTTGTCGTAGAGGACGATGTCGACGTCCTGGCTGACCGGCTCGTTGGCGACGGTTTCGACCACCGTGACGCGATCCTCGAACGGTTTCAGCATCTGCGCCAGGCCCTCGACCACGATCTCGTAGTCGTTGGCGATGGCGATGCGCAGCGGATCCACAACGTCCCCTCCAGGTCGGCTGAACTGCCGACGCTACAAGGGCACGCTACGTCGGAGGGCCGCGCAAAAGGGTGAAATGTGGCGCGGCCCCTTGCTCGGCGCGGGCCAGCCGGGATACGAACGAGATAGAGGGCAGCCAGTCGTCGCGCAGGGCTGACTCCTCGAGAGCCCCGTCGAGCCTAGGCCTGGGCTTGCGGGGGTCGTCCTTGACCGGAGCCGATTCCGACGGCTGCCAGCATGGTGCACATGACCCGCACGCGGCAGCGCCCGGCCCTGCACCTGAGCCCGCCCACGGGCTGGATGAACGACCCGTACGGCGTGCACTGGGACGGCGAGCAGTACCAGCTCTTCTGCCAGGCGCTGCCCGGGCGTACGACGTGGGCGCCCGGCTGCACCTGGGCCCGGGCCACGTCACCGGACCTCGTCCGCTGGACCTGGCAGGGCGTCGTGCTCGAACCGGGTCCGTTCGAGACCGGGTGCTGGTCGGGCAGCGTCGTACCGGGCCACGGCGCGTTCTACACCCGCGTCGCCGGCGCCGACCTCGACCGCGGGGTGGTGGCCCTCGCCCGCTGGGACGGCACCCGCTTCCGCACCACCGAGAGCGACGTCGTGCTCGCGGCGCCCCCCGACGTGCCCGCGTTCCGGGACCCGTTCGTGGTCGGGCGCGACGGCGCCTGGTCGATGGTCGTGGGTGCCGGCCTGGACGACGGCACGGGCGCGGTCCTGCACTACCGCTCCGACGACCTCACGGCCTGGGTGTACGACGGCGTGCTGGCCCGGATCGGTGACCCGGGTGTGCGGACGGTCGCCGAGTGCCCGCAGCTGGTCGAGGTAGCGGGCCGCTGGGCGGTGATCGTGAGCGTGCAGGCGGACGACGCGCCTGGGCCGGTCATGGCCCGCTTCCTCGACGGTCCGGACGAGTCCTGGGCGCCGCTCGCCACCGGCGCCGCGGCGTACGCCACCACCGCGTTCCGCGACCGGGACGGCCTTGCCTGCGCGATCTCCTGGCTGCGCGAGGCGTACGACGTGACGGACGGCTGGGCCGGGTGCCAGTCGCTGCCCGGTGTGCTCGGTGCCGACGGCGACCGGATCACCCTGGGCGTCCATCCGGCGCTCGGGCAGGGCCGGCCGGTCGCGCCGGGACAGCCGTGGACGGCCGCGCGGTTCCACGTCGACCCATCGGTCACCACCGCCTTCACGCTCGACGGGGTCCGGACCACCGTGGACGCGCCGGCCGACGTGGTCGTCGACGCCGACGTCGTCGAGCACTACGCCACGACCGGCTACCGGCCTGGCGCACCGGCCCGGTCTACGAGACGCCGCGCCTCGAGTGCGAGGGCCAGGCACCCCAGGTCCACCGGCTCGCCTGACGCGGCCGGCGTTGTCGGCCACGTCGTGAGTCAGGACCACCACGAGCACCGGCCGCGTCACCGGTGAGCACTGGGCGTGACCAGGTCCTCGGACCAGTCCGAGAACGGCGCCCGGCAGCTCGCAGGACCCTCGGGCGCTCGCCGGACGACGTCGCTGCGCAGGTAGACGGTGCGCCCGCACACCTCGCTCACCAGCCGGTAGCGGCTGCGCAGGGCCACGCCGGTGGCGTGCGTGGAGAGCTCGACGAAGGTGCGGTGCCCGCGGATCACCAGCCAGGTCGGGGCATCGCGTTCCCCCGAGCGTCGCGGCGAGGGCGGTCATTCCTGGGTCGAGGACGCGCGAGGGCAGGCTCCACAGGTAGGGGTACGGCGAGCCGAGACCCGACGCGGCCACCACGTCGCCGTCCCCGAGCGCGGACACCACGGTGTCTCCCGGGGACTCGACCTGGGCGATCGCGCGGCCGATGTCCTGGCCGGAGGCGTCCGTGCGCATCACCAGGCCGGCCGCCCATCCAAGCAGGGCGACCGTCGTGACCAGCGCGAGCAGCCGGACCCCCGGCCGCGGCACCGACGCGACGACAAGGCCCGCAGCGAGCGCGGCCGGCACGGCCAGCTGCACGAGGTAGTGCAGCCACCAGCTGCCACCGACTGCCATGGAGACCACGACGTAACCCGTGAGCGCGACGACAGCACCGGCGAACGGCCCCGCGAGCGGGTGAGACCGGGTGGTGCGCCGCAGCGCGAGCAGCACCAGCAGGGCGGCGATGACGACCGGCCCTCCGGAGAGGAGCGCCGCCTCGGCCAGCCGGGTCAGCCGCTCGCCGTACGCGCCGTCCATGCGGACCGCGATCAGCTGGGCTGCGCGCACCCGGAACGGGTACATCGCGAAGAAGACTCCACCCGGTGTCGTGCCGTGCAGGGCTGCGAAGCCGAGCACCGAGAGAAGTGACGCAGCGGCCCCGACGGACCACGGGGCGGTGAGCCGCCGGAGTCGGGTGAACTCGACATGGCCGCTGCGCCACGTCAGGAGGCCGAACGCCGCGGAGAAGACGAACACGTCGAGCATGTTCTGCTTCACCAGCACCGCGGCAACGGCACAGGCACCCGCCGCTGCCGACGCCCAGCGGGCGCGCGACAGCACGGGAGTGGTGAGGGCGACGACCGCCGCCGCGATGCCCACGGCGACGTACGGCGCCGCGAGGAGCTCGCCGTCGACGTTCACGCCGCCGGCGCTCGGTGCGACCAGCAGCCCACACGCGACGGCCGAGGCCCAGGCGGCGGGACGGGGGCCGGACAGCCGGTGGACCGTGGCTCCCACCGCGACCACCGTGATGGCCGCGGCCAGCGCGCCGATCAGGCGGAGCGCGGTCAGGCCACCGAGTGCGTCGGCGAGCTGGAAGGTCGCCACCAGCAGGGGCGGCCGGTCCACCCAGTAGCGCCCGTAGAGGGAGCCGCCCGGTCCAGCCGCGTGCCACTGCCGCGCGAGCACCAGGAAGCCGCCCTCGTCCGGCGAGAGCGGTGCCGCTACGAACGGCAGCCGCAGCAGCACCGTGGCCGCTCCGGCTGCGAGAACCGCGCCGGGCACCCACGTACGCCATGGGAGGAGGGTGGACGCCCGGGTGCCCGGCGCGACGAGGGTGCTCACCCGAGCAGGCTGCGCCTTCGTTCCTGAACCGTTGCTGACTTCGGACCGACCGGCTCGGGCCGCGACAGCCGCCTAGGAACCGGGCGCGACGGCGGGCAGCGACACCGTCAGTCGCGCACCGCCACCCGGCGCGTCACCCACGACGACGGTGCCGCCCGAGGACTCCACCACCTTGCGCACGATCGCGAGGCCGAGCCCGGCGCCGCCGTCGTCGCGGGTGCGCGACTCGTCCAGCCGCACGAACCGCTCGAAGACCCGGCTCCGCTCCTCCTCCGGGATGCCCGGCCCGTCGTCGTCGACCACCAGGAGCACGCGGTCGTCGTGCTCGTCGAGCGTGACCGTGACCCGGTCCCGCGCGTGGCGGACCGCGTTCGCGAGAAGGTTGCGCACCGCCTGCCCGAGCAGGACCGGATGACCGGCGACCTGCCCGGCGCTCACGCCGGAGACGTCGATCCGGGCGCCGCCATCGCGCTGCCGCCGCGCCTCCATGAGCACCAGGTCGTCGAGGTCGACCGGGCGGTCGTCGCGCGCCGCCGGCGCGTCGTCGAGGCGGGCCAGCACGAGCAACGCGTTGACCAGGTCCTCCATCCGCTGCTCCTCGGCGAGCACGTCGGCGGCGAGGTCGGCGGTGACCACCCGCCCGGGGTAGCCCTGGGCGACCTCTGCGAGCTGGCGCAGGGTCGTCAGCGGCGACCGCAGCTCGTGGGAGGCGTCGCTCACGAACTGCCGCTGCAGGCGCTGCGAGGCGTCGATCCGGTCCAGCATCTCGTTCAGCGTGCGCGCGAGCCGGGGGATCTCGTCGTCGCCGGGCGTGATCGGGAGCCGTCGGTCGAGGTGGGCGGAGGTGATGACGGCGGCCTCGCGGCGCATCGCCTCCACCGGGCGCAGGGCACGGCCGACGCTCACCCAGACGGCGAGGGCCAGCAGCGCGAGCGCCAGCGGGCACCGAAGACACCGAGCAGGATCGCCGCGGTGCGGGTCGCCTCCGTCACCTGCTCGGAGGAACGCCCGACCGCGATCAGGCCGGCCCCCCCGCGCTCGCGCTCGGCCACCACGACGTACGGGTCGTCGAGCCCCTTCACGCGCACGCCCCGCACCGAGCCCGGGGTGGTGCGCAGCGGCGTGGTCACCGGCTCGTGGTCGGTGGCGACCACGCGACCGTCGTCCGAGACGATCTGCACGATCACGTCGTTGCGTCCGGAGACCACGGCCTGCGCGGGCGGTTCGCCGTCCTGGCAGCTGTGCCTGCACGGACGCCACCTCCTGCCTGGCGGAGGTCACCAGCCCCTGCTCGAGCGCGCTCCGGAGCGAGGTCACGAAGATGAAGGCGCCGACGGTCGCGACCACCAGCGCGACCAGCAGGGCGGCCGCCGTCACGCGGACCCGGACCGAGCTCCGGGCCCGATCGAGCGGCCGCCATCAGCCGTCCGCGCGGAGCCGGTACCCCGCCCCGCGCAGGGTCTCGATGTCCGACCGGCCGAACGGCTTGTCCACCTTGCGCCGCAACCGCCCGACGTACACCTCCACGATGTTGGGGTCGCCCTCGAAGTCGTAGTCCCAGACGTGCTCGAGGATCTGCGCCTTGGTCACCACGTCGCCGGCGCGCCGCATCAGGAACTCGAGCAGCGACACCTCGCGCGTGGTCAGCCGCACGGACTCGCCGGCCCGGGTGACCTCGCGCGTCGCCGGATCGAACCCGAGGTCGCCGACCGTCGAGCGCCACCGGGCGCTCGGGGCTCCCCCGCCGGAGCAGCGACCGGATCCGGGCCAGCAGCACGTGGAAGTGGAACGGCTTGGTGACGTAGTCGTCCGCGCCGGTGTCGAGGGCCTCGACCTGGTCCCAGTCGCCGTCCTTGGCGGTGAGCATCACGATCGGCGTCCAGTTGCCCTCGGCGCGCAACGTCTCGCACACCTTGTAGCCGTTGAGCACCGGCAGCATGATGTCGAGCAGGACCACGTCGTAGGCGTGCTCGCGCGCCAGCCACAGCCCCTCGCCACCGTCGGGCGCGACGTCGACCGCGAAGCCCTCGGCCTCCAGCCCGTTGCGCAACGACGCGGCGAGCCGCGGCTCGTCCTCGACCACCAGCACCCGCACAGCGTCCTCCTCGCGCTCATCATGGCGCGCGGACCTGAACCGGTGCTGAGCGACCTGAGTGCGGGTTCATTGAGGAGGCGCTCCGCTGGTCGAGCAGCGAGCGCCA
>CAVWFF010000071.1:0-24222 GCA_963754145.1 uncultured Actinomycetota bacterium
TGCTCCTTGCCGCGGCAGCGACCGGCCGGTCTCGGGTGGAAACGTGCAGGTCAGCGAGCGCTGCAGCCATGCCCAGGCTGCCAGGATCGTGAGACTGGTCACGTCCACGACCGGTTGATCGATCCAATCGTGCGGGGCCCAGCCCGGCTGGGGAAGCCGGTCGAGTTTCGGCGTACCTTTGCCCCAACCTTGGCCGGCAACGCTGCTGCGAAGGCATCCGACAACTCAAACGACCGCCGTCACCAACGTGCCGGCCGGTGCCGTCTACACGCTCACGGCGGCGCCGCGAACGCTCGAGAGGGAACGTGGCATGACTGCCGAGACCACCCAAGACCGGGGCACTGCGCCGACCACCCACGAGGGGATCCTCAGCTGGGTCAACGAGATCGCGGAGCTGACCAAGCCCCGCGACGTCCGGTGGTGCACCGGCTCCGACGAGGAGTGGACCGAGCTCACCGACGCACTGGTCGCGACCGGCACGTTCACGCGTCTCGACGAGACCAAGAAGCCCAACTCGTTCCACTGCGCCTCCGACCCGACCGACGTGGCACGGGTCGAGGACCGCACCTTCATCTGCTCGGCCGACGAGAAGGACGCGGGTCCCACCAACAACTGGATGGACCCGTCCGAGATGAAGGCCATCATGCGCAAGCTCTACGACGGCAGCATGCGGGGCCGCACCATGTACGTGATCCCGTTCGTGATGGGACACCTCGAGGCCGAGCAGCCGATGTTCGGCGTGGAGATCACCGACTCGGCGTACGTCGTCGCCTCGATGCGCGTGATGGCCCGCATGGGCAGCAACGTGCTGCGCCGCATGGAAGAGCTCGACGCCGCGGGCGAGGACGTGAAGTGGGTGCCCGCCCTCCACTCCGTCGGGATGCCGCTCGCCGAGGGCCAGCAGGACGTCGCCTGGCCGTGCAGCGACACCAAGTACATCGTCCAGTTCCCCGAGGAGCGGATGATCTGGTCCTACGGCTCGGGCTACGGCGGCAACGCCCTGCTCGGCAAGAAGTGCTATGCGCTGCGGATCGCGAGTGTGATCGCGCGTGACGAGGGCTGGCTCGCCGAGCACATGCTGATCCTCAAGCTGACCAGCCCCCAGAACGTCACCAAGTACGTCGCCGCCGCGTTCCCCAGCGCCTGCGGCAAGACCAACCTGGCGATGCTGGCGCCCACGATCCCCGGCTGGAAGGTCGAGTCGATCGGCGACGACATCGCCTGGATGCGGATCGGCGAGGACGGCCGGCTGCGGGCGGTCAACCCGGAGTACGGCTTCTTCGGTGTCGCGCCCGGCACGAACGAGCACACCAACCCCAACGCGATGAGAACCATCAACATCGGCAACTCGGTGTTCACCAACGTCGCCCTGACCGACGACGGTGACGTGTGGTGGGAGGGCCTCGAGAACACCCCCGACCACGCGACCTCGTGGAAGGGCGAGCCGTGGACTCCGGACAGCGACGAGCCGTCGAGCCACCCCAACAGCCGCTACTGCACGCCGATCAAGCAGTGCCCGATCCTGGCGCCGGAGTACGACGACCCGCGCGGCGTGCCGATCGACGCGATCCTCTTCGGCGGCCGCCGCAAGACCACGATCCCGCTGGTCACCGAGGCCCGCGACTGGGTGCACGGCACCTTCATGGGCGCCACTCTCTCCTCCGAGACGACCGCTGCCGCCGTCGGCCAGGTCGGCGTGGTGCGACGCGACCCGATGGCGATGCTGCCGTTCATCGGCTACAACGCCGGTGACTACTTCAACCACTGGGTCACCGTCGGCAAGGACAACGACGCCGCGAAGCTGCCGAAGATCTTCTACGTCAACTGGTTCCGCCGCGACGACGAGGGCGGCTTCCTGTGGCCGGGCTTCGGCGAGAACAGCCGGGTGCTCAAGTGGGTGATCGAGCGCATCGACGGCCAGGCCGCGGCGGTCGAGACCCCGATCGGCCATGTGCCGGCGCCCGGGCTCCCTGGACATCGACGGCCTCGAGATGACACCGGAGGCGGTCGAGCAGGCGCTCGCCGTCGACGTGGAGGAGTGGAAGGCCGAGATCCCGCAGATCACCGAGTGGTTCGAGAAGTTCGGGGACCAGCTTCCCGCCGTCCTCTGGACCGAGCTGGACGGCCTCAAGGCACGCCTGGGCGTCTGATCCCCCGGGCGGGGCCCCCTGCCGGGGCGCTGGACGGCTAACCTTCGATCTTGTTGCGGAGAGGAGACCGTGTGGCCACCGAGTTCGGTTCTGCCCAGCGCCAGCTGCTGGAGACCGATGCCTCGACCCTGTACGACACGGTGGTCGACGAAGGGCGCATCGCGGAGGACGACCCGCGCATCGTCGCCCGGGGTTCGCAGCAGCGGGCGGCGTTCGAGCTCCTGGTCGACCTCGGGCTCCTGATCCTCGACCGGGACCTCAAGGCCTACCTGCCCGTCGACCCCACCACCGTGCAGGCCCGGATCGTCGCGCCGATGGGCCAGGAGGCCGCGCACCTGCTCGAGGAGTCGAGCCGGTGGGCCGACGCCTTCGGTGGGCTCGGACAGGCCTACCGTCGGTCGCTCGGCACACGGCATCCGGTCACCGAGATCCGCGGGATCGACAACATCCGCCGATTCCTCGTCGCCACGCGTCGACGACGCCCAGCACGAGATCCTGACCGCCCAGCCCACCCTGGGCCGATATCCCGGCTCACTCGAGAACGCGTCCGAGCGCGACATCCGTGCGGTCCAGCGCGGGATCGCAATGCGCACGCTCTACCAGCACTCCGCCCGGCGCAGCGTCGCGATCAAGGAGTACGTCGCCGCGGTGAGCCAGCACGGTGCCCAGGTGCGGACCCTGGAGGAGTTCTTCAACCGGATGATCATCATCGACCGGCTGATGGCGATCGTCCCGGGCGCCGAGGGGAACGACGTCGCGATCGCGATCCACGAGCCGTCCCTGGTCGCCTACCTGGCCGACGTCTTCGAGCGCTACTGGGAGCGCGCACGAGCGTTCGACGACCGAGCCGAGAGCACCGTGCGCGACGTCGCCGAGGACGTGCGCAACATGACCGTCCGGATGCTGATCGAGGGCCACAGCGACCCGGCCAGCGCCAAGCGGGTCGGCGTCAGCACCCGGACGTACGCCGGCTACATCGCCTCGCTCAAGGCGGAGTACGGCGTGCAGACGCGGTTCCAGCTCGGTTACGCGATGGGCCACGACGGCCACGACACTGCCGGGCACGACGGCGACTGACGTGCGTGCGCGCACACAGAAGCGGACGGTGTGCGACCTGATCGACACACCGCCCGCTGTCTTCGAGACGGCCTGGGGGATGGCTGGGGACGACCGTCGGGGGGCTGACTGAAGCGTCCTCGTCTCGAGCTCGTGGGTTCCTACCAGCCGGTGTCCGACTTGAGAAGGCTGCGTGCTTCGCGCCGACGTCGGCCTTCCAGCCGGTGTCAGGGCGTCGCGCTAGCGGCGGTCGCCATGCCGGCGACCATCACGGCAGCAGCAAGCGTGGACGCGACCATCCGGGCCAAGATTCGCGCGTTTCGCATGGTGGTACTCCTTCGTTTCCCCCGAGTTTCTGGTGATGCGCACAAGTCTCGCTGGTGCACATGGCTACGGGCAGGTGAATCAGGGTTCATAGACCTGCACTGCAGAAATGTGCAAAACACGAGGTCAGCGGCCTTGAATCACGTCTTGTCGGACATGTCCGAAACGTACTCCAAAACTGCCGGAACCACGTGGCGGAGGTGGCGGGATTTGAACCCGCGAGAGGGGTTTGCCCTCAACCCGCTTAGCAGGCGGGCGCCATAGACCGGACTAGGCGACACCTCCACGCTTGGTCAGCGCGGGGATCAGGTTACCCATGCGTCCGGCGGGCGGCGAAATCGGGGCGGCCCGAACGGGCCATGCCGCATCACCCGGTCCGGCGATAGCCGTGGCCGTGGTCTAGACGATTTTGCAGCTCACGCACGAAATCGTCGCCGTCGATCGCGAGCACGTCGACCGGAATCGTGGTCGTTCCCCCGTTGCGGAGCCGCAGCTGGACGCAGCGCGCGCCGGCCACATGGGTGGCCACGACGTCCTCGACGTCCTGCCAGCGCGCGGCCTTCACGCCGGCCCCGCGTACCAGCCGGACCCGGTAGCCGTCGGCGTCGGCGCGGACGACGTACGTACGCCGCGTGAGCAGGTGTCCGCCACCGAAGACGGCGACCACGACCAGCACGACGAGCACCGACATCACCTCCAGCGGGAGCTGGAACAGCGCGACCACGACCGTGGTCGCGCAGACCAGCACGCCCAGGAGGACCAGGAACACCCCCATCACGCGCGCCCGGACCTGCGGCGCGACGCCGTAGTCGACGGCGGAGGGGTCGGTGGGCACGCCACGATTGAACCCTCGCGCCCAGCGGACGGGCAATTCGGAGAGGAAGCTGCCCTCCACGTCTTGCTCGACCCGGTGACTTGAGTCACACTCGGATTCCCCCGCCAACCCGCGACCAGGTTGGAGGTGGTCCCTGTGGCCACACTCGAAGAGTCGATCGTCGGTCTCCGCAAGGCCCTCGTGACTGCCCATGCAGCAGCAGGGCTGGGGCTGGCTCGTGCGCCAGCGGATGTCGGTGGTCAAGGAGGCACTCACCGACGACGCGGGTCCGGCCGCCGAGGCGTGGCTCGCGGCGCGCCAGGGTTCGCTGCTGCGCGAGCGCAACGCCCTGCTCGCCCAGCTGGCCATGCTCGGACCGCTCGTGCTCGAGGGCAACGACCGCGAAGCGCTCCGCAACCGCCTGCTGCGTCTGGTCCACGACCTGGAGCGGCACCGGCAGCGGCTCAGCGACCTCCTCTACGACTCCGTCGCCCTGGAGCTCGGCGGCTCCGAGTAACCCGAGCCGACAAGCGCGGAAGCGGCAGAGGGGGCGGGATTCGAACCCGCGGCTGACATCACTGCCAGCGACCGCTTTCAAGGCGGTTCCGATCGGCCACTCCGGCACCCCTCCGTGCGCCCGCCACCTGCGCGAGCGCGGTGCCGAGTCTAGGCTGCCGGCTCGTCGATCCCGAGGAGGCGGCGTACGCCGGCCACCCCGTCGACCTCGACCGCGTGCGGCGGCCGCACCAGCGCCTCCGGCGTCAGCAGCAGCTGCTGGTTGACCGCGCGGGTGTCGCGCCGCTTGAGCCGGACCCGGCCGTTCTCGACGTAGCCGACCTTGCGGCTGACCGCCCGCGACTCCGGGTTGTCCAGGAACGCGCCCGAGGTGACCTCGGTGAAGCCGAGGTGGTCGAAGCACAGCACGCAGATCGCCTGGCGCATCAGGGTGCCGGTGCCCCGGCCCTGGAAGGGCATGCCCAGCCAGGAGCCGGTCTCACCGGTGCGGGTGACGGCGAAGTCCCGGGTGGACACGGCCTGGATCCCCCGGAAGCCGCCGTCGCGCCACACCCCGAGCTCGATCGACCACTTCTCGGGCGACACCTCGGCCCGGGAGCGCCAGTAGTGCTGGAGCGTGTTGCGGACCAGCTCGTCGCCGGTGGCGTCGGTCCACGGGAAGTAGAACGGCATCCGCTCCGGCTCGTGAATGCCGCCCTGGACGACGGCCAGCACCTCGGGGAGGTCGGCGTCCTGCACGGGACGCATCTCGAGCGGGCCGCAGCGCACCCGGAGGCCGAACAGCGGCCAGAGCTCCTCGAGCGTCGTCATCCCCCGAGTGTCGTGACGCGGCGTCGCCACGGCAACGGCTTTGTCAGCGCGGGGCGCGGGTCCGGCCGAGATCGCGACGATACCGGGTCAGAGCCGGCGGTTGGCCAGCGACGGGTTGGCCTCCCGTGCCGTCGCGACCTCGGCCAGGTCGAGCGACACGTGCAGCACGGTCTCGCTGTTGTCGGCCTCGACGATCTCGTCGCCGTACGGCGAGACCACGAGCGAGTGGCCGGTGTAGCGGGGACCGCACTGGGCGGCGCCGACGACGTACACGGTGTTCTCGATCGCCCGGGCCCGCAGCAGCGTGCGCCAGTGCTTCGCCTTGCGCTCGCCGGCGACCCAGGCGGCGGGGACGACGAGCACCTCGGCGCCCGCGTCGACGAGCGCCCGGCCGAGCTCGGGGAAGCGCAGGTCGTAGCAGGTCATCAGCCCGACCGGCACGCCGCGCACGTCGGCCACGACCGGCTCGGTGACACCGGCGCTGACGGTGTCGGACTCGCGGTAGCCGAACGAGTCGTAGAGGTGGATCTTGCGGTACGTCGTGAGCTCGCCGCGGTCGGCGAGGACCAGGGTGTTGAACGGGCAGGCCGGCCGTCGCCGGACCGCTCGAACATGCCGGCCAGCACCGCCACGTCGTGCTGGTCGGACGACCTCGCGCAGCCGCGTGACGAAGGGGCCGTCGAGCGGCTCGGCGAAGGCCGCCAGGTCGGAGCCGGGCTCGCCGAAGTCGCGGGCGAACGCCTCGGGGAAGACCACCAGGTCGGAGGCCGGCGCGAGCTCGGCGGCCTCGTCGAGCGCGGCGCGGTTCACGGCCGGGTCGAGCGAGGACTCGGTCTGCACCACGGACACCCGCAGTCGCACGTCGTCGGCCATGGGTCCACCTTGCCAGCCGGTGCCGCATGCGCGGAGGCATAGGGTCGCCGCGTGGACGGGCAGGGTGAGCCCCGAGGCGGGACCGGGCTTGGGTGCCGTCGTCGCTCGCCGGCGGCGGGGCGGCCCGGATGGGCGGCGTCGACAAGGCCTCGATCGAGGTCGGCGGCCGGACCCTGCTCGAGCACGTGCTGGCGGCGCTGCGCCGACGTGGCGGACGTGGTCGTGGTGGGCGACGAGGTGCGGACCACGCGGCCGGTGACCTTCACCCGCGAGGACCCGCCCGGCGGCGGACCCGCGGCCGCGCTGCTGGCCGGGCTGCGCGCCTTCCCGCACGCACCGGGCCGGGTCGTCGTGCTGGCCGTCGACATGCCGCGGGTCACCGGCGGACACGGTGGACCGCCTGGCAGCCGCGGTCGAGGACGACGTGGACGGAGCCGTGCTGGTGGACGCGGTGGCCGGGCGCAGTACCTGTGCGCGTCGTACCGGGTGGCGGCGCTGCTCGCCGCCGCGCCGCCGTACGGCGAGGAGCACGGGCTGCCGATGCACCGGCTGCTCGCTCCGCTGCGGCTGGCGGAGGTGCCGGCCGTGGGTGACGAGGCCGCGGACGTCGACACCTGGGACGACCTGCGCGCGCGTCCGCGAGGGCGACGATTTCGGCGCGTGAGCCCGAATCGTCGCGCCTGCCCTCTTGCGCCCAGTGCCCCGGCTCGCCAAGTTGGAGGCGTGAACCTCCACGACTGGATCGACGAGCTGTGCGACGTGCTCGACATCGAGGTGGAGGTCGACGAGGCGCTGGTCCTCGACCTGGCGCGCGACGCCGCACACAACGTGGAGCGGCCAGCCGCGCCGATCACGACCTTCCTGCTCGGGTACGCCGCCGCGGCCGCGGACGGCGACCCGGCCGAGATCGAGCGGCTGGCCGGCCTGGCGACCGCGCTCGCCGCGCGCTGGGACAAGCCCGCGGACGCGCCCGACGACGTGGACGAGGTGGAGGTCGAGATCGAGGAGCTGGACGAGGTCCCGGAGTAGTCCTCCCTAGGGTGGGGGCATGCGAGCCGTCATCGTTCCCGAGCCCGGAGGGCCGGACGCCCTCGTCGTCGCCGACCTGCCCGACCCCGCCGCCGGACCCGGCGAGGTGGTGATCGACGTCGCGGCCTCCGCGGTCAACCGGGCCGACACGCTGCAGCGGCAGGGCTTCTACCCGCCCCCGCCGGGCGCGTCCGACGTGCTCGGCATGGAGTGCTCCGGCACGATCAGCGCGGTCGGCGACGGGCGTCGACGCGCTGGTCCGTGGGCGACGAGGTGTGCGCTCTGCTCGCGTCGGGTGGGTACGCCGACAAGGTGGCCGTGCCGGCGGGCCAGGTGATGCCGGTGCCGGCGGGCGTCGACCTGGTCACGGCGTCGGCGCTGCCCGAGGTGGCGGCGACGGTGTGGTCCAACGTGTTCATGATCGCGGGCCTGCAGCCGGGCGAGACGTTTCTGGTGCACGGCGGGGCGGGCGGGATCGGCACGATGGCGATCCAGCTCGCACACGCGCTGGGGGCCACCGTGTGCGGCGACGGCCGGTTCGGAGGAGAAGCTCGCGACCTGCCGGTCGCTGGGGGCCGACATCACCGTGAACTACCGCGAGGACGACTTCGTGGCCGTGCTCCGGGAGGCCGGGGGCGCGGACGTGATCCTCGACAACATGGGCGCGTCGTACCTGATGCGCAACCTGGAGGCGCTCAAGACCGAGGGCCGCCTGGTCGTGATCGGGATGCAGGGCGGCACCAAGGCCGAGATCGACCTGAGCGTGCTGCACCGCAAGCGCGCCGCCCTCGTGGCCACGACGCTGCGGGCGCGCCCCAGCGAGGAGAAGTCCGCGATCTGCGCTGCGCTGGTCGAGCACGTGTGGCCGCTGGTGGCCGACGGCAAGGTGAAGGCCGTCGTCCACGAACGGGTGCCGCTGGCCGAGGTCGCGCGGGCGCACCAGGCCGATGGATGACAGCAGCCACATCGGCAAGATCCTGCTGACGACCTGATCCGGCGGGCCCCTGCGTAGGGTGGACGTCATGAGCGAGGAGACACCCGAGCAGACCGAGGGTCCCCGGCCCGGCTACGTGATCGTGGGTCCCGACGGCCACGCCGTGCCCGAGCAGGCAGCCGACGGCACCGACGACGGGGCCGACGACGGGGCCGACGACGCACGCGGGCTGACCGACCTGGTCGAGCAGCCCGCCAAGGTGATGCGGATCGGCAGCATGATCCGGCAGCTCCTCGAGGAGGTGAAGGCCGCCCCGCTCGACGAGGCCGGCCGCAAGCGCCTCGCCGGCGTGCTCCACACCTCGCTCGACGAGCTCAAGGACGGCCTGGCCCCCGAGCTGGACGACGAGCTGGGGCGGCTGGTGCAGCCGTTCGACTCCGGGACGCCGACCGAGTCCGAGCTGCGCATCGCCCAGGCCCAGCTGGTCGGCTGGCTGGAGGGGCTCTTCCACGGCATCCAGACCGCGATCTACGCCCAGCAGATGGCCGCCCGCGCCCAGCTCGAGCAGATGCGCCGCGCGCTGCCCGCGGGCGCGCTCCATCAGATGCCGGGGATGGGCCCGGGTGCCCAGGCCGGCCCGGAGGACGACGGGCACACCGGGCCGAGCGGGATGTACCTGTAGGTCGCCCTCACGGGACGCCCACGATCCGACGCACCAGGAAGCTGCCCAGCACGGCCGCGAGGGCGGCGAGGACGTACAGGGTCGGGTAGCCGGCGCCGAGGCCGAGCACGAGGGCGGCGACTCCGGGGGCGAGCACCTGCGGGAGCGCGTTGGCGATGTTGATCACGCCGAGGTCCTTCGCGCGGTCCGCGTCGGTCGGGAGCACCTGGGTGATCAGCGCGAAGTCGACGGCGGTGTAGATCCCGAAGCCGACCCCGAGGACCGCCGCGCCGACGTAGGCGCCCGGATAGCTGTGCACGAACGCCAGCAGGAGCAGCGCCGCCGCGATCACGTAGCCGGACGCCGTGACGAAGACCTTGCGCCGGGCCAGACGGTCGGACCAGATCCCGCCGAGGATCGCGGTGACGACGGTGAGCACGGCGTACAGCAGCGGTGAGCCGGAACACCCCGGCCTCGGCGGCCTTCCGGCTCAGGTCGACCGCGTCCTGCAGGTAGTACAGGAGGTAGAGGAGCAGGAGCGCGTTGGCGAGGTTCATCAGGAACCGCGTGATCCAGGCCCACGCGAAGTCCGGGTGCTGCTCGCGGGCTCACCCAGAACGAGCGCGCGAACCGCAGCGCGTCGAACGGCGGGCGGTCAGCTCGGCGGCAGCGCGATGTCACGGGAGTCGAGGCAGTACGGCAGCGAGAGCACGACGAGCAGCCCGGCGGTGGTCAGGTAGCCGGCGGCGATGCTGCCGGTCGCCATCGCGATGCCCGGAGCCGAGGACGACGCCGAGGGTCTGCGCGATCGCGAGCCACCCGCCGACGGCGCCACGCTGGAGCACCGGCACCTGGTCAGGCACGGTGGCCGTGATCGCCGCCAGCATCGCGTTGAGCGCCACCCTGGGCCAGGCACCAGCCGACGCACATGGCCAGCACGCGTCGTGGCCTGCGAGAGCACCACCATCGCGACCACGCCGACGACGAGCCGCCCAGCACCCACGGCAGCCGGCGCCCGATCCGGAGCACGGTGCGGTCGGAGAAGGCGCCCCACACCGGGTTCAGGACCGTCGACACCGCGGCGCCCAGGCCGGTGACGAGCGCGAGCACCGTCTCCTTGTGTGCGGCGTCGACCGCCTCGGCCTGCTGTGCGAGCAGCACCTGGATCGGGCCGAAGAACCCTGCCCACACCGCCGATGCTGACGAGGGAGAGCCAGACCACCCACGCCCGGCCGACCGGCTCGGTCGGCTCCGCCAGCGCCGAGCGGGTCGCGGTCGTGCGTCATCGCCGGTTGGCCGCGATCACGGCGGCGTACCAGTCGAACGACCGCTTCGGGATCCGCTCCTGCGTCTCGTAGTCGATCCAGACCAGGCCGAAGCGCTGCGTGTAGCCCTCGGCCCACTCGAAGTTGTCCATCAGCGACCACGCGTAGTAGCCGCGTACGTCGGAGCCGTCGCGGACGCGCCGCCTCGACGGCCCGCAGGTGGCTGTCGAGGTAGTCGATCCGCGGCTGGTCGTCGACCACCCCGTCCTCATCCGGGCCCATGCCGAACGAGCATCCCGACTCGGTGACGTAGAGCGGCGGCGCGTCCGGATACCGCTCGTCCAGCAGGCGGATCTGCTCGTGGAGCCCGTCGGGGACGATCGGCCAGCCGAAGTCGGTGGTCGGGTAGCCCGGCATCGGGACGAACTCGAACCCGAGTCCCGGCGGCACCTCGACGTCGCCGATCAGGCCGCCGTTCTCGGCGCCCTCGCGCGGTGCCCGGATCGACGTCGGGTTGTAGTAGTTGAAGCCGTAGAAGTCGAGCGGCGCCGCGATCAGCCGCAGGTCCTCCTCGACCGGCCCGGGCATCAGCTCGGCGAAGCCCTCGGGGTAGCGCCCGAGCAGCATCGGGTCGGCGAAGAGCCGGTTCCACAGCACGTCGTACAGGTCCGCCGCCGCGCGGTCGTCGGCGCTGTCCGTCGCCGGCCACACCGGTGTGTGGTTCGTGGCGGTGCCGACCGCCTGGGCACCGGCGGCGCGCAGGGCCCGCACGGCGAGCCCGTGCCCGAGCAGGAGGTGGTGAGCCACGGGCAGGGCGTCGAACATCAGGGTGCGTCCCGGCGCGTGCAGGCCGAGCCCGTAGCCGATCATCGTGACCACGTTGGGCTCGTTGACCGGGATCCACTGCGCCACCCGGTCCCCGAGGCGGCCGGCCACGAGCGCGGCGTACTCCCCGAACCGTTCCGCCGTCGCGCGCGACGTCCAGCCTCCCGCGTCCTCGAGCGCCTGCGGCAGGTCCCAGTGGAAGAGCGTCGCCATCGGCTCGACGCCGGCCGCGAGCAGCTCGTCGACGAGACGGTCGTAGAACCCGAGCCCCTCCTGGTTGGCCGGCCCGGTGCCGTCGGGCTGGATCCGGGGCCAGGCGACGGAGAACCGGTACCCCTGCGTGCCGAGCCGGCGCATCAACGCCACGTCCTCGGCGTACCGGTGCACGTGGTCGCAGGCCACGGCACCCGAGCTGCCGTCCCTGATCCGGCCCGGCTCGGCGCAGAACGTGTCCCAGATGCTGGCGCCGCGTCCGCCGACGTCCACCCCGCCCTCGATCTGGTACGACGCCGTGCTCGTGCCGAAGCGGAAACCGGGCGGGAGCTGGGGATACGGCATGCGCGCATTCTGCACGCGGACGGTGGTCGAGGAGGTGAGGGGTCAGGCGTCGGTGGCTCGAGGGTCTGGTTCGTCCGGCGCTGACGGGTCGCTACCGGCAGTCGCTTGAGTTGCCGTGTCGGCGGCGGCGTCTTCCGTGGTTGCGCACTCCGGCGCCGCCACGCCGCCTTTTACGCTCCCTGCCGGCAGCGCCCCGCCCGCACCGTCCCGCCCACACCGACACTCGCTGCTCGCAGGCTGGGGTGGGGGAGGTGGTGCCGGGCGGTTCACCGGACCTGGAGACATGCCGGATGGCCCCGCGCCGGGGGTGTTGGCGCGGGGTGTGGGGCGGGGTCGCTACTCGTCGGGCGGGTGCGTGCCCGGTCGCGGGTGACGTCGGTGGTGCCGCGGTGGTCGCGCAGGAACTGGTAGCCGTGCGGCGAATGCCACAGATAGGACCCGGGTTCCAGCACCGTGTAGCCCCAGCCGGAGTGGTGGGTCTTGAGCCGGTGGTGGCGCCGGCACAACGGGGCCGATGTTGTCGCTCGCCGTCTGCCCGCCCTCGCTGTACGGGATCACATGGTCCGTGTCGCACTTCTCCGCGGGGCGGGTGCACCACGGGAACACACACGTCAGGTCGCGTTCGGTGGCCTGGTCGGCGAGCCGGTCGGGGACCTGGTACTGGTCGACGTGGAGGTGCTCGGCCAGGTCGACCACCGGCTTCACGGTCACCGTGGTGCCCGGGACGGCCGCACCAGGTCGCGGACCTGGTCGGCGTCGACGAAGGAGCGGGTGTTCGCCACCCGCGCCAGGTGCAGCCGGGCGTCCGGGGTGCGTGATCGCGTCCTCGGAGAGGTGGACATGCAGCACCACCTGCCGGCTCGGCGTCGGGCCGGGGTGGCCGCGGTGTCGGTCGCGTGTCGCCGGTGGTGTCGAGGTCCAGGGCGAGCTGGTGCCGGGCCATCTCCCCGAGCGCTTCGGAGCGGCGCACGTCCAAGGACGCGGCCGAGCCGAGGTCGGCCAGCCGGGCGGCGCCGACCGACAGGGCGGTGTCGAGGTCCAGGGCGTCGGCGAGGTCGACCTGGCCTCGCACCCACACGGTGCCCTCGAAGGACACCTGATGCGGTGTGCACGTGGACGTGCCGGCCATCGGCGGCGGCCTCCCGGCGGCGCCGGGCCTCGATCGGGCATGAACCGCACGATCGCCTCCTCGACCAGCCGGTCCACCCCGCTGGGCCGGATCCGGTGCGCGAACCCCGCCACCTGGTCGTCCACGAACCCCGCCGCCGCGGGCAGAGTGCGATCGTCGCGCGGGCGATCCGCCGGGCCCGCCACGCCGGCAGGTCCCCGGCCTGCGACCCGGGCCCAGGTCCGCGGGAGCCGGTGCCGCAGCTCGAGGGCCTCACCGAGGTAGGCCTTGCCGGTCTCGGTGGGCAGCCCGACCGCGGCCGCGAACTCGGCCACGCAGAACTCCGCGACCAGCGGGGCACCGGGTCCGGCGACCGGGACCGGGGTGTCGCCGAACGGACCGCGTCACCGATCGACTCCGCCGGGTGCAGGTCCGCCCAGGCGCAGGCATGCGCGGAGCAGGTCGGCCTCCGCGGCGTCGGCGGCGGCCCGGTCGGCCCGCGCCTGCGCGAGCACCCCGGCAGCGGTGTCCGCTGCGGTGTCGAGGCTGGGTGGCTCCCGGGGTCATGGTCCCATTCTAGTCGAACAGGTGTTCGAATCAAGAGTGGAATCAGTCGACAATCGGCGAGGGAAGATAGGCGATCCGAAGGTGCGCCTAGCTCGTCAGGTGTGCCTCTCGCAGCCGTTCACCATCGACTCCGCCCACACGCCGGCTAACGGATGAAGCGGAAGAACGTCTGGCCCGGTGCCAGCGGACGTGGGGCCGCGACCAGCCGGTGGGTACCGACGCGGTACTTCGCGTCCCACGGGGCGTCGAACGCCACCTCCTCGAATCCCTCGTCGCCGAACCATGCCCGGATCTCCCCGGTGAGATCGCCGGTGGCGAACCTCCCGCGGGTCCAGATCACCGTGGCGCCCGGTGTGCACAGCTGCGGAAGCGCGGCGATGGTGGCGCGCAGGTCGTCGTCGGTCACGTTGCCGAAGACCCCGCACATCTGCACGAGGTCGGCGGGGACGGCGCCGGCGTAGCTGTCGGTGGTGCCGGCGTCGCCACGTCGTACGTCGACGGCGAGATCGTGCGCGGCGGCGTACTCCTCGGCCGCCCAGGCCAGGCCCTCGTCGAGCTCGAGCAGGGTCGCCGTCACCCGCGCGCGGTCGGGACGCGCCGCCAGCACCTCCAGCAGGTCGCGCCCGTCGCCCGCGCAGGCGCTGACCACCCGCAGCCGGTCGTCGTTGCGCTCGTCGAGCCACTGCGTGATCTGCCGCTGCACCGAGCGTCGGCGGCGCGACAGGTCGGAGTCCGGGTCGGCGTACGGCGCGTGCCAGGCCTGCCAGTCGGTGCTCATGCCACCAGTCTCGGTCAGGGCACCAGCACGCCGGGGTTGAGCACGCCCGTCGGGTCGATCCGCTCCTTCACCGCGCGGAGCATCTCGACGCCCACGGGGCCGATCTCCTCGGCCAGCCAGGGCTTGTGGTCCTGACCGACCGCGTGGTGGTGGGTGATCGAGGCGCCGTTGCGGATGATCGCGTCGGACGCCGCGCGCCTTGGCCGCACGCCACTGCGCCACGGGGTCATCGTCCTGACGGGTCGCGATCGTGAAGTACAGCGAGGCACCGGTCTCGTAGACGTGGGAGATGTGGCAGAGCACGAGCACCGGCCGCCCGTCGTGGCCGAGCGAGCTCTCCAGCGCCTGCTTGACGGCGTCGTACACCTGTCGGAGTCGGGACCAGAACGTGACCGTCTCGACGGTCTCGACGAGCACGCCGACGTCGAGCATCGAGTCGCGCAGGTAGGGACCGTGGAAGCGGCCCTTGGCCCAGGCCGCACCACCTGCCTCGCCGAGACCCGCGCCGCCGAGCCCGGTGAGCAGCGTGGTCGTCGTGTCCCGCCGCGCGTCGACGACGGCCTGATCGCCCTCGAAGCCGACCACCATCAGGCAGCCCCCCGCCGACTCGCTGCCGACCTCGTCCGGCTCGGCGAGGTTGACCATCGTCTCCGCCTCGTCGGAGAGCCGCAGCACCGTGGGCAGCAGCACCGCCCTGGGCGAGGGTGCGCATCGCCGCCGCGCCTTCGTCGAACGACGCGAACCGCCAGGTCTCGTAGACCTTCACAGCCGGCACCCGGCGCACGCGCACCGTCACCGAGGTGACCACGCCGAAGGCTCCCTCGGAGCCCATCACCCACTCGCGCAGGTCCGGGCCGGCCGCGTTGGCCGGCGAGGAGCCGAGGTCGAGCCGACCCAGCGGCGTGGCGACGGTCAGACCCATCACCAGGTTGTCGAAGCGTCCGTAGCCCGCGGAGGACTGGCCGCTGGAGCGGGTGACCGCGAAGCCGCCGATCGACGCGTACTCGAACGACTGCGGGAAGTGTCCGAGCGTCAGGCCGTGCTCGGCCAGCAGGGACTCGGCATCCGGACCCCGGAGCCCGGGCTCGAGGACTGCGGTCATCGAGTCCGTGTCCACGTGGAGCAGCCGGTCGAACCGGCACAGGTCCAGCGAGATCACGCCCGCGTAGCCGTCGCGACGGGCCGCGAGCCCGCCGACGACCGACGTCCCGCCACCGAAGGGGACGAGTGCGACGTGACGCTCCACGCACCAGTCGACGACCGCCTGCACCTCGTCGTGGCTGCCGGGACGTACGACCGCGTCCGGCGAGTCGGAGCCGTCGCCCTGCCGGATCAGGAGCAGGTCGAGCGTCGACTTGCCGCGGGTGCGCAGCACGCGAGTGTCGTGGTCGGTGAGCACGTGGTCAGCGCCGACCAGCGCGTCGAGCTCGGCCACCAGCGCGGCGTCGAGCGGGTCGCTCAGCCGCACGTCGGCGAGGTCGACGGCGGGCGTGTCCGCCGTGCCGATGAAGGCGTCGACGAGCGCCCGGGCGGACTGCGTAAGCGGCCCGGCCTGCTCGGGGTCGCCCCAGCGCGACCAGTGCATCTCTCGGCTCATATGTTACAGTGTGACATATGACGTCACTTCGTCACAACACCCTCGGGACGCTGCCGGACACCGATACCGCGATCCTCGACGCGGCCCGCGAGTCGATCCTGGCCGTCGGGTGGCGGCGCAGCACCCTCACCGACGTCGCCCGCCGCGCCGGCGTCAGCCGGATGACGCTCTACCGTCGGTGGCCCGACATGCAGGGCCTGCTGGGCGAGCTGATGACCCGCGAGTGGACCGCCGCCATGGCCGCGGTCAGCCGAGGGCAACGACCCGGGGTCCAGCATGCTGGCCCAGGTGCGCCGCAGCGTCGTGCTCACCGCCCGCGCGATCCGGGACGACGCGCTCTTCGCCAAGATCGTCGACGTCGACCCGGAGCTGCTGCTCCCCTACCTCCTCGATCGACGCGGCCGCTCCCAGCAGCTGGTGCTCACGCTGCTCGAGCCGATGATCCGACATGGGCAGCGCCGCAAGGAGATCCGCAAGGGTGACCCGGTGATGCTCGCCCGCACCCTCCTGCTCGCCACCCAGGGCTTCACCCTCTCGGTGCAGACGATGACCGACCCGCGCAGCGAGCAGGGACTGACGGAGAGCGACTTCGAGGACGAGCTGGGCCTGCTCGTCCAGCGCTACCTCGCGCCATGACCGGCCACCACACGGCCACCGCACCGCGAGATCACCGTCGGCACCGCCGGCCTGCCCGACCGCACCGACCTGCTCGTCGTCGGGCTCGGGGTCACCGGAGCCGGCGTCGCCCTCGACGCCGCCAGCCGGGGCCTCGACGTGGTCGCCGTCGACGCGTTCGACCTGGCCTGGGGCACCAGCCGCTGGAGCTCCAAGCTGGTCCACGGTGGTCTGCGCTACCTGGCCAACCTCCAGTTCGACGTCGCCCACGAGAGCGCGCTGGAGCGCGGCATCCTGATGCAGACCACGGCCCCGCACCTGACCCGCGCGCTGCCGATGGTGATCCCGCTGACCCCCTCGGTCAGCCGGCGGGCCGGCGCAGGTCTCGCGGATCGCGATGGCGCTCGGCGACGGCCTCCGGCTCACCGCACGCACCTCGCGCCGTACCCTCCCTCGCTCCCGTTCGATCTCCGTGCCCGAGACGCTGGCCCTGGTGCCCGGCGTGCGCCGGGCCGGCCTGCGGGGCGGCATCCTCGCCTTCGACGGCCAGCTCGAGGACGACGCGCGGCTGGTCATCGCCCTCGCCCGTACGGCGGGCGCACACGGCGCGCGGCTGCACACGCGCAGCCGGGTCGTCGAGCTCTCGGGCAGCCACGCCGTCGTCCGCGACGAGCTCACCGGGGAGGTCCGCCGGATCGAGGCGAGCGCGGTCGTCAACGCCGCCGGCGTGTGGGCCGGCGGGCTCGTCGACGGGATCACGCTCAAGCCGTCCCGGGGCACCCACCTCGTGCTCCGGCAGGAGTCCCTGCCCGGGCCTGAGCGTGGCCGTGATGGCGCCCGTGCCCGAGCGAGCGCAACCGGTTCGTGTTCCTGCTGCCACAGCCCGACGGCACCCTCTACGTGGGCCTCACCGACGAGGAGGTCGACGGCACCGACATCCCCGACGTCCCGGAGCCCAGCGAGGCCGAGATCGGGTTCCTGCTCGACGTGATCAGCACCGCGTTCGAGCGACGGCTCACCCGCGACGACGTGGTCGGCGCCTACGCCGGCCTGCGCCCGCTGCTCGACACCGGCGGCGAGACCGCCGACCTGTCCCGGCGCCACGCGGTGCTCACCAGCGGCACCGGGGTGGTCACGATCGTCGGCGGCAAGCTGACGACGTACCGCAGGATGGCCGAGGACGCGGTCGACGCTGCCGTCGTGCAGCAGGGGTCTGGCAGCGGGACCGTGCACGACAGCGGTCGCTGCCACTGCTCGGTGCCGCCGACCGCGCGCGGCTCGAGAGCGTCGACGCTCCTGCACGACTGGTGCGCCGCTACGGCCTCGAGGCGCCGATGGTGCTCGACAACGCCCGTGCGGTCACAGGACTCGACGACGCGGAGCTGCTGGCCCCGATCGCCGCCGGCCTGCCGCACACGCTCGCCGAGCTCGTGTTCGGTGTGACGCACGAGGGCGCCCGCACGGTCGAGGACCTGCTGGAACGGCGCACCCGGATCGCGCTGGTCCCGGCAGACGCAGAGCTCGCCCGGCCGGCGGCCGAGCGAGCTCTCGAACTGGCGGAAGTCGTTACTTCTTGAACGCGTCCTTGGCCTTCTCGCCAGCCTGCTTGATGTCGGACTTCCTCTGGTCGTTCTTGCCCTGACGCTCCAGGTTCTCGTCACCGGTGGCCTTGCCGACGCCCTCCTTCGCCTTGCCGCCGAGGTCGTCCTTCTTGTTGTCCATCTTGTCGTCTAGTCCCATGCCCTCCACTAGAGCACGCCCGTTGGGGTGTGGTCACACCGTCAGGGGTGAAGATCCCATGCTGTGGCTACTCGGTGCTCTTGGGCACCACAGTCGCCCGGCCGGCCTCCAGCCGCGCCACCGGCACCCGGAACGGTGAGCAGGACACGTAGTCAAGACCCGCGTCGTGGAAGAAGTGGATCGACTCGGGATCTCCTCCGTGCTCGCCGCAGACGCCCATCTTCAGCGTCGGCTTCGTCGACCGGCCGCCCGCGACCCCGGCCTTGACCAGCTGGCCGACACCGTCAGCGTCGAGCGTCTCGAACGGGGAGATCGTGAGCACACCGTTCTCCAGGTACGTCGCGAAGAACGCGCCCTCGACGTCGTCGCGCGAGAAACCCCACGTGGTCTGCGTCAGGTCGTTGGTGCCGAAGGAGAAGAAGTCGGCCTCCTCCGCGATCCGGGCCGAGGTGAGCGCGGCCCGGGGCAGCTCGATCATGCAACCGATCGCGAAGTCCAGCTCCTCGCCGGTCTCCTCGGCGATCTCCTTCAGGATCGACTCCGCCTCGTCGCGCACCAGCTGCAGCTCCCGCTGCGACCCGACGAGCGGGACCATGATCTCCGGCTGCGGGTCCTTGCCCTGCTTGCGGAGCTCGACACACGCCTCAGCGATCGCCCGGATCTGCAGCGAGAACAGCCCCGGCATCCGCAGCCCGAGCCGCACCCCGCGCAGGCCGAGCATCGGGTTGGACTCGTGCATCCGGCGTACCGCGGCGAGCAGCCTCACGTCGTGCGGGTCGGTCTCGCCGCGCTCCTCCGCGACCGCCACCTTGACCGCGAGATCGGGGAGGTCGGGCAGGAACTCGTGCAGGGGCGGGTCGATCAGCCGGATCGTGGCGGGCAGCCCGTCCATCGCCTCGAGCAACTCGGTGAAGTCCTGCTTCTGCAGCGGCAGCAGGGCCTCCAGCGCCTGGTCGCGCTCGTCCCCGGTCTCCGAGAGGACCACGCGCTCGATCTGCACCCGCCGGTCCCCGAGGAACTGGTGCTCGGTGCGGCACAGGCCGATGCCCTCGGCGCCATGCCTGCGAGCCCGTGCCGCGTCCTCGCCGTTGTCGGCGTTGGCGCGCACCCGAAGCCGGCGTACGTCGTCGGCGTGAGAGAGCAGGCGGTGCACCGCGTCGACGAGCTCGCGCACCTCCTGATCGTCACCCGCGGCGGCGTGGGCCGCCTCGATGCCGTCGGCGATGTAGGTCATCACGGGCGAGTCGACCACGGGCACGTCGCCGACGAAGACCTCGCCGGTGGCGCCGTCGATCGCGATCGTGTCGCCGCGCTTGAGCACCTTGTCGTCGACCCTCAGCTCGTCGTCGTGGACGGTGATCGACTCGGCACCCACGACGGCGCACATGCCCATGCCGCGCGCGACGACCGCGGCGTGCGAGGTCTTGCCGCCCCGCGTCGTGAGCACGCCCTTGGAGGCGACCATGCCGGGCAGGTCCTCGGGGCTGGTCTCACGCCGGACGAGGATGACGTCGTTGCCCTTCTCCTTCTCCTCCGCCGCCTGCGCGTTGTCGAACACGATGGCGCCCACGGCGGCCCCCGGAGAGGCACCGAGCCCCTTGGCCAGGAGCTCGCGCTCCGCCTTCGCGTCGAACTGCGGGAACAGCAGCTGGCTCAGCTGGTTGCCCGTGACGCGCTCCAGCGCCTCGTCGGTGGTGATCAGGCCCTCGTCGTCGAGCTGGCAGGCGATCCGGAACGCGGCGCCCGCCGTGCGCTTCCCGATCCGGGTCTGCAGCATCCAGAGCTTGCCCTGCTCGATGGTGAACTCGATGTCGCACAGGTCGCGGTAGTGGGTCTCCAGCCGGCGCATGATCTTGCGCAGCTGCTTGTACGACTTCGCGTCGATCTGCTCGAGGTCTGCGAGCTGCAGCGTGTTGCGGATGCCGGACACGACGTCCTCGCCCTGGGCGTTCTGCAGGTAGTCGCCGTAGACCCCGCTGTGCCCGCTGGACGGGTCGCGGGTGAAGCAGACACCGGTGCCCGAGGTCTCGCCGAGGTTGCCGAAGACCATGCTGACCACGTTGACCGCGGTGCCGAGGTGGTGCGGGATGCGCTCCCGCCGGCGGTACAGCCGGGCACGCTCGGTGTTCCACGAGCGGAAGACCGCCTCGATCGCCAGCTCGAGCTGCTCGCGCGGGTCCTGCGGGAAGTCCGCCCCCGTGTGCTCCCTCACGATGTCCTTGTACGCCGAGACCACGTCCTTCAGGTCCTCCGCGCCGAGATCGAGGTCGGTCGTCGCCCCGACCTTCTCCTTCCGGGCGTCGAGCGCGTCGGAGAACGGCTCGCCCGGGATGTCGAGAACGGTACGCCCGAACATCTGGATCAGCCGGCGGTAGGAGTCCCACGCGAACCGCTCGTCGTCGGCGAACTTCGCCAGCGCCTCGACCGTCTGGTCGTTCAGGCCGACGTTGAGCACGGTCTCCATCATCCCCGGCATCGAGAACTTCGCACCGGAGCGCACCGACACCAGCAACGGCTCGTGCGGATCGCCGAAGTTGCGGCCGACGGCCTCCTCGACCTCGCGCATCGCGATCGTGGTCTCGACCTTCACCGCGCGCGGCAGGCGGCCCTCGGAGAGGTAGGCACGGCATGCATCGGTGGAGATGGTGAAGCCCGGGGGGACCGGCATGCCCAGGTTGGTCATCTCGGCCAGGTTCGCGCCCTTGCCGCCGAGGAGCTCCTTCTGGTCCTTGTCTCCCTCACTGAACCGATAGACGTACTTGGCCATGGCTGCTCTCCCTCGCTGTCGCTCCATGCGTACCACCAACTGCGGCGCGGCGCTCCCTGTGGGCTCCTCAATTTCGCGGAGTGGCACCACCACGGCCCGGCGGCGGCCACCGCAGGCCCTCACCCCTCGGGGTGATCCCTAGGGTGAGGGACATGGCCCGCATCCTCGTCACCGGCGCAACCGGCTTCATCGGCAGGAGACTCGTGCGTGCGCTGGTCGAGGCCGGCCACGACGTGAAGGCGATGACCCGCCACCCCGAGACGTACGACGGACCGGGCCGGCCGGTCCGCGGCGACGTCGCCGAGCGGGCCTCACTGACCGAGCCGCTCGAGGACGTCGACGTGGCGTACTACCTCGTGCACTCGCTGGACAACACCGACTTCGAGAAGCGCGACGCCGACGCAGCGCGGATGTTCGCCAAGGTCGCGGCGACGACCGGCGTGGGACAGATCGTCTACCTCGGCGGTCTCGGCAACGAGCACAACGGGGCGCTGTCCGCCCACCTCCGGTCGCGCCGCGAGGTGGAGGGACTGCTCGGATCGACCGGCATCCCGGTCACGGTGCTGCGTGCCGCGATCGTGGTGGGCAAGGGCGGCGTCTCCTGGGAGATGACCCGGCAGCTGGTCAAGAAGCTCCCGGCGATGGTGGTGCCGAAGTGGGTGGGCACCCGCACCCAGCCGATCGGGATCGACGACGTGGTGTCCTACCTGGTCGGTGTCGCCGGCCACGAGAAGGCGCTGGGGCAGGTCTTCGAGATCGGTGGCCCCGAGGTGCTGACCTACGGGGAGATGCTCCAGCAGGCGGCCATGGTGATGAACGGCCGCGAGCTCCCGGTGGTCCAGGTGCCGGTGCTGACACCCCGGCTGTCCTCCTACTGGCTGGCGCTGGTGACCGACGTCGACCTCACCACCGGGCGCAACCTGATCGACTCCATGGGCACCGAGGTCGTGGTGACCGACGACGCGATCAGGGACGTCGTACCGCTCGACCTGGTGCCGTACCAGGAGAGCGTGCGGCGCGCCCTCGAGGACGACCGCCAGACCGAGGGCTGACTCGTCGTGATCCCCGTCCTCGGCAGGCGGCTCCTCCATCCCTCGCTCTGGCAGCAGGTGCCGCGCGACCACCGGCAGACCCCGAGCGAGTTCCGGCGCCGGCAGCTGGTGACCCTGCTCTTCGTGCTGATCGGGGCGAGCGTCCTCGGCTGGTCGCTGCGGATCACCCCGGGCAGCTCGACGTTCATCGTCGCCACCCTCGTGCTCGCGGGCGTGTGGGCGGTCGGCGCCTTCGCCTCGGGTCCGCTGCACCTCGGCCGGATCGAGGTCCGCGATGCGGCCGAGGGCACACCGCTGCCCCGGCCCGTCGTACAGCCGATCCTGATCGGTCTCGGCCTGGCCGCGGTCTTCGTCGTGGGCGGGCTCGTCGTGCACGAGATCGGCCCGCTCAACCGCCAGGTCACGAAGGTCCTCGACTACGCCGACCAGGGTGTGGGGCCACTGGTGCTCCTGGTCACGACGCTCAACGGCATCGCCGAGGAGCTGTTCTTCCGGGGTGCGGTGTACGCCGCCATCCCCCGCAACCCGGTCGTGTGGTCCACGGTCACCTACGTGATCGCGACGCTCGCCACCGGCAACGTGATGCTCGGCTTCGCCGCCGTGATCGTGGGTGCGGTGGTCGGGCTGCAGCGGCGCGCGTCCGGGGGCATCCTGGCGCCGATCCTCACGCACATCACGTGGTCGGTGGCGATGCTCTACGCGCTGCCGGCGATCTTTCTCTACTGCTCAGGCTAGGAGAAGTCCATCGCGTCGTCGGTGACCCGGCCGTGCCGGATCGTGACCACGTCGCGCAGGTAGTTCTGGCGCAGCCGCCACGGCGCCCGGCTGCCCTGCTTCGGGAACTGGTGGAGGGAGCGGAGCACGTAGCCGGCCGCGAAGTCCATGAACGGGTGCTCCTGCACGTCTGCCTCGCGGCGGGGCACGAAGACGCGGGTGCCGGTGCGGTCGAGGTGGCGCAGCAGGCGGACGACGTACTGCGCGACGAGGTCGGCCTTGAGCGTCCAGGACGCGTTGGTGTAACCGACGGTGAAGACGAAGTTCGGCACGCCGGAGAGCAGCATCCCCTTGTAGGCCATGGTGTCCGGCAGGTGCACGGGCTCGCCGTCGACCGAGAGGACGGCGCCCCCGAACGCCTTCAGGTTGAGCCCGGTGGCGGTCACGACGATGTCGGCAGGGAGCTCCTCCCCCGACGTGAGCAGCAGGCCCTTCGGGGTGAACGAGTCGATCCGGTCGGTCACGATCGACGCGTCGCCCCGGCTGATCGCCCGGAACAGGTCTCCGTCGGGCACCAGGCACAGGCGCTGGTCCCAGGGGTTGTACGTCGGGCGGAAGTGGGTGTCGACGTCGTACCCGTCGGGCAGCTGGGCCGCCGTCGCCTTGCGGATCAGGCGCCGCACCAGGTTCGGGCGGCGCCGGCTGAGCTGGTAGAAGCCGGTGGCCAGCAGGACGTTCTTCCACCGGGTGACGCCGTAGGCCACGGGATCGGGAAGGAGCCGGCGTGCGCGCGCCGCCAGTCCGTCGCGGCTGGGCACGGACAGCACGTAGGTCGGGGAGCGCTGCAGCATCGTCACGTGCGCGGTGTCGGCGGCGATCGCCGGCACCAGGGTCATCGCGGTGGCACCACTGCCGATCACCACGACCCGCTTGCCGGCGAGGTCGAGGTCGTCCGGCCAGTGCTGCGGGTGCACGACGCGGCCCTGAGTGCTCGGCGCCGGGGAACTGCGGACTGTAGCCCGCGTCGTAGTCGTAGTAGCCGCGTGCACGCCCAGAGCACGTACAGGTCAGCGTCACCCGTCGCCGTCGTCTCGGCGGTGATCGTCCACCGCCGGCGGCGGTGGACCAATCCGCCTAGAACACGTGGGGCCGAACCGGATGTGCTCCTCCACACCGTGTTCGGCGGCCGTGTCGCGGACGTACTCGAAGATCGCCGGGCCGTCGGCGAGGGCCTGGTCGCGCGCCACGGCCGGAACGAGTAGCCGAAGGTGAACATGTCCGAGTCCGACGCACGCCGGGGTAGCGGAACAGGTCCCAGGTGCCGCCGAAGCTCTCGCGGGCCTCGAGGATGGGGTAGCGACCGGGCCCGCCGCTGCAGATGGCAGGCGGCACCGATTCCGGACAGGCCCGCCCCGACGATCAGGACGTCCACGTGGTCCGAGGGCTGCGTCATGCAGTCAGTCTAGGGA
>CAVWFF010000072.1:0-8268 GCA_963754145.1 uncultured Actinomycetota bacterium
AGGTCGTGACCACCTCGTCCCCATCCGGGGGAACACCGGCCGGTCAGCCAACGGTCAGCTTCACCGCGATGGTCGACGGAACCGCCGAGGACTACGAGCTGCTGCTCCCGTACGAGGAGCGGGAACTGGCGCAGGTGCCGGACCGCATCCTCGGCTGGCTTCGGGACATGGACGAGCACACCGGCTACCAGGTCACCCGCCTCGGTCACAGCCTGCAGGCGGCCACCCGGGCGCTGCGGGCGGGTGAGGACGAGGAGATGGTCGTGTGCGCGCTCGTCCACGACGTCGGCGACGTCCTCGCGCCGGCGAACCACTCCGAAGTCGCCGCCGCCATCGTGCGGCCGTACGTCTCGGAGCGCAACTACTGGATCCTCAAGCACCACGGCGTCTTCCAGGGCGTGTACTGGTTCCAGCACATCGGGGCCGACCCCAACGCACGCGACCGGTGGGCGGACCACCCCTGGTATCAGGCGTGCGCCGACTTCTGCGCCAACTACGACCAGAACTCCTTCGACCCCGACTACCCGACCGAGCCGCTGGAGGTCTTCGAGCCGATGGTCCGACGTGTGTTCGACCCGCGGCGGGTGAGGAAGCCCGACTCCGCCACCCACACCGGCCCGGAGAACGACGGCTGAGCTCTACGAACGAGTGCGTGACTCGAGCGCGAACGCGGCCTCCACCAGCTGGGCGTTGCTCGCGGCTCGGGTGCCGTCCGGCAGCAGGACCGAGTCCTCGAAGCCGACACGAGTGTCATGTCCCCGCCGGAACGCGTCCTCCACCAGCGGCCAGGTCCAGTCGTGCATCCCGTGCGTGAGACGAGGGCATGTCGATCCGGCCGAGTCCAGCGCGTCGTTCACCTGCTGCGCGAAGTCGGTCGGCTCACCCTCGAGAAAGTAGGGCTCCCCCGGGGCCAGCTCGATGCTGACCCTCTGCGCCCGAGGTAGCAGTCCCGATCCGAGCAGCCGGTCCATCTCCACGGGCGCCCACAGGCCCACATCGATGCCCACCCCGACATCGAGCATGGCGCCCATCACGTCTTCGAAACCGTCCTCGGACAGGTTCACGGTGGCGCAGTCGACGCCTTCCCATTCGCGGATCATCGCGATCCGGTCGGCCAGGTCGGGCACGATCCACTCCCCGGTGGTCAGTCCGATCTCGACCCGGGCTCCGACTTCGGTGGCCAGGTCGCGCACCATCCGACAGGTGTCATTCACGACGGCCGGCTCGAGAGTCTCCGCGCCCGCAGGATCTCGCACGTGAAGGTGCACGCCGGTCGCACCGGCCCGGAAGCAGGCCAGCAGGTCGGCCGCGAGCTCACCGAGGGAGACCGGCATCTCAGGGTGCACGTCCTTGCCCCACGGCCCGTTGGGCGTCACCTGCAGCATGGCGCCACGCTAGAGGAGAGCACTGGTCGTCGGCCGCGGTAAAACACTCACAGCCAGCGACGCACCCGCCGCGTGTAGTCGTCGTATGGCGCACCGAACCGCTCGTGAAGAAACCGTTCCTCGGGGTGGATCGCGCCCCAGAGGACGAGCAGCACCGCGGCTGGGAACAGCACCAGCCCCCAGAGCGTGGGCGCCAGCAACGCCAGTCCGAGGTACAGCGCGAGCAGACCGACGTACAACGGGTTGCGGGAGCGGCGGTACGGCCCCTCCTCGATCATCGCGCGCGTCGCCTGCCCCGGCAGCAGACCGGTCTCGTGCCGGCGGAACAGCCACAGCGACCACGCGTTCCACGCGACGAAGAACAGCACCAGCGCCCAGCCGAGCGGAACCCGCCACCGGCCGAGGTCGATCGGATCACCCCAGATGGAGGTGGCCAGCCACCCGACGAGCAGGGGCGCGCCGACCGCGACCGGGGGCCAGAGCCGGAACGCGACGGTCCGCTCGTAGCCGTGCGCCATGCCCTCATTGTCGCGGGTGGGGGACGGCTGCGCTCGGTCGTAACCTCTGACCGATGAATGACAGCTCCTGCCCCGGCTGCGGGCTGGTCCTTCCCGCGACAGGGTCCGCGATCGACACCCGCAGCTTCCGCGCGACCGCAGAGTGCCTGGACCTGCACGGCGAGGTGACGTCCAACGTGATGCAGCACCCCGAGGTGCTCGGCCGCTGGCACCAGACCTGCGTCGACTCCTACGCCGCACAGCACGTCGGCCCGCAGATGCGGCCGATGACCGTCTGCTTCGCGCTGAACGGCCTCTACCTGGTCCTCGAACGTGGCTGGTCGGGCATCGCTGCCCGCGACGCACACGGGCACCTTGCGCGAACCGAGGTGCGGGCGGACTGGCCGAACTTCGAACCGCCGTCCGAGGCCGGACCACTGACGGTGCTCGACGTGGCGCTCAGTGCCGACCCCGATGCGCAAGGCGCCGCAATCGAGGCATGGGGTCGCTCGGTCTGGGCGACGTGGAGCCACGTGCACGACGCGGTGCGCCAGCTGACCGACCGACAGCTGGCGGGCTGGGTCCCTCACTCGCCGTAGTAGCGGCCGACCTCGTGGCGCGCGTGCACCACCTGGTTCACCAGCTGGCGCTTGGTGCGCTGGTACGACGCGGGGAGCGGCGCGCGGCAGGCCTCGCCGCGGCAGTCCTTGTACTCCCACCACAGCCTGTCGAGGTCGCGCTGCACCGTCCCGTAGCCCGGCTCGTCGATCCTGGACTCCAGCTCGAGCGGGTCGGTCACCAGGTCGTAGAGCTCGCGGTCGCCGTTGGCGTAGCGCACGTACTTGTAGCGGCCGGTGCGGATCCCGATCTCGGTCAGGCCGGAGCCGAAGCCCTTCGCAGGGCCGTGCACGTCCTTGAGCAGCCCCTCGGTCAGCATCGGGTAGCTCCAGCCACGGTCGGCGCCGTACAGCAGCCCGGCCTTGGACTCCCCGTCCATCCCGCGCAGCGTGCCCCCGGCGATGTCGAGGATCGTCGCGGTCAGGTCGAACGTGGTCACCGGCGCGTAGCGCACCCCGTGCGGCACCTCCGGCCCGGCGACCAGCAACGGCACGTGGATCACCGGCTCGTGCGGCTTGATCTTGCCGAGCCGCTGCCGGTGCTCGCCGGTGTAGTAGCCGTTGTCGGAGGTGAACATGATCAGCGTGTTGTGGAACTGCCCGGTGTCCTTGAGCCGCTCGCACGATCCGGCCGAACTCGACGTCCCAGGCGTAGAGCGACTCCGCACGCTGCCGCTCCACGTCGCGGAGCCGGGTGTTCTCCTCGGGCGTGGTCTCGGGGAGCTTCGCGATGTTCTCCGGCTTGTCCCTCACGTCGGCCTCGCTCGGCCCGTGCGCGCGGGTGCCGGGCGCCTTGCGTGATCGCGGTGTCGAAGCGGCCCCTGAGCCAGAGGGGCCTGGCCGGCGTCACGAAGCGCTGCTGACGTCCGTCGGCCTCGGTGTACGGCGCCGGGTCGTCGGACTCCCCCGGCCCGCCGTGGTGCGGGGCGACGGGGGTCACCCAGAGGAACCACGGCCTACCGGTGGCCTTGCGCTCAGCGCCATGGGCGCCGACCAGGCCGATCACCTCGTCGGCGATCACCGTCGAGGAGTACTGCCCGTGGTGAGCGACGGTGCCGCCGTTGATGTTCTGCGTGAAGGAGAAGTAGTTGTAGGTGTTGCCCCGGTACGGCGAGCCGTCCGGCCAGATCGTGTCCAGCCCCGCCATCCAGTCGGTCCACCCGGCGGGCACGTAGTCGATCGAGGACCTCCCGGTGACGCGTGAGGGCATCACGCCGTACCCGTTGAGGTACTTGCCGACCATGGCCGTCCGGTAGCCGACCCGCTCCAGCGAGGTGGCGATGGTGCGGCTGTCGTCGATCGAGCCGAAGCCGTACGGCGCGTCGTGGTAGAGCACGTGGTGGTTGTGGGAGTACTGCCCCAGCAGGAACGACGTGCGCGCCGGGCAGCACAGCGGGTACGGCGAGAACGAGTTCGTGAACCGCAGCCCGCGGTCGCGGACGTAGCGCTGGACGTTGGGCAGGTACTGCACCTCGTCCCAGCGCATGTCGTCCATCATCACGACCATCACGTTGGGCCGCGGGGTGGCCGCCGACCTGTGGGCGCCGTACTTCGGTCTCGCACGCGGCGCCGCCGAGCGGACCGCTTCGCCGGCGAGGGTCGACGCCCGCACGGTGACCGTACGACCGTTCGCGGGCCCTACCGGGACCGGGTCGCCCCGGCTGACGCCGGGCAGTGACAACCCCACCAGCAGGACCGCCGCGACGCCGGCTCCCGCGCGCCACAGGCGTGCACCCCCGCCCCCCGAGACCATGCGAGCAGGAAGCGGTGGGGAAGCGTCGTGCGCGGGTCGCCGCGCCGGTTTCCGAGAGAAATGTCTATAAGGTTAGTACAGATAGTGGATTTTGACACGGTTCCGCGTCAGTCCAGATGGCTCATCGCCGCGGCTCCGACGATCCCGGCGTTGTTCTTGAGCGTCGCCGCGACGATCTCCGTCTCGATCTCGATCAGCGGCAGGAACTTCTCGGCCTTCTTGCTCACCCCGCCGCCGACCACGAACAGCTCGGGGCAGAAGAGCTTCTCCAGGGTCCGGTAGTAGATCGTGAGCCGCTTCGCCCACTCCTCCCACGAGAGCCCCTCGCGCTCGCGGGCGCTGGTCGCGGCCTGCTTCTCGGCGTCGTGGCCGTCGATCTCGAGGTGGCCGAGCTCGGAGTTGGGGACCAGCACGCCGTTCCACAGGAGCGCCGAGCCGATGCCGGTGCCGAGCGTGGTGACGATGACCAGGCCGTCGCGGCCCTGCGCGGCGCCGTACTGCATCTCCGCGTGGCCCGCGGCGTCGGCGTCGTTGAGCACGTGCACCGGCCGGTCGAGCCGCTCGGTGAGCAGCGCGTCGGCGTCGACGCCGATCCAGGACTTGTCGATGTTGGCGGCGGAGAGCACGACGCCGCGGCGTACGACGGCCGGGACCGCGACCCCGACCGGCCCGGTCGACTCGGGGAACGAGTCGCAGAGCTGGGCCATGATCTCGCCGACGGCCTCCGGGGTGGACTTCTTCGGGGTGTCGATCCGGTGCCGCTCCTCGAGGAGCTCACCCGTGTCGAGACGACACGGGCGCCGCCTTGATCCCGGTGCCGCCGAAGTCGATGCCGATCGCGTGCGCAGTCATGACACGACGCTAAGGCATGCGACGGAAAAGATGTTGCTGCGCAATCCGGCAACTGTTCATCGGCCGTGCCCCCTTCCGTCGACCCCCTCGCGGCGTAGTAGACCCATCCGGTCACTTCATTCTCGGGAGGAAGTCCATGCCCAACCCTGCCCGCACACTGGCGATCGCCGGTCTGCTGCTCGCCCCGCTCGCGGTCCCGGTCATCACGCCGGGCGCGGCGTCGGCCTCCACCGACGGCACCCGGGTCGTCATCTCGGAGGTGTACGGCGCCGGCGGCAACAGCGGCGCCCTGTACAACCGCGACTTCGTCGAGCTCTACAACCCGGCCGACACGGCGGTGAACCTCGACGGCCTGTCGGTGCAGTACCGGTCGGCGACCGGCACCTCGAACCCGAGCGGCGTCGTCCCGCTCAGCGGCACGGTCCCCGGCAAGGGGCACTTCCTGCTCGGCCTGGCGGGTGGCGCGAACGGCGTGGCCCTCCCGGCGACCGTCGACCAGGACAACGCCACGGTCAACCTGAGCGGGTCGACCGGCACCGTGTTCCTCGCGAACCAGAAGACCGCGCTGTCGGCACCCGCCGACCGGTTCGGTGACCGGCGACGGCCGGATCTCCGACCTCGTCGGCTTCGGCACCTCGAACACCTTCGAGACCGTGGTCGCCCCCGCGCCGGGCACCACGACCAGCATCTCGCGCACCGCGGCCGGCGACGACACCGACGACAACGGCGCCGACCTGAAGGCCGGCCCGCCGTCGCCGCAGAACACCACCTCCGGCGACGGCGGTGGCTGCGGCGGCCCGGCGACCGAGCAGACGATCGCGCAGGTCCAGGGCACGACCGGCACCAGCCCGTTCGTCGTGCAGGAACGTCACCACGTCCGGCGTGGTCACGGCGTCGTACCCGACCGGCGGCCTCAACGGCTTCTACGTGCAGACCCCGGGCTCCGGCGGCGACCTGCCGACCGGGCACGACGCGTCCGACGCGGTCTTCGTCTACCTCGGCGCGCAGACGGCGCTACCCGGCGATCGGCGACCACGTGCAGGTGACCGCGCCGGTGAGCGAGTCCACGGGCTCACCGAGCTCAGCCCCGCGGTCGGCGGGGTCACCACCCTGGCCGACGCGGCCGCCGCGCCGGTGCCGGTCACCGACCCCTACCCGGCGACCGACGCGGGCCGCGAGGCGGAGGAGGGGATGCTGCAGGCGCCGTCCGGTGACTTCACGGTCAGCGACATGTTCACGCTGAACAACTTCGGCGAGATCGACCTGGCCAGCGGCACGACGCCGCTGCGGCAGCCGACCGACGTCGCCGCGCCGCAGTCGGCCGCGGCCGAGGCGGTGGCCGACGACAACGCCGCCCGGGCGGTCACGCTCGACGACGGCTCGTCGTCGAACTACCTGTCCGCCGCCAACTCGAGCCAGCCGCTGCCGTGGATCACCCGGGACACCCCGGTCCGTGTCGGCGCGGTCGCGCACTTCACCAGGCCGGTGGTCCTCGACTACCGCAACGACCTCTGGAAGCTCCAGCCGACCAGCCAGCTCACCCCGGCCAACGCGGCGACGGTGCAGCCGGTCACGTTCCCGAACACCCGCACCGCGGCGCCCGAGCACGTCGACGGCGACCTCAAGATCGCCAGCTTCAACGTGCTCAACTTCTTCACCGAGACCGGCCAGGCCTACGCGGCCGAGGCGGCACACCTGCACCAGCTTCAATGACCGCGCCGGCGAGCCGGTCACGGTGGACGACTGCGGGCCCGAACGGCCCTCGCGGCGCCTGGGACGACGCGGACCGGCAGCGCCAGCTGGACAAGGAGGTCCGGGCGATCAACTCCCTCGGTGCCGACGTGCTGTCCCTGGAGGAGATCGAGAACTCCGCCAAGTACGACGGACCGAGAACCGCGACGTCGCCCTGGCGACGCTGGTCACCGCGCTCAACGCCGACGCCGGCGCCGGCAGGTCTGGTCGTTCGTGCCTTCGCCGGCCGTGGCCGACCAGCCGGCGCTCGCCGACGCAGGACGTGATCCGCACGGCGTTCATCTACAAGAACGCGAAGGCGGAGCCGGTCGGCCCGTCGTACATCCTCACCGGACTCGGACCCGTTCGCCAGCGCGCGTGAGCCGCTGGGTCAGGTGTTCCGGCCCAAGGGGGGCGTGGAGTCCCAGGAGTTCCTCGCGGTCGTGAACCACTTCAAGTCCAAGGGCTCCGGCTCGGGGCCGGACGCCGACCAGGGCGACGGCCAGGGCGCGTCCAACGCGACGCGGGTCGCCGAGGCGCAGGCGCTGGTCGGGTTCGTCGACGACCTCAAGGCCGGCACGCGGCGTGAGCAAGGTGTTCCTCACGGGTGACTTCAACTCGTACACGAAGGAGGACCCGCTGCAGGAGCTCTACGACGCGGGCTACACCGACGTCGGGTCCGCGAAGTCGCCGAGCGAGTACACCTACGTCTTCGACGGGCTGGTCGGCTCGCTCGACCACGTGCTGGTCAACGACGAGGCGCTGGCGACCGTGAAGGACGCGCACGTGTGGAACATCAACTCGGTGGAGTCGGTGGCCTACGAGTACAGCCGTCACAACTACAACGCCACCGACTTCTACGCCCGAACGCGTACCGCTCGAGCGACCACGACCCGACGCTGGTCGGCTTCACGCTCCCGAGCCCGCCGAAGTCGACCGCGACCACCGCGACCACCGCGCCGCGGGAGCCAGGAGTCCGCTCTCGGGCAACGGTGACCGCGACCGTCCGGGCCGACGGCGGCACGCCCGTGACGGGCGGTGCCGTCGAGGTCTGGGACGGCGCCACCTTGCTGGGGACCGGTGAGGTCGCGGACGCCACCGCGGACGTAGCGGTGCAGTTCACGAGCATGGGCCAGCACACGCTGACCGTGCGCTACCTGGGCACGCCGGCGTTCCTGCCCTCCGAGACGACGTTCACGGTGCGGGTGAAGCAGAAGCCGAAGGGGTAGCCAAGCCGGCCTCCGACCCGGCGGGGTCCTCGAAGTCCCACGCCCGCTCGATCGCCGCCCCCAGGTCCTCCATGTCGGCACTCTGCCACTTTACAAAACTTGCGACCTTGTCAAGAGACTTTACATCTCGTACGGTCATGTAAAGCGACAGACGGAGGCCGCCATGACCGTGAACCACGCCGTGCCCGCCGCGTCCACCGCTCG
>CAVWFF010000073.1:0-12104 GCA_963754145.1 uncultured Actinomycetota bacterium
TCTGACCGGCGAGTCCGGGGCAACGCCCACGCAGCCCCGGGAGAGTGGGGCCGTCACCCGGCAGCAGACCCAAGGGATAGGGAGTACGGTGGCATTGGCGAGAGTGGCCGCGCCGACCGTCGAGGCGGAACGCAACGTTAGCTCTTCTCCAGTATGCGAAGCCGTCTTCGGGGGTACGCCCTCCAGGGGCGGTTTTGCGTCCCGCCCGGGCACGGTGTCAGCGAGGCATCAGAACGGCCGGACCCCTCGCCGACGGTGACGCCGAAAGCACCTTCAGACGCAGGACCATTGGTCCTTGTGGGCGCCGACGAAGCCTGCCTACGGTCGATTGCAGACGGGTATCGACCCGCCGTACACCGAGGGGAGTCACCGCCATGACCGATGAGGTGGTGACCGAGCTGACATCGGAAGAGTGCTGGGAGATGCTGCGTGACGAGGAGTTCGGGAGACTTGCCTACCGACTCGTCGACGAGGTCCACATCACGCCCATCAACTACGCGGTCGAGGGTGGCTCCCTGCTGTTCCGCACGGCCGAGGGCAACAAGCTCTTGGCTGTCGTGATGGGGTCCGAGGTGGCGTTCGAGATCGATCGCTACGGGGAGGACTGGGCCCGCAGCGTCGTCGTGCGCGGACCTGCACGCTTGCTTCCCGAGGACGAAGCACATCGCGCAGAGAATGTTCCGCTGCGGCCATGGGTGCCGACGCTGAAGTACAACGTCGTCGAGATCGAGCCGAAGGTGGTCTCCGGCCGTGCCTTCGAGCTGTCTCGCCCGTGGCTTCACCTCAGGCCGCACGACTGACGACCCGCTGGCTCAGTCGAGTTTGGACAGCGCATCGGAGATCTCCGTGCTCGTGGCCGGGTGGTCGATGACGGCCCGGATGGCTCCGTCGGAGCCGACGAACGCGAACCCGACTTCGTGGGTGAGTCCGTAGGCGTGCTGGAGGGCGGTGTCGGGGTCGTTCGCGATCCGCAGTGTCAGACCCGCGGGTACCAGGGGGAACCCGGGTTTGCCGCGCTCGCCGTTCTGCACGGCCAGTACCGTCGGGTCGGTCCCGTGATGGCTGAGCTGTTGTGCCAGGAGCAGTGCGGGGACGCAGCGCGGGCAGATCTCCCCATGGTCGAAGTACAGGTCGGAGCTGAAGAACGCCAGAACGTAGGGCTTGCCGTCGAACTCGGCGGAGGACACGGTGCCACCGTCGAGGAGCTGCAGTCGGAACGGTGGTGCCTTCTGGTTGGGCGGCTTGGCTCCGGTGGGGTGTTTGGCGGCGATGATGTCGACCTTGGCGCCGGGCGGCGCCTGGGTGGAGAAGGTGTTCGCGGTGACGGTGGGGGAGGTGTCCACCCGGCCGTGAAGGGGTCCGGTGCGGAGCAGCAGGCCGGTGGACTGGTCGACGAGGATCGTGGCGCCGAGCAGGCTGTCATTGTTGGGTTGGCACCGGTAGCGGATCGCGGTCCGGCCCAGGACCTGTCGCGCTCCGGTGAGGCGCTCGGCGTGCTTGCACAGTGGGTTGGGGTTGGTGGTCGGGTCTCCGATCATGAACTCCTGGATCCCTGCGAGCTCGTCGGGGTGCTCGGACGGGGCTTCGTAGACGGTGTAGGGGAACACGCTGTCCTGGTCGTGTTCCAGGAGGTGGGTTCCGTCCCATACCTCGAGGATGCGACCGATGTCGGGACCCACCACCTTCAGGCGCACCTTCCGCGGGCCGGCGGCGATCACGTCGAAGGTCTCCTTGTATGGCTCCCCGTCCTCGGTGAACCGGAGCACGAAGTGGACGGCGACCGGACCACCTGCGAACTCGGAGGCTTCGGGTGACGAGGGTGACGCGGGTGCTGGTCGGCGGTTCCGCGCGTGCTGCAGCCGCCCAGCAGCAGCGCGGCCGTCGCAGCACGACAACCGCGACCCGCGGCCGCGTCCACCCCTTTCAACGCGGCCTGCCTGGCGTACTCCTGCTCACTGGGCGATCCCGGGTCGGGCGCTGCTCGGTGTCGGCGTGAATATCGAGTTCGACCCGCGTTCCCATGACCCACCTCCTCGATGAGTGCCGTGGCCTGGGTCGTCGTGCTCCGGGAGGCGCGTGGGGCGATACCAACGAAGGCCCTTCGACCTCACCAAGCCGATCGCGGGTCGAGGGGCCCCTGGGCGAACACCCGGGATCGGGGGTGCGTTGCCGGTCAGCCTGGTAGGACGCCGGCGCCCATTCCGGATCCAGCACGAACTGGCTGAGATGAGGGTCGTGGTGCTGGCGTCCTCCGGAATTCGAAGGCGGGGCACTGAAGTCGGTGGGTGATGTCAAGATGGCCGCGTGGCGTCGGACTCCCGCATGGTGGCTTTGGGCTTCGGCAAGTTCGCGCGTGCGGACCGCATCTTCGCGCTCGAGCGAATCACCGGCGAGGAACGCGGCGACGGCCGCCGCACCCGAGTCTGGATCGATGGAGTCGCCGACCCGTTGATCGCCTCGCGGACCGAGGTCACCATTCTTCGCGACATGGGCCAGGAGTCCGCCATCCCGGGCCCGAGCTCGACGAGGCACTGGACCTGGCCGCGCGTCTGGCGGCCGCGGCCGACGAGGGTCGGGTGGACCTGAGCGACCTTGGTCGTCGGGCGCGACGCCTTCTGGCCTCGACGACTGCATCCGCATAGGGACACACGCCCCTGACTGGAACGCACCCCCGTGCGTCCGACCTCCAGGTTCAGGACACCGAGGACTCGTCGACCGCCGGCGACCCCACCGCCGTCCGGCTGAGGATGAGGACCGCCCGGTCGTCGTCGCCGCTCTCGACCTGCCCGATGATCCGGCGCGCCGCGCCGCCGAAGCCGTGGCCGATGGCATCGAGTGCGACACGCTGCAACCACGCGATGCCGGCGTCGATGTGGCTGCCGCGCGCCTCCACGACGCCGTCGGTGTAGAACATGAGCGCCTCGCCCGGGAGCAGCCGGCCCTCGCTGACGTGCAGCTCGGGCGCGCGGAGCACGCCGAGGGCGGTGCCGCGGGCGTTGTCGATGACCCATTCACGCGAAGGCAGGTCCCAGCGCAGCGCCGGCGGGTGGCCGGCGCTGGTGATCTGGTAGCCGCCCTCCTCGAGGTCGACCAGCAGGTGCACCGCGGTCGCGAACGCCTCGTCGTCTCCTTGCCGGATGAGGAAGCCGTTGGCCGCACGGAACAGCTCCCGCGGCGGCAGTGCGCCGATCAGCCCACCGAGGGCCCCCGCGAACTGAAGCGCCGCCGGTCCCGCACCGGTCCCCTTCCCGCAGACGTCGACGAGGATCACCTCGAGCTGCTTCCGGTCCTCGCTCAGGTCGGCCACCAGGAAGTCCCCGGCGTACGTGCCGCCGTGGGAGGCGATCATCGCGCTCTGCGAGTCCCACCCCTCGGGCAGCGGCGGGATCTTGCCCTGCGCCTGCAGTCTGTCCCGCAGGTCCACGAGAAACGCCTCGCTCAGCATCGCCGGCAACCCGCTTCGCTGCCGGCTGGCGACCACCAGTACGAGCAGCACCGCGAAGACGAACGCCGCCATCGCGATCGCGCGCGACCCGGTGACCGGCCCGCTGATCGCCAGGGCGAGCACCCCGGCGACGGCGTTCACGGCGCACCACCAACACCAGCGGCCGGAACCGGAGCAGCATCATGGCGATCAGCAACCAGACGAAGTACACGGCCAGCGGCATCCAGTCCGGCGCGGTGACCGAGACGACGAACGAGGCGGCGATGATCGCGAGCATGATCAGGGCGACCTGCACCTGGCTCTTCGGGGTCCCGCTCCGCCACGCGGCGACTAGCCCGTGCAGGTAGCCAGCCGCCCGGTTACCCATTCCTCAAGACTAGCCGGACGGGTGCCGCCGCGATGCCGAATGGCCGCGCTGCCCCGAGAGCGACTCAGCCGCCGGCCTGGGCGAGCTCCTTCGGCTCGGTGACCGGGTCGTCGGAGAGCATCTGCCGACGGGCGATGGTGCGGAGGTCCTCGCGGCCCTGCTCGTCGAGGGGCTCGCCGTTGGCCAGCTCGACCTCGGTGACCAGCCAGCCCCAGAGCTCGCGCACGAACGCGCGGAACTGCTCGCGTCCCTGCTCCGACAGCTCGACCCGGTCCGTCGGCCTCGAGCAGGAGGCCCTGGCTGATGCAGTCGTCGATGGCGGGCCGGATCAGCGCCATCGGCACCCGGTGGGAGGCGGCGATGTCGTACGGGTCCGCCGGGCCGTGGGCGTGGATCTGCTGGATCGCGACCTGGCGGAGGGTCCACACCTGGACGCCGTCGAGTCCGGCCCGTGAGGTCTGGAGGAGCGTGGCGGCGGCCTCCGGCAGCCGGGTCCGGAGGATCCGCACCACCTGGCCCTCGAGCTGCTCCTGGGCGGTGCGCTGGTCGGGGATGGCGAAGGCGGGTCCGATGTCGGAGGCCCCGGGCCGGGTCAGCCCGCGCATCGGCACCTGCTTGAGGAACAGCGCCACCACGAAGGCGATCACGGCCACCGGGATCGCGGAGGCGAACACGGTCTGGAGCGTGTCGGCGTACGCCGCGACGACCGCCGCGTGCTGCACGAGGCGGGAGGGCCTGGACCGCGGCCGGGCGTGGTGACCTGGGTCGGGTCGGCGCCGGTCGCGGCGACCGCCTTGGCGAGGTTCGGCGCGAGCTGGTTGGCGTAGATGGTGCCGAAGACCGCCGCCCCGAACGAGCTGCCCATGGTCCGGAAGAAGGTGACGCCCGGAGGTCGCGACGCCGAGGTCGCGGTACTCCACGGTGTTCTGGACGATGATCGTCAGCACCTGCATCGACAGGCCGATGCCGACGCCGAGCACGAGCATCGCGCCCGACGTCTCGAGGGTCGTGGAGTGCTGGTCGAGCCGCGAGAGCCACCACATGCCGACCGCCATCACGACCGAGCCGACGATCGGGAAGATCCGGTACCGGCCGGTGCTGGCTGACGACGTTGCCGGCGCTCACCGACGCGACGATCAGCCCGAGCACCATCGGCAGCGTGCGCAGCCCGGAGACGGTGGCGCTGACGCCCTGGCAGTACTGCAGGTACGTCGGCAGGAAGGTCATGCAGCCCAGCAGCGCGAAGCCGACGATGAAGCTGAGCACGGCGCTGACGCTGAACACGTTCCGCCGGAACAGTCGCAGCGGGAGGATCGGCTCGGCCGCCCGGCTGCTCGGCTGCGACGAAGCAGCCCAGGAAGACCACGCCTCCGACGACCAGGCCGATGATGGTCGGCGAGCCCCAGCCGTACTGGATGCCGCCCCAGCTCGTGGCGAGGATCAGCCCGGCGGACCCGAGCGAGATGAACACGATGCCGAGGGTGTCGAAGATCGGGCGCCCGGAGGTGGGCACGGACGGGAGCAGCTTGACCGCCAGGGGGATGATCACCAGCGCGATCGGCACGTTGACGTAGAAGACCCACTGCCACGACAGGTGGTCGGTGAAGAAGCCGCCGAGCAGCGGCCCGAGGACCGTCGTACCTCCGAAGACGGCGCCCATCGCGCCCTGGTACTTGCCCCGGTCACGCAGCGGGATGATGTCGGCGATCATCGCGGTCGCGGTGACCGTCAGGCCGCCGCCGCCGATGCCCTGCAGCGCACGCGACCCGATCAGCCAGGTCATCGACTGCGAGAGGCCGGCCAGCATCGAGGCGACCGTGAACAGCACGATGCTGCCGATGAAGATCGACTTGCGCCCGAACAGGTCGCCGAACTTGCCGCCCAGGATCGTCGCGATGGTCTGGGTCAGGAGGTACGCCGTCACCACCCAGCTCATGTGCTCGGCGCCACCGAGGTCGCCGACGATCGTCGGCAGCGCCGTGGCCACGATCGTGCCGTCGAGCGCCGCCAGGAGCATCCCGCCCATGATCAGCGCGAAGGCGACGTTGCGCGCGGTCGACCCGAGCAGCTGGCGGGTCGTCGGCCCGGGAGAGGTCGTCGTCGACCGACTCGACCTGGGTCATGGGCGCCAGACTATGCCCGGACGCAGACCGGCCGGACCGGCCCGCCACATGGTGGCGTGTCTCAGGTGCCGAGCCGGTCGTCGAGCAGCCTGACGATCGGCCAGGCACCGTCCGACCAGTTCGAGATGACGGTGTAGGTGATCGATGACGAGGGCTGGTGCAGGCTGGCGAACGACACGCCCGCGTCGTACCCCTCGAGCCAGACTCCGTCGCCCGTCGCGTGGAGGTGGAACCCGAGGCCGTAGCGCCTGGACTCCTCCGGCCAGTCGCTGCGCGGTCGCACCATCTCGGCGACCCGCTCCGGCGAGACGATCCGTCCGGCGAAGAGCGCGTCCCAGAAGGCGCTGAAGTCGGCAGCGGTCGAGTAGATGCCGCCGTCGCCGCTGCCGAGCACGGGGAGATGGAACACGTTCGTCCTCGGGCCGTCGACGGACAGGTAGCCCAGGGCGGCGCGTCCGGGGAGCTCGTCGGAGCGCAGGAACGCGGTGTCGACCATGCCCGCGGGCTCGCAGACCAGCGTGCGAACCAGCTCGTGGAAGTCCACGCCGCTCGCCCGTTCGGCCAGCAGCGCGAGCACGACGTAGCCGCCGTTGTTGTAGGCGAACCGCTCGCCGGCGGGGAACACGGTCTCGTGCCCGTCCAGCACCGGCAGGTAACTGCTCGGTCGTCGCGAGCTCGTGCACCGGCACCGGCATCACGTAGTCGCCGATGTCGTCGACGGCGTCCTCGTCGAGGTAGTCGCCGATCCCGGACCGGTGTGCCAGCAGGTGCTCGATCGTCACGTCGTCGGCGATCAGGGGCAGGTCGTCGCCGAGCAGCGAACGGGCGGTCGTGCCGAGCTCGAGCGTCCCACGCTCGACCAGGCTCATGACCGCCAGCGCCGTCAGGCCCTTCGTTCCACTCGCGGTCGCGAACAGGGTCTCGACCGTGTTGCGGACCCCGTGGGCCCGGTCGGCGAACCCGTAGGCCGTGGCGAGCTCGGTCTCGCCCGAGCGGTCGAGGCGGACCACGCCGGAGAACCCGGTGCGCTCCGCCGCTCCGTCCACCGCGTCCTGGAGTGACTGCATCGCGCTGAACCTACCAACGAGGCGCTCCCGGACATCCGGCAGCGGGTTCTCCTCCCGCACGGTAGCTGTTCGAGCAGCGTCAGCGGCGCAGCAGAGCAGCGATCTCGTGGTAGCCGCGCTGCTCGGCGTGGCGCAACGGGGTGACGCCGTCGCTGTCGGCGATGGTCGGGTCGGCGCCTGCCGCCAGCAGGATCCGCACGATCTCCTGGTGCCTCGTGCCGCCGTCGCCGAGGATGACCGCCTCCAGCAGTGCCGTCCAGCCGAGGTCGTTGACGTGGTCGATGTCGACCCCGGTCCGCACGACGCGGCGCACGTACGCGACGTGGCCGCGCTCGCTGGCGGGGATCGGGGACAGGCCACCGAACCGGTTCCGGACGGCGAGGTCCGGGTGGGCCGGCAACAGGGTCTCGAGCATCGCGACGCTTCCCGTGACACCGGTGACCAGCCACGGGGTGTCGTGTCGGTCGTCGAGGGCGTCGGGGTCGGCGCCCATCGCGACCAGCACCTCGGCGACCGGCACGTGGTCGTAGGTCGCGGCGAGCAGCAGTGCCGTGCGGTCGTGCTCGTCGCGCGCCTCGATGTCGGCGCCCGCGCGGAGCGCGACGGCGACCGCGTCGGCGTCACCGTCCGCGGCCGCGCGCAGGAGGGCGGCGTCGGGATCAGTCGGGCGATCGGCGGTGGTCACGTTCCTCAGGATGCTCTCCAGTCCGCCGAACCCGCGCTCGCGGGCCATCTCCAAGCGGGGTCAGGCCGGCCGAGGGCGACCGGTCTGTCAGCCGTACGCCGCCCGCGGCAAGCACGCGGACGGTGGTCGCGTACGCCGCCGTGTCCTCGCCGAGCCACACCGCTTCGTGGATCGCCTGGTAGCCGATCCGGTTGACGTGGTCGCGGTCGATGCCCGCCTGCAGCAGGTCACCGACCACAAGGCCGTGGCCGCGCTCGGCGGCGCGGATCAGGCCGGTGCCGTTCCAGCTGTCCTTGTCGTTGATCCTGGCACCGGCGCGGAGCGTGAGCCGGAGCAGGTCGAGGTAGCCCTCACTGGTGGCGATGAGGTACGCCGACTGCTCGGTGTCGTCCTTCGCGTTCACGTCGGCGCCCTGCCGGATCAACCGGCGGGCGCGGGCCACGTCGTTCGCCCACGCCGCGTCGCGCAGCCGGAGGTTCAGCGCCGCGATCTTCTTCCCGGACGTCGCCTTCGCCGAGTCGGTCGCTCCCGCTCGCCGACTCGGCGGGCGTGCCGGGACTGCTGCTCCGGCCGCTGTCCGGGCGAGGGCTCCGGGGACGTGGTGGGGCCGCCACCCCCGCACCCGCCTACGACGAGCGCGAGGGGGAGAGCGGCGAGGACGACGCGCTTCATCGCGTCGGGTCCGTGATGACCTCGTACGGGGCGGAGGCCACAGCCTCGTCGAACTTGCTGTCGACGTACAGGATCCGGCCCCGCAACGTCTTGGCGGTGGTGAGGACGCGGTCGGCCGAGCTGGCCTGCTGGTCGAGGAGCAGTGCCCGCCGGCCGTCGTGGGTGAGCCGCAGCGTCGCGATCATCTTGCTGAAGTTGCGTACGACGGTGAGCCGGTTGCCCTGGCGGACCAGCCCGTCGGCGTCGTCAGGTCGGCGCCGCCGGTCTCGACCGGGCTGACCGTGGCCGTCCGGGTCGAGAAGCGCCAGAGCCGGCCGACGTTGCCTTGAGCAACCACGAAGGCGCTGCGGTCGGCGGTGAGCACGATGCCGCCGAGGTTGAAGCCGTCCTCGCGATCGATGGTGTCGCGTCGCGTCGGCCCACAGGCTCGCCCTCCAGCCGCTGCCGTCGTCTGCGACCCGGAACACCTGGGGGTCGTTGGAGTTCGTGAAGTACGCCGCTCCGTCCGGACCGATCGCAACGTCGTTGAGGAAGACGTCGGTCCCCGGGTGCACGGAGCGCCGCGAGCAGGGTGCCCTGGGCGCTGTAGACCCAGAGGTCAGGGCGGCCGGTGCCGATGCCGTTGGGGCCGCCGGCGATGTAGACGCGGCCCTGCCTCGTCCACCGTGATGCCGCGCGCGGTGAAGCGGCCGTCGGTGCCGTCGCCGCTGAGCCACTCGGCCGTCGTGGCCGAGCGGACCGTTCCGCGGTGGATCTCACCGCCGGTCACCTCGCTGACGTAGAACACGTCCGCGCCGCTCGTCGGCGCCGATGCCCTCGAACTTCGAGCCGACCGGGCTGTCGGTGTCGCCCGTGAGCAGGTAGGTCGCGGGGCGACCGTGGTCGCTGTGCGCAAGGGCCGGTGCGGCGCTGAGCGTGGAACGGCGACGGCGACGAGCAGGGTGCTGGTGATCAGGGCGGTGCGCTTCATGGCTCTCATTCCTCGGCTGGGGTCCGGGTTGATGGCTCCATGGTGCGCGTAGCCGCCGGGTCCGGGACGTCGGGCAGTCGGCCAGTCCTCGATAGCCGATCGGTTGATGCCGTCGACCTGCGGCTTCCCTACGCTGGTCCGACCATGACCGCACCCGCGACGCACTCCGGCACGGAGCGCGCCGGCGTGCACGGGATCCTCGCACCTGCGGCCCGCCTCGATCGCTGGCTGCTGGCCGTCCTCGTGGTGTTGCTGGTGACCTGCGCGGCGCGGTACGTCGCCCGTCACGGCGTCGGCGCGATCGGCGTGGCCGTGCTGGCGGGTGCGCTGCTGCTCGCCCTGGCGTACGCGACGCGGGGCCTCCTGCCCGGCCGCTCCTGGTGGCCGACGGTCTGGGTCAGCGGGATGGTCGTGCTCTGGGGAGCGCTCACCCTGGTGGCGCCGTCGTTTGCGTGGTGTGCAGTGCCGGTCGCCTTCGCGGTGCTGCGCGTGCTGCCCTTCGGCTGGGCCGTGGCGACCGTGATCGCGATGACCGTGGTGGTCACCGGCGCCTGGCTCCGCATCACCGACGGCGTGGACCCCGCGCAGGTGGCCGGGCCGATCGCGGTCGCGTTGGTCACGGTGCTGGCCTACCGCGCCCTCGACCTGGAGTCGCGGGCCCGTCAGGACCTCCTCGACCGCCTGGTCGAGGCGCAGGCCGACCTCGGCGAGGAGCAGCAGCGCACCGGCGCGCTCGCCGAGCGCACCCGTCTCTCCCGCGAGATCCATGACTCCGTCGGGCAGGGCCTGTCGAGCATCAACCTGCTCCTCCAGGCAGCCGAGCAGGTGTGGGACACCCAGCCGGCCGCCGCCCGTGAGCATGTCCGCACCGCCGCCTCGACCGCCCGCTACGGCCTCGACGAGGTCCGCCTCGTGGTGCGGGACCTGGCGCCGGCCGATCTCGCGGTCGACGGCGGGACCGCGTCGGCCCTGCCCGCCGCTCTGCGCCGCGCGGCCGAGCAGGCGGCGCCGGGCATGCACGTGGAGGTGCGCGTCGACGGCGCTCCGGTCCCGGTCCCGGCCGAGGTCGCCGCGGCCCTGGTCCGGACGGCTCGCGGGGCGCTCGCAAACGTGGTCGAGCACGCGGCCGCCCAGCGGGTGGCGATCACCCTGACCTACCAGGTCGACGAGGTGGTTCTGGACGTCCGCGACGACGGGCGTGGGTTCGACCCCGGTCAGGTCCTGCCGAGAGGCTCACGCGGCCGCGGCCTGGCCGGCATCCGGGAACGCGCGACGACGCTCGGCGGCCACGCCGACATCGAGAGCGCACCGGGGGAGGGGACCACGGTCTCGGTGCGCTTCCCGCTGCTGACCGTGAAGAGAACACCGTGATCCGGATCGTCCTGGTCGACGACCACCCCGTCGTACGCGCGGGCCTGCGCGCCCTGATCGACGGGCAGGGCGACCTGGCCGTGGTCGGCGAAGCCGACGGGCTCGAGCAGGCCCTGGCCGTGGTGGCCGCGGACCGGCCGGACGTCGTCCTGATGGACCTCAGCCTCGGCGCGGGACGGGTCGGGGGGGCCGACGCGACCGCGGCCCTGCGAGGACTCGACTCGCCACCCGAGGTGCTCGTGTTGACGACCTACGACACCGAGTCCGACATCCTGCGGGCACTCGAGGCCGGGGCACGGGGCTACCTCCTCAAGGACGCTCCCCCCAAGGACCTGTTCGACGGCATCAGGGCCACCGCCCGAGGCGAGACCGTGCTCGCGCCGTCCGTCGCGGCCACCCTGGTCCGCCGTACCATCCCCGGCGCGAGCACCATCACCGAGCGGGAGGTCGAGGTGCTCGAGCTCCTCTCCCGCGGCCTGGGCAACAAGGAGATGGCGAGCGAGCTCTTCGTCTCCGAGGCGACCGTGAAGTCCCACCTCTCGCACATCTACACCAAGCTCGGCGTCGACACCCGGGCCGGCGCGGTTGCGGCCGCGATCGAACGGCGCATCATCCGACCTTGAGACACCTTGCACCCCGAAGAGTGTTGCGTGGGTGACCGCCGGGGGCGTAGTACGAAGCATGCGGTTCGGCGCGTGGCTCTCGGTCTCGGTTTCGGCGCTCCTCTGCACGGGACTTGGCCTCGCGGGCCCGTCCACGGCTGCACACCAGCAGGACGTAGCGGCCGGCTCGCTCGGGTCGCGCCGACTCCGGCGGGGCTGGGTTCGTACTCGCGACCACGACGCCGGGTGGCCCCGGAATGGCTCCGGCGTTCGTGGGGAACGGCTACCTGGCTGGTCGCCAGCCCTTCGACGGCCAGGGCTTCGCCGAGGTCAGGCTGCCCGGCCAGAACGATCCGCTGCCCACTCAGTCAGAGGTGCACGGGCTGTACGCACTCGGAATCCCGGCGGCCCCACCTGGTTCGCCGCCGCAGCCGCCCGTGGAGCGACGGGCCGCCCTGCCGGCCTGGTCGACCCTGTCCTACAACGACGGCAGCGGCGCCTACGCGCTTTCGCGAGGCGAGGTCGCCGGGTACCGGCAGGCCCTCAACGTGCACACCGGCACGCTCACCACGTCGCTGACCTGGACCTCGCCCGCGGGTCGCAAGGTCGATCTCCGGTACGACGTCACGCCCGACCGGGCCCACCGTCGCGCGGCGGTGGTACGGCTGCGAATCGTGCCGCGGTTCAGCGGGCCGGTGACCGTGACCGACACCCTCGACGGCCGGGCGGCCGAGCTGCTCGACCCGAAGGGCACCGGCCACGCCTCCAGCCGCCAGTGGGTGGACGTCGCGAGTGAGGGCCT
>CAVWFF010000074.1:0-11474 GCA_963754145.1 uncultured Actinomycetota bacterium
GTGATGGCGCACGAGTCGTTCGAGGACGAGGCCACAGCGGCGTACCTCAACGAGCACTTCGTGAGCGTCAAGGTCGACCGCGAGGAGCGGCCCGACGTCGACGCGGTCTACATGCAGGCCACGACCGCGATGACCGGCAACGGCGGCTGGCCGATGACCTGCGTGCTCGACCACGAGGGCGCGCCGTTCTTCGCCGGCACCTACTTCCCCGACCAGCCGCGGCACGGGCAGCCCGCGTTCCGCCAGGTGCTGCAGGCGCTCAGCAGGTGTGGACCTCCCAGCCCGAGGAGGTGCGGCGGGTGGCGGGCAGCATCCGCGAGCACCTGCGCGGCGCCGTCGTGCCCGCGGGGCAGGAGCCGGTCGACGCGGAGGTGCTCGACCAGGCGGTGGAGACGTTCGGCAGCGGAGTTCGACCCCGCGAACGGCGGCTTCGGCACCGCGCCCAAGTTCCCTCCGTCGATGGTGCTCGAGTTCCTGCTCCGCTACGCCGCCGCGCACGCGGCTCGATCGCGATCGACCGGCGCGCGCCTCCGGGATGCTCGACCGCACGCTCGACGCGATGGCGCGGGGCGGCCTCTACGACCAGCTCGCCGGCGGCTTCGCCCGCTACAGCGTCGACCGCGGCTGGGTGGTCCCGCACTTCGAGAAGATGCTCTACGACAACGCCCAGCTGGTCGGCCTCTACGCGCGCCGCGGTGGCGACCTCGGCCGCCGGGTCGCACGCGAGACCGCGGACTTCCTGCTCGCCGAGCTGGGCACCGCAGAGGGTGCGTTCGCGTCCGCGCTGGACGCCGACAGCCCCGACGCGAGCGGACACAGCCGCGAGGGCGCCTACTACGCGTGGACCCCGGCCGAGCTCGACGCGGTGCTCGGCGACGACGCCGCCTGGGCGGCGCGGCTGCTCACCGTCACCGACGCCGGCACGTTCGAGGACGGTGCGTCCACGCTCCAGCTCCGCGCCGACCCCGACGACGCCGTGCGCTGGGCGGCCGTGCGGCAGCGACTGCTCGACGCCCGCTCCGGGCGTGCGCGGCCGGCCCGCGACGACAAGGTGGTGGCGGCGTGGAACGGGCTCGCCGTCTCCGGGCTGGTCGACGCCGGGCTGCGCCTCGACGCGCCCGACGTACGTCGACGCGGCGGCCCGCTGCGCGTCGTACCTCTGGGACGTGCATGGGTCCCTTCGACAGGCTCGGGCAGGCGACGGCCGGCTGCGCCGGGTCTCCCGCGACGGCGTCGTCGGCGCGCACGCCGGGGTGCTGGAGGACTACGGCTGCCTCGCCACGGCGTACGTCGACCTCGCGGCCGCGACCGCCGATCCGGTGTGGCTGGAGCGCGCCCGCATCCTGCTCGACGTCGCGGTGGCGCAGCTTCGCGGCCGGCGACGGCGGGTACTTCGACACCGCCGACGACGCCGAGGCGCTCGTGTCCCGGCCGCGGGACCCGGCCGACAACGCCAGCCCGTCGGGGCTGTCGTCGCTGGCGCACGCGCTGCTCGGCTACGCGGCGCTCACCGGCTCGGGCGAGCACCGGTCGCTGGCGGAGAGTGCGCTGACCTCGGTGGTCGAGATCGCGCGCAAGGCGCCGCGGTTCGCGGGCTGGTCGCTGGCCGCCGCCGAGGCAGCGCTGAGCGGGCCGGTCGAGATCGCGGTGGTCGGCGCGGACGACGACCCGGCGCGTGCCGAGCTCGCGCGCGTCGCCCGCGAGGCGAGCCTGCCGGGGTCGGTCGTGGTGGTGGCCGCGCCGGGCGTCACCGGCATCCCGCTGCTCCAGGGACGCGACCTGGTCGACGGGCGAGCCGCGGCGTACGTCTGCCGCGACCTGGTCTGCGAGCGGCCGGTGACCGACGCGGCGGCTCTGCGGCAGGCGCTCGCAGCGATGAGGGAGGCCGCGAAGGTCTGGTACGTCAGCTACGGGTCCAACATGGCCTGGCGCCGGTTCGCCTGCTACGTCAGGGGTGGCCAGCCGCCGGGCGGGATCCGGGTCAACCCGGGTGCGCGCGACCGGACGCTGCCAGAGCGCGACATCGCGGTCGACCTGCCCGGCACCGTCTACTTCGCCGGCGAGTCGCCGCAGTGGGGCGGCGGTGTGGCCTTCTACGACCCGGCGGTGCCCGGTACGACGGCGGCGCGCGGCTACCTGGTGACCGCGGGCCAGCTGGTCGACGTGATGGCGCAGGAGATGTACCGCGAGCCGGTGGACGGCAACCCGCTCGAGGAGCTGGTCAGCCGGCCGCTGCCCGACGGCCGGCACGTGTTCGGCGACGGCCGCTACGAGTCCGTGGTCGAGGTCGGCCGGGTCGACGGACTGCCGCTGCTCACGTTCACCTCGCCGCACGGCAGCGAGCAGGTCGAGCGCACCAGGCCGGCGGCGTCCTACCTCGCGATGATGGCCGAGGGGCTGCGCGAGTGCCGCGGCTGGGACGAGGCGGCGGTGGCGTCGTACCTCGAACGGATCTCGACGCCTTAGGGCGTCGTCGTGGCGCTCGGGCTCGAGCCGGGGTCGGGGTCGGGCTCGGAGTCGGGCTGGTCGAGGGCACGCCGGTGGGCGTCGGGGTGGGCTCGGCCACGGTCGGGGCGTCGGTCGGATCGATCAGCGGGGCGGTGGACGGGTCGGTGGTCGGCGCCACGCTGGTGCTGCCGGTGGGGTCCGTCGTCGGGGTCTGCCTGGGCGGGGACACGTTGTCGCTGGTGCCGGACGATCCGCTTGCCTTGAGGACGTCGGAGACCGTGGTGCGCGAGCTGCCGTCGAGCGACTGCCCGGTCAGCAGCTCGGTGCCGGTGATCACGAGCGCGGTGATCACGAAGAACGCTCCGGCCGCCGCTGCCACGTGGTTCCAGGTCACCCGGCTCCAGATCGAGGGGGTGGCGTCCTCGACCGCCGCCTCGATCTCCTGGGTGTCCGGGTGCGGCTCGTCGCGGAGCGTCGGGCGGCGCGCGACGGCACCCACCATCGCCAGCCGCTCGCGGGCACCCAGCGTCTCGCGGGCGCGGATCAGCTCATGGGTACGGCGCAGCGACTGCGTGTAGAGCGCGCCGGCGACGGCGGACACCACGCTCACGAGCGCGGCTCCGACGATCGTGCCGACCACGCCGAGGCGGGAGCCGAGCGCGGCGGCGGTGGCCGCGGCGAGCGACCCGCCGATCAGCTGGGTGGCGGAGAGGTCGAGGAAGGGCTTGCGGTTCGTTGTCGTCAGTCATCAAGGGCGTTTCGGGTCGGGGACGGCTACCACGGTAAGACGATCCGCGGCGGCCGATTTTCGCGCTCGACGCAGGGAGTGAGCGAGAACACGCCTCATTCGGCGGGAGCGGGCGCTTTGCGTTCGTGGGCCAGCACCAGCAGGGGTCGGTGCAGGCGTCAGCGCAGGCTGTAGGTCGCGATCGAGGCGGCGACGTAGTGGCAGATGAACGCCGCGATCGTGAAGCTGTGGAACACCTCGTGGAAGCCGAACCACGGCGGGAACGGGTCGGGCCGCTTCAGCCCGTAGACCAGGCCGCCGAGCGTGTAGAGGCCACCGCCGACCGCGATCAGCACGATCACCGCGGGTGGCCCGCCTGCTGGAGAACTCGTCGGCGTAGAAGATCGCCGCCCAGCCCAGCGCGACGTAGATCGGCACGTAGAGCCAGCGCGGCGCGTCGATCCAGAGGATCCGGAACACCGACGCCGAGGACCGCGCCGCTCCACACCAGGACGAGCAGCACCACCCGGGCCTTGCCGTCGAGCAGGATCAGCGTGAACGGCGTGTAGGAGCCGGCGATCAGCAGGAAGATGTTGGAGTGGTCGAGCCGGCGCAGGAGCGCCCAGACCCGGGGTGACCAGTTGCCGCGGTGGTAGATCGCCGAGACCGCGAACAGCAGCAGCGCCGTACCGGCGAAGACGGCCGAGCCGACCCGGGTCGTCGAGCGTGGGGGACAGCGCGATCAGCACGATCCCGGCGGCCAGGGCGAGCGGGGTGGTGGCCGCGTGGAGCCAGCCGCGCAGCTTCGGCTTGACCTCGTGCCACCTTCTCGCGCACGGCGTCGGCCGCCTCGTGCGGGCAGTGCCGCTTCGGGCATGCGTGGTCGCGTCCATCGACGTCAAGGCTACCCAGCCGTAGGTTGCGCGACGCACGGTTTCGGGCATGAGATCCTGCTCACGGCCGCGGGTACAGTCGCGAGACGTGGCGGACTGGAAGCGAGGACTGCGGCGGGTGCTCTACCCGGCGTACGAGGCCCGGCTCGCCCGGCGGCTCCCGACCGACCGGCTGCCCAAGCACATCGGCGTCATGCTCGACGGCAACCGGCGCTGGGCCAAGGCGGTCGGCGCCGACACCGCGCAGGGCCACCGGGCCGGTGCCGCCAACATCGAGCCGCTGCTCGGCTGGTGCGAGGAGATCGGCGTCGAGGTGGTCACGCTGTGGCTGCTCTCCACCGACAACCTGAACCGCCCGGCCGACGGAGCTCGACGCCGCTGCTCGGGATCATCGGCGACGCGGTCGAGACGCCTCGCCGACGCAGCGTCGCTGGCGGCTGCACCCGGTCGGCGCCCTCGACCTGCTGCCCGCGTCGATGGCCGAGCGGCTCAAGGAGGCGGCGGAGTCCACCCGCGACGTCGACGGGATGCTCGTCAACATCGCCGTCGGGTACGGCGGCCGCCGCGAGATCGCGGACGCCGTCCGCGTCGCTGCTGCACGAGCACGCCGCGCAGCGGCACCTCGCTCGAGGAGCTCGCCGAGATGCTCGACGTCGAGCACATCGCCGAGCACCTCTACACCAAGGGCCAGCCCGACCCCGACCTGGTGATCCGCACCTCGCGGGGAGCAGCGGCTCGGCGGCTTCCTGCTCTGGCAGAGCGCGCAGAGCGAGTTCTACTTCTGCGAGGCCTACTGGCCCGACTTCCGCCGCGTCGACTTCCTGCGCGCCGTCCGCGCCTACGCCGCAGCGCGAGCGGCGCTTCGGCGCCTGATCCGCGGCCGACGGCCGTGCGCGTCCGCAGCCGTCACCCACCGTTCACCCCCGCAGGTCGGGCGTGTCGCCCGGTGAACCGGCGCTCCGGGCGACGTACTTATCGTTGCGGTCATCGGCGGGTGGGGAAGCCCGTCGACCCAGGAGGCAGGTTCGTGATCCTTCACGACGGCAGCACCGGAGGCCGGCACTCAGGCCTCCAGCGCCGTCCCGGTCCGTGCTCGAGAGCCAGGACCGGGGCGCCGAGTGCGCGTGCCGGGCCACAAGGGGATGACCGTGGTCGCAACGCCCAGCCCAGCATCGAGCACCGCGAGCTCCACCGGCGCACGCCGTACCTACGTGCTCGACACCAGCGTCCTGCTGGCCGACCCGCGGCGCTGCGCAAGTTCGAGGAGCACGAGGTGGTGCTGCCGGTGGTGGTGATCACCGAGCTCGAGGGCAAGCGGCACCACCCCGAGCTCGGCTACTTCGCCCGGTCGGCGCTGCGGATGCTCGACGAGCTGCGGGTCAGCAACGGGCGTCTCGACGAGCCGGTCCCGGTCGGCGAGACCGGCGGCACGGTCCGGGTCGAGCTGAACCACACCGACGCCGACTCGCTGCCGTCCGGCTTCCGGCTCGGCGACAACGACACCCGGATCCTCGCGGTGGCGCGCAACCTCGCCAACGAGGGCCACCAGGTCACGCTGGTCTCCAAGGACCTGCCGCTGCGGATCAAGGCGTCGGCCGTCGGCCTCGACGCCGAGGAGTACCGCGGCCGAGCTGGTCCACGAGTCCGACTCGGGCTGGACCGGCATGGCCGAGCTCGAGGTCAGCCGCGCTCGACCTCGACGAGCTGTACGACGAGCGGTGCGGTCGACCTCGACGAGGCCCGCGACCTGCCCTGCCACACCGGACTGGTGCTGCTGTCCGAGCGGGGCAGCGCGCTCGGCCGGGTGCACGGCCGACAAGCGGGTGCACCTGGTGCGCGGCGACCGGGAGGCGTTCGGCATCCACGGCCGCAGCGCCGAGCAGCGGATCGCGCTCGACCTGCTGCTCGACCCCGAGGTCGGCATCGTCTCGCTCGGCGGCCGGGCCGGCACCGGCAAGTCCGCGCTGGCGCTCTGCGCCGGCCTCGAGGCGGTGCTGGAGCGGCGGCCAGCACAAGAAGGTCGTCGTGTTCCGGCCGCTGTTCGCGGTCGGCGGCCAGGAGCTCGGCTACCTGCCCGGCAGCGAGTCGGAGAAGATGTCGCCCTGGGGCCAGGCCGTCTTCGACACGCTCGGCGCGCTCACCAGCGCCGACGTGGTCGACGAGGTGCTCGACCGCGGGATGCTCGAGGTGCTGCCGCTGACCCACATCCGCGGCCGTTCGCTGCACGACGCGTTCGTGATCGTCGACGAGGCGCAGTCGCTGGAGCGCAACGTGCTGCTCACCGTGCTGTCGCGGATCGGGCGCCAACTCCAAGGTCGTGCTCACCCACGACGTGGCCCAGCGCGACAACCTGCGCGTCGGCCGGCACGACGGCGTGGTCGCGGTGGTCGACCGGCTCAAGGGACACCCGCTGTTCGCCCACGTCACGCTCACCCGGTCGGAGCGTTCGCCGATCGCCGCGCTGGTCACGGAGATGCTGGAGACGGTCGTGATGTAGGGCCCGGCCCGCGCGGACGCTCGCCGTACGCAGACCTGGGGCCGATGTGACCGCTGGAGCGTGTGAGGTACGCCTCCGCGACTCAGACCGGGCATTTCGGTCGTTCAAGTTGCAACTGTCCATGGTCTCCGTCAGTGTGGGCCCTTCGCCTCGTGCTCGGCACGAGGCGTTGTGACGGCCCCCGACGTCGACCAAGTCTGAGAGTTCACGCGTGCCCACCCGAGAGAAGTACGTCCCGAAGCACCGGGACGTGGCGGACCACTCCGCCCTTCGAACCGGCCTCCGCAACACCCTCGTCGCCTCCGGTGTCGCGGCCGCCGCGACCGGCATCTCCGTCTCCACCGGAGTGCTCAACAGCGACGGCGCCCTGACCACCACCGCCGCCGCGCAGCAACCTGACGGCGCCCGCCACCGCCGGCAAGCTGACCGTCGACGACCTGCTCGACCGCGAGCAGGCCGTGTCGCGTTCCGCCGGCGACCGGCGCACCACCGTCGACCAGCTGAAGGTCGTCGGCGCTGGCCGACTCCTCGCGGCACCGCCCGCACCAAGGTCGAGCGGATCAGACCCGCCGACCCCAAGGACGCTGGCCCGGGCGCTGATGCCGCGAGTACGGCATGAGCTCCGCGGAGTTCGGCTGCCTGGACAACATCTGGAGCCAGGAGACCGGCTGGAACATCCACGCGGACAACCCGTCGTCCTCGGCCTACGGCATCCCGCAGGCGCTGCCCGGCTCCAAGATGTCCTCCGCCGGCCCCGACTGGGCCAACAACGCCGAGACCCAGATCCGCTGGGGCCTCGGCTACATCCGGGACCGCTACGGCTCGGCCTGCGGCGCCTGGGGCTTCAAGTCCGGCCACGGCTGGTACTGAGCGCAGACTCGGGGCCATGAAGCCGGGACCGCTGGATCTGTCCGCCGACGATTTCAGGGGTGCGGCCGGCCGTGTGGTCGACGAGGCAACGCGCTACCTGGATCGGCTCGACGCGTGCCCATCCGACCCGCGTCAACCGGCGCGCAGACCCTCCAGCTGTTCGCGGGCCCGGTGCCGGAGACGGGTCTGGGAGCCGCGGCACTCGATGACCTCGTTGCCGTGGCCGAGCACAGCCGGGCCGGGAACGGACGCTTCTTCGGCTACGTGATGGGCTCGGGAGAGCCGGTGGGCGCCTTGGGAGATCTGTTCGCGTCCGTGATCAACCAGAACGGGACTGCCTGGCGGTCGGGTCCGGCGACGGCAGTGATCGAGCGCACGGTGGTCTCCTGGCTGGCCGAGGCGGTCGGCTGCACCGGGTTCGGCGGGACAGCTCACCAGTGGCGGGTCGCTTGCGAACCTGATGGGTCTGGCGATGGCACGCGAGGCCATCGCTCCAGCCAATGACACGGGGGCGACGACGGGCGTCGTGTACGCGTCCTCCGAGGTGCACATGTCGATCGGGAAGGCCGTCGGCCTGTTGGGTCTGGGTCGCGACAACCTTCGCCTGCTTCCCGCTGGCGACGACTGCCGGCTCTCGGCCGACGCGCTCCGGCGGGCCGTCGCGGCGGACCGATCCGCTGGCCTGAAGCCACTCGCCGTCGTCGCCAGTGCCGGCACGATCGTGACCGGAGCCGTGGACCCGCTCGCCGATCTGGTAGCGGTGGCCAGGGACGAGGGCATGTGGGTCCACGTCGACGGCGCCTACGGCCTGCCGGCGGCGATGGTGGAGCCCGAGACGTTTCTGGGGATCGCAGACGTCGACTCGGTGTCGATGGATGCCCACAAGTGGCTGTACCAGCCGCTCGACTGCAGTGTCCTGTTCTACCGGGACCCGGCGGCCGCACGACGCGCGTTCTCCTTGACCGACGACTACGCCGCCTCGTTGAGCGACGAGCCCGTGGAGGGCGACGTGTTCTTCGAGGAGACCATCGAGCTGTCCCGGCGCGTCCGGGCGCTGAAGCTGTGGCTGTCGCTTCGCTACCACGGCCTGGCGCGCCTTCCGAGCCGCCATCGCCGAGAACCTGAGGCAGGCCAGGCTGCTGGCGGAACTGATCGACCGCGAGCCTTCCCTCGAGCGGATGGCGGACGTGCCGCTGAGCGCGGTCTGCTTCCGGTGGCGCGGCGCAGACGCGGCATCACTCGACCAGCAGAATGCCGAGATCCTGGACCGGGTCAACCGGAACGGCCGGGTGTACCTGTCGAACGCCACCGTGCGCGGCAGCTTCGTGCTGCGTGCCTGCATCACCAACCACCGCACCACCGACGCCGATGTCGCGGCGGTCGTCGACGAGGTGCTGGCTGCGGCATCGGAGATCGGTGGATGTGCAAGGATCTGCAAGAGTTGCGGGTGAAGCAGGGCCACAGTCGCTCTCACCCTGGCGGGGTGAGGTGGTGGCGGCTCGGCGGCCCCAGGGTTCGACTGGGACCGGTGCTCATGATGCCCCACGCGAAGCGGGAGGGAAGCTTGTTGTGACGACGAAGAGTGACTTCACTGAGGACGAATGGCGCCGAATCGTGCGGGCACCGTTCGTGGCCGGGATGGCGATCTCGCTCGCCGATCCCGGCGGCCCTATCGAGGCCACCAAGGAGACCATGGCGACCCTGAAGCAGGCCACGAGCCCTCCGAGCCGGGAGCAGCTGCTGGCCGAGGTGGCCCTCGAGGTCCAAGCCATGGTGCAGGCGAAGCAGAGTCCGCTGGTCCGGGTACCGGCCCACGGGGGACGGGGCCCCCGCCGGGAGAGCAGGTGCTCGAGGAGCTGCGCGCTGTGCAGGCGCTGGTCGCAGCCAAGGCCGCACCCGAGGAGGTCGCGGCCTTCGGGCGGTGGCTGGTTGCTGCTGCGCAGGCGGCCGCCGAGGCCGCCAAGGAAGGCGGTTTCATGGGGTTCGGCGCAGTGCTGGTGAGTGAGCGCGAAGAGGCCATGCTGGATCAGGTGCGCGCGGCCGTTTCCGGATGACCTCCTCCGTGGAGGTCTTGGTCGCGCTTTGGGGATGCTCCTGACGGGCGAGCCCAAGGTTCGCCTGTCGGTCAGTGGTTGATGCCCGCAGCGACGACGACGATCCCGACCAGGATCATGACGACCGCAGTCATCGACGCCCCGTGGGCGCTGATCCAGTCCCGCGTCACGACCAGTCGTGGCTCCATCCGGTCGGGGAGGAAGACGGTGGCCAGCGTCGGTGCCACGACGGTGGAGGTGGCGAGCGCCGTGTAGACGATGATCGCGATCAGGCTCTCTTCGACGCTGAGCTTGGCACCGGTGATCGCCAGGCTCGCGGCGGTGAACAGCAGCAGCGCCTTCGGGCGGACGTTGAGCGCCAGGCCGATGCCGAACGCTGGCAACGGACCGAAGGAGCCGATGCCCTCGATCCAGCCTGGCCGCTCGCTGGTCGGTGCGCGCCTGTGCCGAACGATGGAGACCAGCCCGAACAGGACGAGAGCGCTGCCGGTCAGGATCTCGAGCGTGCCGATCAACGAGTCCAACCTGCGCGGTCGACCTGGAAGTGCCTGGGCCGCGAGCGTGGCAAGGGTGAGACCGGCTGCCGTGCCGAGCACCCATCCTGAGAGGAAGGGGAGGGCGGTCGCACTCCGTCTCTCCGACAGCAGAATGAAGATCATGGCGGTGATGGGCACCGTGCTCAGTGCGGCCGCGGCCGCCACGGGAATCAGCTGCGCCAGAACCTGCCCCATGCGACCTCCGACCAAGTTTCGACCCGGCCAAGCCGCCCCAGGTCAAGGAGAGTCTCCCGCACAAGCCTCCCATTCGCCCGAGGGCACATGCGCCGGGCGCGAGGCGACTACATGCTCGTTCGCGCAGGCACGCCGTACGGGTCGCTGTTCGCGCGTGAGATCGGCACGATCTCGCGACCGAGGGGCACCAGGGACAAGGGGATCATCTTCCAGCAGGCAACCCCGAACGGGATCCCGATGATGGTGATCATCAACAACAGGCCCGCGATCAGGTGCATCAACGCCAGCCCCCAACCGAAGAAGATGATCCACACGACGTTCCCGATCACTGACCAGATGCCCGCACTGCGTCTCCAGGTCGTCGTCCGGCCGAACGGCCAGATGACGAAGCTCGCCAGCCGGAAGGAGGCAATGCCGAAGGGGATGGTCACGATCAGCACGAACGCGAGCAGGCCAGCCAGGACGTAGCCGATGGCGAGCCAGAGTCCGGCCAGCACCAGCCACAGGATGTTGCCGATCACCCTCATGGGGATCACCCCAGCTAGCAGCGCCTCGTGGCGAGGCGTCCGAGCAGCTCCAGGTCGTCCGGGGCCAGCCACGTCTCGTCGAGCAGCTGACCGCCCGCGCGCCTGATCGCGAGGACGAGGGGTTGCGCCCACGTGTGCTCGATGAGAGCGACCGCGGACGCGCCTCGGGGCAGCACCGCGTCGTCGAGGGACCAGGCGGGGTGGTCCGTTCCGCCCGTTCCAGTCGCGGACTTCCTCGTTCTCCGCCTGGCCGAGGAACGCGGCGGCGAGTCGGCCGAGGTCCGGGTCTGCGCCCGGCGGAGCAGGCAGCGTCTCGAGGCGCCCGTCCTCGGTGCGCGTGACGAGCAGGACGTCGAGCAGCCGCACGACGCCGGCCTCGCCGAGCCTGGTCAGCTCGGCCAGGATCTCGCCGGACAGCGAAGGCTCCTCGAAGCCGACCACGAGGACCTGTACGGGGCCGCTCATGGCGCCACTCGGCCGCGCAGCCGCCGGTGCTCCTCCGGCGTGATCACGCCGGTGTCGAGGAGATGTTGAAGGGCGGCCAGCTGGTCGGCGCGGGGCGGGTGGGCGGGAGGCGTCGACGGGACGCGCGCGAGGGTGCGCGGCGGCGTACGCCTGGGCCGGTGTGAACCTGCCGCCGTAGTAGGGCACGTCGCCGGTCATGCCGGCGCGTCGAAGCTGCCTGGGCACCAACAGCATGGGTCGCTCCCTTCCTCGTGGGACGTGA
>CAVWFF010000075.1:0-42819 GCA_963754145.1 uncultured Actinomycetota bacterium
AGCGTGGAAGCACGGCTTCCTGCCAACTGGTCACCTCGAACTCGCCGAAAGGTGGTCGACCCCTTGCGTGAATGGCAAAGAAGTGCGGTGGATCCGGGCTTAGCCGAGTGCGAACTCGACCGCGGCTTGGGCGTGAAGGCGAGCGGTGGAAACAGGGGCAGGTCGAGATCTTGCTGGCTCACCAGCAGCTCGATCTCGGTGCATCCGGCGATGACGCCCTGTGCGCCGCGGGCGACTAGTCGGTCGATGATCTCGAGGTAGCGCACCCGGGATGCGGGGTTCACCATCCCGCGCACCAGTTCCTCGTAGATCACATCGTGAACATCGGTGAGATCGGGCTCGGGCGGGACGATGAGATTAAGCCCGTGGCGGGTGCGGAGCCGACCGGCGTAGAAGTCCTGCTCCATGGTGTACCTGGTGCCGAGCAGCGCCACGGTGTCTAGGCCTGCGCGCTGAACCGCCTCAGCCGTGGCGTCGGCGATGTGCAACAGCGGTACGTCGATCGCTTGTTGCACGTCGTCGGCCAGCTTGTGCATCGTGTTGGTGCACAGCACGACCCCCTCCGCGCCGCTGGCGACCAGTTGCGCCGCGGCCTGCAGCGAGCAGCCGGGCGGCCTCGTCCCATCGGCCTTGTTGCTGGAGCGCCTCGATGTCAGCGAAGTTGAACGACCTGATAAATAGGTCTGCCGACGCAATGCCCCCGAGTCGATCACGGACGAGCTCGTTGATCATGCGCTCGTACTCGATTGAGGACTCCCACGACATGCCGCCGAGCAAACCCAGTCGCTTCACTCCATCAACGTAGCGACAATGCGCAAAGGGCACCTCGGAGACGAACGTGCGCGCTCCTCACCACCGGTCGTGGCGAGCTGCACTATCGGACTGGTCCAATACAGGCTCGGGGAAGGCTCACCATGTCGGGCTCGTCGTGGTCGTACTTGACCGAGCTGCTGCTGGAGGCTTAGACCCCCGTGTCCTGCGAACATCCGTCTAGAAGCCAAGTTCCCTCGCCGATATCGCCGTCCCTGACCTCGCAGGCGGGGAAGGTGCCCAACTGGCATTCGCCGGATGCCAGCCACCAGCGGACGTTGGCCCACCAGCCGCTGGCCGCCGCAGGACCAGCTGAGGATCTCGGCCGGGTGCCACAAGCCCTCGACGAGGACCTCGGCGGCGGGCTGGACGTTGTCCATCCCCGGAGCGTGCCACCCCCGACGCTGGTGGACCAGAACGAGATGCTGGCCCTGTGGATAACGCCCCGCTACCGCCGTGCGGTAGCCGGGAACGCCCACGCGTGCACCGAGCGCAGCACCGATGCCGTCGTTCCACCAGAGCTCAGATTGCGGCGCCGGCGGTCGCGGACCTGAGTCGTCTGTGAGTCCGACTCCTCGTGCACGGACAGCCGGCGAGGGAAGCGCTCAGCCAGTCAGGGACGGCAAGGCAGAGCAACCGCTACGTATCTGACCGATGACAACGGCGTCAATGAGTTGTGAACATCTGTGCGCCATGTGGGGAGGCACCATGCGCTTGAAGGTCGGATCCGTCGACCGCAGTCTCCGTCGCGCCGGCAGTGTGATGATCGAGGGCTGGAGCGGCGCATCGGCGGTCGCGAAAATGCTCCGAAGTCAGAGACGCGAACGACTCGTGATCTGGTCGGAACAGGGAGGTGCGTTGCGGCCACCTCCCGCAGCCTCCAGTGATGCTGGTCCATGGGCTTGGCGCTGACAGGTCCTGCTTCAGCGTCATGGAGGAGTACCTTCACGACGCGCGGGTACACCGTTTACAGCGTGAGCTACTCCTGCGTGGGCTCCGATATCCATGCGTGTGCCAGAAATCTGGAGCGAGAAGCCGCCTGGCTCATCGAGGAGACCGGATCCGAGAGCCTGTACGTCGTGGCGCACAGTCTCGGTGGCGTCGTCCTCCGCTGGGCCTCGATGCACACCCGAATGCGCGACTGGCTGACATCGGTGTCACGTTGGGGAGCCCGCACTTCGGTACTCCGACGGCGCATCTCGCCCCGGCAAGGCTCCCCGGCTTCGGGAGGATCGTCAGTCAGCTACGGCCAGGCGCCCACCTCACGACCGATTTCGACGACCAGCGGGGTGTGCGATGGGTGGCTATTGCCGGGGCGAGCGACTTGGTCGTGCCCCCCAAGTACGCATGCCTACCCCGGGCGACAAACGTACGCAACGTGCTGGTGCCTTGGTGCGGTCACCTGACCCTGACGCACAACAGGCAATGCCTCGACATCATCCTCGAGGAGCTGGAGGCGGCCGGTGGGATGGCGTCGACGATGTGCGCAATTGGCGAATCCGCAACAAGCGGATCCTCACATCCTCGATCGCAATGTGCATGACTGCCGGCGTTCGCGGAGCGTTGTCCGGCCCTGATTCATGTCCCTGGTGTGCTACGAGCGGTCGAATCGGCAGGTGTCCCTAGATGGAGATCCATCCCGTGACCGCGCCCGTTGCCTCACCATTCGGCCACTTCAGCCGGATTGGTCCTTGCGGAGGTCGCCGGAGGTGGAAGAAGCCAGCATCGTCTGCGGTAACCTCCTCCACCCGGCCATCAGCACACTGCAAGATGACCCGCTCGGATCTGGCAGGCACGACCTGGCCCATGAGCACGTCTTGCCCCACCTCGATCTCGATGGTGAGATCCTCGCCGTCGAAGACCAGCATGCGGGGGCTGTCTGGCGCTGGACCGCGCACACCCACAGCGTCGGTCAGCAACGAGTCGAAAGAGAGGGTCAACAACTCGAGCTCTGCGTCCACTCCTCGCCAGTCGAAGGTGTCCTTCGCGGCCTGCATCACATGCTCCGGGACGGTCCGTTCACGGGCGACGGCCTCAGTCAGTCCTTCCATCAACGCGTCGTCGTCGTACCACATGCCTGGGTCCATGGTGCTCATCTCCTCATCTCCGCAACGCCGCGTCGCTGACTGGAAGAAGACTTCTCAGCGCTGCGGTACGGCGCAAGGCTTCGAGGCAACGCGCACGAGTTGGTCCGATACTTCCCTATGGGTATGCCGAGCTTCCGGCTGATCTCGTCGTACGACAACGGAGGATCTTCCAGGAGCAGGACCAACAGGTCCCGGTGCTGAGGACGCAGTTCACGAAGACCCTCTCGAAGCGCGTGGTGCCGCTCATCGCGCAGCAGTTCGTCATCGAGACTGCCAGCGTCGGACGCCGCCTCGAGCGTGTGTCCGATCTGCGGGTCGACTTCGACCGTGCGCTGGCGGGACTGCAACACGCGCAACGCCTCCCGGCTGGTTGTGGTGACGATCCAGCCTGGAAGCGCAAGAGGCTCACGGATGTCGTCGAGATGCTCGACCAACTTCAGCCACACTCCCTGACTGACGTCGGCGGCGTCCTCGGCCCGCAAGCGGTATCTGGACGCAACGCCCATCACCAATGGCGCGTATCGATCCACCAGCCAGTTCCATGCCTCTCGATCGCCCGAGATGGCAGCCTGCACCTTCTCGGTGAGCGTTTCCGGGTCAGTCATCTCAAGCACATCCGCTTCGCCATGTCTGCGCTCCCCTTCGGATGAGGCGAGATGTCGGGTTCTGCGTCAAGTTACAGATCACTCAACAGGCGTTCAGATACCTCGTGGACAAGAAAACTTCCGTCACCATCAAGTCTGCCCTAAACCCGGCCCGGGCGAGCGGGCAAGCAGGCAGACCGGCAGGTCGGCTGTGCGGAGCGCGCGTGCGGTCTAGCCGGCGCCGAGACAGATGAATGCGGCGGCGGCTGCCCTTCCCATGTGATCCTCGGGATCGACCTCGGCCTGGGCGGCAGACAGGGCTTCGGCCGGCGAGCGGTGGGCCAACAGACCTCGGTGGTAGGTAACCATCAGAGGCACCGTGGCCAGGTCTGGCACGGCGACCACGGGGGCCACGAGGGTCGCGGTGCCACCTCCCAGCATCGCGGCCCCGAATCCGAGGATCTCCTCGCCTGCGACAGTCTGCGACTGGCCGGTGTCACAGGCGGACAGCACGACGTGGTGCGGTGCGCGGGCAAGTCGATCGAGCTCGTACACCGTGAGCGGACCATCCGCGAGCTTGAGCGACGAGAACAACGGGTTGTCAGACCGGACCTGGCCATGCGCCGCGAGGTGGAGCATCGCTGCACTGTCCATGTGCGCCGTGAGACAGGTCGAGATCGCGTCGTTCCCCGTGAGGAGCACTGAGTCGGCGTACATCTTCGCGATACTGGCGGCCTCGGTCAGGGCGCCAGGGAGCCCCGGTCCAGCGACGACGACGACTTCAGCGCCCTGTTCCGGTCCGGGCCTGCTAGCCGCACGGTTCCAGAGCGCGGCCGACGGGCTCACGGTCACGGGTCGCCCCAGGCACGAGGGTAGGACCGACCACGGGATCGACTGGAGCGCGCCAGTCGGTACGAGAACCAGTGGGCGGTCCCGGAGCTGGGCAGCCAGCGGGCGCAGGAGCTGATCGTCGAACGTCGTCGCTGCACGTTGCAGCATTGCGGCAGCGGCCTCGACCCCTGCCGTCCTGGCTCCTCGACATCGCCAGCCGCCGCAGGGCGAACGGGACCCGCGCCAGCACCTCGCGGAGGGGGTCGATCTCGCCGAGGGCGTGGAGGCGAACTTGTCCGGACGCCACGCTGACAGCATGAAGACTGCCGTCGAGCTCGATGAACTCGACCAGTGCCGAGTCCCCGACGCGCGCAACCAGCTCGTCCGTCGACTCTCGCGTCCGCGAGTCCGGCCGCACGGTTCTCCCCCTCGAGGTTTCGGCTCCGGTCGCGGATCCGGCGCTCCAGCGCGACCTGACGACGGACCAACCGTCCGTCGTCGACACCATCCCGCCGGGCCTCGTCCAGCTCGGTCATCGTCGATCGGAGGTCGGCCAGTTCGCCGAGCAAGCTCCGGGTCCGCCGGTGGTTCGGCTTGCCTGCGGAACAGACGCACTTGCTCGTCCGCGCTCGGCCCACCACAGGGCACGCCTCGGGCGTCGCCGTCCTCGACCGGCATGCGCAGCCCCATGCCTGGCGAAGGTGCCCACGATGTACACTGACGTGGGCCCGAAGCTCGACGGCACCGAGGGTGGCCTGATGGTCCTCGACGATGCCGGAGACCGGCCTGCAGCGCAGAGAGCGCAGCCGGGCGTCGACCGTCGGCGCTGACGCAACATCGCCTCGGCCAACCAGGCACGCGCTCGAGCGTCGGCAGGACCGACCCTGCGCGCCTTGCTCGCCAACGACAGATGACGGCGAGCTGCGGCGCGATGTCCACGCTCCAGAGCGATTCGACCGGCCATCACCCGGGCCTCGAGGGCCGGAACCTTCCAGCCCGCCAGCTCGAGCTCGTCGGCAACCCGCGCCAACCGGAGGTGGCTCACGCGTCGCGGGTCGGCCGCAACCAGGGCCTGCATCGAGGAGTACTTGGCCAGCGCCACTGAATGCGCATGGCCGAGGCGCCTGAATCGGGTGATGGCATCACTGGCACTGGAGATTGCGGTGACGGTGTCACCCTGCAGGAGGGCGACGGTCGAAAGCATGAGCTGCGCCTCCGGGACATGTACGTCACGTCTCTGTTCCAGATAGGCCTCGACGGCCTGCCTCGGCAGCCGCTCTCGCCTCCTCGACGAGTCGCACCGACAACAGAACACCGGCGCGGTCCAGCAGCAGCGAGGCCTCGACCAGGCCGAACTGGCGATACCGCGCCGCCGCCGCGTCAAAGTGCTGCAGGGAGGCGGGCACATCGCCTCGTTGCGCATTCACGAAACCGAGATTCTGCTCGGCATAGCCGGCGGGGAGCTCCAGGCCATGTTCGATGCAGAGACCTCGCGCCTCGAGGAGGTCGGCCTCGGCCGCTCCGAACGCTCGCGTCGGACATGGATGAGACTGCGGTTCGACAGTCCCCGGGCAGCCCACTCGGCATCACCGGCGCGGCGCAGCATCGGCAGAGCCCGACGAAGCCCGCGGAGCGCGTCATTATCCTTGCCCAGTTCCTGGAGGATCGCGGCGCGCTGGACGTGGGCACGTGCTGCCTCAACGCCGCTCAGGTCGCGGGCTGCGGCCTCGATCTCGTGAGCTGCCTTCTTCCGGCCCGACCCCGGAGCACGAGAGCGGAGGCCAGGCTCATCCGCGCCTCAGCGACCCGGCTCGGCTGCAGCCGGCGCGTCGTCCGGCGAGCACAGCGGCACGCAGATGTGACGATGGCCTCATCGATCTCGCTGAGCGTCATGGCCGCGACACCAAGCGCGCGTTCAGCGGTGGAGACCACCTCCCAGGCGCGCTCTCGGGGACGCGGTCTCCAGCACGGACTCGCTCATGGTGCGCGTCCCGCCGGGGTCGAGTGCAGCGGACTGCAGCGCCTTCTCGGCCGACGCGAGCAGGTCGCTCATGGAGTCAACCTGTGCCCCGGCCAGGGGTGTCAAGGGGAGTACGACGCCGCCGAGTCGCGCGGACAAAGACTGTTGCAAATCCTCTCGAGCCGCCGAGATATTGGCGAAGGCGATCGTCGACGGGAAGCTGGTGACGCCAAGGATCTGCGGGAGCACGCGAGGAAGGGCCCGAGACGCAGCTACTACAACGCCGAGTTCGTCGTGGCGCTCAAGCACCTCGGGCGGGTCAGGGACACCCTCACGGAGTGTCGGATCGAGGTCACGGAGGTGAGGAACGCAGCCCGACCTCGGCCTGGCGCTCGTCAAGCTCGCAGACGACAAGGTCGGCCGCCGACCTGGTCAGGCGAAGTGCTGCATGGAGGAGAAGCGCAGGCCCAACCGGCCTGACGGCTGGCAGCCCGACCCGCAAGCGGGTCCCAGACTGACCTGGACCGGTTCATGTCCGGGCTGCGTGAGCTGTTCGCCACACGGTCCGCCGGGTGGGCCCCCACGTCGGCAAGAACCGGCTCGTCGGAGAGGATCGGCGGAGGTGGGCAAGGTGTCGCACGGCGGCGGCGACATGCCCACGGCAAGTCGGAACGGATTTCCCGAGAGGTCCGAGCGAGGCGAGCAGGACAGGCAGGGGAAAGGCGTCCGTGTCGGAATGCTGGACACGTCCATCTCCTCGCATGAGTGGCTGGCCGGGGGGTGGGTGAGCCCTCCCGGCGGAGTGCTCGCGAAAAGGACGGAGCAAGCGTCACCGCCGGGCATGCCACGTTCGTCGCGGGACTCGTGCTGAGTCAGGCGCCCGCGTGCGTGGTCGAGGCCCGCAGGTTGCTCTCCGACGAGTTCGGGCAGGCGACTTCGTGGGACACCGCGAAGGAGATCGCCCAGTTCGGGAGGACCGGCCCGGACGTCTTGAACCTGTCCTTCGCCTGTTACACCGAGGACGGACAGGCGCCGCTGGCCCTCGCGACCGCGATCGACCGGCTCGACTCGAGAACGGTCGTGGTCGCCGCGCAGGCAACCATGGCGACCTCGAGCTCGAAGATGAGGACGAGTGGGGACGAGGACGACCGTCGGAAACCGGCCTGGCCAGCGGCGCTCGACGGGGTCGTAGCGATCGGTGCCGCGACGACGGCCGGAACGCCGGCACGCTTCACGCCGCCGAACGTGCAATGGGTCGACACGATCGCCGAGGGAGAACGAGTTGTGAGCACCTTCGTGACCGCGTCAGTCGACGTGGCCGATCTCGACAAGCCACGTGCGTCGAAGGGCAGGAGAGCGTTCCACGGATGGGCATCGTGGAGCGGCACCTCGTTCTCGGCAGCACTGGTCAGTGGAGTCATCGCCGCGAAGACTGTTCCGGGGAAGGTTTCTTCCCGCCAGGCCTGGGACCAGATCCTGGACGAGGCCAGGAAGGGCGAGCCATCGCTGCCCCTGGTCCGACTGATGTGGCCCGTGCCCACGGAGCCTGAGGAAGCTGGGTCCAGGCCCAGCTGATCACTACGGTCGCTGGCCCGGTCAGTTGTCGTCGTAGTCGTGGGTTGCGTAGTACTCGTAGCTCATCGTCCCGCTCCCTTCTCTTCGGTCGTCACCAGGAAGGATCGACGGCGGCGCCCTGAGATACAGGGAAGGGTCATCTCTCTCATCGCAGCGGCCGGGAGCAGCAGCGCAGTGACATCGGGCGACAGGACGAGAGGGCGTCCGCGCGGCGTCCCGGACGAAGCGGCGCCGCGGGTCGGGGTGCGGCGGTTTCGAAGTATCACCCAGCACCGCGTGCCGCTCTTCATCACTGACACAACGGTGAAGTGGAGGGCAGAGAAATGACGTCGGCGGCCCTGAACACGCTCACAGACCTCCCAACACCGTCTCCTGGCCTTGCACCACTGAACGGGGCGCCGGGCGCACTCAACGGCTGCCGCCCGTTGCGGGTGCGGGGAGTCTCGGAGACGGAAACCGAGACCATGTCGCTACGTGTGCGCCAGCTGCGGCAGGAAGCTGATGGAGTCGTCTCCGTGCTCCTCGTCGACCCCGCTGGCGGCGCCCTGCCCACGTGGACGGCCGGAGCTCATCTCGAGCTCCAACTGCCGTCAGGCCGGATTCGTCACTACTCCCTCGGCGGGGATCCCGACGACCGCAGCAGCTACCTGGTGGCTGTCCTCCGTGAGGCGGACGGACGCGGTGGATCGATCGAGATACATGATTCGCTCCGCGTCGGCTCGTCCGTGGAGGTTCGCGGCCCCCGGAACAAATTCGCACTCACCGACGCAGAGGACTACATCCTGATCGCTGGCGGGATCGGGATCACGCCGATCCTCTCCATGGCGCGACAGCTGAAGAATCGGCGGCCATGGCGCCTCTACTACGGGGGACGCAGTCGGCAGTCCATGGCCTTTGTCAGCGAGGTCGAGCAGCTCTCCGGCGACGGAACGGTCGAGATCAGTCCGTCAGACGAGTCGGGGCCGCTCGATCTCGACCGCATCTTCCGGCACGTCACCGAGGAGTCCGCCATCTACTGCTGCGGCCCGGAACGGCTGCTCAGCGTGGTCCAGGAGAGGTGCAGCCAGCTCGGCATGACCGACCGGCTGCACCTGGAACGGTTCTCGGCATCTTCTGCCGCCCGGGCCACGGACGTCGAGTCCGCACCCGTTGATGACGGGTTCGACGTCGAGCTCGCGCGCACCGGCACCACCGTCCGAGTCGAACCGCAGGTCACGACGCTCGACGCCCTCCGCACGGTGCTACCGAACCTGCCCTCTGACTGCGAGACCGGCATCTGCGGCACCTGCGAGGTCCGGGTGCTGGGCGGAGTGCCCGAGCACCACGACTCCGTCCTGAGCGACTCCGAGCGTGAGGCTGGAGACAGCATGCTCATCTGCGTTTCTCGGTCGCGTACCCCCAAGCTTCTGCTCGACCTCTAGTCCCTTCCCGGCACGGATCGCCGACCAGGCCTGTCGAAGTCGAGGAGGATGCCCCCGAGCGGCGCAGCTCCTGCCGAGACGTCCGCACGGACGTGGCAGTGGAGCGCTAGACGCGGACGTCCTCACGGATACGGGCCTGGGATGTGACAGCCGCGGCCGGCGCCTCATGAAGCCCCCAACGGGCGTGGAATCGGCGCAGCGGCGCGGGCGCCCACCAGTTCGCCTCTCCGGCAAGCCGCATGAACGGCCGGCACGAGCAGAGCCGCGGACGAGCGTGGCGTCCACGAGGACCGCGAGCGCCAGCCCGACGCCGAGCAGCTTGAGAGTGGTGAGGTCGCGAGGTGGCGAGGGCAGCGAGGACGATCGACGATCACGGCCGCGGCGACGTCACGATGCGGCCGGTGCGCTCGAGACCCATGGCCACGGCGGATGAGTTGTCGCCGGTGCGGTCGTGCTCCTCCTTGATGCGGGACAGGAGGAAGACCTCGTAGTCCATCGACAAGCCGAACGCGATGCAGAACATGAGGATCGGCGTGGTGAGCTCGAGCGTGCCGTTGACCTGGAAGTCTCCGACCAGCCACTGCAGGTGGCCCTCCTGGAACACCCACACCATCGCGCCGAACGTGGCGGTGAGGCTGAGCACGTTGAGCACGACGGCCTTCAGCGGGACGAGCACACTGCCCGTGAAGAGGAACAGCACCGCCAGGGTGGCCAGCGCCACGACCAGGAACGCCCACGGAAGCGAGGTCGCGACGGTGTGCTTCGCGTCCACGAGGTTGGCCGCGGTACCGCCGATCAGCATGCCCTGACCGGGGCCCTGCTCGAAGCCGGCCGGCACGCGGAGCGCACGGACGGTCTTGGCCAGTGTCTCCCCCTGGGCCGAGTAGGCCTGCACTGACGTGACCACGGCGAACCAGGTCGAATGGCGATCACGCCCGGCGAACCGGGCTGAGGCGGCATCGGGTGCCCGGACCCGCTCGCCCGCGACGTACGCGCCGGTGAGCGTGTCCACGCGTGCGACGCCGGGGACCTCGGAAAGGCGGGTCGCGTAGTCGTCGATGTCGCTCGCCCGCCTGGCGCAGTGATCCGACCTGCGGCGCGACGGCGAACACCGTATCCGAGGCGAGGTAGGGAAAGTTCTCGCGGACGTCCACCGCGACCTGGTGGCTCACGCTGTCCCGAGGCAGCAGCCGGTCGTCCGGCAGCGCGAAGTGGGCGCCGAGGAACGGGACGCCCAGAACGACCAGGAACGAGACCAGGGCCAGAATGACTGGCCAGGGGCGCCGCATGACGAAGTGCGCGAGCTGGTGCCAGAAGCCCGCACCCGTGCGGATGCGGCCCGGCCGCCGCGGCGACGTGTCCCGGACACCGGCGGCGGGAACACGCTGGCCGTGGAAGCCGAGCACCCGACGGGCAGCGCGATGACGGCCTTGACGACGCCGCAGCCTCGGGAGTGGCCAGGCGTCGATGCGGTGGCCGAGGACAGCCAGCAGCGCGGGCACGAGGATGACGGCCGCAGCAGCCGCCAGCGCAACGACGGCCACGCCCGCGTAGGCAAAGGAGCGCAGGTAGTAGAGCGGGAAGACGAGTAGGGAGGACAGCGAGATGGCCACGGTGAGGGCCGAGAACAAGACGGTGCGGCCCGCGGTTGCGACGGTGGCGACCACCGCGTCGTGCGGCGCCCGCCCGGCGTCGAGCTCTTCTCGGAACCTGGTCACGACGAACAGGCCGTAGTCGACCGCCAGCCCGAACCCGAGTGCGGTCGTGATGTTGAGTGCGAAGACCGAGACATCGGTGACCATGGTCAGGCCGTGCAGCACGGCGAGGGTACCGACGGCGGCGAAGAGGCCGACAGTCAAGGGCAGGGACGCCGCCACCGCGCTGCCGAACACCAGGAGCAGGACGAGGGCGACAAACGGGAACGAGACCAGCTCGCTGCGCCTCAGGTCGGACTCGACCAGCTCGACCGTCTCCCGCTCGGCGGCGAGCTGGCCGCCAGCCTGCACATGAAGTCCGGCCTCCCGGGCGCCCGGGTCGTTCTCGGCGGCGGCAACGAGTGCGGAGACCCGGTCGGTCACTTGATCGTCGTCCCCGGTGACGCGGAGGGTGACGGTGGCTTGTCTGCCGTCCGCGGACCGCATGGTCGCGGACTTGCCGAGCGTCCAGTACGACGCGACCCCGTCGACGCCCGGCCGTGCGGCCAACTTCTGCGTGAGCTCCCGGCCCGCCCTTTCGGCGACCGGCGTGTCCACGCCACCGTCCTCCGACGCCGTGACGAGGAGCACGACGTTGGGCGGCCCCGCTTCGAACCGCTCGTCGACCATGGCGGACGCCCGGGTCGACTCGTCGGAGGGGGCGAACCATCCCTGCGTCTGCAACTCGTTGATCACTCCCGCGCCGCCGAGCGCTGCGAGGAGCAGGACCACGGGCACAACGGTGAGGACCGCGCGACGGTGTCGCACAACCGCGTGGCCGAGCCGGACCAGTACCCCCGATCGTGCCGAACCAGCCGTGGTGCGCCGGCCGGTGGGGGGCATGTCAGCGCTGCGCGGGACGGACGGGTCAAGGCCGCCGCGAGCGGCGGCCTGCTTGGCGTCCTCGTCGGGCGCCGGAGCCGGGGCGAGCGAACGCTCGGGAAGACTGCGGGCGGCAGCAATGGCTGAGCCCATGTACGTGGGGCGGCGGCTCATCGGGGCCTCAGCATTCTGGACGGCAGGATCGGCGACCGGTCGCGTCGAGGAACACTCGCTCGACATCGGCCGGGTTCTCCGCGGTGTAGGCCGTCCCGCCGGTGATCGCGCTGATGGCGACGAGTGCGCCCTGGTCGGAGTCGGGGCCGTAGGCGATGCCGATGACAAGGACCGGCCGCGCGGGGTCGGCCTCCGCCTTGAGCGTGGTCAGCAGCCGAGCCAGTCCGATCCCCGCCGGGTCATCGTTCTCCCCGTCGGTCAACACCACCACGGAGTTGACCCGGCCGGGCTGCCAGCCGGCGCGCACGGTCCGCACGGCAGCGAGCACCGTGTCGTAGAGGCCCGTGGAGCCACCGCGCACCGGGGCCACGCCGCCGATGGATCGGGCGAGCATCTCCCGCCCGCTGTGTCCCCCCGGACGGGCGCCAAGGGGACCGATCGGAACCAGCTCCCGATAGTCCGTGGTCGGGGTGAGGTCCGTCGAGAACGTCCAGAGGCCTATCTCGGCCCTGTCGTCGTACAGGGCGAGGCCGTTGCCGGCGGCCTTCTTGACCAGGTCGATGCGCCGGGCGCCGCCAGCTGACGGGACCGGTTCGGCCATGGAGCCCGACACGTCGATCACGGCGAGCAAGCGGGTGCCGAGGTTGACCGCTGCAAGGGCATTGACGGCGTGCTCGACCGCGTCGGCCGACGGGACCTGGGCGACCACACGCCGGGCGCCTCGGAGCAGCGGCATCTCCTTCAGCTGGCGGCCAGCGGCCCCGCTCGCGTCCCGGAAGCCGGCGTCGCGCAGGATCTCCTGCCCGGCGGGAGCGCGGAGGGCGTCGAGCAGCCGACCGGCGCTCTCCGCTGACCCGGCCCGGTCGCCCAGCGCGAGATACGGGTAGTCCAGCACCGTGCCTCCAGAAGTCGGGTACACGGCCACGACCCCCGGTCGAGAGGCGGACGATGCGAGCGCCGACCAGAGGGACTGCTCGGACCGCGGCACGACTGATCCGCTCGTCGCGGCCTCGGCCTCGATGGCGCCGGACGACGCTGGCGCCGAGACAGCGCTTGTCAGGGTGGTCGGGCCGCTGTTGCGCAGTGCCGAAGCCAGCACTGTCGGTGCGTCCGGGCGGCCGGCCACTGCCCGCTGAACGGCGATGAGAGAGCCGGTCGCCACGGCGGAGCCACTCGGCTCGGGGATGCGCAGCGGAACGGGCAGCCCGTGCAGCGAAGCGCCGAGGACGGATCCGAACGCCACCGGCGCGGCTGGCCAACCCAGCGAGCGCGCAAGGGACTGAGGAACGCTCAGCACGACGGGTGACAGGGCGATCGATGGTCCTCCCGACCTCGCGTACGGCACGACGGTGCGCTGGAGCCACAGCGACGAGTCGGGCACCCAGACGTCGGGGATCGTGGGGGCCGAGGACGTCCGACGGCTCGTGGAATCAGCCTTCGCGGCTACGGCCTTCGTCGCGGAGGTGATCGCCACCGAGGTGATCGCGGGGTCCTCGGCCCGCACGCTCACGGTCAGGCAGCCATCAGCAGCGGACGCGGAGCCGCCAGCGATCGCGGTACGAGCCACCTCGGAGATCACCGGGGCGATGTCTGGGGACGCCACGACGTCGAGAGTGCGGTGCCCCCGCGGGCATGTCGACGGGTCGTTACGGAGCGTCGCGAGGGCAACGGCGCCGATGGTCGCCGTGGCGGTCGCTGCGGCCAGCATGCCGATCGTTGCGTTGCGCACGCGAGACCGCCGGGACGGCGCCTCCTGGGCACTGCTTTCGGGAGGCGCGGGAGGGATGGCGCCGGTGGTGCTCATGCAGCACGCTCCCGCCGACGCAGCGCGCGGGGACCGCTACCGGCGCGCGCGCAGTTCATCGCTACAGCGGCTTCCCGATGCCGGCGGCGGAAAGTGGTCATGCTGCATAGGAGTGCAGAGGGACACCGCTGATACCGCCGCGGGCGAACTTGTTCCCAAGGGCAGAGGCCCGCCCGTCAGCCGCACGTCGTTCGTATCAGCGGCTGCTACGCTGGTGCTCCCCCTTGTGCAGACGAATCCCGAGCCCGGATCCGCGTGGCCAGCTCTCTGGCGACGTCCCACCGGGCGATCACGGTTCGTCCCCTAGCCCAAGGAGAACCTGATGACCACAACGTCTCGTCGAACGACGGATCCGGCGCCGCGATCTGGCCCCGAGCGCCGAACCGTCCTGGTGACCGGCGCCACCGGTGTCGTCGGGCAGGCCCTGGTCCCGCGGCTCCTCGACCACGGAGCAGCAGACGTCATCTGCCTCACCCACCGCGCCGTCCTGGGCACACCCTCCCCCAAGCCCCACGCCGGCAACCTCAGCACCGTCCAGGGCGACGTGGCACGACCCGACCTGGGGCTCGGCGCCCGGGAGTACCGCGAACTGGCCGCCCGCATCGACGCGGTCGTGCACGCCGCGGCACTGACAGACTTCGCCGGCCCCGACGAGACACTGCACCGCGTCAACGTCGACGGCACCGAGCACGCGCTCGCCCTGGCCCACGCGGCCGGGGCGCATTTCGTGCACGTCAGCACCGCCTACCTGCACGCACGCGGCGAAGGTCAGCGCGGACACATCGCCGCGCGATACGCCGCCTCCAAACGCGCGGCGGAAGCCGTCGTCAAGGCCAGCGGCGTGGGGCACAGCCTGGTGCGCCCCTCGATCGTCATCGGCGACTCCCGCACCGGCGCCATGTCCTCGGCCCAGGGGCTGCACCGCGCGGCCGGTGCCGTGCTGTCAGGCATCGCCCCGATCCTCCCCTTCGGCGCGTCCTGGCCCTTCGACTTCATCCCCCAAGACGTCGTCGCCGACACCATCGCCGGCATCGTGGAACACGAACGCATCGGCGAGGAACTGTGGGTCACCGCCGGACCACACGCACTGACCCTCGCCCAGGCCGTGGACGTCCTGATCGCGACCGGACGCCAGCTCGGCATCAAGGTCGACACACCACGCTTCGTCTCACCCGAACAGTTCGACCGGATCATCGCCCCGGTGTTCCTACCCGAGCTGCCCGCGACCATGCGCACCACCATCACCCGACTGCTCGACTTCTTCGCCGTCTACCTCGACCGGGACGAACCCATGCCGTCCTCGCTCCCCACCCTCGAAGAACAAGGAATCACCGCCCTGCCCGACCTCGCCGAGAGCCTCAGGCGCAGCCTCGTCCACTGGTACACCACCCGCGAGCAGACCCGCACCACCCGGGCAGTGGCATGAGCAGCGACAAGGCCCTCGCGCCACACCCCAGCCAGACAGCCGACCGCGCGACCGTCCTCACCCGGTCGGCGAGGCGGCGGCGAGTCGTTCGGCTCACGGCGGTCCAACTGGCGGTCGTTGGAGTCGGGGTGCTGCTCGTCCGTCTCGCCCTCGATCTGGGAGCGAGCAACGTCGGCGCGGTCGACGGCCGGACCGCCTCGGCGGGCGCCGCAGGCCACGGTGACCTGTTGGCCAAGGTGCTGCTCGCCGCGTTGGTCGTCGTCGCGGTGGCCCGAGTCACGGGTGCGCTGGCCCTGCGCATCGGACAGCCGCGTGTCGTCGGTGAGATCGTCGGCGGCTTCCTGCTGGGGCCGACCGTGCTCGGCGCTCTGGCGCCGGGCGTGTCCGCCTGGCTGGTCCCCGCGGATGCGCTGCCGGCGCTGGATGCCTTCGCGCAGCTCGGGCTGGTGCTGTTCATGTTCCTCGTCGGGCTCGAGCTGGACACGTCCCTCGTACGGCGGCAGGGTCACCAAGCCGCTGTGTTGTCGAACGTGGGCATGGTGGTGCCGTTCACCTTCGGCGTCGGGATCGCGCTCGCGCTCCACCCCACCTTCGGCGATGGAGTGGCATTCGCGCCCTTCGCCCTGTTCCTCGGGGCATCCATGGCCATCACGGCATTCCCGGTCCTGGCGAGGATCCTGGCCGAGCGCGGCCTCGCCCGGCGCCCGCTGGGCGCCCTGGCGCTCACGTGCGCTGCGGTTGACGACGTGACTGCGTGGTTCCTGCTGGCGGCCGTCATCGCCCTGGTGCGAGCTACCTCGCCAGCGGACGCGGCCATGACCGGCGCGCTGGCCGTCGGCTTCGCGCTCGTGATGATTGTCGCGGTGCGTCCGCTCCTGCGGCGCGTGGTGTCTCGCTTGATGCCAGACGAACGCGTCACTCCGAGCGCCATGGCTCTGGTGGTCGTCGGCCTGCTCGCCTCCGCATGGACCACGGAGACGATCGGCATCCACGCCATCTTCGGTGCCTTCATGTTCGGTGCGGTGTTGCCGCTGCAAATGCCCGTCGTCGAAGCCCTCCACAGCCGGATCGGGACGCTCACGTCAGTCCTGCTCCTGCCGGCCTTCTTCGCGGCGACGGGACTGCACACCGACCTCTGGGCAGTAGCGGGCGATCCGCGAGCAGCCTGGGGGGCATTCGGTCTCATCATGCTCGCAGCAGTCGGCGGGAAGTTCGGCGCGATCAGCGTCACCGCACGAAGTCTGGGCATGACGTGGAGAGACTCCACAGCGCTGGGCGTGCTCATGAACACACGCGGGCTCACGGAGCTCGTCATCCTCGGGATCGGCCTGCAGCTCGGCGCGATCCCCCACGACCTCTACGGACTGCTCGTCGTCATGGCCCTCGTGACCACCGCGGCCACGACGCCGCTCCTGGCCCTGATCCTGCCCAGCACCCGCAACTCCCGACGCCCTCTCGCGGTATCAGATGCCGCTGCGAGCGCTCGTTCCCTGTGACACGCCCGATCACGCCGTTCCACGACCATCCGAAGTTCCAGGAGGATTCCATGCCATCCCAGTCCGCATCCACCCCGGTCCCTGTCACCAGGAGCCTCGCCGCGCGGTACGACGCCGTGGTGCTCGGCGGCGGCCTCGCCGGGCTCACCCTGGCGTTGCAGCTGCGCCAGGCCCGGCCGAACACCAGCATCCTGGTGCTGGAACGCCGGTCCTTCCCGATGCCGGAGGCCGCGCACAAGGTCGGCGAGTCCACGGTGGAGATCTCCGCGGAGTACTTCACCAACGTTCTCGGCCTCAAGGAGCACATCCTGACCGACCAGCTCCCGAAGAACGGGTTGCGGTTCTTCTGGACGCCCGAACCGAAGGCCTCGATGGAGACCGGCCTCGAGCTGGGTTTCGGCGGTGGTCTCGCCGGCGGATTCGTACCAGCTCGACCGCGGCATCTTCGAGAACTACCTGGCCCAGCGGGCAGTCGAGCTCGGCATCACGGTGGTCGACGGGGCGCGGGTCGCGACGGTCACCCTCGGCGAGGGAGCCGCGGACCACGAGGTCACGGTCGGACTGGGCGGAGCTGACCTGACCACGGTCCGGACCCGGTGGGTGCTGGACGCCTCGGGCCGGCGGGCGATCCTGCGTCACCAGCTCGACCTGACCCGCGACGTCGCCCACGACCCCAACGCAGCGTGGTTCCGGGTCGATGCCGTCGTCGACGTCGAGACCTTCAGCGACGCCCCGGGATGGCACGAGCGGATGGCGAACGGCGAGCCCCGTTACCTCTCGACCAACCACATCATGGGCCGCGGCTACTGGGTGTGGCTGATCCCGCTGGCGTCCGGTTCCACGAGCATCGGGATCGTGACCGACCCCTCGCACTTCTCGCTCGATCAGTTCCCCACCTTCGACAAGGCCATGGACTGGCTCGACGTGCACGAGCCGCTCGTCGCGAAGGCCGTCCGAGACGCCCTCGCCGGTGGCGCCTCACTGCAGGACTACAAGGTGCTCAAGCACTTCTCGCACGGCAGCAAGCAGGTGTTCTCGGCGAATCGCTGGGCGTGCACCGGTGACGCCGGCATGTTCCTGGACCCGTTCTACTCGCCGGGCAGCGACTTCATCGCGATCAGCAACACCTACATCACCGAGCTCGTCCGCCGGCCAGCTCGACGGCCACGGCATCCGGATCCCCACGAAGCTGTTCGAGACCGTCTACCAGACGCTGTTCAGCACCGGCCTGAGCATCTACCAGGGCCAGTACCCGCTGTTCGGGAACCCGAAGGTGATGCCGGTCAAGGTCCTCTGGGACATCTGCTACTACTGGTCACTGGCCGGGCCGCTCTACTTCGCCGGCAAGCTGACCTCGATCCCGACCCTGGTCGCCGCCCGCCGCACCCTGGACAGGGCCGTCGCGCTGAACGAGGCGATGCAGGCCTTCTTCCGCTCCTGGGACGAGGTGGACCGGGGCGAGGTCCGCAGCGGTTTCATCGACCCCAGCAAGGTGGAGACGGCCTGGGAGCTGATCTCCCATCTCACCGAACAGCCCCCCAGCGGGGTGGCCAAGCTGCTGCGCGGGAACCTGGGGCTGCTGCACGAGATGGCCGCCGAGATCGTCGGTGTCGCCCGCACGGACCACCCCGAGCTCGCCCGACCGAAACCGGTACGCGCCTGGGACGGCAAGGTGACCCACCTCGGCCACGTCTACCAGGCCGTGGCTGCCGGACGCATCAACACAGACCAGAAGGACCCGGCATCCGCACAGACCACCGGACAAGTGGCCGCCTGAGCAGCCCCACCCCGCCCGGTCGACGTCTACCCGATGTCGACCGGGCGGGTCATTTTCTGACTGCGCCACGAGATCAGCCACCCGAACATGCTGCGTGAACATCCGTGTCAGGGCTCGCGAATGAGGAGGACCACCGTGGCCTTGGGGGTATCAAGCACCATGTCCGGGCCTCCTCCTACTGACAGTTCTTGCAACGAGGGGAATTCGAGGTTTCCAGCCATGACTGCACAGCATTTCGACGTCTTGATCATCGGTGCCGGCCTGTCCGGGATCGGCACCGCCTGCCAGCTGACGGCCCAGTTCCCCGACAAGACCGTCGCTGTGCTCGAGCGGCGCGCGCGGATGGGCGGCACCTGGGACTTGTTTCGATACCCGGGAATCCGCTGCGACTTCGACATGCTCACCTTCGGGTACAAGTTCCGTCCGTGGCGCGAGCTGAAGGTGCTGGCCGATGGCCCGTCGATCCGCCAGTACATCGCCGACACCGCCGCGGCGCACGGCATCGACGAGAAGATCCAGTACGGGCTGAAGATCCTCGGCGCGGACTGGTCCAGCGCCGAGAGCCGCTGGACGCGTCACCGCCGTGCACGAGGCAACCGGCGAGACCCGCCACTACACGTGCGGCTACCTGATCAGCTGCACCGGCTACTACAGCTACGACGCCGGCTATCTGCCGACCTTCCCGGGCGTGGAGCGGTTCACGGGGCGCAACGTGCACCCCCAGCATTGGCCGGAAGACCTGGACTACCGCGGCAAGAAGGTCGTCGTGATCGGCAGCGGCTCAACGGCGGTCACGCTGGTGCCGGCGATAGCCGGCGACGCCGGGCACGTCACGATGCTGCAACGCTCGCCGTCGTACGTGGTGTCGATACCCGAGTACGACAAGATCTCCGAGGTGCTGGGTCGCTTCCTGCCGCAGACGTGGGTCTACGAGTTGGGGCGCAAGCGCAACATCGTGATCCAGCGCCAGCTGTACAAGGCGTGCCGTCGCTGGCCGAAGCTGATGCGCCGGTTCCTGCTGTGGCAGGTACGCCGCCAGGTCGGGCCCGGGTTCGACATGAGTCATTTCACGCCGAAGTACATGCCGTGGGACGAGCGGCTGTGTGCGGTGCCCGACGGCGATCTGTTCAAGGTGCTCGCGTCGGGTGAGGCGTCAGTGGTCACCGATCAGATCGAAACATTCACCGAGACGGGAATCTCGCTGAAGTCCGGGCGGGAACTCGAGGCGGACATCGTCGTCACGGCGACCGGTCTGAACGTCCAGATGCTGGGTGGCATGCACCTGTCGGTCGACGGTGAGGCGCGTGAGGTGCACGAGCGGATGACCTACAAGGCTGTGCTGGTGCAGGACATCCCCAATATGGCGTGCGTCTTCGGTTACGCCAACGCACCGTGGACGCTGAAGTCCGACATCGCCGGCGCCTACCTGTGCCGGCTGTTCAAGCACATGGACGACAACGGCTACACGGTGGCGACGCCGCGTGACGTCGAGGGCTGCGCGACGGACGACATCGTGTTCGGGCAGCTGCAGTCCGGTTACGTGCAGCGCGCCAAGGACTACATGCCCCGTCAGGGATCGAAGCTGCCGTGGAAGGTGCTGATGGACTACGAGAAGGACTCCAAGATGCTGCTCGACGATCCTGTCGACGACGGCGTGCTGTGCTTCGAGGCGACAAGGATCGCGGTGGCGGCATGAGGATCCGTCGCGGAGTGCACCAGGAGCCTCGCCGCGCGGTACGACGCCGTGGTGCTCGGCGGCGGCCTCGCCGGGCTCACCTTGGCGTTGCAGTTGCGCCAGGCCCGACCGAATACCAGCATCCTGGTGCTGGAACGCCGGTCCTTCCCGATGCCGGAGGCCGCGCACAAGGTCGGCGAGTCCACGGTGGAGATCTCCGCGGAGTACTTCACCAACATTCTCGGCCTCAAGGAGCACATCCTGACCGACCAGCTCCCGAAGAACGGGTTGCGGTTCTTCTGGACGCCCGAACCGAAGGCCTCGATGGAGACCGGCCTCGAGTGGGGCTGGTCCGTAGCCCCGACGGCGGATTCGTACCAGCTCGACCGCGGGATCTTCGAGAACTACCTGGCACAGCAGGCAGTTGAGCTCGGCATCACCTTGGTCGACGGGGCGCGGGTCACGACGGTCACCCTCGGCGAGGGAGCCGCGGACCACGAGGTCACGGTCGGACTGGGCGGGGGAGCTGGCCCGACCACGGTACGAACCCGGTGGGTGCTGGACGCCTCGGGCCGGCGGGCGATCCTGCGTCATCAGCTCGACCTGACCCGCGAAGTCGCTCACGACCCCAACGCAGCATGGTTCCGGGTCGATGCCGTCGTCGACGTCGAGACCTTCAGCGACGCCCCGGGGTGGCACGAGCGGATGGCGAATGGCGAGCCCCGTTACCTCTCGACCAACCACATCATGGGCCGCGGCTACTGGGTGTGGCTGATCCCGCTGGCGTCCGGGTCCACGAGCATCGGGATCGTGACCGACCCCTCGCACTTCTCACTCGATCAGTTCCCCACCTTCGACAAGTCCATGGACTGGCTCGACGTGCACGAGCCGCTGGTCGCGAAGGCCGTCCGAGACGCACTCGCCGGTGGTGCCTCACTGCAGGACTACAAGGTGCTCAAGCACTTCTCGCACGGCAGCAAGCAGGTGTTCTCGGCGAATCGCTGGGCATGCACCGGTGACGCCGGCATGTTCCTGGACCCGTTCTACTCCCCGGGCAGCGACTTCATCGCAATCAGCAACACCTACATCACCGAGCTCGTCCGCCGGCAGCTCGACGGGCCACGGCATCCGGATCGCCACGAAGCTGTTCGAGATGGTCTACCAGACGCTGTTCAGCACCGGCCTGAGCATCTACCAGGGCCAGTACCCGTTGTTCGGGAACGCGAAGGTGATGCCGGTCAAGGTCCTCTGGGACATCTGCTACTACTGGTCACTGGCTGGGCCGCTCTACTTCGCCGGCAAGTTGACCTCGATCCCGACACTCGTCGCGGCTCGCCGCACGCTGGACAGGGCCGTCGCGCTGAACGAGGCGATGCAGGCCTTCTTCCGCTCCTGGGACGAGGTGGATCGGGGCGAGGTCCACAGCGGTTTCATCGACCCCAGCAAGGTGGAGACGGCCTGGGAGCTGATCTCCCATCTCACCGAACAGCCCCCCAGCGGGGTGGCCAAGCTGCTGCGCGGGAACCTGGGGCTGTTGCACGAGATGGCCGCCGAGATCGTCGGTGTCGCCCGCACGGACCACCCCGAGCTCGCCCGGCCGAAACCGGTACGTGCCTGGGACGGCAAAGTGACCCACCTCGGCCACGTCTACCAGGCCGTGGGTGCCGGACGCACGAACCAAGACGAGAAGGACCCCGCCTCCGCACAGACCACCGCACAGGTGGCCGCCTGAGCACTCCCCCCACCCGGTCGACGGTGCGTGCTCCCAGCTTCAGGACTATTGCGACGGTGCAGACGGAAGGGCTGTGGCCTGTCCGTGGTGCAGGCTGTAGAACACGGGCGTAGCAGGCAGCGTGGCTGTGTTTCGTGTTGAACTCGTCGAAGCCAGAGGCGCGGACGCTCGATCGCCTGGGCAGCCAAGGGCGTAGTGGCGGCGGCGTTCATAGACCGCTTTGACGGTGCCGAGCCGCAGCGCGATGGTCGCCGGGTCATGGCTCGATCGCCGGCCACCCAGGCCCGCCAGCGTTCAGACCAGGTACGCCGGTCGACGTGGTCAAGGCTGACGCCGACGCGTTCGAGCTGCTTGCGGTTGACCAGGAAGTCAAAGAAGCACTCCAGGCCGATCGGGCCGGCGTGGATCGTGTTCGGGCGAGTTGGTATCAGCGGCTGCTGCCCGGTGCTCCCCCTTGTGCAGACGAACCCCGTTCCCGGGTCCGCGTGGCCAGCTCTCTGGCGACGTCCCACCGGGCGATCACGGTTCGTCCCCTAGCCCAAGGAGAACCTCATGACCACAACGTCTCGTCGAACGACGGATCCGATGCCGCGATCCGGCCCCGAGCGCCGAACCGTCCTGGTGACCGGCGCCACCGGTGTCGTCGGTCAGGCCCTGGTCCCGCGGCTCCTCGACCACGGAGCAGCAGACGTCATCTGCCTCACCCACCGCGCAGTCATGGGCACACCCTCCCCCAAGCCCCACGCCGGCAACCTCAGCACCGTCCAGGGCGACGTGGCACGACCCGACCTGGGGCTCGGCGCCCGGGAGTACCGCGAACTGGCCGCCCGCATCGACGCGGTCGTGCACGCCGCGGCACTGACAGACTTCACCGGCCCCGACGAGACACTGCAACGCGTCAACGTCGACGGCACCGAGCACGCGCTCGCCATGGCCCACGCGGCGGGGGCGCATTTCGTGCACGTCAGCACCGCCTACCTGGATGCACGCGGCGAAGGTCAGCGCGGACACATCGCCGCGCGATACGCCGCCTCCAAACGCGCGGCGGAAGCCGTCGTCAAGGCCAGCGGCGTGGGGCACAGCCTCGTGCGCCCCTCGATCGTCATCGGCGACTCACGCACCGGCGCCATGTCCTCGGCCCAGGGGCTGCACCGCGCGGCCGGTGCCGTGCTGTCAGGCATCGCCCCGATCCTCCCGTTCGGCGCGTCCTGGCCCTTCGACTTCATCCCCCAAGACGTCGTCGCCGACACCATCGCCGGCATCGTGGAACACGAACGCATCGGCGAGGAACTGTGGGTCACCGCCGGACCACAAGCACTGACCCTCGCCCAGGCCGTGGACGTCCTCATCGCGACCGGACGCCAGCTGGGCATCAAGGTCGACACACCACGCTTCGTCTCACCCGAACAGTTCGACCGGATCATCGCCCCGGTGTTCCTACCAGAACTGCCTGCGACCATGCGCACCACCATCACCCGACTGCTCGACTTCTTCGCCGTCTACCTCGACCGGGACGAGCCCATGCCGTCCTCGCTCCCCGCCCTCGAAGAACAAGGGATCACCGTCCTGCCCGACCTCGCCGAGAGCCTCAGGCGCAGCCTCGTCCACTGGTACACCACCCGCGAGCAGACCCGCACGACCCGGGCAGTGGCATGAGCAGCGACCAGGCCGTCGCGCCACACCCCAGCCAGACAGCCGACCGCGCGACGGTCCTCACCCGGTACCGGGCGCACGTCAGCACGTCACTCGCCACGATCGCCGAGATCCTCGGCGCGCCCCTCGAAGTCCGTTCCTCGGGCACGCGCGTGTACGACGAACACGACACCCCATACCTGAACTGCGGGGGGTACGGCGTGTTCCTTCTCGGGCACCGCCACCCGGCCGTCGTCGATGCGGTGCGGCGCCAGCTCGACACGCACACGCTCGCGACGAGGCTCTTCCTCACCCCACAGCTCGCGGAGGCTGCCGAGACGCTCGCGTCGATCACACCACGAGGTCTCGACCATGTCGTGCTGACCAACTCCGGCGCGGAGGCCACGGAGCTCGGGCTCAAGCTGGCCCGCCTCGCCGGGCGCACACGAGTCGTCGCGACGACGGGCGGCTTCCACGGGAAGACCCTCGGCGCGCTCTCGGTCACCGGGCGCGAGGTATACCGGGCACCGTTCCGACCGCTGGTGCCGGGAGTCGAGTTCGTCCCGTTCGGCGACGCCGAGGTGCTCGCCACGGCGCTCGCACGCGACGGCTCCGGCACCGCCGTGATCCTCGAGCCGGTCCAGGGCGAGGGCGGCGTCGTCATCCCGCCAGCGGGCTACCTGTCCGAGGTTCGCAGGTTGTGCACGGCCGCGGGTGCACTCCTGGTGCTCGACGAGATACAGACCGGCCTGGGGCGCCTCGGCACGTGGTGGGGCGCCGACGCCGAAAACGTTCGCCCCGACGTCCTGCTCTCGGGCAAAGTGCTGTCCGGCGGAGTCATGCCGGTCGGGGCCGTGATCGCCACCTCCGAGGTCTTCGCCCCCCTCGATGCCGATCCGCTGCTGCACTCCTCCACGTACGGCGGGAACCCGCTGGCGGCAGCCGCGGTGACGGCCACGATCCGGACCATCCGTGACGAGGGCCTGGTGCGGAGATCGGCCGAGCTCGGGGATCGCATCAAGGCCGCCGCGAGCGAAATCCTCGGTGAGCACTGTCCCTGGCTGGTGCGCGAGGTCCGCGGCCGCGGGCTGCTCGTCGGCCTCGACTTCACCGAGGCGTCCGTCGCTACGGAGTTCCTCATGGCCATGCTCGAGCAGCGCGTGGTGACCTCCCACTCGCTCAATACGCACTCAGTCGTCCGCTTGACACCGCCCGCAACCCTCGACGAGGACGACCTCGCCTGGCTCTCGACGGCCATGCGGGAGTCCGCAGTTGACCTCGCTCGCCGCCATCCACGACCTGCAAGCAGCCGTCACGCGGCATGACGCGCGGCCACCCATCACACGCCGACCTCCCTGTCCCTACATCCACCGGAGCACATCATGCGAATCGTTTCCCTGACCGTCATCATCGCCCACCGAAGCGGCGGCGAGGCGTTCGCCTCCATCGCCGACTTCGCCTCCTACCCGAAGCACAGCGCAGCCGTTCGAAGCGTCGTCGTCACGCGAAGCCGGACCGTCGACACAGCACTCGACGTGGGAGGTCGCCTTCCGTAACGGCCTTCTGCGCTGGACCGAGGAGGACACGCTGTCGCGAGCCACCAGGACGATCACGTTCAAGCAGATCGAGGGGGACGTCGACCAGTTCGAGGGCAGCTGGGAGGTCCGGCCGACGGCGGAGGGCGGGGCGCGTGTGCGGTTCGCCGCACGCATCGACATGGGCATCCCGACGCTCGCCGACGTCCTGGAGCCGATCGCGTCTCGCACGCTCCTCGACAACACCTTGGCGATCATCCAGGGGATGTTCGGTCCCGCTGTCCAACTGGTGGACCAGTCGGACCACCCTGCCGTGCCGGAGGCAGTCAAGACCCAATCGGCCCCGGGGGAATGGGGAGAGGAGCTGACGGGATGACCACGATGGAACGCACGCATGCACATGTGCGCGCAATGGGCGGCGACCAAAGGCGACAGCCACCCAGCTCGGCGCGCCGCACCTACATGTTCGTCCGGCTCAGCGTGGTCGCGATGATTGCCATTCTGGCCGCATCGCTGATCCGCGAATACCACGTCGCCGGCGACTGCCTCCAAGGCTCCATCAGCGCCTACTACTACACGTCCGTGCAATCGGTGTTCGTCGGCTCGCTCGTCGCTCTGGGCCTGGCCATGATCGTCCTGTGGGGCAAGACCCCACTCGAGGACAGCTATCTGAACCTGGCCGGAATGCTGGCGCCCGTCGTCGCGTTCGTGCCCACCGCCAAGACAAACAAGTGCGGCCTGGACACCGCAACCGGTGCCGCGGTCACCACGAACCGGCAGCAAACCCGAGTCATCGAAGCCAGCCAGGACGCGATCGTCAACAACATGCTGGCGTACTTCATCGTCGCCGGCGCCGTCCTCCTCATCCTGATCGCCGTCGGCGCAGTCGCACACGTCCGAAACAGGACGGCGGCGACGAGCGGCGTCCCACGCGGTGAGGAGACATGCGCGTCCATCACCGAGCACCCGCGCGCTTACTGGGGCCCGATCGCTGCAGCCTCAGCACTCTGGGTCGCAGGCCTTTGGAAGTTCGCGAACGACCGCGAGTGGTTCTTCGACAACGCCCACGGTTGGTCGGCCACGGTCATGTTCATCTTCATCGTCTGCGTCGTCGTCACGGTCGCGCTGCAGAAGCACCACGGCATCAAGGAGGCCAAGGAGCCAAGGAGCCTCAGGTGGGCGTGGACGTACTGGGCCATCGCCGTGCTCATGGTCGTCGGCGCGGTCGCGATCTTCGTCGAGACCAGAAACGGCTCGGACGGGTTCGCCACCCATCGGGTGTTCTGGCTGGAGGCGTGGATGATCTCCTGGCTCGGCCTCTTCTGGGTCCTCCAAACCATCGACCGTTGGAACGAGGGGGCTCCTGCGCGGACCACGCAAGACAGGCGGCTGGTCGCTGCTGGGGCACCGGCGCCCGGTCGAGTCGCGTGAGGTGGTGTACGACTCGAAACAACAACTCACGGTGGCGTGGACGAGTGGCCTCCGTCTCCTCGTCCACGCCACCGTGGTCCTCACCCGCCATGCGTAATGGCGCGCTGGGTCTCGACGTCATGAAGTTCGGCTCGTGCCGATGCCGGATCAGCAGGCAATCCAGCGGACCTTGGCTGCTGCCCGTTGGCCTGATCTCGCAGGTGCTGGCTGAGGAATGCCTCGACGTCCTCGAGCTCGCGGCGATCATGGGCCAGCCGTAAGAAGCCTGGGCGGCGTTGTTGCGGGCGACCTCATGGGAGACCATTCGCTCAAGGAGCGCACGTAGGAGCGCGGTCACGCCGACCTCTCAGGCCGGGAGGCCCGGCGGTCGTGTCCTCGCCGCCTCGTCAGCCTTTCGCGTCCCCGGCGCCGGCTGCGGATCCCCTCGTTGTGTACGTGCGGCCAGCGACCGACCCGGGAGCGGCCGAATGGGAACACAGAGCTTCGGCGTCCAACGACTGTGGCCGGCATTTCGGACCTCGCTCTGCGGATGGGCGAGGTCTGGGCCCGGGGTGTCGCCTGCCGATTTCCAGCGGGATCGGACCCACTTAACCACATCAATACCGATATTCGCGACCCCTGTCGCGGGTCCGACGGCGTGCGTGCGGGCCGCCTCCGACCCGCCCTGCGGCTGAGGATAGGGAGGCCATCATCCTCCGAGCCGGCCTCGACCGCCTGAACAGCCGGGGGCACACATGGGGCACACGTTCCGAGCAGGACCAAGCCTGATGTCCGGCGAGCGCAGCCGACGCATCCCGTTTCCGCAGGTCAGACGAGGTGTCGATGTGGTGAGTCAGGGGTCGGGGTACACCGGGAGTACACGCCTGGACCCGAGAATGATCCGCCTTGCGATTCGCTCAGCGCGGCCGAGGACGGCGCGCCGGCGGCGCACCGCAGGCCGCGCGCCGGCGGAGCCGGCGCCTTGATCTCGTGGAGGTCAGAGCAGCAATGGACGACGGCCGCACGACCGCGGCACGCTACTTCCGTGGCACGGTGGCCGCGGGCCAAGCGCACGGGAACAAGGGTCAGGGGTGCGAGCAACCGCCCGCACCCCCGATCCGTGACTAGGGGGTGATGCCCGCGCCGTAGATGTCCTGGTCGAGGCCTCCGGCGTTGGGGCAGGTGTCGGGTCCGAAGGTGCCGTCGGCGCCGGCGGTGCGGCACTGGAACACGTCGAAGCCTTCGCCGCCCTCGTAGCGCGGGTCGTCGCCGGACGCACCTCGCGGGTGTCGGTCCATGTGCCGTAGGCGAAGGCGTCCACGCTCGAGACGTAGTTGTAGTCGCCGTGGAAGGGCACCCGCCGGTCGCCGAACATCTCGTAGTTGGGCATCTGCGCTGCGCGTGGACAGTCTGCGCCTGCGACCAGGTGGCGCCGCCGTCGACTCGAGGAGGCGCCGTAGGTGTCGAGTCCGACGGTGGCAGGTGGAAGCCCGCTCGCGTCCTTGGCCGTCGCGTTGCCCGGCGGGTTCTGCACGCTGTAGCCCGGGGTCGTTGCGGCTGTCGTGCCAGATCGCGAAGAGCCTGCCGCCGTCGGCGTTGATGTCCGGGAAGAACTGGTGCCCGATGGCCTCCGGGGCCAGCCGGGTCGGCGTGATCCAGGTCGGCGCCGCCGTTGGCTGGACTTGCGTGAGGTAGATCGACGCCCTGGGCCGACCCGCAGCGTGCCGTCCGCGGCCACCGGTGCCGTGTTGTACGTCGACGTCGACGGCGACCTCGGTGGAGGGCACCGAGGCGTCGTAGACCATCCACAGCCGTGTTCGGGTTGCCCTTCGGGTCGGCGGTGATGCGCGGCTGGCTGTCGTGGCGGAAGAACACGAAGCCGCTCACGCAGGCGAAGGGGCCGGAGCCGCAGTCGCGCGAGTCGCCGGCCGAGCTCGGCTCCTCGCTCGGACTCCGGGACCGTCGGCGTGCTCGAAGGCCTGCTCGTGCGCCTCCGCCGCCGCCTCGGGGTCACCGGCGGTGTCGGCGGCGTCGAAGCCGTCGAAGTCGGCGGCCACCGCGCGGCTTGGTGAAGCTGCCTGCCGCCGTCGGTGGACTTCACGAAGAGCATCGCGTCGCGGCCGCGTGGCCCGGCTGCCGACGAAGCCGTTCCAGACGACGTAGACGGTGCCGTTGCTGGTGACCGCGATGTCGGCGAACTGGTTGTCCTGGGACCCCTCGGAGATGCGGGTCGGCGTTGCTGAACGTCGCGCCGTGGTCGGTGGAGCGGACGAACTTGATCTCGTTGTTGCCGTTGCCCTGGAACACGCTGACACGCGCCGTACACGTTGCCCTGCGTACGGGCTGTTGACGCCGCGGTCGACCTCGATCGCGGTCTTGTCGTTGAACTTGCCGTTGAGGGCGGGCGTCGCCCTTGGCGACGATGCGGGTGCGCACGTAGTGCGCGGCGTGCTGGTCGTAGGTCGCGATCCAGACCGCGCCGTTCTGCGGGGCCACGCGGTTGAACGCGTTGCCCATGTAGAACAGGCGGCCGTGGAGGTCCCAGGCCTGCACCGGGTCGCCGGCGTTGCGTGATGCCCGCTTGCTGCAGCGGGCTGGCCTGGCCCTCGGGCGAGTTGTCGGTCGGGTAGCCCGGCAGCAGGGAGTCGGTCCAGGTGCGGCCGCCGTCGGTGCTGCGGTAGTAGCCGGTCCAGGTGCCGCCGGCGACCTCGACCGTGCAGTAGTCGTTGGAGCCCGACGTCACGATGTTGGGGCTGCGTGGGGTCGACCGCGGAGGTCGGCTCGTTCTGCTGGCGGCGGTTGGTGCCGCACGGCGCGATGGCGTCGCCCGGCGTGATCGGGCGGGCGTTGGCCTTCGTGTACGGCGCGTCGACACTGACGGGACCGTCACCAGCCGACGTGGCCGCATGAGCCGGCAACATGGCCACCGGAGCGAGCGCAAGGGCTGCGACAACCAGCAGGCCGATCCGTACGCGTGAACGAGCCTTGTACTTGAGGGCGAGGGCAGACAACATCCAGGTGACTCCTTTGTCACACGGCCAATGCCGCGATCGCGACCCCGACCACGGATCGGTGCCACACGAGCATCGACTCGCTCACCGTACGACTGTCCCAACGACGCGGGAACCCCTCATCAGTCGCCCTTCTCACTGCATTGTCCGACATGGGCACCATCGCCCGATTCGTCGCCGAAACTCACCTCGCGAATCGAAACCGCACCACTACTCACCGCCTCCTGACGCCCCTATGTGCCGGGTGTGAAGTTACGTCGACTGGCCGGTGGACGATCCCGGCGCCCCGGACGAGCAGACCGTCCGTGGCATCGTCGGCGACCTCGACAGCCGGGTGAGTCGGTAAGGCGCCACCGTTCGAGGAGCACCGTGTCGCTGCAGGAACCTGGCCCACGTGGCCAACGTCGGACGATCTAGAGCACGGCTCCATCATCAGCCGGGAATGTGGGGCGCGCGTACTTCGGTCTCTGGGAAGGTTCCAATAGTGCTGTCGCCCTCGGGCCTCCAACCAGCTGGTCGACAGTGTGCACCCGGATCCTCGGTCACCGACTTTCGCCCAGGGAGCCGACCTGAGCGCGATGGTGGCTGCCGGCTATGCACCGCTCGGTCGGCAGCGGGTCTGGGTGCGTGAGCAGGTCTAGCTGCGGGCGTTCGTCGGGCTCTGCGAGGCCTGATAATCACGAATCACTGGGCCGTCGGGTTCCCAGGCGAACAGAGGTGACGTGGGGAAACGGACGGAGCGACTCGCGCTGGTTGCAGACGCCACTACGTCAGTTCCCACGCCGAAACGATACGTGCGCGAATTGCCCTGGCGGTTCAAGAGGGGGCCGCGGTTGAAGCGCGTACGACGAGCTCGGTGGCCAGCTCGACGTGGTTGGAGTCGATCTTCTCGCCGGCGACCAGGCGGAGCGACCGTGCGCAGCGCGACCGCACCCATCTCCTGCAGCGGCTGGCGCACCGTGGTCAGCGGCGGCGAGGCGATGCGGGCGATCTCGGTGTCGTCGAAGCCGACGATGCTGAGGTCGTCGGGCACCGAGATGCCGACCGAGCGGGCCGCCTCGATGGCGCCACATGCGAGCTCGTCACTCGCCGCGAAGATCGCAGTCGGCCGTTGCGCAAGCGACAGCAGCCGGGGCGCCCCGTGGAGGCCGTTCTCGTAGTGGAAGTCCTCGGTGCTGTGCACGTACTCCTCCGGCAGCTCGACGCCGGCCTCCTCGAGCGCGGAGCGGAAGCCGGCCAGGCGCGCCTGGCTGCACTCCGCCGACGCCCGGCCGCCCAGATAGGCGATGCGCCGGTGCCCGAGGTCCACGAGGTGCCGGGCCGCTGCCTGACCGCCCCGGAAGTTGGTCGACCCCACGCTGACGATGTCGCGCGAAGGGACGTTCATCGGGTCGATCACGACCAGCGGAAGCCGCATGCGGGCGAGCGCGGCGATCTCGTCGTGTCCGAGCTCGTCGGTCACCGCGATCACGGCCCGGCGCCCGTTGACGGCGAGGTTGCGGGCCCAGGTGGCGGCCTCGAGCCTTCGCCGAGGGTCGCTGGTCGACCGACTTCACGCCGATCGGTCACCGCCACACCGAGCTCGGCGGCGGCGGCAGCGACGCCCTGGACGATCTCGGAGGAGTAGGCAGCCGATCTTGCCGCGGAAGGTCAGCTCGATGGTCGGGTGTCGCTCGATGGTCTTCAGCCGGCCGCCGTAGTCGTGGGCGCGGAGCATCTCCTGCACCCGGGCGCGGGTCGCCGGGGCGACGTCGCGGCGGCCGTTGAGCACCTTCGAGACCGTCGCGACCGAGACACCCGCGGACGCGGCCACCGTGGCCAGCGTGGTGCGGGGTTGCGTCGTCGACATCTCGGGTCCTCCTGCATGCCGGCGTGCCTAGTGTGTCGCGCGGTGCTCGACCCGCACGGGCGTGTCCAGCCGACGGTCGTGGCCGACGATGCGGGTGGCACCCGTGAGCTGGACGGCGACCCGAGCCCGTTCGTCCGCGGCGGAGGTGCCGACGAGGAAATGCACCTCGCCTGCCTCGACGATCCGGTCCAGGCTCGCGTCAGTGTAGGCGGTGCGGTCGGCGTGGATGTCGAAGGCGAGCTCGGCCGAGCACCCCGGCTCGAGGTGGACCCGGGCGAAGCCGATCAGCTGCCGCACGGGCCGGGCGACCCGGGCCACCGGGTCGTGCAGGTAGACCTGGACGACCTCGTCACCGGCCCGGTCGCCGGTGTTCGTCACGACCACGCTCACCTCCACCGCCTCGTCGGTGCCGATCTCCTCGGCGCTGGCGCGCACCTCGTCCAGCTCGAAGGAGGTGTACGACGCGCCGTACCCGAAGGGGTAGAGCGGGGTGGAGTCGACCGAGGTGATGCCGGCACTCTCGATGCCGCCCAACGGCGGCTGGAGGTAGGTGCTGGGCTGCCCGCCCGTACGGCGCGGGACCTGCACCGGCAGCTTGCCCCCGGGGCACAGCCGCCCCGAGAGCACCCCGGCGATCGCGGACCCGCCCTCCTCGCCGGGGAAGAACGACTGCACCAGGCCCGCGAGGCGGCCGTCGAGATCGCCCAGCGCGTAGGGACGGCCCGAGACGACGACCAGCACCACCGGCGTCCCGGTCGCCAGCAGCTCCTCGACCAGGTCGGCCTGGACGCCCGGCAGCCGCAGGTCTTCGGCATCGCATCCCTCGCCCGAGGAACCGTGGCCGAACAGCCCCGCGAGGTCGCCGACGAAGGCCACGCAGAGGTCAGCGTCGCGCGCGGCCGCCACCGCCGCTGGGAACCCGCTGCGGTCCTCGCCCATCACGCGCGCACCCGGTCTCGTGGACCACCTCCACCTCGGCCAGCTCGGCCCGCAGGGCGTCCAGGGCCGTGGGGACCTCGATGCCCAGACCCGCCCGCGGGTGGCGCGGCAGCACGTGGGTGGGGAACGCGTAGCAGCCCATGAACGTCCGGGCGTCGTCGGCGCAGGGCCCGACCACGGCCACCTTCTGCGGCAGCGGGCGCTGCTCGCTCCTGATCGGCAGCGCCGTGCCGGCGTCGAGCAGGACGACCGAGCGCTCGGCGACCTCGCGCGCCAGCTCCCGGTTGGCCGGCGAGTCGAGGTCGACCTCGGCGGCGTGCGCGACCGACGCCTCGGGCGTCCACTCGGCATCGAGCAGGCCGAGCTGCGCCTTGGCCAGGAGTGCTCGGCGGGCGGCCCGGTCGACGAGCGCCTCGTCGAGGGCGCCCGAGCGGACGAGCTCGACCAGCCCGTCGCCGTACCCGAGCGTGTCGGGCAGCTCGACGTCGATGCCTGCCTCGAGGGCCAGCGCGCCGGCCTCGGCGTGGTCCGGCGCGACCCGGTGCATGGAGGCCAGGAACGGGACCGCCCAGTAGTCGGAGACCACTGTGCCCTCGAAACCCCACTCCTCGCGCAGCACCTCGGTGAGCAGCCAGGGGTTGGCGCCCGGCCGGGACGCCGTCGACGTCGGAGTAGGAGTTCATCACCGACCCGGCTCCACCGAGCGCGATGGCCGCCTCGAACGAGGGGAGGATGACGTCGCGCAGCTCTCGGGGGCCCATCGACACCGGGCCGTGGTTGCGTGCGGCACGCGAGGCGGAGTAGCCCGGCGAAGTGCTTCAGGGTCGCGATCACGCCGGCCGACTGGAGGCCCTGCACGTAGGCGGTGCCCAGCGAGGCGACGAGGTAGGGGTCCTCGCCGATGGTCTCCTCGACCCGTCCCCACCGGTAGTCGCGCACGACGTCGAGCACGGGTGAGAGTCCCTGGTGCACGCCGAGCGCGGCCATGTCGCGGCCGATCGCCGCGGCCATCCGGCGCACCAGCTCGGGGTCCCAGGTCGCGCCCCACGCGATGGCGGCGGGATAGACCGTGGCGCCGTACGCCGTGAAGCCGGTCAGGCACTCCTCGTGCACGAGGGCGGGGATGCCGAACCGGGAGGACTCCATGACGATGCGTTGCTGGCGGACCAGCTCGTCGGCCCCTCGGCTCACGGTGACCGGCTCGCTGCCGTAGACCCGGGTGAGGTGCCCGAGGCCGTGCCGGCTCGCCTCGGCCAGCGGCACCGTGCCCGACGCGGCGAACACGTCCTGCATCGGCGCCACCTGCAGGTCGCTGCCCTCGACGCCGGGCTCGCCCGCCAGGTTGTTGCCCACCCAGCGGCTGCCCAGCTGGCCGACCTTCTCCTCCAGCGTCATCGCCGCGAGGAGCAGCTCGACCCGCTCTGGCAAGGGCGGGTCTCGTCCTGCCACGACGCTCTCGGACTGGGTGTCGGTGTTGCTGGGCCACGGGTCCTCCTGACGGTCGGGCGGCGTCGGACAGAATCTCGAAACAAGTTTCGGTCTGGTCTCGTGTTACAGAGGCGACGCAGAGGCACAGCTACCGCCTCCTTGGACGACTTGGGAACGCTTGCGGCTCGTGGATCATCCGCGCTCAGATCGCGAGGATGAAAACGTTTGCATGTGATGCCTTGACACCCTCCCTGTGCGGGCCTAGCCTCCCTTCAACTTGACTCTTGCCCGGACCGAAACTTATTTCGGCCTGAAGCTTCGCCGAGTGGTCGCCCGCCGATGGGGCGACGAGTCGCACACTGACGAGCCGCGGTGGTCGCGGCCGTCGACGTGGAGGTGAACCATGGAACCGATGAACACGTCCCGCCGCAATTTCCTTCGACTCGTCGGGCTCGGCGTCCCGGCGAGCGTGGCCCTCGCGGCCTGCGGTGGCTCTCCCAGCCAGACCGGCGCCGGAGGCGGCTCCGGAGGCGGCAAGGGCGTCGCGACGTACTGGACGCTGTCGGGCAAGCCGCAGGAGGACATCCGCAAGGACACGGTCGCGCGCTTCAACAAGGCCAACCCGAAGTCCACGATCGACGTCACGCTCTTCGCCAACGACGCCTACAAGCAGAAGGTGAAGACCGCGATCGGCGCCGGCGAGGGCCCGACGCTGATCTGGGGCTGGGGCGGCGGTGGCCTGAAGAGCTACGTCGACGCGGACCAGGTGATCGACCTGACCGAGCTTGGTTCGACGAGAACCCGGACCTCAAGGAGAAGCGCTTCCCGTCCACGTTCGGGGCGGCCACGGTCGACGGCAAGCTGTACGCCATGCCGATCGAGACGGTCACTCCGATCGTCCTGTACTGGAACAAGAAGCTCTTCGACCAGGTCGGAGCCGAGCCTCCGCAGTCATGGGGCGACATCATGGACCTCGTGCCGAAGTTCAACGCCAAGGGGATCGCCCCGTTCTCCCTGGCCGGGCAGTCGCTGTGGACCAACATGATGTGGCTGGAGTTCCTCTTCGACCGCATCGGCGGCCCCGAGGTCTTCCGGAACGTCTTCGACGGCCAGAAGGATGCCTGGAGCAACCCGGCGGCGCTGAAGGCGCTCGGCGAGGCGCAGACGCTGGTCAAGGCCGACGGCTTCCAGAAGGGCTTCCAGTCCACGGTCGCCGACCAGAACGCCGACCAGGCGCTGCTGTTCACCGGCAAGGCCGCGATGATGGTGCACGGTGCATGGACCTACGGGTCGATGAAGGCCGACGGCGGTGACTTCGTCACCGGCGGCAACCTGGGCTACATGAACTTCCCGCCGGTCGACGGCGGCAAGGGTGATCCCATCGGCCACCGTAGGCAACCCTGGCCAGTACGTCTCCATATCGTCCAAGGCCAGCTCGGAGGCGGTGGATGCGGCAAAGAAGATGCTCACGACGACGATGCTCGACGACACCGAGGTCAAGAAGTGGGTAGACAGCGGCAACATCCCGGTGGTGAAGAGCGCGGGCGACCTGATCTCTGGCGTCTCCGACGAGAACGACAAGCCATGGCTGCAGTTCGTCTACGACACCTCCAGCAAGGCCTCGGTCTTCGCTCAGTCCTGGGACCAGGCGCTGCCGCCCAGCCAGGCCACCCCGTTGCTGGACAACATCGGCAAGCTCTTCCAGCTGAGCATCAGCCCCCAGCAGTTCGCTGACAACATGAACAAAACCATCGGCACATGACCACCGATGCTCCCCCGGCCGCGCGCCCGCGTTCGAATCCGCGTGGCGAGCGGGCGGGGCAGCACGGGCCGGTGCTGTGGATGGCGCTGCCGGCCCTGGCGGTCTTCTTGTGCTTCGCCGTCCTCCCGCTCATCGGCGTCTTTGCACTGAGCTTCACCCGGTGGGACGGGCTCGGGCCGATCCACCTCGCAGGCATCGGCAATTGGCGTTCCGTGTTCAGTGACTCCGACCTGCTCCACTCCCTGTGGGTGACCTTCGAGGTGATGCTCTACTCCTGGCTGGTGCAGACGCCCATCAGCATCCTGCTCGGCGTCTTCATGGCCGGCCAGCACCGCTACCGCGCCGTCCTCGCCGTGTTCTATTTCATCCCGCTGCTGCTGAGCGCAGCGGCGATCGCGGTCACCTTCAAGGCACTCCTGGACCCGAACTTCGGTCTCGGGCCCGGACTCCACTCGAGTCTGTTGACTCAGAACTGGCTGGGCGAACCGGCGCTCGCCATGGGCGTCATCATCTTCATCGTGTCCTGGCAGTTCATCCCGTTCCACTCGCTCATCTACCAGGGCGCGGTACGCCAGATCCCGCAGGCGCTGTACGAGGCCGCCGCCCTCGACGGGGCTGGCCGGATGCGCACGTTCCTGAGCATCACCCTGCCCCAGTTGAAGTACACGATCATCACCTCCTCGACGTTGATGGTCGTTGGGTCCCTGACCTTCTTCGACCTGATCTTCGTGCTGACCGCGGGAGGGCCGGGTGACTCCACGAGGGTCCTCGCCCTGGACATGTACCGACGCGGCTTCGGCGCCAACCAGATGGGACCGGCCAGCGTGATCGCGGTGATCCTCGTCATTGTGGGCCTGGCGATCGCCCTTGGACTGCGCAGGCTCGGTGGGGACGCGGACGAGAGCCAGCTGGAGGGAATCTGAGATGACCGCCCTCCTCGATCCCACCGTCGACGAGCCGACCAGGCAAGCCTCACTGGCTTCCAAGCCCGCCGGCCACGGCTGGTCGGGACGCAACTGGCTGGCCGGCTTGGCCGGGTGGTTCTGGCTGGCCGTTGTCCTGGTACCGCTCTACTGGATCGTGATCACAAGCTTCAAGGCGCAGAGCGACTACTACCAGCAGAACGCCTTCGCGCCGTCGTCCAACCCGACGCTGGACAACTACCGCCTGGTGCTCCAGAACGACTTCCTGCACTACTTCGTCAACAGCGTCGTGGTGGCGGTCGGCACCACGGTTCCGACGATCCTGCTGGCACTGATGGCCGGGTTTGCCATCGTGCGTGGTGCCCGCAGCAGGCTGCTCAAACGGATCCACAGCCTGTTCCTGCTGGGTCTGGCCATCCCGCTGCAGGCGGCGATCATCCCCATCTATCTGGTGATCATCAAGTTGGGGTTGTACGACAGCCTGGCCGCCATCGCGATCCCGTCTATCGCCTTCGCTATCCCGCTCGCCGTACTGGTGCTGACCAACTTCCTGCGCGACGTCCCCCGCGACCTGTTCGAGTCGATGCGGCTCGACGGGGCGAACGAGTGGACCATGCTCTGGCGACTCGCCTTTCCGCTGACCAGACCCGCGCTGGTGACAGTGGCCGTCTACACCGGCGTCACGGTGTGGAACGGTTTCCTGCTGCCGCTGATCCTCACCCAGAGTCCCGACAGGCGCACGATGCCGCTGGCCGTGTGGAGCTTCCAGGGCCAGTTCCAAGTCAACGTCCCGGCTGTGCTGGCCTCCGTCGTGCTGAGCACCGTCCCCATTCTGGCGCTCTACACGATCGGCCGTCGCCAGCTGGTCAGCGGACTCAGTGAGGGGTTCGGCAAGTGACCCGGTGTATCGGACGCCTCCTGGGCCTAGCTTCCGAGGAGGCCCTGCACTTCTCAGCCGAGTGCATCTAGCCCGGCCCCTTCAGGCCACCCGCGCGGTCGTCCCCCGGGCGATCAGCTGGGTGGGCACGATCGTCTCGACGGGTTGGAGGTCGGTGTCGGAGTGCAGGGCGTCGAGGAGCATCCGGGCACCGAGGCGGCCGAGCTCGGGGACTGGCTGGGCGATGGTGCTGAGGTCGAAGTACTCCGACAGTTCGTGGTTGTCGATTCCGATCACGGAGATGTCGTCAGGGACACGCAGGCCGGCCTCGCGTACGGCGTGCGAGGCGCCGATCGCCATCTCGTCGGAGCCGGCGAAGATCGCAGTGGGCCGGGGGCCGGTGGCGAGCAGGCGACGGCAGGCGGTCAGGCCACCGAGCGCGGTGAAGTCGCCGGTGACCTCCCAACCGGGCTCGATCCGCAGGCCCGCCACCTCCATTGCCACCCGGTAGCCGAGCAGCCGTTCTCCGGGGGTCGAGAAGTCCAGGCCAGCGTGCTCGGGGTCGGGGACGCCGCCGAGGTGGGCGATGCGGGTGTGCCCCAGCCCGACGAGATGGCCAACGGCGGTCTGGGCTGCCTCGACGTCGTCGATGCGCACGCTTGACCAACCGGGCACGGCTCCGCCGACCACCACGACGGGGGAGCCTGTCCGCTCGAGCGAGGCCACCTCCTCTGACGTGGGGCGCAGCGCGAGCACCATCACCGCATCGACTCGCTTGCTGAGCAGGTAGGAGTGGAACAGGCGCTGACGCGCGGCGGGCTCGCCGGTGACGGTGTAGAGCAGCAGGTCGTACCCCTCCTGCCTCAGCAGTTCCTCGGCGCCGTGCACGACCGAGCCGAAGAACCAGCGGGTCACGTTGGGCACGACCACGCCGATCGCGTGAGTCTGCCCGCTGGCCAGGCTGGCGGCGTGCGGTGAGGCGACGTACCCCATCCGGTTGGCGACTTCGAGGACGCGATCCCGGGTCTCGGGTGACACCCGGGGCAGCCCGCGCAGCGCACGCGAGACGGTCGCCGTGGAGACGCCGAGCTCGCGGGCGACGTCCTTGATCCCGGTCATGGGTAGCTACTTTCGACGGCGAGGGTCCGGCGCACCTTACCGAAGGCGGCCCGGTCAGGTCCCTCGCTGCCGGATCACGTCGGCGAACCAGTGGTAGGACCGCTTGGGGGTACGACGCAACGTGGTCCGGTCCACGCTGACCAGCCCGAACGTCTTGGTGTACCCGTGGGACCACTCGAAGTTGTCCATCAGCGTCCACACCAGCCAGCCGCGGACGTCGGCCCCGGCGGACCGAGCCGCATCGATAGCTGCCAGGTGCGAGCGTAGGTAGGTGATGCGGTCGGCGTCGTCGACGCTGCCGTCCGGGAGCAGCGTCGCGTCGGCGTACGCCGCGCCGTTCTCCGTGACCACCAGCGGCAACCCGGTGCGCTGGTGGGTGTCGACCAACAGCCGCTCCAGGCTGTCGGGGTCGATCTCCCAGTCGATGTCGGTGCGCGGGTGGCGAGGCACGAACCGGAAGTCATCGACCCCGGGAAACGCGGCGCTGTCGGCGTCGCCCTCGGTGTCGATGGTCTCGCATTCGTAGATTGCCTCAGCCACGCGCGCGGGGGTGTAGTAGTTGATGCCCAGCCAGTCGGCCGAGCCGCGGACAAGGTCGAGGTCACCAGGACGGACCAGGTCGGAGTCCTCGAGAACGGGAGCGACGCGCAGCGTCCCTGCGTCGTACTTCCCGTCGACCAGTGGACCCAGCCAGATGCGGTTGCGGATGGCGTCGACGCCGTCCGCCGCGTCGGTCGCCGCCTCGGTCTCGGGGAGCACCGGGGTCAGGTTGAGCACGATGCCGACGCTGTCTGCCCCGGCCTCGTGCATCCGAGAGGATGCCAAGGCGTGGCCCAGCAGGAGATGGTGGGCGGCGCGGTGCGCCTCGCCAGCGACCTGCTTGCCGGGGGCGTGCCGCCCCGAACCGTAGCCCAGGTACGCCGAGCACCACGGTTCGTTCAGGGTGGCCCAGAGCCGCACCCGGTCGCCGAGCCGATCGTGGACGGCCATCGCGTAGTCGGCGAACCGCTCGGGAGTCTCGCGCACAAGCCAGCCACCGCGATCCTCGAGCGGCTGGGGGAGGTCCCAGTGATAGAGCGTCGCCATCGGCGTGACCTCGCGCTCGAGCAGTCCATCCACCAGTCGCTCGTAGTAGTCGAGCCCGAGCTTGTTCACCTCGGTGGCACCGTCGGGCACGATCCGCGGCCAGGACAGGGAGAAGCGGTACCAGCGCACGCCGAGGCCGGCGACGAGCTCAATGTCGGGACCGGGATCGGGATACGACCCGCACGCCACGGCCCCGTCGGACCTGTCGTCGATCGCCCCGGGCACCGCGGTGAGGGAGTCCCAGATCGACGGCCCCTTGCCGTCGGCATGCGGGGCGCCTTCGATCTGGTAGGACGCAGTCGCAACGCCGAACTCGAGGCGGGACCCGTCTGGAAGCGCGTTGCTCATACCTGACCTCACTTGACTGCTTGAATCCGAGGTGCAACGAATGTAAGCGTTTACGCAACGAAGAGTAGCAGGTCACGATCGGGCAGCGAAGATCTCTTCTGAGACACGCGACTGACGCGGACGTCATTCGCCGAGCAGGCGGCCGACGTCCCGAGCCGTATTCCGGTAATGCTGCAGGACCTCCGGCGTGGGCTCGCCGGTGAAGACACGGGTGTCGAGCTCCCAGCGAGGCGGGTGGTCGTTTCCGGTGAGAGCCCAGGCGGCTTGACGCGCGGCGCCGCGGGCGACGTACTCGTCAGGCTCGGGCACCTCGACGGGCACACCGAGAATCATCGGCGCGAGCCCTCGTACGGCCTGGGAGCGGGCGCCGCCGCCGAGCAGAGTCACCCTGTTGATCGACACCCCCTGCCGGCGGACGGCTTCCGTGGCATCGGCCAGCAGGCAGAGCAGCCCCTCCACGGCCGCGCGGGCGAGATTCTCACGGGTCAGCGAGGCGAGGGTCATGCCGAACAGGCCCCCGGTGGCGTGCGGGAGGTTCGGGGTGCGCTCTCCCTCGAGATACGGGACGTGGACGAGCCCTTTCGCCCCGGGTGCGGCTGCGAGAGCGAGGGCGCTGAGCTCCTCGTGGCCCACGCCGAGCACGGCCGCAGTCGCGTCGAGAACGCGGGAAGCGTTCAACGTACAGGCGAGGGGGAGGTAGGCGCCGGTGGCGTCCGCGAAGCCGGCGACCAGGCCGCTGGCATCCGTCGTCGGCGTGGTCGAGACTGCGGCGACCACGCCGGAGGTGCCGATGGAGATCGAGGTCTGGCCGACCTCCAGACCGATGCCCAGCGCGCCCGCGGCGTTGTCGCCGCATCCGGCGCCGAGGACGAGGTGCCCCCACCCCCGAGACTCGTCTCCGTGCCCGGCCTGTTGTCGGGGCCCGAGTACCGTGGGCAGGCGGATGTCGACCGTCTCCGACTCGTTGCGCCGGAGGGCGAGCGCCAACAGGTCACGGCGGTACTGGTTGTTGGCGGGATCGAAGTAGCCCGTCCCGGACGCATCCGAGCGATCGGTGGTCAACGACCTCAGGTCGTCAGAGCCGCGGATGCGCCAGGTCAACCAGTCGTGGGGCAGGGCCACTGCGGCGATGCGGCGCGCGTTTTCGGGTTCGTGATCGGCAAGCCACCTCAGCTTCGCCACGGTCAGGGCAGCGACCGGCACTGAGCCAACCTCTCGAGCCCAGACCCGGGTGCCGGTCCCTTCGTCGCCGTCGCCGAGGTCCCGCACCAGGTCGCTGGCCGAGGACGCGGAGCGCACGTCGTTCCAGAGCAGCGCGGGACGGATCACCTCCCCGCGCTCGTCGAGTGCGATCAGCCCGTGCTGCTGGCCTGCCACGGAGACCGCCTCGACATCGTCGAGTCCACCGGCCCGGCCGACTGCCGACTCCAGTGCCTCCCACCACTCCTGCGGATCGACCTCCGTTCCGGGTGGGTGAGGTGCGGATCCTTCCCGCACCTGTCGCCCGGTAGCGGCGTCCAGGACGACGACTTTGCAGGACTGGGTGGAGGAGTCGATTCCGGCGACGAGCGTCATGGGCGGCTGGTCAGCTGATCAGGTGGGCGAGGGCGAGCTGTTGGAGCCTCACGAACCCGTAGTTGCGCTGCGCAGCGACCTCGGGGTCGAAGTCCTCGGGCGAGGCGAGAAGATCCGCGACGGTCTCGTTCTCCTCCAGTGTCGGTGTGGCCAGACCCAGGACGCCGGAGGTCGCCAGCGCTTCCTGGACCTCGGAGTCGGCGCGAAAGGCGCGTGCCTTCTCTGCCAGCAGCAGGTAAGTCTCCATACAGGCGCGCGCGGAGTCCCAGACGCCGTCCATGTACTCCGTCCGAGAGGGCTTGTAGTCGAAGTGCCGAGGTCCCTCGTAGCGTGGGGCCTCGGGGTTTCCGGGAAATCCGTTCTCGAGCAGGTCGACGGTGAAGAACGCCGAGATCAGGTCGCCGTGTCCAAACACAAGGTCCTGGTCGTACTTCAGGCCGCGCTGGCCGTTGAGATCGATGTGGAAGAGCTTGTCGCACCACAGCGCCTGGCCCAGGGTGTGGGTGTAGTTGAGGTTGGCCATTTGCTCGTGCCCGGTCTCGGGGTTGAGTCCGACGATGTCGCCGTGCTCGAGCTCCGCGATCAGCGCCAGGGCATGGCCTGCGGTGGGCAGGAAGATGTCGCCGCGTGGTTCGTTGGGCTTGGGCTCCAGCGCGATGCGCAGGTCGTAGCCCTGGTCCTTGATGTAGCCGGCGACCGCGTCCAGCCCCTCCTTGTAGCGCTCGAACGCCGAATAGACGTCCTTGGAGCCGTCGTACTCGCTACCTTCGCGCCCTCCCCACATCACGAATGTGGAGGCGCCGGCAGCGTGGGCCAGGTCGACAGCGCGGAGAATCTTGCGGAGCCCGAAGCGACGCACGGCGCGGTCGTTGGAGGTCAGGCCGCCGTCCTTGAAGACCGGGTGGGTGAAGGTGTTGGTGGTGACCATCTCGATCACCAGGCCGGCCGCGTCGGTCACCGACTTCAGCCTGTCCACCGCCTTGTCCTTCGTGGCCTCGTCTGCGTCGAAGGGATAGACGTCGTTGTCGTGGAACGTGATGCCCCACGCCCCCAGCTCAGCAAGTTTCTCGGCGTACTCCCAAGGCTCGAGCAGCGGCCGGGTCGCCACTCCGAACGGGTCCACTCCTGGCCAGCCCACGGTCCACAGACCAAAGGAGAACTTGTCCTCAGCCACCGGGTGACGCGTCATGATCTCGAACCTCCGCATTTTGTTGTGTCGTAAAACATATTCGCGATTCGCGATAGGTTCAAGGGGTGAACAGCCGCGAACCCGCCGTGGGACTGGCCGAGTCCGCCATGCCGCTGGGGACGACCGCGGGCGTGCGTGAAGACCAATCTGTCGCTGGTGCTGCGGGCCGCTCTGGCCGCCGAGAAGGATGCGCCGCTATCGCGTGCCGGGGTCGCCGCCGTGACGTCGCTGACCAGGTCGACGGTTTCCCCGGTTGGCCGATGAGCTC
>CAVWFF010000076.1:0-7618 GCA_963754145.1 uncultured Actinomycetota bacterium
CTCCGATGCCGGCGATGCGGTACGACGGGCTAGCGTCGTGTCATGAGCAGTGGGGGCGCAGCGGCCCGGGTGACCGACCTGGTCAAGACCTACGGCACGGGTGCGGCCGAGGTGCGGGCGCTCGACGGGGTCACGCTCGACATCGAGGCGGGTGTCTTCACCGCGATCATGGGGCCGTCCGGGTCGGGCAAGTCGACGCTGATGCACTGCTGCGCGGCGCTGGACACCCCGACCTCGGGGCAGGTGATGATCGGCGACCAGGAGCTCGGCTCGCTCGGCGACAAGGCGCTGACCCGGCTGCGGCGCGACCAGATCGGGTTCGTCTTCCAGTCGTTCAACCTGGTGCCGACGCTGACCGCGGAGGAGAACATCCTGCTCCCGTTGAGCATCGCGCGTCGCAAGCCCGACCAGGAGTGGTACGACGGGGTGCTCGACGCCGTGGCCATCCGCGACCGGCTGGGGCACCGGCCGAACCAGCTCTCCGGCGGCCAGCAGCAGCGCGTGGCCGTCGCCCGCGCCCTCGCCAGCCGGCCGACGATCGTGTTCGCCGACGAGCCGACCGGCAACCTCGACTCGCAGTCCGGCGCGGAGGTGCTCGGCCTGCTCCGGCGCACCGTCGACGAGTTCGGGCAGACGATCGTGATGGTCACCCACGACCCGGTCGCCGCCGCCCACACCGACCGGATCGTGTTCCTCGGCGACGGCAGGGTCGTCGGCGAGATGCGCGAGCCCACCCGCGAACGCGTCCTCGAGCAGATGGCCGCGCTCGACGCGCGTCGCGCCGCCGACCTCGCGCCGACCACCGCCGGCTGATGCTGCACGCCGCCTGGAGGTCGCTGCTCGGCCGCAAGGTGCGGCTGGTGATGAGCACCTTCGCGATCGTGCTCGGCGTGGCGTTCGTCGTGGGCACGCTGATCTTCACCGACACCCTCAACCGGAGCTTCGTCGCGATCTTCGACAACAGCGTCGGCGACGTCGTGGTCCAGCCGACCCGGGTCACGAGCAACGTCGACGTCGCGACCACGGTCCAGCTCCCGGGTTCGCTGGTCGACGACATCGCCCACCTCGACGGCGTACGACGGGCCGACGGCAAGGTGGTCGCCGCCGGCGTCTTCGTGGTCGGCAAGAACAACAAGGTGATCGGCGGCCAGGGCCCTCCCGGGTTCGCCTTCAACGACAACGACGCTCCCGCCGCCCACGGGATCAGGCCGCTGCAGGTGGTCGACGGCCGGCACCCGCACGGCCCCGACGAGGTCGCGATGGACATCAAGACCGCCGTGCGGGCCGGCTACGTGATCGGCGACAAGGTCCGCATCGTCAGCGCCACCAAGCGTGCCCTGCTCACCCCGACGCTCGTCGGTCTCGCCGACTTCCCCGACGGCGGCACTCTCAACGGCGCGACCGCGACGATCTGGGACACCAAGACCGCGCAGCGCCTCTTCCTCGAGGGCCGTGACGGCTTCAACACGATCTGGGTGACGGCCGACGACGGCGTCTCCCAGCAGGAGCTGCGCGACAAGGTGGCGAGCGTGCTGCCCGCCGACGCCCGCGCCATGACCGGTGACAAGGCCGCCGACGTCGCGGCGAGCCAGCTGCTCGAGGCGATCCGGTTCATCACGATCTTCCTGCTCGTGTTCGCGGGCATCGCGCTGGTGGTCGGCTCGTTCCTGATCATCAACACGTTCTCGATCCTGGTCGCGCAGCGCAGCCGCGAGCTGGCCCTGCTGCGGGCGCTCGGGGCGTCCCGGCGCCAGGTCAGCCGGTCGGTGCTGTTCGAGGCGTTCGTCGTCGGCGCGGTCGGCAGCACGATCGGCGTGGGGCTGGGTGTGCTGCTGGCGGTGGCGATCCGCTACGTGTTCGGCCGGTTCGGGCTCGACCTGTCCGGCACGGCGTTCGTGTTCGCACCGCGCACCTTCCTCGCGGCCTACGCGATCGGGATCGTGGTCACGCTGGTGGCGGCGTACCTCCCCGCACGGCGTTCCGCGCGGATCGCGCCGGTGGCGGCCCTCCGCGACGACGTGGCGATGCCGGAGTCGTCGATGCGGCTGCGGTTCGCGGTCGGCATGCTCATGTGCCTGGCCGCCGCGGGGCTGATGGTGGTCGGCCTGACGCTCGACGTGCCGAAGAAGGGCTACTGGGTCGGCGGCGGCATCCTCGCGGCCCTGCTCGGGGTCGCGGTGGCGAGTCCCGTGATCGCGAAGCCGTTCCTGCTGCTCGCGGCCGCAGGCTACCGGGCCGTGTTCGGCAGCGTCGGCCGGCTGGCGGGACAGAACTCGCTGCGCAACCCCCGTCGTACGGCGGCCACCGCCTCCGCGCTGATGATCGGGATGGCGCTGGTCGCGACGATGTCCATCGCCGGGGCGTCGGCGAAGGCCAGCGTCGACGACAGCATCGCGAAGAACTTCGTCGGCGACCTCGTGATCAGCAACCTGATCGGGCAGGGGTTCTCACCCAGCGTCAGCGACAGGGCCGAGAAGGCGCCGGGCGTCGAGTCGGTGGTGCGCACCCGCTTCGCCCAGGCCAGCGTGGCGGGGAGGCGCGAGTTCCTGGGCGGCGTCGACCCCGCCCACTTCGGCGACGTGATGCGCCTGAGGACCACCGGCGGTGGGCTGGCGGATGTCGACGACGGCGCCTGCCTGATGAACGAGGACTACGCGAAGGAGCACGGCTACGACCGCGGCGACCTGGTGCCCTGGCAGATGCCGAAGGGCAACCAGGCGCTGCGCGTGGTCGGCACCTACGAGGGCAACGGCGCGGTCTTCGCGACCTGCGTCACCAACCTCGCCACGTTCTCCGCCGCCGGCTTCCAGGCGCAGGACAACGTCGCCTTCGTGACCGTGAAGCCCGGGGTCGACGTGACCAGCGTGGAGGCGGCGATCAACGAGCAGATCGCCGCCCTGCCGACGGTGACGGTGAAGAACCAGCGGGAGTACGCCGCCGAGCAGCGCGAGCCGATCGACCGCCTCGTGCTGATGATCTACGCGCTGCTCGGGATGGCGATCGTGATCGCACTCCTGGGGGTCGTGAACACGCTCGCCCTCTCGGTGATCGAGCGCACCCGCGAGATCGGGCTGCTGCGCGCGATCGGGCTCAGCCGCGCGCAGCTGCGCCGGATGATCGGGCTGGAGTCGATCGTGATCGCGGTGCTCGGTGCGCTGCTGGGTGTCGCGATGGGTGTGATCTTCGGGGTGGCCCTGATGTCCTCGCTGCGCGACGAGGGCCTCACCGTCACCCGCATCCCGGCGGTGTCCCTGACCGCGTTCGTGCTGTCCGCCGCGGTCGTCGGGCGTGGTCACCGCGGTGCTGCCCGCACGGCGTGCGGCACGCCTCGACGTGCTGACCGCGATCGCCACCGAGTAGGCACCTGCCCGTGAGTCCCCTCCCAAGGGGTGTACCGGACGGTTACCCTGCCTTGAGGGGACAGGGAGGATCCATTGGCTACGGCGGCTGAAACGGCGGACCCGCGGCTCAAGCACGTCCAGGTGCGCGAGTACGTCCGTTCGCTGGTCCACAACCTGGAGCCCGGAGCACCCGCACCGTCCGAGCGCGAGCTCGTCCAGCGGTTCGGCGTGGCCCGGATGACGGTGCGGCATGCCCTCGACAGCCTGGTCACCCAGGGTCTCCTGGAGCGCATCCCCGGCCGCGGCACGTTCGTGGCCAAGCCCCACGTCGACATGCAGGCGCGGCTCTCGTCGTACACCGAGGAGATGCTCCGCCGCGGCCGCACGCCGGGTTCGCGCACCCTGATGCGGCGTCGCGAGACCGCCGGTCCCGGCGTCGCCCGCGCGCTGCAGGTCGAGGAGGGCCACCCGATCGCGCACTGGCAGCGGCTGCGCACCGCCGATGGCAGCCCGGTCTGCGTCAGCGACGTGTACATCTCGCTGGAGGCGTTCCCCGAGTTCCTCTCCCGCTCGGAGCCGGAGAGCCTCTACGAGTGGTTCTCGACCCAGGAGCAGATGCCGAGCTGGGGCGAGGACTCCGTCGTCGGCGACGTGGCGACCGAGTCCGAGGCCCAGCTGCTGGAGATCGCGACCGGTGCCCCGGTGCTGCGGGTGTCGCGGCGCGCGTTCTGCCGCGAGATCGCCTGCGAGGTGTCGCGCACGGTCTACCGCGCCGACCGGTTCACGCTGTGGATCCCGGTGCTGCGGGCCGAGTTCGAGCGCTGATTCACGCAAGGGCTCCCAGCGCAGCGACGACTGTGCCGGACTCCTCGCACACCCAGTGCGGGTCGGGTCCGCCGATGTCGGGCTCGACGTACAGCGCGTGCGGCGGCGACTCGCACGATCGGCACAGCGGCCAGCGACCGGCCGAGGCGAGCAGCGCGTCCTGCACGTCCTGTGCGACCAGGCCGGCGACGAACGGCCGACCCTCCTCCCACTGCTCCAGCCACCACCGGCGTTCGGCGACGGCGTTCTCCAGCAGCGACACGTGCGCCGCGGTCGCCACGTCGGTCGCCTCGAGGTCGTGCAACACGAGCGCGCGTGCGGTGATCAGGGGGTCCTCGGATGTCACAGTGTCAGTGTGTCAACACATCCCGTGCTCGAGGTCGTCTGCCTCCACGTCCGCGACGTGGCCGGGGCCACCGACGGGGGTGCAGACCGGATCCTGGTGATGACCGACCCGGAGCACGGCGGCCGCTCGCCGGAGCCCGCCGCGGTGTCCGCGATCTGCCGCGAGACCGACCTGCCGGTGCGGGTGCTGCTGCGGCTCAACGAGGGGCTGTCCACCACAGGCGGCGAGTTCACGCGGCTGGTCGGGCTGGCGCAGGAGTACCTCCTGCTCGGCGCGCGCAGCCTGTCCTTCGGCTTCCTCGATGACGACCTCGAGATCGACGAGGCCACGACCTCCGAGCTGGTCGGGTCGCTGCCCGAGGTGCCGTGGGGCTTCCACCGCGGCTTCGACGCGGCCCTGCGCACCGACCACGCCTGGCGTGCCGTCGCCCGGTTGCCGCACCTCGACGCGGTGGCCTCCGGCGGCTCCACACGCGGGCTGCCTGTCGGCGGCGACGAGCTGATCACGCGGGCGTCGCAGGACCCCGACGTCGCCGGTTGCTGCTGGCCTGCGGGGGACTCAACGCCGAGCAGGTGCCGTGGCTGCTGCGCGCGGGTGTGCGGCAGTTCGGCGTCGGCGCCACCGTGCGTCCCGGACGGTCCTGGACCCGCTCCTACGTCGACGCCGGCCACGTGCGCTCGTGGCGGCTGCTGCTCGACGATGCGCTCGACCGCGCCCTCGGCGTGCCGGTCGACGCCGTCGAGGACTCCGCTTGATCCTGATCGACCCACCCAACGCACCCGGCCGCGGGCGGCTGTGGTCGCACCTCGCCTCCGACACGTCGTACGACGAGCTGCATGCGTTCGCCCGGGAGATCGGCGTGCCCGAGCGGGGCTTCGACCGGGACCACTACGACGTGCCGTCCGAGTGGTACGACAAGGTCGTCGAGGCCGGCGCCACGCCGGTGTCGAGCCGGGAGCTGGTGACGCGGCTGGTGAAGGCGGGCCTGCGGGTCAGGAAAGCGCCGCCACCTCCGCGCTGACGTTGGCGCGGGCCTTCTCCTCCCACCGCTCGCGGGCAGCGTCGGAGTGGAACAACGTGTCGTGGGCGAGCAGGTCCTCCAGCACCGCCTTGCGCCCGGCCCGGAAGTCGGCGTCGGGCACCTCGGCGTACTCCTGCCGCACGCCGGCGACGTAGGCGTCGTAGCGTTCCCGGCCGGCGGCCAGGATCGCCAGGTCGGCGTCGCAGAGGAGCTGCCCGGGCAGGTCGTCGGCCGCCGGGTCGTGGCCCGCGGTCAGCCGCACCAGGCGGGTGACCTCCTCGACCAGCGGGATCGGCACCCCGGCCTGGGTGAGCACCGCGTCGGCCAGCCGCGCGGAGCGCTCCTCGTTGTCGCCGACGGCGTCGTAGACCGCGTCGTGGAACCACGCCGCCAGCACGACCGCGTCGCGGTCGGGATGGTCGGCGGGCACCAGCTCGTCGAGGTGCTCGAGCACCTCCCTGAGGTGGCGCAGGTCGTGGTAGCCGCGGGCCGGGTCGTCGTACGCCGTGACCAGGCGCTCGCGGATCTGCGGCTGGTCGGAGAGGAGGTCCGGCCACCAGCGCTCGAGGTCCATGCCGGTCAGCCTATGGCCGCCTCAGGTAGTACTCCGTGAACTCCCGGCACCGCCCCTCGGCATCGAAGCGCATCACGAAGCAGTTCTCGAAGGTCCTGGTCACCGGGCCGTCCGGCACGTCGCGGTAGGTCGACGTCCCGGTCGCCACGACCGTGTCGCCGTCGACCGCGACCGGTGCGTACGACGCGCCGTACGTGCCCGGGGCGTCGCGCGTGGACGCGTCGTCGGAGTCGCCTTCGCCGAGCCAGGACGCGACGACCGCGTCGCGGCCGACGATCGGCTCGTCGTACGGGTGGTAGCGGTAGCGCACGTCCTCGCTGAAGAGCAGGGCAACGTCGTCGGGGTCGTAGGAGAGCCACGCCGCGACGTACCGGTCGAGCCAGGCCTGGGCGTTCTGGTGGTCCATCGCGCCACCCTAACCACGGCGTTACGCTGCCTCATGCTGATCGAGCCAGAGCCACGACCGGACACCGCGGACGCCTTCGCGCAGTGGCAGGACCAGCAGGCGCGGGCGTGGGGCTACGTGCCCAACTACGCCGCCCTCTTCGCCAGCCGGCCCGACGTCGCCGAGGCGTGGACCCGGCTGAACCTGGCCGTCCGCGGGGGCATGGACCGCCGCCGGTTCGAGCTGGTCACCATCGCCGCCGCCCGCGCCCGCGCGTCGACGTACTGCGTCGCCGCGCACTCCCAGTTCCTGCGTGACGTCTGCAGCGACGAGCAGTCCATGCTCGCCCTGTCCTCCGACCCGTCAGGTGCCTCGCTGCTCCGGGGTGGACCACGCCCTCGTTGCCTTCGCAACGAAGGCCGCGACCGACCCAGCCGCGATCGGTGAGGCCGACGTCGCCGCTCTCCACGAGCACGGCCTCTCCGACGCCGATGTCGCCGACGTGGTCTTCGCGGTCGCCGCCCGTTGCTTCTTCGCCACCGTCCTCGACGCCGGCGGCGCCCAGGCGGACGCGCAGCTGGCCACCACCTTCGACGAGAGCACCCGCACGGAGCTCACCGTCGGCCGGCCCTTCGCCGAGTCTTACCTAGCGCGCGTGCGCCACGCAGGTCCGCGCGGTCGGCCGGGCCTCCAACCGTCCCTGCGGGATCGTCTCGCCGCACACCTCGCAGACCCCGTACGTCCCCGCCTCCACCCGCGCGATCGCGGCGTCGATCTCCGCCAGGTGCTCCCGCGCCTGCCGCACCAGCGCATCGACCTGCGACCGCTCGAAGGCGATCGTCGTCCCTTCGGGGTCGTGCTCGTCGTCCGCGTTGGTGTCGCGCGACGCCGCCACGACCCCGGCATAGTCGTCGGTCAGGGCCGCGAGGCGACGGGACGTTCGGCTCCGGTCGGCCTCGAGGTGGTCTCGTGGGCTGTATCGGGCGCTCACTGCACGTTGGCGGCGACGAGTCGATCCATCGCAGCCAGGACACAGCCGGGCGACTCAACCCAGACGAAGTGGCCCGCCCCCGGCTCGACGTGCCACCAGGCGCCAGGGATGCGGTCGGCACTCTGCTTGCCGGCG
>CAVWFF010000077.1:0-129920 GCA_963754145.1 uncultured Actinomycetota bacterium
GGACTGGCCACGCTCAAGGGCGACGGCGCCTTCCGTGCACCTCGGGCAAGCTCACCTGGTGATGGCCTCCGGCAACCGCGTCTACCGTGACCGGCTGTCCGCGATCTCGCCGGTCGCCGGCTCCTCGAAGCGGGTCGCGGTCAACTCCGTGACGCTCGAGCACTACGTCAAGGGCGTGGTCCCGGCCGAGATGCCGGCGTCGTGGAGCCCCGAGGCGGTGCAGTCCCAGGCGGTCGCCGCGCGCACCTACGCCTGGTGGTCGCGGGCGCAGGCCCCCGACCGCTACTACCAGATCTGCGACACCTCCTCGTGCCAGGTCTACAACGGCTACGGCGGGGAGCATCCCGCTGCCAACACCGCCGTCGACGCGACCCGCGGCCAGATCCTCACGTACGGCGGCCGGCCGGCGTTCACGCAGTTCTCCGCCAGCAGCGGTGGCCGCACGTCGGCCGGCGGCGTCCCCTACCTGCCGAGCAAGGGCGACCCGTACGACGCCTGGACCGGGAACCCCTTCCACAGCTGGAGCGTCAAGGTCAGCGAGAGCAAGCTCGAGAAGCGCTATCCGGGGATCGGCGACCTGAAGCGGATCAAGGTCACCAGCCGCGAGGGCGGTGGCGACTGGAACGGGCGGGTCGGGAACGTGACCCTGGTCGGCGGCAGGGCGTCGAAGGTGGTCACGGGCAGTGACCTCCGCTCGATCTACGGCCTGCGGTCGACGTACTTCACGTTCAGGTGAGGCTCAGGAGCCACTGAGCACGAGCACCAGGTCGCCACCCTCGACCTGCTGCGTGCCGTCGAACGCCAGCCGCTCCACGGTTCCGGCCACCGGTGCGGTGATCGAGGCCTCCATCTTCATCGCCTCGATGGTGGCGACGGTCGCGCCCTCCGCGACCTCGTCGCCGGCGCCGACCTGCAGCGTCACCACCCCGTCGAACGGCGCGGCAACCTGCCCCGGCTTCGAGGTGTCGGCCTTCTCCTGCGCGGCCGCCTCGGCCGCGACCGACCGTCGCGCACGTTGACCGGGCGGAGCTGGCCGTTGATCGTGCACATCACCGTGCGGTAGCCGCGCTCGTCGGGCTCGCTGATCGACTGCAGCCCGAGCAGCAGCGTCTTGCCCTCCTCGATCTCGACCTCGAGCTCCTCCCCGGCTCGCAGCCCGTAGAGGTACGGCGTGGTCGGGAGCACGGAGATGTCGCCGTACCGCTCCCGCGACTCGTGGAACTCCTTGGTGGGACCGGGGAACAGCAGCTGGTTGAGCGTCGACCTGCGCTGCCGTTCCAGTCCCTCCGCCTGCTCGTCGGTGACCTCGCCCACGGGCTGCTTCCAGGTGCGGCCCTCGAGCGCCTTGGTGCGGAACGGCTCCGGCCAGCCGCCGGGCGGGTCGCCGAGCTCGCCGTTGAGGAAGCCGACCACCGAGTCCGGGATGTCGAACTTCGCCGGGCTGTCCTCGAACTCAGCGGGGTCGGCCCCGACCGCCACCAGGTGCAGCGCGAGGTCGCCGACCACCTTCGAGCACGGGGTCACCTTGACGACGTTGCCGAGGATGTCGTTGGCGGCGGCGTACATGTCCTCGATCTGCTCGAACTTCTCCCCCAGTCCGAGCGCGATCGCCTGCTGGCGCAGGTTGGACAGCTGCCCGCCCGGGATCTCGTGCGTGTACACGCGCCCCGTCGGCGACGGCAGTCCGCTCTCGAACGGCGCGTAGACCCGGCGCGTGGCCTCCCAGTACGGCTCCAGCGAGCAGACCGCGTCGAGGTCGAGACCGGTCTCACGCTCGGAGTGGTCGGTGGTCGCGACCAGCGCCGACAGCGCGGGCTGGCTCGTCGTACCGGCCATCGCCGCGGTGCACGCGTCGACCGCGTCGACGCCGACGTCGATCGCCGCCAGCAGGGTGGCGAGCTGGCCGCCGGGGGTGTCGTGGGTGTGCAGGTGCACCGGCAGGTCGAAGCGGTCGCGCAGCGCGCTGACGAGCGTGCGTGCCGCAGGGGCGCGCAGCAGCCCGGCCATGTCCTTGATCGCCAGCACGTGGGCGCCGGCGTCGACGATCCGGTCGGCGAGCTGGAGGTAGTAGTCCAGCGTGTAGAGCGACTCGTCCGGGCTGGAGAGGTCGCCGGTGTAGCAGAGCGCCACCTCGGCCACCGACGTCCCGGTCGCCCGCACGGCTTCGATCGCGGGTCGCATCTGCTCGACGTCGTTGAGCGCGTCGAAGATCCGGAAGACGTCGATGCCGCTCTCGGCCGCCTCCTGCACGAACGCGTTGGTCACCGCCGTGGGGTACGGCGTGTAGCCCACGGTGTTGCGTCCGCGCAGCAGCATCTGCAGGCAGATGTTGGGAACCGCCTGGCGCAGCCGGGTCAGCCGCTCCCACGGGTCCTCGCTCAGGAACCGCAGCGCCACGTCGAACGTCGCACCGCCCCAGGCCTCGAGGCTCCACAGCTGCGGTGTGAGCCGGGCGACGTGGCCCGACACCGTGACCAGGTCGCGGGTGCGCACCCGGGTGGCCAGCAGCGACTGGTGCGCGTCGCGGAAGGTCGTGTCCGTGACCGCGACCGCCGTCTGCTCGCGCAGCGCCCGCGCGAACGCCTCCGGCCCGAGCGCGATGAGCTGCTGCCGGGTGCCGTCGGGCGCGGGCACCGTGGCGTCGAGAGGGGGCAGCTTGGTGGCCGGGTCCAGGGACACCGGCGCGGCGCCGTGCGGCTGGTTGACGGTGACCTGGGCCAGCCAGCTGAGCAGCTTGGTGCCGCGGTCGGCGCTGGCGCGCGCGCCGAGCAGCTGCGGGTGCCGGTCGATGAAGCTGGTCGTCAGCCGGCCGGCGACGAAGTCCGGTTCGCTCAACAGCGCCTCGCAGGAACGCGATGTTGGTGGAGACGCCGCGGATCCGGAACTCCGCGAGCGCCCGCCGGGCTCGCTGCACCGCGTTCTCGAACGTCGAGCCGCGGCAGGTGAGCTTGGCCAGCATCGAGTCGAAGTGGGCGGAGATCTCGGCCCCGGTGTACGTCGTACCCCCGTCGAGGCGGACGCCGGCGCCGCCGGGGGAGCGGTACGTCGTGATCTTGCCGGTGTCGGGGCGGAAGCCGTTGGCGGGGTCCTCGGTCGTGATCCGGCACTGGAGCGCCGCGCCGCGCAGCGTGACCGTGTCCTGGGCGAGCCCGAGGTCCGCGAGCGTCTCGCCTGAGGCGATCCGCATCTGGGACTGCACGAGGTCGACGTCGGTGACCTCCTCGGTGACCGTGTGCTCGACCTGGATCCGCGGGTTCATCTCGATGAAGACGTAGTGGCCCTCCGGGTCGAGCAGGAACTCGACGGTGCCCGCGTTGCGGTAGCCGATCTCGCGCGCGAACCTCACGGCGTCGGCGCACATCCGGTCGCGCAGCTCGGCCGGCAGGTTCGGCGCCGGCGCGATCTCGACCACCTTCTGGTGCCGCCGCTGGACCGAGCAGTCACGCTCGAAGAGGTGGATCACGTTGCCCTCGGCGTCGGCGAGGATCTGCACCTCGATGTGCCGCGGCTCGGTGACCGCCTCCTCGACGAACACGGTCGAGTCGCCGAAGGCGCCCTCGCCCTCGCGCATGCAGATCTGGATCGCCTCGCGCAGGTCGGACTCGTCGTCAACCCGGCGCATGCCGCGGCCGCCGCCGCCGGCGACCGCCTTGACGAACAGCGGGTAGCGGAGCTCGTTCGCGGCCTCGACCAGGGCGTCGACGTCGTCGCTCGGCTCCACCGAGCGCAGGGTCGGGACACCGGCGGCCTTGGCCGCGGCGATCGCACGCGCCTTGTTGCCGGTCAGCTCCAGCACCTCGGCGGTGGGACCGACGAACGTGATCCCGGCGGCCGCGCAGGCCTCCGCCAGCTGAGGGTTCTCCGAGAGGAAGCCGTACCCCGGGTAGACCGCGTCGGCGCCGACCCGCACCGCCGTCCGCACGATCAGGTCGGGGTCGAGGTAGGCCCGCACCGGGTGCCCGCGCTCGCCGATCTCGTAGGCCTCGTCGGCCTTGAGCCGGTGCTCCGAGCCGCGGTCCTCGTAGGGGAAGACAGCGACGGTCGTGGCGCCCATCTCCGTGGCGGCACGGAACGCGCGCACCGCGATCTCGCCCCGGTTGGCCACCAGTACCTTCGCGAACATGTGGCAAACGCTAGTGCCAGCGGACACCCCGGGCGCCCGGCGTCCAGCAGGAGGAACCGGGCTGTGACGAGGCGACCGCTTCACCCCTGCGGGTGTCTTTCCGGATAGTTGACTCAGGTCTACGTTGAACAACGGCTCACATCCGTGGGTCACAGGTTCCATGCCAGTCGACCGGGCTCGGCCGACGACGTGGCAGCACCAAGGAGTCTCCCGTGCCTCTCGGGAAACGTGGACGCGCCATCATCGCCAGCATCGCCGTCGTCGCCGTCGTGGCGGTCAGCGCCGGCACCTACGCCTTGACCAGGTCGGACGGCACGAGCGAAGCCGAACGCGAGCATTCCGGCTCGCACGAGATGCGGGAGGCGCTGGAGAAGCATCCCGCGCTCGGTGACCACCGGCTTCCCCTCGCCTTCGTGTCCGAGAAGCTGGCGCAGAGCGGTGGCGAGGCCAGCGGCGAGATCAAGAACGGGCCCGTCGCAGGAGTCCTACGACCAGCGCGCCCTGCCCCGCAAGACGATCTCCTCCGCCCAGCAGAAGGGCGCGGCACGCGCCTTCGGCAAGGCCCGGAGCCGGTCCGCGACTCCCGAGGGTCGTGCGGTGCAGCGCCAGGCCGCGGGCGCCGGCGCGCCGCGGCCGTCCCGACCTGGACCTCGGCCGGCCCCGACGGCGGCATCCAGGTCGAGGAGGCCACCTACACGGGCACCCCGGCGTTCGTCTCCGGTCGCACCACCTCGCTGGTGCCCGGACGCACCTGCCGGACGAGCGGCTGCGTCCTGTACGCCGGCACCGCCGGCGGTGGTCTCTGGAAGACCGGCAACGCGCTGGCGGCGCACCCGACCTGGACCCACATCGGCTCCGACATCCCGTCGACGGCGATCGGCACCGCTCTACCGGGCGCCGAACGACGGCGGGTTCTACGTCGGCACCGGTGAGCCGAACGGATCATCGGACTCCGAGGCGGGCCTCGGCCTCTACAAGTCCACCGACGGGGCCAGGAGCTTCAGGAAGGTGCAGACCTTCGCCAACGGCAAGGACTTCACGCTGGACCGGTCCGTCGCCGCGGTGGCGGTGGACCCCGCCAACGCCAGGCACATCCTGGTCGGCACCGCGGTCGCGCGGCACGGCTCGTCGTCGGTCAACGGCGGCCGCTTCACGCCGCCAGGTGCGGCCAAGGTGGGTCTGTACGAGACCCGCAACGGCGGCAGGACCTGGCAGCTCACGTTGAGCCAGGACTCCGACGAGGTCGACCCGACCTCGCCGACCGGGGCCGACTTCTTCCGCGGTGGCATCTCGAAGATCAAGTTCGACCCGACCCACAGGGGAATCGCCTACGTCGCGATGTTCGACTACGGCCTGTTCCGCGAGGGCGCGGCCGGGAACTTCAAGCAGATCTACACGATCAAGACCCCGGGTGACCCCGCCACCAGTCTCGACAGCCGGGTCGAGTTCGCGACGGCGCCACCTGCCCAGCGGGAAGACGCGGATCTACCTCGGTGACGCGACGTTCTACGGGCCCGACGACAACGGCACTTGGCCGCGGCGCTGCTCCGCAGCGACGACGGCACCGCGACCGAGCCGACGTTCAAGCTGCTCTCGAATCCGACACCCGGCACCCCGGGCTACGGTTCGTACAACTTCTGCCAGGGCCAGTGCTCCTACGACATGGACGTGGCCTCGCCTGCCGGGCCGCCGCAACCAGGTGTTCCTCTCCGGCGCGATGAACTACGACGAGCTCCAGGCGTTCGGCGGTCCGGGCAGCTCCAACGGCCGCTCGATCGTGCGCTCGGCCGACGCCGGCGTGCACGTCACGGACATGACGAACGACGGGAGGGCCCACCCCAACGGCCTGCACCCGGACCAGCACGCGCTGGTGTTCGTGCGGACCGGGCAGGGCAAGCAGGTGTTCTTCAGCGCCTCCGACGGCGGCATCTGGCGCCAGCAGGGTCCGTACGTCGACCGCAGCAGCGACTGTGGTGCGCGCGGGCTCGTCGGTCCGGAGCGGGTCGACTGCGAGCAGTACCTGTCCGCGATCCCGAGCCTGAACCAGAGCCTCAACAAGGGCCTGCAGACGCTGCAGTTCCAGTCCACGAGCGTGACGCCGGGCGACGCCGGGATCATCCAGGGCGGCACGCAGGACAACGGCACGTGGGAGAGCGACGATCGCGGACGGGTTCGCCGAGACGATCGGGGGAGACGGCGGACAGTCCGGCTTCAACGTCGGCAACAGCCAGATCCGCTACCACTCCTACTTCAACCCGCAGCACGACGTGAGCTTCGACGGCGGCAGCCCGCGGGGCTGGGACTGGATCTCGGACCCGCTGCTCAACTCGGGTGAGGCCAGCTCGTTCTACACCCCGTTCACGGCCGACCCGAAGGTTCCGGGCACGGTGTTCGACGGCCTGCAGCACATCTGGCGGACCACGGACAACGGCGGTCCACGGGCGTACCTCGACCAGCACTGCAACGAGATCAGCGGTGACTTCGACGCGCCGTGCGGTGACTGGAAGCCGATGGGCGGAAAGGGCGCCGGCGACCTGTCCGGGGGCGACCCGGGCAACTACGTGGTCGCCGTCGAGCGCGCTGCCAGCAACAACGGCACCCTGTGGGCGGGCACGCGGCGGGGGCGGATCTACGTCTCGACCAACGCCAACGCCGCCAACCCGGCCACCGTCAGCTACAAGCGTTACGACTTGAAGCTCGGTACGCCGACGCGGTTCATCTCCGGCATCTCGGTCGACCCGAACAACCCGAACCACGCCTACATCTCCTACTCCGGCTACTCGGCGTACTCGCCCGGCGGCCACGTGTACGAGGTGAGGGTCAACCCGGCCACCGGCACCGGCACGGCAAAGGACCTGAGCGGCAACCTCGGCGACCAGCCGATCACCGACGTGGTCCAGGTGCCCTCGACCGGCTCGCTGTACGCCTCGACGGACTTCGGCGTGGTCACCCGGGCCGCGGGCTCGGCCAACTGGGTGGCGACACCCGGCCTGCCGCACGTGGCGGTCTACGGGCTGACGCTCGACCGGTCGAACCAGACGCTGTACGCCGCGACACACGGCCGCAGCATCTGGAAGCTGCACGTCGGCTGAGGGCTCGTGACGGGTCGGGGCCACCCCGCCCCGTCATCGACCCTCGCCCGGCGGACGCACCACCCGCCCACCCCAGCGTCCGCCGGGCGAGGGTCGACGACGTGTCGTCGCGGCGCGGCCCCGACGGGTGAGCACGCTGAGGAGCCCCCTCCCGGGGGCGCTGGGGTGGGCTGGGTGGTGCGCCTCCGGGAGGGGGATCCGCAGCGGGCGCAGCCTCAACCCACCGAGCCGCGGCTCAGGCGTCCTTGATCTCGCAGATCACGGCGCCGTTGGTGACCGTGGCCCCGACCTCGGCCTGCAGGCCGGAGACGGTGCCGGCCTTGTGGGCCTTGAGCGGCTGCTCCATCTTCATCGCCTCGAGCACCACGATCACGTCGCCCTCGGCGACCTCGGCACCGTCCTCCACCGCGACCTTGACGATGGTGCCCTGCATGGGGGAGGTGACCGAGTCGCCGGAGGCGGCGGCGCCGGACTTCTTGCCCGCGCTGCGCTTCGGCTTCCGGCCACCGGCTCCGCCGCCGCCAGCCCGCCGAGTCCGGCCGGGAGCACCACCTCGAGCCGGCGCCCGCCGACCTCGACGGTGACCTTCTGCCGCTCGGCGGGCTCCTCGCCCTCGGCGGCGTCGCCGGAGTACGGCGCGATCTGGTTGTCGAAGTCGGTCTCGATCCACTGCGTGTAGACGCCGAAGGAGTCGCCGTCTGACCCTCCTGAGCCTGTCGAAGGGCCGACGAACGCGGGGTCGTCGACCACCGCGGCGTGGAAGGGGATCACGGTCGGCATGCCGTCGACGACGAACTCGGCGAGCGCCCGGCGGGACCGCTCGAGCGCCTGGGTGCGGTCGCGCCCGGTGACGATCAGCTTGGCGATCAGCGAGTCGAACGAGCCGGGGATGGTCTCGCCGACCTCGTAGCCGCCGTCGACGCGGACCCCCGGGCCGCTCGGTGGCGACCAGGCGGTCAGGGTGCCGGGCGCGGGCATGAAGTTCGCGCCGCCGTCCTCGGCGTTGATCCGGTACTCGATCGAGTGCCCGCGCACCTCGGGGTCGTCGTACCCGAGCTCCTCGCCGGCCGCGATCCGGAACATCTCGCGGACCAGGTCGAGCCCGGTGACCTCCTCGGAGACCGGGTGCTCGACCTGCAGCCGGGTGTTGACCTCGAGGAAGGAGATCGTGCCGTCCTGGCCGACCAGGAACTCGCAGGTGCCGGCGCCCGACGTAGCCGGCCTCCTTGCAGGATCGCCTTGCTGGACTCGTAGAGCGTGGTCATCTGCTCCTCGGAGAGGAACGGGGCAGGGGCCTCCTCGACCAGCTTCTGGTGCCGGCGCTGGAGCGAGCAGTCGCGGGTCGAGACCACGACCACGTTGCCGTGCTGGTCGGCGAGGCACTGGGTCTCCACGTGGCGCGGCTTGTCGAGGTACTTCTCGACGAAGCACTCGCCGCGGCCGAACGCCGAGACCGCCTCGCGGACCGCGGACTCGAACAGCTCGGTGACCTCCTCCATCTTCCGGGCCACCTTCAGCCCACGGCCGCCGCCGCCGAACGCCGCCTTGATCGCGATCGGCAGGCCGTGCTCCTCGGCGAACGCGACCACCTCGTCGGCGCCGTCGACCGGTTCCTTCGTGCCCGCCACGAGGGGGGCGCCGACCTTCTCCGCGATGTGGCGCGCCTTCACCTTGTCGCCGAGGTTCTCGATCGCCTCCGGGGGCGGGCCGATCCACACCAGGCCGGCGTCGATCACCGCCTGCGCGAAGTCGCGGTTCTCGGCGAGGAAGCCGTAGCCAGGGTGCACCGAGTCGGCGCCGGACTTCTCCGCGGCCGCGACGATCTTGCCGATGTCGAGGTAGGAGTCGCCCGGCGTCGAGCCGTCGAGCGAGTGCGCCTCGTCGGCGAGCCGCACGAAGAGCGCGTCGCGGTCCGGCTCGGCGTAGACGGCGACGCTGCCGATGCCGGCGTCCCGGCAGGCGCGGATCACCCGGACGGCGATCTCCCCGCGGTTGGCGATCAGGACCTTCTTCAGCGGTGTGGTCTCCGGCACCGCGCCACAGTATCGCCCCGGTTCAGCCGGCCAGGCTGGCCTCCAGGGTGATCTCCACGCCGGTCAGGGCCTTGCTCACGGGGCACCCGGCCTTGGCCTGCTCGGCGGCCTTCTGGAACGCCGCCTCGTCGATGCCGTCGACCTCGCCCTCGACCGTGAGCTTGATCCCCGTGAGCATGAACCCGCCCGCCGGGTCCTTCCCGAGGGACACGTCGGCGGTGACGTCGAGCGACTGCGGCGTGCCACCGGCCTGGGCCACGACGTTGGAGAGCTGCATCGCGAAGCACGAGGAGTGGGCTGCCGCGATCAGCTCCTCGGGGCTCGTCGTACCGTCGGCGTCGTCGGCCGCGCGCTTGGGGAACGAGACCTCGAAGGTGTCGAGTCCCGAGCTGGTCAGCTCGACCTGGCCGGACCCGTCCTGCAGGCCGCCGTTCCAGGCGGTGCGTGCGGTGCGTGTGGGCATGGTGCCTCCTCGTTGCCGGGATCGCGCGCCGGTTCCGGCACGCTCTCCGAACCTACACAGCGGGGCATCGCCGGCCACCGCCCGATCGGAGGGTTAGCGATCGTTAACCTCGCGGGTCTACCATGCGGCCATGAGCTTCGAACTTTCGCCCGAGCACGAGCAGTTCCGACGTACCGTCCGGGACTTCGCGCAGAAGGAGATCGCGCCGCACGCCGCGCAGTGGGACCGCGAGCACCACTTCCCGACCGACGTCGTGCACAAGATGGGCGAGCTCGGGCTGTTCGGGCTCACCGCGCCCGAGGAGTACGGCGGCGCCGGGCTGTCGGGCGAGGACGGTGGCTTCACGAGCCTGTGTCTCGCGATCGAGGAGATCGGCCGCGTCGACCAGTCGATGGGGATCACGCTCGAGGCGGCGGTCGGGCTCGGGATCAACCCGATCCTCACCTACGGCACCGACGAGCAGAAGCAGACCTGGCTCCCCGACCTGGTCGCCGGCACCAAGCTGGCCGGCTTCGGCCTGACCGAGCCGGGCGCGGGCTCCGACGCGGGCGCGACGAAGACCAAGGCCGACCTGGTCGACGGCGAGTGGGTGGTCAACGGGGCGAAGCAGTTCATCACGAACTCGGGCTCCGACATCACCTCGGTGGTCACGGTGACCGCTCGCACCGGGACGTCGACGAGCTCGACCACCGGCAAGGACAAGGCCGAGATCAGCACGATCATGGTGCCGTCGGGCACGCCCGGGTTCACCGCGGAGAAGGCCTACGACAAGCTCGGCTGGCACGCCTCCGACACCCACCCGCTGAGCTTCGACGACGCGCACGTGCCCGAGGACCACCTGCTCGGTGAGCGGGGCCGTGGCTACGCCCAGTTCCTGGCCATCCTCGACGACGGTCGCGTGGCGATCTCCGCGCTGGCCGTGGGCTGCATCCAGGCCTGCCTCGACCTGAGCCTCCAGTACGCCGGCGAGCGCACCACGTTCGGCGTGCCGATCGGCCGCAAGCAGGGCGTCGCCTTCCAGATCGCCGACCTCGAGACGATGCTGCACGCCTCCCGGCTGCTCACCTACCGCGCCGCCGCCATGAAGGACTCGATGGAGGCCGGTGGCTCGGGTGCGGCGTCCACGAAGGCGTTCAAGCAGGCCGCTGCCGTGGCCAAGCTGTACACGACCGAGTCCGCGGTCACCGCGACCCGGATCGCCACCCAGGTCTTCGGCGGCTACGGCTTCATGGAGGAGTACCCGGTCGCCCGCTTCTACCGCGACGCCAAGGTCCTCGAGATCGGCGAGGGCACCTCCGAGGTGCAGCGGATGCTGATCGCCCGGGGCCTGGGCCTGCCCGTCGAGTGACCTTTCGGCCGACGTTCCAACCTTTCCCTAAGTCCCGTGCGCGACGATCCGCTGAGCGGAATGTGGGGTGGGGCGCTGATGTCGGTCTCGGTGGAACAGCTGGTGCAGGTGGGGGTCTCGCACGCCGAGGCTCCCCTGGACCTGCTCGAACGACTGACCGTGCGCGCTGACGCCGTCCCGGGGCTCCTGGCCGAGATCTCGGCGCTGGGCGCGACCGAAGCCGTCGTTCTCTCCACCTGCAGCCGCAGCGAGATCTATGCCCGCTCCCGCGTGGACCCCGCCCGACTGATCGAGGTGCTGGCCCGGCAGGCGGGCGTCTCGCCGGCGACCGTCCACGCCGTGGCACAGCAGCGGGTGGGCGCGGCCGCCGTCGAGCACCTCCTGCGGGTCACCGCCGGGCTGGAGTCCCGCCTCGTGGGAGAGGTGGACATCCAGCGGCAGGTCCGGACGGCATTTCGCGCGGCACGCGCGGCCGGCACCGTGGGCCCGCTGCTCGACCGTGTCTTCCCGCTGGCGCTCCGATGCGGCGACGACGTCCGCTCGCGCACCAGCCTCGGCCGTCAGGGACGCTCCCTGGCGCGACGGGCGGTCGACATCGGCGTGGCCGCGGTGCACGGTGCCTCGCCGTGGCCGGGGCTGCCCGAGGTGCTCATCGTCGGCTCGGGACAGATGGCGTCCTCGGCGACGGAGCGGCTGAACGAGCTCGGGCTCCCGTTCCGGGTCGCGGCGCGCGACGAGAGCTACGCGGCCCGGCTCGCCGGACCGGACAACGTGTGCGCGCTGGATTCCTTGGTGGGGGGGATCCAGCGTGCCGACCTCCTGATCTGCGCCACCTCCGCCAGCCGCCCGGTGGTCACCTACGCGCACGTGCGGGAGGCGATGCAGGCGCGCACGCGGCGGCTGACCGTGGTCGACCTCGCGGTGCCGCGCAACGTCGACCCCGCGGCCGGCATGCTCGACCGGGTCGGTCTCGTCGACCTGTCCGGGCTGAACGACGACGCGAGCTCCGACCCGGTGGTGTGCGAGGCCGTGCGCCAGGCCGAGGAGCTGGTCCTGGCAGCCACCCGTGGCTATCTCGAGGACGAGAGCGCGCGCCGGGCGGGTCCGCTGATCCGCGCGGTGCGGACACAGCTCAAGGCCAGTGGCCGGCAGGACCTCCTGCACCGGGTGACCGTGGCGGCCCGGGCGGCGGCCGCGGCCGACGACGCGGCCGCCCTGCGCTCGCTGTGCGAGGCGTTCGAGGTGCGGGCGGTGGACGTCGGGCTCTGACCGTCGGCCCAGCTGGCGGGTTTCCGACAATTCGCTCCGGAGGGGCGACAGTCCGCCGGTCATCCAGCATCCTCGTGCCGTCGGGACGGCGCGAAGGCGCGGTGAAACGGGGGACGCGCGCGAGGCGCGCCGTCACCGGCGCTTGCCCCCTTGCCCACCTCTTGACAGGATCCCGAGCGTGGTCGGACGGTGGAAGACACTCGGGCCTCGACGAGCCCGTCGAGGTGACCGGACTGCGCGCCCAGGCCGACGCGATCCGGAGCCTGCTGACCCGCGAGGCCCTCGAGCGCGCGGGCGACGACCTGCGACGGCTGGTCGGGCTCCAGCAGCTCGTGGCCGAGCTGCGACGGATGGCGCCGCTGGCCCGGGCGCAGGTCTGGGTGCTCCAGCCGCGCTACTTCTACGACCCGGAGGAGCCGGGCGTCGCGCTGGCTCGACGGGCGGCCCGCGACCGCGGGGTCCAGACGCTGCTGATCACGCGTCCGTCCACCCTGCGCACCCATCCCCTGTTGCCCTCGATCTATCCCCAGACCCGGCTCGGCCCGGTGTTCCTCCGGGCGATGATCGTCGACGAGACCGACCTGCTGGTCGAGGGTCCCGACACGGCGGAGGGCGAACGCTCCTCGTGGAGCACGTCGCGGCCCGAGGTGGTCCGCGCCGTGGTCGAGCACTGGCACGCCACCCGCGCGCTCTCCGAGCCGATCCTTCCCGCCGGCACCGAGCCGCCCCTGTCCGAGCGTCAGCTCGAGGTCTGCCGGTTGCTCGCGGTGGGCGAGAAGGACCAGGTCATCGCGCGGATCCTCGGCACGTCCGCGCGCACCGTCGAGCGCGAGGTCCACGCGATCCTGCGCGAGCTCGGTGCCAGCAGCCGGACCGAGGCCGTGCTGCTGATGCGCGGACGTGGGGTCAACGGCGGCTGGCCGGAGGCCAACCCGACCTGAGCCGCCGGCAGCTCAGCCGTCGGCGCTGGTCCAGAAGTCGGTCCAGCGGAAGCCCAGCTCGTCGAACATCAGCCGCAGCAACGGCACGCTGATCCCGACCACGTTGTGCGGGTCGCCGGTGACGCCGCTGACGAAGGCACCGCCGAGCCCGTCGATCGTGAACGCCCCGGCCACCTCGAGCGGCTCGCCGGTGCGCACGTAGGCCTCGATCTCCTCGTCGGAGACCTGCGCGAAGCGCACCCGGGTCGCGGCGGAGCGGGCGATCCAGACCTCGCGGTGCGTGTCGATCACGCAGTGGCCGGTGTGCAGCGCCCCGGCACGTCCGCGCATGTCCTGCCAGCGTCGGGTCGCCTCGGCTGCCGTCCTGGGCTTGCCCAGGATCCGGCCGTCGAGCTCGAGCACGGAGTCGCAGCCGATCACCAGGGATCGTGGCTGGTGCGCCGCCACCGCCACCGCCTTGAGCTGCGCGAGCTTGAGCGCGTACGGCGCGGCCTCGGTCTCCTCGACGCCGTCCTCGTCGACGCCCGAGACCACGACGTCGGGGCGCAGCCCGGCACGCCGCAGGGTCTCCAGCCGGGCGGGCGACGCGGACGCCAGGACCAGCCGGGGGAGCGCTCCGGTCACGGGAGCCCGCTCGCGCGCCACGCGCCGGGGCCGTGGCGGAGCGTCGTACGGACCCTCCGGGCGGGCGCCGACCACGCCGGCGTCGGTCGCCCGGTGCGCTCCTCGGCCCCGGCGGCCGCCATCGCGGAGACGACCGCGACCAGCGCCGCCACCTCCTCGTCGGTGGCGCCGGGGGTCAGGATGCGCAGCAGGGCGGTGCGACCCCTCGGGTTCGGTCGGCCGCCCGCTCCCGTGGGATCGCCGAGCGGTCGTCATGCACTCCTCCGCTCGCTCCTCCGTACATGCGGACCTCGGCTCGATCCGCTCGGGCCTCGGCCCTCACAGCGGGATGTTCCCGTGCTTCTTGGGCGGCAGCGTCTCGCGCTTGGAGCGCAGCAGCCGGAGCGCCTTGACCACCTCGGCCCGGGTCTCGTGCGGGGTGATCACGGCGTCGACGTAGCCGCGCTCGGCCGCGATGTAGGGGTTGGCGAGCGTGTCGTCGTACTCCTGCACGTACTGCGCGCGCGTCTCCTCCGGGTCGTCGGCCGCGCCGAGCTCCTTGCGGTACAGGATGTTGACCGCGCCCTGGGCGCCCATGACCGCGATCTGGGCGGTCGGCCAGGCCAGGTTGATGTCCGCTCCGAGGTGCTTGGACCCCATCACGTCGTAGGCGCCGCCGTAGGCCTTGCGGGTGATGATCGTGACCAGCGGGACGGTGGCCTCGGCGTAGGCGTAGATCAGCTTCGCGCCGCGGCGGATGATGCCGTTCCACTCCTGGTCGGTGCCGGGCAGGAAGCCGGGCACGTCGACGAAGGTCAGCACCGGGATGTTGAACGCGTCGCAGGTGCGCACGAACCGGGCCGCCTTCTCGGAGGCGTCGATGTCGAGGGTGCCGGCGAACTGCAGCGGCTGGTTGCCGACGACGCCGACCGAGCGGCCCTCGACCCGGCCGTAGCCGACCAGGATGTTCGGCGCGAACAGCGGCATCACCTCGAGGAACTCCTCGTCGTCGAGGATCGCGGTGATCGCGTCGTGCATGTCGTAGGGCTGGTTGGCTCCGTCGGGGATCAGCGCGTCCAGCGACGCGGTCGAGGTCGGAGACGTCGAGGTCCGCCGGCTCGTCGTACGACGGGGGCTCGTCGAGGTTGTTCTGCGGCAGGAAGGACAGCAGTGACTTGACGTACTCGATCGCGTCGTCCTCGTCGGTGCCCATGTAGTGCGCGTTGCCGGACTTGGTGTTGTGGGCGCGGGCGCCGCCGAGGTCCTCCATGGTGACGTCCTCGCCGGTGACCGTCTTGATCACGTCGGGACCGGTGATGAACATGTTCGAGGTGCCGTCGACCATGATCGTGAAGTCGGTGACGGCGGGGGAGTAGACGTGCCCACCCGCGCAGGAGCCCATGATCAGCGAGATCTGCGGGATCACGCCGCTGGCGTGCACGTTGCGGCGGAAGATCTCGCCGTAGAGCCCGAGGCTGACCACGCCCTCCTGGATCCGCGCGCCGGCGCCCTCGTTGATGCCGACGATCGGGCAGCCGGTCTTCATCGCGAGGTCCATGACCTTGGTGATCTTCTCGCCGTAGACCTCGCCGAGCGAGCCGCCGAAGATCGTGAAGTCCTGGCTGAAGACGCACACCTGGCGGCCGTCGACCGCGCCGTAGCCGGTGATCACGCCGTCGCCGTAGGGCCGGTTCTTCTCCAGCCCGAAGGCGGTGGACCGGTGCCGGGCGAGCTCGTCGAGCTCGACGAAGGTGCCCTCGTCGAAGAGGAGCTCGATCCGCTCGCGGGCGGTCTTCTTGCCCTTCGCGTGCTGCTTCTCCACCGCCTTCGCCGAGCCGGCGTGGACCGCCTCGTCGATGCGCCGGTCGAGGTCCGCGAGCTTGCCGGACGTCGTGTGGATGTCGATGTCCGTGGGGACGTCGGTGCCTTCGCCAGGGTGTGCGCTCACGCGCGCCACACTAATGGGGTGGACTCTCGTGCGCTCTCCTCGGTCTCCCTGCCCACCTGGGACGTCGTGTACGTCGACGCGACCGGCTCCACCAACGCCGCCGCGGCGGCGACGCCGGTGCCGGGACGCGTCGTCGTCGACCGACCACCAGACCGCCGGTCGTGGCCGGCTCGACCGCGGCTGGGAGACGCCCGCGGGCGTCGCGCTGACGTTCTCGGCGGTGATCGACCCCGAGCTCCCCGACGCGCAGTGGCCGTGGCTGCCGCTGCTGGCGGGGGTCGCCGTCGCCGATGCGGTACGGCGGGCGACCGCGCTGGTCACGTCGCTGAAGTGGCCCAACGACGTGCTGGTGGGCGACCGCAAGCTTGCCGGCATCCTGGTCGAGCGGGTGGCCGGCCCGGCCGGCCCGGTCGCGGTCGTCGGCGTCGGCGTCAACGTGCACCAGACCGAGCTGCCGGTGCCGTACGCCACGTCGCTGGCGCTCGAGGGAGCGACGCTCGACCGCGCCGACCTGCTCCAGGCGGTGCTGGCCGGGATCGCCGGCGAGCTCGCCGGGTGGCGGTCGTCCGGGGGTGACCCGACCGGGCTGCGGGCGTCGTACCGGGCGCAGTGCGGGACCCTCGGGCGCGACGTACGGGTCGAGCTGCCCGGCGGCGGGGAGGTCGTGGGGCGGGCCGAGGACGTCGATGACCAGGGCCGGCTGGTGGTCCGCGTGGCAGGCGGCGGAACCCGTGCGCTGAGCGCCGGGGACGTGGTCCATCTCCGCTGCCCAACCCGCCCGCCGCGTTGTCCTGAATGACATGATGTGCCGGTGGCGATCTCCAGCAGGCTCCTCAACGAGGGGGAGAGCGTCGTCTTCAGCACCCGCACGCACGCGAAGGCGCTGCTGCTGCCGGGGGTGCTCCTCCTGGTGTCCCTGGGCCTGGCCGCCTGGGTGTCCAACCTGACCGACGGCGTCGTGGTCATGGGCGGGTGGGGCGTCGGCGTGCTGGTGATCCTCGCGTTCGTCGTGTGGCCGTTCCTGAACTGGCTGGCCTCGACGTACACGGTGACCACGCGACGGCTGATCACCCGTCACGGCGTCTTCACCCGCACCGGTCACGACATCCCGCTCAACCGGATCAGCGACGTCTCCTACGAACGCGACCTGATCGACCGGATCCTCGGCTGCGGGACGCTGGTGGTCTCCGACGCCAGCGAGGTCGGCCGCGTCGCGCTGCCCGACGTCCCGCGCGTCGAGCAGCTGCAGCTGCAGATCAGCGAGCTCCTCTACAACATGCACAACGCGCGGAGCGATGACGGCACCTGAGCCGGACGACCCGCGAGCGCGGCTCGAGGATGTCATCCTCGGCGCGGCTCCGGACCTGACCAGCGACGACGTGGCGCGTGCCTCGGGGTTCACGGCCGACCAGACCCGTCGGTTCTGGCGCGCCCTCGGCTTCGCCGACGCCGGCGCCCAGGCCGCCTTCACCGCCGCGGACGTCGAGGCGCTGAGCCTGGTAGCCGGGAGCATCGAGAGTGGCGCGCTCGACGAGGAGACCGTGGTGCGGATGACCCGGGCCGTCGGGCAGACGATCGCGCGGCTCGCCGACTGGGAGGTGGCCACGCTGGTCCGCCGGGTCGAGCAGCTCGAGGCCGGCGACGAGGCCACCGGCAGCCGGATCGGCAGCGCGCTGCGGATCGCCGACCAGGTCGGCCCGACGTTCGAGAAGCTGCTGATCTACGCCTGGCGCCGGCACCTCGCCGCGGCCGTCGTCGCGGGTCGAGGCGATGGGCGCCAACGACGAGGACCTGCACACCGCCGAGCTGACGATCGGGTTCGCGGACCTGGTCGGCTTCTCGGCGTACAGCAACGCGCACAGCCAGGACGAGATCGGCGAGCTGGTCGAGCAGTTCGAGAGCCGCGCCTTCGACGCCGTCGCCCGGCGCGGCGGCCGGGTGATCAAGACGCTCGGCGACTCGGTGCTGTTCGTCTGCGAGCGCCCCGAGCAGGCGTACGACGTGGCCGCCGACATCGTCCTCGAGATCGGCCACGACGAGCTGCTGCCCGACGTTCGCGTCGGGCTCGCGACCGGGCCGGTCGTGCTCCGCCTCGGCGACGTCTTCGGCCGCGCCGTGAACCTCGCCGCCCGGATGACCGCCGTCGCCCGCCGCAACCGCGTGATCACCGACCGTCGTACCGCCGACCTGCTCCCGCGCCGGCGAGTTCGTCACCCGCGAGCTCCCCGCCCGGCCGGTGCGGGGGTTCGGCGAGCTGGAGCCGGTGGCGGTCAGGCGGTTAGGGGCGGTCGATTCCCAAGGTTCGATGGCGCATCCCGTGGTGTGTACGCCCTGGAGCGCCAGGTTCCTTGGGAGTCAGCGAGATTGGATGTCCGCGCCCGATGTCCGACAGTCTAGATACCTGGGATTCCGCCCGCGCACCGCCTCACCCTCCCCGAACCACTCCCGGCGCACCTTCTGCGGCACGCACATCGCCCACGCGTCGGTGACCAGCTCGTCATCTCGCCTGGTCGAGCGCGTCGAGCCGCACATGGATCCACTGGTAGCGCATGTCGCCCCGGCTCGGCAGCGAGAACTTGTCCGGCTCGGCCTCGACCGTGGCCGCGCGGAGCTCGCGCGGGAACCCGACGCCCATCACCGTCTCGTCGCGGGACAGGGCCACGAACACGATCCGGCCGACCCGGAACTTCACCTGGTCGCGCACCAGCGCCTCGTAGGCGCGCGGGAGCCCGAGCGCGACCCGGCGGACGTCGTCGACGGTGACCGGCACGGCGCGGCTCAGAGGAAGTCGGCGGGGTCGAACTCGTCGATCGGGATCACCCGGATCCGGGGCAGCCGCTCGTTGAACGCGGCCACGTCGTACTCCAGGTCGAAGAACTCCAGTCCTCGCTGGATCAGGGCCAGGAACCCGGTGTTCTTGAACTCCTGGAACGCGACCAGGCCGGTACGACGCCCGCCCACCAGCGGCTCGAGCTGGGGCAGGAAGTCGCCGTCGTTGCTGGCCAGCATCACGTCGGCCTCGCGGTTGCCGAGCTCGACCAGGGTGCGCTGGATCGCGATGTCCACGACCTTCTGGTCGGCGCCGGCCAGCGGCACGGGCCGGAAGCCCATCGCCATCAGCGCCTGCACGAAGCCCATCGGGAGCTCGCCGTTGACGGCGAGGAAGAACAGCCCGACCGCCGGCTGGCCCCACCTGGTCTCGGCGAACTCCAGCAGCCGGTCCCAGCGCGGACGCTCCTGCGGCGCGGGGCGGCGACCGAACACCTGCCCCAGCGTCGCGTCGATGTTCTCGCCGTCGATCAGGACATAGGTGGTGCGAGCGGGCGCGGCCGTCATGACTGGACCCTAGGGCAGCCCGACTCAGCCCGGTGGATAGGGTCGTGCCGTGAACGACGCCCCCGCCCCCACGGTCGCGGTGATCGGGGGCGGGCAGCTGGCCCGGATGCTCGCCGAGCCGGCCGCGGCGCTCGGCATCCCGCTCCGGCTGCTCGCCGAGGCCGAGGGCGTGAGCGCCGCCCAGGTGATCCCCGACCACACGGTCGGCGACTACCGCGACCTGGAGACGCTGCGCGCGGTGACCAAGGGCTGCGCGGTGGTGACCTTCGACCACGAGCACGTGCCGACCGACCACCTCCACGCGCTGGAGGCCGAGCTCGCGGTGCGTCCCGGTCCCGAGGCGCTGGTGCACGCCCAGGACAAGGCCGTCATGCGTGCCCGCCTTGCCGCACTCGGTGTCCCGTGTCCACGCAACGCGGTGGTCAGCTCGCCTGCGGAGGTGACCGCGTTCGGCTACCCCTGCGTCCTCAAGACCACCCGCGGCGGGTACGACGGCAAGGGCGTGTGGCGCGTCGCCGCCGCCGAGCAGTGCGCCGACGCCTTCGCCGCCGCGGAGTCGGCCGGCGTCCGGGTGCTGGCCGAGGAGCTGGTCGACTTCCGGCGCGAGCTCTCGGCGCTCGTCGCCCGTTCGCCGTCCGGCCAGGTCTCCGCCTGGCCAGTGGTCGAGTCGGTGCAGCGCGACGGGATCTGCGCCGAGGTGGTGGCCCCGGCCCCGGGCCTCGACCCCGGCCTCGCGGTCGAGGCGCAGCGGATCGCGATGCGCGTCGCCGCGGAGCTCGACGTGACCGGCGTGCTGGCGGTGGAGCTCTTCGAGACCACCGACGGCCGGATCCTGGTCAACGAGCTCGCGATGCGGCCGCACAACACGGGGCACTGGACCCAGGACGGCGCGGTCACCAGCCAGTTCGAGAACCACCTGCGCGCCGTGCTCGACCTGCCGCTCGGTGCCCCGGACGCCCGCGCGCCGTGGACGGTGATGGTCAACATCCTCGGCGGCGACACCGAGACCGGCCGGCTGTACGACGGCTACCCGCACGCGCTGGCCCGTGACCCGCGGCTACGCGTGCACCTCTACGGCAAGGGCCTGCGTCCGGGGCGGAAGGTGGGTCACGTGAACGCCTACGGCGACGACCTCGACGACTGCCTCGAGCGGGCACGGCACGCCGCAGCATGGTTCCGCGGCGACCTCGGCGACGAAAGCGAGCAGCAATGAGCAGGAGGCACCCGGACCCACCCCGGGTCGGCATCGTGATGGGCTCCGACTCCGACTGGCCGGTGATGAAGGCGGCGGGCGAGGCGCTCGAGGAGTTCGACGTCGCCTACGAGGCCGACGTGGTCTCCGCCCACCGGATGCCCGACGAGATGCTGGCCTACGGCCGCGATGCCGCCTCGCGGGGGATCTCCGTGATCATCGCCGGGGCGGGCGGGGCCGCCCACCTGCCGGGGATGCTCGCGTCGGTCACCCCGCTGCCGGTGATCGGGGTGCCGGTGGCGCTGAAGCATCTCGACGGCATGGACTCCCTGCTCTCCATCGTCCAGATGCCGGCCGGCGTTCCGGTCGCGACCGTGGCCGTGGGCAACGCCCGCAACGCCGGCCTGCTCGCGGTGCGCATCCTCGCCGCGACCGACGCCGACCTGCAGCAGCGGATGCTCGACTTCCAGGCCGAGCTCCGTGCCACCGCCCAGGCCAAGGGCAAGGCCGTGCGGGGCGAGGCGGGCCACCGGCTCGGCTTCTAGTCTCGCACCCGCCCGCGCAGCGCCTTGGTGCGGCCACGCCGGGCCTTCGCGTCCAGTCGGCGTCGCTGCGAGCCCCGTGAGGGCTTCGTCGGCACCCGCGGCAGGGGAGGCGGGGCGAGGCCGTCGCGCACGAGGTCGCCGAGGCGCTCGCGCGCCGCGACGCGGTTGCGGTGCTGGGAACGGTGCTCCGAGGCGGTGGCGGTGAGCGGTACGACGCCCAGTCGTGCGCGTTGCCGGTCGTCGAGCACCCGCGACGCAGCTCGGGTCGAAGGACAGCTCGACCCGGCTGTCGGTGGTGTTGACCGACTGCCCGCCAGGACCCGACGACTTCGAGAACCGTTCCTCCAGCTCGGACTCGGGGATCACCAGCCCGCCGGGCACGCCCGGACCCGCTCGGACCACGAGGTCCATCAGCGGGCGCTCCACTCGATCGCCGGGCAGGTGTCCATGACCATCCGGACTCCTGCCCGGCGCGTGCGCCGGATCGCATCCTCATCGATCACGCCGAGCTGGAACCACACTGCCTTCGCGCCCACCTTGACCGCCTGGTCGGCGAACTCCCCGGCGGCGTCGGAGCGCCGGAAGACGTCGACCACGTCGATCGGGAACGGAACGTCGGCCAGCGTCGCGTAGCCCTGCTCGCCGAGCACCGTCGGCGCGTCCGGGTGCACCGGCACGATCCGCTTGCCTCGTCGCTGCAACAGCGCCGCGATCCGGTACGCAGTGCGGGACGGGTCGCCGGAGAGGCCGACGACCGCCCACGTCTCGCAGTCGTCGAGCATGAACGCCACGTCGTCCGGGTCCTGCCAGCTCATGGAGCCCACGGTAGCCAGCGCCCCTACGGCGTGCTCGCCGCCGTCGCGGACGGGTCGCTCGCAGCCGTGGCCGAGTCCGTGGCCGAGTCCGTCGCGGAGTCCGTCGCCGAGGGACTGGCGGTCGGTTCGGTGTCCGAGCCGGGATCGGTTCCGTCGGACGGGGACGCACTCGGGTCGGCGGCGTCGGTGCTGCCCGCGCTGGGACTCGTCCCGTCGGACGGGGTCGCGCTCGGGGAGGCGTTGGCATCGGCGTTCGGGTCGAGCGGCCCCTGCTCCGCCTCGATCACCGCGATGATCTGCTCTTCGAAGTCCGAGAGCTGTCCCTGGATCTCCGAGAGCGGCACCTCGGCGATGTGCGCGCCGTACTGCGGCGATCTGCTGCCAGAGGTCGGCGATCTTCTGCATGCCATCGTCGCTCAAGGGACCGTCCAGGGTCAGGAACAGCTGGGTGGCGAGCGCGTAGCTCAGGCAGTTGACGCAGTCGTAGTTGACAGCGGCCGAGATGTTCGCCGGTGCCGCGACATGGTTGTCGCCGGTGACCAGCACGATCTGGAACCCGACCGAGACGGCGGCGCAGTTGTCGCAGCTGGCGAAGGCGTACGACTCGTTGGTGTTCAGGGCGGGGGAGTCGTCGTCGACCCAGACCAGTGCGAACGCCACGTCGTACCGGATCGTGTTGTCGGTGGTGTTGACCGCCAACGCCTGGTTGTCGCCCTTGCCGGGAGCCAGCGGCTTGTTGAACGGGAACACCCAGGACTTGGCGTCCTTGCCCGAGCCGTCCTTGGGCACCAGCACCAGGGCCAGCACCGGCTTGTCGGCGGTCGGACGGGCGTCCTTGTCGCTCCATCCGGTGGTGATCGTGCCGCGCTGCCCGGCGACGAGACGGTCCGACGGCGCGGGGCGCAGTGCCGGCACCGCCTGGGCAAGGGTGCCGCCCTCCCAGGCCTGGATCGGGCGGTACGTGCCCGCGTGCGGCCACCACAGGAAGGCCAGCCCGGCGACCAGGGCGGCGGCAAGCAGGCCGGAAAGCGCCGCGCTGGACCGGCTTGCCCTTCGTGCGGTGCAGGGTCTTCACGACCGCCGAGCGGCCGAGCCGGAAGAGGATCACACCGATCGCGAGCACCGGAAAGACCACCGCCACGATGGCGATGCCGCGGGCGGCCACCTCGAGGAAGTCGCCGTCGCCCCAGGCATGACCGAGGAGGGACGACTGCGCGTCGGCGCTGGCCGCAGCGCTGCCGACGATCCGCGGGAGCGTGGCCACCATCGTGAACAACGAGAACGCCAGCATCGGGACGACGACGACCACCCACAGCGAGACCACGGCCCGCGCCCATGGCTTGAGCACGGTCGCCTCCGGGTCGCGCCAGCGCCAGGGCAGCATCCCGAGCAGGGTCGGCTTGATCCGGTGGAACAGGTCGGGGACGCCGGTGACGTCGGCGAGCACGTGGTAGCCGTCGAAGCGGACCACCGGCGTGAGCTGCTGCACCATCTGCAGGATCTGCGTGGCCACGACCAGCAGGAGCGCGTCGTACTGGGTGGCCCACCAGACGCCGGTGACGGCGACCGCGACGATCGCGTTGAAGTAGAGCCCGCCGAGGTCGGTGCGGACCCGGCCCGCGCGGCCGAGCCGGTAGGAGTCGGTGACGTCGGTGTAGAACGCCGGCCAGACCAGGTAGATGCCGGCGCCCATGACACCGGGCACGGCCCCGCCCCGGCGTGCGGCGGCCGCGTGGCCGAACTCGTGGAACCCGGCCGAGAACACGGTCACCGCGATCACCAGCAGCAGCAGCCCGGGCCTGTCGAACGCCTCGTGCGCCGCGGCCGCGAGGCCCCGCTCCAGCAGGACCCACCAGCACACGACCAGGAACGCCAGCAGCACCACCGCCATCAGCACGGGGTTGAACAGGCGGGCGAACGGCGACGTGATCCGGCGGGTGCGGTCGGGGTCGCTGACGGCGTACTTGAACCGCAGCGCCAGCAGCGGGTTGGACTTCTTGACCTCCGGCTGGCTGCCGTCGGGCTTGGTCAGCAGGCCCAGCGGGCGCAGCTGGTCGTCGACGAGCGTGCGCACGTTGTCACCCGTGACGGTCGTGCCGAAGCCCGCCGTCACCTGCTCGGCCACCTCGTCGTACGACCGCCGGCCGTCGATCGCGGACAGCACCAGGTAGAGCAGTGTCGTCAGCTGGAAGGTCTGGCCGTCCCCGCGACGGGCCAGCGACGGGGGCTCCCGGTAGCCGGAGCCGACCATCTCCCCGATCAGCTCGACGCCGTCCGCGCGTGCGGGTACGCCGGAACGCGACGACGCGGGTGCGTCGTCGCGTTCCGTGGACGAGCCTTCGAGGACCGACATCGGGGCGGGCCGCCCTTACTGCTCGATGCCGGACGCCTGGTCGGAGGTCGCGTTGGCCTCGCCAGTGATGTCCTGGTTGATCACGGCGTCCTGCTGCGACACGGCTACCGCGTCGCTGCCGACGGAGCCGACATTGGCGCCCACGGCGGCGTCGATCGGGGCCGCGACGTTGGCGTTCGCGGCCACCGCGCCGTTGATCGGGGCCGCGACGTCGGCGTCCGCGTCGACGTTGACGTCCACGTTGAGCAGGTCGCCGTCGAGTGCGCCGTTGGCGGTGTTGCCGACGTCGCCGGCGCTCACGTCACCGAGGCCGCCCGCCGTGTCGCCTACCGTGCCGGCCGTGGCGCCGCCGACGGCGTCACCCGCTCCACCGACCACCGGGTCGAGGCCGGTGTCCGCGGCGCCGGCCGGAGTGGCGCCAGTGCGCCGGAGTGGCGGCCGGGTCCGTGGAGGCCGTGCCGGTGCCGACCGTGTCGTTGCCCTGGTCGAGGGCGCTGTCCTGGAGGGCGTGGGCGTTGGCGTCCGCATCCAGGCCCTGGTTGATGATCACGCCCTGGTCGCTGAGCGCCTGGGCGGTGGAGTCCACGGAGAGGATGTTGGCGCCGACGGCGGCGTCGATCGGCGCTGCGACGTTGGCGTTCGCGGCGACCGCGAGGTCGATCGGGGCGGCCGCGTCGACGGCCAGGTTGACGTCGGCGTTGAGGTCGAGGATCGAGACGACCTCCTTGTCGGGAAGCGCGGTGGCCCCTTGCCTGCCGAGCTCCTCGGCGGACAGGCCCTGCTGGTCGTCGCTCATCGGTTCCTCCATCTGGTGCGCGGGTGCGCAGTCGGGTTGCCGGGTTACGTTGCCCAGGGAGGACGTTCCGAAACCACCCCTGGAGGTGGAGCCGGACCCGTGGGTTACCGACCAGTAGCCCGACGTAGGATCGGACCATGACCGAAGGCATGCCCCTGTTCGCCCTCACCGAGGAGCACCTGGCGATCCGCGAGGCCGTCCGGGCCGTCTGCGACGCCAAGGTCGCCCCGGCCGCCGCCGAGGTGGACGAGAAGGGCGAGTTCCCGCAGGCGTCGTACGACGCGCTCGCCGCGTCCGACTTCGCGGCGCCGCACATCGCCGAGGAGTACGGCGGCGCCGGCGCCGACGCGCTGGCCACCTGCATCGTGATCGAGGAGGTGGCGCGCGCCTGCATGTCCTCCAGCCTGATCCCGAGCGTGAACAAGCTCGGCACCATGCCGCTGATCCTCGAGGGTTCCGAGGAGCTGAAGAAGAAGTACCTCTCCCGGGTGGCCGCGGGGGAGGGGATGTTCTCCTACTGCCTCTCCGAGCCCGAGGCCGGATCCGACGCGGCGGCCATGACGACCCGGGCCGTGCGCGACCCTTCGACAGGCTCAGGACAAGCGATGACTGGGTGCTGAATGGCGTGAAGCGCTGGATCACGAACGCCGGCGTCTCCGACTACTACACGGTGTTCGCGGTGACCGACCCCGACGCGGGCAAGAAGGGGATCAGCGCGTTCGTCGTGGAGAAGGACGACGAGGGGGTGTCGTTCGGGGCGCCCGAGAAGAAGCTCGGGATCAAGGGCAGCCCTACCCGCGAGGTCTACCTCGACAAGGTGCGGATCCCGGGCGACCGCCTGATCGGCACCGAGGGCGGCGGCTTCGGGCTCGCGATGCGGGTCCTCGACCACACCCGGGTGACCATCGCCGCCCAGGCGGTGGGCGTCGCCCAGGGCGCGCTGGACTACGCGCTCGGCTATGCCCAGGAGCGCAAGCAGTTCGGCACGCCGGTCGCGGACTTCCAGGGCCTGCAGTTCCTGCTCGCCGACATGGGGATGAAGATCGAGGCGGCCCGCCAGCTCACGTACGCCGCCGCCGGCCGGTCGGAGCGCAACGACCAGGACCTCACGTTCTTCGGCGCCGCCGCGAAGTGCTTCGCCTCCGACGTCGCGATGGAGGTCACCACCAACGCGGTGCAGGTGCTCGGCGGCTACGGCTACACCCGCGACTACCCGGTCGAGCGGATGATGCGCGACGCCAAGATCACCCAGATCTACGAGGGCACCAACCAGGTGCAGCGGATCGTGATGGCGCGGCAGCTCCTCAACGGGGTCCAGTCCCGGCTCTGAGCGGATTCGGCCGGGCTGGCGGTTCGGTTCGTCCGCAGGGCCGCGAGGCGGTATCCTCGGACCAGCACCGACCCCCGCACCGCCGCTCGTTCGAGTGACGGCATGCAGTCTGCAGGGTGGTCGGAGCCGCGTCGTCCGGCCCTCGGTCAACGTCGCGGTCGCTTCGTGGAGTGGGCAGCTGCAGCACTCCACACGGCGTCGCACCGTGTCCCCCGGGTCGGGTGTGAGGTCGCCCTGGCGGTGCGGAGGTCGCGCCGATCAGTCCTGAGGAGGAGCCCTTTGGCTCGACGAGTCCGTCGCCGCAGCACCGGTGGCACGCGCACGGCAACCCGTGCCGCCGCCCCGCAGGCCCGTTCGCGCGCCCGCAAGACCGACAACGAGGGCATCATCCCGGTGCTCGCCCGCGCGGTGCGCGAGGTGGAGGCGAGCGCCCAGCGTGGCCCCGTGAAGCCGTCCGGCCGGACCAAGTTCCAGGTCGTCGCGCAGCTGGCCCGCGAGGAGCGGGCCCGGGTGCGGGCCGACGAGTCCCACTCCGAGGCCTACCGCGCCGAGCAGCTCAAGCGGCTCGACGGGATCGGCACGATCCTGGCCAAGACCGCGGCCCGCGACACCTCGCTGCTCCAGCTGCTGGCCGAGGACGCGATCGTCTCCGACAGCGCCCGCGACCTCAAGCACGACATGATGGCCGCCGCCGGGCTCGAGGCGCCGGTCGAGGCGCCGCCGGCCGCCCGACCGGTCCGATGCTCCCGCAGCCAACGAACGCCGCGTCGTCCCGCAGTCCGTGGTCGCGCGCCAGCTCGCCAACCCGTTCCTCACCCCCGACTTCTCCAACGCGCCGAAGCGTCCGGTGCAGCCCCGACTGCTGGCCACCTGGGAGCTGCTCGGACCGCTGTTCCGGGCCTTCGAGGACGCCACCGACGGGGCGCCGTCGTGCATGACGCTGCCGGAGCCGGCCTCGCTGCAGGCATCCGGTGGCCGGGTGCTGATGCGGCACCAGGCGCAGCTGGTGGCCGCGGCCGCCGCCGGGCACCGCACGTTCCTGCTCGCCGACGAGCCCGGGCTGGGCAAGACCGCCCAGGCCCTGCTCGCCGCGCAGGCGGCCGACGCCTACCCGCTGCTGGTCGTCGTCCCCAACGTCGTGAAGACCAACTGGGCGCGCGAGGTCGGGCTCTGGACCCCGAACCGCACCGCGACCGTGATCCACGGCGACGGCCACGAGGTCGACGGCTTCGCCGACATCGTGGTGGTCAACTACGAGGTGCTCGACCGGCACGTCGGCTGGCTCGGCGACCACGGCTTCCGCGGGATGGTGGTCGACGAGGCGCACTTCATCAAGAACCGGGGCTCGCAGCGTTCCCAGCACGTGCGCCAGCTCGCCGACCGGGTCCGCACCCGGATCGGCCGGCCGCTGATGATGGCGCTCACCGGCACGCCCCTGATCAACGACATCGAGGACTTCCGGGCGATCTGGCAGTTCCTCGGCTGGATCGACGAGAAGAAGCCGCGCGCCGAGCTGATGGAGGCGCTGGAGGAGACCGGGCTGACCCCGGTCGACCGCGGCTTCTACTCCAGTGCCCGGCGGGTCGTGATCGAGCAGGGCATCGTCCGCCGTCGCAAGGTGGACGTGGCCGCCGACATCCCCGCCCGTCGGATCGCCGACCTGCCGGTCGAGCTCGACGACGAGGCCGGCCGCTCGATCCGGCAGGCCGAGCAGGAGCTGGCCCGCCGGCTGGTGGCCCGCTACCACAGCGCCCTCGAGACCCGCACCGCCGGCGTCGTCGTCGACGGCATCGACCACGACCTGGTCCGCCGGGTGGCGACGTGGGAGCGGGAGGACACGACGACCACGAAGTCCGAGGAGAACGTCTTCGGCATGATGCGCCGGATCGGCCAGGCCAAGGCCGGGCTGGCCGCCGACTACGCCGCGCAGCTGGCGCGCAGCGTCGGCAAGGTCGTCTTCTTCGCCAAGCACATCGACGTGATGGACCAGGCGCGAGGAGACGTTCGAGAAGCGCGGGCTGCGCTACTCCTCGATCCGCGGAGACCAGACGCGCGAAGGCGCGGGAGAAGGCGATCGACGCCTTCGTCAACGACCCCGACGTGGCCGTCGTGGTCTGCTCGCTGACCGCCGCCGGCGTCGGGCTGAACCTCCAGGTGGCGTCCAACGTGGTGCTCGCCGAGCTCTCGTGGACCGACGCCGAGCAGACCCAGGCGATCGACCGCATCCACCGGATCGGCCAGGAGCAGCCGGTGACCGCGTGGCGGATCATCGCCGCGCAGACCCTCGACACCCGGATCGCGGAGCTGATCGACGGCAAGGCCGGCCTCGCCGCCCGCGCCCTCGACGGCTCCGACGAGGAGGTCTCGTCGTCGGCCGACATCCAGACCGAGGCGCTCGTCGCGCTGCTCACGGCCGCCCTCGAGGCGGAGGAGTAGTGCCGCGAAGAAAGTAGACGCGCAGGGACACGGCTGGGGCTGCGCGGGTGGATGATGGACGCATCGTCCATGGAGGCAGGCATGCTGTTCTGGATCGTCGTCGGCGTCATCGTTCTCGCACTGACTGGCTCGCATCGTTGTGGCGTCGGCGCCACCCCAGGGGCACCGGCCTTGGAAACGACTATGCCTCGGAGCGAGCCGGGAGGGCCCAGATCGGGAAGGACGGAGGCCGCGGATTCTTCGCGGGCGTACTGAGCTCACCTGCGGTCGGCAGTCGATCCGGTCGAGCGACCGCGCCGACGGAATAGTTGAAGCGTCACCTAGGTTGAGCAGTCGTCCATCCCGACACCCGCGAGGAGCGAGACGATGAGCACCATCGAGCTGACGCCCGAGATCGACGTACGACGGGCCGCCACGCGTGACGCCACGAAGATCGACTGGCTGGACTCGAAGCACTCGTTCTCCTTCGGCCAGCACTACGACCCGGCCAACACCCACCACGGCCTGCTGCTGGTCAACAACGACGACGTCGTGGCACCCGGCACCGGCTTCGAGACGCACCCGCACCGCGACATGGAGATCGTCACCTGGGTGCTGCAGGGGTCGCTCGTGCACCAGGACTCCACCGGGCACAACGGCCTCATCTACCCCGGCCTCGCGCAGCGGATGAGCGCCGGCACCGGCATCCTGCACTCGGAGAAGAACGACTCCTGGCGCCTGGCCCGGGAGCACGCCGAGCACCAGGACCCCGTGCACTTCGTGCAGATGTGGGTGGTGCCCGACGAGGGCGGCATCACGCCCGGCTACGAGCAGCTCGAGATCGACGACGAGCTGCTGAGCGGCGGCCTGGTGCCGGTCGCGTCCGGCATGGACCGCCACGACGGCGAGGCCGCGATCCGGATCCGCAACAAGTACGCCGCGCTGCTACGCCGCGCGGCTGCAGCCCGGCCAGAAGGTCGAGCTGCCGGAGGCGCCGTACCTGCACCTGTTCGTGGCCCGCGGGCGCGGTGGCGCTCGAGGGCGCCGGCGCGCTGGCCGAGGGCGACGCCGTCCGGTTCACCGCGACCGGCGGCCAGCAGGTGACCGCGACCGAGCCGGCCGAGATCCTGGTGTGGGAGATGCACGCCGGGCTGGCCGCGTGATCGCGCTTCCCCGAGCACCGTGCTCTGACGCGGGAGGGCTCCGCTGCTCCTATGCTGCGGCGGTGTCCCTCTTCGCCTTGACGCATGACGATCTCGGGGACCTCTTCGACCAGATCCCGCTGCTCGCGACCCGCACCGGGATCGAGGACCTCACCGGCGGCCTGACCAACCGCAACGTCAAGGTGACCACGCCGGACGGGGTCTACGTCGCCCGCTGCAGCGACCGTGAGCACAACCCGCTCGGCATCGACCGCGACGCCGAGCACGTCAACACCGAGCGGGCCGAGCGCGCCGGGGTCGGCGCGCCGGTGCTCGACTACCGGCCGGACCTCGGGGTGCTGGTGATCGGCTGGCTCGAGGGCACGACCCTCGACAACGAGGCGTTCACCCGCCCCGACGTCGTTCGCCGGGCGGCCGCCGCGATCCGGATGCTGCACGAGGGCGAGCGGTTCGACGGCGACTTCGACATGTTCCGGCGCCAGCAGGGCTACCTCGCCACCTGCCGCGATCACGGCCACCGGATGCCGGAGGACTACCTCGACCACGCGGACGCCTTCGACCGGATCCGGCGCGCGCTGGCCGTCGACGACCCGGGCACCGTGCCGTGCAACAACGACCTGCTGGCCGCGAACTTCATCGACGACGGCGCGAAGATCTGGCTGATCGACTACGAGTACGCCGGCAACAACGACGCCTGCTTCGAGCTCGGCAACACCGTGCAGGAGTGCCACCTCGACCTGGACCGCACCGAGGCGCTGGTCGCCGGCTACTTCGGCGAGGTGACGCGCGCGCGGCTGGCCCGGGTGCGGCTCCAGGCGGTGGTGGCGCAGTACGGCTGGACCCTCTGGGGCTGCATCCAGCACGCCGCGAGCCCGCTCGAGTTCGACTTCTGGGAGTGGGCGATGGAGCGGTACGACGGCGCGGTGGCCGCGATGCGCGCGCCCGACTTCGAGGACCTGCTCGACGACGCGGCCGGCACCCGGTGAGCGCGCCGTGAGCGTCCAGGTGCCCGACCGGGCCGAGATCGTGGTCGTCGGCGGCGGCGTGATCGGCGCCAGCGTCGCCTACCACCTGACCCGGATGGGCCGCACCGACGTGCTCCTGCTCGAGCAGGGCCGGCTCTCCTCGCGGCACCACCTGGCACGCGGCCGGCCTGGTCGGACAGCTCCGCGCGTCGGAGAGCGGCACCCGGCTCGTGCAGTACTCCACCGAGCTCTACGCCGGCTCGAGGAGGAGACCGGGCTCTCGGCCGGCTACAAGCGGTGCGGCGGGGTCACCGTGGCCCGGACGCCGGAGCGGATGACCCAGCTGCGGCGGACGGCGGCGACCGCGGCGGCGTACGACCTCGAGTGCGAGCTGCTCACACCGGAGCAGGCGCTCGAGCGCTACCCGGTGATGGCCGTCGACGACCTGGTCGGCGCGATCTGGCTGCCCGGCGACGGCAAGGCCAACCCGACCGACCTCACCCAGGCGCTGGCCAAGGGCGCGCGGATGCGGGGCGCCCGGATCGTCGAGCAGGTCCGGGTCACCGGCGTCCGGGTCGAGCGACGGCCGCGCCACGGGCGTGTGGCACCGACGGCGGGCTGCGTCGAGGCCGAGGTGGTGGTCAACTGCGCCGGACAGTGGGCGCGGCAGGTCGGCGACCTCGCCGGCGTCACCGTGCCGCTGCACTCGGCCGAGCACTTCTACGTCGTCACCGAGCCGTTCGCCGGCGTCCACCCCGAGCTGCCGGTGCTGCGCGACCCGGACGGCTACACCTACTTCAAGGAGGAGGTCGGCGGCCTCGTCGTCGGCGGCTTCGAGCCGGAGGCCAAGCCGTGGGTCTCGCCGCGAGGAGGTGCCGTACCCGTTCGAGTTCCAGCTGCTGGAGGAGGACTGGGAGCACTTCTCGGTGCTGATGGACAGCGCCCTGCTCCGGATCCCGGCGCTGCACGAGACCGGCATCCGCAAGTTCTACAACGGTCCCGAGAGCTTCACGCCCGACAACCAGTTCCTGCTCGGCGAGGCGCCCGAGGTGCGTGGCTTCTTCGTCGGCGCGGGCTTCAACTCGGTGGGCATCGCCTCCGCCGGAGGCGCGGGCCGGGCGCTCGCGGAGTGGATCGTCGAGGGTGAGCCGGGCACGCGACCTCACGGCGGTGGACATCCGCCGGTTCGCGCCGTTCCAGGGCAACGTGCCGTGGCTGCGGGCCCGGGTCGGCGAGGTGCTCGGGCTGCACTACGCGGTGCCGTGGCCCAACCGCGAGATGCACGACCGGCGCGCCCGTTCCGCCGCTCGCCCGTGCACCACCTGCACGAGGCCGACAACGCGGGCTTCGGCAGCCGGATGGGCTGGGAGCGCGCCAACTACTTCGCGCCCGCGGGGGAGGACCCGGCGATCGAGTACGCCTGGGGCAAGCAGAACTGGCTGCCGTGGTCGGCCGCCGAGCAGGCCAGCACCCGCACCGGGGTGACCGTCTTCGACCAGACGTCGTTCTCGAAGTACGTCGTCGCCGGGCCCGGACGCGCTCGCCGGCGCTCCAGTGGCTGTGCACCGCCGACGTCGACGTGCCGGTCGGCCGCGCCGTCTACACCGGCATGCTCAACGCCCGCGGCACCTACGAGTCCGACCTGACCGTGACCCGGACCGGGGAGCAGGAGTTCCTGCTGGTCAGCAGCGCCGCGACCACGGTGCGCGACCAGGACCACCTGCGCCGGCACCTGCCCGCGGACGTCGACGCGTGACCGACGTGACCACCACGCTGGCGGTGTTCGGCGTGATGGGGCCGCGCTCCCGCGACCTGCTGACGCGGCTCACCGACGCCGACCTGGGTCCGGAGGCGTTCCCGTTCGGCGACAGCCGGCTGCTCGACCTCGGGCACGGCGACGCGTGCGCGCCACCCGGATCACCTACGTCGGCGAGCTCGGCTGGGAGCTCTACGTGCCGGTCGAGCTCGCGGTCGGGGTCTACGAGGACCTGCTCGCCGCCGGCGCCGACCTCGACGTGCGCCGCGGCGGGCTACTACGCGATCGAGTCGCTGCGGCTGGAGAAGGGCTACCGGGCGTTCGGCCGCGAGCTCACGCCCGACCACTCGCCCGGTCGAGGCGGGGCTGCTGTTCGCCTGCAAGCTCGGCACCGACGTGCCGTTCCTGGGCCGGGAGGCGCTGGAGAAGGCCAGGGCGGAGGGGCCGCGACGCCGGCTGGTGTCGTTCGTCGTCGAGGACGCCGAGCCGATGCTGTGGGGCGGCGAGCTGCTGCTGCGCGACGGGGCGCCGTCGGGCCAGGTCACCTCGGCCGCGTGGGGCGAGACGCTCGGCGCCTGCGTCGGGCTGGCCTACGTCTGGGGCGCCGACGCCGGCGCGGTGACGCCGGACTGGGTCCGGTCCGGGGACTACGAGGTCGACGTGGGCGGGGACCGGTACCCGGTGCGGGTGACGCTGCGCCCGCCGTACGACCCCGGCAACGAGCGGGTGCGCTGATCCCGGCCGATGGGGGAGGGACGACGTCAGGCGTCGCTGGGTACCGTGACGCATGGACGAATCCGTCGTGACGGCGGCCGCCGGCCGCGACGGACGCGACCCGATCCCCGTGCTGCTGCTCCGCGCCGCCCACCCGGTGCCGGCGCTGGCGGTCACGGTGCTGGCCGGCCTGCTGGCCGTCGCGATCGACCTCCCGCCGGAGCGGACCGTGCTGGTGGTCGCGGCCGTGCTGACCGGCCAGCTGTCGATCGGCTGGAGCAACGACCTCCTCGACCGCGAGCGCGACCGCGCCGTCGGGCGCACCGACAAGCCGCTCGCCACGGGCGCCCTCCCTGCGGGCGTCGCCCGCACCGCGGTCGCCGTCGTGGTCGTGCTGACCGTCCCGCTCGGCCTGGCCTGCGGGCTTGCCGCCGGTGCCGTGCACCTGGTCTGCACGGCCGCCGGCTGGGTCTACAACCTCGGGCTCAAGGCCACCGCCTGGTCCTGGCTGCCGTACGCCGTGTGCTTCGGTGGCATCCCGGTGTTCGTCGCCCTCGCCGACCGGCCGTCCGGCCTGCCGCCGGCTGTGGATCCCGGTCACCGGTGCGCTGCTCGGGGTCGGCGCGCACTTCCTCAACGTGCTGCCCGACCTGGGCGACGACGCGGCCACCGGGGTCCGCGGGCTGCCCCACCGGGTCGGCGCCCGGTGGTCTCCGGTGGTGGCCACCGCGGTGCTGGTGCTGGCCTCGGTCGTGACCGTGGTCGGCAGCGAGGTCGGCGTGCTGCCGGCGGCGCTGTCGCTGCTCCTGGTCGGTGCGCTCGCCGTCGGCGCGCTGGTCGGGCACGGTCGGGGGCCGTTCCTCGCCGCGATCGGGATCGCCCTCGTCGACGTGGTGCTGCTCGTGGGTGCGCGGTGACCGCCGCCGCGGGTCGCTGGGACCTGGTGGTGGTCGGTGCCGGCCCGGCCGGCGCCGCGGCCGCGCTCGGTGCGCTCGACGCCGACCCGGGGCTGCGGGTGCTGCTGCTCGACCGGTCCGACTTCCCGCGCGACAAGTGCTGCGGCGACGGCATCGCCCCGCACGTCTTCGACGCGCTCGCCGCCGTCGGCGTGCACGACGCCGGCGACGGCTGGACACCGCTGCGGACGCTGGAGCTCGCCCGCGGCGAGACCCGCGTCGCGCGCACGATGGCGCGGCCGGTGCACGTCATCCCGCGCTCGGTGTTCGACGCCCGGCTGGTGGCGGCCGCCGTCGACCGGGGGGCCGTGCTGGCGCGCCACCGGGTGTCCGCCCTGCGCCGCCACGGCGACGAGGTCGTGCTCGACGACCGGGTCACGGCCCGGGTCGTGGTGGGTGCCGACGGTGCCCACTCGACGGTCCGGTCCTGGGTCGCACGCCGGCGGCCGGGCAGGCGCGCGCTCGCGATCCGCGGCTACGCGCCCACCGCCGGCCGGGCGACGCGGCACCCAGGTGATCCGCTACGGCGACGGCCACCAGCCGGCGTACGCCTGGGCCTTCGACCGCGGCGACGGGCTCTCCAACGTCGGGTACGGCGAGCTGCTCCCGGCGCGGGGGTCGGACGACGCGGCGCCGTCCCGGGCGCGACTGCTCGACCGGCTCGAGGAGCTGATCCCCGGCGCCGGCGACGGTGCGACCGACTGGCGCGGCCACCACCTGCCGCTGTCGAGCCTGCGCTGGCACCAGCCCGACGGACCGGTGCTGCTGGTCGGCGACGCGGCCGGACTGGTCAACCCGATGACCGGCGAGGGCATCTACTACGCCGTCGCCACCGGCATCCTCGCCGGCCGCGCCGCCGCCGGCGCCCTGGACGCGCGCGCTCCCGCGGACGCCGGGCGCGTGCACCGGCGCGCCGTACGCCGCCTTCTCGCGCGGCACCTGCGGCACACCTGGACCGCGGCGCGGCTGACCGAGGTGCCGGCCGTCGTCGACGCCGGCATCCGGGCCGCGAGCAGGGACCAGCGCACGTTCGACGACCTGGTGGAGATCGGCCTCGGTGACGGCCGGATCACGCCACGGCTGGCCGGCGGGATCGCCCGCGCCCTGCCCGCCCGTCTGCACACCCCACCCACCGACCACCGAGCACACAGGAGCTGACCATGGGGATCTTGTCGGTCCGGGGCGCGCTCCCCGACCACCGCTACCCGCAGCAGGAGATCACCGACGCGTTCGCCGCGGTGATCGCGACCGCCGGCGGGCTGGACGAGCGGCTGCTGCGGCGCGTCCACGCGCAACGCCGGGGTGGAGCAGCGGCACCTCGTGCTGCCGCTGGAGCGAGTACGGCGGGCTCACGGACTTCGGGCAGGCCAACGACCTGTTCATCGCGCACGCCGTGGACCTCGGCTCCCGGGCGCTGGTCGAGGCGCTCAAGGCCGCGGGGCTGACACCGTCCGACGTCGACCTGGTGATCACGGCGACCGTGACCGGTCTCGCCGTCCCGTCGCTCGACGCGCGGATCGCCGCCGCCATCGGCCTGCGCCCCGACGTCAAGCGGATGCCGCTGGTGGGGCTGGGGTGCGTCGCCGGCGCGGCCGGGATCGCCCGCCTCCACGACTACCTGGTGGGGCACCCGGACGACGTGGCGGTGCTGGTCGCCGTCGAGCTGTGCTCCCTGACCGTCCAGCGCGACGACGTCTCCGTGCCCAACCTGGTCGCGAGCGGGCTCTTCGCCGACGGCGCCGCCGCGGTCGTGGCCGCGGGCCGGGACCGCGACGCCGGCCTCGTCGAGGTGGTCGCCACCCGGAGCCGGCTGTACCCCGACTCCGAGCGCACCATGGGCTTCGACGTCACCGCCGGAGGGCTGCGGATCGTGCTCGACGCGGAGGTGCCGCGGATCGTCGAGCGCTACCTCGGCGACGACGTGGACGAGTTCCTGGCCGACCAGGGACTGACCCGGGCCGACGTCGAGTGGTGGGTCTGCCACCCCGGCGGCCCCAAGGTGATCGAGGCCCTGCAGCAGACGCTCGGGCTGTCGCACGAGGCGGTGCGGATGACCTGGGAGTCGCTGGCCCGCGTCGGCAACCTGTCCTCGGCCTCGGTCCTGCACGTGTTCGCCGACACCCTGCGCGACCGGCCGCCGCGGCCCGGCTCGCTGGGCATGGTGATCGCGATGGGTCCCGGCTTCTGCTCCGAGCTGGTGCTGGTCCGCGCCACCGAGGAGCGGGTCCGATGACGAGCCTGGTCGCGTTCACCGTGCTGGTCGCGCTGGTCGGGCTCGAGCGCCTCGCCGAGCTCGTGGTCTCCAACCGCAACGCCGCCTGGAGCCTCGAGCACGGCGGGCGCGAGACCGGGCGCGGGCACTACCCGGTGATGGTGGTGCTGCACACGGGACTGCTGGTCGGCGCCCTGGTCGAGGCGTGGGTACGCCGCCCCGACGTGCCGCCCGCGCTCGCCTGGTCGATGCTGGCGCTGGTGCTCGCGTCGCAGGGGCTGCGCTGGTGGTGCATCGCCACCCTCGGCCGCCGCTGGAACACCCGGGTGATCGTCGTACCCGGCCTGGCGCCGGTGCGGTCCGGTCCCTACCGCCTGTTCTCCCACCCCAACTACGTCGCGGTCGTCGTCGAGGGCGTGGCCCTGCCGCTGGTGCACGCGGCCTGGCTGACCGCGCTCGTCTTCACGCTCGCCAACGCGGTGCTGCTGACCGTGCGGATCCGGGTGGAGAACGCGGCCCTCCGCACGCTGCCGTCGTACGACGACGGGGACCGTCCGTGCGTGACCTGGTCGTCGCCGGGGGAGGACCCATCGGGCTCGCGACCGCGCTCTACGCCGCGCGCGCCGGGCTCGACGTCGTGGTGCGCGAACCCCGCACCGGCCCGATCGACAAGGCGTGCGGCGAGGGTCTGATGCCCGCGGCCGTGGCCGACCTCGACCGGCTCGGGGTGTGCCCGGAGGGCCGGCCGATCGCCGGCATCCGCTACGTCGACGAGCAGCACGAGGCGCACGCGAGGTTCCGGGCCGGACCCGGCCGCGGAGTCCGTCGTACCACCCTGCATGCGGCGCTGTCCGCGGCCGTGGCCGAGGCCGGGGTCGCCGTCGAGCCCGTCGCGGTGGGCTCCGTCGAGGAGCGCGGCGACCACCTGCTCGTCGACGGCGAGCCCGCCCGCTACCTCGTCGCCGCCGACGGGCTGCACTCGTCGGTGCGCCGGCTGGTCGGGCTGGAGGGCAGGCCCGCGGTCCGCCGCCGGTTCGGGCTGCGCCGCCACTTCGAGGTCGAGCCGTGGTCGGACTTCGTCGACGTGCACTGGGCGGCCACCGGGGAGGCCTACGTGACGCCGGTGGCTCCGCGGCTGGTCGGCGTCGCCCTGCTCGGCAGCGCGAAGCTCGGCTTCGAGGAGGCGCTCGGCGCGCATCCCCGGCTGTGCGAGCGGCTCGAGGGCGCGGCGCGCTCCCGGGTGCGCGGCGCCGGACCACTGCGGCAGCGCTCCACCCGGCGGGTCGCGGGCCGGGTGCTGCTGGTCGGCGACGCCGCGGGCTACGTCGACGCGCTCACCGGCGAGGGAATCGCGCTCGGGCTCGGCCAGGCGCGGGCCGCGGTCGACGCCGTTCGCGCGGGCACGCCCGAGCGCTACGAGCAGGCCTGGCGCCGGATGGGGTGGCGGCACGACCTGATGACGCACGGGCTGCTGGTGGCGACCCGGCCCGCCGTGCTGCGCCGCCGGATCGTGCGCGCCGCGGCCGGGGTCCCGTGGGTGTTCTCCGCCGCCGTCAACGAGCTGGCGAGGGCCTCGTGAGCACGGCAGGCGGTCGAGTCCGTGGTGCTCCTCGACGAGTCCGGCCGTGCCGTCGGCACCATGGCGAAGAGCGAGGTGCACCACCGCGACACCCCCCTGCACCTCGCGTTCTCCTGCTACGTCTTCGACGCCGAGGGCCGGGTGCTGGTCACCCGCCGTGCGCTGGACAAGCCGACGTTCCCCGGTGTCTGGACCAACAGCTGCTGCGGTCACCCGGCGCCCGGGGAGGAGATCCGCGACGCCGTCCGCCGGCGGGTGGGGGAGGAGCTCGGGCTGGCCCTGGCCGACCTGCGGCTGCTGCTGCCGCGATTCCGCTACCGCGCGGTGATGGACGACGGCGTCACGGAGAACGAGATGTGCCCGGTCTTCGTCGCCCGGACCACCGACCCGGTGCGGGCCGACCCGGACGAGGTGGACGACGTCGCGTGGGAGCCGTGGGCGGCGTTCCGCGCGGGCGTGCTCGACGGCACCCGGCCGGTCAGCTCGTGGTGCCGCGAGCAGGTGCAGGAGCTCCCGGCCGACCCCCTCGGTGCCGCCGAGGCGGCGTACGACGGGCTGCCGCCGGCGGCAGTCCGGTCTGCCGCCCGGCTAGCCTGCCGGTCATGGACCTGATCGAGATCCCGGTCCCGGACGGCACGGCGGAGGCGTACGTCGCCCACCCGCCCGCAGGTGAGGGGCCGGGGGTGCTGTTCTTCATGGACGCGATCGGGGTCCGGCCGCAGATCGCCGCCATGTGCGACCGGATCGCGAGCTGGGGCTACGTCGTGCTCGCGCCCAACGTCTTCCACCGCGAGGGCTCGGTCGACGAGGTCGGGCCGCACGCGGACCTGACGCAGCCGGGCGAGCGCGAGGCGTTCTTCGAGCAGGCGATGCCCCGCGTCGGGCAGGCTCACCCCCGACCAGGCGGTGCCGGACATCGCGGCGTACCTCACGTCGCTGCGCGGGATCGATGGCGTCGCCGACGGCCCGGTCGCCGCCGTCGGCTACTGCATGGGCGCCCGGCTCGCGGTGCGCGCCGGCACCGGGCACCCCGAGGAGGTCGCGGCGGTCGGCGGCTTCCACGGCGGCGGCCTGGTCACCGACGACCCGGACAGCCCGCACCGGGGCCTGGGCGACGCCCGCGCCGAGTTCGTCTTCGGCCACGCCGACCAGGACCGCTCGATGCCGGCCGAGGCGGTGGCCGCGCTCGGCGAGGCCCTGGACGCCGCGGGCCTGGTCGCCAGCAACCAGGTCTACCCCGGCGCGGCCCACGGCTACACGATGGCCGACACCCCGATGTACGACGAGCCGGCCGCCGAGCGGCACTTCACCGAGCTCCGGGCGCTGCTGGAGCGGGCGCTGTAGGTGGGTCGTGGGGAGCGCGGGTTCACCACGGTATGCCGGGATAACCACGGCAAATCGGACGCGGCGGCGTACTTCCCATGACGAACCCGCGCTTCCCACGATGTGCTCATCGTGGGAAGCGCAGGTCGCTCTGCATACCGTGGTGAACCCGCAGGCACCCGGCCCCCGCTAGAGCCCGATCCGGCTGCAGCCACTCGGGTCGACCAGCGCGCGCACCCGGTGGCGCACGTTGGCGGGGTCGAACGGCGGGGTCAGGCGGGTCGGCACCCGCTCGCCGGTGGCGTTGCTGCTCTGTCGCTTGCTCATCTCGTTCCTCCTCGGTTGTTCAGGCGCGGTGGATGCGGAGGTTGCCGCTCACGGTGTGGGCGGTGATCTCGATCCGGTTCTGGTCGTCGGTCGGGCCGGCGGACTCGCCGAGCTCCTGGCTCACGCGGCCGCTGACGGTGGACACGTCGAGCCAGGCGGCGGTGCCCTGCTCGACGCCGATGGTGATGTCGCCGCTGGCGCCGGCGGCGTTGACCGAGCCGGTGCTCGCGCGGCGGACGGTCAGGCTGCCGGAGCCGGTCTTGGTGACCAGGGACCCGCCGAGCCGGCCGACCTCGACGTCGCCGGAGCCGGTCTTGGTCACCGTCTGGCCGTCGAGCTCGCCGATGCTGATGTCGCCGGAGCCGACCTTGACCGTGCCCGAGCCGCGGCTGGCCTCGACGTTGATGTCGCCGGAGCCGCTGCTGACGGACAGCGCCTGGCCGACCTCGCCCGCGGTGACGGTGCCGGAGCCGGTCCGGAGCCTCGCGGCACCGGTGACCGTCTCGACGTCGATGTCGCCGGAGCCGGTCGCGCACGACGCCTCCTGGAACTGGCCCGGTGGCCCGCAGGTCGGCGGAGTCGGACTTGAGGTCGAGGGAGACCCCGTGCGGGCAGACGATGTCGATCCCGACCGACGGTCCCTGCCGGAGCAGGCCGGAGCGGTGCTTGGGGAGGTGCACGACCACGGTGTGCCGGGACTGCTCGACGGTGGCCTGCGCGATCGCCTCCTCGCCGGCGCTGTTCAGAGCGGTCAGCTCGACGGTGGTGGTGTCGGTGTCGCCGGCCGCGACCGTGACGTGGCCGGCTCCGGTGCGGACCACGATCGTCGTGGGGCCCGGTGTCTCGAAGGTGTGCATGACGGAACTCCTGTTCTGGTGCGGTGGTGCGGGTGAGGTGTCGGGTGCGGCGGCGGGTCAGGTGACCCAGCCGCGGACCTGCTTGCGCTTGCCGGGCTCGCCGGTGACGCTGATCCGGTTGCGGCCCACGTGGACGTCGAGCCGGGTGCCGGAGGCGGTGGCGTCGAGGACGTCGCGGACGGCGTCGACGAGCCACGCGTTGAGCGACTGCCCGATCTGGTTGGCCGCCTCCTCCGCCCGGGCCTTGATCGACTCCGGGAGCCGGAGCGTGATCCGCGACTGGCTGTCGTCCTCCGGCGGCTCGGGCGGGGCCGGGCGGAGCGGGCGGGGGCGGCGGCGCGGCCGGCTCCTCGGACGCCAGCCGCGTGACCACGAACTCGGGGTCGCGCCCGGCCATCCGGACGTCGACCGCGTCGTGCTCGAGCGAGCCGGAGATCTCGGCCGCGGCCTGGGCCAGCGCCTCGAGCAGCACCATCCGGGTGGCGGGGTCGAGGGCCAGCGCGAGGCGCTCGGCGGCGGCCTGGGCCTCGGCGCCACCGGCGGCGGCGGCGTCGGAGAGGTCGCTGCGGAGGCGGTCGACGTACGGCGTGAGCTCCATGACGCCACTGTGACATCACGGTGACGTCAATGTCAAGGCACCATGACGTCAGTCGTGACGTCAGGAGCGCCCGGACGCCTTCCGAGACCCGGCGATGACAGCCGGATGACGGCCGGCTGACCGGGTCGTCACGCAGCAAAGGTTCCTCCAACTCCCCGAGCCGAGTCTCGTGCCCGAGGGCGGCGAACCGCGCCGGCCCGGAGGGGAAGACCATGCGGAAGAGTCTGTTGGGAGCGGCCGTTCTCGGGCTGCTGCTCTCCGGCTGCGGGATCGTCCAGACGACGTCCCACGCACACATGAAGATGGACATCGCGGCGCAACGCGGCGGTGATCTCCAGTCCCACGGGTGCGCACCTACTACATCGCCGCCGACGAGGTGCTGTGGGACTACGCACCCGACGACCGGAACGACATCGCCGGGCGGCCCTGGAACGACGACGAGAAGGTGTTCGTCGAGAACGGCCCGACCCGGATCGGGCACGTCTACCGCAAGTCGCTCTACCGGGCCTACACCGACGCCACGTTCACGCACCGCGTGCCGGTGCCGACCTCCTGCGCAGCGGGCGTGAAGCCGTGCGACGACACCCTGGGCATGATGGGGCCGGTGATCCGGGCCGTGGTCGGGGACACGATCAAGGTGGTGTTCCGCAACAACACGCGGTTCCCGGCGTCGGTCCACCCGCACGGCGTGTTCTACGCCAAGAACGCCGAGGGTGCGCCGTACGCCGACGGCACCACCGGCCAGGACAAGGCCGACGACGCGGTGCAGCCCGGCGACACCTACACCTACGCTGGAAGGTGCCCGAGCGGGCCGGGCCGGGCCCGATGGACGGGTCGTCGGTGATGTGGATGTACCACTCGCACACCGACGAGATCGCCGACACCAACTCCGGCCTGGTCGGTCCGATGGTGATCACGGCCAAGGGCAAGGCCGACCCGGACACCGCCACGCCGCTGGACGTGGACCGGGAGATCTTCTCCTACTTCACCGTGGAGAACGAGAACGCCAGCCTCTACCTCGACGACAACCTGCAGCACCTCGCCCAGGCGCCGCACGAGGTCGCGCCCGACGACGAGGAGGGGTTCGAGGAGAGCAACCTGATGCACTCGGTCAACGGCTACGTGTACGGCAACGGGCCGGTGCCCGTGATGAAGGTCGGCCAGCGCGTGCGCTGGTACACCTACACGCTCGGCACCGAGGTGGACCTCCACACGCCGCACTGGCACGGCAACACCGTGACCACCAACGGGATGCGCTCGGACATGATCCAGCTCCTGCCCGGGATGATGACGGTCTCCGACATGGTGCCCGACGACCCGGGCACGTGGCTGTTCCACTGCCACGTCAACGACCACATCGCCGCGGGCATGCTGAGCCGCTACCGCGTGGTCGGCTGAAGCCAGGGGGGTACCGGGGGGGTGCGAGGGGAGTCACGGGCTCGGGCCCGCGACTCCCTCCGCTGCGAGACCTTCTGCCGGGTATGCGCGGGTCCTAGCCTGAGGCCGTGAGCGGAGAGATCCCGGACCTGTCCCGCGCCGACCTCGAGGCGCTCCAGCTCGAGCGGCTGCGGGAGTCGCTCCGACGCGCCGAGCAGGTCCCGCACTACCGGGCGGCCTTCGCGGCGGCCGGCGTGGGCGCCGACGACCTCGCCTCGCTGGCGGACCTCGCGCGGTTCCCGTTCACGACCAAGGCCGACCTGCGCGAGAACTACCCGTTCGGGATGTTCGCGGTCCCGCGCGAGCAGGTCGCGCGCATCCACGCGTCCAGCGGCACGACCGGCCGGCCGACGGTGGTCGGCTACACCCGCGACGACATCGACACGTGGGCCGAGGTGATGGCGCGCTCGATCCGGGCCGCGGGCGGACGGCCCGGTGACCTCCTGCACGTGGCCTACGGGTACGGGCTGTTCACCGGCGGGCTCGGTGCGCACTACGGCGCCGAGCGGCTCGGCTGCACGGTGGTCCCGATCAGCGGCGGCATGACCGAGCGCCAGGTGCAGCTGATCGGGGACTTCGGGCCGCGGATCATCATGGTCACCCCGTCGTACTTCCTCGCGATCCTCGACGAGATGGAGCGCCAGGGCGTCGACCCGCGCAGCAGCAGCCTCGAGATCGGCATCTTCGGTGCCGAGCCGTGGACCGAGGAGATGCGGCGCGCGGTCGAGGAGCGCAGCGGGATCACGGCGGTCGACATCTACGGCCTGTCGGAGGTGATGGGGCCGGGCGTCTCCCAGGAGGCCGGCGAGACCCAGGACGGCCTGCACGTCTGGGAGGACCACTTCCTGCCGGAGGTCATCGACCCGGTCACCCACGAGGTGCTGCCCGACGGCGAGGAGGGCGAGCTGGTCTTCACCTCGCTGACCAAGCAGGCGATGCCGGTCGTGCGCTACCGCACCCGCGACCTCACCCGGCTGCTCCCGGGCACGGCGTACCCGGCCTTCCGGCGGATGCAGAAGGTCACCGGCCGCACCGACGACATGATGATCGTGCGCGGAGTCAACGTGTTCCCGAGCCAGGTCGAGGAGCAGATCCTCACCATCGAGGGACTGACGCCGCACTACCTGTGCGTGCTGTCGCGGCCCGGCAACCTCGACGAGCTCACCGTCCAGGTCGAGGCGTACGACGCGGGGGCCGATCGCGACGCGCTCGGACGCGCGCTGGCCGACCGGGTCAAGCATCGGATCGGTGTCACGATCGGGGTCGAGGTGCTGGCCCCGCACGCCCTGGAGCGGTCGCTCGGCAAGGCGAAGCGGATCAGCGACCGGCGGCACTAGCGTGCAGCGTGACCTCTCGGACAGGTCCACGCTCGGCGCGGCTCATCGTTGGGGGAGCCCGGTCGGGGTGCAGAGGTCCTTGCCGATGTCGTCGGTGCGGTCCTCCTTGACGCAGCTTGAGGAGGGCGAGGGCGCGCTCGCGGTCCCAGTGCACCGCGAGGTCGGCGATCGGCATCGAGCAGGTGAGGCCGTTCGAGCCGTCGACCCGGGTCATCGCCCAGCGCGAACCGGGCCAGCGCGAACGGGCCGGTGCCCTTGCTGATCCGCAGCGACGCCGGCGCCGGCGTCGGCGACCCGGAAGTAGCGCACCGGGTTGATGACCGTCCACGGCGACTTCACCTTGTCGCCGACTGCGCTGACCACCTCGCGCTGGTGCTGCGCGCGGTCGATGTCGCCGTCTGGCTGCGTGTGCCGGGAGCGCGCGTAGGCGAGCGCGGTGATCGCCGTCGACGTGCTGGCAGCCCTTCTTGATGTCGCAGGTTGGCCAGCGGGTCGTTCATGCCGTGCGCTTCGGGCAGATCGTGATGCCGCCGACCGCGTCGACGGAGTTCACGAAGCCGCCGAAGCCGATCTCGACGTAGTGGTCGATGCGGACGCCGGTGTTCTGCTCGATCGTCTTGCACCAGCAGCTTCGGGCCGCCGAACGCGAACGCGGCGTTGATCTTGGTGGTGCCGTGGCCCGGGATCGGCACCAGCGAGTCGCGGGGGATCGACAGCAGCAGGTTGGGCCCGCCGCCGGTGTGCAGCAGCATGATCGTGTCGGTGCGCTGGCCCGCGCGCGTCGCCCGTGCCGAGCCGCTTGCGCTGCTCCTTGGTGAGGTCCTCGCGGCTGTCGGAGCCGACGAGCAGGTACGTCGTGCCGGGCTGCTCGTCCGGCCGGTCGCCGCTCGGGAACGCGTCGACCTTGTCGATCTTGGTCCACGCCCACACCGGCACGGCGATCAGGAAGACCAGCCAGACCAGCAGCACGATCCGCACGATCCGCCACGGCGACCGCTTCTGCGCGGTCTCCGGCGACGCGGCGGGGCGCGGCGGCGGGGCCGCGGTGGTCGGTCGACGTACGACGCGGGCCGCCCGGGCCGTCGCCCGAGGTCGTCCGGGCGCGGCGATCACCGGCATCATCCGGGTCGGCTCCGGGTCGTCCGACTGCGGCGGCGCGGAGCCCCGGCACCGCCCTGCTCCCGCGCGCCGTAGAGCCAGTCGTACTCGGGCTCGTCCGGTCCCGACTTCCCCGCGGGCCATCTGGCATGCCGCAGACGCTACCGTGCGGCCATGCTCCGAGCCGCTGACCCGCCGTCGCACGGCCGGGTCACGCCTGTCGCTGCTCGCCGGCCAGACCCACGTGAACCTGCTCGGCAACGTGCACGGCGGCGAGGTGATGCGGCTCGTCGACTCGCACCGCCGGCGCGGTGGCGCAGCGGCACAGCGGCGGACCGGCGGTCACCGCCGCGATGGACGAGATGGCGTTCCTCGCACCCGGTGCACGTGGGCGACATCGTCCGCACGTCGGCCCAGGTCAACTGGGCCGGCCGCACCTCGATGGAGGTCGGCGTCCGGGTCGAGTCCGAGCCGTGGAACCAGGCCGGGCACGAGCCCGTGCACGTCGCCTCGGCGTACCTGGTCTTCGTGGCCATCGACGACGAGGGCCGGCCCCGCGAGATCCCGCCGCTCGGCCCGAGACCGCCGAGGAGGTCCGCCGGATGCGCGAGGCGGAGATCCGGCGCGCCCACCGGCTCGCCCAGAAGGCCGAGATCGATCGACGCCGCGGGCTGACCTCGGCGCGCCGTGACCGTGTGTGACGCCTGTGACTGGTGATACTGGCCGGACCGACGTCCCTCACCCGAGAGGTCACGATGCTGCCCGCACCTTCCCCCGGGTCGCACGACGGGACCGGCACTGGTCGCCCGCGTGGCGCCCAGCTCGAGCCGGATCCGCTTCCGGCGCGCGGTCACGCTGATGCTGATGACCCTCGTGCTCCCCGGCTCCGCCCAGATCGTCGCTGGGCAACAAGCGCACGGCCGGATCGCGATGCGCGTGCTGTTCTCGCTGGTCGCGACCGTCGTGCTGCTGGCGCTGGTCGGCCTGGTCTGGAACAGCTTCGTCTTCTGGCTGCTCAGCAACACCTTCCTGCTCGGGATCATCCGGTTCGGGCTGATGGTGCTCGCGGTCGGCTGGGCGCTACCTCTTCGTCGACGCCTGGCGCCTCGGCGAGCCGCTGGCGCTGCGGCAGAAGCAGCGGCTGGCGATGGTCGGCATCAACGGCGTGCTCTGCTTCTCCGTCGCCGGCTCGCTGCTCTTCGCCGCGCACGTGGTGACGGTGCAGCGCGACTTCATCGCCGCGATGTTCACCACGGGCGTCGTGACCGACGCCCACGACGGCCGCTACAACGTGCTGCTCCTCGGCGGTGACTCCGGCGAGACCCGCTGGGGCCTGCGACCGGACAGCATCACCGTGGCCAGCATCGACGCCGACACCGGCAAGACCGTGCTGTTCGGCCTGCCGCGCAACATGCACGAACTTCCCGTTCGCCAAGGGCTCGGTGATGGACGAGCAGTTCCCCGACGGCTACACTGCGACGGCTGCGAGATCAACTCGCTGGTCACCTGGGCCGACGACCACCGCGCGCTGTTCAAGGGCTACGCCAACCCGGGCGTCGAGGCCACCAAGGAGGCGGTCGAGGGCGTGACCGGGCTCAAGGTCAACTACTACGTGATGGTCAACCTCCGGGGCTTCCGCAACCTCGTCGACGCCGTCGGCGGGGTCACCCTGACCGTGCGCGACCCGATCCCCAAGGGCGCGATCGGCGACTTCGACGGCAAGTCCTACATCAAGCCCGGCACGCGCAAGCTGAACGGCGAGGACACGCTGTGGTTCGCGCGCTCGCGGATGGCGGCCGACGACTACTCGCGGATGGCGCGGCAGAAGTGCGTGATGAACGCGATGCTGCAGCAGCTCAGCCCGAAGCAGGTCGTGCTCAAGTTCGGCGACATCGCCAAGGCCAGCACCGCGATGGTCAAGACCGACATCCCGGCCTCCGAGCTCGACCGGTTCATGGAGCTCGCGCTCAAGGCGCGGGGCCAGGCCGTGAGGACCGTGTCGTTCGTGCCGCCGATGATCGACACCTACCGGCCCGACATCGCCAAGATCCAAGAAGATCGTCGACGGCGCGATCTCGCCGTCCACGAAGCCGCACGCCAAGCGGGCGGCCAAGGCGGCCCCGAAGCCGGGCACGACGGGTGGCTCCTACGGCAACATCCACGACGGCTACGCCGCCAACCAGGCCAACGACCTCGGCGACGCCTGCTGACGGTCGCCCGAGCGGCCCGGACTCCGGCCGGTAGGGTCACCGCGTGCCCGATGACCCCCGTACGACGCCGCGGATCGTCGCGGTGGCGGTCACCTTCAACCGGCGCGACCTGGTGACCCGGCTGGTCACGGAGACCGGGCGGGGGACCGTGCTCCCCGACGAGATCCTGGTGGTCGACAACGCCTCCACCGACGACACCGTCGAGGTGCTGCGCGCGCTGGAGTCGCCGGTGCCGGTGACCGTGCGTCGAGCTCGGCCGACAACACCGGGGGAGCCGGCGGCTTCCACGCCGGACTCGCGGCGGCGCTCGAGCGCGGCGCCGACCTGGTCTGGCTGATGGACGACGACGGAGCCCCCGCGCCCGACTGCCTGGAGCTCCTGCTGCCGCACATGGCCGACCACGACTTCGTCGGGCCCGGCCGTCGTCGCCGAGCAGGACGAGTCGCGGCTCTGCTTCCCGATCCGGCTGCCCGGCCGGCCGCGCGTCGTGCACGAGATGGCGGACGTCGAGGCGGCGGCCGTCGACGGACTGGTCGCCGACGTGGTGATCCCGTTCAACGGCGTGCTGGTCACCCGCGACCTGGTCGAGCGGATCGGCCTGGTCCGCGAGGAGTTCTTCATCTGGGGCGACGACGTGGAGTACCTCTGGCGCGCCCGCCGGGCCGGCGCCCGCATCGCCACCGTCGTCGCCGCGCGCTTCCGGCACCCGGCGACCGACGACCTCGGCACGCCGATGATGTTCGGCCGCACGACGTACAACCACTCGCCGTCGCGACCTCAAGCACTACTGCATGTGCCGCAACAACGTCGCCAACCTCAGGGAGTACGTCGGCGTGCTCGGCGTGCTCGCGTTCCTGGTGAAGACGCTGTGGTTCTACACGTTCACCCGCCCGAGCCCGGGCCGGCTCCGGCTGAGCCTGGGCGCGATGGCCGCCGGCTGGCGCGGCGACTTCACCGGCCACGGGAGGTTCCTCCGTGGCTGAGGTCTCGACAGGCTCGACCACCGGCACGGAGACCGTCGCCGTCGTCGTGGTCACCTTCAACCGGGCCGACCTGCTGGGCCGGATGCTCGCCGGGCTGGCCGCCCTCGACCCGGCAGCCCGACGCCGTGATCGTGGTCGACAACGCCAGCACCGACCACACGCGGCGAGGTGCTCGAGGAGGCCGGCAACGCGGGCCGCTGCTCGCGATCCACGAGGACAGCAACCTCGGCGGCGCCGGCGGCTTCCACCGCGGCGTCGGAGACGGCCTACGACCGCGGGCTACGACCGGATCTGGCTGATGGACGACGACGTCGTGCCGGCGCCGGACTGCCTCGACGTGCTGCTGGCCCAGGACGAGGCGTGCCTGATGGCCGTGCGCGAGGACCTCCACGGCCGGCTGGTGGAGAAGGCGGCCACCGAGTTCGACCTGCGCCAGCCCGCTGGCGATCAAGCCGAAGACCGCGATGGTCGAGACCACCTACGGCAGCCGCGACGCGATGCCGGAGCGAGGTGCGAGCTCCAGAACGTCGCGTTCGAGGGGTTCATGGTCCGGCGCGAGGTGGTGGAGCGCGATCGGGCTGCCCGGACCCGTCGTACTTCATCTTCTACGACGACGTCGACTTCGCGGTCCGCGCGCGGCGCGCCGGCTACCGGATCTGGGCCGTGCGCGACGCGGTGCTGGTGCGCCAGCTCGACTTCGACCAGCAGCACGACCTCTCCGGCTGGAAGGGGTTCTACATGTACCGCAACCTCTTCGTCGTCCACTTCCGCTACGGCGAGAACCTGCTGGTGCGGCTGAAGCCGTACCTGATCGTGCTCGCCGTCCTGCTGCTGTCGCCGGTGCGCGGCGGGCGGGCCGAGGCGGCCAACGTGGTCCGCGCGATCCGCTCCGCACGTGGGATGCGCCACGTTCCCGACGTGGCGGAGCCGTCGGGCCGTCGCCGGTAGATAGACTCGCCGGGGCCCTTGGCGGCCCGAAGCCCCAACCCAGGAGTGTGTGTTGAACCCCGATCTCGTCGTCGTCGGCTCCGGCTTCTTCGGACTGACGATCGCCGAACGCTGTGCCAGCGAGCTCGGCCTGAAGGTCCTGGTGGTCGAGCGGCGGCACCACCTCGGCGGCAACGCCTACAGCGAGGCCGACCCGGAGACCGGGATCGAGATGCACGTCTACGGCGCGCACCTCTTCCACACCTCGAACGAGAAGGTGTGGGAGTACGTCAACCGGTTCACCTCGTTCACGAACTACCAGCACCGGGTGTTCGGCCAGTACGACGGGCAGGTCTACTCGCTGCCGATGAACCTCGGCGCTGATCAACCAGTTCTTCGGGAAGATGCCACACGCCCGACGAGGCGCGCGCGCTGATCGCCGAGCAGGCCAGCGAGATCGACACCGCCGAGGCGTCGAACCTCGAGGAGAAGGCGATCAGCCTGGTCGGGCGCCCGCTCTACGAGGCGTTCATCAAGGGCTACACCGCCAAGCAGTGGCAGACCGACCCGACCGAGCTGAGCGCGGACATCATCACGCGGCTCCCGGTGCGCTACAACTTCGACAACCGGTGGTTCAACGACACCTACGAGGGCCTGCCGGTCGACGGCTACACGGCGTGGCTGACGCAAGATGGCCGACCACCCCAACATCGAGGTGCGGCTCGAGACCGACTTGTTCGACCCGGAGCAGATCGTGGCCGACGAGTACAAGGGCAAGGTCCCGATCGTCTACACCGGGCCGGTCGACGAGTACTTCGGCAACTCCGAGGGCCGGCTGTCCTGGCGCACCGTCGACCTCGAGGCCGAGGTCAAGCACGTCGACGACTTCCAGGGCTGCGCGGTGATGAACTACAACGACCAGGACGTGCCCTGGACCCGGATCCACGAGTTCAAGCACTTCCACCCCGAGCGCACCTACATCTCGGGCAAGACCGTGATCGTGCACGAGTACTCCCGATTCGCGGAGGAGGGCGACGAGCCCTACTACCCGATCAACACCGCCGAGGACCGCGACAAGCTGCTGCGGTACCGCGAGCTGGCGAAGGCGGAGCCGATGGTGCTGTTCGGCGGCCGGCTCGGCACCTACAAGTACCTCGACATGCACATGGCCATCGGGTCGGCGCTGTCGATGTTCGAGAACAAGCTCCGGCCGCACTTCGCCGAGGGCGCAGAGCTGAAGTCCGGAGGGGTCGACGAATGACACAGGTCTCGACAGGCTCGACCACGACACGGGCGTCGCGTCCTGCAGCGCCAGGTGCTGCCCGGCGACAAGGACACCGACGTCCTGGCGCTGTACGTCGATCCCGACCCCGCCGTGCTCGACGCCGACAAGTACGCGATCGGTGGCAACCGGGGCGCCAAGGACCTCAACGCCGCCCAGCTCCGGCAGTCCACCTCGACCGGCCACACGGTCCACCCCGACCAGATCACCGGCCGGCACACGCTCCGCCTCGAGCGGGGCGAGGAGCTCTCCTTCGGCACCTACTTCAACGCCTTCCCGGCCGGCTACTGGCGGCGCTGGACCGTCGTCACCGACGTCCGCCTGACCGTCGCCCTCACCGGCGCCGGAGCCGCCGTCACCGTCTACCGCTCGATGGCCAACGGCCGCTCGCAGCGCGTGGACACGGCAGGCACGGGTGCCGACGCGAAGGGCGAGTTCACCTTCGACCTGTCCCTCAAGCCGTTCGTCGACGGCGGCTGGTACTGGTACGACGTGGTGGCCGGCGAGGAGCCGGTCGAGGTGGAGGCGGTCTGGGACGCCGAGGTGCCCGACGACCGGCTCGACCCGGGCAGCCTCACGATCGCGATCACGACCATGAACCGCCCGGACTTCTGCGGCAAGCTCCTCGCCCAGATGGGCAACGACCCCGGCGTGCAGAGCCTGCTCGACGAGGTGCTCGTGATGGAGCAGGGCAGCCAGAAGGTGGTCGACTCCCCGCAGTTCCCGGGCGCCCAGGCGGCGCTCGGCGACAAGCTGCGCGTGATCGAGCAGGGCAACATCGGCGGCTCCGGCGGCTACGCCCGCGGCCAGTACGAAGCCGTCCGCAAGGGCACGGCGACGTACGTGATGATGATGGACGACGACGTCGTCTGCGAGCCCGAGAGCATCATCCGCGCGGTCACGTTCGCCGACCTCGCCAAGCGACCGACGATCGTCGGCGGCCACATGTTCAGCCTCTACGACCGGTCGGTCCTGCACTCGTTCGGCGAGATCGTGCAGCGCCACAAGTTCTGGTGGCGCAGCCCGTCGACGGTGATGAACGACTGGGACTTCTCCGCCCGCAACCTGCGCTCGGCGCGCTGGCTGCACCGCCGGATCGACGTGGACTTCAACGGCTGGTTCATGTGCCTGGTCCCGATGCAGACGCTGCGCGAGATCGGCCTGTCGCTGCCGCTGTTCATCAAGTGGGACGACAGCGAGTTCGGCCTGCGCGCCGGCGAGGCGGGCTACCCGACCGTGACGCTCCCGGGTGCCGCGGTGTGGCACATCCCGTGGACCGACAAGAACGACGCGCTCGACTGGCAGGCCTACTTCCACCACCGCAACCGGCTGGTCGCCGCGCTGCTGCACTCGCCGTACCCCCGGGGCGGGTCGCTGGTCCAGGAGAGCTTCGCGCACTCGGTCAAGCACCTGGTCTCGATGCAGTACTCCACCGTCGAGCTCCGGCACAAGGCGATCGAGGACGTCTTCGCCGGTCCGGAGCGACTCCACGAGACGCTGCCGACGGTCCTGCCGGAGATCAACGCCTTCCGCAAGCAGTGGCCCGACGCGGTGCTCGAGGTGGAGCGCGAGGCCTTCCCGTCCGACCCGGCGCAGCAAGCCGCCGCGGCGGGACAGGGACGACTCCGAGGTCCCCCGCAAGGCGTCCCTGCTGGTCGACGGCCGCGCTGGCGCCGATCCGGCAGCTGAGCAAGGTCCGCCCGCTCTCCCGGCAGCACCCGGAGGCGGAGATCGCCGCGATGGACGCCAAGTGGTACCGGTTGGCCAGCTACGACTCCGCCGTGGTCTCGATGCCCGACGGCACGTCCGCGGCGCTCTACCAGCGCGACCCCGACCACTTCCGTGACCTGCTCAGGCGCGAGGTCGAGATCCACCGGCGACTCCACCGCGAGTGGCCGGAGCTCGCCGCCCGCTACCGCGAGGCGCTCGGCTCGATCACCTCGCCCGAGGAGTGGGAGAAGACCTTCGCCGCCTCCGTCGAGGAGTCGAGAGATGAGAGTCACCCCACGGACCACTCGCTTCGCTCGCGCTCCGCCGGGGGCCCCGAATGAGCAACGACCAGGACCAGCAGCACCCCCTGCAGAAGGAACGGATCCTGAGCCGCGGGGACCGCAAGCGCGCGGCCCAGCGAGCCCGGCAGCAGGCCAAGCGCAAGGCCGACTCGATGCCCGCCGTCGAGGCCATGGACGGCCCGGTGAAGGCCCGGGTGGTCGACGCCGAGCTCGTCTCGCCGGCACCCAACGGGGGTCTGATCGGGGTGCTCAGGGAGGGCTACCTGCTGCGGCTGATCGTCCGCCGGCAGCTGGCGCGGATGTACTCCGCGTCCCTGCTCGGCCTGATGTGGTCCTACATCCAGCCGGCGATCCGGTTCACCGTCTACTACTTCGTGTTCGGCGTGCTGCTGAACTTCCACAAGAACGTCCCGAACTTCGCGATCCACCTGTTCTGCGGGATCGTGTTCGTGCACTACTTCTCCGAGACCTTCGGCGGGGGCACCCGGTCGATCTGGATGAACCGCGCCCTGGTGAAGAAGATGGCGCTGCCGCGCGAGATCTTCCCGGTGGCCTCGAGGCGATCGTGGCGTTGATCCACACCTTCCCGCAGCTCGTGCTCCTGGTCTTCTTCTGCCTCGTCTCCGGGTGGACGACGGACCTCACCGGCATCGTCTCCGGTGTGCTGGGGCTGCTGATCGTGGTCACCTTCGCGGTGGCGCTGGCGCTCCTGTTCAGCGCGATCAACGTCTACTACCGCGACTTCCAGAACATCGTCGGGACGATCACCCAGTTCATGCACTTCATGGTGCCGATGATGTACCCGTTCTCCCGGGTCGCCGGCTACGCCGACACGCACCCCGTGCTGTACCAGCTCTACATGGCCAACCCGGTCGCCGATGCCGTGATCCTGCTGCAGCGCTTCTTCTGGCAGGGCGTCAACGTCGCCAACGGCCAGGGCGACAGCAAGGCCGCCGTCTTCCCGCCGCACATGCTGGAGCGGGGCGTGATCACGCTCGGTGCCTGCCTGGTGCTCCTGGTCGTCGCGCAGCGGATCTTCACCCGTCTCGAGAACAAGCTCCCGGAGCGGCTATGAACACCCCAGTGGCCCCTTCAGCGACCACCTCGATCGTGGTCGAGGACGTCTGCAAGACGTTCACGCTGCAGTACCACCGCACGCTCAAGCAGATGGCCGTCGCGACGGCGCGCCGGCTGCCGCTGCAGCGAGACGTTCCAGGCGCTCTCCGACGTGAGCTTCACCGTCGAGCAGGGCGAGTCCGTCGGCCTGATGGGGCTCAACGGGTCCGGCAAGAGCACCCTGCTCAAGCTGATCAACGGCGTCATGCGGCCGGACGGTGGGGACCGTCCTCACCCGCGGCCGGGTCGCCGGCCTGATCGCCACCGGCGCCGGCTTCCACCCGCAGCTGACCGGTCGGGAGAACCTCTTCCTCAACGCCGCGATCCTCGGCATGGGCGAGGCCGAGACCAAGCGCAAGTTCGACGAGATCGTCGACGTTCGCCAACATCGGCAAGTTCCTCGACACCCCCGTGTCGCACTACTCCTCCGGGATGTACTCCCGGCTCGGGTTCTCCATCGCCGTCCACGTCGACGCCGACATCTTCCTGGCCGACGAGGTGCTCGCGGTCGGCGACCGGCCGTTCAAGAGCAAGTGCATGGAGAAGATGCAGGAGATCCGGGCCGAGGGCACGACGATCTTCTACGTCAGCCACGCCACGGCGTCGGTGCGCTCGATGTGCGACCGGGTGCTGGTCCTGGAGTCGGGGCGCCTGATGTACGACTCCAAGACCACGCCGGACGGCAGCGTGGACGGCGCGATCCGGTTCCTGCACTACGACGACGAGACGGACGACGAGGAGCACGCGGACGAGGAGCTCGGCTCCGAGGTCTGAGGACGGCCTTTCGAAAGGCCTCCCGCTGCATTTTCGAAATGCATTGAATAACAGTCGTTGTGATTCGCTAATTACACGTTTGTAATTGGGCGAAATCGCTTGTCAGTGTCCCCTGTTAATGGTGTGACACTTGTGGCTCGTGTGATTCTTTCCCCCCACACCTGGAGCGCTGTCACATGCATTTCAGCAGGACCCGCTACGTCACTTTCTGCCAGCAGCTGCTGGTCACCGCGTGCGTGCTCGCGACCGCGGTCGCGGCCGCCGGCGTGGTGAACCTGGACATCGTGGCGCCGACGCCGGACGCCGGCTCGATGGAGCCCGCGGTCACCGTCGGTGACGCCTACGTCAACACGGCGCCGGTGACTCCGAAGGTGCGCCAGGTGGCATTCCACGGCGTCGACCGACAGCCAGGCCCGAAGCAAGGAGCGACCGACGCGCGACGGCCTGCGGCTCGCCGTGGTGTCCCCGGCCGAGAAGGCCACCGGGCTGGCCACCGTGGGCGTCACCTGGAACCAGGCCGACCGACTGTCCGAGGACCAGCTGCAGGTCGACGTACGCACCCGCAAGGACGGCCGCTGGTCGACCTGGACCGCCCTGGAGTACCACGACGACCACGGCCCGGACGCCTCCGAGGCGGAGGGCCGCCGCGAGCGCGCCGGCACCGAGCCGAGCGTCGTCGGCCACGTGCAGTCCGGTCCAGGTGCGCGCCTGGACCGCCGACCGGCCGCGCGCCGCGCGACATCAAGCTCGCGGTGATCGACCCGGGCGAGGGCCGACTGAAGCACGAGGCGCCGGCGATCGACACGGCGACCCTCGACCAGCCGACCGCCCAGCCGGCCGCCCAGCCCAGCGCCCAGCCCAGCGCCAGCCCAGTGCCCAGCCCAGCGGCTCGGCCGACGCCGGCCTCCGGCGACCTCGCGCTCTCCGCGATGGCCGTCTCCCCGAAGCCGCAGATCTTCTCCCGCGCGCAGTGGGGCGCCAACGAGAAGCTGCGCGAGCAGAGCGCTCCCGAGCTACGGCACCATCAAGACCGGTTTCGTGCACCACACGGTCAACGCGAACAACTACTCCAGGGACGACGTGCCGAAGCTGCTGCGCAGCATCTACGCGTACCACGTGGAGGCGCGCGGCTGGCGCGACATCGGCTACAACTTCCTCGTCGACCGCTTCGGCCGGATCTGGGAGGGCCGCTGGGGCGGCGTCGACAAGGCGGTCGTCGGTGCGCACACGCTCGGCTACAACGAGGTCGGCTTCGCGATGTCGGCGATCGGCAACTTCGAGGAGGTGCAGCCTCCGCAGGCCGTGCTCGACGCCTACGCGAAGCTGTTCGCCTGGAAGCTCTCGCAAGTACAACATCAGGGCCGACGCCACCAAGCTGTGGGTGAAGGACCGCTACCTGCAGGCGATCAACGGCCACCGTGACGTCGGCCAGACTGCCTGCCCGGGCAGGTACCTCTACGCACAGATCCCGAAGATCCGGCAGATGGCGGCGAAGATCCAGAAGGGCACGACCTCGACGCCGAGCCGACGCCGACGCCGACGCCGAAGCCCACCCCGACGCCCACGCCACCCACCGTGCCGCCGCGTCGGTCGCCCGATCACGCCGCAGTCCGCGAGCGCGCTGCCCGCCCGCTCGGACGTGCTCGGCTCGAAGTGGCCGGACCTGTTCGTCCGGGACAAGGCGACCGGCAGGATCCTCGTGGTGCCGACGGCAGGCCAGTTCGGGTTCACGAGGAAGGTGCTCACGTCCGGCGCCTGGACGTCGTACGACGCGATCGTGGCGCCGGGCGACCTGAACGGCGACGGCAAGGGCGACCTGTTCGTCCGCAACCGCCGGACGCACGAGGCGATGGTCCTGCCGGGCAACGGCTCGGGCCGCTTCCGGCTCCCGATCCGCAGGTCCGCGGCGTACGCCGGCTACACCTGGCTGACCGCGGCCGGCGACTTCAACAAGGACGGCAACGCCGACCTGGTGGCGCGCGACGCCAGGAAGCGGCTGGTGCTGCTCGCGGGCACGGGCAAGGCCACGTTCCGCAGCCCGGTCGTGATCGCGGCGACCTGGAACTACCACCGTCCCTACGGCGTCGGTGACTTCGACCGGGACGGGCGCCCGGACCTGGTCGCGAACTCGCACGACGGGCACGCTGCGGCTCTTCCCGGGCCGGCGCACGTCGCTGGGCACGCCGCGGGTGCTGCCGGTGTCGATGACCGGGGTCGACGCGCTCCTCGGCGGCGGCGACTACAACGCCGACAGGCTGCCGGACCTCGTGCTGCGGCACGGCGACACCGGCACGATCGAGGTGCTGCCGGGCACCGGCACCGGCTCGGTCTCCCACGCGCTCGGCCCGTTCCGGTCCCTCCGCGGCTGGCACGCCGTCTCCGGCGGCCAGCTGATCGGCAACCGCGAGGGCCGACGCGATCGGGGTGGTCGGCGACAAGCTCGCGATCATCACCGGGAACGGCCGGACGAACGTGTCCGCACCGGTCACCAGCAACCTGACGCGCCCGACGACGGGCAGGCTGATGAACGTCGGAGACTGGGACGGGGACGGCCACGCCGACCTCGCGACCCGGGCCCGACGGCGGCGACGGCATCTGGCTCTGGCGCGGCGACGGCGCCGGCGGCTTCAAGACGCCAGGCCCTGCTGGGCACCGGCTTCGCGAAGTTCGCGCCGGATCGCGCCGGTCGGCGACGTGACCACCGACGGCCACCCCGACCTGGTCGGCAAGGAGCCCGGCGGGATGATGACGATCTTCCCGGGCAACGGAAGGACCGGCCTGAAGCCCCGGTTCCGGGCGCCGACCAGGCTCCGGGCGTTCAACCAGATCGGCGCCGGTCTCTGGAACGCGACCAGGGCGCCTGACTCGCTGCTGGTCTCCGCCGACGGCAGCTACGTGCCGTATGCGGGAGCCGACGCGGCCGCCGCGCTGGCGAAGACCGCCGACACCAGCTACGACTGGGTGGTGGGCGCCGGCGACGTCGACGGCGACCGGGTGCCTGACCTGCTCGCACGCGAGAGGTCGACGGGCTACCTGTGGCTGGTCCCGGGCACCAGGTCCGGCACCGGGCTCGGAGCGCGGCGCTTCGTCGCGGCCGGGTTCGCGAAGTACGACCTGGGCGGCTAGGACAGGGAGGTCGCCCGCACCTCGCGGGTGGCCTGCTCGGGACCGGCCCGCCCCGCCCAGCGCTCCGGGTCGGGGCGGGCCGTCCACACCACGGACCCGCCCTGCACCAAGGTGCCGACGAACAGGTCGGTGCCGGCCCCGACCACGGGGTTCAGGTCGGTGAGCACGCGATGGTCGCCGCCGTCGTACGACGCGGCGCGGGCGAGCAGCGCCGCCTGGTCGGCACCGTCGAGCGCGGCGTCGTGGGCACCACCCGGAAGCCCGAGGAACGCGTCGGGCTGCCCGGGCCAGAGCACGCCGTAGTCCAGCACCCCGTCGGCCCACGGCTCGCGGCGATGCGACCGCGAACGGCAGCAGTGCGCAGCCCAGCCGCTGGTCCGCCGCGCGCTCGGACCCGTCGGGCCCGTGCACCACCACGTCTGCGTCGCCGCCGGTGACCACCTCGAGCCCGGCCAGCCAGGCACCGCCCAGGAACACCGGCCCGAGCCAGTGGCACGGCAGGTCGAGCGCCACCCGGTCGCCGGTGTCCAGTCCGAGGTCGTCGGTCAGCACGCCCGCGGTCTTCGCCACCCAGTTGGCGTACGTCGTCACGGACAGCTCGGTGCGCTCGCCGGTGACGTCGTCGTAGAACGTCACGAGGGGCCGGCCCGGGTCGGTGCGCAGCCGGGACACCAGCACCTGCTCGAACGTCGTCAGCACCTGCTCACCCTAGGGTGACGCCATGGCGGATGCGGTCGAGCGGTTGTGGGCGGTCGTCCCGGCGGGCGGTGCCGGCACCCGGCTCTGGCCGCTGTCGCGGGCGGCGTCGCCGAAGTTCCTGCACGACCTCACCGGCAGCGGGCGCACGCTGCTGCAGGCCACGGTCGACCGGCTGCTCCCGCTGGTCGGCGAGCGGATCCTCGTGGTCACCGGTGCCGCGCACCAGGCCGCCGTACGCCGCCAGCTGCCCGACCTGGCACCCGCCCAGGTGATCGCCGAGCCGGCGCCGCGCGACTCGATGGCGGCGATCGGGCTGGCCGCCGCCACGATCGAGCGCGACGACCCGACCGGGATCATCGGGTCGTTCGCCGCCGACCACGTGATCCGCGGACGAGGACGCCTTCCGGGCGGTGGTGCGGGAGGCCGCCGAGGTGGCCGACACGGGGCTGCTGGTCACGATCGGGATCGAGCCGACGGGGCCGGCGACCGGCTTCGGCTACGTCCGCGCGGGCGAGCGCGCTGGCCGGCTTCCCGACGGCGCGGACGGTCGTCGAGTTCGTGGAGAAGCCCGACGCGGAGCGTGCGCGGGCCTACGTCGCGTCGGGGGACTACCGCTGGAACGCCGGCATGTTCGTGGCCCGGGCCACCGTGCTGCTGGACCTGCTCGCCGAGCACCGTCCCGAGCTCGCCGCCGGGCTGCGCGCGATCGCGGCCGACCCGGCGTCGATCGAGGACCGGTGGCCCAGGCTGGAGAAGATCGCGATCGACCACGCGGTCGCCGAGCCGGCCGCAGCGGCCGGCCGGGTGGCGACGGTGCCCGGGAGCTTCGGCTGGGACGACATCGGTGACTTCCGCTCGCTCGCCGACCTGCTGCCGGCCGCGACCGACGGCATGCAGGTGCTGGGCGATCCGGCGTCGGTGGTGGTCGCAGGACAGCACCGGGCTCGTCGTACCGTCCGGCGACCGCGTGGTCGCCGTGCTCGGGCTCGAGGACGTGGTCGTCGTCGACACCGGCGACGCGCTGCTGGTCGCGTCCGCCGACCGTGCCCAGGACGTGAAGGCCGTGGTCGACCTGCTCCGCGAGCGCGGTCGTGGCGAGGTCTGAGACCTACGCGGCGCCGGGCTCCGGCGAGTTCGTCCTTCGGGTAGTCGTCGGTGAACGTCTGGGCGACCGGCCCGCTGGCCTTGGTGCAGTACTCCCAGATGCCCTGCTGCTTCTGGGGACCGGTCCAGTGCGTGAGCGCGATGTGCTTGCCGGACGGGAACGAGGCGCCGTCCTTCGTCGTCCACGGCGCCACCATCACGTAGGAGTCGGTGCCCGAGCTTCGTGGCGATCTGCCTCGAGCGCCTTGTAGTCGCTGCTGCCCTTGGTGATCGTGTCGTCGTACCAGATGATCGTGTGCCCGTGCTCGAGGCTGTGGACCAGCCGCTCGATCTCGGGACGGTCGGAGACGGTGTAGAACGGGCGGATCTCGGAGCCGGTGAGGAAGTTGCCCCAGTGCTTGCCGAATGCCGGGGGCGCGGAGTCGTACTTGATCGGGGTGGGCGGCGCGACGTGCTGCCCGCTGCCCTTGGCGGTCTGCTTCTTGACCGGCGAGCAGCCCGCGGACGCCTCGGAGACGCCGAGCTTGTTCAGCGCGGTGCTGCTTGAGCTTGTCGTCCTCGCGCAGGTTGTTGATGTACGGGATCAGCGCGGCGGCGAGCAGGGCGACCACGACGACACCGCAGGCACCGAGGATCGCCATGCTGCGACGGCGCTCCTTGCGCTGCTGCTCGCGGCGCAGCTGCTCGATCTTCGCCTTGCGCTCGACGTTCTTCGACTTGGCCACGAGGCGGGAGTCTACGGAAGGTGTGGTTGGAGTACGGCGGGAACGTCCCGATCGGACACCCAGCCGTGGGCGTGGGCGACCGCCCGGGCCTCCGGGCCGGCCTCGTCGGCGAGCCGGACCCGCTCGCCGTCGGCCGTCGCCGGTGACGCCCACCCGCGGCGAGGGCGGCGACCAGGTCGGCCGCGGGTGCGGGCGCGCCGAACGCCTCGGCCGACTCCCCGGCGAGCGCGGCGACCACGGCCTCCCGGGCGCCGAGCGCGAACATGTCCTCGGCGAGCGGCCGGATCAGGCTGCGGGCGCCGGGTCCGTCGTCGTCGGCGCGGAGCACGTGCGCCGCCAGCCCGCGCACCACGGCCACCGGCCGGCCCGCCAGCTTGCCCTGGGCCAGGTCGGCGGCGCCGGCCACCTCGTCGGCGAGCGCCGGGGCGGTGACCGCGAGCGGGTTGCCGTAGCCGTCGACGCGGCCGGCGTGGTCGTCGAGGACCACGAAGCCGGCCGCGCCGATCGCGAGGTCGGTCTGGCCCTGCCGCCAGGCCCGGCCGGCGGTGTCGGTGACGACGACGGCGACGTTGCGCCCGGTGGTCGCGAGCAGCCCGCTGCGCAGCGCCCGCGCGCTGGCGTCGGGGTCGTGGGGGAGGAGCACCACGTGGCCGGCGCTCGACGTTGGAGCCGTCGATCCCGGCCGCGGCCATCACCAGGCCGAGGTGGTTCTCGACGATGGTGGTCGGGCCGCGCCGCGCGACCACCCGGACGGTCTCGTCCGGCGAGCAGGTCCTCGCGCGTCGCCCGGCGTCGTACCGACCCTCGGCCTTGCTCACGACCTTGCTGGTGACCACGACCACGTCGCCGTCCGCGAGGTCGGGAAGCGCGTCGACGAGGAGGGCGACCAGGTCGGTGCCCGCGGCGACCTCGCCGATGCCGTCGGGTGCGAGCACCTCGATCCGGCCGCCAGCTCATCGGCGGACCAGGTCGAGCGCGGCGGCCACCATGTCGGCGGTGGCGTCGTGGTCGGTCATCATCAGCGGCACGGCGCGGCAGCGCGATGCCCGCCGCCTCGACCCGCTCGACCAGGTCGGCGTCGACGGTGTCGACCAGCCAGCCGTCGAGCACCCCGGCCGCGGAGCGGGCGCCGTAGTGCTCGGCGACCGCCGGCCGCGCAGACCTCGACGCCGACGGATGCCGAGCAGCTGGCGGGCCATGCCGCGGACGTGGTCGCCGCCGACGATGCCGGAGACGCCCGACCACGGGGGCCGACGTCGCGCGCAGGGCCTCGCGGATCCCGGGCACGCCGAGGATCGTGCCGACGGAGACGACCGGGTTGGACGGCGGCACGATCACCAGGTCGGCGTCCGTGATCGCCTCGAGCGACGCCGGGGGCGGGACTGCTCGTGTCGAGCCCGATCGGCACCACCTCGGAGGCGGGGACGTCGGCGTGGTGGCGGATCCAGTACTCCTGGAAGTGCACCGCCCGGCGCTCACCGGTCCGGCTCGTCGATCACCACGTGCGTCTCGATGCGGTCGTCGGTCATCGGCAGCAGCCGCAGGCCGTCGCCGAAGACGGGAGTGAGCCAGCGCCGGCACAGCGCCTCGGTCACCTGCGAGAGCGGGTAGCCGGCGTCGAGCATCTGGGTGCGCACCAGGTGGGTGGCGATGTCGCGGTCGCCGAGCCCGAACCAGGTCGGCTCCACGCCGTACGCCGCCAGCTCGTCCTTGGCGTGCCAGGTCTCGTCGGTGCGTCCCCAGCCGCGCTCGGGTGTCGATGCCGTCGCCGAGGGTGTACATCACCGTGTCGAGGTCGGGGCAGACCTTGAGGCCGTGCACCCAGATGTCGTCGCCGGTGTTGGCGACGACCGTGACCTCGGTGTCGCTCCCGGTGCGCGCGACCAGGCGCAGCAGCGCCCTGCAGGAAGCGCGCGCCACCGACGCCGCCGGACAGCACGGTGACCCGACGGGGCAGTGCAGCGGGGGCAGGATCGGGGGCAGCAGGCGGCAACGGGGCTCCTTCAGGTGGGTCGGACCAGGCTTCCCATCCCGCTTGACTTACCGGAGCGACAGGCATGTAATCACACCAGTGTGTTTCTCCGTCGCAAGGCGGGCGGGTGTGAGGGACATCATCCAACAAGTTGATGGCCAGATCTCGGGGCCATCCGGGGTCGAAGGGGCGAAACCGTGCGAGAGCTGTACTTGCTCGACAGCGACGACGCCGAGGAGAACGGGTGGCAGGAGCGGGCCTTGTGCGCGCAGACCGACCCGGAGGCGTTCTTCCCGGAGAAGGGTGGCTCCACACGCGAGGCCAAGCGGGTCTGCCTGACCTGCGACGTCCGCGGGGAGTGCCTCGAGTACGCACTGCAGAACGACGAGCGCTTCGGCATCTGGGGCGGGCTGTCGGAGCGCGAGCGGCGCAAGCTGAAGAAGCGCGCCGTCTGAGCGAGACCGGCGTCACAGCGACGCCGGTCTGCTCGGTTTTGGAGGCCGCACGCCCGGCCCTAGGGTTGCGCCCGTGCCCGTCTCCGTCCTCCTCGTCAGCCACAACGGCGCCCGCTGGCTGCCCGCCGTTCTCGCCGGGGTCGAGCAGCAGACGCACCCGCCGGACCGGTTGGTCGCGCTGGACACCGGCTCCGACGACGAGTCCGTCGGCATCCTGCGCCGGGCCGGCGCCTGGGACGTGCACCGGGTCGCGAACTTCGCCTCGTACGGCGAGGTGGTCCGCGCCGGTCTCGACCTGATCCCCGCCACCTCCGGCCCCGAGCCGGACTGGGTCTGGCTGCTCCACGACGACTCCTCGCCCGACCCCGACGCGCTGGAGCAGCTGCTGACCGCGGCGAGCGAGCACCCCGAGATCGCGATCTTCGGGCCCAAGCTCCGCGAGTGGCCATCGCTGCGCCGGCTGATCGAGCTCGGCGTGACGATCTCCGGCACCGGACGGCGCGAGACCGGCCTGGAGCGCGGCGAGTACGACCAGGGCCAGCACGACGAGCGCCGGGTGGTGCTCGCGGTCAACACCGCCGGCATGCTGGTGCGCCGCGACGTGCTCGACCAGCTCGGCTTCGACCCGGCGCTGAAGTTCTTCGGCAACGACATCGACTTCGGCTGGCGCGCCGCCCGCGCCGGTCATTCCACGATGGTGGTCCCCGAGGCGCTGGTCTTCCACGCCGAGGCGGCGCACCGGGGCCAGCGCACGTCGCGGCTCGCGGCGTACCACCACCGGCAGGAGCGGCAGGCGGCGATCTTCACGCTGCTCGCGAACGGCTCCGGCCGCGGCGTGCCGTTCCGGATCGTGCGGCTCACGCTCGGCACCCTGCTGCGGGCGCTCGGGTTCCTGCTCGTGCGCGCGCCGTCCGAGGCCCGGGACGAGCTCGTCGCCCTCGGCTCCGTCGTCGGCCGGCCGGGCCGGCTGCTCGCCGCGCGGCGGCAGCGCCGGGTCACCAACCTCCGCACCGCCAAGGAGGTCCGAGCACCTGCTCGCCCCGCCGTGGCTGCCCTACCGGCACGGCCTGGACTACGTCGGTGACGTCGGCTCGGCCGCGATCGACGTCGCCCGCGAGGCGGTGGGCGGGCGCAGCGTCCGAAGCGCCGACCTGGTCGACACCGACGACGCCGCCGCCAGCCAGGAGCGCGGGCTGGTCGGGCTGCTGCTGCGCAACCCGCGGTTCTGGCTCGTGGTCGGCAGCGTCCTCCTCGCCCTGGTCGCGGCGCGCGACCTGCTGACCGGTGGCCCGCTGCACGGGGGCGCCCTGCTGCCTGCTCCGGCACATCTGTCGCACTGGTGGGGCTCCTACGTGGAGGCCAACCACCTCCTCGGCACCGGCTCGGCCGCGCCGGCCCCGGCGTACCTCCTGCCGCTGGCGGTCGGCGGCACGTTGCTGCTCGGCCACCCGGGCTGGCTGGTCTCGGTCATCTTCCTGCTCAGCGTGCCGCTGACCGCGCTGTCCGCGCTCCGCTTCTTCCGCCGGCTGGTGCCCGGCCGTGTGGCCCCGCTGTGGGGCGCGGTGGCCTACGGGCTGCTGCCGGTGATGACCGGTGCGGTCGCCCAGGGCCGCCTCGGCACGGTGGCCGGCGCGATCGTGCTGCCCTGGGTCGCGACCAGCGCGCTGGGACTCTGGGCGACCGACGACGACCGGCGCTGGCGCTCGGTCTGGCGGACGGCGCTGGGGGCCGCGGTGCTGACCGCGTTCGTGCCCGTCGCCTGGCTGCTCGGACTGCTGATCGCCCTCGGTGCCATCGTGGTCGGCGCCATCCGCGACCCCGGACACTGGCGACAGCTGCGCTGGTGGACGGCGCCGATCGTGGTGGTCGTGGCCGTGCCGTTCCTGCTGATGCCGTGGGTGCTCGGCGTCACCCCGACGCTCGACGCCTGGCTGGTCGAGGCCGGCCGGGTGGGCGTGCTCCCGAGCCTGCCGACCTGGCTCGACCTGGCGACCGCCCGCGCCGGCGGACCCGGGCAACGCTCCGGCGTGGGTCGGCGCCGGCCTGCTCGTGGCCGGGCTGGTGGCCGGGTTCCGCGCGGACACCCGGCGCCGGGTGCTGGTCGCCTGGGCCGTGGCTGCGCTGGCCGGCGGGATGATCGCGTTCGTGGCGCGGGCGCAGGTCGACCTGCCCGGCGTCGACGGTCAGGTCCGGGTCTGGGTGGGGTTCCTGGTCGTGGTGCTGTTCGGCGCGCTGATCAGCGCCGCCGTGATCGCCGGCGACGGCGTGTGGCAGCGGATCACCACGGCGGGCTTCAGCTGGCGGCAGCCGGTCGCGGCCGTCGGGCTGGTCGGCGCGGCCGTCGCCGTGGTCGGCGGCGTCGCCTGGTGGGTGGTCGGCGGCACCCAGGGACCGCTCGACCGGTCGGCGGTGCGCAGCGTGCCCAGCTACATGAGCGACCTGTCCGCGAGCGACCCGGCGAACGGCGTGCTCGTCGTGCGCGGCGGCCGCAAGACCGGCATCGAGTACCAGGTGCTCCGCGACGGCCCGCTCCGCACCGGCGACGACGCGATCGCCGCCCTGACCCCGCCGGACGACGCGCTGACGCGGCTGGTCGGCCGGGTCCTCGGCGACCCGCAGGGTGACGACGCGCAGGCGCTGGCGGACTACGGCGTCTCCTACGTCTACGCACCGTCCCCGGTGAGCGCCAGTGTCGCCGGCAGCCTCGACGCCGCGACCGGGTTCTCCCGCGCCAGCGCGCCGACCGACGACGCGGCCTGGCGACTGCAGGATCGCGCCTCCGCCGACTCGATGAACCAGGACCCGCAGCCGTTCCACGGCTGGTTGCTCGCCGGTCAGCTGGTCGCGATCGTGGTCTGCATCGTGCTCGCGCTCCCGACCCGGCGGGAGCGGTCGTGACCACCTCCGGATCCCGTCGGGCACCCCACGACGTCGGCGCAGCGAGGCCGGAGCCGGGTCCCGGCCGTCCTGCTGGTGCTGCTGGTCGTGGCGACCGGCGCCGGGCTGGCCGTGGCCGGCGCGGCGACCACGCCCGCCGTCGTACCGCCACGAGGCGGAGCTGACCGCCAAGCCCGACCAGCGCCAGGTCGTCTGCCCGGCGAGCGACGTCGACTCGACCAGCGTCGTCGGCCTGCTGCCCGGCGCCGACCAGGGGACGGTCAGCGCCGACGGCACTCCGCTCGACATCCCGGACGCGGGCACCACGACCGTCAAGGGACCCGGACGTGACCCGTTGACCGTCACCGCGACGGGCGAGGCGACGCGCGGCGTGTACGCCACCCGCGCGAAGAACGTCGGCGGCGGCGATGACCGCCTGCTCCTCACCGCGCGCGTCGTGGTGGTTCGTCGGCGCCGGCGCCAGCCCGGGTCACTTCTCCCGGCTCGAGCTGTTCAACCCGCGCTCGGGGCCGGCCATCGTCGACGTGGACGGTGCTCGGGCCGGACGGTGCCGTCGAGAGCCCCGGGTTGCGGGGCATCACGATCCCGAGCGGCAGCAACCGCTCGCTGAAGCTCTCCGAGGTCGCGCCGTCCCAGGGCAACCTCTCGATCCACGTGCAAGCCTCGCGCGGACTGGTGGAGGCGGCGCTCGACGACCGCGTCCTCGACGTCCTCGATCCCGCGGCCAAGCCCGTCGCGGAGTGGATCCCCGACGCGAGCGGGCCCACCCGGCACGTCGTCCTCAGCGGTCTGCCCAAGCCCGGCGCGCTGAAGTCCGGGAGCGGCCCGAGCGCCGGCCCGTCGACTGTCCAGGACACGCTCGTGCTCGCCAACCCGGGCAACCGCGGGGCGGTCGCGAAGATCCGGCTCAGCACCAAGGACGGCGCGTTCACGCCCAAGGGCCTGCAGCCGGCGACGGTGCCGCCGGAGTCCGTGGTGGCGATCCCGCTCGGTGACTTCGTGACCAACGCGAACACCTCCGTGCTGGTCGACGCCGACCAGCCGATCGGGGCCGGCTACGTGTTGCCCGGGCGCACCGACCTGGTGCACGCCGTACCTGCCGTGCCGTGGACCGGACCCGCCGCCACGGCACTGCCCTCCGGCGGTGGCCAGCGCACGCTCCTGCTCACCGCGGGCGGCGAGGGGACGACCGTGACGGTCACCCAGTACGGCAGCACGGGCAAGGAGCGCGACCAGGCGGAGACGGTGGTGCCGGACCAGAGCACGGTCGCCGTGCGGCTGGACCCGAAGGCGTCCTCGGTCGTGGTGACCTCGGCCGATGGCAAGGTGTCCGGCTCGGTGCTGGTCAACCGCGACGACCTGCGGTCGGCCCTGCCGCTGACGCCCGTGCTCGCGGCGCTGCGGGTGCCCGCAGTACGACCCGCCGGCTAGCTCAGTCGTCGGCGGGGTAGTCCGGGTGCACCTCGGCCGGGGGGACCCCGAGCAGGTCGGCCACCTGGTCGACCATCACCGCCAGGATCACCGCGGCCAGCTCCGCCGGACCCTCCGCGCGGTGCTCGATCGGCCGCCGGAACAGCACGATCCGCGCCCGTGACGTCGCGGTCGCCGGCACCAGAGAGCCGAGCGGCACCCGCGGCGAGTGCCAGTCCGCCGCGATCACCGGGATCTCCTCGACGGCCAGGTCCACCGGCGGCATCCGGTCCTCCCAGCGCTGCTCGATGTCGTCGAGCACCGCGACCGCGAGGGCGTCGAACCGCTCGCCCCGGGTCCGGCTGGCCGGCACGCCGCGGGGCGCCAGCGGGCTCGGCAGCAGGCCGGGACCCCGCGGTCCGCGCCCGCGCCGGTCGCGCAGGTCGGTGCGGCTCCGGGGGCGCTCGAGGTCCGGGTCGGGCGTCGGCGTACTCACGCCCGCGAGCCTAATCGGCGCCGTCCCGTGCTCGGGGGTAGCGTCGCGTCGTGACCACTGCCCGCCGCTGTTCCCGTGCCGCCTGCGGGCGTCCCGCGGTCACGACCCTGACCTACGTCTACGCCGACATGACCGCGGTCCTCGGCCCGCTCGCGACGTACGCCGAGCCGCACGCCTACGACCTCTGCGAGGTGCACAGCGAGCGCATGAGCGCCCCCCGCGGCTGGGAGGTGCTCCGGCTCGCCCCGGACCTCGACGCGCACGGACCCTCCAACGACGACCTGCTCGCCCTGGCCAACCTCGTCCGCGAGGCCGCCCGTCCCGCTCCTGCCCCGGAGGCCGAGGACGGCATGCGCGAGACCGGTCGGCGCGGGCACCTGCGGGTGCTGCGGGACCCGACGGCCTGAGGGGCTCGGCGCCGAGCGGGAAGTCTGAGGGGGTCAGGCGTCGGTGGCTCGAGGGTCTGGTCCGTCCGGCGCTGACGGGTCGCTACCGGCAGTCGCTGGGGGATGCCGTGTCGGCGGCGGCCGCCGCTGGGGTTGGGCACTCCGTCGCCGCCACGCCGCCTTTTACGCTCCCTGCCGGCAGCGCCCCGCCCGCACCGGCCCGCCCACACCGACTCTCGTGCTCGCAGGCTGGGTGGGGAGGTGGTGCCGGGCGGCTGATCCGACCTGGGACATGCCGGTGGCCCCGCGCCGGGTGTGTGGGCGCGGGGTGTGGGGCGGGGTCGCTACTCGTCGGGCGGGTGCGATGTCTGGTCGCGGGTGACGTCGGTGGTGCCGCGGTGGTCGCGCAGGAACTGGTAGCCGTGCGGTGAGGACCACAGGTAGCAGCCGGGTTCGAGCACGGTGTAGCCCCAGCCGGAGTGGTGGGTCTTGAGCCGGTGGTGGCGACGGCACAGGGTCGCGATGTTGTCGCTGCTGGTGGTGCCGCCCTCGGCGTAGGGGATGACGTGGTCCAGGTCGCAGGCCTCGGCGGGGCGGGTGCACCACGGGAACACACAGGTCAGGTCCCGCTCGGCGGCCTGGGCGGCGAGCCGGTCGGGGACTTCGTACTGGTCGACGTGGAGGTGCTCGGTCAGGTCGACCACCGGCCTCACCGTCACCGTGGTGCCGGGGCGGCCGCACCAGGTGCGGACCTGGTCGGCGTCGACGAAGCGAGCGGGTGTTCGCCACCCGGGCCAGATGCAGCTTCTCGTCCGGGTGCCGTGATCGCGTCCTCGGAGAGGTGGACGTGCAGCACCACCTCCCGCCGGGCCGGTGCGGTCGTCGGTCTCGGTCTGGTGTCGAGGTCCAGCGACAGCTGGTGCCGGGCCATCTCGCCGAGGGCTTCGGAGCGGCGCACGTCCAGCGACGCGGCCGAGCCGAGGTCGGCGAGCCGGGCGGCGCCGGCCGAGAGGGCGGTGTCGAGGTCCAGGGCGTCGGCGAGGTCGACCTCGGCCTGCACCCACACGGTGCCCTCGAAGGACACCTGACCGGTGTGCACGTGGACGTGCCGGCCGTCGGCGGCGGCCTCCCGGCGGCGCCGGGCCTCGTCGGGCATGAACCGGACGATCGCCTCCTCGACCAGCCGGTCCACCCCGCTGGGCCGGATCCGGTGCGCGAACCCCGCGACCTGGGCGTCCACGAACCCCGCCGCCGCCGGGCTCAGCGCGATGGTCGCGCGGGCGATCCGGCGGGCCCGCCACGCCGGCAGGTCACCGGCCTCGACCCTGGCCCAGGTCCTGCGGGAGCCGGTGCCGCAGCTCGAGGGCCTCACCGAGGTAGGCCTTGCCGGTCTCGGTGGGCAGCCCGACCGCGGCCGCGAACTCGGCCACACAGAACTCCGCGACCAGCGGCGCACCCGGTCCGGCGACCGGGACCGGGGTCGTCGCCGAATCGGAGCCGCGTCGTGGATCGACTCCGCCGGGTGCAGGTCCGCCCAGGCGCAGGCATGAGCAAGGAGCCGGGCTTCCGCGGCGTCGGCGGCTGCCCGGTCGGCCCGCGCCTGCTCGAGCACGGCACTGGCCGTGTCGAGGCTGGTGGTGGCTCCCGGGGTCATGGTCCCATTCTAGTCGAACAGGTGTTCGAATCAAGGGTGGAATCAGTCGACATTCCCAGGGAAATAGGCGATCCGAAGGTGAGTCGCGACAGTGTGGCGGGGGTTTCGAGACGGTTGCTGCGCAACCCTTCACCGCCTCTAACCACCGCCAGGCTGGCAAGGCCTCCTCGACCGCTCCTCAACCACTGCCAGTCGCCACCGGCCGACGGCCCGAACGCCCGCGGCGTCCCTCCGTCGCTGCGCTTTCCACCACTGACCACCCGCAGCCGCGAGGCGTGGTCTCGACACCCGCTCGCTGGCGCTCGCTGCTCGACCACCGGGGAAGTCGCCCACCCCACCGACCCCTAGGCTTCCGACATGGCCACCACCGACGGGGAGAACCTGCGCGCCGTCTTCAAGGCGTACGACGTGCGGGGCACGGTGCCGGACCAGATCGACGAGGTGCTGGCCGAACGCGTGGGGGCGGCGTTCGTCGCGGTGACCGGTGGGAGAACGGGTCGTCGTCGGGCACGACATGCGGCCGTCTTCGCCGGGGATGGCGCAGGCGTTCGCGCGCGGGGCCAACCGGGCCGGCGCCGACGCGGTGCTGATCGGGCTGTGCTCGACCGACGGGCTCTACTTCGCGTCCGGCCACCTCGGGCTGCCCGGGGTGATGTTCACGGCCAGCCACAACCCCGCGCAGTACAACGGGATCAAGATGTGCCGCGCCGAAGCAGTCCCGATCGGCCTCGACACCGGCCTCGCCGACATCCGCGACCGCGTCGAGGCCGACGACGTGCCCAGCGCCGACACGCCCGGCACCACTACCGAGCAGGACCTCCTCGACGCCTACGCGGCGCACCTCCTGACGCTGGCCCCCGTCGCCGGCCGTCGGCTCAGGGTCGTCGTCGACGCGGGCAACGGCATGGCGGGCCTGACCGCGCCGGCCGTGCTCGGCAAGGCCGACCTCGACGTCGTCGAGATGTACTACGAGCTCGACGGCACCTTCCCCAACCACGAGGCAAACCCGATCGACCCGGCAACGTTGCGTGACCTCCAGGCCCGCGTCCGCGAGGAGCGCGCCGACATCGGCCTCGCGTTCGACGGCGACGCCGACCGCTGCTTCCTGGTGGACGAGCGCGGCGAGCTCGTCGACCCGTCCACGCTGACCGGCCTGATCGCGACCCGCGAGCTGGCGAAGAGCCCCGGCTCCGCGGTGATCCACAACCTGATCACCTCGCGCGCCGTACCCGAGATCGTCATCGAGCACGGCGGCACGCCCGTGCGTACGCGCGTCGGGCACTCCTTCATCAAGGCGACGATGGCGGAGTCCGACGCGATCTTCGGCGGCGAGCACTCCGGCCACTTCTACTTCCGGGACTTCTGGCGCGCCGACTCCGGCATGCTCGCGGCGCTCCACGCCCTCGCCACGCTCGCCGAGACCGACCGGCCCCTGTCCGAGGTGCTCGCGCCCTATGCGCGGTACGTCGCGTCGGGCGAGATCAACTCGACGGTCGACGACCAGCGGGCCGTGCTGGCGGAGCTGGAGGGCGCATGGGCCGCCAGCGCCACCGAGATCGACTTCCTCGACGGGATGACCGTGACGTTCCCGGGCGGCTGGTTCAACGTGCGCGCCTCCAACACCGAACCCCTGCTCCGGCTCAACGTCGAGGGCCGGGATGCAACGATCATGACCGACGTCCGCGATCGTGTGCTCGCGGTGATCAGGAGAGAGCCATGAACCTGGACCCGATGCTGCTCGACATCGTCGTCTGCCCCAACTGCCGCAAGTCGCTGTCCGTCGACGAGGCGGCCGGTGAGCTGGTGTGCAGCACCGCGGGCGGCTGCGGCTACGCCTACCCGGTGCGCGACGACATCCCGATCCTGCTGATCGACGAGGCCCGCAAGCCGGACTGAGGAGGCCGACGTGTTCGACGACAGCCTGCTCGACGACGAGTCCGCGCTCGCCCGCGCCGACGTCTCGCTGCGCTACCTCGCGGAGGCAGGTGCGCGGGTACGACGCGAGGCCGGCGAGTCCGAGGCCGGCGTACGACGGGCCACCGAGACGATCCGCGGCAGCCGGCCGCGGGCGGTGGTCGCCGCGGGGCCGGACTCCCGGTTGCTGCGCGCGGTGCTCGAACCGTGGTGCCCGGTGCCGTTCGTGGCCTGGCCCGGGCCGAAGCTCCCCGGCTGGGCCGGCAGCCTCGACCTGGTCGTCGTGCTCGCGCCCGCAGGGCAGTGACCAGGACACCGCGTCCGCCGTCGCCGAGGCGGTCCGCCGCGGCTGCCAGCTGGTCGTCGCCTGTCCCGAGCGCTCGCTGGTCGCCGAGCACGCGGCCGGCCGCGACTCGATCGTGCTGCCGACGGTCACCGGCGACCAGCTCGCCACCGCGGTGGTCGTCCTCGAGCTCCTCGACCTGCTCGACCTCGCGCCGGTGTCGAAGCCGGGCGTGGTCGCCGACGCGCTCGACGAGGTGGCGGTGAACTGCTCGCCGTTCCGCGACATCGCGGTCAACCCGGCGAAGAACCTCGCCAGCGCCATCGCCGACACCCAGCCGATGCTCTGGGGCGGCACCGTCCTCGCCGCGCGCGCGGCCCGCCGGGTCGCCGAGTCCATCAGGCGCGCCACCGGCCGCCCGGCGCTCGCGGCCGACGTCGAGCACCTGCTGCCGGTGATCGAGCTGGCGCCGGAGCGCCGACGTCTTCGCCGACCCGTTCGCCGACGTCGACGACGGCGGGGAGATGCGTCCGAGCCTGGTGATCCTCGACGACGCCTCCGAGGAGTCGACGGTCGCGCCAGTCACGGTCCCGGCTCCTCGCCGCGGCCGAGCGCCGCGGCGTACGCACCGAGACCGTCACCAGCGAGGCCGACGGCGACCTGGCCCGCTACGCGGCCCTGCTCGCCACCGGCCAGTTCGCGGCGACGTACCTGGAGGTCGGCCTCGGCTGAGCGGTGCTGCCCGGCCGGCCGATAGCCTGCGCGACATGTCTGCTGAGGGTGGAACCCGGGCCGTGGTGGCCGCGCTGCTGGCCAACACCGGCATCGCGCTCACGAAGTTCGTGGCGTTCCTGCTCACCGGCGCCTCGTCGATGCTGGCCGAGGCGATCCACTCGGTGGCCGACTCCGGCAACCAGGGCCTGCTGCTGCTCGGCGGCCGCCAGGCCAAGAAGGACGCGACGCCGGAGCACCCGTTCGGCTACGGCCGCGAGCGCTACATCTACTCGTTCCTGGTGGCGATCGTGCTGTTCAGCGTCGGCGGCCTGTTCGCGCTCTACGAGGCGTACCACAAGTTCCACGAGGTCCACGCCGCCCACGGCCACCCCGAGGACTCGCTGCTCGACTCGCGCTGGTGGTGGGTGCCGCTCGTGGTGCTCGTGGCGTCGATCGTGATGGAGGCGTTCTCCTTCCGCACCGCGATCATGGAGACCTCGAAGATCAAGGGCGACGCGTCGTTCGTGCAGTTCATCCGGCGCGCCAAGCAGCCCGAGCTGCCGGTGATCCTGCTGGAGGACTTCGCCGCCCTGATCGGCCTCGGCGTTCGCGCTGCTCGGGGTCGGGCTCAGCCTGCTCACCGGCTCGCTCTACTGGGACGTCGCCGGCACCGCCCTGATCGGGCTGCTGCTGGTGGCGGTGGCGATCGTGCTCGGCATCGAGACCAAGAGCCTGCTGCTCGGCGAGGCCGCGGCGCGGCCGGCGCAGCTCCGGATCCGCGAGGCGCTCGAGCAGGCCGACGGCATCGAGGGCGTCATCCACATGCGCACGATGCACCTCGGCCCCGAGGAGCTGCTGGTGGCCGTGAAGGTGCGGGTGCCCGCCGCGGCGACCGGCGCCGAGGTCGCGCGACGCGATCGACCGCGCCGAGGCGGCGGTGCGCGAGGTGGAGCCGATCGCCCGCGTGATCTACGTCGAGCCCGGTGTCCGGCCGGAGGAGTCCGGCCTCCGCGCCGGAGGAGTCCGGCGCGCGCTGATTGGAGCCGTGAGCGCGGCTCCTCTAGAATCGCCGGTGCGCCTCGCGCACGAGATCGTGGCCAGACGCTCGCACACCGCAGGGAACCAACCTGCTCGCTGTGCGCTGCCCGACACAACCTCTCACTTCGCAAGGACACTTCTGATGGACTTCAAGGTCGCTGACCTCTCCCTGGCCGACTACGGACGCACCGAGATCACGCTCGCCGAGAACGAGATGCCGGGCCTGATGGCGATGCGCGAGCGCTACGGCGCCGACAAGCCGCTGGCCGGCGCCCGGATCGCGGGCTCGCTGCACATGACGATCCAGACCGCCGTGCTGATCGAGACCCTGGTCGCCCTCGGCGCCGAGGTCCGCTGGGTCTCCTGCAACATCTTCTCCACCCAGGACCACGCGGCCGCCGCGGTCGTCGTCGGTCCCGACGGCACCCCGGACGACCCGCAGGGCGTGCCGGTCTTCGCCTGGAAGGGCGAGACCCTGGAGGAGTACTGGTGGTGCACCCAGCAGATCCTGAACTGGGGCGACACGATGCCGAACATGATCCTCGACGACGGTGGCGACGCCACCATGCTCGTCCACCTCGGCGTCCAGGCCGAGAAGTCGGGCAAGGCTCCCGACCCGGCCACGGCGCACAGCGCCGAGCAGAGGATCGTCTTCCAGGTCCTCAACGAGCAGCTCGCGGCCAACGGCAACTACTGGACCCCGATCGCGAACTCGATCAAGGGCGTCACCGAGGAGACCACCACCGGTGTGCTCCGCCTCTACGACATGATGCGTGAGGGCTCGCTGCTCTTCCCGGCGATCAACGTCAACGACTCGGTCACCAAGTCCAAGTTCGACAACAAGTACGGCTGCCGCCACTCGCTGATCGACGGCATCAACCGCGCCACCGACGTCCTCATCGGCGGCAAGGTGGCCGTGGTCTGCGGCTACGGCGACGTCGGCAAGGGCTGCGCGGAGTCGCTGCGTGGCCAGGGCGCCCGCGTCATCATCACCGAGATCGACCCGATCTGCGCGCTGCAGGCGGCGATGGACGGCTACCAGGTCTCCACGCTCGACGAGGTGCTCCCGGTCGCCGACATCATCATCACGGCCACCGGCAACAAGGACGTCGTCACCGTCGCGCAGATGCAGCGTATGAAGTTCCAGGCGATCGTCGCCAACATCGGCCACTTCGACAACGAGATCGACATGGCCGGTCTGGAGTCCTTCGAGGGCGTGCAGCGCAAGAACGTCAAGCCCCAGGTCGACGTGTGGACCTTCCCGGACAGCGAGGCGGGGGTCGGTACGACGATCATCGTGCTGTCCGAGGGTCGCCTGATGAACCTCGGCAACGCGACCGGCCACCCGTCGTTCGTGATGTCGAACTCGTTCACGAACCAGGTGCTCGCGCAGATCGAGATCTTCACCAAGACCGAGGAGTACCCGGTCGGCGTCTACGTGCTGCCCAAGCATCTCGACGAGGAGGTCGCCCGGCTCCACCTCAGCGCCCTCGGCGTCTCGCTGACCGAGCTCACCACCGACCAGGCGTCGTACCTCGGCGTGCCGGTGACAGGCCCGTACAAGTCGGACCACTACCGCTACTGAGACGCGTTCGAGACGAGGCAGGTTCACCCTTGGGGGCACACTCTGAGGAAGACTCGGGGAGATGACCTCAAGGGGAAGGATGCCGTGACCAGCTCCGAAGCGCTGCGCACACGCGTGCTCGTGGTCGACGACGACGCGTCGTTGGCCGAGATGCTGTCGTTGGTGCTGCGCAACGAAGGGTTCGGCAGCCGGATCTGCTCGACCGGGGAGACGGCCATGTCCGCCTTCCGGGAGTACCAGCCCGACCTGGTGCTGCTCGACGTGATGCTGCCGGGCAAGGGCGGCATCGAGGTCTGCCGCGAGATCCGGGCGGAGTCCGGGGTCCCGATCGTCATGCTGACCGCGAAGAGCGACACGATCGACGTGGTCGCCGGCCTCGAGTCCGGGGCCGACGACTACGTCGTGAAGCCGTTCAAGCCGAAGGAGCTGCTGGCCCGGATCCGGGCCCGCGTCCGCCGGCTCTCCGAGGCGCCGCCGGAGTCGCTGAACATCGGCGACCTGGTGATCGACGTGGCGGGGCACTCGGTGACCCGCGGCGACACGGCGCTCGCGCTCACCCCGCTCGAGTTCGACCTCCTCGTCTGCCTGGCCCGCAAGCCGTGGCAGGTGTTCACGCGCGAGGTGCTGCTCGAGCAGGTGTGGGGCTACCGCCACGCCGCCGACACCCGACTGGTCAACGTGCACGTCCAGCGGCTGCGCGCCAAGGTCGAGCACGACCCGGAGAACCCCGAGATCGTCCTGACGGTGCGCGGGGTCGGCTACAAGGCCGGTGGGGGCGGTGCCGCCCACCACGCCTGACCTCGACCAGGGTCGACCGGGAGCCGGGAGCGCCGCGCGTACGTCGCGCGACCCGGCGTCGGGCGCCTTCACCGGGCGCGCCCCCACGCTCCCGTCCGGAGCCGGGCCGGCACCGCTGCCGCCCCGTCCGCGCGAGTCGGTGCAGCGCGCTGGTCGGGCGGGGACTGACCGTCTGGCGACGCTCGGTGCAGGCGCGCGTGGTCGTCTCCGTGCTGCTGCTCTCCGCGATCGTGGTCGGTGTCGTCGGCTGGCTGCTGCTGCGCCAGATCACCGGAGGTCTCGTCGACCACCGGGTCGAGGCGTCCCTCGCCGAGGCCAAGAGCGAGACCGCGCTGGCGACCAGCCGGCTCAAGCAGGCCGGCAGCCGCGACTCCGACGCCGGCACCCAGCTCAGCCAGCTCTCCGAGAACCTCGTCGAGCGCGGCAAGGTCCGCGGCTTCGTCGTGGTCCTGGTCGGGCCGGTCGCCGGCACCTCGCGCGGCCTCGACACCGGTCCGGGCACCACCTCCAGCCCGGGCATCGAGTCGAGCAGCGTGCCGGCCTCGCTGCGCAAGAGCGTGGAGGCGCACCCCGGCACCGCCTGGGCCTTCACCAAGATCCGCTACCTGCCGGGAGAGGCCGAGGACGACGTGCCGGGCGTGGTCGTCGGCAGCCAGATCGTGCTGCCCGCCGACGGTGGCGACTACGCGCTCTACCTGATCTTCCCGATGAGTGAGGAGCGCGACACCCTCAGCCTGCTCCAGAACGCCCTGATCACGGCCGGCGTCCTGCTCCTGATGCTGCTGGCCGGCCTGAGCTGGCTGGTCGCGCGACAGGTGGTGAGTCCGATCCGGCTGGCCCGCCGGGTCGCCGAACGGATCGCGTCGGGCCGGCTCGAGGAGCGCATGCACGTCGTCGGCCAGGACGACATCGCCCGGCTGGGCACGTCGTTCAACCAGATGGCCGACGCGCTCCAGCGCCAGATCCGGCAGCTCGAGGAGCTGTCGCGCGTGCAGCGCCAGTTCGTGTCCGACGTCTCCCACGAGCTCCGCACCCCGCTGACGACCGTGCGCATGGCCGGCGACGTCCTGCACGACGAGCGCGACCAGTTCGACCCGGTGACGGCGCGGGCCGCCGAGCTGCTGCAGGGCGAGCTCGACCGGTTCGAGACCCTGCTGGCCGACCTGCTGGAGATCAGCCGGTTCGACGCCGGTGCGGCGCTGCTCGACCTCGAGGACGTGAACCTGGTCGACGTGGCCCACCGGGTGGTCAGCGCGACCGAGCCGCTCGCGCTCCAGCGCGGGGTCGAGGTGCGGGTGGTCGCCGACCAGCCGTGCGTCGCCGAGGGTGACGTACGACGGATCGAGCGCATCGTGCGCAACCTGGTCACCAACGCGATCGACCACGCACCGGTCGGCCCCAGCGGTCGCAACGACGTCGAGGTGCGGGTGTCCGCCGACGAGCACGCCGCGGCGCTGACCGTGCGTGACCACGGGATCGGCCTCAAGCCGGGGGAGACCGCGATGGTCTTCAACCGGTTCTGGCGGGCCGACCCGGCGCGCGCCCGCACCACCGGCGGCACCGGGCTGGGACTCGCGATCTCGCTCGAGGACGCCCGGCTGCACGGCGGCCAGCTCCAGGCGTGGGGGCGACCCGGCGACGGCGCCCTGTTCCGGCTGACCCTCCCGCGTCGCGTCGGCGACCCGATCCCGCACAGCCCGCTGCCGCTGGTGCCCGACGACGCACAGGCCGGCCCCCGATGAAGCGGGTCCTGGTGGCGCTGCTCGCCGTGATGCTGCTGGCGACCGGGTGCTCGCTGCTGCCCACGTCGGGTGTCGTGCACCGCGAGGCGGACGCCGGGCGGGTCTCGCCCAACGACACGGCCCAGTTCGCGCCGCCCGGTCCGGGCAAGGGTGACTCGCCGACCCAGGTGGTCAAGGGGTTCCTGCTGGCGATGACCGCCGTGCCGTTGACCACCTCCGTCGCCCGCAGCTTCCTCACCGCGGCGGCGCAGCCGGCGTGGAACCCGAACCGCTCGACCGTGGTCTACCAGTCCAGCGCGATCGACCTGTTGCCCGACGGCGTGCGCGTGACGCTCGGCGACGCCCAGCACCTCGACTCCCGGGGAGGCTGGCTCGGCGGCGTCGGCGCGGGCAACGGCCGGCTCGACCTGCGGCTGGTGCGCGACGGCGGGGAGTGGCGGATCGCCAACCCGCCGGACGCCGTCGTGGTGCCGGAGTGGTACCTCGACAGCCGGTTCGCCCCGGTCAACCTCTACTTCTTCGACCAGACCAACCGGGTGCTCGTGCCCGAGCGGATCTACCTCCCGCGGGGCGAGCAGCGCGCGTCCACCCTGGTGCGGGCGCTGCTGGCCGGGCCGGGCGACGGGCTCGCCGAGGTGACCCGCACCGCCTTCCCGCTCGGCACCCAGCTCGACCTGTCCGTGCCGGTCGGGCCCGACGGGACGGCCGAGGTCCCGTTGAGCGAGGAGGTGCTGCGGCTCTCGCCGACGAGGATGAGCCGCGTGGTCGCGCAGCTGGCGTGGACGCTGCGCCAGGTGCCCGGGCTGACCCGGATCCGGATCACCTCCGGCGACGCCCCGGTGCCGTTGCCCGACGGCCGCCGCGACTTCAGCGTCCAGGAGGGCGACGCGTTCGCCCCGACCGTGCGCGACGCCTCCGACCGGCTGTTCGGCGTGGACAAGGGGCGGATCGTGGCCGACCGACGGGGGAGCACGGTGCCGGCGCCGGGCCCGTTCGGCCGGCCCGGCTACTCGCTGCGGTCGATCGCCGTCTCCGTCGCCGAGTCCCGGATCGCCGAGGTGGGCGGTGACGGGGGCACCGTGTTCGCCTGGGCCCAGCGCGAGGAGCGTGCGCCGGATCTACGAGGGCACCGACGTGCTGCGCCCGACGTACGACATGTTCGACGGGCTGTGGCTGGTCGACCGTACGGCGCTGGGGGCGCGTGTCCTGCACCGCTCCGGCGGCCAGGTCTCGCCGGTCGACGTGCCCGGTGTGACCGGGCGCGACGTGCGCGCGTTCGTGGTGAGCCGAGACGGCACGCGGTTGGTGGCGGTCGTGGCGACCACCGCGGGCGACCGGCTGATGTCGTCCGACCTGTTGCGCACCGACGCCGGCGACCTGATCCGGCCGACCCCCGCGCACCGGATCTCCGGGCTGCCCGACGACCTGGGCCGGATCGTGGACCTCTCCTGGCGCTCGCCCAACGACCTCGCCGTGCTGGGCCGCTCGCAGGACGTGTCGCAGGTCGCGTTCGTGTCCCTGGACGGCTCACCCGGCGACCCCGACCAGGTGCAGGCCGACCTCTTGCGCGGCCGAGCGACGTCGGTGGCGGGCTCGCCCGACAGCACCCTGCCGGTCTACCTCGAGGTCGCCGGCGGCCGGGTGGTCCGGCTCGACGCGCAGGGCCACTGGGTCTCGGCGGGCACGGTCACCGGCCTCCGCGCACCGACGTACGCCGGCTGACTCCAGAGCTGACTCCACAGGCCCGGGCGCACGGCTCGCCCTCGTCCCGTCCGCGCAGCACGCTGGACGGGTGCTGGACGCCTGGCTGGACCTGGTCGCCGGATCCGCCTGCGTGCACTGCCGGCGGCCCGGTCGGCTGCTCTGCCCGGACTGCCGAGGGCTGCTTCCCGACCGGGCCGTCTGGACCAGCCCGGACCCCTGCCCGCCGGGGCTGGCGCCCGCCGTGGTCGGGGGCGACTACGCGGACCTGCTGCGGGCGATGGTGCTGGCGCACAAGGAGCGCCGGGCGTTCGCCCTCGTGCGACCGCTCGGCGAGGTGCTCGCGGTCGCGGCCCGCGACCTCGTCACGCCCGACGGGCGGACCCTCCTGGTGCCGGTGCCGTCCCGCGCAGCGGTGGTGACCGCACGCGGGCACGACCCGATGCTGCGCGTCACCCGTCACGCGGCGGGCATCCTCCGCCGCCAGGGGCTACGACGTCCGCACGAACCGCCTGCTGCGCCAGACGGGGACCGTCGCCGACCAGGCCGGGCTGGACGCCGCGGGCCGGCAGCGCAACCTCGCCGGCTCGATGGCCGCACGCACCGTCGCGCTGCGGGCTCTCGCCCGCACCGGCGATCCGGTCGCCGCCGTCGTGTGCGACGACGTGCTCACCACCGGCGCCACCGCTCGTGAGGCGCAGCGCGCGCTGGCCGCCGTCGGCGTGCCCGTGCTCGGCATCGCGTGCGTCGCCGCCACGAGGCGCCGGCATCCGTCGGCGCGGAGGGACCCGCCCTAGCCCGATCACCCCCGACCCTCTAACGTCAGTACATGGACGCAGACTCCATCCACGACCCGGACGCCCAAGGCTCCGGGTCGTGCCGTTTTCTAGGAGGTCGGTTGCGTGGACATCGTGGTCAGCGGACGTCACTGTGAGGTCTCGGATCGTTTTCGTGCGCACGTCGAGGAGAAGCTCGCGAGGCTGGAGAAGCACGACCATCGGTTGATCCGGGTCGAGGTGCAGGTCGAGAAGGAGCAGGCCAAGCCGGACAAGGCCGTACGCGTCGAGCTGACCGCGAAGTCGCGCGGACCGGTCGTGCGCGCGGAGGCCGCGGCCGAGGACAAGATGGCGGCGCTCGACCTGGCGCTGGACAAGATGACGGCGCAGATGCGCCGCGCGGCCGACCGGCGCAAGGTGCACCGCGGCCAGCGCGCGCCCCAGTCCGTGCAGCAGGCCCTCGCCAACGTGCCGCGGTCGACGACGGCGACGACGATCGACGACGGCGCGATCGAGCGCAAGGTCGGACCCGGTGACGGTGACCGGCGACGGGCCCCTCGTCGTACGCGAGAAGGAGCACGAGGCCACGCCGATCACGCTGGAGCAGGCCCTCTACGAGATGGAGCTCGTGGGCCACGACTTCTACCTGTTCGTGGACAAGGACACCGAGAAGCCCTCGGTCGTCTACCGGCGCCGCGGCTACGACTACGGGGTGATCTCGCTCGGCATGCGGCTGAGGGCACCGCGCAGAACCCGAGAATCTGCCATGATCGGGGCGTGTCGGATGCCGAACGACGTCCCGCGGAAGGCGCCGGGCTCAGAACCGATCCGGGTCGTCGTGGTCGACGACCAGGAGCTGTTCCGGCGCGGGCTGACCATGCTCCTCGGTGTCGAACCCGACATCGAGGTGGTCGGCGAGGCCGGCGACGGCATCTCCGCCGCCGACGCTGGTCGCCAGCGTGGTGCCCGACATCGTGCTGCTCGACGTACGGATGCCGAAGCGCACCGGGCTCGAGGCCTGCATGGAGATCAAGCAGCTGGTGCCGGCCGCGCGGATCATCATGCTGACCGTCAGCGACGAGGAGGCCGACCTCTACGAGGCGGTCAAGAACGGCGCCTCCGGCTACCTGCTCAAGGACTCCTCGATCGACGAGGTCGCCCAGGCCGTGCGCGTGGTCGCCGAGGGCCAGTCGCTGATCAGCCCGTCGATGGCGGTCAAGCTGCTCGACGAGTTCAAGGAGATGTCGCGCACCGACCGCGAGCAGGTGCCGACCCCGCGGCTCACCGACCGCGAGCTCGAGGTGCTGCGCCTGGTCGCGACCGGCCTCAACAACCGCGAGGTCGCCAAGCAGCTGTTCATCAGCGAGAACACCGTGAAGAACCACGTCCGCAACATCCTGGAGAAGCTGCAGCTGCACTCCCGGATGGAGGCCGTGATGTACGCCGTCCGCGAGAAGCTGCTCGATCTTCCCTGATCCGGCGGGCCCTGAGACTGTCGCTGCCTGCCTCTAGGGTCGGGCCGTGGAGTCGCTGAGCACGGCGCAGGCCCGTCGCATCGCGCTCGTCGCCCAGGGGTTCCGCGACCCGCGGCACACCACGCCGACGATGCGCACCTTGTCGCGCACGCTCGCGCGCACCGGCGTGCTCCAGGTCGACTCGGTCAACGTGCTCCAGCGCGCGCACTACATGCCGCTGTTCTCCCGGATGGGCCCCTACGACGTCGAGCTGCTGCGTCGCGCCTCGGAGCGCAGGCCGCGCCGGATGGTCGAGTACTGGGCGCACGTGCAGGCGTTCATGCCGGTCGACCTGTGGCCGGTGATGCAGCACCGGATGGACCGCTACCGCACCAGCCCGCGCTGGGGCGACTGGCAGCGCTCCAACCCGCAGCTCGTCGCCCGGGTGCTCGAGGAGGTCCGGACGGCGTGGCGCGTCGACGGCCCGCGAGCTCGACGACGGCGCCCCGCGCGACAAGACCAACTGGGGCTGGAACTGGTCGGAGGCGCGCAAGGCGCTCGACTACCTCTTCCTGGTCGGCGACCTCGCGATCGCGTCCCGCAACTCGGCGTTCGAGTGCGTCTACGACCTGCCCGAGCGGGTGCTGCCGCCGCACGTGCTGGCGACGCCCACGCCCGAGCCGGCCGACGCCCACCGCGAGCTGGTCCGCCGCGCCGCGATGTCGCACGGGGTCGGCACCGAGCAGTGCCTGCGCGACTACTTCCGGATGGAGGTCGCCGAAGTGAAGCCGGCGATCCGGTCACTGGTCGACGACGGTGAGCTGCTGCCGGTCACGATCGAGGGCTGGAAGCGCCCGGCCTACCTCCACCGCGACGCGACCCTTCCGCGACGGGTGCGCGCGCGCGCCCTGCTCAGCCCGTTCGACCCGGTGGTCTGGGAGCGCGAGCGCACGCAGCGGCTGTTCGGCTTCCGCTACCGGATCGAGATCTACGTGCCCGCGCCGAAGCGGGAGTACGGCTACTACGTGCTGCCGTTCCTGCTCGGCGACCGGATCGTCGGCCGGGTCGACCTCAAGGCCGACCGCAAGTCCGGCCGACTGCTGGTGCAGGCGTCGTACGCCGAGGAGCACGCACCGCCGGAGACCGCCCACGAGCTGGCCGAGGAGCTGCGCGACCTGGCCTCGTGGCTCGACGCTGGACGAGATCGTCGTGTGCCCGCGGGGCGACCTGGCCGAGCCGGTCAGGGTCGAGCTGCGGCAGGCGTGACGCCGCACCGCTCGCGGGCGCGCCGTCCGTCCCTCGGCCTGGGAACGTCTGCCCGGGCGTGGGACGTTGGACGATGCGGGGGCGGCGCTGCGTTCGACCGGCCCAAGTAACATTTGCCCCGCATTCTGCGAAGCACCAACCTTTGGGAGTCCCACGTGTCGCTGTTCGACAAGGTCCTGCGGATGGGCGAGGGCAAGATCCTCCGTCAGCTGGAGACGATCTCGCGGTCCGTCAACGCGATCGAGGACGAGTTCGTCGCGATGAGCGACGCCGAGCTCCGGGCCATGACCGACGAGTTCAAGGCGCGCCTGGAGAAGGGCGAGACGCTCGACGAGATCATGCCCGAGGCCTTCGCGACCGTCCGCGAGGCGGCGAAGCGGGTGCTCGGCCAGCGGCACTTCGACGTCCAGATCGAGGGCGGCGCGGCCCTGCACCTCGGCAACATCGCCGAGATGAAGACCGGTGAGGGCAAGACCCTGGTCTCCACGCTCCCGGCGTACCTCAACGCGCTCTCCGGCAAGGGCGTGCACGTGGTCACCGTCAACGACTACCTCGCGCAGTACCACGCTGAGTGGATGGGCCGGGTGCACCACTTCCTCGGGCTCACGGTGGGCGTGATCCAGCCCGAGATGTCGAAGGAGGACCGCCGCGAGGCCTACGCGTGCGACGTCACCTACGGCACGAACAACGAGTTCGGCTTCGACTACCTGCGCGACAACATGGCCAACGCACTCGAGGAGTGCGTCCAGCGCGGCCACAACTTCGCGATCGTCGACGAGGTGGACTCGATCCTGATCGACGAGGCCCGCACGCCGCTGATCATCTCCGGCCCGACGCAGGACGAGGTGAAGTGGTATGCCGAGTTCGCGCAGATCGCCGCGCGGCTGGTCAAGGACGTCGACTACGAGACCGACGAGAAGAAGCGCACGATCTCGATCCTGGAGCCGGGCATCACCAAGGTCGAGGACCACCTCGGCATCGACAACCTCTACGACTCGGTCAACACCCCGCTGATCTCGTTCCTGAACAACTCGATCAAGGCCAAGGAGCTGTTCCGCAACGACAAGGAGTACGTCGTCATGAACGACGAGGTGCTCATCGTCGACGAGCACACCGGGCGGATGCTGTCCGGTCGTCGCTACAACGACGGCCTGCACCAGGCGATCGAGGCCAAGGAGGGCGTGACCGTCCGCGAGGAGTACCAGACCCTCGCCACGATCACGCTGCAGAACTACTTCCGGCTCTACGACAAGCTCTCCGGCATGACCGGCACGGCGATGACCGAGGCCTCCGAGTTCGACAAGATCTACCGCCTCGGCGTCGTGCCGATCCGCACCAACAAGCCGATGGCCCGCGTCGACTCCGCCGACCTCGTCTACCGCACCGAGGAGGCCAAGTACAACGCCGTCGTCGACGACATCGAGGAGCGGCACCGCAAGGGCCAGCCGGTCCTCGTCGGCACCGTGTCCGTCGAGAAGTCCGAGCACCTCGCGCAGCTGATGCGCAAGCGCGGCATCCCGCACACGGTGCTCAACGCCAAGCAGCACGCCGACGAGGCGAAGGTCGTGGCGCTCGCCGGCCACAAGGGCGCGATCACGGTCGCCACCAACATGGCCGGCCGCGGCACCGACATCATGCTCGGCGGCTCCGTGGAGTTCCTGGCCGACCAGGAGCTGCGCCAGAAGGGCCTCGACCCGATGGACGACGCCGAGGACTACGAGGCGGCCTGGCCGGAGACGGTGCGAGCGGATCGAGGGCCAGGTCAAGGCCGAGCACGACGAGGTCGCGCGAGCTCGGCGGGCTGTACGTCGTCGGCACCGAGCGTCACGAGTCGCGACGCATCGACAACCAGCTGCGTGGTCGCTCCGGCCGTCAGGGCGACCCGGGCGAGTCCCGGTTCTACCTGTCGCTCGAGGACGAGCTGATGCGGCTGTTCAAGTCCGACTGGGTCGACCGGGTGCTGCTCGCGCTCAAGGTGCCCGACGACGTCCCGATCGAGAACAAGTCGCGTCACCAAGTCGATCGCCTCGGCCCAGTCGCAGGTGGAGTCGCAGAACTTCGAGAGCCGCAAGAACGTCCTCAAGTACGACGACGTGATGAGCCGGCAGCGCGAGGTCATCTACGGCGAGCGTCGCGAGGTGCTCGAGGGCGCCGACCTGCAGGACCAGGTCCGGCTGATGATCGACGACGCCGTGGCGACGTACGTCAACGCCGCGACCGAGGGGTTCCCGGAGGAGTGGGACCTCGACGCGCTGTGGACGGCGCTGCGCACGATGTACCCGATCTCGCTGCGCCACCAGGACCTCGAGAGGGAGGCCGGCGGCCGCGACGGGATGGAGCGCGACGACCTGCGGCAGCGGCTGCTGGCCGACGCGCAGGCGCGTACGAGGCCCGCGAGGCGGAGCTCGGCTCCGAGGTGATGCGCGAGCTCGAGCGCCGGGTGCTGCTCTCGGTGCTGGACCGCAAGTGGCGCGAGCACCTCTACGAGATGGACTACCTGCGCGAGGGCATCGGCCTGCGCGCCTACTCCCAGCGCGACCCGCTCGTGGAGTACCAGCGCGAGGGCTTCGACATGTTCAACGCGATGAAGGAGGGGATCCGCGAGGAGACCGTCGGGTTCCTGTTCCACATCGAGGTCCAGGTCGAGGAGGAGCCCGAGGAGTTCGAGCTCACCCCGGCCGGCGCCGCCGCGACCGCGTCGGAGAGCCCGCTGGCCGCACTCGCCGGCCCGGCCCCGCACGCGCCGCACATCTCCGCCAAGGGGCTCGACGCGCCGAAGACGCCGACCCACCTCACCTACACCGCCCCAGCGAGGACGGCGAGGCCGAGGTGCGTGGGCAGACGGTGACCAACGCCGACGACCCCTACTCGGGGATCAGCCGCAACGCGCTGTGCCCCTGCGGGTCGGGCAAGAAGTACAAGCGCTGCCACGGCGCCCCGGGCGGTCCGACCGGCGAGACGACACGCGCGGGCGGCTGACCCTGCAGCCGAACGCTCAGCCGAACTCGAGGGCCGTGCACATCCAGCGGCCGTCGAACTGCTCGATCCGGGCAGCGATCGCGCGCGAGCGCTGACCGTGGCGCACGTGCACGCTGACCTCGGCGCTGGCCGAGGACGGCAGGAACACGTGCACGCTGCGCACCTGGGCGCGCAGCCGGCGGGACCGAAGCTCTGGAGCACGCCGCCCGGTTGAGCGCCGCCGTACGACGGAGCAGGTCGGCGTGGACGGCCGGCGACGTGCAGCGGATCAGCTGGTGCGGACTGCGGTCGCCGCCGACCACCTCGACCACGGCCTGCGCGAACCGCGCAGCCCACGCCTCGACGTCTCCCCGGTTGCCGGTCACCACGTGGAGCTCGGGGGCCGGCGGCAGCCCGGGGTGGGTGTCCAGGTCGAGGGCGAGCGTGCCCTGCGTGACCGCCACCGGCACCACCGGCGACCTGGGGTGCGGTGCCAGCCGGGTCACCCCGGCGACGCCGGAGCGGGTGCGTGGGCGTGGGATGCGGGGGTTCATCGGTTCTCCTCCTCGGTGACGGGTGCAGCGGTGCAAGACGGGCGGCAGCCGGAGCTCGGTGCCGGGGCGGATCAGGTCGGGGTCGGGGCCGATCACGGCCCGGTTGGCGGTGTAGAGCGACCGCCAGGCACGGTCGACGGCCGCCGGTGCCGCCCCCGGCGGCAGGCGGTCGGCCGAGATCGCCCAGAGCGTGTCGCCGGGGCGCACCACGACCGCGTGCGGCGCGGCTGCCGCGCGAGGCTGCTCCGGGCCGGACGTGCGGTCGGGGAGCGCCAGGCCGTCGAGGCTGCTCTCCCGCGCGGCCGAGTGGTCCCCGTGCGCCTGCGCCGGTGCCACCAGCGCTGCTCCGGACAGCGCGACCCCGCAGAGCGTCACCAGGGCCCGTCGCACGGCGCGCGGGCAGCCGGCCAGCCCGGTGAGCTCGCGTCCGGCGCGGGGTTCGAGCACCAGCAGCAGCGTGACCACGAGCAGCCAGCCGAGCGCCACCTGGAGCAGCACGGCGGCGGCGCCGGTCAGGAGGTCGGCGAGCGTGGCGTGGCGGGACACAGCCGCGGCCCGGTCGCCGGCACAGCCGCGCCAGCAGCCGAGCCCGGCCGCAAGCAGCGCCAGGAGGGTGACGGCCGTGCGGAGCCGGCTCCCGAGAGTGATCACCATGTCGTAACCTTGCGTTTGCGTGTGTTTGCCTGTTCTAACTCGCGTTCGACGCGTCAGGTCAATCGGCGATCCACAGGCGTTTCGCCGGGGCCCGGCCACGGGGAGGAGGAGACCGTGCGGTGGGAACGATCCGTGCTGGCGCTGATCGACGACCTCGAGCAGCAGGCCGAGGGCCTGCACCTGCAGGAGCGGGACCTCGAGGTCGCCGACCGCACCCGCGCGGAGTACGCCCACGTCGGAATCGCCTCCCGGCTGCACGCGCTCGTCGGCCGGCCGGTCCGGCTGCGGCTGCTCGGCGGGATCACGCTCGCGGGCACGGTGACCCGGACCGGAGCCGACTGGCTGCTGGTCGAGGACGCCACCGGCCGGGCCTGGGTCGTGCGGCACGCCGCGGTCGCCGTGCTGCGGGGCGCGTCGGCGCGGGCGGTCTCCGACGATGCGCTCGGCGCGCTCCGACGGCTGCCGCTGCGGGCCGTGCTGCGGCGGCTCGCCGACGACGGAGCCGACTGCCTGCTCCACCTGGTCGACGGCGGCCGGCTCGAGGGACGGCTGCTGCGGCTCGGCGCGGACTTCGCGGAGCTGCGGCTGGCCGGCGACTCCCCGACCGACGGGTACGACGTGGTGCCGCTGGCGGCGGTCGCCGCGGTCCAGGAGCGGAGTCCGCTAGCTCTCCTGCTCGGCGTCCGCCTCGGACTCCGAGAACGGGTGCTGGTCGACGAACTGGCTGGCCTCGTCGTACATGCGTGCGATGTACTTCTCCAGCTCCGCGTCCTCGACGCGCCACTGGCCACGACCACCGATCTTGATCCCGCGCAGCTCACCGCGGCGCACCAGCGCGTAGACCTGCGCGCTGGAGGTGTTGAGGATCTCGGCGACGTCCGCGAGCAACAGGAATCTCGGGCTGGGGGACATGTCGATCACTGTGCCAGTTGTGAACACGATCGGTGAAGCCGACCCGGCGCAGCCTGTGGACGACCGGGTTTCGGACCCGGATCGGGGGTACGTAGGGAACGAGGGCGCAGGGACAGGAGTGAGCATGACCGCCGACGTACCCCCGGCCACCCGGCACCACCGGCCCGGCTGGCGCGACCCGCGGATCCTGGTCGGGCTGGTGATCGTGGCGGCGTCGGTGCTGGTCGGCGTCAAGGTGCTGGCCGCGGCCGACGACTCGGTCGGGGTCTGGGCGGTGCGCGACGACCTGCCCGCCGGCACCCGGGTCGACGCCACCGAGGTGCAGCGCACGGAGATCCGCTTCGACAGCCGCGAGGACGCCGACCGCTACCTCTCCGCCGACGCGCCGCTGCCGGACGACGCCGTCCTCGAGCGGGCCGTCGGGTCCGGCGAGCTGCTCCCGCGCGAGGCGCTGGCAGGCGCCGACCAGGCGCTGGTCGAGGTGCCGGTGTCGGTGGAGCTCGACGAGGTGCCCGCGACCGTGCGCGAGGGGTCGGTGATCGACGTCTGGGTGACGCCCCAGACCGCGACCACGGCCGACCGGCTGGCCGACGCCGACCTCGTCCTCGACGACGTGGTGGTGGTCAAGGCGCCCACGCCCGAGGACAGCCTGGCCCCGACCGGCACCCGGCAGGTCATCGTGGGGGTGACCCGCGAGCAGGCCGCCGAGCTGGGTCCGGCGCTGGGACGCACATCGGCCGGACGCGTCGTGATCACCCGGCAGGGCTGAGCGATGGCCGCCGGGGACCGCACGGCCGTGCTGGTGGCGGCCGCCGGCGCCCCGTGGGAGTCCGGCGCGCTCCAGGCGCTGACGGGCGCCGGCCTGGTCGTGCTCAAGCGCTGCGTCGACCTCGCCGACCTGCTCGCCTCCGCCGGGTCCGGCCAGGCCGACGTCGCCGTGGTCTCCTCGGAGCTGCCCGGCCTCGACGCGGCAGCCGTCACCCATCTGCTGCGGCACGACGTCCGCACGCTCGCGGTCGGCGCCGAGGGCGTGCGCGGGCTGGCCCGGATCGGCGTGGTCGAGGTGCTGCCGGTGGACGCCGTCGCCGACCTCGCCGACGCCGTACGACGGGCCACCACCGAGGACCTGGTGCCCGATCCCGAGCCCGACCCGGACCTGCCCGTCCCCGAGCCGGGCGAGCAGGGCGAGGCCGGTCGCGTCGTCGTCGTCTGGGGACCCGCCGGCGCTCCCGGGCGCACGACGGTCGCGGTGTCCGTCGCCGCGGAGCTGTCCCGGCGACGGCGGCGGGTGGTGCTCGCCGACGTCGACCCCTGGGGCGGCTCGGTCGCCCAGCACCTCGGCGTCCTCGACGAGGTCTCGGGCCTGCTCGCCGCGGCCCGGCTGGCCAACGCCGGCGAGCTCGACCGGCGCCGGTTCGCGGCCACCAGGCGGACGGTCGGCGAGCGGCTCGAGGTGCTGACCGGGCTGCCGCGCGCCGACCGCTGGGCGGAGGTGCGCGACGGCGTGGCTGCGGAGATCCTGGAGCGGGCCGCCGAGGGAGCCGACGTCGTCGTCGACACCGGCTTCGGCCTCGAGGACACCGAGAGCGACTTCGGCAGGCCCGGTGCCGGCCGCAACCAGATGACGCTGGAGGCGCTCCGGGCCGCCGACGAGGTGGTGGTGGTCGGCGCCGCCGACCCGGTGGGACTGACCCGTCTGGCGCGCGGGCTGGTCGAGCTGGGGGAGGCCCGTCCCGCGGGGGAGCTGCGGGTCGTGGTCAACCGGATGCGCGACAGCCTGGGCTGGGCCGAGCGCGACATCCGGGGCATGGTCGAGGGCTTCGCCCGGCCGGCGGGCGTGCACTTCCTGCCCGACGACCGCGCCGCGTGCGACCGCGCGCTGGTCGCCGGGCAGGCGCTCCCCGAGACCGGCGACTCGGCGCTGCGCCGCGCCCTCGCCGAGGTCGTCGACGCGCTGGCGCCGGAGACGGTCGCGGCGGCGACGCGTGGTCGCCGCCGCGCCCGACGGCTAGGCGCCGAACAGCAGGTAGAGCCCGGTCGCGGTGTAGAACACCATCACCAGCAGCATCCCGAGCTGGCCGGTGACCTGGTGCTGCTTCGGCAGCAGCCGCAGGCGCGGTCGTGCGCCGCGATCACGCCGGCGATGTGGCCGAGCACGATCGCCAGCACCTTGGCGTCGGCGAGGAACGACGGGTGGCAGGAGAGCCAGTAGTTCACGCTCCAGTTCGCGGTGCCGAGCAGGTTGGCGCCGTTGACCATCGGGTCGCTGAGCTGGATCAGCGTCGCCTGGCCCTGCTCGACGAAGTAGGACAGGTAGTGCGCGGTCATGTAGCCCACGACGATCGGCACCAGGCTGTGCACGAGCAGGCCGGGCAGCTGCACGCCGCGGGTGGTCGATGTGCACGCCGGTGGCCATCGCCGCCAGCGAGAACGTGATCGCCACGCCCAGGCAGAAGCCGAGCAGCCCGAGCGTGTTCACGACCTCGGGCGGCAGCGACTGGCGGCCGACGAAGTCGACCCAGCTGATCTTGTCCTTGTAGCTGTCGAACGCGGTGCTGCCGAACAGCACCGCCATCACCGCCACCAGGCCCGGGGCGACCTCGACGCCGTCGAGGTTGGCGAGCGGGCTGCGGATCACCAGCCGGCCGTCGCCCCGCCGGCCGATCGGGCACAGCCGGCCGATCAGCGTGGAGTACACCTCGAACGGGTCGGCCCGCTTGAACCACGTGTCCCCGAAGAGCGCCGAGCCGACCAGCATCGCCCCGACGTAGAGGGCCAGCCACAGGCGCACCGACCCGAGGAACGTCGAGCTCTCGGTTGACCAGCTCCTGCCAGACGAACGCGAAGAGCCCCAGCGAGGCCGGCCAGTAGCCGAGCCACGCCGGGTACGTCGTGACGCCGGACGCCCGGGTCGCCCCCGGTGACCCGGGCCAGCAGCAGGTTGATCGTCCGCATCGGGCTGATCGCCCGGAAGACCGGGCCGAGCAGCAGCGAGACCGGCACGATGCCGACCCAGAGCAGCACGTAGAACGATGCCGAAGACCGGGTTCGTCACCACGTCCGGGACCGGCGATCAGCGCCCACGCCGAGGTAGGCGAACGCGGCCAGGCCGAGCACCCGCAGCGTCCAGCGCAGGGGCGCGCCGTCGACGAACGCCGGCGAACCCGTCCGGCAGCGGACGCCCCTGCGTGCGGGCGTCGTACCGGGGGGTGCGCCAGGCGACGATCAGCACGGTGAACGAGATCACCAGCGCGGCCACGGCAGCGCTGATCGCGAGCGACGCCGGGATCGGCAGGTCGCGAGCGCCGCCGAGCCCGTGCATCGGGACGACGATCACGTCATCGCACCTCGAGCTGGGCGATCAGGGTGTCGCTGACGTGCTCCTCGACCTCGACCACGCCGGGGGTCGCGAAGGTGAGCTTCTTGGTCGTCGTGCCCTTGTCGAACGCGATCTCCTCCTCGGGGGAGGAGTGCACGTGCAGCTCGCCGGAGCGGTCGGAGGTGATCGTGATCGTGAGCGGCTTGCCCTTGTTCACCTCGATCCGCTTGTTGGTCGGCGTGATCGTCTCGCCCTTGATGGCGACGTCGAGCTTCTGCGCGGACGCGTCCGTGGACGGGGCCTTGCTGCTGGTGTCGCTGCTGGTGCCGCTGCGCTGCTGGTGTCGCTGCCGCAGCCGGTGACGCCGAGTGACGTGACCAGGGTGAGGATGCCGGCCGCGACCGTGCGGGCGGCAGGGGTGGAGAAGGACATGGTGGTGCTCCTTGGAAGGTGTACGGGTGCCGCGATGCGCGGCGGATGGACGTCAGGCAGCCGGGAGCAACGGCGGGCCGCGTCGGACGACGATGCGGTCCAGCACCTGACGGAGCCGCGGAGGCGGCCCGTCGTCGTCGCAGGGGGAGCGGCGCGGGCAGCGCCCGGGCGCCCCACCGCACGCGGGCGTACGACGAGCAGGCGGCCTCGACGACGCGTCGGGCGCCGTCGGCGGCGAGCACGACCAGGTGCCACAGCGCGCGCTCGCCCACGGCCAGCCAGAGCCCGACGATCACCGCGGCGGCGACGTGGGCCAGCGCCATCACGGCGTGCGGTCCGGTCAGGTCGGCCATCAGGTGCTGCACGGGAGCCGGCAGCACCGGCTGGGCGCCGGCGCCCTGGTGGGCCGGCGCGTAGACGAGGTCGAAGTACGAGCCGCTGCGGCCCGGGCCCGTGGGCAGCGGGGCCGGGGCGGGGGCCGGTGTCGCCACCACGCGGCGCAGCGGCGGGTCGCCACGGTGACCCGACAGCGCGGTGAGGAAACCGTGCACGAAGGTCTGGCCGGCGACGGTCATCGCCACGACCCGCAGCGTGGACGCGGGCCGGCCGAGGAGGGCCGCGGCGCCGGCGACGCAGAGCAGGAACAGGAGCCCGAGCACCGCCGGTCCGGGCAGCCGGCCGTCGGCGGTGAGGTGGGCGATCACGCCGGAACCCATCGCCACCACGGCGAGCAGCAGGGCGCGCGTCCACCGCAGCGCGCCGCCTGCCGTCCGGTCCATGTCTGTCAGAATCTCATGGCGGGCAACGGGACCGGACCGATTTCCCAGGCTGAGAGGCGCATTGCATGATCACCCCACGAAAGCACTCGCTACGCTCCCGCTTCCGCGGGGACCCCGGCAAAGCATGACGGAGCGTTTGCGGGGCAAGGACCTGGCGGTCCTGGCCCGGGAGACGGCGCGGACGCCGATGCACAACGCCACGGTCGAGATCTTCGACCCGGGCGGCTCGGGCTTCGACTACGACAGCGCTGGTCGCCCACATCGACGACCGGATCGCGTTCGTGCCGCGCTACCGCCAGCGTGCTGCGGCAGGTGCCCGGGCGGCTCGCCAACCCGGTCTGGGTCGACGACCCGGACTTCGACCTCGCCTACCACGTACGCCGCTCGGCGCTGCCCCGCCCGGGCATCATCGACCAGCTCCGCGAGCTGGTCGCCCGGATCATGTCGCGGCCGCTGGACCGCACCCGGCCGCTCTGGGAGATCTACTTCGTCGAGGGGCTCGAGGGCGGCCGGGTCGCCCTGCTCTCGAAGTCCCACCAGATCCTCGTCGACGGCAGCTCGACCGTCGACCTCGGCCAGGTGCTGCTCGACGTCGACCCCGGCCCGCGTCAGCTGGTGCACGAGGGCTGGGCACCGAGCCGCGAGCAGACGCCCGGCCGGTCTGGTGCTCGGCGCGGTCGCCGAGGTGCTGACCGAGCCGTCGGTGGCGATCGACACCGCCCGCAGCACGGCCGGCGTCGCTCCGTCGTACGGCGGGAGGCGACCGCGGGCCGGCTCGGTGCCGTCGCCGCCGCGCTGTCCAACCGGCGCACGACGGCCGAGTACGCGTTCAACCTCGAGCCGTCCGAGCAGCGCCGGGTGGTCTTCGTCCGGACGGCGCTCAAGGACTACCGCAAGGTCCGCCGGGTGCACGGCGGCACCGTCAACGACGTCATCCTGGCCACGATCACCGGCGCGCTCCGCGCCTGGCTGATGACCCGCGCCGAGGCCGTCGACGCGGGCCGCCGGCTCCGCGCGGTGGTGCCGATGACCGTGATCGACGAGGAGCTCGAGGCCACCTCGCTCGGCAGCCAGGTCGTCGGCCACCTGCGTCGACCTGCCGATCGGCGAGGCCTCGCCCGGTGGTGCGCCTGCACCAGGTCTCCTACGCGCTCCAGGCCCACAGCGAGACCGGCCGGGCGGTCGCCGCCGACCGGATCGCCGGCGTCGCCGGCTTCGCGCCGACCACGTTCCACGCGCTCGGGCTCGCGGGTCGCGCTGACCGAGACGACCGCGACGTCAACCTGGTGATCACCAACGTGCCGGGTCCGCAGTTCCCGCTGTACGCCGCCGGCGCCGAGATGATCGAGACCTACCCGGTGCCGCCGCTGCTGCCCGGCTTCTCGCTGGCGATCGGCGTGACGTCGTACGACGGGTCGCGTGTACTACGGCATCACCGCCGACCGCGACGTGCTGCCCGACGTCGACGTGCTCGGCCAGTGCGTGCCGCGAGGCGCTCGACGAGCTGGTCGACACCGCGAGCGACACGCGGCCGCGCGCGCCCGCGCGGCCGGAAGCGCCCGCAAGACCGCCCGCGAAGCCGTGACCCGGGTCTACGTGCCGGCCACGCTCGACCGAGCCTGCGCCGGCTACGTCGACGACGGGCTCGGTGCCCGGCGGACGGCGGAGCGCTTCGTCGCCGCCGACGACGGCCGAGGAGTCGGAGTACGACGCGCTGATGGCGGCCGCCGACGCGTCCGCCGCGCTGCTCGGCCGGACCGGGCCGCCGGGTGGTGGTCGTCGCCGAGGTCGCCGACCCGGACGCGGCGGTCGACTGGCGCCGACGTGCGTGGCCGTGCACGCCGACCCCGCGGACGGTCGACCCGACGGCGTCCGGACTGACGACCTGGGCTGGTACGCGACCCAGGAGATCGCCGACCTGCTCGCTGACTAACATCGCGGGCATGGACGCAATCACCCTCCCGCCGGCACCCGTCAACGAGCCCAACCTGACCTACGCCCCGGGCAGCCCCGAGCGCGAGGCCCTCCAGGTGGAGCTCGCGAAGCTCGAGCGGCGCCAGCACACGCTCCGCGCCCACATCAGCGGCCGGCAAGCGTTCCGGCGGCGGCGCGGAGATCAAGGTCGTCCAGCCGCACGACCACCAGCACGTGCTCGGCGTCCTGAAGAACTCCACGACGAAGGACGCCGCAGGCCGCGGTCAAGGCGGCGCTGCGACGCGGCCCCGGCCTGGCGCGCGATGCCGTTCGACGACCGCTGCGCGATCATCCTCAAGGCCGCCGACCTGCTGGCCGGCCCGTGGCGGCAGCGGATCAACGCCGCCACCATGCTCGGCCAGTCGAAGACCGCGTTCCAGGCCGAGATCGACGCCGCCTGCGAGCTGATCGACTTCTGGCGGTTCAACGTCCACTACGCCCAGCAGATCCTCGCCGAGCAGCCGATCGCGAACAGCCCCGGCATCTGGAACCGCACCGACCACCGCCCGCTCGAGGGCTTCGTCTACGCGATCACGCCGTTCAACTTCACCGCGATCGCCGGCAACCTGCCGACCGCGCCGGCGCTGATGGGCAACACGGTGATCTGGAAGCCGTCGCCCACCCAGCAGCTCGCCGCGTCGCTGACCATGGAGCTGCTCGAGGAGGCCGGGCATGCCGCCGGGCGTGATCAACATGCTCCCCGGCGACGGCCTCGACGTCTCGAAGGTGGCGCTCAGCCACCCCGACCTGGCCGGCATCCACTTCACCGGCTCGACGCCGACGTTCCAGCACCTGTGGCGCACGGTCGGCGAGAACATCGCGTCGTACCGCTCCTACCCGCGCATCGTCGGCGAGACCGGCGGCAAGGACTTCGTCGTCGCCCACCCGTCGGCCGACCCCGACGTGCTGCGGGTGGCGCTGATCCGCGGTGCGTTCGAGTTCCAGGGCCAGAAGTGCTCGGCCGCCTCGCGGGCGTACGTCGCCCGGTCGGTCTGGGACCGAGATGAAGGACGACTTCCTCGCCGAGGTCGACGGCGATCACCATGGGCGACGTCACCGACTTCTCCAACTTCATGGGCGCGGTGATCGACGACCGGGCGTTCGCCAAGCACAAGGCGGCGATCGCGCGCGTGCGCCGCAACGACCACCTGACGCTCCTCGCCGGCGGCCAGGTCGACGACTCGGTCGGCTACTTCGTGCGGCCGACGGTCGTGCAGTCCACCGACCCGACCGACCAGATGTTCACCACCGAGTACTTCGGCCCGATCCTGGCCGTGCACGTCTACGACGACGCGCGACTTCGAGAAGGTCGTCGCGCAGATGGAGTCGTTCGCGCCGTACGCGCTGACCGGCGCGATCATCGCCCAGGACCGCCGGGCGATCGCCTGGGCGCGCGAGGCGCTGCGCTTCGCCGCCGGCAACTTCTACATCAACGACAAGCCGACCGGCGCCGTCGTCGGCCAGCAGCCGTTCGGCGGCGCGCGGGCCTCGGGCACCAACGACAAGGCCGGCGCCGCGGTCAACCTGATGCGCTGGACGTCGCCGCGCTCGATCAAGGAGACGTTCGTCCCGCCGACGGACTACCGCTACCCGTACATGGCACCGGACCTGGACTGACCGTGATGACGGCCGAGCACCTCGGCGGCCTGCACCCCGTGGAGCAGGTGCTGGTCTACCTGCTCGCCTTCGGTCCGTTCCTGGTGCTCGCGGCGGTGGTGATCAGGATCCGGCGCCGCGAGGCGGCGGAGGAGAAGCGGGGGGAGTGAGCGGTCTCAGCCGCGGTCGGCCAGCCACTGCCGGCCGACGTGGTTCTCGGCGCGCAGTGCCTTGGTGAGCAGCTCCGCGATCAGGCCCTCGATCTTGCCGCCGACCAGCGGGATGCCGACCTTGACGTCCATCCGCACGTTCTCCGTGGTGCCGGCGTCGTCCTCGGTGATCGACACGGTGCCGCGCATCTCGCCGGGCTTGCCGGGGATCTCGACGTTCACGGCGGCCGCGGTCGGGGACGACCAGGCCTCCTTCTGCACGATGTTGATCTCGTCGCCGACGAACTTCCTGGCGAACGACGGGATGCCGTCCGCCGCCTGCACCTGGTCGATCGACACGTTCATGCCGGAGCCGCGACCCGTTGACCGACACGGTCTTGCGCAGCACCCCCTGGAAGTCGCACACCTGCTCGCGGAAGTCCTGCTCGCCGAGCATCGCGTAGACCTGCTCGGCAGTCGCCCCGTCGTACCGCAGGTCGTAGTTGATCGACTTCACCGCTCACCCTTCAGCCAGGCCGTCACGACGGCGCGGAACCTCATGCCGGACATCATGCTGCATCGGCCGCCGATACCGTGCTCGCGTGGACGAGTCAGGCACCCGCGCCGCGGGCGTGCTCCCGGTGGCGCAGCTGGCGACCTGCGTCCTGGCCACGGCGCTCGGGTTCGTCTACGTGGTGGACGCACTCGGCGACGCTCCGGCGTCGTGGCCCGGTCTCGGGCTCGGTGCCTTCGGCATCGTGGCGACGGTGCTCGTGTGGCGCTCGCCGGCCGGCCGCAACCCGGTCGCGACGTACGTCGGCGGGATCCTGGTGCCGGCCGTGATGCTCGCGGTCTCGGGGCTCGGCCTCTTCGGGGTCTACGCGCTGGTCGTGCTGGTCGCCACGCTGGTCGACGTGGTCCGGGAGCGCGTCGTCGCCGCGCGGAGGTGACGGCGCTACGGTGGCGCCCGTGGAACAGCAGCGCGACGACAACGACGTCAGGTTCGGCGAGCAGGGTGCCCGGCTCACGTACGGCAGCTACCTGCGGCTGGCGCAGCTGCTCGACAGCCAGCACCTCGAGTCCGACCCGCCGGCGCACGACGAGCTGCTCTTCATCACCATCCACCAGGTCTACGAGCTGTGGTTCCAGCAGCTGCTGCACGAGGCGGTGTCGGCGCGCGACGCGATGCTCGGCACGGACGACCACCGGAGTGACCGGCTCTGGTGGGCCCGGCACCTGCTGACCCGGATGCACGTCATCGAGCGCGTGCTGGTGCAGCAGATCGACGTGCTGGAGACGATGACGCCGCAGGACTTCCTCGAGTTCCGGCAGCGACTGGCGCCGGCCAGCGGCTTCCAGTCCGTGCAGTTCCGCGAGCTCGAGTTCCTCTCCGGGGCCAAGGACGACGGCTACCTGAAGCGGTTCCGTGGCCTGAGCGACGACGAGTCCGCCCGGCTGCACCGCCGGCTCGGGGAGCCGACCCTGTGGGACGGGTTCGTGGCGGTCCTCGACCGCGCCGGCCTCGACACCTCCTCCGACGAGGCGATCACCGCGTCGTTGCGCACGGTCGCCCACGACCGCTCGTCGTACGCCGAGGTGTGGGCGCTCGCCGAGGCCCTGCTGCAGCACGACGAGCTCGCCGCCGCCTGGCGCGCCCGGCACGTGGTGATGGTGGAGCGGATGATCGGCGGCAAGACCGGCACCGGCGGCTCCACGGGCGCCGACTACCTGCGCACCCGCCTCGACCTGCGGTACTACCCGCTGCTCTGGAGCCTCCGCTCCGCGCTGTAGGACGATGGGTCCATGGCGTCTGCCCTGCGGTGTCGAGACGGTCGAGCTCGACGAGCTGACCGTCACCGTGGTCGTCGACAACGCCACCGACACGCTTGTCGTCGATCACCCCCGGCGCGCCCCAGGTGCCGGAGATGGTCTTCCTGCTCGACGGACCCTCGATCGGCAACCACGACGGCCACGACATGGTGGTCACGCTTCGACCACCTGTGCGTCGCCTGCCACGGCTTCTCCGCCCTGGCCACGGCGCGGGCCGGGGACCGGAGCGCGACGGTGCTGTTCGACGTGGGCCCGTACGGCGACGTCTGGCTCGCCAACGCCGAGCGGCTGGCCGTCGACCTGGCGACCATCGACGTGCTCTTCGTCTCCCACTGGCACTGGGACCACACCGGCGCGATCCCGACCGTCGTCGCGGCCGTCACCGAGGCGCGCACGGCTGCCGGCCTGCCGCCGCTCCTGGTCGACGTACATCCGGACCGTCCCGACCAGCGCGGGATGCTCACCGCGCTCGGGAAGTTCGCGATGCTGCCCGAGGAACCCACGTTCGCGGCGATCGAGGCGGCCGGCGGGCAGATCGTCCGGCACGCGGACGCCCACGCGGTCGGCGGCGGGCTCTTCCTCGCCAGCGGCGACATCCCGCGTCACGACGAGCTACGAGACCGGGCTGCGGGAGCACCACACCTGGCGCGACGGCCGGGCCGCCTCGGACCCGGAGATCCACGACGAGCGCTTCCTCGCGGCCCGCGTCCGCGGCCGGGGCACCACGGTCTTCTCCGCCTGCTCCCACGCGGGCATCGTCAACGTCGGCCTCGAGGCGCGGCGGCTCCTCCCGGGCACGCCGGTCGACCTGCTGCTGGGTGGCTACCACCTCGCCGGGCGCCAGCGTCGAGCCCCGCATCGACCCGACCGTCAAGGACCTCGCCGACCTCGTCCAGCCGCGGTTCGTGGCGCCCGGTCACTGCACCGGCTGGCGCGCGGCGACCGCCCTCGCGGACGCCTTCGGGCCGGCCGGCTACGCGCCGAGCGTGGTGGGGACCAGGTACGTGCTCGCTGCCACGCCCTGACGCCCGAGGTCAGGAGTAGCGGTGACTCTTCGCGGCGTGACCCTGCTCGCGCGTGCAGGTGCGCCCGCCCATGTTGCGGTGGCCGCAGAGCAGGTCGTCGGCCGCGACCGGCTCCGCCGGCGGCTTCTCGGCCGCGGCGGGCTCGGGGGCCGTCCTCGCCGTACGGGGCGGCGCGGCGGGGGTGGCAGCTCGTGCCGCTCGTTCGGCGTAACGCGCCTCGCGCATGGCCCGGAGCCCGTCCATCTTGCTCATCGTCGATTCACGTGGCCGACCCTACGGCCAGGGTCCGACAGTTCCGGGAGGCGCGTGCGTGAACGCTCCGGGCGACTACGTCCGGCTGAAGACGACGCGTCCGTTGGGGATGGTCTTCATCTCGTACTTCGGTGAGTGGGCGTAGGAGTGGTGCCGGGGGCACAGCAGGCGTCCGTCGGCGATGTTGGTCTTGCCGCCTCGGCTCCAGGGGATGTTGTGGTGGACGTGGCACATCGCGGCGGGCCAGTCGCAGCCGTCGGCTGGTGCAGTGCTGGTCGCGGTGCCGGATCGCGATCCGCTGGTGCCGGTCGTGGAGCCGCTTGCTTGCGTCCGAGGTCGAGGATCTCGGACTTCCCGCCGAGGACGATCGGGATGATCCCGGCCTCGCAGGCGAGCTTGCGGGCCTGGTCGGCGGTGATCGGGTCCCCGGTGTCCAGCAGGGCCGGGGTCTGGCTGTCGCCGAGCAGGTTCTCCAGGGTCATGGTGACCACCACGGTGGCGTCGACGCCGCCGGCCTGGGGGAGCCGGTCGATCGGGGTAGCGGGTGACGTACTCGCAGAACGCGTGCCCGAGCCCCTTCGGGGTGCCGGAGTGGCTGGCGGTGCTCGGGGTGAGTTGATCGCGAGCACCGCCTGCTTGAGCATGGCCCCCACCGGGGCGGGCAGGGTGAACCGGCCGTGGCACAGGCCGTGCCCGTCGTCGGCGATGGTGAACCGGCAGGCCTCCTCGGCGAGCGCTTCCTGGCGTTGCAGGGCCTTGAGCTCGTGGGCTTCGGCGATCTCGGGGGCGACCACTTCGAGGACCTGGTGCGCGAGCCGGCGCAGCGCGACCGGGTCGTGCTCGGCGGCGCAGCCGATCAGGTGGGTCTCGGCGTCGCGGCGGTGCTCGACCGGCAGCGCGTCGACGCCCTTGACGATCACCGCGGCCTGCTCCTCGGAGACCTGGCCGGCGGCCATCGCGTCCCGGACCGGCTCGTGGTCGTGGTCCAGGGCGTGGCGAGGGCCAGGCGGCGCTTGGCGTCGCGTTTGGTCTGCCGGGTGGTGTTGGCCCAGTAGGCTGCCGGTGTCGGCGGCGCCGGCTTGCGCGCCGAGGTCGAGGCGGTCGGCGTGGTGGGCGTGGCGGAGCTCGAGCTCGGTGATCTGGTGCCGCAGCGCGGCCAGGGCGGTCAGGTTGTCGGCCGGTCTCGGTCGCGCGTCAGGGACCAGCAGCCCGAGGTCGGCGAGCTCGTCGAGCTCGGCGTGGACGGCGGCGACCGTGGACGTGACCGGGTGCGCCTCGGTGTCGTCGAATGCCGTTGCCATACAGGGAATTCTGGCATCCGGCACCGACAGTCCCGGGCCCGAGAACGCGGGCATTTCCGGCACTGTGGAGAAGTATTTCGAAAGTTTCTGGAGCGGCTTCGATGTCGGTGGTCTCGACAAGCTCGACCAGCGGGGGGCGGACCACCGAGTCAAGCCGTGGTCTCGACACTCGCTCGCTGGCGCTCGCTGCTCGACCACCGAGAGTGCACGCCGTGGTCTCGACGTGCGCCCGTGACGCTCGCGGCTCACCACCGGACAGCGGCTAACAGCCGCCTCCTCAACCCCACTGTGGCCCGTTCGACGCCGTCTCGTCAGCGAGACAGATTCGCCCAAGGGCGCCTGCGACCACCAGTGAGGGAGGGCTAACCTCGGAGACGTGTCAGCGGCCTTCGACGAACGCAAGTCAGCCATCCTCGAGGAGGTTTTCGCGCACGCCCAGGAACTGCCGCCGATGCCGGGGGTCGACCTCGAGGCGCTGATCCGCGGCTACTACCGCCACGTCTCCGCGGAGGACCTGCTCGACCGCATCCAGCGCGACCTCGGGGCGACCGTGCTGCACCATCTCGACCTGGCCGGGAACCGGCCGCAGGGCACCGCCAACGTGCGGCTGTTCACGCCGACCCAGGACCGCGACGGCTGGACCTGCGGCGGCCGCACGGTGGTCGAGGTGGTCACCGACGACATGCCGTTCCTGGTCGACTCCGTCAGCATGGCGCTCGACGCCGCCGGCCACAACGTGCACCAGGTCATGCACCCCCAGTTCGTCGTACGCCGGAGCCTCGACGGCGAGCTGCGCGAGGTGCTGGACGACGCGGCGGCCACCGACGCCCACGACGTCGACCGCGAGTCGTGGATGCACGTCGAGATCGACCGCATGCCCCAGGACGAGACCGAGGATGTCCGGCAGACCCTGCTCAAGGTGCTCCTGGACGTCCGTGAAGCGGTCGAGGACTGGAGGCGGATGCACGCCGCCGTCGAGGCGATCGTCGCCGACCTCGAGACCGACCCGCCGCCGCTGCCGTACGACGAGATCGCCCAGGGGCGCGAGTTCCTGACCTGGCTCACGTACGACCACTTCACGTTCCTCGGCTTCCGCGAGTACGACCTGGTCAAGGACGGCGACGACGAGATGCTGCGTGCCGTGCCCGGCACCGGGCTCGGCATCCTGCGCGCCGACCAGATGCAGTCGCCGTCGTTCGGCAAGCTGCCCCCGCCGGCGAAGGCGCGCGCCCGGGAGAAGCACCTCCTGGTGCTGGCCAAGGCCAACTCACGGGCAACCGTGCACCGTCCCGTGCACCTCGACTACATCGGCGTGAAGAAGTTCGACGCCGCAGGCGACGTGGTGGGGGAGCGGCGCATCCTCGGCCTGTTCTCCTCGGCGGCGTACGCCGAGTCCGTGAACCGGATCCCGGTGCTGCGCGAGAAGGCCCAGAAGGTGATCGAGCGGGCCGGCTACGAGCCGCACAGCCACGCCGGCAAGGCGCTGATGGACGTGCTGGAGACCTACCCGCGCGACGAGTTCTTCCAGACCCCGGTCGACGACCTGGTGCCGATCGCCGACGCGGTCATGCACACGCGCGAGCGCCGCCAGCTACGGCTGTTCCTGCGCCGTGACAGCTACGGCCGCTTCCTGTCCTGCCTCGTCTACCTCCCCCGCGACCGCTACAACACGACGGTCCGCGAGAAGATCTCGCACATCCTCCAGGAGCGACTCGGCGGTGAGAGCGTCGACTTCACGGCGCGCGTCAGCGAGTCGTTCGCGGCACGTCTCCACTTCGTGGTGCGCCCGCCCGAGGACGGCGAGCTCAACGACGTCGACACCGCCGAGCTCGAGCACGAGCTGGCCGAGGCGGCCCGCTCCTGGGACGACGACCTGGCCGCCTCCGTGCTCGAGGCGACCGACACCGACGAGGGCGCCCGCCTGGTCAAGCTGTACGGCGACGCGTTCCCCGAGGCGTACAAGGAGGACTACAGCCCCGCCGCCGGAGCCGTCGACCTCTGCCGGCTGGCCACGATGGGAGAAGGCGGCCTCGCGCTCTTGCGCTGCAGCCGCAGAAGGGCACCGGCGACGCCCGGCTCAAGATCTTCCGCACCGGCGGACCGCTGTCGCTGTCCGAGGTGCTGCCCACCCTCTCGGCGATGGGCGTCGAGGTCGTCGACGAGCGGCCGTACGAGCTCGAGGGCATGCCCCACCCGACCCACATCTACGACTTCGGCCTGCGCTGGTCGCAGCCCTGGCCGAAGTCCGCGATCACGCCCTTCCAGGAGACCGTGCAGTCGGTCTGGGAGGACCGCAACGAGAGTGACGGCTTCAACTCCCTGGTGCTCGCGGCCGGCCTCAGCTGGCGGCAGGCGATGGTGCTGCGGGCCTACGCGCGCTACCTGCGCCAGGGCGGCACGCCGTACTCGCAGGAGTACATCGAGGACACCCTGCGCTCCAACGTCGACATCACCGGCTACCTGGTCAAGCTGTTCGAGACCCGCTTCGACCCCGGTCGCAACGGCGACATGGCGGCCGACGCGGAGGCGCGGACGGCGAAGTGCGACGACCTGGAGTCCCGGATCGCCCGCGCTCTGGACCAGGTGGCCGGGCTCGACCAGGACCGCATCCTCCGTTCGTACCTGACCCTGATCAAGGCGACGCTGCGCACCAACTACTTCCAGCGCGAGGACGACGGCATCCGGAGACCCGCGGCCGCACTCCTACCTCGCGCTCAAGCTCGACCCCTCGGCCGTCCCCGACCTGCCGGAGCCGCGGCCGAAGTTCGAGATCTTCGTCTACTCGCCGCGGGTGGAGGGCGTCCACCTGCGCTTCGGCTCCGTCGCCCGCGGTGGGCTGCGCTGGTCCGACCGTCGCGACGACTTCCGCACCGAGGTGCTGGGACTGGTCAAGGCGCAGATGGTCAAGAACACCGTGATCGTGCCCGTGGGCGCGAAGGGCGGGTTCGTCTGCAAGCAGCTGCCCGACACGGGTGATCGCGACGCCTGGCTGGCCGAGGGCATCCGCTGCTACCGCACGTTCATCTCCGCCCTGCTCGACGTCACCGACAACCTGGTCCGCGGCGCCATCGTGCCGCCGGTCAACGTGGTGCGTCACGACGCCGACGACTCCTACCTCGTGGTGGCGGCCGACAAGGGGACGGCGACGTTCTCCGACATCGCCAACGAGGTGGCCATGGACTACGGCTTCTGGCTGGGCGACGCGTTCGCCTCCGGTGGCTCGGTCGGCTACGACCACAAGGCGATGGGGATCACCGCCAAGGGCGCCTGGGTGTCCGTGCAGCGGCATTTCCGCGAGATGGGCGTCGACTGCCAGTCCGATGACTTCACGGCCGTCGGCATCGGTGACATGTCCGGCGACGTGTTCGGCAACGGCATGCTGTGCTCCGAGCACACCCGGCTGGTCGCGGCCTTCGACCACCGCGACATCTTCCTGGACCCGACGCCCGACCCGGCCACGTCGTACGCCGAGCGCAAGCGGCTGTTCGAGCTGCCTCGCAGCTCGTGGCAGGACTACGACCGCAGCCTGATCTCCCCGGGTGGCGGCGTCTTCTCGCGGACGAAGAAGTCGATCCCGCTGACCCCAGAGATCCGCACCGCACTCGGAATCGAGGACAACGTTCCGGCGCTCTCGCCGCCGGAGCTGATGCGCGCCGTGCTGAAGGCGCCCGTCGACCTGCTCTGGAACGGTGGGATCGGCACCTACGTGAAGGCCGAGACCGAGTCGCACTCCGACGCCGGCGACAAGGCCAACGACGCGATTCGCGTGGACGGAGGCGAGCTCCGGTGCGCGATCGTGGGTGAGGGCGGCAACCTCGGTCTGACCCAGCGCGGCCGCATCGAGTTCGCCGAGGCGGGTGGCCGGATCAACACCGACTTCATCGACAACTCGGCCGGGGTCGACACCTCCGACCACGAGGTCAACATCAAGATCCTGCTCGACCGGGTGGTCGATGCGGGCAAGCTCACCGCCGACGACCGCAACGAGCTCCTCGCCTCGATGACCGACGAGGTCGGCCGGCTCGTGCTCAGCGACAACTACGAGCAGAACCTCGCCATCGCCAACTCCATCGCGCAGTCCCCAGCGCTGCTCCACGTGCACGAGGACTGGATGCGCTCCCTCGAGCGCACCGGTCGGCTCAACCGCGACCTCGAGGCGCTGCCGAGCCGTCGCGAGGTGGCGGCCCGCAAGGAGCGGGGCGAGGGCCTCACCGCGCCCGAGCTCTCGGTGCTGCTCGCCTACGCGAAGATCGGGCTCGCCGACGAGCTGCTGGCGACCGACCTGGCCGACGACCCGTTCCTGCGGAGCGACCTGTACTCCTACTTCCCGCGGGCGATGCGCCAGGACTACCGACGCGCGATGGAGGACCACCCGCTGCGCCGCGAGATCGTGGTCACCCAGATCGTCAACGACCTGGTCAACGGCGCCGGCATCACCTACCTGCACCGGCTGGCGGGCGAGACCGGCGCCTCCGAGGTGGAGCTGACCCGGGCGAACTTCATCGCCCGCGAGATCTTCGGCACCGAGGGCCTGCTCCGCGAGATCAACCAGTGGGACAACCGGATCGACGCCGCGGTGCAGACCCGGATGCGGATCGAGGTGCGCACGCTGGTCGAGCGGGCCTCGCGGTGGCTGGTCAGCAACCGCCGCCCACCGCTGGACAGCGAGGCGACCGTCGACCACTTCGAGGTGGTCACGGTGCGCGTCCTCCAGGCGCTGCCGGAGATGCTGACGGGACGCGAGAAGGCGGCGTTCGAGGAGCGGCGTGACGCGCTGATCAAGCAGGGCGTGCCGGAGACCCTGGCCACCAACGTGGCGGTGATGCCGCCGGCGTACATGATCATCGGGATCGTCGAGACCGCGGCGCGCGACGGCGTCGACCCGCTCGAGGTGGCGCGCGTGCACTTCGCGCTCGCAGAGCGGCTCGGGCTCCCGACCCTGGTGGCCCGGATCCTCGCGCTGCCGCGCACCGACCGGTGGGAGACGATGGCCCGCGCGGCGCTGCGCGACGACCTCCACGCGGTCCACGCCCAGCTCGTCGCCCAGGCGCTGGCCGGCACGTCGTCGGACGACACCGCCGCGGCCCGGGTGGCCACGTGGGAGGAACGCGACGAGGTGCGGGTCAGCCAGGCGGTGGAGACGTTGCAGGAGATCTGCGCCGACGAGGCCGCCGACCTGGCCCGGCTCTCGGTTGGTCTGCGCGTCGTGCGCTCGCTGCTCGGGACCGGCTGATCGCTCAGCGCCGCAGCCGGCCCCAGACCAGGGCGGCGACGTAGGCCACGCCGGCGACCGCGCCCAGCGCGGCGTACGGCATGCCGTCCTGGCCGCGCGCGATCTCGACCATGAAGGCGCCCAGCACGACGGCCAGTGTGGTCATCCCGGCGAACAGGCTCGCCGAGGCGTCGATGGCGTTGATCCGCTCGTCGCGGCGGTCGAGCAGCCCGGCCACGGTCTCGCTGCGCGTGCCGATGAGCCAGAAGGCGCCGCCCACGACCACCATCAGGACGAGTCCGAAGACGCCGAACTCGAGGTTGTCGCCGAGGACTCCGGCAACCAGGTAGCCGAGCCCGATCACCAGCGCCGTGACCGGTGTGACCCACTTGCGGTTGCGGACGGTGCTCTCATGCGTCGACATCGAAGACCTCCTCGACGGTTGTCCCGAAGAACCGGGCCAGCGCGATCGCCAGGGGCAGCGAGGGCAGGTAGCGACCCGACTCGATGGAGTTGATGGTCTGCCGCGAGACCCCCACGGAGGTCGCCAGGGTCGCCTGCGAGAGGCCCTGGCTGCTCCGCAGCTCCTTCACGACGTTCTTCATGTGTCAAGGAAACTTGACATTTCCGAGGATGTCAAGCGTGCTTGACATCCGGGTGGCTGGCCGGGGCCAGATACCACGGTCCCGTGGTATCCATCCCCTTCCCTAGGGAGATGCCGCTAGGGAAGTTACCGATTACCACGGGACCGTGGTAACCGGCCCCGCCCGCTAACCTCGCGCCATGAGCGACACCGGACTGACCCCGACCGAGCAGCGGGTCCTCGAGCACCTCGACGAGGACGCGCTCGTCGACCGGCTGGCGACGCTGGTGCGGGTGCCCTCGGTGTCCGGTACGCCGGCCGAGGTCGAGGTGGTCGAGGTGGCCGCCGGCATGCTCGCCGACGCCGGCCTGGAGGTGGACCACTGGGAGGTCGACCTCGACGAGCTGAGCGCCGATCCCTGGTTTCCGGGGGCGGAGGTCGAGCGCGACCAGGCGTTCGGGCTGGCCGCGGTGTCCGCGGGCGACGAGACGCCCGCGCTGGTGCTGCAGGGCCACCTCGACGTCGTACCGCCGGGCGACCCGGAGACCTGGGGCGGCAGCGACCCGTTCTCCGCGGAGGTGCACCAGGGCCGGCTCTACGGACGTGGCGCCTGCGACATGAAGGCCGGCTTCGCCGCCAACGTGGCGGTCGTGGAGACGCTCCGCGCCGCCGGCGTACGCCTGGAGCGGCCGCTGGCCGTGCACGGCGTGATCGGCGAGGAGGACGGCGGGCTCGGTGCGTTCGCGACCCTGCGCCGCGGCCACCGCGCCGACGCGGCCGTGATCACCGAGCCCACCGGCGGCAAGCTGGTGGTGGCCAACGCGGGCGCCCTGACCTTCCGGATCGAGGTGCCCGGGCGCTCGGCGCACGGCAGCATGCGGCTGAGCGGTCGGAGCGCGTTCGAGGCCTTCCTGCCGCTGCACGCCGCGCTGCTCGAGCTGGAGGCCGACCGCAACGCCGTGGTCGACCCGCTGTTCGGCGACGAGCGGCTGCCCTACGCGCTCTCCATCGGCATGGTGAGCACCGGCGACTGGGCCAGCAGCGTGCCCGACCGGCTGGTCGCCGAGGGACGGTACGGCGTGCTGCTGGGCGAGGAGCCGCAGGCCGCCCGGTCGGCGTTCGAGGACGCGGTCGGCGAGGCCAGCCTCAAGGACGAGTGGCTGCGCGACCACCGCCCGGTCGTGACCTGGCCGGGCGGCCAGTTCGGGAGCGGCCGGCTCGACCCCGAGCACCCCCTCGTCGGCGAGGTGACCCAGGCCGCGGTCGACACGGGTGCCCCGCGCCCGCACCTGGCCGCGGAGGTCTACGGCAGCGACCTGCGGCTGTACTCGGGCATCGGCGGCATCCCGACGCTCCACTACGGGCCGGGCGACCCGCTCCAGGCCCACGCCCCGCTCGAGCACGTCGAGATCGCCGACGTGGTGGCGGTGACGCGGGCCCTTGCTGGTGCTGGCGATCCGACGCTGCGGCGTCGCCGGCTAGCCGCTACGTGGCGGCCAGCCGGCCGTCCGCGGTCCGGACCACGTGGCCGTCGGCGATCGCGAACGCCAGCGCGCGCTCGTAGCGACCGGGCTCCCAGTAGCTCGCTCCGACCAGTCGGGACAGCGCCTCGGGCGACTGCGAGCCCTCGGTCTGCAGCGCCCGGGTGAGCTGGCCGACCTCGGCCATCACCTGGCGGTCGCGGGGGCCCTCCGTGGACGGCTTCGGGGGTGGCATCGGCATGGAGGCTCCCTTCGTCAGGCGTTCGCCGGCACGGTGTCGGAGGTGCCGGAGGTGCCGGTGTCGGAGTCCTCGGCGGTCAGCGGCTTGGCGATGTCCTCCAGCGTCTGACCCTCGGCCTTCACACCGAGGAAGATCTCGACGATGCCGCCGGCGATCATCAGCACCGCGCCGATGAAGTACCCGATCGCGATCTGCGTGATGTCCTTGTCCGCAGACGCGGCGTCGATCAGCTTGCCGAACAGCAGCGGGCCGGCGATGCCACCCGCGGCCGTGCCGATCGCGTAGAAGAACGCGATGCACAGGGCCCGGGTCTCCATCGGGAACACCTCGCTGGCGGTCAGGTACGCCGCGCTCGCGCCGGCCGAGGCGAAGAAGAAGACCACCGAGCCGAAGATGGTGAGCGTGACCGCCGTGAGGTCACCGAGCATGGTGCCCGCGACGGCGAGCAGCACCCCGGACAGGATGTAGGTGCCGGCGATCATCTTGACCCGGCCGATCGAGTCGAACAGCCGACTCAGCAGGATCGCGCCCAGGAAGTTGCTGACCGCGAAGACGGCGATGTAGTAGCCGGTCTGCTTGACGTCCATGAACGTCGACAGCGTGTCGCCGTAGGTGAAGAAGAACGCGTTGTACAGGAACGCCTGTCCCACGAAGAGCGAGAAGCAGAGCACGGTGCGCTTCGGGTAGAGCGTGAACACGGTCTTCGCGATCAGCGGCAGCGGGATCGTCTTGCGCTGCCGGATCGTGAGGGTCTCCGAGACGCTCGGCAGGGTCTTGCCGGTCTCCTCCTCGACGGTGTCCTCGATGTCGCGGACGATCGTCTGGCTCTCCTCCTCGCGGCCGTGGATGAACAGCCAGCGCGGGCTCTCGGGCACCTGGCGGCGCACGAAGAGGATGCCGACGGCCAGGATGGCGCCCAGCCCGAACGCGAGCCGCCAGCCGATGGCCGGGTCGATGCGCGCGGGGTCGAGCAGCGGGATCGTCAGCAGCGCACCACCGGCGGCACCCACCCAGAACGAGCCGTTGATCGCGATGTCCACCCGACCGCGGAACTTGGCCGGGATCAGCTCGTCGATCGCGGAGTTGATCGCGGCGTACTCGCCACCGATGCCGGCGCCGGTCACGAACCGGCAGGCGAAGTACCACGTCGGGTTCATCGAGAACGCGGTGAGGACCGTCGCCACCGTGTAGACGCCGAGCGTGATCAGGAACAGCTTCTTCCGGCCGAAGCGGTCGGTGAGCTGGCCGAAGAACAACGCACCGATGCAGGCGCCGGCGACGTAGATGGCGCCGGCCAGCCCGATGTCGGCGCTGGACATGCCGAGGCCGGTGCTCTCGGGCTTCAGGGCATCGGACATCGAGCCCACGATCGTGACCTCGAGCCCGTCCAGGATCCAGACGGTGCCGAGCCCGATCACCACCAGCCAGTGCCACCGGGCCCAGGGCAGACGGTCGAGCCGTGCCGGTACATCTGTCTTGATCGTGCCTGTCTCGACACCTGACATGACGCCTCCTCGAGATAGCTCCTGTCTTGGCTATCTGCCCACCTGTGGCCGGAGTCACACCCCGCGGGGTAAATCTGTTGCGTCGCTCGCGTGCTGTTCCAACCCACCAGCCCCGGTGTCGCCGGCATCGCCAGGCGGATACGACGGCGCCACGTCGGCCGTGGAAGCCGTCGACGAGGCGCTGCACGTCGATGTCCTGAGGAGCGTCAGCTCGCCTTCTTGGCCGGCTTCTTCTTGGCCGCGGCCTTCTTCGTGGTCTTCTTCGCCGCCGCTTCTTCTTGGCCGGCTTCTCCTCCTCGTCGGCCTCGCCGCGGGCGGTCTTCGCCGCGTCGACGCACTGCTGCAGCGCGGCGAGCAGGTCGACCACCTCGCCGGAGGACTTGGTCGACGGTCGGGGTGCGCTTGACCTCGCCGCCCTCGATCTTGGCCTTGACCAGCGCCTCGACGGCCGTCGGCGTAGTCGTCCTCGAACTCGTCGGGCTCGAAGTCGCCGGCCAGGGTCTCGACCAGCATGTTGGCCATCTTCACCTCGGCGCCTTGACGTCGCCGGTCTCGACGGAGAAGTCGGGCGTGCCGGATCTCGTCGGGCCACATCATCGTCTGCAGCACGATCACGTCGTCGCGCACGCGCAGCACCGCGAGCGAGGTGCGGTTGCGCAGCGCCACCGTCACCACGCGCCATCCGGTCGGCGTCGAGCAGCGCCTGCCGCAGCAGCGCGTAGGGCTTGGCGCCGGTCTTCTCGGGCTCGAGGTAGTAGGACTTCTCGAACAGCATCGGGTCGATCTGCTCGCTCGGCACGAACTTCTCGACCGCGATCTCGCGCTGACGACGTCGACGGGCAGCTCCGCCATGTCCGTCGTCGTCGAGGATGACCATCTCGCCGTCCTCGGTCTCGTAGCCCTTGGCGATGTCGGCGTAGGCGCACCTCCTCGCCGTCGATCGAGCAGACGCGCTGGTACTTGATCCGGCCGCCGTCCTTGGCGTGCACCTGACGGAACGAGACGTCGTGCGTCTCGGTGGCGGAGTAGAGCTTGACCGGCACGCTGACCAGCCCGAACGACACCGCGCCCTTCCAGATCGCTCGCATGCAGCAAGCATGCCGGGCGGCGTACGTCCACGCCAGCCGTAACCGCCCCGGCGATGGCGGGTGCCGTACCGAAGTCGGTGACCTACCATGACCGGACGAACTCGCCGCTCGGGCGGGGACGCAGCTTGCGTGTCTGACTCCGACGGCTCGATCGGGCGAAACCCTTGCGAGGTGGAACAGGCATGCGCGTGCGAGCTGGGCGCCGACCGATCCGATCTGCGGGGCATCCGGACACCGCGTCTCGATCGAGGTCGTGACGGGCGGGAAGTGCCCTGCACCCTGACCGACGACCGATGCTCGCCACCCGGGGTGACCACGTCCCGACCGGCGCCGAGTGGGTCCACGAGGTCAAGTGGGACGGCATCCGCGCGCTCGTCGAGGTCGCCGACGGCGCGGTCCGGGTCTGGTCGCGCAGCGGACGTGACCTGAGCATCGCCTTCCCGGAGCTGGCCGAGCTCGCGGAGGTCGCCGACGACCTGTTCCTCGACGGCGAGATCGTCGCGCTCGGCGACGGCGGCGTGCCGTCGTTGGGTGGCCTCGCCGACCGGATCCACATCACCGACGCGCGCAAGGCGCAGCGGCTGGCCCGGGCCCGTCCGGTGACCCTGCTCGCCTTCGACGTGCTGCGGCTACGACGGCCGTGACCTCGACCGGCTCCCGTGGAGCCAGCGCCGGGCGGTGCTGGAGGAGATCGGGCTCGACGACGTGTCGTGGCAGGTGCCCGCGACGTACGACGACGGGCAGTCGCTGCTGGCCGCCGCCGAGGCGCAGGGGCTCGAGGGCATCGTGTCCAAGCGGGTGACCGGCCGCTACCAGTGGGGGGCGCGGAGCCGCGACTGGCTCAAGTTCCCGATCCGCCCGACCGGGTCGTTCGTGGTCGGCGGCTACCGGCACGAGACCGACAGCCTCCACCGGCTCGGTGCGGTGCTGGTCGGCCAGCCGACGCCGCACGGCCTGGAGTACCGCGGACGCGTGGGCAGCGGCATCGCGGGCAAGGCCGGCCGCGCGCTCGCCGACCTGCTCGCCCCGCTGGTGCGCGTCGACGACCCGTTCCTCGACGTCCCCCGGATCGACGCGCAGGGCACGGTCTGGGTGGAGCCGGTGGTCGTGGTCGACGTGCAGTACCTCCGGGTGACCACCGACGGCCGGCTCCGGCAGCCGTCGTACCGCGGCGTCCGCACCGACCTCACCCCCGACGACCTGTGAGGATGGGTTCATGCCTGACGAGGTCCACGTCGAGGTCGACGGACGCACCCTGAAGCTGTCCAACCTGGACAAGGTGCTCTACCCGCAGACCGGCACCACCAAGGGCGAGGTGCTCAACTACTACGCCCAGGTCGCGCCGGTGCTGCTGCCGCACGTCGCCGACCGCGCCGTGACCCGGATCCGCTGGCCCAACGGCACCGCGAAGCCGTCGTTCTTCGAGAAGAACGCGCCGGCGGGCGCCCCGTCGTGGGTGCGCATCGCCAAGGTGCCGACGACCGGCTCGCGCGGCTCGTCGCGCAGGAACGGCGACGAGCTCCACTTCCCGGTCATCGACGGGCTGGCGACGCTGACCTACCTGGTCAACCTCGCCTCGCTCGAGCTCCACGTGCACCAGTGGAAGGTCGGGAAGAACGGCCGCCCGAAGAACCCCGACCGGCTGGTGATCGACCTCGACCCGGGCGACGGCGCGGGACTGGGGGAGTGCGCGCAGGTGGCGCTGCTGGTGCGCGACCGGCTGGCGCAGGAGAGCCTGGACTGCCTGCCCGTGACCAGCGGCAGCAAGGGCCTCCACCTGTACGCCGACCTCCCCGGCCGCAAGAACGCCGACGAGGTGCGCGACTGGGTGCACGCGATCGCCGAGGAGCTCGAGAAGGAGCACCCGAAGCTGATGCTGTCGCAGATGACCAAGGCCCGGCGCTCGGGCAAGGTCTTCTTCGACTGGTCGCAGAACACCGGCTCCAAGACCACGATCTCGCCGTACTCCCTGCGCGGACGCGACCGCCCGACGGTCGCCGCCCCTCGCACCTGGGACGAGATCGAGGCGGGCGCCGACGACCCGCTGGAGCTCGACCAGCTGCGGTTCGAGGAGGTGCTCGAGCGGGTCGAGGAGCAGGGCGACCTGTTCCGTCCTTGACGCAGGATCGCCTGTACACAGGGGAATCCGCCGCTCCCGAGATACGGCGGATATCTGATAGGTGCCCACTGGTGAGCGATCGCAAACCTCGACCGCTTCGCTGCGCTCGCTGGATGCGGCTCCGAGCTCGTCAGGCGTTGGTGAGGCTCAGGGCGGCCTCGCGCACGAGCGCGCCGAGTGCCTCGAACCGGGCGTCGGTGACCCGGTCGGCCGGGCCCCAGACGCTGACCACGGCGACCGGGCGCCGGGCGGAGTCGAGCACCGGCGCGGACACGCCGTACGCCGACTCCTCGTACTCGCCGCGACACACGGCGTAGCCCCGCCGCCGGGTCTCCTCGAGGTCATCGAGCAGGGCGTCGTGGTCGGTGATCGTGGTCGGCGTCCAGCGGCGCAGCCGGGGCCCGGTCATCTGGGCGATCGTGGTGGGGTCGCTGAACGCGAGCAGCACCTTGCCGGTGGAGGTGGCGTGCAGGGGCACGACGCGGCCGCGCCATCCGCTCACGGCGACGATCGCGCTGGGGGCGACCTCGTCGACGTACGTCAGCCCGCCACCGCGGACCGCCGCGAGGGCGGCCGTCTCTCCGGTCTGCCTGCTGAGTCGCTCGAGGACGACGTGCGCGGAGGCGGCCAGGGCGTCGACCCCGGCGGAGCGGGCGAGCTCGACGAGGGCGAGGCCGATCGCGTACTGCCCGGTCACGCGGTCGGCGCTGACCATGCCCGCGGCCTCGAGCGTCATCAGGATCCGCCAGGCGGTGGCGCGGTTGAGCCCGCACGCCGCGGCGAGGGAGGTCACGGTCGCCTGGGTGCCCGACGCGGCGGCGACGGCATGCAGGAGGCGGACGGCGCGGTCGACGGACTGCACCCGCGATGCGCGTGGCGGACGGTTGCGCGTCCAGCGCGTCTCGAGCGAGATCCGCCATGAGACACCTCCTGAGAATGCTTGACCTGCCCGTGGGCAGGTTTTATGTTCGCATCCTACGCGGAGGTGTTCGTATGGCGAACGAGACCGGCTCCACCTTGGGGGCAGCAGGGACTCTCCCGACGACAGGTGCTCCGGTACTCCGGCGTCGCGGCCGCCGGCGTGGCGGGGGCCGGCTCGCTGGCCGCCTGCGGGGGCGGCTCGGCGGCGGCGGCGGCAGCAGCGGCCCGCAGAAGACCGGCGGCATCCTGACCCACGGCGCCACCGGCGGCAGCAGCAAGGACACCCTCGACGCGCACGCGCCGGTCACCAACCCCGACATCGCGCGCGTGTTCAACCTCTACGAGCCGCTGCTGTTCTGGGACAACAACTACCGAGCTCGCGCCCGGCGCTCGCGGAGTCCGTCGAGCCTCCAAGGACGCCATGACCTGGACGGTCAAGCTGCGCCAGGGCGTCACCTTCCACAACGGCAAGCCCGTCACGCCGGACGACGTGCTCGTTCACGCATCCAGCGCGTCGCCAACCCGAAGGCGCCGACTCTCCGCGGGCGGCGCAGCTGGCGCCGATCCTCGACTTCGCCAGCACCAAGAAGTCGTCGACGACGACCACGGTGGTGATCAAGCTCAAGACGCCCTACGCCCTGCTCGACTACCTCCTCGCGGAGTACACCCTCGGCATCGTCCCGGCGGACTACGACCCGAAGAACCCCGTCGGCACCGGCGCGTTCAAGTACAAGTCGTTCACGCCCGGCAAGACCAGCACCTTCACCAAGTACGACGACTACTGGGGCGACACGGCGTTCGTCGACGAGCTGCACATCCAGGACTTCCCCGACGCCAGCGCCAAGGTCAACGCGCTCCAGGCCGGCCAGATCCAGACGATCGACAACCTGCCCTACAACCTGATCGACACCATCAAGGGCGCAGGGCGGCAGCGTCCTCGAGTCCGAGTCCGGCGCCTGGGTGCCGTTCACGATGCGCGTCGACTCAGCGCCGTTCTCCGACGTCCGCGTGCGCCAGGCGATGCGCCTGATCGTCGACCGCCAGCAGATGATCGACCAGACGCCCTGAGCGGCTACGGCTCGCTCGGCAACGACCTCTACGCGCCGTTCGACGTGGCCTACGCCAACGACCTGCCCCAGCGCGAGCAGGACATCGACCAGGCCAAGTCGCTGCTCAAGCGCGGCCGGCCAGGAGGGCCTGCAGGTCGAGCTGTTCACCGGTGACGACATCGGCTCGGTCGCGCCGGCCGCGGCCAACCTGTTCGTGCGAGCAGGCCAAGGAGGCCGGCGTCGACGTCAAGGTGACCAAGAAGACCCCGTTCTACGGCGACGACTACCTGTCGTACCCGTTCGCCCAGGACTTCTGGAACACCCGCAACTACATCCCGCAGGCCGCGGTCGGCGCGTTCGCTCGAAGGGCGGCACCTACAACGAGACCCACTGGGACAACCAGAAGTTCACCGCGACCTCGATCGCCGCGGCCCAGCGGGAGATCGACGAGGCCAAGCGCAACCGACGCTGCTCCACGACGCGCAGGAGATCGAGTACAACGAGGGCGGCTACATCATCTGGGGCTTCCGCCAGCAGGTCGACGGCTCGCGCCAGAACGTGCAGGGCCTCGAGCCCAGCAAGTACCGCCCGCTCGGGCTCCTACAACTTCAAGACCGTCTCGGTCTCGAGCCATGACCATGGCCGACGTCGCGACGCTCCCCGAACCGCTGGAGGAGGTCGCGCCGCCGCGGGGACAGCACGGCGCCGCCGCCTGGGCCGTGTGGCTCGCCCGCCGGCTCGGGCTCGCGGTCCTCACGCTGTGGCTGGTCTCGGTCCTGGTCTTCGTCGCCACGACCGCCCTGGGTGACCCGGTCCGGGCGATCCTCGGCAGGGACTACAACGCCAACCCCGGCGCGGGTCGCCGCAGCTCGACCGACGCAGCTGAACCTCGACGAGTCGCTCGTCAGCGCGCTACTTCGACTGGCTCGGCGGCCTGCTCACCGGTGACCTGGGCACCTCGCTCGCCAACCAGCAGCCGGTCTGCCGAGCTGATCGGCCACAACGTGGTCAACACGCTGGTGCTGGTGCTCCTCTCGGCGATGGTGATGATCCCGCTCGCGTTCGGCATCGCGATGATCTCGGCGCAACTACCGGCGCCGGCGGCCGCGACACGATCATCCAGACGATCCTGCTCGGCGCTGGCCGGGCTGCCCGAGTTCGTGATCGGCATCCTGCTCGTCGCGCTGTTCTCCACCACGGTGTTCCACTGGCTGCCCGGCGGTGACGATCACCTCGCCGACGGCGGCCACCCTGGGACGACCCGAAGTCGATGATCCTGCCCGTCGCTCACGCTGGTGCTGGCGGTCGCGCCGTACGTCTCCCGGATCGTGCGCGCCACCCTGCTCGAGGTGCTCGACAGCGACTACGTCGAGCTGGCCCGGCTCAAGGGCATCCCCGAGACGGTGGTGATGCGCAAGCACGCGCTGCTCAACGCGATCGTGCCCGGCATCCAGGTGATCGCGCTCCAGCTGGCCTGGCTGGCCGGCGGCGTGGTGCTCGTCGAGACGCTGTTCGCCTACCCCGGGATCGGCCTCCAGCTCGTCGACTCGGTCCGCAACCACGACGTGCCGATGGTGCAGGCGCTGAGCATGATCATCGCCGGCGGTCTACGTCGTGGTGAACCTGGTCGCCGACCTGCTCTCCATCCTGCTGACCCCCCGCGCGAGGACGGCGATCTCGTCATGAGCACCGACAGCCGCACGCTCCGCCACCCCCGCGATCGCTGCCCGCGGAGCCGTCGACCTTCCGCAAGGCGCTGCGGCAGAAGCGGTTCACGTCGGCCTCGGTGATCACCGTGCTGGTGGCGCTGTTCGCGATCTTCGGCCCGCTCTTCGCGCCGTACGGCGAGAACGAGGTGGTCGGCCCGCCCTACTCGCAAGCAGGGGTTCCTCGGCACCGACTACCTCGGCCAGGACGTGCTGGTCCCGGCTCATGTACGGCGGCACGAGATCTGCTGGTGATCGCCGTGCTCGGCACCCTGCTCGGCATGGTGGTCGGCATCACTATCGGCGTCGTCGCGGCGTACGGCGGCGGCTGGTGGGACGAGGTGATCATGCGCCTCAACGACGTCGCTGCTCGCCTTCCCGCAGATCCTGCTCGCGCTGGTCGTGCTCACCGCGGTCGCCCAGCCGAAGGCCTGGATGATCATCGCTGCTCGTCGGCATCTCGCACGCGCCACGCGTCGCGCGCGTGGCCCGCGGCGTCGCGCTCGGGATCGTGTCCCGCGACTTCGTGCTACGCCGCCGAGGCGCTGGGCGAGAAGCGCTCGCGGGTGATCCTGGCCGAGGTGCTGCCCGAACATGAACGCGCCCCTGCTCGCCGAGGCCGGCCTGCGGCTGACCTACTCGATCGGCCTGGTCGGCGGCGCTCGGGTTCCTCGGCTTCTCCACCGACCCCAACGCCGCCAACTGGGGCCAGATGATCAACGAGAACCGGCTCGGCGCTCGTCGACCCAGCCCTGGGCCGTGCTGGCGCCCGTGCTGATCATCGCGATCTTCACCATCGGCACCAACCTGATGGCCGACGGCATCGCCCAGGTCAGCCAGCGGAGGGGACGACTGATGACCGCCGCGACCGAGGACCCGGCCACGCCGACCGCACGGCGGCGCGGCGGGATCGTCATCGAGGACCTGCGGATCGGCCTCACCGCCCGGCCGGGCGTCGACGTCGTCGACGACATCGACCTGGTGCTCAAGCCCGGCGAGGTCGTCGGCCTGGTCGGCGAGTCCGGCTCCGGCAAGACCACCGTCGGCACCTCGCTGCTCGGCTACACGCGCGCCGGCGCCCTGATTCGAGCGCGGCAAGGTGCTCTTCGAGGACAGCGACGTGCTCGGCCTGCCGTGGCAGCAGGTGCGCAAGCTCCGCGGCGAGGAGATCGCCTACGTGCCCGCAGGACCCGGCCTCGGCGCTCAACCCGAGCATCCGGATCGGCAAGCAGATCGTCGAGCTGATGGAGCTGCGCGGCATCGGCACGGCCGAGTCGCGACTCCAGGGCGCGCGCGACGGCCTGGCCGAGGTCGGCCTGCCCAACGACGACGAGTTCCTGCGCCGCTACTCCCACCAGCTCTCCGGTGGCCAGGTGCAGCGCGTCGCGCTGGCGATGGCGTTCCTGCCGAAGCCGAAGGTGCTGGTGCTCGACGAGCCGACCACCGGTCTCGACGTCACCACGCAGGGCATGGTGCTGCGAGACGATGGGCGAGCTGTGCCGCACCCACGGCGTCGCCGCGCTCTACGTCACCCACGACCTCGCGGTGATCGCCAACATCGCCGACCGGGTCGCGGTCATGTACGCCGGCCAGATCGCCGAGCTCGGCGCCCGGGAGACGATCTTCGCCGCGCCCGACGCACCCCTACACGCGGGCGCTGCTCGACTCGATCCCGCACCTGAGCCAGGCCCGCGCGCTCAGCGGCATCCCCGGCCGCACGCCGGCGCCCGGCGCGCGCCCGCACGGCTGCCGGTTCCACGACCGGTGCGAGTTCGTGGTCGACGCCTGCAAGCAGGACGTGCCCGAGCTCCGCGACGATCGCGCCCGGGCCACCAGGTGCGCTGCATCCGGGCCGAGCGAGATCGGCGACGTGGGACATCTCCCGCGGCACGGTGCCCGACGCCGACCCCGACAAGCCGCGCGACGTCATCCTCAGCCTCGAGGACCTCGGCATCTTCTACGGCCGCAAGCAGGTCGTCTTCGACGTCACCTTCGACGTCGGCAAGGCCGAGGTGGTGGCGCTGGTCGGCGAGTCCGGCTCCGGCAAGACCACGATCTCGCGCTGCGTCGGCGGCCTGCACAAGGACTGGACCGGCACGATCGACGTTCGAGGGCACGCAGCTCGGCCACGGCTCGCGCAGCCGCAGCGCCGCCGACCGCAAGCGGATCCAGTACATCTTCCAGAACCCGTACCTCTCGCTGAACCCGCGGCTCACGATCGAGCAGATCGTCAAGCGGCCGATGGAGCTGTTCGGCATCGCCGAGCGGCAAGGCCGCCACCGAGCAGCGTGGTCGAGCTGCTCGACCAGGTGGCGCTCGGCCCGGCCGTGCTGAAGTACCAGGCCAGCCGGCTCTCCGGTGGCGAGCGGCAGCGGGTCGCGATCGCCCGGGCCCTGGCCGCCGAGCCCGACGTGCTGGTCTGCGACGAGATCACCTCGGCGCTCGACGTCTCGGTGCAGGGCTCGATCGTCTCGCTGCTGGAGTCGCTGCGGCTCGCCGCGCGGCATCAGCATGCTCTTCGTCACCCACAACCTCGCGCTGGTGCGCTCCATCGCCGACCGCGTCCAGATCCTCAACGCCGGCCGGGTCGTCGAGGCCGGCTCGGTCGTCGAGGTCATGGAGTCGCCGAAGGAGGAGTACACGAAGCGGCTGCTCGCCAACAGTCCGCGCATCGACTGATGGCGCACCGAGACCACGTCCCGGCTGTCGGGACTCCGTTTCGTCGACCCCCAGCACGCCACCGACGGCGCCCTGGCGCAGTCGTTCCGCACTGTCCTCGCCGGCGGCTCGACGCCGCTGCCGGGGGAGCCGCACGACCTCGACGTCGCGATCGCCGGCGCCGGACGGATGTTCGACCTCGGCGGGTGGAACGCGTTCACCCACGGCACCTCGCTGGTCGTGCTGCGGCACGGGCAGGTCGTGCACGAGTGGTACGCCGAGGGACTCGGCCCCGACGACCTGCTTCCTCGGCGCCTCGATGACCAAGTCCGCGCTCGCCCACCTGGTCGGCGTCGCCGTGCGCGGCGGGTGCGCTGGCGCCTCGACGACCGCGTCGTCGACCACGTGCCCGAGCTGGCCGGCAGCGGCTACGACGCCGTGCACCGTGCGCGACGTGCTGACCATGACCACCGGCGTCGACTGGGTCGAGGACCACCGCGACCCGACCAGCCTGGCCAGCCGGCTGCTCGCCTGCTTCGGCCGCCGGCGGCGGCGAGCTCGCGCGCGCTGCTGGCCGAGGTCGGCCCGCGGTCGCGCCCGGCACCCGCTGGGAGTACTGCACCGCCGACTCGCAGGTCCTCGACTGGGTGCGCGAGCGGGCGACCGGCGCGCCGTACGCCGATGGCGCTCGGCGCGCTGTGGCGCGCCCTCGGCTGCACGTCGCGACGCCTTCGTCGGCGTCGACGCCGCGGGCGTCGCCGATGGCCGGCGGCAGCCTCGCCGCGACCGCGCGCGACTGGGCCCGGGTCGGGCTCCTCGCAGCTCGACGGCACCGTCGCCGGCGAGCAGGTGCTCGACCCGGACTGGGTGCACCGGCAGCACGCGCGCGCCGTACCCGTTCATCGAGACCGGCCGGCTGCCCAGCAGCATCACCACGCACGCCGGCTTCGGCTACCACTGGTGGCCGCTGGACACCACCGGACGGCGGGCGACCGCCGACGGCAGCCGCGGCCAGTTCGCGTACGTCGACCGCGACCTCGACGTGGTCGTCGTGAAGACCTCGCAGTGGCCCTACGACGACGTCCTCGTCGACCGGCAGGACCGCGACCTCAGCTATCTCGGGCCTGCCGTCGCCCTCGCCGCGAGCCGCTGTAGCGTCGGACCGACAACCCAGCACCACCGAGCAGGAGGCAGCACCGTGAAGCACACGATGAACCGCAAGGTCATGATCACCTGCGCCCTCACCGGCGCCGGCGACACCGTCGGCCGCTCCGAGCACGTGCCGGTGACCCCGGAGCAGATCGCCGAGTCCGGCATCGCCGCGGCGCGTGCGGGCGCGACCATCGTGCACGTCCACGTGCGCGATCCCGAGACGGGCAAGGGCTCGCGCGAGGTGGCGTTCTACCGCGAGGCCGTGGAGCGGATCCGCGCCAGCCGACGTCGACGTCATCATCAACACCACCGCGGGCATGGGCGGCGACCTGATGCTCGACCCGCAGGACCCGACCGACGTTCGTCGAGGGCACCGACCTGGTCAGCGGCGTCGAGCGGCTCAAGCACGTGGAGGAGCTGCTCCCGGACATCTGCACGCTCGACTGCGGCAGCCTCAACTTCGGCGAGGGCAGCCTGGTCTACGTCAGCACGCCCGGACATGCTGCGCGACGGCGCCAAGAAGATCCAGGAGCTCGGCGTCCGCGTGCGAGATGGAGATCTTCGACACCGGCCACCTGTGGTTCGCCAACCAGCTGGTCGAGGAGGGGCTGATCGACGCGCCGCCGATGTTCCAGCTCTGCATGGACATCCCGTACGGCGCGCCCGCCGACCCGCTGCTGCTGGCCACGATGGTCGACCAGCTGCCCGAGGGCGCCGTGTGGGCGTCGTTCGCGCTCGGCCGGATGCAGATGCCGTGGGTGGCGCAGTCGGTGCTGCTCGGCGGCCACGTGCGCGTCGGGCTCGAGGACAACCTCTACCTGAGCAAGGGCGTCAAGGCGACCAACGCCCAGCTCGTCGAGCGGGCGCGGACGATCATCGAGGCGATGGGCTGCCGAGGTCGCGACCCCGGACGAGGGCCGCGAGATCCTCGCAGCTGAAGCCGAGGACCTGAGATGACCGACGAGCCGCCCGGACCCGGCGGACGTCCGCACCGTCACCTGCGTCGGCGCCGGCGTCATCGGCGGCGGCTGGGTGGCCTACTTCCTGGCCCGCGGCTACGACGTGGTCGCGTGGGACCCGGCGCCCGGACGCCGAGGAGCGGCTGCGCCACCTGGTCGACGCGGCCTGGCCGGCGCTGACCGAGCTCGGCCTGCGCCGACGGCGCGAGCCGCGACCGGCTCGCGCTACGAGCCGGACCTCGGCGACGGCCGTCGCGGAGGCCGACTTCGTGCAGGAGAGCGCGCCGGAGGACCTCGAGCTCAAGCGCCGGCTGCTGGCCGAGATCGACGCGGCGACGCCCGCCGCACGTGGTGATCTCGTCGTCGACGTCGGGCTACGCCGATGACCGAGATGCAGGTGAAGTGCGCCCACCCGGAGCGCACGGTCGTCGGGCCACCCGTTCAACCCGCCGTACCTGATCCCGCTGGTCGAGGTGGTCGGCGGCGAGCAGACCGCACCCGAGCCGCGGTCGCGTGGGCCTCGGACTTCTTCCGGCACGCCGGCAAGTCGGTGATCACCATGGACCGCGAGGTGCCCGGCTTCATCGCCAACCGGCTGCAGGAGGCGCTGTGGCGCGAGGCGCTGCACATGGTCGCCGCGGGGGAGGCGACGGTCGAGCAGATCGACCTGTCGATCACCGACGGGCCCGGGCCTGCGCTGGCCGGTGCAGGGGCCGATGCTGACCTTCCACCTGGCCGGCGGCCAGGGCGGGATGGCGCACATGCTCGACCACTTCGGCCCGTCGCTGAAGTCGCCGTGGACCCGGCTCGAGGCGGCCGAGCTCACGCCCGAGCTGCGCGACGCCGTGGTCGACGGGCTGCGAGCGCGAGGCGGCCGGCCGCATCGATCGACGACCTGGTCGCCGAGCGCGACCGCGGCGTGATCGCCGTCCTGCGCGCGCTCGGCCGCGCATGACGAGTCCGTCGGGAGAGCCGGTCGTCTGGCGCGAGCCGGTGCTGGACGAGTGGATCGACTACAACGGCCACCTCTCCGAGCCGTACTACGTGCTGGTGCTCGGCCACGCCACCGACGCCGTGATGGACGCGGTCGGGCTCGGCCCGGAGTACCGCGCGGCGCACGCCGCCTCGCTGTTCACGGTCGAGGCGCACGTGCGCTACCTCGACCAGGTCGCGGCCGGCGTCGACCTCGAGGTCGCGGTCGTGGGTGATCGGGGCGACCGGCAAGCTGCTCTGGATCTGGCACGAGCTGTGCGCCGACGGGCCGGCTGCGCGCGACCGAGGAGATCCTCGGCGTCCACGTCGACACCGCCGCCGGGCGGACGACGCCGTTCCCGGACGACGTCGCCGCCCGGATCGCGAAGCGGCGGGTGGCGCCCCCGGAGCACGCGTCCCGGCAGATCCTGGTGCGCTGAGATCGGCGGACGGGGGTGGGTGGGGGGTCAGGCGTCGGTGGCTCGAGGGTCTCGTCGAGCCGGCGCTGACGGGTCGCTACCGGCAGTCGCTGGGGTTGCCGTGTCGGCGACGGCGTCTGCGGTGGTTGCGCACTGCGGCGCCGCCACGCCGCCTTTTACGCTCCCTGCCGGCAGCGCCCCGCCCGCACCGGCCCGCCCACACCGACTCTCGTGCTCGCTGGCTGGGTGGGGAGGCGGTCGGTCGCTGGACGACCTCCCTTCACGCCTCCCCGCAACGCGCGGGGTCGCTTGCTCGTCGGGCGGGTGGGGTGGCTCCGTCGTGGTGGACGTCGGTGGTGCCGCGGTGGTCGCGCAGGAACTGGTAGCCGTGCGGTGAGGACCACAGGTAGAAGCCGGGTTCTATCAAGGTGTGGCCCACACTTGCTTAAAGAGCCCGCCTGAAGAATGTTCCCGGGTGCCCATGCCGCTCAGGCTCCGTGTGATCGTCAGGGCTCCTGGCTCTGCGGTCATTCCGGCGATCGGCGCGCCAGGCGAGGATGAGCAGGGCGAGGATCACGACTGCTGCGATGGCCCATCCCATGGCCCACCTCCTGGGTCGTCTGCGACGCTACGCGCGTCGTGGCGGATTCACCAGATCCGCATGCCTCACGAGCTTCGAGGTGGTCCCGTCGGAACCATCGCCGCCCCTCGTGCTCGACCTCCAGAAGTCGACCACGCCGCGCGCGGGGCAGATCGCCGGCTCGGTGACGCCCATGAACTCGGCAACCTCGCGGGCGAGAAGGGCACGACATCTACACGTTCTATTTCAACGGGCCCGGCACCCCCGGCCCGCGTGCTTGTCTTCACTGGTGTTGAAGGTGAACATGCGGCTTGGGCCACGAGGGTGCCTAACCCCACGAGGCAGTAAGCGCGCAGGCGCACTCCACGACCACCGTGCCCTCCTCGTAGTCCCGACGTCTCCCAGATAGGCCACCCGCGACCCCACCACCACCACGACGTGGACTTCACCGCCGCCTGGGCGGCCAACTTCGCTGCCTCCCTCACCTTGTCCCTGCTGGGCCTCGTCGCCCGAGGCCCAGCACCGCGGAACATCGCCCGCGACTCCCGGGTCGAGCTGGTCGTCTACGACTCCAGCCGGCTGCCCGGGGAGACCGCAGCGGTCTACGTGACCGGAACCGCCGTGGAGGTCTCGTCCGACGAGCTCGAGGCGGCGTGCGCCAGGCGTTCGCTGCACGTACGCGAGCGACCCGTCGTACGGCACCGGCATGGACACCCGTCTGGTCGTTCCGCCGGGCTGAGCCCACTGACAGGATGACCCGGGTGACCACCGCCCGCACCGTCCCCGTGACCGTCGAGATGGACGGCGACGAGCTGGACGCCGAGGACGCCTGGCGCCTGGCCCGCACGTTCGGGCTGCGCCGGATCGCGGTGGGCGCGTTCGTCCGGTTCCGGCTACGGCGACGGCTTCACCAACAGCCGGGCGCTGGCGCTGCAGGCCTGCCTCGCGGTGGTGCCGTTCCTGCTCGCGCTGACCGGGCTGGCCGCCGACCTCGACGAGGAGCGGCCGGCGCGAGGTGGTCGCCCGGACGATCGAGACGGTCTCCCCCGGCCACGGCGCCAGCGACGCGCTGGCCAGCGCGGTCACCGGCCCCGAGCAGCAGCGAGCGGGCCGGCGAGGTCGCGCTGACGCTCGGGCCTGTGCTTCGCGCTGCTCTCGATGACCACCGCGATGGCGCCAGGTCGAGCGCGGCGCCAACCGGATCTACGGCATCCGCCGCGACCGGCCGGCGCGTCGCGAAGTACGGCCGCGCCGCGGTGCTCACGGCGGTCCTGGCGGTCCCGGTCGGCCTCGGCTTCCTGCTGCTGGTGGCCGGCGGGCGTTCGCCGACGCGATGGCCGCCGAGCTACGGCTGGTCCGACGGCACCGTGCTGGCGTTCCAGCTCGCGCGCTGGCCGGTCGGGACGGCGCTGCTGGTGTTCGCGATCGCGGTGCTGCTCGACCACGCCCCCCGCCGGCGCCAGCCCGCGCTGTCCTGGCTGGCGCTCGGGCCGGGCGTCGCGGTCGCTGCTGACGCATGCTGCGCCACCGGCGGCGCTGGCGGCGTACGTGCACGTCAGCGCGTCCTTCGGCAGCACCTACGGCCCGCTGGCCGGCATCGTCGCGCTGCTGCTCTGGTCGCTGCTGTCCGCGATCGCGCTCTTCTACGGCGTCGCGGTCTGCGCGCAGCTCGAGGCGCTGCGCGCCGGTCAGCCGACGCCGGCGTACGACGACCCCGGCCGCCCGCACGCGACGATGGTCTGACGCGAGCACGCTCAGGGGCTCAGTCTGGATTGAAATATCGTCGGTATCCAAAAACCATTGACATTCAAATACTGACGGTACTAGATTCTCGCTCATGGCGACCAGGTTGACCAGGGCTGAGCAGGGGGAGCGAAACCGCGGGCTGGTGCTGGCCGCCGCTCGTCGGGTGTTCCTCGAGCGTGGGTACGCCGGCGCCACCTTGGATGCCATCGCCGAGGAGGCCGGCTTCTCCAAGGGCGTCGTCTACTCGCAGTTCGCGGGCAAGCCCGACCTGTTCCTCGCGCTGCTCGAGCGACGCATCGCCGAGCGGGCCGAGCAGAACCGGCGTCTCTGTGCCGGCCTGGCAGGGCTGGCGGGGTTGGACGCTCTGTTGCAGGCCAACGCCCGGCTCTCCGAGGACGGTGGCGACTGGTCCCGGCTGCTGATCGAGTTCCGGGTCATCGCCGCGCGTGACCCAGCGCTCAATGCCCGGTATGCCGCGCTGCATGCCCAGACCCTCGACCATTTCACCGAGGCGATCGCAGATGTCCTGGCCCGGGCCGGGCTCACGTCGGCGTACCCGCCCCGCGCGTTCGCCGAGCTGATCATCGCCATCGATGCGGGCCGCGTCCTCGAGAGGGCTTCGGGCACGTCGGAGCTCCGACTCGACCACCTGGTCGACCTGTTGGGCCGGGCACTCGTTGTGGTCGGGTCCGACGAAGACTCTGTTGCAGAAAGACCAAACCCAGGAGGGCCCGATGCCCACCACAACCGCTCAGCAAGGCTCGTTCCGCGCACTCCGTGACGACCTGCAGACCGCGCTGCTGGCAAGCTTCCCCGAACACGTTGCGCGGATCGACTGGAGCCGTGCCCGGATCGCCGCGCACCAGCAGCACCGGCTGAGTGCCTTGCTGGCCCATGCGGTCGAGCACTCCCGGTTCCACGCGCGCCGGCTGCGTGGCATCGACACTGACGCGGTCGACGCGCGAGACCTGACGCAGCTGCCGGTGATGACCAAGTCAGAGATGATGACCGAGCTCGACGACGTGTTCACCGACCGCCGGCTCAACCGCTGTACGGCGGAGCGCGCGCTGGCCGGGGCGGGTCCCGAACCTGCCACCGTGCTCGGTTCCTACCTCGCCCTGACCTCGGGTGGCAGCTCCGGCCAGCGCGGGGTGTTCATGCTCGACGTACCAGCTGCCGTGCAGTTCTTCGGCACACTGGTGCGCGGCCTGCTCGTGCGTCTCGAGGCGATGGGCGGACCGCCGCCCGGAGGGCTGCCGATCGCGATGGTCGCGGCCGGCTCTCCCGTCCACGCCACCGGTATCGCGGCACCGCTGTGCGAAGGCGATACGGCACTGCCGTTCAGGTTCCTGAGTGTGCCCGTCACCCAGCCCCTGCCGGAGATCGTCGATCGTCTCAACGCGCTGCAGGCTCCCGCGCTCTACGGCTATCCGTCCGTCCTGGCGCGACTCGCCAGAGAGCGGCGGGCGGGCCGCCTGCGGATCGCACCGATGATGGTCACCAGCACCAGCGAGACCTGCACACCCGAACTGCGCGCGGCGATCTCGGAGGGGTTCGGAGCACCGTTGATCGACAGCTTCGGGTCCTCGGAAGGGCTGGTGGGCGCGAGCGAACCGGACGCGGACGTGATCACTTTCGCCGAGGACGGGTGCATCATCGAGCTGGTCGACGAGGAGTACCGCGCGGTCCCGCCCGGAACGCCGTGCGCCGCCGTCCTGGTCACGAACCTGGGCAACCGGTTGCAACCGCTCATCCGCTACGAGCTGACCGACACCTTCGTCCAGCAGCCGGCCGCAGCCGGGCACGGACACCTCGCGCCCGTGTGCAGGGTGGCCCCGACGACAACTTCCGTACGGCGCAGTGACCATCCACACGCGTCAGCCGTCCGTGCTGGTGAGGCGCCCGACGCCTGGAGCACCAAGTCCGCCAGACCACCTCAGGGATCGACGTCCGCGCCGTCGCCGAGCGCACACTCGATGTCGAGTCGCTTCAGGCTCAGCTCGGTGCCGCGCTCGCCCGAGCCGGACTCGCCAACCCTGACATCACGGTCCATCGTGAGCCGAACCTCGCTCGCGACCCAGGAGGAAAGCTGCGCCGGTTCGTGCCTCGGCGCAGGGCGGACGGACCTCCTCAGTGTCAGGGTTGGCGAGTCCGGCCCGGGCGAGCGCAGCACCGAGCTGAGCCTGAAGCGACTCGACATCGAGCTCCGGCGATGGCGCGGACCGTCGATCCCTGAGGTGGTCTGGCGGACTGGTACTCCAGCACGTCGGGCGACCTCACCAGCACGGACCCGGATGACGAGTGGGTGGATGGTCACTGCGCCGTACCGGAAGTTGTCGTCGGAGCGACCCTGCACGCGGGCGCGCGTGCCCGTGCTGGTGAGGTCGCCCGACGTGCTGGAGTACCAAGTCCGCCAGACCACCTCGGGATCGACGTCCGCGCCGTCGCCGAGCGCACACTCGATGTCGAGTCGCTTCAGGCTCAGCTCGCTGTCGCGCTCGCGCCGGTCGACCCGCACGAACGCGAGCACCGAATCGTGGGTCGGCTAGCAGGACCTCGAAGTCGCCCAGCCCGAACGCGGGGTGCTCCTTGCGCACCGCCAGCATCTGGCGCACCCAGTGCAGCAGCGAGCGCTGTGCGCCAGCTGCGCCTCGACGTTGACGTGCTGTAGTTGTAGACCAGCGACTGGATCACCGGCAGGTAGAGCTTGCCGGGGTCGGCGTGGAGAACCCGGCGTTGCGGTCCGGGTTCCACTGCATCGGCGTGCGGACGGCGTCGCGGTCCTCGAGCCAGATGTTGTCGCCCATGCCGATCTCGTCCCCGTAGTACAGGAACGGGCTGCCGGGCAGGGAGAGCAGCAGGGCGTTGATCAGTTCGATCTCGGAGCGGGAGTTGTCCAGCAGCGGGGCCAGCCGGCGGCGGATGCCGATGTTGGCGCGCATGCGCGGGTCCGGCGCGTACCAGCCGAGCATCGCGGCGCGCTCGTCGGCGGTGACCATTTCCAGCGTCAGTTCGTCGTGGTTGCGCAGGAACGTGCCCCACTGGGCGCCTTCGGGATGTCCGGGGTGTCCTTCATCGTGTCGATGATGGGCGCCGCCTTCTGGTCCCGCAGCGCGTAGTACAGCCGCGGCATGATCGGGAAGTGGAAGGCCATGTGGCATTCCGGTTCCTCTTCGGTGCCGAAGTACTCCACCACTTCGGCCGGCGGCTGGTTGGCCTCGGCGAATGATCGCGGCCCGGGTACTTTCGTCCACCATCCGCGCAGCTGGCGCAGGAATCGTGGGTGGCGGGCAGGTTCTCGCAGTTGGTGCCCTCCTCCTCGAAGAGGTACGGGATGGCGTCGGCCGGAAGCCGTCGATGCCCTGGTCCAGCCAGAACCGCACGACGTCGAAGAGCGCGTCGATGACCTTGGGGTTCTCGAAGTTCAGGTCGGGCTGGTGGCTGAAGAACCGGTGCCAGAAGAACTGCCGGCGGATGGGGTCGAAGGTCCAGTTGGATTCCTCGGTGTCCACGAAGATGATGCGGGCGTCTGCGTACTTCTCGTCCGTGTCGCTCCAGACGTAGAAGTCGCCGAACGGGCCCGTCCGGGTCCTTGCGGGATTCCTGGAACCACGGGTGCTGGTCCGAGGTGTGGTTCAGGGGAGGTCGATGATCACCCGGACGCCGCGGGCGTGGGCCTCGGCGACGAGCCGTTTGAAGTCGCTGATGGTGCCGAACTCGTCCAGCACGGAGTTGTAGTCCGAGATGTCGTAGCCGCCGTCGCGCAGCGGTGACTGGAAGAACGGCGGGAGCCACAGGCAGTCGACCCCGAGCCACTGCAGGTAGTCCAGTTTCTCGATCAGCCCGTGGAAGTCGCCCGAGCCGTCGCCGTTGCCGTCCGCGAAGCCCCGGACCAGCACCTCGTAGAAGACCGCCTTGCGGTACCAGAGGGGATCGTGCTGGAGGCCCGGGCGTTCAGTTCAAAGCCCTCGGGGTGAAGTGCTGGCTGGCCGGGCTGGACCTCACTGGCGCTACCTCCGGATGCTGAGAATGTGGCGGGTTCGACGTGCGCGTCCAGGCGCACGTAGTTGTACTCGCCCCATTCCCAGCTCTCGCCGGTCAGCAGGTCATCCACCATGAACGGCCGTTGTGCGTCAGTCTCCGGGTCCAGTTCCAGCGCGGCAGGTCCAGGGACACCGTGCTCTCCCGGGTGCCGTGCGGGTCCACGTTGACGACGATGATGAGGGTGTCCTTGGTGCCGTCCGGCAGGGTCTTGTGCTTGGAGTACACCACGGTGGTCTCGTCGTCGCCGTGGTGCACCGTCAGGTTCTGCAGGTCCCCAGGGCCGGGTGCGCGCGCCGGATCGCGTTGAGCCGGGTCAGGTACGGGGCCAGCGGTGCGCCCGGCCTTCCGCCGCCGGGAGCGTCCCAGTCGCGGGCCTTGTACTCGAACTTCTCGTTGTCGATGTACTCCTCGGCGCCCGGGCCGGGCCACGTGCTCGTAGAGTTCGAAGCCGGCGTAGACGCCCCAGAGCGGGCCGCCGTGGCGGCCAGGGCGGCACGGATCTTGAAGGCCGCCGGGCCGCCGAACTGCAGGTACGCGTGAGGATGTCCGGGGTGTTGACGAAGAAGTTCGGCCGGAAGAAGGCCGCGGACTCGTGGCTGACCTCGTTGAAGTACTCCTCGCAGTTCCTCCTTGGTGTTCCGCCAGGTGAAGTAGGTGTAGGACTGCTGGAAGCCGGCCCGGCCCAGCGCGTGCATCATGGCCGGGCGGGTGAACGCCTCGGCGAGGAAGACGACGTCGGGGTGCTTCTTGTTGACCTTGGCGATCAGCCACTCCCAGAACCACACGGGCTTGGTGTGCGGGTTGTCCACCCGGAAGATCTTGACGCCGTGGCTGACCCAGAGCTCACGATCCGCAGGATCTCGCGTGGAGGCCCGCGGGGTCGTTGTCGAAGTTGAGCGGGAAAATGTCCTGGTACTTCTTCGGCGGGTTCTCCGCGTAGGCGATGGTGCCGTCGACGCGGGTGGTGAACCATTCGGGGTGGCTTTGACCCAGGGTGGTCCGGGGCGGCCTGCAGCGCCAGGTCCAGGGCGACTTCCAGCCCGAGCTCGCGCGGCCCGCGCCACGAAGGCGTCGAAGTCCTCGAAGGTGCCAGGTCCGGGTGGATGGCGTCGTGGCCGCCCTCCTGGCGAGCCGATGGCCCACGGCGAGCCGGGGTCGTGCGGACCGGCGATCAGGGTGTTGTTCGGGCCCTTGCGGTGCTGGACGCCGATCGGGTGGATCGGCGGCATGTAGATGACGTCGAAGCCCATGGCGGCGACGGCGGGCAGGCCGCTGGGCGGCGGTGCGGAAGGTGCCGGAGGTCCAGCTGCCATCCTTCTCGTCGTA